>JBDVMC010000016.1:0-154736 GCA_039970335.1 Henriciella sp. | reverse complement strand
GGCTATAAATCACCCGCTCCAGAAGCCATCTTGCCCGCAGCGATCATCCTGCCTTACCATGTGGAGGTAGCAGCATGATCGCTGCTACGTGGAAACCGCCGGACTAACAAAGACAGTGGACCACCTCGGTGGGGCAGACCAAAGGAACATGTGACGTTCTCTTTGATGTTGATATCGACGGAGTGCCGACCAATGCAGTCGCCACATGCACGGACAGAATTTTCGAACGCGAAGCTATAAGAGCGGTTGAGGGCGTGCGATTTGCTCCTGAGATAATCAGTGGAGAGCCTACATTCACAAACAAGGTGGTATACCCTCTAGAATTCTCATTGGTTGACTGATTTTCGTGACGCAGTGCTCTGTTTCTTGTCAAACCAAAGCCCCTGCCCACCGCCCGAAAGCAGCAGACCGAGGCCTGTGAGGTGAAGGGATATTCTCCTCGTATCTGACGAATAGCACGTCATTGTTAGGATTGGCTTTTGATATTATGGCCGATCGACTTTTGAGCAGGCGTGTCTAGCGACGTAGTCAGTAATAGAGCCCTGAATAATTGGCTTCGTGCTGGTCTCAAAAGTATCGAGCTTTGTGTTGAACTCCGCTAGCGTGGTCGCCTCCGCAATCAGTATGCTCTCGCGAGTGTTCCATGGGTTTCCATATATGTCGGCGTTGCAGTCTATTACCCTTCTGGTGAATAACGTGCCTCCTGGCCCATGACTTTCTACATCCACAAAGTACTTCCAATTCGCCGCCCTCGTCATACCTCGCAGATAGTAGGTGTGGTCGGCATCGGACGGCACGTCGAAACGCGAGGCTGCTTTGGTCGCATCAGCGCTTGGCGCGACACTGTCAGTCTCGACCGGCGTTGCCTTTGTCGTCGTGGATACCTCAGCCGAGCAACCGACAGCGGCTAGTGCGGCCAGTGCAATAAAATTTCTCATGAATTCCCTTCTCACAATTGCTTCTCGATGCCGAACAGGTCGCGAATTTTGTTGTCCAGAAACTCTCTAATTGGCCTTGGGATGTTTGCCAGCCCGGTTCCGACACTATCGACCGGCCAGATGATATTTGCGGCTTCGCGTTGGAACGGGTCGTTGGCAAGATAGTTAGAACCTAAAAAAGAACATATATAAGCGGTATATACGAGTATACGGCCGATATACCGATCTAAGTCCGGATATTGATCAAAGACTGAAGCTTTCAAAATGCGAAGCATCCGGTCGACCGTATGTATTTTAGAAACATCAGAAAGTTATAGATGGTTCAGAAGCTCCAGCTCTCTGCTTCCATGAATTCCTCTAGGGACATGCAAGAAATCCCAAAGTGAATGCAGATATTTGGAACCTTGACAGCGTTTGGTTTTGGTTTTTCCAACGTCACGACTGAACCTGCCATGCTTGCGGCTTTCGCGATGACAAATGGATCGGCGTTGTTGCCCCCCTTCAGCAGTTTAGTCCGTTCAATGTTCTGCTGAAAATGCTGCACCCGATAAATCTTTGCTACGAACGCGCCCTCAACCGCTGTCGGCGTCGAGAATACTGTCCCATTGTTCTTGCACCAATTGTTCAGTTCATCGTTGGAATAACCTTCCAACTCTCTCAATACCTCTCTCGTAGAGACGATTTCGCCGGTAGCGATTAGGTGGTCAAACTCTGCCCATAGAGACGGAAACCGTTTTCTATAGTAACTCTTAAAGAGAGCACTGAACGCATTGGTGTCGAAAACATAACTCACGCCGCGTTCTGCATCAATTTCGCTTCAAGACCGCTCAACGACTTGGGCTTAACATCCAAAAATTCAGCTGCTTGCGCTTCATCAATACGGTTCTGGTAGAACCGCGAGAACACCAGGCTAATGTAATCGCGTCCCAAGTATGCAAACTTCGTATTGTAGTAATTTCCTCCGGACCCGCCTCCGCGTTCCGAGGCCCAACGCTTAGCGGCAGCATCATAGACGGTCTTGGAGATCAATTCTCGATCAAGAAACCGTCGAAAAATAAACTCTCTACTAACATGGAACTCCGACGCAATTTTGCTCGCGGTTTGCTCTGTCGCTGGAAAACCAGCGAGCGATTGTTCAAAAACGGCGTCTGGTAACAAGAATTCGGCTGCAAACTGATTACACTTTACCTCAATTGCCTTCTGCTGACCTTTTAGTCTGGCTAAGTAAGAATCTGATACTTGATCGATACCGCTGGTCTCAAACAATAGGTGTGCGAGTTCGTGAAACAGGGTGAAGATTTGGCGACTTTTCGCGCTCGTATTGTTCACGTAAATCAATGGAAATTTGGGATCATACAGACAAAAGCCCGAATATCCTTCCAGTCTGAATTGGTCTTTGAAAATCGAGATGCCGAGATTGTGGAGGGCCGACCGCCATTGACTCAATGCCTCTTCAATTGAAGGCCATGATCGTTGCGTTTCAATCGAAATACCGATGAACTCGCGAACGGCGCGCGCCATGTTCTCAACCGATTGTTCGGGCGAAAAATGAAGTTCACTAACTATTTTTCGCTCCGATGGATTTTTTCCACCTTCTAACTCGCTCAGATTAAGCTGAAATGCTTTTGCTTTGCGAACGAGGAACCTAACTCGACGCGGTAGCTGTTCGAATTCGTGGGCTGGAAGACTTCGAAAAGACTCTGAAATCTTCGGCAGCTCAGGTGGTTCCGGGAAGAAAAATACCGCAACTGGCAAGTTGAATTCCTGCGCCATTTTTTCGATCTGCGGATAACTCGGAAAGTTTGTACCTGCTTCCCATTTGGCAATGGATTTGAATCGCTGCGAAGCCTCCTTAATGGAAAGGCCCGCCCGCTCGCGGGCCCATGTCACCATTTCTGGGGTTACTGGGATTGGCTCGTACTTCATTTAGGTCTTACTCAGTCAGCGTCTCAGTGATCGCGCAGTCCTATTTGGTAGTTTGATTCTTACGATTTGGTTCAGACTGTTCATTTTCGGCATAGTTCTCGTATCAAAGAACATACGTCAATCCATCATCGTGCCGCATCAAAGATGCCTGCGCTATTTTCCTGACGAAGCGTTTAAAGAGCAGGGTCCAGAGAAACACCTGGCGAGAAATCACGCGAGAATTTTGTGGAATTCGTAAAAAGTATAATTAGTACAGGAGGTGATGGCGGAGGAGGAGGCAGCTGATACCATCTGTCATGTACTCCAATCTAGGTGCGAAACTTGATTTGGTGGGCACCGTTATTGATCGCTCTTATATGATAGAGGCCGGGACACCGGGACAAATCTCTGTAAGGTATTGTTATTGTTGTGGGTATTTGTCCCGGCCTGTCCAAAAAAGGGGCCATTTTGTCCCGGCCTGTGAAGCGGTGTTTATTTCATGAATACAAGGGGTTAAGGGGTTTTTGTCCCGGTGTCCCGACCTAGCCGGGACAGACCGGGTGTACCATCGGGCCTCTATATATAAATCTTTACGTAAGGTAAACTTGGTGGGCATGGGGGGGGCTTCTGGGGGGACTGGCACCTTTGCCTTACTGAAAAGCCTATTGTTTACAGGGGGGTACACCTAAAGCATGGTGCCGCGAGGGAGAATTGAACTCCCGACCTCATCATTACCAATGATGCGCTCTACCACTGAGCTACCGCGGCCTTTTGTGTTGCCGGGGATTAGCTTAAGCAGAACAGTATGAAAAGATGGTTTCTGGACAAAGACTGTAATCATGGCTGACAAATTACGAACAGAAAAGCGCGATGCCCGCCTGAAATCGGCTTTGCGGGACAATTTAAAGCGCCGCAAGGCGGCAACACGAAAGCCGAAACCCGCCGAAAAGCCTGATTCAAAAGACCTATAGAGACATCCAGTAGCGATTACCGCCGGTGACCGAACACCAAGTCAGCGAATGTGCGAGCAGTTGCAGAGGCGATTTGGATCGAGGTCGGTTTCTGGCGATGGCTCCAACGAGAGAAGTGAACGCAATTCGATTCGGTCAGCCGGTACGACTTTCCTTTAGCACGGCGCGCCCTTGTTTCAGCGATTGCCCCGCTCAATGGATCTGTCCGTTCACACAAACGAACGCGTTTTCCGTTTGCGAAGTCCGCGAAGCCTTGCTCGACCACGCCGCCATGTTTGCGAGAGTTAGAAATGACCGTGCCTTGCGCGGTCACGATGCCATAGTGAGAGAGGCCAATGCCGAAGGGAATCGCAACAACATCGCCAGGTTCAAAGCCAAAGTTTCTTCCTGTCATAATACGATACATATCGATATTCGATAATTTGTCAAAGTCCCTGTTCAAAGCGTTACGATCCTGCCGCAATTGCGCCTTTCGTTCGCCGTGCGCGGCGCTATAGCTGCGACGTATGGACAGTTTAAAAATTACGGGCGGGCGAAAGCTGAACGGCACGATCCCGGTTTCCGGCGCTAAGAACTCGGCTCTGAAACTCATGGCAGCGTGCTTGCTGACCAGAGAGCCGCTCACGCTCACCAACACACCGAACCTCGCGGACACACGCTTTCTGAGCCAACTGCTCGCAAGCCTTGGGGTCGAAGTATATTGGCCGAAAGGGGATAGCGAGTGCCGGCTAAACGCGGCTGAGCTAACGTCGACGATCGCGCCATACGATCAAGTCCGAAAAATGCGGGCGAGTTTCAATGTGCTTGGACCGATGCTGGCACGAGAAGGCCATGCGACCGTCTCTCTTCCAGGCGGCTGTGCCATTGGCGCGCGCCCGGTTGATCTGCACCTAAACGCCCTCGAAGCCCTCGGCGCGGATCTGAAAGTCGAAGCCGGCTATGTCAAAGCGGCGGCGATCCACGGCCTTAAAGGCGCGAAAATCGTGTTCCCGATTGTCTCTGTTGGGGCAACCGAGCACGCCATGTTGGCCGCGACATTGGCCAAGGGCGAGACGGTTCTCGAAAACGCCGCCCGTGAACCTGAAATTGCGGACCTGGCGGATTGTCTCAACAAGATGGGCGCGAAGATCAGCGGTGCAGGCACGGCGACAGTCCGCATTGAAGGCGTCGAGTCCCTCTCCGGCACCCAGCACTCGGTGATGCCGGATCGTATTGAGGCGGGGACTTATGCAATGGCAGCGGCCGCAGCGGGCGGCGATGTTACGCTGGAGGGCGCTCCGGTTGCCGCGTTAGGCGCTATGATTGACGCGCTGAAACGCTGCGGTGTGACGGTCGACGCCGATGAAGCCGCCGCGACCATACGCATCCAACGCAATGGCGCCGCTTTGAAAGCGATCAACGTAGATACGCAGCCGCATCCGGGGTTCCCAACTGACCTTCAGGCACAGTTTATGGCGCTTATGTCTATTGCCGACGGGACCAGCGTGATTCGCGAGAACATCTTTGAGAACCGCTTCATGCATGCCCCTGAATTGTCGCGTCTCGGCGCCGATATACAGGTGCGCGGAAAAGAGGCGATTGTGCAGGGTGTAGAACAGCTGCGCGGAGCCCCCGTTATGGCAACCGACTTGCGCGCCTCTGTCTCACTCGTGATCGCTGGACTCGCAGCTGAAGGTGAGACACAGGTGAACCGGATCTATCACTTGGATCGCGGTTTCGAACGTTTAGAGGAGAAACTCTCTGATTGCGGCGCTGATATTAGGCGCGAAGACGGAGAGTAGAGGCAGATATGGCTGAGGGCAGGGCATTGCGATTGATCGCAGAGGACGCGGCTGACTTGGAGGTCATCTCCAGCGCAGCGCAGGATGCTGTTCTAAAAGCGGAAAACCTCAAATATGACCAGAAACGTCGGCGCTTCACGCTGGAGGTTAACCGCTTTCAGTGGGAAGACTCGGCGTCAAAGCGTGGGCCTCAAACTCGTGTCAGAGCCCTGCTGGCTTTTGATGGCGTCCTCGGCGTAAAGACGCGCGCGGTCACTAAGGCTGATCTCGATATGGTTTTGTCCATTCTATCGGTAAGTTTTACACCTGCAGATGAGCCGCCCGGTGGCACGATCTCTATCCTATTCGCGGGCGACGGCGAGCTGGCGCTTGAAGTCGAGACAATCGACGCCACCTTGCTCGACAGCGCTTATGAATGGGCGACCCGGAAGCGCCCGGATCACGATAAGAAACGACGATAGAAATGGCCCGTACGTTTGATGCTCGCAAAGCGAGCTTTGACCAAGAATTTGATGCCTTTCTGGCGGAACCGCGCGGGGCCGTTGATGATGTTGCTGAAACCGTTCGGGATGTGATTGCCGACGTGCAGGCGAATAGCGGCGAAGCGGTTGCGCGCTATACCGCGAAATTCGACGAACTGGTCCTCGATCCAACCACGCTGCAATCCGATAATGTCGATTTACATCGCCTGGCGCATGCCTGCCCCACCGACCTGAAGGAAGCCGTCGACTTTGCGGCGGCACGGATCGCAGCTTACCATACCAAGCAACGTCCTGAAGATCATCAGTTTACCGACGAGGCGGGCGTTCAGCTTGGCTGGCGTTGGACGGCACTAGATAGTGTTGGCGTTTATGTTCCCGGTGGTTTGGCGTCTTATCCAAGCTCAGTTTTGATGAATGCCGTTCCTGCCAAAATCGCGGGTGTAGAACGCGTGGCGATGGTTGCGCCTGCACCAAAAGGACAACTCGCTCCCGCTGTCGCGTATGCGGCATTGAAAGCTGGCGTCGATGAGTATTACCCGATTGGCGGCGCGCAGGCGGTTGCGGCTTTCACCTATGGAGCCGGGCGATTAAAGCCTGTGGATAAAATTGTCGGCCCTGGAAACGCTTATGTCGCCGAAGCGAAGCGCCAAGTCTTTGGCCGCGTCGGGATCGATACAATTGCTGGACCCTCCGAAATCCTCGTGATTGCAGACGATACAGCCAATCCAAGCTGGATTGCAGCCGACCTGCTCAGCCAGTCAGAGCATGATGCCAGCTCCCAATCGATCTTGATAACGACAAACGAATCTGTGGCTAAGTCTGTGGATGAGGCTGTGGAAAGCCAGTTGAAAACTCTCTCAACCGAGGTGCGGGCGCGCGCAGCTTGGGATATGCATGGGGCGTTCATTCTGGTAAAATCACTCGATCAAGCGGCCGAAGTCGCCAATAAGATAGCGGCAGAGCACTTAGAGTTGGCGATTGCCGATCCGGAAGCGTTGCTCCCCAAAATCAAACATGCGGGCGCGGTCTTCCTCGGCCATCATACGCCGGAAGCTTTGGGCGATTATGTAACCGGATCTAACCACGTTTTACCAACCAGTCGCGCAGCCCGATTTAGCTCTGGTTTAGGTTTGTATGACTTTCTAAAAAGAATGAGTGTACAAAAGGCCGGTCCGGAAGGATTCGCCGCATTGGCGCCAGCAGCGCTTCGCCTCGCAGAGGCCGAAGGTCTGCCAGCCCACGCGCGGTCGGTTTCGATCAGGACGAATGAAGGCTAAATCGCGAAAGCAAAAATGGCTGAACACAGACTGGTCAGTGTAGATATCGACGAGGACACGCTTGCAGCGTCTGGTCCCGATGCGGAGCATGAACGCCGCGTCGCGATCTTTGACCTGCTGGAAGAGAATAGTTTCGAGGTCGATGGCAAAGATAATGGGCCGTATGCGCTGAAGCTTTCCATGCAAGAGCGCAAACTGGTTTTTGAAATCAAGACCGAGGGCGGAGAGTCCGTCCACACTTTCTTGCTGTCCGTCACACCGTTTCGTGGTGTGATCCGTGATTACTTCATGATTTGCGAAAGCTATTATGATGCGATCCGCAGCTCATCCACGCATCAGATCGAAGCGATCGATATGGCCCGCCGTGGCATCCATAATGAAGGGTCAGACCTTGTAGCGGAGCGGTTAGAGGGCAAAGTCAAAGTCGATTTCGACACGTCCCGACGTTTGTTTACGCTGATCTGCGCCCTGCATCAGGGGCAAGTCCGCGGGCAGGTTCGCTAGGCGTTGATTGCAGCGAAGGATTGCTCGAGATCAGCGATCAAATCGTCCGGATCTTCAAGACCGATATGAATGCGTAAAAGTGGGCCAGCGCGATCGTGGATCCGATCGCCTTCGATCCGATCTAATTGATCATCGCACGGGATAAGCAGACTCTCATACCCGCCCCATGAAAAGCCCATACCGAACAGTGTCATCGCTTCGAGAAAATTGTCCAATTGCTCCAATGACAGCTTTTTTAGTGTCAGCGAGAACAGGCCATTCGCACCGGTAAAGTCGCGCTTCCAAAGGGCATGGTCTGGGTGACTTTCAAGAGCTGGGTGCAACACGCAGTCGACCTCAGGTCGTGTGCTAAGCCATTTAGCGATTTTGATGGCGCTGGCCTCATGCTGTTTCAAACGCATGTGAAGGCTCCGAAGACCGCGGAGCGCTGAATAGGCATCATCAGGGCTGAGCGATATGCCCCAATCTTCGCTGCACATCGCGATCTTGTTCGCGAAACGTGGTGAATTTGTCATCACCGCGCCGCCCAAAGCATCCGCATGCCCAACCGGGTATTTTGTCAGCGCTTGCATCACGATATCGATCCCGAGATCAAGCGGGCGATGGAACACCCCGACGCCCCATGTGTTATCGAATAGGGTGATCAGATCATGCGCCTTCGCGACTTCAACCATTGCTGGCGTATCGATGATGTCCATAGTCAGCGACCCCGGAGATTCGATCAGGATGGCTTTGGTATGATCCTCGATGAGATCCGCGATCTTTGTGCCGATTGTTGGGTTGTAGCGGGTCGCACTAATCCCCATCGCGGAGAGACGGCGCGTACAAAAACGACGGCTAGGGCCATATGCGCAATCTGGAATTAGAATGTGGTCTCCAGACTCTAAAACCGCGCCAATTGCGAGCGCGATGGATTGCAAACCGTTTGATGTCAGTCGGCAGTGTTTTGCATTCTCGAGCAGACAAAGTGCCGCTTCCAGTTCGCGATGAACCGTTAGGCCCATCCGGCCATAGACTTTGCCATCCCCGTAAAGCGTTTCACGTGTTGGCAAGAGGACGGTCGAGCCTCGCTCAACAGGCGGGTTCACTGTTTCGACAGGGCCGCGGCCAGAGCGCGTATGAATGATCCGGGTTTCGTCTTTCATGAGACGGTATCAATGGGGTTGTCTGCTTGCGCCGCCCATTCGCTCCAAGAGCCGTCATAGACGGCTGCATTCCAATTCCCGACCTTAGCAAGGGCCAACGATATGACCGCAGCCGAGACGCCGGATCCGCACGATGTGACAACGGGGTTATCGAGATAGTCTTTCAGGATCGGCATGAGCTCGTCCGCCGATCTGAGGGTTCCGTCTGACGCAATGAGGCTAGAGGCGGGAACGCAGGAGCTTCCGGGCAGGTGGCCTGAGGGTAATTCGGGGCGCGGTTCCGGAGACGTGCCATCAAATCGGCCTTGCGCGCGGGCGTCCAGGATCGCGATATCTTGTGATTTTACGTGGTCTCGTATGCCGATCATGTCTCTCACCAGTTCTTCGCGCGGTCTTGCGTTGAACGTGCCAGCTTCTGGCGCGGGTGCAGAAGTCGTAACCTCACCGCCTGCTGCCTGCCACGCTTTCAATCCGCCATCGAGAACATAAACCTCATCATGTCCCATCGCCCGGAACATCCACCATGCGCGGGCAGACGCGAAAAAGCCGTTTCCATCATAAACGACGACGCGCGAATGGCTCGAAACACCGAGGGTCGCAACCTTCTCCGCGAAATACGCCGCCGAAGGTAGCATGTGCTTGAGGGGCGTTTCCTGGTCTGCAATATCATCGATGCTAAAAAAGGGCGCGCCGGCAATATGCCCAGCCGCATAACAAGCCGGGCCGCTTGGGCGGTCTTTCAGGAAAGGCGGTACCCACGTCGCGTCTAAGACTTGAAGGTCGGGCGCGTCGATATTGGCGATCAACCATTCGGCAGAAACCAAGGGCTTGGGCGTGCTCAAGATCTAGCCCTCCAGCCAGCTTGGAACGGGGAGGTCTTTAGAGCGCAGGAATTCCGGGTTGAACAATTTGTCCTGATACCGGTTTCCATAGTCGCAGAGGATCGTCACGATTGTGTGGCCCGGGCCCATGTCTTTCGCCATACGCACCGCGCCGGCCATGTTGATCCCCGCAGAGCCGCCGAGGCTGAGACCTTCGGTCTGGATCAGGTCGAACAAGATATCCAGCGCTTCGCGATCATGAACCCGGTAAGCGTAATCGACGGTCAGATCTTCCAAATTGCCGGTGATGCGGCCTTGGCCGATCCCTTCCGTCATCGATGTACCTTCGGATTTCAGCTCTCCCGATTTGTAATACTCGTAGAGCGCCGCGCCGCCAGGATCGGCAATGCCGATTTTGACTTTACCTTTAGATTGTTCACGCAAAGACATTGCAGTCCCGGCAAGCGTTCCGCCCGAACCGACAGCGCAGATAAATCCATCAACTTTGCCATCGGTTTGAGACCAAATTTCTGGCCCCATCGTCTCATAATGCGCTTTGCGATTGGCCTGATTGTCGAATTGGTTGGCCCAGATGGCGCCGTTCGGCTCTGACTCATTCAGCTCTTCAGCCAAACGACCGGAATACCGCGCATAATGGTTCGGGTTAGAATAGGGGACCGCATCGACTTCAACCAGTTTCGCGCCGAGATTGCGGACCGCGTCTTTTTTCTCTTTTGATTGCGTGCGCGGCATTACGATCACGACTTTATAGCCAAGAGCGCCGCCAACCATGGCGAGGCCAATGCCGGTATTTCCCGCCGTGCCTTCGACTATTGTGCCGCCGGGCTTCAATCGACCTGACGCCTCGGCGTCGCGAACCATGCCGAGGGCGGGGCGATCTTTTACAGATTGCCCAGGATTGAGGAATTCGCACTTGCCGAGGATCTCGCAGCCGGTCTCTTCCGAGAGCCGGTTAAGCCTTAAGAGCGGCGTGTTTCCGATCAGATCTAAAACGGAGGATGTGATGGTCATATTTGGCCTTTTCGTCGTCCAGGACAGGCTAGGCGTGGAGCCCTGGAAGTTCAACTGTGATTAGGTGATCCAAATGGGTATGGCGTGCGTAGAAAGCTATAGAACAGATATGTGAGTTTTGCTGAATGAATTCTGACGCTTATCATGCCTTTATGCTTGATCATGCTGCCGGCGCTATGTCGTCGGACATGGCGCTTGCGGCTGAATTGCATATTCTCCTGTCCGAACGGGGCCGGGAAGCTGCAAATATTTGGCATTCAACCCGAGATGCAGTGAACCTTTGGGCGACTGAGAATCGCACGACGGAACACGAGCGTTTGCCGGAAGCCTTAGAACTGGCGCTCGGTGATTTCGAAACCGTGCCTTGGAAGAAGGGCGTTTCAGGCGTGCACTATGCCAAGCGCGGTAAGGGCAAGGGAAAACTGATGCGTCTAGACCCAGGTCAATCTGCGCCAGAGCATAGTCATTCCGCCTTGGAAGCTACGGTCGTTCTGGAAGGGCAATTCGAAGACGGTCATGGCATCTATAATCGCGGCGACTTGGTTCTAGGACGCCCAGGGGTCCGACATCGCCCCGCCGCTTATGGCGACCAGATGTGCATTTGTTATGTGGCGCAAGACGCCCTGTCATTTTGGAGACTTAGCTAATGAGACGATTTGCGATTGCGGGCATTTTGGGGGCCTTTGTCGCAATGGGAGCACAAGCTGATGAAACAGCGGAGCTGACGTCCTTGCCAGCGCCATGGGTTGCGACGGACGGCGCCACGATCGATTTCACGGTGCTTCGTAAGGGTAAACCTTTTGGCCGGCACTTGCTGACCTTCGACCGCCAAGACGATGGTCGACTGACCGTCACGACCGATGTCGACCTACAGGTCAAGTTTGGCCCGATCACGGCCTTCAAATACCGCCTGGATAGTGTCGAAGAGTGGATCGATGGCCAGCTGGTATCTTTGAATGGCAAGTCAAATAGTGATGGCCGTAAAGGACAGGTCTCGGCAAAAACTGTTGACGATGAGCTCATCGTGGACAGCACTGAGTTTGAGGGCGCGCTTCCGGCGACCACGATCCCATCAAGTCATTGGAACCGCTTGCAAGTCTATCAGGAGCAAATGCTCTCGACGGAGACAGGTGAAGTCCTGGATATTGAAGTCGAGATGATTGGCGAGGATACTGTGGCTGTGAACGGTCAAGATATCGAGACAACCCATTACCGACTAACCTCAGATCTCGTCGTGGACCTTTGGTATGATAACCAATCGCGTTGGGTGAAACTCGCGTTTGAGGTTCGAGGCCAGGACATCGAATATGTCCTGACAGATCTCTACTAAATCTATTTTCGGTTTAGGCTTTCGCCAGCGTGAAGTGGCCGACATTGATGCGACCATTATCAAACCCTGCCTCACAATAACTGAGATAGAAGCGCCACATCCGACGGAACCGCTCGTCGAAACCGAGAGGCTCAATCTGTCCCCATTTCTCTTCAAACGCTTTTGACCAAATGCGCAGCGTTTTGGCATAGTCAGGTCCGAAATAGTGGGTTTCATCAACGCGTAGTCCGGCGGACATCACTTGCTCTCGAAGAGCTAGTTCGCTTGGAAGCATGCCGCCTGGGAAAATGTAGCGCTGAATGAAATCGGCGCGTTTGCGATAGCGTGGAAACAGATCGTCCTGGATCGTGATGATCTGCAGGGCCGCTTTTGCACCCTGGTTTAGGCTTTCCGACACTTTCGAGAAATAGCTCGGCCAGTAACTTTCGCCGACAGCCTCAAACATCTCGATGGACGCTACGCCGTCATACTTACCAGCATGGTCGCGGTAGTCTTCTAACCGTATATCCACTTTCTCGCCGAGGCCGGCTTGTTGGATTCTATTCAGCGCCCAATCACGCTGAGATGGTGAGATCGTCAGGCAGGTCACGTTTGCGCCGCGGTCTTTCGCTGCATGTTCGGCAAAGCCGCCCCAGCCGCATCCAATCTCTAGAACGGATTTACCAGGTGCTAGGTCTAGCTCGTCGCAGATGCGAGCGTACTTGGCCGTCTGAGCATCTTCCAGAGACAGGGTCGGCTGCGTGTAAAGCGCCGACGAATAAGTCATCGTTTCGTCGAGCCAGAGCTCGTAAAACTCATTTCCCAAATCATAGTGCGCTTCGATATTTCGCTTCGACCCAGACTTCGAGTTTCGATTGAACACGTGACGGATCATATTGTTCATACGCACGAAGAAGCCACCAACAGCGAGTTGCCCGGCGGCCTCAAAGTTCTCGGAAAAGAATTCCAGAACCGAGGTGAGATCAGGCGTCGACCATTCCTGATCCATATAGCTCTCAGCAAATCCAACGTCGCCGCCAGCAATGGCGCGCTTGGCAAAATCGAAATCGTGAACTTCGACCACCGCGTTCGGGCCTTTTTGGCCATGATCAAAGAGAACACGCCGTCCATCGGGCAGATCAAAGCGCACCGTTCCGCGCTTCGCTCTGAGCAGCATCATTCCGGCCAACCGAAAACCAGCAGGTACGCCAGAGAGGCGGCGCAGCGTTTCAGCTGTTGCGAGTATGTGGTTTGATTGGTCTTCGATGTCGCGATCCAATGTGGTGAAGCTCATGCTGTTGTCTCCGAAACTGGTGCTGTTTTACCGGCAGCACTTCTTGATGTAGCAATAGTTGTACGCACAGATGACTGCTTTGGTTTTGAATGATATTTCGCGCCCTTCAGCCAAAGCTTCAAAGCTTGCCAATGGATCGCCAAAGAGACGGTCAGGCTGGAGATGGGCTTGGTCAGCGCAAGTTTGACGAACGCCCCCGTGGTCGCGGGCTGGGCCTTTGCAGAGATCGTCGCAACATGGGTTTGTTGCCCTTGTTTTTTGGTGGCTACGATCAGGCTGAGCGCATTATCTGTACGTTTGAGTGTGAATTCATAAGCACCCGACACGTCAAAGAATGGTGAGACGTGGAAAGCCTTATCGGTCTCGTGCTTATTGCGTAAAGAGTCAGGCGTGGCGGCTGCGTAAACATGCGTTTCTCCAAACGTGTTGTTCACCTCATAGAGAATACCGGCCAGCGTTCCATCAGGTGCATGGCCCAACCAAAGCGAGATCGGTGCGAACTTGTAAAACGCGTGGCGCGGGAATGTGATGAGCCGAATGGAGCCCCCGCGCAAATCGATCCCAGCTTCCTGAAATTGCGTTTCAGCCCATGGACGCAGCGGTGAATTCGTTCGGTCGCCATGATCCTTGCGATTGAAGGAGAAAAGCCCGCTGCGATCCACCGCGAAAACTGACGCGGTCGCGTCCGCTTCATCTAGCCGGTCTATGTCGATATCGATCAGAGCAAGCCCGTATTTGAACCTATGCGTAAACGGCACCGACCGTTGATGCAGGGTGTGGCCTCTCAGCAATTGTAGGGCAGGTTGCTCCGACACGATTAAATGGCTCCAAACGCTATTTTATCAGTTTTCGGAGTGTCCGTCACGGAAGCGGCGATTTCGACGCCTTCTGCGTGCCATGGAACTTGTCCGCCCAGGGAGAGCGCACAGGATAGGCCAGACTTGAGGCCGTCTTCGTGGAAGCCACTTCCCATCCATGCCCCAGCGAGCCAAATATGGTCTTTGCCTTGCTCACGCTTGAGCGCTCGGACGGCAGCTTCAGCGGGGCCGTCAAATTGTGGATGCGCCTTCTCCATCTTTTCGAAGATGAGATGCTCAGCAGGAGGCGTGTCCGGGTTCAGCGTAACAAAGAGCGGCGCTTCGCTTCCCAGGTCTTGGAGACGGTTCATCCAATAAGTCAGGCAAATATCGGGCGAGTCTTGCTTGATGACGTTCCAGCTCGCCCAAGCAGCTTTGCGTTTTGGCATCAGGCTTGGATCCCGGTGCAGATAGATCGTGTTCGAGCGATATCGTACGGACCGCAACAGGAAGCGCTTGTCCTCGTATTGATCGTCCAGAAGCTCGAGCGCGGTATCGGAATGGGTCGCCAGGATGATCTCATCATAGACCTCGTTGGCGCCGCTCTTGAGATTGACGCGCACTTTTTCGCCGAAAGGCTGAACTGATTGGATGGGCGCGCCGAGTTTGAGCCGTTCACCGATCACTTGAGAGACCTTCTCGACATAGTTTCGAGAGCCGCCGGTCACTGTCCGCCACTTCGGGCGCTCTTTGTGCATCAGGCGGTGGTTTTCAAAGAATTGGAAAAAGCTCCGGGCCGGATAATCGAGCATTTCCGCTTCGGGTGTCGACCAAATCGCGCCGCCCATAGGAAGGACGTAATTATCCAGGAAATCTTGTTTGAAGTTGTGCTTGCGCAGCCAAGATCCGAGAGAGATATCGTCAATTTTTCCAGCCTGGAGCTCTTCGCGAGCAAGATCATTGAATTTCAAGATCGTTCGCCAGAAGCGATGGAATTTGGGACTGAGGAGATTGCGTCGCTGGGCGAAGATGCCGTTTAAGGTGGAAGCCCATTCATACCCATCCGGGTTTGAGACGGCGAAGCTCATATCACTCGCTTCGGTTTGAACACTTAACGCATCGAAGAAACCGATCAGGTTGGGATAGTTCAGCGCGTTATATACGATGAAACCAACATCCACGCTGATCGACTGTCCGTCATAGTCGACGTCCATCGTATGCGCGTGACCGCCTGCGCGATCATTGGCTTCGTAAACCGTGATGTCGGCGACGTCTTTGAGCGCGTATGCGGCTCCGAGTCCGGAGATACCTGATCCGATGATGGCGATGCGTTTCATGCGGCGTCTCGTCTTTCTTTGAGGGTTTCGTAAGCATCGAGGGCGCGTTGGCGCCCAGCTTTGTGCTCTACGATTGGATGTGGATAAGTCTCGCCCAGCGTGACGCCGGCTTCTCGCAAGATAAGCGGTCCGGCTTCCCAGGGTTGATAAAGATATTTCCGGGGCAGCCGAGCGAGCTCGGGGCACCATTTGCGGACATAATCGCCTGTTTCATCGAACTTCTCGCCTTGGGTGATCGGATTGAACACCCGGAAATAGGGGGCTGCATCCGCGCCCGATCCGGCCGTCCATTGCCAACTCGCGCTGTTGGATGCCGGATCTGCATCGACGAGCGTATCCCAGAACCAATCTTCGCCATGCTGCCAATGCAGGAGCAGGTGTTTGGTCAGGAAGCTGGCGACAATCATCCGAACGCGATTGTGCATCCACCCGGTCTGCCAAAGCTGGCGCATGCCGGCGTCGACAATCGGGTATCCGGTCAAACCGCGCTGCCAAGCTTCGAGATTTTTTGAGTCTTCACGCCAAGGCATCAGGTCAAAATCTGGCTTGAAGTTTTCAGTCGCAAGCTCTGGATTGTGATAGAGCAGAACATAAGCGAAATCGCGCCATACGACTTCCGAAAGGAATGTATGTCCGCCATTCTGATCGATCTCGCCGGCATCCATTAGAGACTTGGTCGCGCGCCAAATTTGGGCCGGGCAAATTTCTCCAAAGGCAAGATGTGGCGATAGGCCAGACGTGCCTCGTTCGAGGTCGGGGCGGTTACGGTCCGATTTGTAGTCAGAAACCGCGCCCGCGAGAAAGTCGGTCAATCGTGCTTTGGCGCCGGCTTCACCCGGCTCCCATTGCCCGTAAAATCCTGCCGACCAATCGGGGCGTGTCGGATGTAAGGCCCAATCCTCCAATGTCTCTGTTGCGACGTCTTTCGCAACCAGCTTGGTTGGGGCGGAGATGTGCGAGGGGACCTGGTAGTTCGCTTGAACGGACCGCCAATAAGGTGAGTAGACTTTGTAATAGTTACCGGCCCCGGTTTTTTGAGTCCAAGGCTCGGTGAGCAGCGTTCCGTTCGAGCTCTCTGCTTGAATGCCATAGTCTTTGAGGTGTTCTTTCAGCACGGTATCAGCGGCGCGGCCCGGAGCGTCATAGCGGCGGTTCCAGAATACCGACTTGGCGCCCGTCTCAGAGATGACTTGATCTAGGACGTGCCGTGCATCGCCTTGGCGCAAGATAAGCGTCCCGCCAATGGCATTGAGATCATCACCCAACGCGCGCAATGATTTATCCAGCCACCACTCCGATGCTCCGCCTAAGGCACGCCCATCTGCGACCGTTTCGAGAATGTAGAGGCAGATAACCTCTCCGTTCGACGCTTTAACTGCGGCGCTCAGCGCAGCGTTATCATCCAAGCGCAAATCGCGGCGGAACCACATGATTGCAGGCGCTGTTGAGGAACTGGAAATGGTGACGTCTCCACGCGTTTAAGCTGTATGTTATTGATACGACACACTTTCCGGATCGGATTTAAAAAAATACTGTTGAACTGCTTTCGGTCTAAACTGATCGGTGGCGCGGGCTTTAGAAACGCAGTAGGCAAACAGAATGACCAAAACTGTGATCTGCATGAAATGGGGCGAACGCTACCCCGCTCATTTCGCCAACCGATTGTATAATATGGTTCGCCGAAATGTGAGCGGGGATTTGCGGTTTGTGTGTTTCACAGACGACAAAGAGGGCTTGCTGCCGGAGGTCGAATACCAACCTCTGCCGCCAATCGAGCTCCCCGAAAAATACCGTTGGTGGCCATGGCGCAAAATTTCCCTCTGGCAAGCCGGATTGGGCGGGCTTGAAGGCGAGGTTCTATTCCTGGACGTGGATCTCATCGTTACTGGAAACATGGATCCTTTTTGGGATTATCATCCCGGCGAAATGTGCATCGCAGAGAACTGGACCCAGAAGGGTATGGGGATCGGCAACACGTCTGTTTATAAATGGACGATTGGCGAGCACACGGAAATCTTCGAGAAATACATGCGCGACAGCACGCCGATTCACGCAGAATTTCGGGCCAGCCAGCAATACGTTTCCGCGATGATCCCGGACAAGGTGTATTGGCCAGAGGAATGGTGTGTGAGTTTCAAGCACTCCCTAATGCCAAAATTTCCGATGAATTGGTTCCAGACGCCGAAACTTCCTGCTGAAACGAAGATCGTGGCGTTCACGGGGCGTCCGGACCCCGATGAAGCGCGGGATGGCAAATGGCAGGCGCCGTTTCACAAGAAGATCTATAAGCACGTAAAGCCGACGCCTTGGATTGCTGAGCATTGGCAATGAGTGAAATCGATACCAGCGCTCGAGACGCCGCGATGGCGTTGATGACCCAATATGGCGAGGATGCGAGCGTCATCGCGACACTGCGCGCCGCTGAAGTGGCTGCTATGGGAGACACTGTGGCATTAGCGCATTGGGACGCCGTCATATTGTTCTTGGAAGACGGGCCTAGCCGAGATCAACTGAGCTGACGAAGAGCAGCTGCTAACAGCTTTGTGACTTCGCTTTTCAGGTGAACTCGATAGATACGATCTATGTCTGACACTGTTCTCATTGAAAAATTCCAGGACCCAAAGGTCACCGCCAAAGGTGAGGCCCGCGCGACCGTGAGTTATGGAAAGACCAAAACGCTTTGGTTCAATACCGGGACACTGTGCAATATCGAATGCATCAATTGCTATATTGAAAGTTCACCGACCAATGACCGTCTCGTCTATCTGACTTTGGCCGATGTCGAGCCTTTTCTCGACGAATTGGATGAAGCGGGCGAACAAGCCATTGAAATAGGGTTCACTGGCGGCGAACCGTTCATGGCACCTGAAATGCTTCAAATCCTTCGGGCCGTTCTCGAACGTGGGCATTCCGTCTTGATGTTGACGAATGCCATGCAGCCCATGATGCGCCCGCGCATCAAAGGCGGCTTGATGGCTTTACGTGAAGACTTTGGCAATCGCCTCGTTATGCGCGTGAGCCTCGATCATTTTTCCGCGGCGCTTCACGATCACGAACGCGGAGCGGGATCGTTTGAACATGCCATAAAAGGGCTTCGCTGGTTGTCTGAAAATGGGTTCAAACTGGCGCTCGCTGGCCGCACGATTTGGGGCGAGGAAGAGCGCGTTGCGCGAGATGGGTATGCTGGGTTGATCGCAGATGAGTATCTGGCAATTGATCCAGAGAATGCGAGTGAACTTGTCTTGTTTCCAGAGATGCGGCCGGACGGCGACCCACCGGAAATCACGACGGCGTGCTGGGGAATTCTCGACAAGGACCCGAATGACATGATGTGTGCGTCGCAGCGGATGGTCGTCAAGCGTAAAGGCGCGAAGCGGGCTTCAGTCGTCGCCTGCACCTTATTGCCGTATGATGAGCAGTTTGATCTTGGAGAGACGCTTCAGGCGTCACGCAAAGATGTGTCTCTAAATCACTCATATTGTGCAAGTTTTTGTGTTTTGGGTGGCGGGTCTTGTTCCGCCTAAGATTTGGCGTTCTTCAGTCCCGAGTATCGAGGTTGATCAATCTCGACCTGAGCCATGGTTGTGCGCTTCAAGTGAGCAAGTAAACCCGCGGTCTCGATGCCCATTTCACCAGATTGGATTTGATCGCTCAGCATCCGGTTTAAGACGTCGACAGATCCTTCAGCGGTTTCCCCCAATAGAGTGAGCAACCCTTGGCGTTCTGCATCTTCGGCGCTGGGGCGTTGTTGAAGGTCTCTGAGAACCGTGGCCAAAACGTTACTTGCGACCCGAGCGTGGAACGCGGCATGGCCTTTAAGTTCCGGACCTGCCGTCTCGTCGACAAAGCTTTTTACTGCCGCCACCAGTTCTTCGATGCTGGGTTGATTATGCATTTGCGGCCTCCAGCAAGTTGATCAGGTCCATCTCAGTTTCGGACACGCGTCGACCAATCGCGGCGCGTTCTACACTCGGGTCCGCGCCAGACCGGAAAGCTTCGTACATGATCATGCACATTACGCCCCATTTCAGCGATCCGAGCATTTCCCACCAATCCACGTCGGCGGTGCTGATTTCAGTTCCAGCACGTTCATTATAAACCGTAAGGAGGTCTTCAAGCTGGCCAAACCCGCCGACACGGTTTTGCGTCTGGCCAAATCGCCAGGAATTGACGCACAGCCAAGCAATGTCTTCTCTCGGGTCGCCAATGTGCGCGAGTTCCCAATCCAAGACGGCGACGAGACCGGTCTCATCGATCATCAAATTTCCGAGTCTGAAATCGCCATGAACCAGCACGTTGTCCATCGGGGCGGGAGCATTTTCCTTCAGCCAGCGCATTGCAAGTTCGAAAACGGGGCGTGGGGCATCAAACCCTCGATAAATTTCTTCATACTGTTCGACCTGAGCTTGCCCATCGCTCAGACCGAGCTCGGAAGGTAGGCCTTCGAGCGGAATTGAGTGAATGGCGGCGAGCGCTTCTCCGCTTTGCCGCGCGAGCACATCCCTGGCACCTGCGAACTCATCATTGCGCAAGATCGGCCGGGCGATCGTTTCGCCGAGGACGAGGCTCATCAAAAAGCCATCACCGATACCGTCCTCTTCGCTCAATACGTGCAAGACCTTCGGGACTGGGACATTTGCATCTGCGGCAAATTGGATGAGTTTGGCTTCAGCTGGCAAACCAATGGCGGCGGACGAGCGAGCCATGCTTGAGCCGCCAGGCGCGCGCCTCAGGATGGCAGAATTTCCCGAGCCAGATAGCGCCCAGGTTTCCTGGCTAGCACCGCCAGACAAGCGCTTGAATGCTTCCATCGGAGCGCCTGATCCAAAAACTCTCGAAAAAAGAGTGTGTAGGCCGGTTTCAAAGTCAGTATTGGTTCCCATCTTTGCCACAATTAACGTCAAACTAGGAGACGCCAAGCTATAACGGTGCGGCAGGCTCTGCTGAGGAAGAGAAAATGGCCAAGGGCAAGACCCCTGACGAACTGATCCCAAACCTAAACAAGCCTAAGCCATTAGGTTTGTTTGCATGGCTGCGAGGTCGGTTTTTTGCGGGTATGGTCATCGCGGCGCCGCTCGCGGCGACGTACTTTATTCTGCAGTTCTTGATCACCTTTATTGATGATCGCGTAAAACCACTTCTCCCACCATTATTGCAGCCAGAGACGTATACGAATTACGCCATTCCTGGTTTTGGCGTGTTGGTGCTCATCGTTGCTTTGACAGTCCTTGGCGCGGTGACCGCGAACTTGGTCGGGCGCTCCTTGCTCGCAGCCACAGATCGAATTTTCAGCCGAATTCCAATCGTAAAAAATGTCTATGCGGCGATCAAACAACTCACCGAAGTGCTCGCAAATAATCAACAAGCGAGCTTCGATCGTTGTGTTTTGATTGAGTACCCGAAGAAAGATTCTTGGTGCATTGGATTTGTTTCATCGCATGCCAAGGGTGAGATCGGCGCGAAGCTGGGGACCAAGAAAATTGGTGTATTTGTCCCAACCTCACCAAATCCTACATCCGGATTTCTGATTTATCTCGAAGAGACTGAAACGATCTCGCTCGAAATGTCGGTGGAAGAGGGGGCTAAGATGATCCTCACGGCCGGTTTGGTCGTCCCGGATTATCTGGTGCCCGAGGAAAGAAAGCTAGTCACTGAACCTGAGATCCGGACTGAGCAACTGACTGAGCAAGCTTAACCCCTCCGCGCGGATTGGTGGAATTTCGGCGGCTGTTTCGATCGCCATTTCCGCATCCTTGCGAGCGATATCAATCAGATCTGCGTCTTCCGGCAAATTGATCAACCGATAGTCGATCAGACCAGACTGTGCCTTTCCCAGAAGGTCGCCTGGACCTCTCAATTTGAAGTCCGCCTCCGCGATTTCAAAACCATCTTCGGTTCGTCGTAAGGTATCCAATCGCTCACGCGCCATTTCAGTCAGTGGGGATCGGAAGAGAAGAATACAAAAGCTCTCCTTGGTTCCCCGTCCGACTCGTCCGCGTAATTGGTGGAGCTGCGCCAGGCCGAAACCTTCTGCTCGTTCAATCACCATTATTGTGGCTTCCGGAACATCGACGCCGACTTCAATGACAGTGGTCGCGACCAAGATTTGAGTTTTGCCCGTTCGGAACGCTTCGAGGGCGGCGTCTTTCTCTTCGCCTTTCATGCGCCCGTGAACAAGACCGATCTTTGTCTGTAGCGCGTCTCTCAGCATCGCGGCGCGCGCTACAGCTGAGCTACCATCTTCATCGTCCGTATCAACCCGCGGGCAAACCCAGAACGCGCGTTCTCCACGTTGAACGGCGCGCCCAACCGCGCCAATAATATCTTCCGTTCGGGTGTCAGAAATCGCTCGCGTTTCAACCGGCTGCCGGCCCGCCGGTTTTTCGTCTAGGATGGATATGTCGAGATCGCCATGAACGGTTTGAGCGAGCGTTCGCGGGATCGGTGTTGCGGACATCACCAGCATATGAGGTGCCTTGCCCTTGCTCATCAGCTTCATTCGGTCGGCGACTCCAAAGCGATGCTGCTCGTCGACGATGACCATTGCTAGCCGTCTGAAATTTACGCCTTCTTGAAACAGGGCATGTGTTCCCGCGACGATTTGGATGGAGCCATCGCCAAGCCCCATCAGGGTTGCTTCGCGGGCTTTGCCTTTATCGCGCCCGGTCAGGACGGCGACAGTATACCCAAGGGGAGAGAGCAGTTTATCGAGCGTATCGTATTGCTGGCGAGCGAGAACTTCGGTTGGCGCCATAAAGGCCGTTTGAAACCCTCCTTCAGCGGCCTGTACCGCAGCAAAAGCGCCGACGAGTGTTTTACCGGCGCCAACATCCCCCTGCAGCATGCGCCGCATCGGATGTGGTTCGCCAACATCGTCCATGATTTCTTTTGTGGCACGAATTTGAGCGTCGGTTGGCGAATAGGGTAACGTTTTTACGAGCCGGTTTAGCGCCGCGCTCTGTGCAGGAACAGCATTCGACTCAACCGACCGCCGTGTTGTACGAGCCCGCGCAAAACTCAATTCTCGTGCGAGGGCTTCATCATAGGCAAGTCGCTTTCGAGCTGCGTAGATTTTCGCCTCGTCATAAGCTTCCGGTATGTGAACCCACGCCATGGCCTCTTTGAAGGCTGGCCAAGTCTGTTGTTTGAGAAGATGCGGATCAACCCATTCCGGCCAGGCGGCGTCGAGAAATTCCACCGCCGCTTTGGTGGTCGCGTGGACGCGCTTATTCGTCAGGCCGGCTGTGAGCGGGTAGATCGGTTCAACTGGCGGTGGGAACTCTCCCTTAGCCGGGTCTAATACAAAGTCAGGGTGGCTCATCTGGCGTTCGCCCTGCCATTCCGTGACCTTGCCGGATACAATGCGCTCCTTGCCCACCGGAAACTGACTCTGAAGCCAACGCCCATCGGCGCGAAAATAGGTGAGTGTTAGAAATCCAGATCCGTCGAACAATTGAATACGGGTTGGAGCGCGCTCATTGTAGGGCGCTTTGACGGCATGTACTTCTCCGCGAACGGTCGCGATTTCGTCAGGGATAATGTCGTCAAAACTGTCTCGGGGGCGTCGGTCGAGCCACCGTTCAGGCATATGCAACAATAAGTCCCATATGGTTTCGCCGCCGACTAAGCGTTCAAGCACGGGTTTTAGTTTCGGTCCGATCCCGGGCAGGGCATCGAGGGGCTGAAACAAAGGAAAGAGACGTTCGTCGCGCATGCCACGTTATGCGACGATCCGTGCGCTGCTTTCAAGTCACCTGTGCTAAGCGCGACAGGATAACCCTGTGCAGACCCATATGACTGCCCTAGATAGATTGGACACAGGAGCCTTTCGCATGAGCCAGGACATTATGGATGCACGCCGCCGGAAGTTGAAATTTCGCGCATGGCGCCGCGGATTTCGGGAAATGGATCTTCTAATGGGATCTTTCGCTGATGCCTATGTTGCAGGTCTCAGCGAGGACGATCTATCCGAGTTTGAGCGTTTGCTCGCAACGCCGGATTGGGAAGTCTATGCCTGGCTGATCGGCCAAAAACCAGTTCCGGGCAATTTCGAAAGTCCGCTGCTGACCCGGATGATGGAATTCCGCTATGAAGCTCACGCAGGTTAACCGGATATCGCGGATCATTAATGCGTTCGATTTGTTTCAATTTTGATCGAAAATGAATCGTGCCACCTAAAGTAGTAATTATTTTATCTCCACTACACGTCGCTTATGCGTTGGACGAAATGGTGGACCCTAAAGCTCCTTAGAGCGAGACGTGGCAATGTTGCCATGATCTTTGCGCTGTCGCTTTTCCCAATATTTGCGGTGGTTGGGTCAGCCATCGATCTGTCTAGAATTCAGTCCGCGAAAATCCAAACCAGTGCGCTATTGGATCAAGCCGTTCTGGCCGCAACAAACCTGTCGTCGACTGACGATCCGAATGATGTGATCCAAGAATGGATGAGCTCGCAGATTGGCCAATTTGGCTATTCGCCTGAAGATTTGTCCGTCAACGTGACGTCAGTGATCGCTTTGAACTCCCGGGACGTTCATGCAACTGCGTCCCTGACGGTTCAAACTGTCGTGATGGATATGTTTGGGGAAGACGAGGTCACGATTGAGGTGACGTCAGCGGCGATACAATCGATTCCGAATATTGAAATTTCTATGGTTCTGGATATCTCTTCCTCGATGCGGGGGAACCGTCTGACCAGCCTGAAAGAAGCGTCGACTGAGTTTGTCGACATAATGCTTACGCCTTCTACCGAGGACGCGACATCCATCAGCGTCGTACCTTTCGGCGGCACCGTGAACATTGGGAACAGTTTGTTCAACAAATTTGCTGTCCAAGCGACGGCGCCTGGAACGATCATTGATCCAGACGAAGATGACTATGATATCGGAACAGCAGTTGAAACAGGGGCGTTCCGGTTCTCATTCGGGAATGCCTGCGTTGAAGCAATACAGGATGACTATGATACTGAGATGCTGCCATCGTTCAGCCGGGCTCAAGTGCCCGACTTTTGGCGTTGGTGGAACAATCACCCTTGGTGCCCAGAGGATGCGAGCGCGGTATACTTGAACTCCAACGATGCAACGGCATTGAAAGCCCATTTGAACGGCATGGTCCTGTCAGATGGGACTGGCATGGATATCGGCGCTTTGTGGGGGCTTAAGTTTCTTTCCCCAGAATTCCGCGGAGAGGTTGGCGGCGACTTTAGTGAACGCCCTCTCGATTTCTCTGAGGAGGAATCGAAGAAAGTCATGATTGTAATGACGGACGGTAACATTACGGCTCAGAACCGCCCTGAGGACATCTCGCTTGGAAACGTCCACACCAATCGCCCAGATAATCGTGCGCCGCATGTCAGCGCGATCAGCAATCAGGGGAACCGTTCTAACATGCAAACCACCCGTACACGTGGCAGCGCAACAACGTCGGCCTCTAATGATAGCGCCGTTGGACGTTTCAAGAAGGCCTGTAATGCCGCAAAGGATGAAGACATCTTGGTCTTCACAATTGGGTTTCAGATTAGTGCCAACTCGCTCGCGGATAGAATTTTGGAAGAGTGTGCGACCAGCACCGACTACTATTATCACGTCGAGGGTTTAGATCTGACATCGACGTTCCAGTCGATCGCGTCTCAAGTGAACGCCCTTCGTATCACTCAGTAACCTATTCAACGTTTAGGATACAAAAAAGCCGCCCAATGACGGGCGGCTTTTCTATTTGGTAGCGATCAATAGAGATCTACTCGTCACCCTCAGGTGCGGTGTCGAGTTCAGCAGCGGCTTCAGCCATTTCTGAGGCTTGCTCAGTCGCGGCTTCAATCTGCTCAGCTTGCAGGCTCTCGATGATGTTCTCACCGGCGGCCTGGCGTTCTGCTTCGTCTTCAGAGCGGGCAACGTTGACCGAGACTGTTACGCCGACTTCAGCGTGGAGGCGAATGCTAACTTCGTGCAGACCAAGCGACTTTATCGGCGCGTTTAGGCGAACCTGCTCACGCTTCAGCGCGTGGCCAGCTTCACCAGCTGCTTCGACGATATCGCGTGCTGCGACAGAACCATAAAGTTGGCCTGTTGCACCAGACTGACGGATCAGAATGAAGGTCTGGCCGTCGAGGCTGGACCCTGCATTGTTTGCTGCATCCCGTGCATCAGCGTTACGCTTTTCAAGCGCATCACGTTCCGCTTCAAAGCGAGCACGGTTCTGGTTGTTTGCGATCAACGCTTTGCCTTTCGGCAAAAGGAAGTTGCGTGCAAAACCGTTCTTAACGCTGACTTCGTCGCCGAGGCCGCCAAGGTTTTCTACGCGTTCGAGGAGAATTACTTGCATTGTTCAGTCTCCCTTACTTCACGGTGAACGGCAGAAGCGCGAGCATGCGAGCACGCTTGATCGCTTTGGCCAGTTTACGCTGGTTCTTGAAGTTCACAGCGGTAATCCGAGACGGCACGATTTTGCCTTTCTCAGAAATGTAGCGCTGTAGCATCTTCACGTCTTTATAATCGATTGCCGGGGCTTTCGCGCCGGAAAACGGATCAACCTTACGACGGCGACCGAACGAGCGGCGTGCCGGGATGTTGGTGATGTTCATGCCCGTAGTGTTTCTAGAAGCCATGATATGTGTTCCTTCTTCTAGTCGTCGCGACGGTTTTTGCGGCTCATCATCGGTGAAGGATTCTCGTCGAGCTCTTCAACTTTGATGGTCATGTAGCGCATGATGTCGTCGGAAATCCGATGCTGACGCTCCAATTCGTGGATCGCTGATGCGGGTCCATCGATATTGAACAGGGTGTAGTGACCCTTACGCTGCTTGTTGATTGGGTATGAAAGATTGCGAAGTCCCCAATATTCGGACTTAGCGACTTTCGCGCCTTGCTTGTCGAGGAAGGTCGACAGCTCTTCCATCAAACCTTCGACTTGCGCAGGTGAGATGTCCGGCCTCGCGATGAGGACGTGCTCATATAATGCCATATTGTCTTTCCCTAAAGTTTAGCTTGCGGCGCGGACTGGTGGGAAAACCCTTCCACGATGGCCCCTCGGATCCGGCTTATTCCGGGTTTGAGGACCGCAAACCTTGCGAAGCGCGTCGTAAAGCGCAGACAGGGCAAAAAATCAACCCTGGATTTGCACGGCATAGGCCCAGAAACGTTCCTATTTGCCGAATAGGAGCCGCGTGATTTCTGAGCCAGGCGTGACCCCGTCCAAAAATCCAAACGTTCCAGAGATCAAAAGCTCGCGTCCGGCTTTGACCACGGCATCCATCGCAATGTTCGCAAACACGCCGCCAACGCTTATTCGGCGCACCCCAAGCGCAGCAAGATCCGCGATCGGAACGAGCCCGTCTTTTGGCCCCATCAACACGTTGATCGGGCGATCGACAGAGGCAAGAACGCTTCTGATGTCGTCCAGCGATTTTAAGCCCGGCGCGTATAGCACATCAGCTCCAGCGTCCTGGTAAGCTTGCAATCGACTAATCGTGTCGGCCAGATCTCCGTTTCCGGTAAAATGGTTCTCGGCTCTCGCGGTCAGCGTGAACTTGTATGGCAGAGATGCGGCGGCCTCTACAGCGGCGACGATCCGGTCTTTTGCCTGTTGGATCGGATATTGCCCGCCGGGTGTGCCGTCATAGTCTTCGATTGAGCCACCGACCAAGCCTGCTTCGGCGCCGAGCAGGATCGTGTCGTGGCAATCAGCTGGCTCGTGCCCGAACCCGCTTTCTAGGTCCGCAGATACGGGCAAATCGGTTGCGGCGCACAGGTCGCGGACATGATTGATCACCAGTTCGCGCGAAAGCTCATAATCTTCGACGCCAGTGGATCGAGCAAATCCCGAACTTGTGCTCGCTAACGCTTGAAACCCCATCCCGGTGAGAAGTTTGGCTGACCCCGCATCCCACGGATTGGGGATAATGAAACAACCTGTCTTATGCAGGTCGTGGAAGGTTTCGGCTTTTGTCTGTTGGTTGGTCATATCGCACCTCTAAGCTGGCTTTTTGCCTAGGTTCAAACGAAATCCCTCGCCACCCGATACTTGCGCATGCTGGCAGAGCGTCTTAAGCGGGCGAAAATTCGAGTATAGGAGCGCACATGACCAAGTTTGCGTTTATCTTCCCCGGTCAGGGTAGTCAGTTCATCGGAATGGGCAGGGATCTCGCCGAGGCCTCACCCGCTGCGAAAGCGGTTTTCCAAGAAGTAGATGATGCACTCGGGCAAGACTTGTCTGGATTGATCTGGAGTGGTTCAGAAGACGATCTTAAGCTGACGGCCAACACTCAACCCGCTTTGATGGCGGTCAGCGTCGCGGCGATGCGGGCATTGGAAGAAAAGCATGGCATAGGCGCTGACAAAGCCGCCTTCATCGCTGGTCACTCACTTGGAGAATATTCCGCTTTGGCATCTGCGCGCGCGCTTTCAGTGGGCGATTGTGCGAAAGTGCTCCGGATACGCGGCAATGCGATGCAGGATGCTGTGCCGGCCGGCCAGGGCGCCATGGCAGCGCTCTTGGGCGCGAGCCCGGAGCAAGCCGCCGCTCTATGCGCTGCTGGCGCTTCAGAGGGCCCTTGTGAGATTGCGAACGATAACGCGCCGGGTCAGATCGTTATTTCAGGGGCGAAGGCCGCTGTGGAGTTAGCGATCTCTGGAGCGAAAGAGGCGGGCGTCAAAAAGGCTGTCTTGCTGCCGGTTTCTGCGCCGTTTCATTGTTCTTTGATGCAACCGGCTGCGGATGCGATGGCGCAAGCGCTTGGAGACATCGAAATAGTCGCCCCGGCCGCAACGCTTGTCGCAAACGTCACGGCGCAAGCTGGAAACGACCCTGAGGCGATTCGATCGCAGCTGATTGAGCAGGTTACGGGGCAGGTGCGTTGGACCGAGTCCGTCCAATATATGGCCGCTGAAGGTGTCGAGCTGACCGTTGAGGCGGGCGCGGGGAAAGTTTTGAGTGTCATGAACCGGCGAACGGTGCGGGCCCTTGAGGGCATGACCATGGGCACACCAGAAGAGATTGAGGCCGTCGCAGAACGGCTGAATGGATAAGAAAAAGCAGGAGAGGTTAGATGTTTGATCTAAGCGGAAAAACCGCATTGGTGACCGGAGCAACCGGCGGAATTGGCGAATCGATCGCCCGGACCCTGCATGCAGCGGGGGCTGAGATCGGTCTCTCAGGACGCCGTGTCGAGAAATTAGAGGCTCTCGCCAGCGAACTTGGCGGGCGAACCCATATTCTTCCCTGCGACCTGTCTGATCCAGATCAGGCCGATGCCTTGGTGGGACAAACCATCGAAGCAGCGGGCAAAATGGACATTATGGTGGCAAATGCTGGTGTCACCCGCGATAAACTCCTCATGCAGATGAAAGATGAGGATTTTCAAGACATTATCCGCGTGAACTTGGAAAGTTACTTCCGACTCTGCCGAAAAGCAGTTCGTCCTATGATGAAAGCGCGCGGCGGCCGAATTATCGGAATCGCGTCTATTGTTGGGGTCACAGGAAACCCAGGTCAGTCCAATTATTGCGCCTCAAAAGCGGGTATGATCGGGTTTACCAAATCTCTGGCGCAAGAAGTCGCCAGCCGTGGGATTACGGCAAATACAATTGCCCCCGGTTTTATCGAATCACCAATGACGGACGGCCTTCCAGACGCTCAGAAAGAGCTATTATTGGGACAAATTCCGTCAGGTCGGTTGGGCCAAGGAAAAGATATTTCAGCAGCTGCTGTGTACCTTGCGTCCGACGAAGCTTCATATGTGACGGGACAAACCCTACATGTGAATGGTGGGATGGCGATGATCTAGGGAAATCCCCTGATCATCACACATTCCGCAGTTTACGGGGCTTGGCGTTGTCGCAAAGTGTGTGCTAACCGCAACACCATGGCCCGTAGAAGCCTATCCATCAGACAATATCAGAGAGGTATCCATGTCTGACGTTCTTGAGCGTGTTAAAAAAATTGTTGTCGAAAATCTCGACGTAGAGGGCGACAAAGTCGTTGAAAGCGCGAGCTTCATCGATGACCTCGGTGCAGACTCACTCGACCTGGTCGAGTTGGTCATGGCTTTTGAAGAAGAGTTTAATATTGAGATTCCTGACGATGTTCAGGAAAACATCCGCTCCGTTGGTGATGCGGTTTCTCATATCAACGCCCACGTCAGCTAGAGGTTGATATATGCGCCGTGTAGTCATCACCGGAATTGGAATCATTTCACCCCTCGCTGCGAATCGAGAGGCGACATGGGAGCGTTTAATAGCTGGAGAATCTGGGGCAGGTCCGATCGACACGTTCGATCCGGCCAATACTGCCTGTAAGATTGGCTTCCAAGTTCCGTACAAAGATGGCCGCGGCGGTGGGTCTGAAGACGATCCGCACGCGTTTGACCCCGATACGGTGGCAAGCGCGAAAGAGCGACGTCGAATCGATGAGTTTATTCTCTATGCGATTGGCGCAGCAGAAGAAGCGGTTGTGGATTCTGGCTGGGTTGCCGAGTCTGATGAAGATAAAGAGCGCACAGGCGTTCTAATCGGATCGGGCATTGGTGGCCTTCAGAGCATCTATAACTCTTCAATCAATCTCTACGAGAACGGGCCGCGAAAAGTGAGCCCCTTCTTCATTCCTTCCGCATTGATCAATCTGGCCTCAGGGCAAGTGTCGATCAAGCATGGGTTCAAAGGTCCAAACCACTCTGTGGTGACCGCATGTGCAACAGGCGCCCACGCGATCGGTGATTCTGCGCGGCTGATCCAATATGGTGATGCCGATGTCATGGTCGCAGGTGGTTCTGAAGCCGTGATTTGCGAACTCGCAATTGCGGGCTTTTGCTCGGCGAAAGCGATGTCGACCAAATACAATGACGAACCTAAGCGTGCATCACGCCCCTATGATGAAGGCCGTGACGGCTTTGTTATGGGCGAGGGCGCAGCGATTCTCGTCCTCGAAGAGTATGAGCACGCTAAAGCCCGCGGCGCTAAGATATATGCCGAAGTTGCTGGTTACGGCCTTACTGGCGATGCGCACCACATCACGGCACCTGCAGAGGGCGCTGAAGGTGGATATCGTGCGATGAAAATGGCTGCAGGACACGCTGAGCGCAATCTCGGGGTGACGCTGGACCAGATCGACTATGTCAACGCCCACGGCACATCCACGCCGCGCGGTGACGAAGGCGAAGTCGGCGCGGTTGAGCGCCTATTCGGCGATCATTCGAAAAACTTGTCTCTGTCGGCGACAAAGTCAGCCGTTGGTCACTTGCTCGGTGCTGCAGGCGCGATCGAGACCGCATTCTGCGCCTTGGCCATTCGTGATCAAGTTATGCCACCGACGCTCAATCTCGATAATCCTAGCGTTGAGACCGAAATCGACCTAATTCCGCATAAAGCGAAAAAAGGAACCGTGCGGGCCGCGATGACCAATTCATTTGGGTTTGGCGGAACCAACGCATCCTTAATTTTGAAGCAGGTTGACTAGTCGCGCGACTAAAGCGACCAAAGTAGCGCTGGGGCCCGTGCGTGTAAGAAGGTCTGTTTGCGTATGCGTTTCTTAAAAGCAGTTTTTGCTCTCATTCTCGTCGTCGCCATCTTGGCAGGCGTCGCGCTTGGTTATGGCTGGTTCTGGTTGTCCGGTGAGGTCGCCAAGCCTGGACCCTTGGGGCAAGAAACCGAATTCACGATTGAGCGCGGAGAAGGGTTGGCGAGCGTCGCCAACCGTCTGGAATCGCTCGGGCTGGTGAGTGATAAACGTGTCCTGCGTATACAAGCCCGGCTCGACGATATCGAAAGCGACATCAAAGCGGGCTCGTACGTTGTTCCCGGGCGCGCCAGTGTCGCGGATATCCTGGACCAGTTCGTTGAAGGCAAGGTGATAGAGTATCGCCTGACCATCCCTGAAGGGTTCACGACGGCGCAAGTCCTGCGCCGGGTTGAGGCCGCAACGGATCTGACAGGCGATATGCCTGAGCGAACCTTTGATGAAGGCGTCCTTTTACCAGATACCTACGCCTTCGGAGCTGGGACGACCCGTACACAGTTCCTCGAACGCATGGAGACTGCGCAGGACGACCTGCTCGCAGCGATCTGGGACACACGACAGGCCGACTTACCCATCTCTACCCCTCAAGAGGCTGTCATTTTGGCCTCAGTCGTCGAGAAAGAGACAGCGAGCGCGGATGAGCGGCCGCTCGTGGCTGGACTGTTCGTCGGCCGCTTGAAGAAGGGCATGCGCCTGGAGAGCGATCCTACGATTATCTATGGCGTCTCGCAGGGCGAACCTTTGTATAATCGCCAAGGCCAACGCCGCACGCTGTATCGATCAGAAATTGATCGCAAGACGGATTGGAACACCTATCAGATCGATGGCTTGCCGAAGACACCAATCTGCAATCCGGGCCGCGATGCGATTGCGGCCGTCCTCGATCCGCCTAGAACTGATTATGTCTTCTTCGTTGCTGACGGGAAGGGTGGACATCTGTTCGCAGAGACGTATGCCGAGCACCAGAAAAATGTAGCGGCGTATCGGCGCTATGAGCGCGGCGAGATTACCCGTGAGCGGGAGAATTAATGACATTTTCTGGGATGACGGGTTTCGCACGCAAGAGCGGTGAAGCCGAATGGGGGAGCTGGAGCTGCGAAGCCCGAAGCGTCAATGGCAAAGGCCTTGATGTTCGGGTCAACATGCCCTCCGGGCTGGAAACCGTTGAGCGCGCCATTCGAAAGGCCGTAAGTGATACATTCGTCCGAGGCAGCGTGCAGGTCGCGCTCCGCATTGAGCTGACGAGTTCTGAGAGCGTGTCTGTAAATCAATCCGTCTTGGAGACGCTCGTAAAAGCGTACGAAGCCAGCGACGGAACGCTTGCGACGGGGCCAGCCCTGGCAACGCTTATGGGGATTAAGGGCGTTGTGGAGGCTCAGTCTACGTCCATGCGCGACCTCGCCGAAACGGACGGCGTGGCTGAAACCCTTATCACGGCAGCACAAGCCGCGATTTCCAGCCTCGCTGAGTCGCGCTTGCAAGAAGGGAAAGACCTTCACGCAATGCTTCTCGGACATTTGTCCGAAATGCGAAGATTGCAGACGAATGCTCTGCAACACGCCGAAGCGCAAAAGCTCGCGATTGGCGATAAGTATCGCCAGCGAATCGCAGAATTTGATACAGAAGGCGCGGTTTCGGACGAACGTTTGGTTACCGAAATAGCCGTACTCGCAGCGAAAGCGGATGTCACTGAAGAGTTGGATCGCCTGGCCGCTCATATTGAACGCGGCACCGACCTGATCTCTGGGACGAGCGCCGTTGGCCGCGACCTCGGATTCCTGGCACAAGAGCTCAATCGCGAAGCGAATACTCTGTGCTCAAAATCAGCCTCACTCGATTTGACGAATGATGGGTTGGCCCTCAAAAGTGTAATCGATCAGTTCAAGGAGCAAGCGGCGAATGTCGAATGATGCAGACCACGAAACGCGCCGCGGCCTGATGCTCGTGATTTCCAGCCCATCTGGGGCAGGAAAGACGACGCTGGCTCGTAAGCTCATGAAAGAATTCGAAGACGTCGTTCTTTCAGTCTCCGCGACAACCCGCGAACCACGTCCCAACGAAAACGACGGAATCGACTACCACTTTCGGGGTGAACCTGAGTTTCGCAAAATGATTGCCGGGCGTGAGTTCCTCGAATGGGCGAAAGTCTTTGACCGTTATTATGGAACGCCGCGTGCCGATACTGTTGCGCAATTAGAAGCCGGAAATGACGTATTATTTGATGTTGATTGGCAAGGAGCAGATGCGCTCCACGATCAAATGCCGAATGATTGTGTTTCGGTCTTCGTATTGCCCCCAAGCATTGAGGCGCTCGAAGAGCGTTTGTCAGCTCGACAAGGTTCGACACCAGAGATGGTTGCCCGGAGAATGCGTGACGCACAGGCAGAAATTCTTCACTGGCGGCGCTACGATTACTGCATCGTCAATGATGATCTGGAAGAGGCGTATGAGAAGCTTCGCCGTATTCTGCTGGTGGAGCGCACCAAACGCCTGCGTGAACACAAGCTGGAAGACCATGTCAGACGCCTGCTCGGCGAGCTTTAGTGGTCGATCTCTAGCCGAATAGACCCAGACAGCTTCTGTCCGGGCTCGAGCCATTTCTGACCCGTAATATCAGGCGAAAGCGTTCCGTTCACAGAATTCGGAGCGTGGGTAATGGGTTCTGCGCAAAAGAAGTCTTCTCTGGGTGGGACATATATCGTTGCGTGCGAGAAAATTGGGTCAGACCTAAGGGTCACCGCATGCGTGGGCCATTCCAATTTAATCTCAGGTGAGGCCACACTGAACGTTGTGTCCAGTTTTAGATCCTCTACCGGGGCAGCAATCGTTAGATCGGCTTCGGATGGGATTTCATGCGGAGTGTTGTCGCCAGATACGTCATCCGGATGCCAAACGTGAGTCGTTGGCAAAGCGATCGACGCCTCGGCGCGATAAAAGTAAGGGTGCCAACCCAATCCTGCCGGCATCGGTGTCGCGCCAAGATTCGTAACGGATAGATCGACCAACAGATAACTGCCCTCAACTCTAAATGTTTGGCGCGCTTCATAATCCCATGGCCAGGCATCGGCCTCGTGCCGGTGGAGGAGGGTGACCGCCTCTGAAGTTTGCACCTCAACCAACCACGCCGTCTTCCAACCATATCCATGAATCGCGTGGGGTTCGGGTGGAAGGTTTGGGTGGAGTTGAACGGATTGTTCTTGTGCACGGAAAAGTCCGTTATGAATGCGCCCGACGAAGGGCACCATTGGAAACGCAGCGTATTGCAGAGGCTCAAACGCTGGTCCGCATCGATCTGGAGCTGCGCGCAAGACATTTAGATCTCTATGTTTCAGGGCGCTAACGGCCCCACCTGCGGCGGGATCGAGTTCCAAGAGCATATCGCCCTTTTCAAGTTTTATGCGCATTTTGAGCCTCTCCAAACCCTCGCGCTAAGGCTCTGAATTCTGCTTGTGTCAGAGTTTCAGCACGAGCTGTTGGATCTATCTCACAGGATTCTAGCCATTTAACAGGTTCTAGGTTCACTGTTTTTGCGAGAGATTTTAGCGAAGCTCGAAGCATCTTTCGTCTTTGTCCAAAAGCTGCTGCTGCGACTTTCTCCAAATTCCCGACATTCTCAAACCGTTTTTCGGGCGATAGCGGTTTGAAAATCGCCACGGCGCTATCGACTTTTGGCGGCGGTTTAAACGCGCCTGGGGGAAGCGTAAAAGATAGCGCGGCATCGCAAACGGCGGCCGTCAATACAGCCAGGCGTCCATAATGGCGTTCTCTCGGTCTGGCGCAAACGCGCTCAGCGACTTCCTTTTGAAACATCAAAGCCATTTCACCGCGCCATGCGTCGGCTTTAAGCCAATTTACCAACAAGGGTGTTCCGACATTGTAGGGTAGGTTGGCGATAATCATTACCGGCTGATTAGCGGCTGCAACATGTTCCAATTGCGCCCAGTCGACCTTGCGTGCGTCATTCTGATGAACCTGCAGACGTCCAGAAGCAGCTTCAGGCCAATCGGAGAGCGCACTTGCAAAACGTGGGTCTGCCTCAATACAAGTAAGCGTGCGTGCACCTGCATCCAGTATGGCTTTGGTCAAACCACCCGGCCCAGGACCGACTTCAATCACGTCGCGATCTTTCACCGGACCTGCCGCAAGCGCAGTCCGCCTGAGGATATCCGGATCAAACAGGAAATGCTGACCCAGCGCTTTGCGTGCTCTGCCTTGGGTGAGGTCTGGCCGCTCAGTCATTGGCTTGCGCGCGATTTTTGGCCAGCTCATTTGCAAGCTTGAGCGCTGCGATCAAGCTATCTGGCCGGCAAGTACCTGCTGCAGCGGCATCATAGGCCGTGCCATGGTCTGGGCTGGTTCGAATAATGGGCAGTCCGAGCGTGGTATTCACACCGCCCCAAATATCCAGCGTTTTAACCGGTATCAGGCCTTGATCATGGGTCATGGCGATCACAGCATCGTAGGCGCCAGATAAGGCCTCGTGGAACACAGTGTCTGCCGGGCGGGCGTCGGAGATCTCGACCCCCGTTTGGCGTAACGCGGCGGCGACGGGATTTATGATGTCGCGTTCCTCGGTTCCGATATTGCCATCTTCACCCGCGTGCGGATTTAGACCGGTAAACGCTAATTTAGGCTGTGTGATTCCAAAATCTCTGATCAGAGTATTATGCGTAATCTGAGCCACTTCTGAGAGTGCGGCGGGTGTCAAATATTCCGAGACCTTCATCAAGGGAACATGGATGGTTGCGAGTGCAACGCGTAATCCACCGCCTACAAGCATCATTATCGGCTTAGGGACTACGTTTTCTGCGGCGCATAGGTCTGCAATAAATTCTGTGTGACCTGGGAATTTGAATCCTGCCTCATACAACACGGCTTTTGAAATTGGGTTGGTCACGATCCCGGCAGCCGTCCCATCCAGGCAAAGCGCAGTTGCATGTGAGATGCTCTCTATGATCGCGGGAGCGAGGATGGAGTTGGGTTGACCTGGGATGATTTCATCTGCGCCCTCAAAATCCATTGGAAGCACAGGCAGGGCGTTTTCGAAGACCTCGATCGCTTCGCGCGCGGAGTTTAGCGTCTGGATCGGAACGTGTTTGGCATAAAGCCGCGGGTCACCAATGACGAAAAACGGCGGCAGATCGAGTTGATTTCGCTTCGTCCAAGTTTCAATTGAGATCTGTGGGCCGCACCCTGCCGGGTCTCCCATCGTAACTGCGAGCGGCGGTGCGGCGAATGGCAATTGATTTACTGGCGGCGGATGATCGTCGCTTCCCGACGGAGATTTCGAAGACTCCGTTCGGAAATCATGCCGAGTTGCTGGCTGTACAACCGATCTTCGACCTGATCACGGTTTGGAACCGCTTCAACATTGTCGCGTCGATCGCAAACAAACATTGCGGCAAGCGTGCCAGATTGTGCAAATATTTCAGTCGGCGAGCCAATATCTGTCCCCAGAACCATCGAACGGCCCTCAGGTCCTAAGTCTTCGACATCAAGGTCGGCAAGTTCCACCGAACGCAGGTTTTCATCGGCTTCGACAGCCGCCTCTATCTCATCGCAGGCAGATATTTCGGAGATCGCGCTCTGTAAGCTCGCTTCAGACCCGTCAGCAACGGTGACGCGGGTGACGTCAACGACGGTTGTTGCATCCGAAGGATCTCGCTTGCTGCGCACGTTCATAATATAAACGCCATCATCCACGGTGATAGGGTCGGTTAAGCCTGGGTCGGTCATCGCTTGCAGGGCCGCGCGTCTTGTCTCGTCCATGCTTTCCAGAACGATCCAGCCCATGTCACCGCCTGTCGCCGCAGTTGGGGCAGATGAGAAGCGTTGTGCAGCGACTTCAAACGGTGCGCCAGCGCGTAATTGGTCCAAGATTGAGCTCGCCGCCGTTAGGGCTTGAGCCTTGTCTTCTTCGAGCGGTGCATAGAGGAAGATTTCCGATGCCAGATATTGCTCTTTCTGGGCGTCGGTCTTCAAGCGCTTGATTTGTTCCGTAATCTGGTTGTCGGAAATTCGAATCCGCGACCCATAAAGACCGCCCATAATGCGGCGCCAGGCAATGTCTGCCCGCGTTTGTTCTTCTAAACTCGCTGGATTTACACCTGATTGAATCAAACTTTCCAGAAGGGCGTCTCTCGAAATGCCCGATTGCTGCGCGAGACGCTCAATAGAGCTGGCAATATCGGTGTCAGACACTTCAACTTCGTATTCAGAAGCTTCCTGAAGTTGCAGTTTTTCATCAATCAGCTGCTCGAGCGCTTGCGTTGTGATCTGTTGCACTTGCTCAGGGGTCGGCTGTTGACCGCCCAAGCTCAGCAAAAGCAAACGGGCGCGTTGACGGACATCAGTAAAGGAAATTGGGTCATCATTTACGACGGCCACGATCCCTTCGATTTGCAGAATTTCTGGCGCTGCGGGGACCGCAGGGACTGCTTCTTGAGCTGATGCCGTGATGACACCAGAAATCGCCATAAGCGACGCGAGCGCGACTGATCGAAACATACTCTATCTCCTGCGGAATCTCTTCACCGCAACTTACTCGGCGAAATATAACGAGTGCTGAACAATGCGCAACGCACGTGGCTGTAATGTGTCGAGACTGCGGTGAAACATCAGTCGACGTTGGCGGAGCCGAAATCACCCAAGGTTTTTAGAGCGAACCTAAACTTGATAGAGTCTTCAGGCCCTAGTGTTCGATCTATCGCTTCCGATCTTTCAAAATACATTTCAAAACGAGAGCAATCGTCCTCGTAGGCCACGCCTATTGTTTGTCTTATATCTGCCGGGTCACTGGTGCGCCGGAACGCATTGGCGCGCCCAGAAATGTCGCGATCAAGGCTGTATAATAGATAATAATTGTCGGTGATCTTGAAGTCAGTCGCCAAGACGACCCCTTCATCACTGAAACCAGAATTCGTCACATCGCCGCTAATGCTGTAATAGCGCGCATTTGCTCGCAAGCGCCAAACGTTAGTGGAAATCCTGGCGTCGATCCGGTTCAGCGCTAAATCGTCATCGTCGAGTCGCACGCGCGTTTCAATTTTTAGCGGATTGCCGAAATCTGCAGAAACGCCTGCGACCCAGTCAGATACAGTTCCATCAAGGTTCGAGCCGATATCAAAGACTGGGTCAGAGGTGTCGCGCCAACGTCGCCCTCCGAGCGCCGAGATACTCATCCCATTTTTCCATCTTGCAGAAACAGAGGCACCAATTGAGGCCTTGCTACCACCCTCATAAGTATCAAATCCCGATGTTGCGTTCGCTTCGAACAGAGACGTCTCATCCAGTTCGTAAAACAGGCTATCTTCAATCGGAATGTCTGAATTGTTGGTTCCCGATGTTCCATACGCAACCATCGCCTCAGGTTCTATCAAAATATCCACACTCTTCCCCGGGCGATAAAGGGGATAAGAAAGACGGGTTCCCAATGTGGCAACACCGCGCGAAACATTCGACACTCCGCTCGGTGTGTTGTCGAGTTGGTAATAGTCGAATCGACTTTCCGCAAAGGGGTTTAAGAGCAATCCGCCAGGTAGAACTCTGGTTGTCCCCCAATCTGCGCCAGCCGACGCACGATAACTGTCGACGCCTAGCTCACGTTCTAAGATTGCAGTCGATCCTGACACGGCGAGTGTGCCGAAGTCTCCATATTCGAAAATCCGTTCGCCAAACATTAGAGGAAGCGCCCGCGGTAAACGCGCATCGCTGTCCCCGTCACGATTGGTTTCGAATGTTAAGAGCGCTGAATCGAAATACCAATCCGTAGATTGGGCTTGCGTAAAGAGTTGGTTTAGCAAGTAGCGAGGTTGCCCAGCATACAGGCCGCGTTCGTCTTGTTCGCCGTCGATGTCGTAGCGCCGTGTGTACAAATCGTCACTGACCTGTTCGACCGCGAACCCCCAATTCCATCCGGGCCGAATGACGAATCCACCTGATGCAAAGATATGGCCGCGAAAATCATCTTCGCCAAATTTTTCGCCATCTGAATCGAATTCTTGTTCTTGCGTGAAACTGAAATTCGCAGAGACGGAACCCGACCAAAATCTTTTGCGGTATTGAGCTTCGACCAAGGGATCGACATTTGCCATGACTCTCGGAGAAATAGTGAGGTCCGAAGAGGGAGATATGGCCCAATAATATGGTTGCTCATAGAAAACGCCGAGTTTTGATGAAACCCCGAAATCTGGAAAAAGAAGCCCTGAACGACGGTCTGAACTTGGGTCCGGATGCGCGAAATAGGGCAAGTAGAGGACCGGGACGCCAGCGATTTCAACGACAGCGTCGCGATAGGACATCATCTGCGCGTTTTCATTGAGTACGGCTCGCCGCGCCCTCAACGCCCAAGTCGGGGTGTCACCTTCTTCGCAAATTTCGCACGATGTGTAGACGATTTTATCGAGCGCATTGTAGCCATCAGATGACCGCACAGCCGATTCTGCAATTGCGACACCGCCCTCAGGCAAACGGGTCGAGTAGCCAATCGCGTAGCCATCTGAGAGGCCGCTATCTGTTTCGATCTCGTCGGCATAGTTTTCAGAACCATCATCATCGATGATGACGACATTACCGATTGCGCGCACCCGGTCCGTGTTGCGATCATAAATTAGTCGGTCCGCACGCAAGACGCGGCCTTCATAGCTCGCCTCAACATTACCTTCTGCGATGACGGAGTTTTCGTCTTCATTTACGAAAATATTGTCGGCATCCAAGACAACTCGCGGCTGCTCGGCCTCGACTTCGGTGGTCGTTTCTTGCGCAATGGCACCGCCCGTATTCACGATACTTGCGGCAAAAAGCAGGAAAAAGGTCCACTTATGCATTGCGCGACTCCGAAACTCTAACTCAAGAATCGCTTAAGGGGTGGCAGTGCTAGCGTCCAGTAATCAGCGGCGCGTTCCCGGTGAAATAACAGTCAGCTGTGGCAATAAGGCTTCTGATCATAGCGCTAAAGAAGCCAAGCCGCCCGAATAGGTGACGGCAAAGCCAGAGAGTTCCAGCTCGACCAAAATGGCCGCGCAACGCGAAGCGCCGACACCTGCACTTCGCGCAATTTCAGCGATCGCGACCAGCGACGGTCCCAGGACAGATCTCACCGCGTCGATCTGGCTTTTTGGAATGTTATCAGGCGCTTCCTCCATATTCGAATACCCTAGTGGCTCAGGAGCGCGGACAACTCGAGTTTGCGGTAGGTCTAAAGCTTCGATCACGTCATCAGCATTTCGAACGAGCGTAGCACCTTGGCGTAGCAAGCGATTATTGCCGGCAGCGCGCGGTTCAAGCGGTGAGCCGGGAACAGCCATAACTTCTCGGTTCTGTTCGAGTGCGGTGCGAGCAGATATCAAGGATCCGGATCGCTCGGCCGCTTCGATCACGACCACCCCTTCAGCTAGGCCGGTGATGATCCGGTTGCGTCTTGGGAAATCTTTAGCCGTTGCTCGATATCCTAATGGGCTCTCGCTGATCAATAGACCTGTCTCTTGGATGGCGCGGTACAGTCGATCATGTTGTGGCGGGTAGATGTGATCGATTCCACCGCCCAGCACCGCGACCGTGCCGCCGTCTAAGCTCGCAGCATGCGCTTCGCCGTCCACGCCGCGCGCAAGTCCTGACGCGATCACAAAGCCTGCCTTTGATAAATCCGCGGATATATCGCGTGCCAGTTTTCGTCCCGCGGCTGAAGCTTGCCGCGCGCCAACCACCGCGACGCAGCGTTGCTGGGTCAGGTCTGGGGTGCCCGATAGTGTAAGGGTAGGGGGCGGCGGTGCAGCTTGTTTTAGGAGCTTAGGATACTCCATTTCGATGGCGCATACGATGCGCGCGCCGAGGGATTCGGTTTGCTCCCATTCTACTTCGATCTTGGCTCGATCTGGAATTTGGTGCCTTGCGCGGCCGTTTTTGAGCGTTGGTAAAGCGTGTAGTACCTCCGTGGCGGTGCCAAAGCGCGCAAGCAGCTGAAAGAACGTGACAGGGCCGATCCGCGGCGTGCGCGAAAGCTGTAGCCAGCTGAGCTTCTCTGAAAGACTTAGTCCCCCCGGACTATCTGCTATTTGGATTTACTCCCAAACTTTGGCTCTGTCCCCGCCAAAAGCCGTTTGATATTTTCACGATGTGTCCAGAACACCAGCACACTTAAAGCTAAAAGTGTGAAAGCTGCAAACTTTGTTTCGCCAAGCAAATAGGCCCCACCGGGTACCACGGCAGCTGCTGTCAACGCTGCGAAGGACGAGATTCGCGTGAGCGCAAATAGACCGAGCCAGATCGGTGCGCCAACGGCGAGCGCCAAAGGAGACGCGAATGCGAGCAAACCAGCATAAGTGGCAACGCCTTTGCCACCTTTGAAGCCAAGCCAAACGGGATAGCAGTGACCGAGAAATGCGAAGGCACCAGCGATCAAGCCCACATTTCGGTCGCCGCTGACGGACGCCATGAGCAATACGGCAAGACCAGCTTTGAAGCTGTCTAGTAATAGCGTGCCAAACGCCAGATCTTTGCGACCGGTGCGAAGAACGTTTGTCGCGCCAATGTTCCCGGACCCGATTTGACGGATATCGCCGAGACCGGCGACCCGGGTAATCAATAGGCCAAATGGAATGGAGCCAAGGACGTACCCAACTAGGATTGCAGCAATGTACCAGGTCATCTCTACCCTCTTTCAATTTGCACGTTTGAACGCGGGGCGCTGAATGCGTCAAGCGATGGTATGTTAGGCAACACTCACAGCGTGAGTAGAAAACAGGGGTAATGCTTGCCAAGCAGGCTCGAGTTCGTATGAAACGAGAAATGAATTCAATACGATTTTGTAATGATCGAACATATGTACCAGAAGGCACGCCTTAATGTCCGATAGTGACACGCCACGAAAATCAGGCCCACGCGGCGCGAATCGTGAACGTATCTTGCGGTCAGCCCTCGATATCATTTCCAGAAAGGGCGTCGATAAAGTCACGCACCGCGCCGTTGCAGCGGTGGCTGGGGTTTCTCCTGGGACAACCACCTATCATTTTGCGACACGTGAGGATCTCGTTCGGGATGCGTTTTCGCTGTACATCGATGACTATCAAAGATCGCTTGTCGAAACACTCACGCATCGTCCCGTTCAAACGCGCGAAGACTTTGTTCGTTTTCTCGGAAGCATGACCACGCTCAGTCCGGCTCAATCCGGCTTGGAGGCGATTGAATACGAAATGGTGCTGTTCGCAGGACGTGATGAGGTGATGCGCATGCGCGTGGCGGCGTGGTCGCGGACGCTTGAGAGTTGGTTATCTGATCCACTCGAACGTTTAGGGGCGAGCCGTCCATTGGAGGCTGCACGTATGTTGGTGGCCATGTCGCGTGGCAGCGAGTTTGAAGTCTTGTCGCGGAGCCAGGAAATTCACCGCGAGCAATTCGCCAAACGGTTAGGCACGCTTTTGGAAGCGGTCCTCGATTAAACGCCTGAATTCGCCAATCGGTCGATCGCAGTTTGCAGGATAATCGCAGCCGCTGAAGCGTCGATGACTTCTGCCCGCCGAGCGCGGCTCATATCCGCATCCAGCATTACTCGTTCAGCTTGCGTGCTCGAGAGTCTCTCGTCTTGGAACGCGACCGGAATATCCCGAAACTGCAATATGTTAAACACAAGCGCCTTTGTGGCTTGGACACGTGGTCCCGATGAGCCATCCAAGTTTAGCGGGAGGCCGAGCACCAAACCGACACAATTCCGATCATCGTATAGAGCAAACAGACGATCTAAAGAGGGTTTGAGTTTACGCCCACGCGGAATGGTCTCAACCGGGGAAGCGATCAGCCGCAAGCCATCGCTGGCGGCGACGCCAATCGTCTTCGTTCCCGGATCAATGCCGAGCAAGGGGCCCGTTGAGGGCAGGGCGAGGAGGTCGAGTTCAGGCATGGGCTTGTCTTAGCGCTCACTCGCGCGTATCGCTGCGCCGGTCAATCGGAGTTGCCACCTATGAGCGTTACAAAAGACGATGTCCGCAAAGTTGCGCGCCTGAGCCGCATCGCTGTGCCTGAGGATAAGCTAGAGACTTTGGCCGGAGAGCTCAGCGGTATTATGGGTTGGATCGAACAGCTGAATGAAGTTGATGTAGACGGTGTTGAGCCGATGACATCCGTTGTCGCGTCAACGCTCCCGATGCGTGAAGACGTTGTCACCGATGGCGGCATCCAAGACCAAGTTCTGGCCAATGCGCCCAAGACCGAAGAGGGCTTCTTCGTCGTTCCTAAGGCCGTCGAATAGACCCTATTTGAGTGCTGCAGTTTCGAGCGGCGCCGTCTCCAGCTCTGAGTCTTCTTCTGGCGCCTCATCGGCCTCAGCATCTCGGTGCCACTCATAAATTGCTTTGACTCGGCAAGCCTGCTGCGTGCGAGACCCGTGATCGGGGCCAAACGCACTTTCAAATGCATAGATTTTGTCGCCCTTGCTTAGGCAGCTCGAAAATGAATCGAAGGCCAGCGACTGAGCCCAATCGAGATCGAAGCAGCCAGGGAATGTTTCTACGAGATAGCGATCGCGGCCTTCACGGACGACAACTGCGCGTTTGGTCGTCAAACCGAAGCCATCAATCTGGCTGGCGAAGCAGAGTCGATCGACCAATTCCCCGCGCCTCGGATCATCAGCAAAAACTTGAGCAGCTCGTTCTTGTTCTCGCGCTTCTAACTGTTCAGGCGTGGTGGCGGTTGCACAGGCTGAAACAGTGAACAACATGGCGGCGACGGCAATTCGATGGGACAACATGACAGCTCCTATTGTTGTAACTTATTATACGCGAGGGGTGATGATGATCTAATCAAATCATAGTGACCCTGAATGTTTTACAACGATGAACCTTAGACAACGGCGTTTAAGGGTTGTGTTTGAGACAGAAGGCGGCATACGAAGTCGCAAAATCAAAGACTTTAAGAACAGGAGTTCGCATGAGCGACCTCACAAAACTTGATCTCACATCTGCGCTTACCGGCCTCGAAAAGGGCGACTTTTCGTCGGTTGAGCTGACGCAATCATTCATTGATGCGATTGAGGCCTCAAACGCCTCGCTCAATGCCTATGTGGTTGAGACCCCTGAGCTCGCGCTTCAGATGGCGAAAAACTCTGACGCGCGCCGCGCTTCTGGTGATGCAGGCCGCCTCGATGGCGCACCGCTGGGCGTAAAAGATCTATACTGCACCAAAGGCGTTCGCACGACCGCGTGTTCGAACATTCTTGGCGAGTTTACGCCGACTTATGAGAGTACCGTCACCCAAAACCTTTGGGACGCTGGCGCCGTGATGCTCGGCAAGCTCAATATGGATGAATTTGCGATGGGCTCTTCGAACGAGACCTCCCGGTTTGGACCACCCTCCAACCCGTGGCGCCGCGAGGGCAGCAACGCAACGCTCACGTCTGGTGGCTCATCAGGCGGCTCTGCCACCGCGGTTGCAGCGGATATCTGTCTGGCGGCCACAGCGTCCGATACGGGCGGCTCTATTCGCCAGCCTGCGGCGTTCACCGGAACGGTCGGGATCAAGCCGACTTATGGCCGTGCATCGCGTTATGGCATGGTCGCCTTTGCCAGCTCTCTCGATCAGGCGGGGCCGATTGCAAAGACGGTTACTGACGCAGCGCTTTTGACTGAGATCATGTGTTCACATGATGACAAGGATTCGACCTCTCTGAACGTCGCAACCCCGGACTGGATGTCCGAGGTCAGCAAGGGCGTCAAAGGGATGAAGATCGGCGTTCCGAAAGAATACCGCGTCGATGGTATGCCGGACGAGATTGAAGCGCTTTGGCAGCAAGGCATCGAATGGCTGAAAGCGATGGGCGCAGAGATCGTCGACGTCTCTCTACCACACACGAAATACGCGCTGCCAGCTTACTATATCGTGGCGCCTGCGGAAGCGTCGTCCAACCTGGCCCGTTATGACGGCATGCGCTACGGCGCGCGCCAGGATGGCGACGGCTTGACTGGAACCTATCAAGATACGCGCGCTGAGGGCTTTGGCACAGAAGTGCAGCGCCGTTTGATGATCGGAACGTACGTTCTATCGTCTGGCTATTATGACGCTTACTATTTGCGCGCTCAGAAGGTCCGAACCCGCATCCTCGAAGACTTCCAAACAGTATTCGCTGACGTTGATGCGCTGTTGACGCCGACCTGTCCAAGCGCGGCGTTTGCTTACGGCGAAAAGACCGATGATCCGGTTCAGATGTACTTGAACGACATCTTTACCGTGACGGCGAACCTCGCAGGCCTGCCAGGGATCTCTGTCCCCGCTGGCGTGGATAATGCGGGTCTTCCGCTCGGCTTGCAGGTCATCGGTAAGGCGCTTGATGAAGCCGCATGCTTCCGGGTTGCGGGAGCGATTGAAGAGGCTGCTGGCTTTGTCGCGAAGCCGGAGAAGTGGTGGTAAGGTCTGGCAATGAGCCGACGCTTTCTTCTTCTCACCGGCGGGTTCTTCCTGGTTTGCGTCGGATTGGTCTTCTTGACCGCCTATAGCGTTGGCGCTGACCCTCTCCATCCAAGGTCGCGGAACATCTGGGCGCTCTCGCTTATCGCGGCGCTCTACGCGTCAGTTCGTTTGGCGATGATTGCGGGGAAGATCATAGATGCGCAAAGCGGCGAGGGGGATCCTGTCCTCTTTGGTTTGTTTGGCAAGAAAGACCACGCGATCGATAAACGGTTGGCCGCGCGAAAAGCACGGGTTGAAGCTGCGCAGAAGCGCGCTAATGAAACAAATGAAGTGAACAAGGATACAGGCGATGAGTGATCGTCCGACATATACGCTAAAAGGCGATACCGGAGACTGGGAAATTGTGCTCGGGCTTGAGGTTCATGCGCAAGTCTCTTCGAATGCGAAGCTGTTTTCTGGCGCCTCTACGAAATTTGGCGCAGAGCCGAACCACAACGTATCTCTCGTCGATGCGGCCATGCCTGGCATGCTGCCTGTCATCAACGAAGTTTGCGTCGAACAAGCCGTTCGAACCGGCCTTGGCCTGAACGCGCAGATCAACAAGGTCTCACGCTTCGACCGGAAGAACTATTTCTATCCGGATTTGCCGCAGGGCTATCAAATCAGCCAATTCGAGTTCCCGATCGTTGGCGAAGGTGTCATCGAGGTTGATGTTGAGCCTTCTCACGGCGACCCGGCCTATGCGTTTGAAGCGCGGATTGAGCGCCTCCACCTGGAGCAGGATGCGGGTAAGTCGATCCACGATATGGATCCGAATGCGACTTATGTGGACTTGAACCGGTCTGGTGTGGCGCTGATGGAGATCGTCTCCAAGCCGGATATCCGTACTCCGTTAGAAGCAGCCGCTTATGTGAAGAAGTTGAAGTCGATCGTTGTCGCCCTCGGCACGTGCGACGGCGATATGGAGAAGGGCAATTTGCGTGCAGACGTAAACGTCTCGGTCTGTAAGCCTGGCGCTTATGAGAAGTTCCGCGAGAAAGATGATTTCAGTCATCTCGGGACGCGCTGCGAGATAAAGAATATGAACTCATTCCGCTTCATTCAGGCAGCGATTGAGTATGAAGCGCGTCGCCAAATCGACCTCATCGAAGCGGGCGGAACAGTCGATCAAGAAACCCGTCTCTATGATCCGGACAAAGGTGAAACGAGAAGCATGCGCTCGAAAGAAGACGCGCATGACTATCGCTATTTCCCAGATCCAGATCTGCTCCCACTCGAGATTGATGACGCCTTTATCGAAGGTATCAAAGTCAATCTCCCGGAATTGCCGGATCAGAAGCGTACGCGGTTTGAGGCCGATTATGGGCTCTCTCGCTACGATGCGGGCGTTTTGACGGCCGACGCTGAGAACGCCGATTTCTACGAAACGGTGGCGAAGGGGCGTGACTCCAAACTGGCAGCCAACTGGGTGACGCAGGAATTGTTCGGATACTTGAACAAGGCTGAACTCGAACTGTCAGAAACGCCCGTTTCCGCGGTGCAACTCGGCGGTTTGATTGATCTGATCAGCAGCGATGTGATCTCTGGCAAGATTGCCAAAGACGTCTTTCAACGGATGATTGATGGCGAGGGAGACCCCGCAGACATCGTCGAGAAGCACGGCTTGAAACAGGTGACCGATACGGGCGCAATCGAAGCGATCATCGACGAGATTATTGCCGCCAATCCAGAACAAGCGGCGTCTGTCAAAGAGAAACCAAAGTCGATGGGCTGGTTTGTCGGACAAGCGATGAAAGCTTCAGGCGGCAAGGCCAATCCTCAGGCGGTCAACAAAATCCTGCGCGAGAAGCTCGGTCTTTAAACACCCCAGCGTTCAGCTGATTTGCGCGCTGATCTTTTCGGCCAGCGCGGCGAGTTCACCCATGTCCGCCATTTGACCGGATGCGTGTCCCGCGAGCCGCTTGTCGGTCCAACGCGGTATGACGTGGAAGTGCAGGTGAAAGACCGTCTGTCCTGCTGGTGCACCGTTAAACTGTGTGACGACAACGCCGTCTGGGCTAAAAGCTTTCTCAACGGCGCGCGCGACGATTTGAACGCGCTCCATATAGGCCCCGAGCCGCTCTGTTGGCATGTCTAACAGGTTGCGGGCTTTGACGTCTTTGGGAATGATCAATGTGTGTCCGTCAGCTTGTGGAAACACATCCATAAACGCCAGCGCAATATCATCCTCGAACACTTTCACACTCGGCATGTCACCGCGAAGAATTTTGGCGAAAATATTGTCAGGATCATATTCGGCGTGAAGGGTCATGGTTGGTCTTTCCTGAAGGGTGTGCGCTTTTGCAAATATTTCGATTCATGTTCGACCGCATCGCGTTCGCGTTCGAGATAGTGATCGATCGCGTCGCGGAGGCCTTTATGGGCGATCCAGTGCGCAGAGTATGTGGTGACGGGAACATAGCCACGCGCCAGCTTGTGCCCGCCCTGTGCGCCCGCCTCGACTGTCGAAAGGCCATGCGCGATGGCATAATCGATCGCTTGGTAATAGCAGGTCTCAAAGTGCAAGAAGGGTCGCGGATCTGTGCAGCCCCAATAACGACCGTACAAGGTGTCTGAGCCGATCAGGTTCAATGCGCCAGCAATCGGTATGTCGTCTTCATAAGCGAGGATGAGCAGGATCTTGTCCGCAAGCCGCTCGCCTAATAGCGTGAAAGTATCCCGGTTAAGATATGGATAGCCCCATTTGCGCGCGCCAGTGTCCATATAGAACTCGAAAAAGGCGTCCCAATGATGAGCTTCAATCTGGTCACCTGTGAGGTGCTTGAAGCTTAGCCCTATTTGCGCTTTCGCGCGTTCCTTGCGTAAGTTTTTCCGCTTGGCTGAGGATAGGGCGCCGAGGAAATCATCGAAATGACCATAGCCGTCATTGTGCCAGTGAAATTGCTGATCAGTCCGAACCAGCAAGCCTGTCTCCGCCATCTCGGTCGCAAAATCTGGTTCAACAAAGTTCACGTGCAGGGATGAGAAATCGTTCTGCGCCGCCACCTGGAGCGCCGCAGATAAGAGCGCGTCTTGCAAGCGGCTTTGGTCGGGGCCTGGCGGAATCAAAAAGCGTCGGCCCGTTACGGGCGTGAATGGAACTGCGCTTAGGAGTTTAGGAAAATAATTCCCGCCGGCACGCTCATACGCGTCTGCCCAGCTATGATCAAAGACGAATTCTCCTTGGCTGTTCGTCTTGGCATAGAGCGGCATCGCTGCGAGTAATTCATCGCCAGGTCCTTCAATCAAAACATGACAAGGCGACCACCCCGTTTCGGGGCGCGCGGCGCCGGAAACTTCCAACGCCTCCAAAAACTCCCAGCTCAGGAACGGATCATAGGAAAGGGCGGCCGGGTTCGCGACGCGATTCCAGTCCTCAGCATTGACCTCAGCCAAGCCAGTAATGATCCGCGCTTTGAAAACCGTTTCATCCATACTCTACTATCTATTCAGAATGTGACGTTTTGCGAGCCCTGGATCGAACCCTTCGAAGATTTGGCTCTCCGTGAGATCAGATAGTGCCGCGCATGCGGGTTCACTTGTGACCGTATAGGTGATCAAGGGCGATCGTTCTCGAAGCATTTGAATAGACGGGCTTGGAACGTCATCGACATGGCACGCATAATAATTTGTGTCCGCGTGAATGAGCTTGGACACAACGACACTTTCTCCATTCTCGATGGGGGCAATCAATTGACCTGTCATGATATCGTGGGGGATCGCCCGAACCGCCTTTTTAGAGAAGCTCATCATCGCGCCTGGACCGCTATAGGCTCGCATCATGTTTGCGACGTTACAGGTGAATGCAACCGGACCCGTGGCGCCATCAATTTTCAGTTCGCAGAGAAGGGGCGTTTCCCTGGGCCAGGCCTCCAATAGCGTCGCCAGCGATATGATGCTGCCGCCTCCGTTAAGCGATAACCCGATCAGTGCAGAGCTCTCGCGGTCTTCGAAACGACCCGTCTCTGACGTCATCCGGTCGAGCGTAGCATCATGAAAGATGATTGGGATATTGTCGGCGGATGGGCGAACGTCAAACTCAATCCCGAGCCCGTTCTCCGCCGCCAGCAAAAACGCCTCTAAGCTGTTTTCGGTCGCGCCATTTGGACGCCATAAGCCGCGATGCGCATACGCAAAATCACTCAAGATAAACGGCTCAGCCAATCTCGAAGACACCGTCGACTTCGACCGCCACGCCGAGTGGGAGGACGGGGCTAGAGACCGCCGAACGGGCGTGCCGTCCAGCGTCGCCGAAGACCTCAACCATCAGGTCAGAGCAGCCATTGATGACCTGCGGAATCTGCTCAAATTCTGCGTGCGCATTGACGAAACCGCCAAGCTTTACGACGCGTTTCAAGCGCGAGAGATCTCCGAGCGCGGCTTTGCACTGCGCGATCAAATTCAGACCGCAGAGGCGCGCGGCCGCCTGGCCTTCTTCAAGCGACATATTCTCGCCGAGACGTCCTTTGACTAAGCCTTGTGCGCCGACGCTGACTTGTCCTGAGACAAAGAGCTGGTTCCCGCTGATGACGAACGGAACATAGTTGGCAACGGCCGCCATGGGTTCGGGCAAAGTGATGCCGAGGTCGGCGAGTTTCGATTCAGGTGACGACATAGGGCAGGGTCTTTCGATATTTCTGATAGCTAGCCCGCCCGTCCATTGCAGAGCAAGACCAGGTTAGGACTTTTGCGCTTTTTGAGCAGCCAATTTGATCGATCGACCGGTCACCACGGATGCATCGCCAAACTTTGAGCGTGCAGCGTCACTTGCGCGCTCCGCTTTGGCGCGTTTCTCGATTCCAGGGTCGATTAAGTCCCTGGAATCAAAACGAGCATCTTGAAGGTGTGATAGTCCGATCCCGATCAGACGGAAGGATTTTCCGGTCTGGGTCTCTCTGCCGAGAATTGGTTTCATTACGCGAAAAATAGCATTCGCCAAATTCGTTGGCGTTTGAAGCGTCGCGGAGCGGGACAGCGTCTTAAAGTCCTTGGTCTTGAGCTTGAGTGTGATCGTGGACCCTTCAACATTGTGGCGCTTAGCCCGCCGCGCTGTTTCCTCACAAACTTGCCAGAGGCGGTCTTCAAGCGGCGCATAGGCGCTGATATCGCCATCAAACGTGCGCTCGGCGGAGACAGACTTTCGAATCGTATCGGTACGGACCGGGCGATTATCGATCCCTTGTGCGCGTTGATGTAGCCAGAGGCCTGTTTCGCCGTACCGCCGTATCAGATCGCGAGCTTCGCTGGTTTGAAGATCACCGACCAGACGGTATCCATCGCGTTCCAACTTTTTGGCGAGCTGCTTGCCAACGCCATGCAAAAAACCGACGTGTTTTTCAGAAAGAAACTCCAGAGCTTCAGACTTTGCGATCACAGCAAAACCTCTCGGTTTATCCAATTCGCTCGCCGTTTTGGCCAAGAATTTGTTCTCGGAGAGACCAATAGAAATCGTAATCCCAACTTCGCGTTCGATTTCGCGCGCTAGCCTGCTTAAGGATTGCGCTGGGAAGGTTCGGTTCAGACGCGTGGTTCCAGAAAGATCCAAGAAACCTTCGTCGATACTGAGCATTTGGACTTTCGGTGTCAAGGTTTCGAATTTTTGACGAATTTCTCGTGACGCCGTCGAGTAAGCCTCTCGGCGCGGTCTCACCACCACCGCCTCAGGGCATGCTTTCAGCGCCTTGAACATCGGCATTGCAGAGCGAACACCATTCAATCGCGCAATATAGCAGCAGGTCGTCACGACTCCGCGTTTGCCGCCCCCGACGATCACAGGTTTGTTCTTTAGGTCAGGATTGTCGCGTTTCTCAATCGCCGCGAAAAAGGCATCACAATCAATGTGCGCGATGGATAGAGTCTCTAGGCCGAAATGTGAGACGATCCGATAAGAGCCACACTTTGGGCACGCCTCAACCGGTTGGGAGACGTGTTCATCGCAGTCTCTACACATAGAAGGCATATTTGTTCGTGCCATGTTCCGTGTTCTGAGGCAAATGGAAAAGAATCGTTAACAAACGCCGCGTAATAAAGAATCAGGGCAAATGGAGGCCCGATGTGAGTCGGAACCGAGCGCATGCCAGACACGAGCTCTCGTAAAGTCCTTATTGTTGAGGACAATGCGCTTAATATGCGCCTTTTCAGCGATCTGCTGGAAGCGAGCGGCTATGAAACTTTGCAATGTGTTGATGGCGCAAAAGCCGTCGGAATTGCGCTAGATGCAAATCCAGACCTGATCATCATGGATATTCAACTTCCTGAAGTCTCCGGTTTAGATATTACGCGTTGGCTGAAAGATGATGAGCGCACTGCCTTAATCCCGGTCTTGGCGGTTACCGCCTTCGCAATGCGGACTGATGAAATGCTTGTGCGTGAAGCGGGATGCGAAGGATATCTCTCTAAGCCGATCCAAGTTAGATCTTTCCTGAAAACTGTAGATGATCTGATTTCAAAAGAAGCCGCAGCATGACGGCACGGATCCTGGTCGTAGACGATATTGAAGCCAATCGTCGTCTGATGCGAGCCAAACTGGAAGCGCGCTACTATAGCGTTTTCTTGGCAGAAAATGGCGAGGCCGCACTTGCATGCGCCGCCGAAGAACAACCAGATATTATCCTTCTAGACATCATGATGCCGGGCATGGACGGTTACGAGGTCTGTCGGCGTCTTAAGGTGAGCCTCGCGACCCGACACATTCCGGTCGTGATGCTAACCGCCCTAACGGATATTGATGATCGCTTGCGCGGCCTCGAAGCCGGCGCCGATGATTTTTTATCGAAACCGATCGAAGATTTTGCGCTGTTTGCGCGTCTTGAGTCTCTGATGCGGTATAATCTGGTTGCGAGCGAGCTTCGGAGCCGAGGGTCATCTAAAACTCAAAACGATCATTTCTCAGATTATGAGCAAGAGCTTCTGGCCAGCGCGTCGAACATCCTTGTGATTGATCGCAACGAGGGTGAAGCTAGCCGTATCGCAACTGCTCTACAAACGATGGGGCATCAGGCGCAAACATGGCGCGCCGCGAATGAGTCAGGCTTAGCGTTCAAGGGATTGGATCTCGTCTTTTTGGCGCTTTCAGATCAGTCTTATGATGCGTTGAAGCTATGCGCCAAATTGAGGACGCTGCGGGACTCAAGAGATTTTGCAATCGTTGTAACCTGCCGCCCTGAAGACCAGAAGATGGCCGTCGAAGCACTTCGTATCGGGGCCAATGATATCATTTTTGCGCCGATCGATTTGTTGGAGCTGCAAGCGCGCGTCAGAACGCAGACCCGCCGAAAACGCTATATCGATGTCCTGCGGCGACGCGTGGATCGCGGACTAGAGCTCTCAATAATTGATCACCTCACCGGTCTTTATAATCGCCGTCATATGTTGGAGCGATTACAGCTTTGGATGCGCCGCTCAGCGCAAAGTGGTGATCCATTATCGATCGCGGCCTTCGATATTGATCACTTCAAAGGGATCAATGACGCGTTTGGCCACGAAGCTGGTGATCAAGTTCTTCAAGCTTTCTCAGACCGCTTGCGCACCAACATTCGTCCGAACGACATTGCTTGTCGTCCCGGTGGCGAAGAGTTTCTAGTGATCATGCCGGAGACGTCTGCAGATATGGCAATGATCTGCGCCGAACGTATCCGCCATGCGATCGACTCAGACCCATTCATCCATGAGCGTGATGGCGCTGAAATCAACGTCACTGTGAGCGCGGGAATCGCGACCCAAATTGGCAGTGATGGGGTCCTAGCAGATTTGTTGCACCAAGCCGATCAAGCGCTTTACAAGGCGAAACAAGAAGGCCGCAACCGTATCGGTGAGATCGCGGCATAAAAAAACCGAGCTCTTGGCCCGGCTTTTTAATCTGGATCAGAAACCAAGATCTATTTGATCTTGCCTTCTTTGAACTCAACATGCTTTTTCACGACCGGGTCATACTTACGTTTGACCATTTTCTCAGTCATGTTGCGTGGGTTCTTCTTGGTTACGTAGAAGAAGCCCGTGCCTGCTGTTGAATTCAGGCGGATTTTGATGGTTGCCGGTTTGGCCATTGCGGTGCACCTTCATTTGAGGGCTGAAACTCGAAAACGCGTCTAATGATGGGTTGTGGCGCCTAAGTCAACAGGCGTTCGCATCAAATTCGATCTGCTGAATGTCCAGACCTTGTCCATCGCAGAAATGGCGGCCCGACATCGTCTTTATTCGTCAGTCTTTCCTCAATCTCACCGAGCATAAACCGGGTCACGTTCGGGAGATCCAAATCCAGGGCGTCCTTTAGAGAGACCCATTGCAGATCATGCAATTCCGCGCCGTCGAGGGGCGGGCGGTCGTCGATCAGGACCTTCTCAGCCTCCGCCATGAAGAAGCGTGCGTCAAAGCGTTTGGGGCGATAAGGCGGTGTAACAGCGCGGCCGATAAAGCTTAGATGCTCAAGGCAGGGCGCGATATCCAGGTCATAGAGTGGTTGCCAGCCTTCCGGCGCCTTTGCGGGCATTTCTGCCTCTTGTCCGATGAGCAAACCGGTCTCTTCGAAGGTTTCTCTTATCGCAGTGAGCGCCAGAGCGCGAGGTACGCGGCGAGACTGGTATCGAAGACGTTTTTCTTGTTTAGGGTCGAGATCACTATAGCAAACGACCCGACCATCTTGTGGGTCAACCCGTCCGCCCGGAAACACGTATTTGTCGGGCATGAAATCGTGGCCACCAGAACGCTTCCCCATCAATACGCGAGGCGCTGATTGGTCGCGGCGAATCAATATCAAGGTTGCGGCATCGCGAGGGCGAGGGCTGGCTTTATTCTTTAGGATAATTTCACCGGCGTCTTCGGTGTCATATGCGGTGCCTAAATCGGGTTTGCTCATGTCCGCCGCCTTCCTTTTCCGCCCGCTTTACCTTTGCCTCGTTTCATGTTGGCAGAGCGTTTGCCCTTATCAAAGCGCTTCCCTCGCGACCGAGGTTGAAGTTTTTCGCCAGGTCGGCGCGGTTTTGGATCAGATAGGATCTCCAAGAGGAGCCCACCTTCTAGCGGCGTAACCTCATCGAGGCGGACGGTCACCGACTGTCCCAACTCATATCGTTTGCCGGTGGAATCGCCGACCAGAGCTTTGGCGTTTTCATTGTAGCGCCAGTACTCATCAGAGATCCGTGAAGCGGGGCAGAAGCCGTCCGCGCCGGTCTCTTCAAGACGGACGAACAAACCAGAGGCCGTTACGCCAGTAATACGACCCTCAAACTCGGCGCCGACTCGGTCCGCCAGGAAGTGCGCGAGATAACGATCTGTGGCTTCGCGCTCTGCCGCCATCGACCGACGCTCGGTTCGGACCAGATGCTCAGCGGTCTCATCGAGCTGCACAGCTTGTTTCTCCGACAAGCCGTCAGGGCCAAACTTCAAGGCAGAGATCAGAGCGCGGTGCACGATGAGATCGCTATAACGCCGGATTGGGCTGGTGAAGTGCGCGTACTTTTCGAGGTTCAAGCCGAAATGGCCGATATTCTCAGCGCTGTAGACGGCTTGGCTCTGCGTCCGCAGGACGATCTCAGATATCGCTTCTGAATTATCAGTCTCGTTGAAGTCTGAGAGCAAGCGGTTGAAACGGTGCGTCTGTGTGCGCTCGCCCAAAGGCCACTTGATGTCGAGGGTCTTCAAGAACTCAGACAAAGCAGCGATCTTTGCGTCAGAAGGCGCATCATGAATTCGGTATAGAAGCGGTGAGCCGCGTTTCTCCAATTCCTCAGCGGCGCAAACATTGGCTTGGATCATCAACTCTTCTATGAGTTTATGCGCATCAAAACGTGCTTTTGTTCTGATGCCAGCCACGGTCCCGTCTGGCGCGATTTCAACTTTGCGCTCTGGAAGATCCAGATCGAGCGGTCCGCGCTTATTGCGGGCAGCCGTAAGCGCCTCATAGGCCGCCCAGAGCGGCTTCAGGACGGGATCAAGCAATCCGGCCGCTCGATCCGTCGGAGCCCCGTCTATGGCTTGCTGAGCCTCTTCATAGGATAGGGCACCAGCAGATCGCATGATGGCTCGGATGAAACGGTGAGATCGTTTTACGCCAGCTGACGTGAACTCCATTTCAGCGGCCAAGCATTGTCGGTCCTGGCCTTCTTTCAGTGAGCAGGCATCTGCGCTTAATTCAAAAGGCAGCATCGGAACGACGCGGTCCGGGAAATAGGTCGAGTTACCGCGTTTCAGAGCTTCTTGATCCAGCGCGCTCTCAGGCGTCACAAACGCTGCGACATCGGCAATGGCGACAATGACTCTAAAGCCGTCGGAGAGTTCCTCTGCAAACACCGCATCGTCATGATCTCGTGCGTCCGCAGGGTCGATCGTTATCAGCGGCGTATCGCGCAAGTCGGTGCGGGGCACGTCAGCCGGTTTCGCCGAATGGGCTTGATCAATCACGCTTTGCGGAAACTCAGTTGGGATATCGTGACCAGCAATTGCAAGGAGCGATGCGGCGCGAGGATCTTCTTGCCGGCCCAATACTTCCAAAACATGCGCGCGCACCGGGCCATAGCCGCGTTGCGGTTCTGGTCTCGCTAAGACCAGGTCTCCGTCTTCCGCGCCATTGCGGTCTGCTTCTCGCACCTGCAGTTCGCTTTTGATCTTGCGGCTTGCGGGCTTGATGCGACCGCCGCGTGCTGTGTTCACATACACGCCGGTGATGGGTCTTTCCTCATCCCGCGCTTCAAACAGTTTCATCAGGCGGGCAGTCCAGACACCGTCCGTCTCTTTCAAACGTGCCAATCCTCGGTCACCAACACCAGGGGCACCGCCACGGGCTTTCCCGGAATATCCGTCAAAGATCAAATCTGGGCCATAGGCGCCTTCTTTCCCCATCGCGCGGGCGATCAGGTCTCCGTTTTCATCGGTCCGCTCGAAATGGATGACGCAGGTCGGCGGTGGGACATCTGATTGCGCCCAAGCGCGTTTGCCGGTTTTTGTGAGGGTGCCGTCGGCCTCTAGCTCTTTCAATATGGTACGGAGGGTCTGCCGCTCGCGGCCTTTGACTTTTAGGCCCCGTGCGATGTCTTGTTTTGAAGTGGCGTTTGGGTTCTCTTTCAAAAAGGCGAGAACCGTTTCTTTATCAGGAAAGCTCATGGCGCGCGCCTTACAGGAAGTTTGCGCGCTTGGCTTGTCCTAATTTCAAGGGTCTTCAGGCGACTGATCATCGAGATTGAGCCGCATTTCAAGAATGTAGGGGGCAAATCCAACTTTCTCATAGGCTCTTATGGCGGATTGATTGTCTGGATAAACCGTCAGATGGATCTCTGGCAGATCATTGCTTTGCGCCCAGGCGAAGAGGTGATCCAGCACTTTCTGATTTATCCCTTGGCCGCGATAGGCAGGGTCAACGTATAAAAACCCGATATACGCGTGGTACGCTGGGGATACGTAATGACGAGATGGCTTCTTTTGAACGTACCCCGAGCCGATCAATTCGCCATCACACTCTGCGACGGCCACTTCAGCTGCGTCAGAATCGATCAGTTCGCCAATGTCGTAATAGCTAATCGGGTCAGGTTTTAGGGTCTGATCATAAGGCCGTTCAGCCGTTATGATTCCCTGCTCAAAGGTAAGAAGCGTGGGTAAGTCGGTCTGAGTTGCCGATCGAATGGAAACGGATTTCGCCATGATCCCGCGTATCGCGAATTCACTCAGTAGGTCTAGTCCACAATTGGCAGCGAAGGCTTCTGACAGCACCTTATATAAATTACCACTGGTTGAAATCTTAGATAATCAATTCAGTAATTCATAAGTATTGTGATTCAAGAGTAGGAAACTGCGTCTATACAATATATTTTCGCAGTAATCTGCGTCTATACTCAGTAACTGGCTTTCGAGCGTTGTGGGGACAACTCGATCGAGCAAGCCTTCCAAACCGATCAAAGAGGGGTTTAGCACTCACGAGATGGGACCTAAACCATGGTTTTAGACGTAGAACTCTTGCAACTGTATCGCTGCAAGCAATTAGTGGATTTGCTCAATAGAGTAGGGCGGATCTTTGAATTTGAGGGGTTTCCTCATCTATCGCTCGAATGGAGCCCCGCGCCTTCAAACGCGACGATAATGTTGTCGCACGCCTCTCTCGTCTGGGACAATTATTCTGAGCAACTCGGAGATCAGGGGATTAGGCTTAGCCAGGAGATGGCCGGTTCACTGTCATACGCGTTGCGCCAGGATAAGGGGGACACTCTAGATTGCCAGGCTTGGAAACTGGCTCAAACTGAGCCGTTCTGCGTGCGTACATCCGCGCCCCATGATTTTTTGCTGACGCGATATCAACGCCATATCGTATGCGATTTTGGACAACCCATATGGACAGAATTCGTCTCCTTCGCGATTTGCCGCGAACGAGATTGTGCATTGATGTTAACGGCCAAAACGCACGATGATGTCACGCCGGTTATGAGAGAGTCGGCATTTAAGATCATGAGCGCATTTGCCAGCGCATACCGATATCTACACAGCCAATCGATCATATTCTCCGATAAAGATGGAGGGATGAAACGGCAGGATTTATTATCGCGCCGTGAGGTCGAGTGCCTGCAATGGCTGGCTTTAGGAAAAACACTTTCGGAAGCCGCAACGATTCTAGGGATTTCAGAGCGCACGCTCAGATTTCACGTTGGGAATGCAAAAGATCGTTTGGGTGTTTCAACGACCATGCAAGCGGTCGTGGCTGCGGCGTTACTCTATGGCTTTGATCCGAATGATACTCGGCATTCCATTTACACAATGAGCAGGTCGCAATTGCCAGAAAAGAGCAAAAAGACTGGATAGGGAAATTCACTACAATCACCGCACCAAACCTGTTCGATCACAAGCAATTTGATCGAATGGGTCAGCGTTGCGCATTTTTGGGGAAGGCCGCTCGGATCAGATTAAAGGATACACCGCCTCACTGTCTGATCTGACAGTCGCTGGGGTGCTGGTGGACCGATAGAGTGAGAGCCATTGAGGGCAGTTACTTTTAGAGGACGATCATGCGTATTGATGTCACTAAATCGAATAGCGCCTTAGCCGCTAGTCTGTGTTTCGTTGCCGCCGGTCTGTTTGGATCCGCAAATGCGGCGAGTTCTGAAGAGTCGCGTTACACGCACTCCGCCTGTGAAGCCGCGAATTCCATTTGCGGTGTGATCGTTATGGGCAATGGCGGCGCTTATACGCTCGACTGGGTCTCCGTGAACGCCCGCGACAGCCAACCGGCCAAAGAGGTCGCGCATCCATCTTGCGCCGATGCAGGAAAGAAAATCGATCGAAACGTTCCAGGTGGAAATTACGATACATTCGTGATGCCGGCGTCTTGCGCCTACAAACTGAAAATCAAGATTCTATCCGGCAACAACAAGGATAAGGATCTTTACCTCACGCCCGGATGCAAAATTATCGCGAAAGTCGACGGGACCGTGAGTTCCAATAGCTGGAAATCGCTGCAAATCTCGAAGCTCTCTGAGAACACACCGACAGACAGTAGCGGGCACCCGATTGATTCCGCCGGCCATAAATGCGGCAAGCAGGGCAATTCGGGAGCATAACTCTATTTACGAAAAGGCGGGGACGTCGCCAGATGCAGCCGGAGAAAGTTGAACCACTCGTGCGTTACTGACTTAAGATTTAGATCGGACGGACGACCTTTGATGCACTTTATTCGAACTCATATTCTCGTCCCACTCCTCGCCGTCTTGTCTTTGGTCCCACTTTCCGGCTGCATCGCCAGGCCAGACATTGGCGAAGGCACAGAACGAGCGGCATTGATGGAGGCGTTTCGAGCCCAATCCGACGCTGCTCGTGTGGCGCGTGAACACCAACAGAATGAAAGCATAGAGAGTCTGATGGTCTTTGAAGCTGAGACGGCTTCGAATCTAATGCTTTCAGCCACCCTGCACGAAGCCGATCTAAGCCGCGTATTGGCTCACATTCTCTCTGATCCCCGCGTCAAATACTATGCAGAAACGGTTCGTATTCCGGGGCATGTGACCGCTAGGTTTAAAGCCGTACCAATCGTCGACGCGCTGAATATTCTCCTCACGCAAACTGGTTTTTCCGCGACCCTAGAAAATAACATAATCAGGATCGAGGACGCAGGCATAGCGTCTGATCTCGATACATCGGGAGAAGAAGGGTTGGACACGCTGATCAGCCGAGAAATTTCGCTGAAGCACCTCCTAGCCGCAGACGCCGTAACGCTCCTGTCTGGGCTCTATCAACATAATGATACACTGGAGGCCAGTGAGTTCTCGGTTGAGAGCATACCTGAACTCAACGCCCTCTTTGTTTCAGGCCCTGCGACAGCTATTGAGGCTGCGGTTCAAGTCATCGCGCGTGCCGACCGACCCGTCGCGCACGTAATTATTGAAGCTCTGGTCGTGGACATTGATACGTCCACGGTTGAGTCACTTGGACTAAGTTTCGCCGACGGGGCTTCAGGCGATTTTAGCGGCCTAAACGTTGTACCGGGGCAAACGGGAGGCAATATCGTTGCGACCTTCACCGACCTTGCAGCTAACACGGCTCAGGTGACAGCAACGATCAATTTTCTGGCCGCGCAGAATGCAGCAGAAGTGGTCGCCCGCCCCTATCTCGCAACGCGGAGCACGATGTCTGCGACCATCGATATTGTGAATGATCAGTTCGCCAGGGTCGATACATCCGGCGATGACTCTGCGATCATTTCTACAGATTCGGTCACCGCCGGAATCTCGATGCAGATCACACCAGTTGTGACTTCTGGAGGAAAAGTGCGGATGGACGTTGCGATTGAAGAGTCGCGATTTGGTGCCACCGCGGGGGACATCATCATCATGAAGGAACGCAATGCAGCGACAACCTCTATGATGGTCCATAGCGGCCAGACCATCGTGATTGGCGGCCTAAACTCCAGGTATCGGATCACGGAGAATGACGGACTGCCATGGCTGCGTCACGTGCCATTTCTCAATCTCTTCACTGGCGAGCAAGCGGCGTTGGAAACTCGTAAGGAACTGGTGGTCTATTTGACGCCCTATATTTGGCAGCCTGGCTTGGACACGCCGCTTCCTTTGAAAGGACGCCCACAGCCGCATTTTCCAGCCCTGTTGAGCATAGGAAATGGCGGCCAACTGGTGGACTAGGGCGCGCTACTTTTTGGCTGCGGCCTTCTTAGCGGGGGCCTTTTTCTTTTTCGCCGGCGCCTTCTTCTTTTTCTTACCGCCCTTGGCTTCCTTCTCAGCCAGGATTTCGAGGGCTTGATCTATATTGATGCCAGCCGGCTCCATATCCTTAGGGAGCGTCGCATTGGTTTTCTGGTGCTTGATGTACGGGCCGTAACGGCCATCCAAAACTTGAACCGGGTCACCACTCGAAGGGTGTGCTCCCAGATCTTTCAGAATTTTGGGTGCAGCGCGACCACCACGGCCACCGCCGGCGCGTTTATCGGCGATGAGAGAAACAGCTCTGTTCAATCCAATCGTGAACATCTCTTCGACGCTCGCGACATTCGCAAACGTTCGCTGATGCTGAACGTATGGTCCGTATCGACCAAGATTGGCCAAAATCGGCTCATCATCTTCAGGGTGCTTACCCACCTCGCGCGGAAGGCTGATCAGCATCAAGGCTTTCTCAGGGTCGAGTTCTTGCGGCGACCAGCCCTTAGGTAGGCTAGAACGCTTAGGTTTTTCGTCTTCGCCCATATCCATTTCAAGATAAGGTCCGAAACGACCAGACTTCAGCAAGACTGGCTTTCCGGTTTCTGGGTGAACCGTAATCTCCTCGCCGTCAGGGTTGATGGCGTTCTCAGCTTCTTCCTGCGTCGAGAAAGGCCGTGTGAATTTACACTCGGGATAATTCGAGCAGCCAACAAAAGCGCCGTGGCGACCGAGCTTCAAGCTCAGCTCTCCAACGGTACAGAGAGGACATTCGCGGGGCTTCTCTTTGACATTGCCCTCATCGTCGACGGGCGGGAAGACGTGGTGCCCAAGCGTCTCATTCAGAACGTCCAAAACAGCTGAAACGCGGAGATCTTTTGTCTCCGCGATCGAGGCGGTGAATTGCGTCCAAAACTCTCTCAGGAAGGCTTTCCAATCGAGCTTGCCGTCAGAGATGACATCCAATTTGGCTTCCAAATTCGCCGTATAGTCGTACTCGACATAGCGATGGAAGAAACTTTCCAGGAAGGACGTAACCAGAATGCCTTTGTCTTCAGGGATCAGCTGTTTCTTCTCGATCCGGACATAGTCTCGGTCCACCAGCGTCGACATGGTGGACGCATAGGTTGATGGGCGACCGATCCCGAGTTCCTCTAGTCGCTTCACCATTGAGGCTTCGGTGTAGCGTGGTGGCGGTGTCGTGAAGTGCTGCTCAGATTTCGCCTCAAGCAGGTCAGCGTGATCGCCTTCGTTCACTTTCGGCAAGCGCGCTTCTGCGTCTTCGTCTTTATCCGTGTCGTCGCGACCTTCAGTGTAGAGCTTAATAAAGCCATCAAATACAAGCACTTGACCGCTTGCTCTAAGAGTCGCCGTCTTGTCTTTGTTCAACATGTCGATCGTCGTGCGTTCGAATTGGGCGGGCTCCATTTGGGAAGCCACAGCGCGGCGCCAGATCAGAGCGTAGAGCTTCCAGAGATCGCCATCCGATTGTTTGTAATCATCCGGACGAAGGCTGAATACGGTTGGCCGGATCGCTTCGTGGGCTTCTTGAGCGTTTTTCTGTTTGGACGTGTAACGACGTGGCTTTTCTGGCAAATACTGAGCGCCATAATCGCCTTTGATATGCTCACGGGAAGCCTGATAAGCCTCTTCAGCCATGTTCACGCCATCGGTACGCATATAGGTGATGCGACCTTCTTCGTACAATTTTTGCGCCGCTTGCATCGTTCGCTTGGCCGAGAAGCCAAGTTTGCGAGATGCGTCTTGCTGCAGCGTAGATGTAATGAACGGTGGAGGCGGGTTCCGTTTGACCGGTTTTGCCTCAACACTATCGACAGAATAGCCACCAATATTGACCGACTCGATCGCTTTTTGCGCGGCCGCTGCATCCGGCAGGTCGAATTTTTTGAGGGACTTGCCGTTTAATGCATGCAGGCGGGCATCGAAATCTGTCCCGTCAGGCGCACGAAGTTTAGCGCCAATGGTCCAATATTCTTCCGGTTTGAATTTCTCGATTTCCAGCTCGCGGTCGACCACGATGCGCAGCGCGACGGATTGAACGCGGCCCGCTGAACGAGAGCCTGGCAGTTTGCGCCAAAGAACCGGTGAAAGATTAAACCCAACCAAGTAATCGAGTGCTCGGCGCGCCAGATAGGCGTCAACAAGCTCTTGATCGATCTCGCGAGGGTTTTCCATCGCTGTGGTGACCGCGCTCTTGGTGATCGCGTTAAAGACGACACGTTCGACTGGCGTGTCCTTCTTAATCGCGCGGCGCTTCTTCAGTGCGTCCAATAGGTGCCACGAAATCGCTTCACCTTCGCGATCGGGGTCGGTCGCGAGAATGAGCTTGCCGCCGGCTTTAACCGCCTCGGCAATTTCGCGAATACGCGCTTGGCTTTTCGAGTCGGCCTGCCAGACCATCTCGAAATCATTGTCCGGATCAACCGAGCCATCTTTAGAGGGAAGATCTCGAATATGCCCGTACGAAGCGAGCACTTTATAATCTTTTCCGAGATACTTGTTGATCGTCTTCGCTTTAGCGGGGGACTCAACAACGACAACATTCATGGGCGGATAGCTCCGGATAGGCCTTCAAGGCGGCGGAAAGTGGTTGTGGCCGCGCTCGCTGTCAAGGTGCGAGTTTGTTCAGCCGTCTTCTTGGTACGCTAGAACCGTTAAAGATATGAACAATGCGCAAAGCGCAGGCGACCATGCTGCAATAACAGCAGGGATTGCGCCAGACGAGCCGAAACTGGAGGCAATCTGTGTCACAAAAAATAACCCAATGGCGGAAACGGCACCAATTGCAATTAAGCGGCTTGTGCCCCCCAATCGGGATAGTCGAAGGCAAACAATCGCACCAATAAGCGCCATCGCGGTATACAGAACTGGCAAAGCGGTGAGTCCGAACCATCGCATCGAGAATTGCGACGTATCGAGACCGGCGCGCCCGGTTTGCGCTATAAACCGTGGCAAACTCCAAAACCCAATCGTGTTCGGGGAGGTGAAGCGTGACAGTAGCGTGTTTGGATCAAGATCAGTCTCAATCGCGAGGTTCGAGAGCTCCAAAGGTGGATTCCCGGGGGTATTCTCAACAAGATTGGTCAATTGCCAAAAACCACCAGATATCGTGGCCGTCTCTGCATCTATTCGCCGAATGAACCGGAAGCGAGTGGTCGGACGGGCGCCCTCATAGATGCGGCCTTCTTCTAGAAACCGAACATCCGTAAAGACCTGTCCGGTGCTATCCACTGAACCAGCATAAATTACAATTTGGGTGTCATCGCTGCCCTGCCTGAGCCAGACATCGGAGCGTTGTCGTTCGACCACGCGTCCACCTTCTTGGAGCAAATTGGCCCGGGTCGTCTCAAATCGTTCCGAGAGGTGTGAGCCAAGGGGGTTGAGAACCGCCATTGCAAAAAAGCCCAGACCCGCAGCCATCACCATGACAGGCGCGAGAAACTGCCAAGCCGATTGCCCGGTAGCGCGAATGACAGAGAGCTCTGAACTTTTTGAGAGCTGATTATAGGCAATCATCGCTGCCACAAGAATTGCGAACGAGAGCGTATCCTCCAGCAAACCGGGTAGTTTCATCAGAGAAAGTTGGACCGCCGTAAGAGGCGAGAGGTCGATATCGCCGCCGACTGTCCGTAATTGTTCGACGACATCAACCAGCATGATCGTAATCGCGAAGATACCAAGCACGAGACCGAGCGCCGCGAGACATCTCAGGAATATGTATCTTTGGATCTTGGAACCGATCATGATTTCGGGGCCCCTTTGATCTTATTACCGCTCTGGAACAAGACATAGGAAAGCCCACCAATTGTGAGGATCGGGACGAGCCATTGGCCTGCATTCACAGCGGCGTCGCCTCCGCTTGCGGATTGAACCGTCAGTTGGACAATAATCAGGCCTAGAGCGCCTGAAGACGCTATCACAATCCTTCGGCCATATCCTCGTCGATTGAAGTTGCCGCCCACGACCGCCAATATTGCGAGCATAGCCATCGCGACACTGATCAAAGGCGACGACAGTCTCGAGTTCGCCTCTGCGAGAAACTCGGTTTCATTTTGCCGCTCATTATAACTCGATCGATCGATGAATAAGAGTTCGTGCAAATAGCGATCAGACGCTTTGAGCGTGAGTTTCCCGTCTTCTTGCATGAACGGCGTGAGGTCGAACGTGGACTGTTCGAAGTTCAGTATGCTGAGCGCGCCGTTTTGATCTAGTTGATGTATCTGACCATTGAACATGACGATGGCGGGTTGGCCGTCGACTTCAATAAATCGCCCACGCTCTGCGAGATAATCGCGTGCATCAGGTTGGCCCACGCGTTCGGCAATTTGAACACCGATCAAATCTTGTCCCTGCTGCTCTCGCGCGAACACCGTCAAATTGGCATCCGGTGTGGTGAACTGGCCCGGGCGTACCAGGGAAGAGGCGAGATCGGCGCGGGCGTCACTGATCGTCTCGCGCATCTCTCGCTGGGCTGATGGTTGCACCCAGAGGTTTACGCCGAGATGGACCACGGCGCCCAAAACGGCGAGGCGAATAATCGGCGAAGAGATTTGCCAACGCGTCATTCCTGCGGCTTGAGCCACGACGATTTCGCTATCCCGATGAAGCCGATTCAAACCCCAGATACTCGCGACAAACATCGCCATCGGCATCAGCAGCGCAACGATTTGCGGAACCCCGAGCGCAACGATTTTGAAGAAGGTGAAAGCCCCTTGGCGGTTTTCGACAATGATATCCGTCTGAGACAGTCCTTGCGCCAGAATCGCGAGCAGGGTCAAACCGCCGACAATAATCAACACAGATCGCAGAACGCGATTGAAGAGATAACGCTGGACGTAATTCATCTAAAAATTGTTTGTTTTCCTGTCTGTTTCTTTGACTAGCGAGTTGCGCCCGGCGCGTCGATGCTTACTTTGCCGCTCAAATGGAGTTGTTGCATGAAAATTACATTCACGGATGCTGCGAAGGCGGACATTGTTGGCTTCCTCGTCGATGATGGCGGAAAACTACCAAAGGCAGCGGAAGAGCTTGATGGGGCGTCTGGTGGCCTTTTGACCGAAGCGCTCAAAGCCGGGCGATTCGATGGCAAGGAAGGACAACAAGCTTTCGTCGTTCTTCCAAAAGGAAGCGTCGCTAAGCGCGCGCTCCTCGTCGGCGGAGGTAAATCTAAAGGTCGCTCAGATCGTAGTCTCGAGCGCATCGGCGCAGTCGTTTACAAAGCTCAAGCCAATAGCGGTTTCAAATCGCTGGCGCTCACGGTCGATGAAGCTGATGAGGCGGCACGCATTGCGCTCGGTGCAAAACTCGCGGCGTACCGGTTCGATGATTATCGCACCAAACTGAAGGACAAAGACAAGCCCAGCCTCGCGACCTTCTCTCTAGTAACAGAAGATACGAAGGCGGCGCGGTCCGCTTTCAAGCCACTCGATGCCGGCGCCGACGGAACTTACCTGGCACGTGATCTCGTCAACATGCCGCCGAACGATTTGTACCCGGCGACTTATGCAGAAAAGATCGAGACGCTTGCCGAATATGGCCTCGAAATTGAGGTGCTGGGAGAAAAAGAACTCGCAAAGCTTGGCATGCATTCAATGCTCGGCGTCGGGCAGGGGAGCGCCAAAGAATCTAAGCTCGCCATTATGAAATGGATGGGCGGCAAAGCGGGCGACGATCCCGTTGCACTCGTTGGCAAAGGCGTCTGTTTCGACACAGGCGGTATATCACTCAAGCCTGGCGCGGGTATGCAAGATATGCGCGGAGATATGGGTGGATCTGCTGCCGTGGTCGGCGCGATGCTATCTTTGGCGAAACGTAAAGCCAAAGCGAACGTTGTAGGCTTAGTCGGCCTCGTGGAAAACATGCCGGACGGCGACGCTATTCGCCCAGGGGACATTCTAACCTCAGCCTCAGGACAAACCATTGAAGTCCAGAACACCGACGCTGAAGGCCGTCTCGTCCTGTGCGATGTGCTTTGGTATACGCAGGAACACATCAAGCCGACAGCCATCGTTGATCTGGCAACGCTTACCGGAGCGATCGTGGTCGGCCTTGGGCATCATCATGCTGGGATGTTCACAGATGACACCGACCTTGCGGATCAGTTGACGGCTGCAGGTTTGGCAGAAGGGGAGCGCGTCTGGCGTCTTCCGCTTGGGCCTGAATATGACAAGCTTCTGAAGTCGAAATTTGCTGATATGCGGAACATTGGTGGACGGGCAGCCGGATCGATCACCGCCGCGCAATTCCTGAAACGCTTCATCAATGAAGGGCAGACCTGGGCGCACCTCGATATTGCCGGTGTCGCATGGGTCGAAGGCGAAAAAGAGCCAACCGATCCAAGTTGGGCCAGCGGCTTTGGCCCGCGTCTGCTCGATCGCTGGATCGCTGACAATTACGAAAGCTGAATATGAGTGAGGCCCCGCAAACTGAGTGGTGGTTTTACCATCTGCAGCGCACGACATTAGAGCGTGCGGTGGGGCCTTTGCTCGAAAAATGTTTGGAGCGCGGTTGGCGGGTCTTGGCAATTAGTCCGGATGCGTCCCGCCGCGCTGCGCTGGATGAGGCGCTTTGGACATATGATGATCAGAGCTTTCTTCCTCATGGCCAGGCAGAGGCCGATGGACTTGCTGCGGAAGAGCAGCCTATCCTGATCAGCGACAATAATGAGAACAAAAACCAAGCCTCGGTCGCGCTATTAATGGATGGTGTGGAACTGCCGGTAAACGCAGCTTTTGAACGTTGCATGGTGATGTTCGATGATGGTGACAGTTCCGCCAGGCAAAAGGCTCGCGAACAATTCAAAGCGGCTAAGGATGCGGGGCTTTCCGCACGATATTTTCAACAAAGCGATCGCGGCTGGAAGGAAGCAGGCAAATGACAATGCTATATCTTGGCAATTTGAATTATTCATCTTGGTCAATACGCGCCGCCTTGGTCGCGCGCGGTAGCGGGCTAGAGATTGACGAAATGGTCATGCCGATCGGTCCAGACGAGACTTATGATATCTTGCTGAAAGAAACAGGTCAGCACCGCGTGCCTGGCTTGGTTGCTGATGATCTTGTCATCCATGACAGCTTAGCGATTATTGAGTGGATCGCGGAGCAAGTGCCTGCCGGAAAGGTCTGGCCTGCGGATCCAAAGAAGCGGGCACGCGCCAGAAGTATCTGCGCCGAAATGCATGCGAGCTTTATGAGTTTGCGGAGCTTTATGGGCGTTGATATTCGAAGCACGCATCCCACCCCGGAAATGACGGATGGTCTTAAATGGGACATTGCCCGCGTGGTTGAGATTTGGGCTGAATGCCGTGAAAAATATGCCGGCGATGGAGACTTCTTGTTCGGAGAGTGGTCCGCTGCGGATGCGATCTATATGCCTGTAGCGACGCGCTTCCGGACCTACGGGGTCGAGCTGAACTCGGTATCAAAAGCCTATTGCAAAGCGGTTCTGGAGCATCCGTTGTCGCGGCACCTCATTGCACAAGCGCATGATGAGACCTGGACGATAGATCCGACAAAGTTCCAACCTAAAGGGGCAGGCTAAACCGGTTTAGTGCTTCTCGCCGGCGGGTTTTGTAATCACGGTTATGGCAAATACGATGAGCGTGAGAATACCATACGTGCCGACAATCTTCAGGGTGTGAGGCGGCAGCGTGCCCGTCCACAAGAAGTAGATCCCATAACCGGCGGCGATAAGCACCGCGAATGCCAGCATCATTCTAAGAGTTCCGGCCATTCTATCCTCCAAATCGACCCATCTTATCCCCATGAATTACATCTACTTATGAAGAATTCGTGGCAGCCTGCACGGGGTGGTTGCCGTCTTTGGTTTGCCTCGCTATAGGCGCGCCAACATACCTGCTTACACATATAGGAGCCTTTCATGGCTGGCACGCGTACATTTTCGATCATCAAACCAGACGCAACTGAGCGTAATTTGACGGGCGCCGTCAATAAAGTCATCGAAGAAGGTGGTCTGCGCATTATCGCTCAGCGCCGGATCCAAATGACGCAAGCTCAAGCAGAGCGCTTTTACGGCGTGCACAGCGAGCGTCCATTCTTTGGTGAGCTGGTAGAATTCATGACGTCCGCACCGGTCGTTGTCCAAGTTCTGGAAGGTGAAAACGCTGTCGCACGCTACCGCGATGTCATGGGCGCAACCAATCCAGCAGAAGCCGCTGACGGCACCATTCGTAAGCTCTTTGCCAAGTCGATCGGCGAGAACTCTGCGCACGGTTCTGACAGTGATGAGAATGCGGCTCTAGAGATTGCACAGTTCTTTAGTGAAGCTGATATTGCAGGCTAAGCCTCAGAAAATACAGAAAAATACTTGTCGAAAAGAGCTGCCATCGCGCAGCTCTTTTTGTATCAGGTGCACGATATATAAACGTCTTGATCCTAACCAAGGTGTGATGAAGCGGATCATTTACAAAAGCTGTGCCAAGCCTTGGTTATCCGCGAGCGATCTCTCGACGCTACTTGGTGTCTCTCGTCGAAATAATCAGCGCACCGGACTTACCGGTCTCCTGATCTACACGAAGGGGCATTTCCTTCAGGTGCTCGAGGGGCTCAACGATGTCGTAGACACGACGTTTGATTGTATAAAATCCGATCATCGCCACACACACTGCGAAGTGATTCTCGAAGAGCAGATCTTTGAGCCTGATTTTGGTCAGTGGCTTATGGGGTTTTGGACGGATCAGGTGACAGAAGATCAACGCGCTGTTGGTATTGTCTCGGTTCCGGACCTTTTGCAGGAATTCGATTCAGAATGGCTCGAGGGTAAGTCTCAGCTCAATCAATTGCTGAGCGACGAGATCTTCAAATTGCGGATGCAGACCGCAGCATGATTTGCTGAGCCGCCAAGTGCACGGCTTTCGGGTACAAAGCGTGTTCTTCATGTAGAATGCGCGCAGCGAGTGTTTCGGCTGTGTCACCAGGTTCGATTGCGACACGCGCCTGCGCGATGACGTCTCCCTCATCGACGCCTTCCGTAACCCAGTGAACGGAACATCCAGCCTCTCTGTCACCAGCGTCTATCGCGCGCTGATGGGTGTTGAGTCCCGTGTATTTGGGCAATAGCGATGGGTGGATGTTGATCATACGGCCGGTCCATTGGCCAACAAACCAGGGGGTCAGTATCCGCATAAAGCCCGCAAGCACCACCATTTGAATATCGTGCCCGGTCAATATGTCCTGGATCTGGCGTTCGAACGCTTCTCGATCATCTCCAAAAGGTTTGTGATCGATCACAGCTGTTTCCGCGCCAGAACGCTCTGCATATTCCAGCCCAGCTGCCCCGGGGCGGTTGGATAGGACCAAAATCGCTTGAGCGCCGTAATCCGATGCTTGAGCCGCATCCAGGATGGCGCGCATATTTGATCCGCGACCCGAGATCAATATTGCCGTTCTCAGGCGTTTCATGCGTCTATAAGATCGCCAATGACTTTCGGCGTTTCACCAAGTTCCGTCAGTTGCGCGATGGCATCATCAACTTGATCAGGCGCGACCGCGAAGACCATCCCGATCCCCATATTGAAGGTTCGATGCATTTCGTCTTCTGCAATCTTGCCGACGTCCTGAACCCAATCGAAAAGCGGTGACGGCGTCCAAGTCGCTCTGTCGATTCGCGGGCGCAGCGTTTCAGGGCACATACGCGGTGTGTTCTCGGTTAGCCCACCACCAGTAATATGAGCCAAGCCTTTCGCAACGCCGTTTTTGATCAAGGGCAAGGCGGCGTCTGAATAGAGGCGGGTAGGGGTCAAAAGCGCGCTCCCCAGTGTTTCCTGGTTCGAAAACGGCGCTGCATCTTCATATGACAGGCCCGAGCGCTCAACGACTTTGCGGATCAGCGAATAGCCATTTGAGTGGGGTCCGCTTGAGGAGATGCCGATCAATACGTCTCCGGCGCGCATCTCATCCATACGTGGTAAAATTTCGGCGCGCTCGACCGCGCCAACGACAAAACCAGCCAGATCGTAATGTCCTGGTGGATACATGCCTGGCATTTCCGCCGTTTCGCCGCCGATCAGCGCGCAGCCTGCTTGTTTGCAACCTACTGCGATACCCGCGATAACTTGCTCGGCGATCCCGTTCTCGAGCTTGCCCGTCGCAAAATAATCCAGAAAAAACAGGGGTTCAGCGCCTTGCGCGAGAACGTCATTTGCGCACATCGCAACAAGGTCAATTCCGACTGTATCGTGCTGTCCCGTTTCGAAAGCGAGCATCAGCTTAGTCCCAACACCATCAGTGCCTGAGACCAAGACCGGATCTACCCAGCCTTCTTTTTTAAGATCAAAAAGAGCGCCAAAGCCGCCAAGGCCGCCCATTACGCCAGCCCGGCGCGTCGCTTTCGCGAGCGGCCCAATGGCTTTTACGAGGTTATCGCCTGCCTCAATATCGACACCAGCGTCGCGATAAGACAGGGAATCAGATGTGTTCGTCGTCATGGCTGCGCGCGTTAGCATGGGCACTGACTGCTGACCAGCGCGCTTCTACGGTTCACGAGCCACCTGACAGTTGATAAGACAGTCCAAGATAAGAGGCCCAAAATATGATTCGTCTGATCTTGATGGCGTTCGCGCTTGTTTCGCTCGCCGCGCTCGGGGCTGAGGCCCAAAATCGCGATACTTATACAATAAGCGGTATCGCCGTGGATGAGCGCGCGCCGACCGTCGCGGAAGCGCAACGCGAGGCCTTTGCAGCAGCTAAACTTATCGGTGCGCGACGCTTGATCGAGCGGTTCACACTCCCTGAAGATCGTCTCGCCGCAGCAGACCTGATTCTGGATCAAGCGATGGCCGATCGAATGGCTGCCGCTGTCGACGTTGAACAGGAAGTCGCCGGAGCGGGACGCTATCGTGGTCAATTGGCTGTGGTCTACAACCCAGCACAAGTGCGGGCTGTGTTGAACCAAGTCGGCTTACCCTTCACCGATAGCACTGCGCCGCCTGCGGTTTTGTTTACCTCGGCCTCAAACAGTATGGACCTCGCCTGGAACCTCGCCTGGGAAGAAGCGCCTAAAGGCAGCCTCGTGCCGCTCATCATCAGCCGAAGCGCTGGGTACAATGCGGAGATGCCCTGGGACGTGCTTCAGGATGAGATCGCGCTTTACGGTGCTCAACGTGCGATTTTCGCAGATCTGACGGGCGCGCAAGGCGGTTATCGGGTCGAGCTCGTATCGCTTACACCTTCAGGCCCTCAGCGCATCGGCGTGACCCAACGGGCCGGAACATTGGACGGCGCAATTGACGCCGTATCGAAACGTCTGAACGATGACTGGAAACAAACATCGATCATTCGCGATAGCTCTCGCACACTTATTGAGGCAACTGTCGAATATACCTCTCTGGCAGAATGGATCACGCTTCGCCAAGCGCTTGCGCAATCTCCGCTCGTTTCCAACTTTAAGACACGAGCAATCTCTACCGACGGCGCAGTTGTCGCCTTTGCCTTTGCGGGGAATGGTCAGCGCCTCACCTCGGATCTGCGCGATCGCGGCGTTGTCATCAATGCCGAGCCGATTGGATGGGTGATGACATCTGCCATCAGCGCCGGGCGCGTGACCGAAAGCCAGTAAGACATGCCGCCTTCGAGGCAAATTCCCTTACGTTTTCCGGAAAGCCGCCTCAATTTCGAGGATATGGAGATTACCGGCGCGAACAGAGCGATCTGTGCTGCCATCAGAAAGCCAGAGCGGTGGCCGTATCACGCCTTCTGTCTCATCGGGCCGCAGGGTGGCGGAATCACGACGCTGGCATATGCTTGGGGCGAGGAGCGCAACGCAAAATATATCGCGGCGCTTGAACTCGGCGCGCTGGACCTTGGTGATGTGGAGAAGCTGACAGAAACAGACCTGGTCGTTGATGACGTCGATGCGCTTGCTGACACAGAGACATTGCTACTTCTGCTCAGCGGCATTCAGCGCCATAACAAGCACATCCTGCTCGCAGCCCACTCCGTGCCGTCACTCTGGCGTGTGCAGTCTCCTGATTTGAAATCGCGTCTCCAAGCTGCGCCACTGGCTGAGCTTCCGGCGCCCGATGAAGACTTGATGCGGGCGCGCTTGAAACGGGCATTTTTGCGTTCTGTTTTAGATCTTCCTAAAAGCGTTGAAGATTATCTTGTCACGAGATTAGGGCTGGACTACTCGCTGATCGAGCAGACGGCTGAAATCCTCGCAGGGGCGAGCGGTGACCGTCCACTAACAATCCCTTTGGCGAGGGAAATTCTGGGCGAGGAAGAAAGTCGGGATGATGGCTGACGGGTGGATCAAATGACGACGGTTGTTAAAGCGCCAACAGAAGCATCGGAGCGCTATCTCAACCGGGAGCTCTCCTGGCTGAAATTCAATGAGCGTGTCCTCGAAGAGGCTCGCAATGAGCAGCACCCGCTTCTCGAACGTCTTCGGTTCCTCTCTATTTCAGCAAATAATTTGGATGAGTTTTTCATGGTCCGTTATGCGGGCCTCAGGGAACAAGTTCGGGCAGGCATTCAAAAGTTAAGCCTAGAAGGCCGAACGCCAAGTGAGCAGGTCCGCGATATTGAGTCTGCGGTCGACACTCTGATGAAAGACCAGCAGTCGTGTTGGAGCGAGCTGAGGAGCGAGCTCAGCGGCGAAAATATCCAAGTGCTTTCAATATCGGAGCTAAAACGCACGGATATGTCGTGGCTCAAGGAGCGCTTTGAGAGTCAGATCTTTCCTATCCTGACGCCGCAAGCGGTCGATCCCGCGCATCCATTTCCATTCATTCCCAATCTCGGATTTGCCGTGGCCTTCCAGCTTTCTCCAGAAGATGGGGCAGGGGAAGCTATGGTGGGGCTTGTCCCGATGCCCGCGTTCTCGTCGCGCTTTGTAAGACTGCCCGATAAGAAATCCGGTATCCTCAGGTTCATCCGACTCGAAAGCGTGATTGCACATTTTCAGTCCATGCTTTTTCCGGGGTTTGAAGCCCACGGGCATTGCGTGTTTCGGATTGTCCGCGACAGCGATATTGAGATTGAGGAAGAATCTGAAGACCTCATCGCAGAGTTTGAAATCCTTCTAAAACAGAGGCGACGCGGGCGTATCGTTCGCATTCACATCGACTCAGACGGACCGGAAACCCTTCGTGAGTTCGTTGCGCGTGAGATCGGTGCTGAACCTCGCGATGTTACGCTTCTGGACGGCCTGCTTGGGATGAAAGACCTGTCTGGTTTGATCATGAATGATCGACCCGAACTAATGTTCAACCCATATGAAGCTCGTTTTCCAGAACGCATTCGCGAGATGGGCGGCGATTGCTTCGAAGCGATCCGTGCCAAAGACATCCTGGTCCACCATCCCTACGAGTCTTTTGATGTGGTGGTGCAGTTTATCCGACAAGCAGCGCGCGATCCAAACGTCGTTGCGATCAAGCAAACGCTATATCGAACGACCCTCAACTCGCCGATCGTGACGGCGCTGATCGAAGCGGCTGAGGAGGGGAAGAATGTCACCGCCCTGGTCGAGATCAAAGCGCGCTTTGATGAAGAGACAAATCTCCGCCTGGCCCGTGATCTAGAACGCGCTGGGGTTCAGGTTGTTTATGGATTCACAGATTATAAGACGCACGCCAAGGTCTCCCTGATTATCCGCCGCGAGGGCGATGGCTTACGCACCTACACGCACTTTGGGACAGGCAACTACCACCCAGTGACCGCCAAGATTTATACGGATTTAGCATTGTTTACCGCGGACCCTGTCATGGGCAGAGATGCGGGGCGGCTATTTAACTACATCACCGCCTACAAAGAACCGCCAGAGAAAGGGCCGGAACTCGAAAAGATCGTGATGTCGCCCTTCGCGATGGAAAATCATCTGATCGAGCACATTGGCCTAGAAGAGAAAGCGGCCAAAGCCGGCAAACCGAGCGGGATTTGGGTAAAGATGAATTCCTTGGTCGATAAGGACGTCATCGATGCCCTGTACAAAGCCAGCCAAGCCGGTGTGCCGATTAGGATGATCATACGCGGCATCTGTTGCCTCCGCCCAGGAGTCCCGGGGCTTTCCGAAACCATCAAGATCAAGAGCCTGATCGGTCGGTTCCTGGAACATTCGCGCATCGTCTGTTTCGCCAATGGCGAAGCGCTTCCGTCAGCAAAAGCCAAGGTCTTCATGTCTTCCGCAGATTGGATGGACCGAAACTTGAAGCGTCGGGTCGAAGCGCTCGTTCCGATCGAAGTTCCAACTGTCCATAGGCAGGTTTTGAATCAGATTATGGTTGCGAATCTCAACGATGACGAACAGAGCTGGGACATGACCGCTGACGGCACCTATTCTCGGATACAATCCAGTAATCCGGATGGCGGCTTTAGCGCACACAACTATTTCATGGACAATCCGAGCTTGTCAGGACGCGGAAGCGCGTTGGTGGTCAGTGAGCCGCCCCGGCTGGCGCCGCGCAGACGCGAGCGCAAGGCGAAATGAAATCGGCCCAAAAAATCGCTGTCATCGATATCGGTTCGAACTCGTGTCGGATGGTGATTTATGAGCAGGCAGGTTCCGCTCTAATTCCGCATTTTAATGAGAAAACAACCGCCGGATTGGGCTCAGAACTTTCCGATACGGGCCGGCTCTCCCCATCGGGAACGGAGCTTGCTCTGAGGACTTTCCACAGGTTCCGGGCGATTACATCAAGCTTGAACATTTCAGATATTCGCGCGGTTGCAACGGCGGCGGTCCGAGAAGCATCCGATGGCCCAGAATTCAAAGCACGCGCGGAAAAGATCCTGGGTGTCAAAATCAAGGTGCTAAGCGGTGCTGACGAGGGCCGCTTGTCTGCGCTTGGTGTTGCGATCGGCTTTGTTCGTCCGAGCGGTCTGATCGCGGACCTTGGCGGCACAAGCATGGAATTGAGACCGGTCTCCGGCAAAAGCGATGGCGACTCATTCCTGCTAGGACCGCTCGCACGTTCGGAGGATACCAGTCTTTCGTACGAAAAACGTAGAAAGGTAATGAAGAAGATCCTGTCGCAAGGCTCGTCCGCATCCTCCAGCGACGCGAAAAAGTTATATGCGGTGGGCGGGGCATGGAGAAACGTCGCTGCGGTTCATATGATGCTCAGAGACTATCCGCTCCGCGTCGCTCATGGCTATCGAATGACACAAAAAGACGTCGACAACGTCATCGAAGTCGCGGATCTCGCACAATCGGACAAACTAACGAGAGAGCAACTTACCGGGATCTCCAAGAAGCGTTACGATACGCTGCCCCATGCGGCACTTCTTTTGAGCACGCTGATGGAGCATCTCAAAACAGAGACTGTGATCATATCAGCGTTCGGTTTGCGGGATGGGGTTGCTGCGGAAGGCCTGCCCGTAGATGGCGCCTCCGCCCTCACTGACGCTGTGCCTCTTTTCTTGCGTTCGTCTCCAGAGAGCCTTCTGTTTGGCCGGGAGCTTTACAGCTTTATCCACCCAATTTCAGGACATTTCAAACAAAGCGAACCTGTCTTGCGCGCGGTTTGTATGATGGCCGATGCCGGCGCCCGTATGCATGCCGATCACCGTGCGCAACTCGTGCATGAGCAAATTTTGCGCGCGCCGATACCAGCTCTGAATCATACGGAGCGTTTGTTTGCAGCCTATGCCGCTGCTTCGCGTTACACGTTCAAGTTTCTCGAAGACTCTAGGTATGCGAGGCTGTTGGGGATGGGCTCCAAACGCAGAGCAAAGGTTTTGGGAACTGCGATGCGCCTTGGCAGCGTCTATTCTGGACGATCAGGGCCCATTCTCGCCACAGCCAAGCTCAAGGTTCAAAATGAATTTTTATCGCTCTGCGTCGATGGTGATTACAGCGATTTGGTCTCAGAGACGGTCGAGCGCCGTCTTGGCCAATTGGCTGGTCTTATGAAGCTCCACCCCAGACTGGTGATAGAGTAGCCTAAAGTTCAAATAAACGAACGTGTCCGTCTTCGAATGAAAGCGCTAGTTTTCCAGACAATAGCGCTAGCGCCTTTTTGCCAAACAGGTCATACCGCCATCCCGTCAACGCCGCGATGTCTTTCGATGTTTCGCCGCGCGCGAGTTTTTCGACATCGGCGGCATTCGCAATTAGGCGCGGGACTACATCGGATTCATCGCTGACGGCTTTCAGAAGCACTTTCAGCATTTCTGGGGCACCCGCGGGCATCTCTGGATTGTGTTGGCGTTTTGGCAAGATTGGCGCATATGCGGCTGGATCATCCAGAGCAGCGTTCACCGCATCAGTCAGCCCGTCTGCGTATCTGGAACGAATGAAGCCTTTGGGAACAGCGCGGAGGCGTTCGAAGGCTTTCTCTGATTGTGGCTTTTGATCTGCAATTTCCTGGATAGCGTCGTCTTTTAGGATACGCCGTCGCGGCTTGTTCATTTCTTGCGCTTTAGCCTCACGCCAGGCGGCAACTGAAGCAAACACTGCAGCATACTCTTTGTTGGGTTTACGCATTTTGAGGCGCTTCCAGGCATTCTCTGGAGAAACATCATAAAGCGCTGGGCTCGCAAGCTCTGCCATTTCGGCTTCGACCCAACTGAATCGATCCATGCTCTCAAGCTGTGCGAGCATTTTGACATATGCGTCCCGCAAATGAGTAACATCCCCCATCGCGTAAATAAGCTGTTTGTCGGTGAGAGGGCGTCGCTTCCAATCTGTAAACTGGCTCGATTTATCCAGGCGTCGTTTCAGGACGCGTTGCACCAGATTATCGTAAGAAACAGAGTCCCCAATCCCAAGTGCCATTGCGGCGACTTGAGTGTCGAAAATAGGGGCAGGTGGATGTCCGATGAGACGATTGAAAATCTCAATATCCTGGCGCGCCGCATGAAAGACTTTCGGGCGGCTTTCATCTGCGATCAGGTCCAAGAACGGGCCAATATCCAAGTCATCGGCCATCGGGTCGATAATGACCTCATAGCCCTCGCAAGAGGCTTGGATTAGGCACAGTTCTGGCCAGTAGGTTGTTTCACGATGGAATTCTGTGTCCACGCACAAAAAGGTGCCTTCAGCCAAACGTTCACACGCGATGGCCAGTTCTTCTTGCTGCGTAATCGGGGTCGGTCGCTCTGGATTCATTCGAGTGGCCCTAAATGAAGCCGCTTTGAAAGGCGAGTGGCTATCTGCAAAATCGGGTAGATTAGCCCGATTTTCGTCTCAAGAGGGAACGTCGTTTCAGGTTCGCATCAGAAGGCATCTCGTCAGATTCTAGATCCGGAAACGTCTCCGTTTCGACGGGTGAATTTACGATCCATTCGTCGTCGGCCTGGGTTTCTTCTTCCGAGGCGACACCACGTAGACCAAAAACAATATCAGACAGGCTGGTTCGCGCCGCAGCTGCAACGTTTTCACCGTCTTCGACGTTCTGGCTAGAAGGCCGGGCGCTCGCCGCGAGGTTTCTGAACCGCATCCGCATTGGCGTAGAGACCGCACTCCCGAAAGCGATACATTCCCGATCGGCGAGAGAAGACAAAAACGCGAGGGTCGACCTCGAGCCACTTGCGATCGCTTTGCGCATCACATCCTGGTCTTCGTCATTGCCCAACCGAAGCGAGAAAATCGTATTGCACTGAGACAAGATGGTCGGGTCAAGTTCATTCGGGCGTTGAGTAATGATGGCGAGGGATACGCCATACTTACGGCCTTCCTTCGCGATCCTTGCAATCGCGCCGCGGGTTGGCGCAAAGGCGCTTGTCACATCCGCGGGGATATAGCGGTGAGCCTCTTCACAAACCACGAGCGTTTTAACTTTGGAATTACTCGCCAGAGCGATGTCGAACGCGAGGCGACAAAGGACAGACGCGACAGAATTTACGACTTCTGACGGGATCCCTGACATTTGGAAAACAGTGATCGGTTTATTGTCCAGTGGAACCCGATAAATGTTCCCCAGAACGTCTTCAATTCGGTCGGTCGCATCGTGAGAGCCGAACATGAAGGCAAACCGCGGATCGTTGATAACGGATTCAAGCCGCGCTTTGAGATGACGTAGTGTCAGTCGTCGCAGAGCCCCGTCTAGCGAGCCAATTTCTTCTTCCAGGAGCTTGAGCAAATCCGCCAAACGATACGGCACAGGCGTATCGGCGGTGAACGATGCGCCAGTTCCTTTGCGGCGCACGCTGGTCTGACCGCCATATCGATAAATGGTCTTAGCTTTTGGAATGAATTCCCGAAGCGCATCGACTTCTTCTTGAGAGCCCTCACGTCCGCGGAAGATTACCTGCTGGAACTCTTCGAGATTTAGCAACCAAAATGGCAGGTCTAGCGTTTCGGCGGTGATCGTATTGGCTTTCAACCCAAAAGCGCGAGTGTACTCGTTGTGTGGATCAAGAATCAGGATGCGTTGGTTGAGTTTGTGCTTGGCAATCAGATGAAGAATGAGGGTTACGGCGGTCGATTTACCCGTACCTGTTGTTCCGACGACGGCGAAGTGGCGTGATAGCAAAGAGTCTACAGAGATCACTGCCGGAATATCTGAGGCTTGGCTTAAACTGCCGATTGTAATGGCGGACGGATCACTCGATTTGTAAATCGTGATCAAATCCTGCTTACGGATCTTATGCGCGACCGCGCCGATATACGGATACTGAGTAATCCCGCCCGAAAATACGAAACCACGATGGTCGTCCGGGCGAACTTCACCGGACAACTCGACATAGAGCGTGATCGGGTTCTGTTTGTCATTGTCCCATTCAGATTCATCATTCTCGACTTTGTAGAGCAGGCCAACCACGCGGTGGGTTCCGACTTGAATCGAAATTAATTGGCCAACCGCCCAATAGTCTTCTGTCGCATCGGTTTTTCCGGCAACGGTGGCGATTTTTGCTTCGGTGCCATCGCACTCGATCACGATCCCCTCAGCGCGGTTGCGATCTTGCTGCTCTGGAGCAGGGACTGGGGCGGGAGCTGTAGACGGAATCGACATGCGCCAAATTAGAATCATAGGCCTGAAAAACCCGTTAATCTCTCAGCGTATCCGGTAAGATGAGCCGTCCTCTTGACTTTCCGCGCCTACCGACGCCAAAAGCCGCCTTTATTTCTCCTCCCAAACGGAGCGCATCATGCACGCCTATCGCAGTCATACTTGCGGCGAACTACGCCAGGACCAGGTTGGTCAATCGGTCAAACTCTCAGGGTGGTTGCACCGCCGCCGAGACCATGGCGGGGTTATGTTTATTGACCTGCGTGACCATTATGGTTTGACCCAATGCGTGTTCGATCCGGACTTTCCCGCCTTTGCGGTTGTTGAGCGGCTCAGAACTGAGAGCGTCATCACGATTGAGGGCGAGGTCATGGCGCGCGCTGCTGAGCTGGTGAACGCCAATCTTGATACCGGTGAAATCGAAATCCGGGTTAAAGAAGCCACTGTCCAATCAGAAGCGGCTGAGCTTCCATTGCCGGTCTTCGGAGAGCCTGATTATCCCGAAGATATCCGCTTGAAGCATCGGTACCTCGATCTGCGCCGCGAAACTTTGCATGCGAACATGATCCTGCGGGCGCAGGTGATTGCCTCAATCCGTCAGCGCATGGTGGGGCAGGGATTTACTGAATATCAGACCCCGATCCTGACAGCGTCTTCTCCTGAAGGCGCACGCGACTTCCTGGTGCCATCCCGCTTGCACCCCGGTGAGTTCTATGCGCTTCCCCAAGCGCCGCAGCAATTTAAGCAGCTCTTGATGGTTTCTGGGTTCGATCGCTACTTCCAGATCGCAGCCTGTTTCCGCGATGAAGATGCGCGGGCCGATCGCTCACCGGGTGAGTTCTACCAACTCGATGTCGAGATGAGCTTCGTCACGCAGGAAGATGTCTTCCAGGCGATTGAGCCGGTCATGGCTGGTGTGTTCAACGAGTTCGCCACATGGCAGGGTAAAGAACGCGTCGTCCCAGAAGGCCCGTTCCCGCGCATCCCGTACGCAGAATCAATGCGCAAATATGGCTCAGACAAGCCTGATCTGCGCAACCCGATCGAACTCGCTGACGTCACAGACTTCTTCGAGGATGACAGCAAGACTGGCTTTTCGATCTTTGCAAAGATCATCAAAGGCGGCGGCAAGGTCATCGCGATTCCTGCGCCGAAAGCGACTGAGACCCAATCTCGCAAGTTCTTCGACGAAATGGACAAGTGGGCGAAGAAAGAGATGCAAGCGCCGGGTCTCGGTTATGCGCGTCTCCGGGCAGGCGATGACGGAACAGTTGTTAGCCAGGACCCCGTTCTCAAGAATTTCGATCCCGAACATCTCAAAGCCTTCCTTGAAGCGACAGGACTTGGTGATGGCGACGGCATCTTCTTCTCCGCGGGCAAGAAAAGCGAAGCTTACAAGCTCGCTGGCGCGGCGCGGACGAAAGTCGGCCAAGAGTTGGATCTCATCGAAGACGGTGTTTTCCGCCTCTGTTGGATCATCGACTTCCCAATGTATGAGTGGGACGAAGACAATAAGAAGGTCGACTTCTCGCATAACCCATTCTCGATGCCTCAAGGCGGCTTAGAAGCGCTTGAAGCGGCGAAAACAGATGAAGATCTGCTGGCGATCAATGCCTTCCAATATGACATTGTCTGTAACGGCTATGAGCTGTCTTCTGGCGCCATCCGGAACCACCGCCCCGACCTCATGTTGAAAGCGTTCGAAAAGGCGGGTTACGGCCCTGAGGTCGTAGAGGCTGAGTTCGGCGGCATGTTGAACGCGTTCCGCTATGGCGCGCCGCCACATGGCGGGATTGCGCCGGGCGTAGACCGGATTGTGATGCTGCTTGCGGACGCTGACAATATTCGCGATGTGACCCTGTTCCCGATGAACCAGCAGGCGCGAGATCTGATGATGCAGGCGCCAAGCCCGGTCTCGGATCAGCAATTGCGCGAGCTCAGCATCCGTTTGGCCCCGCAGGTCAAAGAGAAGTAGATTTCGAAACCGCTCATCCCGGCCTTGTGCCGGGATCTCCATCAGTGCGTCCGAACGGACGAATAGAGGCCCCGGATCAAGTCCGGGGCGCTCGGTTTATAAGAAATGCCCGCCCGCTCTGTGGACGAATCTTCTTGAGCGGCGTACCAGCATCAGCGTTAATTTGAGAGGGCTCACCTCATGTTCGATATCCGCGCCATTCGCGACAATCCAGACGCATTCCGCGCCGCCTTTGAGCGTAAGCAAAAAGGCCTTGGAGATGTCGTATCGCAAATGCTCGATCACGATACTGCTGTCCGACAAGCGGTGTCGGACAAGCAAGAGGCCGAATCTGCGCGCAATGCCAAGTCCAAAGAGATAGGCAAAGCCAAGGCGAGCGGTGATGAGGCCCTCTTCGAGACATTGCGATCTGAGGTCGCTGCCGCCAAGAGCGTCATCGAAACGGCAGGTGAGCAAGAGGCCGCCGCTCGGGCTGAGCTTGATGCGCTGCTTCTCGGAACGCCTAACTTTCCGATGCCGGAAGTGCCGGAAGGTGCGGACGAAGACGGCAATGTAGAGCAGCACAAATGGGGGACGCCAAACGGGCACCTCGATGGCCGTAATAATGTTCTGGATCATGCTGATTTGGGCGCGAATTTGGGCATGATGGATTTCGAAACGGCCGCTAAAATGTCGGGCGCGAGATTTGTGTTGCTCAAAGGCAAGTTGGCCCGATTAGATCGTGCATTGGCGGCGTATATGCTGGACGTGCAGACTGAAGAGAACGGCTACACCGAGTGCAGTCCACCCTTCATGGTCAAGGCGAATGCCTTAATTGGCACCGGGCAATTGCCGAAGTTTGAAGAAGATCTCTTCAAGACCAGCTCAGGTCACTACACGATCCCAACGTCTGAAGTGCCTCTGACGAATATCGTGGCCGATGAGATCCTTGATAACGCCGATTTGCCCAATCGCTTCACCGCCCACACACCCTGCTTCCGCTCTGAAGCTGGGAGCGCCGGACGTGATACGAAAGGAATGATCCGCCTACACCAGTTCAATAAGGTTGAGATGGTGTCTATCGTCCGCGACGAGGAAGAGGGCGTCGCTGAACTGGAGCGTATGACCAAGTGCGCAGAAGGCATCCTGGAAGCCCTAGACTTGCCGTACCGTAGAATGCTGCTGTGCACCGGCGACATGGGCTTTGGCGCGCGCAAGACTTATGACCTAGAAGTGTGGTTGCCGAGCCAAAATACCTATCGCGAGATCAGCTCATGTTCTTATTGCGGCGACTTTCAGGGGCGCAGAATGAACGCACGCTGGCGGCCAAGTGCGACCGAAGAGATGCCTAAGCCGAAGCCTGAATTCGTCCACACGCTGAACGGGTCAGGTCTGGCGGTCGGGCGCACGCTCGTTGCCGTGCTGGAAAACTATCAGAACGAAGACGGGTCCATCACCGTGCCAGAGGTCTTGCGGCCTTATATGGGCGGGCTCGAGGTGATCTCTTGAGAATATTGCTGACAAATGATGATGGCATCAACGCGCCAGGCCTGGAGGTTCTCGAACATATTGCTCGTGAGCTGTCAGACGATATCTGGGTCGTTGCGCCAGAATTGGAGCAATCTGGCAAGGGTAGGGCGATCTCTCTGACCGAGTTCGTGCGTGTTCGCGAAACAGGCCCGCAACGATACGCCGTGAACGGCACCCCCAGCGATTGCGTATTGCTGGCACTGGATGAGCTGATGCCCGAGCGCCCTGATCTTATCCTCTCGGGTGTAAACGCCGGTCAGAACATCGCCGAAGATACGACGTTCTCAGGAACCATCGCAGCCGCCTTATTCGGCATGCAGCACGGAGTTCCATCAATTGCGCTCAGTCAGTCAAAGGGTTTCCAGAATCCGCACTCCTGTCCGTGGGAAACCCCAACGGCGTGGGGCGCTAAGACTCTTCGGCCGATTATTGAGAAGGGCTGGCCGAACGATCTCGTGATCAATGTAAACTTCCCGGATCGCGCACCAGACGACGTCGAGGGTGTACGATTCACGCGCCAAGGCCTTCGAGACGAACGAATCATTCGTACAGAAGCACGAGAAGATTTGCGCGGAAACGATTATTATTGGATTGGCTACCGTGGGAAACTGTCCAATCCTGATGAGGGAACAGACCTTCGCGCGATCTATGACGGTTACATTTCTGTATCCCCCTTACATGTGGATTTGACGCATGAGGCGTTTCTCGCTGAGATGCGGGATACATGGCAAAGTTAATCCCAGATCCCTTACGCGCGGCGCGCCTCGTTTTATCATTGCGGCGACAAGGCATTACAGATGATGGCGTTCTAACCGCGCTGGAAACGGTAGATCGCGCAGCGTTCGTATCTGAGAACCTCAAAGAAATTGCGGCTGAAGATAGCGCTCTACCGATTCCATGTGGGCAGAGTATTCCGCGCCCCGTCGTCACCGCGAAACTGTTGCGGGCATTGCAGGTTGCGCCCGGAAAACAGGCGCGCGTCTTACTGATTGGGTCCGGTAGTGGGTATACCGCCGCACTCCTAAGTCAGATCAGTCGCCATGTTTATGGGATCGAGCGATACGAACGATTGGTCGAGCAATCGACAGAGCGGTTGAAAGCACTCGGCGTCGATAATGTCTCCATTCGCCACGGCAACGGTCTCGCTGGTCTGTCTCAACACGGCCCTTTCGAACGGATCTTGCTAACAGGCGCGATAAAGACCATCCCGGCGATCCTGATCGACCAGCTCGATAAAGACGGCTTGCTCGTCACGCCGATTGAGACCAGCAAAGGTCCACAGATCTTAAGAACCGTGAGCAAGACCAAAGACGTGATTGACGAGCCCATGCCCGACCGGCTTGCGCTACTGTCCGAGAATAGCTCTCTAACGCTTTAGAGCTAGTCCATATCCGGGCTGTCGCATTCGCCCTCAATCGCAACGCTTACACCAGAAGCAGCGGCATCGCAGGCATTGCCATAGGTTTGTCCGTCACATCCGCAAACCGGCTTGTATTCCCGCGTGCAAGCTTGAGGCTTAGGTTGGCAGGTTCCGCCGCCATCCATCACTTCCATGCATTGTCCTGCTTCTTGCTGACAGAAAAAGCCTTCGGGGCACATTACCGCGGCGATTCCACCACAGGCTTCGCCTGTCGGATCCAGAACCGGAGGCGGCGTTTCTTCAATCACCGATTCGACGGTTTCTGCGTCCGGTGTTTCCACCGAGGCAGCTTCGTCTCCCGCACATGCAGCAAGCAGTCCCAGACATGCTGATAAGATAAGTACGCGCATTGGCACTCCCCCATTCAGTCCCATTCCAAACGTCAACTTAGAAAAGAAAAACCGGCGAGGCTATAGGGCGCCGCCGGTTTCTCCGAAAATATTGGGTGGTGTTGAAGGTTTAGGCCTTCTCAGCCGCCTCTTTAAGGCGCCCAAATATGTTTGCGCCATGGCCTGCGCCAGAATCAAAATGGGTCTGGACGCTAGTGTCCGTGATTTCGTCCCATTTCGCAGCAACGGCTTCAGCGGTCAGCGCGTCGCCCTGACCCACAAATGCGCCATTTGTTTCAACCATTTGAGCCATTGAGAAGGCGCCTGCACCGGCCGAAAGGATCATTCCAGTTGGGGCGTCGTCTTTGACCAGGTTCATGACACCAGGGGTGACATATTCCGGCTTGAGATTTTCCAGCATCGCTTCTGGCATCAAACCTTCGGTCATGCGCGTCGCCGCAATTGGGCAAACAGCATTGATTTTGATGTCGTTCTTCGCGCCTTCAATTTTGAGCGTATTCATCATCCCAACAACACCGAGCTTGCCTGCGCCATAATTGGCTTGGCCGAAATTGCCGTAAAGACCGGTCGAAGACGTCGTCACAACGATTCGCCCGTAATTTTGCTCTTTCATGATGTTCCAAGCAGCGTGAACCGGCTTGAACGTGCCGCGCAAGTGGACGTCGAGAACGAGATTGATGTCTGCAGTCGTCATCTTCGAGAACGACTTATCGCGGAGAATACCGGCATTCGCGATGATGATATCGATCCGGCCAAAGGCGTTCATCGTGTCATCGATCATTTTCTGAACGCCGGCATCGTCAGCGACAGAAGATCCGTTAGCGATGGCTTTTCCGCCCATCGCCTCGATCTCCGCAACAACGGCTTCAGCAGCTTCTGAATTGCCGCCTGTGCCGTCCATGGTGCCACCTAGGTCGTTGATTACGACTTTTGCGCCGCGGCGGGCGAGCTCAAGTGCGTGCTGTCTGCCAAGGCCGCCACCAGCGCCAGTAACAATAGCTACGCGATCATCAAAACGAATGGACATAAGTGTAACTCCTAAATCTCTTACTCATTGTGCAAGTGCGAAGGCCTTGCACCATCCGCTGACGTAAACGTCAACTGCCTCCGCTGCGTTAGCTATTGCCAGTAGATCAGCCTCGTGGTGCTAAGCTATCATCTGATATTTAGGAGGACATCATGCTCGCATATGTAACGCTTGGCTCGAATAATACTCAAAAGGCTGTCGAATTTTACGATACCGTACTCGGAGAACTCGGTGCGAAAAGACTATTCGATAATGGTCGACTATATTTTTACGGCACTGGCCCTGGACAAGCCATGCTGGCGGTCGGCGGTCCATATGACGAGGCAGCCGCAACAAATGGCAACGGCGTGATGCCAGCGCTTGCCGCACCGGATAATGAAACAGTGGATCGCGTTTACGCCAAAGCGTTGGAACTTGGCGCGCAGAGTGACGGAGAGCCCGGCCAACGTATGCCGACGTTTTATGGGGCCTATTTCCGCGATCCTGACGGCCACAAGATTTGCATTTGCAAACTTGGGTAGGTCTAAATACTGATTTCTGGGCTAGCCCGCGCCAAGTGCGCGGGCTAGGTCGTTTATGGGAAACGAAATCAAAGAGGATTGCTCATGGAATGGGGTTGGGACAATGCACGGGCGATCTTAGGGATCGTCATGATTTTCGGGATTGCCTGGGGGCTATCTGAAAACAAAAAGGCCTTTCCCTGGAAGCTCGTTTTGGGCGCCATCGCAATGCAATTTGCTTTTGCGCTGATCCTGTTCGGCATTCCTATTATTCGAGAAGCTTTGTTCGCAGCGAATATTGTTGTCGATAGCCTGATTGCGGCAACCGCCTATGGAACTGCTTTTGTCTTTGGGCCCACGTTCGGCACGCAAGCGGGCTGGGAAGAGCTGACCGGGCAACCGGGTCCAATATTCGCGGTCCATTTGCTGCCGCTTATCATCGTCGTCGCGGCTTTGTCAGCGATCCTTTGGCACTGGCACGTATTGCGCTGGGTGACGAAAGGGTTCGCATTCGTATTTCGCACAGCGATGGGGCTGGGCGGCGCGACTTCGCTCGCCGTCTCTGCCAACGTCTTCATGGGCATGACGGAAGCGCCGGTACTGGTGAAGCCATACCTCAAAGGCATGAGCCGTTCCGAGATATTCATCTTGATGGTCGCTGGATTTGCGACCGTCGCGGGCAGCGTTTTGGTGCTTTACGGCGTGTTCCTTCAGGACGTGCTGCCAAATGCACTCGGCCAGCTTCTTGCGGCGTCCCTGATTGCTGCACCTGCTGCAGTCGCTTTGGCGCTTGTTATGATCCCAGAAACGGTCGATTCTAAGCTCAGAGCCCATGAGCCAGATTTCGAATATGAATCAACCATGGATGCGTTTGCGACAGGCGCTTCAGATGGTCTGAAAATTCTCGCGAATATCGTCACCATGCTGATAGCTGCATTTGCGCTGCTTTTCCTGGTCAATGCAGGCCTTGGGGCCTTGCCGGATGTCTGGGGTAGCTCCCTCTCGATTGAGCGCATCCTTGGCTGGGTCTTTGCGCCGATTATGTACATGGTAGGCGTCCCTCTAAACGAAGCCGCGCAGTCAGGCTCCCTCATTGGGATCAAAACGGTTCTCACTGAGTTTGTCGCGTTCTTGCAGCTCGCAGGCGAGGGCGGCGAAGGCCTGTCTGATCGATCAAGCATGATCACAGCCCATGCGATTTGTGGCTTTGCCAATTTCGGGTCTATCGGGATTTTGATCGGGGGGCTTTCGATTATCGAGCCTCAGCGCCGGTCAACCTTCCTGGAACTCGCTTGGAAGACCCTGGTTGCGGGGACCCTGGCGACTTGTCTCTCAGGCGCCGTTGTGGGGGCTTTGCCTGCGGCGCTCTTCTTCGGTAGTTAAAGGACTTCACGAATGCGATCACTGCTTTTGACGACGGCCACCCTCGGCCTAGTCGCGAACGCCCATGCGCAGTTTGCTTATGAAGAAGCTCAGCAAGAGGTTGCGGCGAAAACTGCCGAATGCCTCATAGAGCGTGGACTAGAGCCAGGGGATAGTTCGCCCTTCTGTCCGGATCGCAAGAATAGAGTTCTATCGACGATCACGACCTATGGTGACCGCAGCCCGACCAGTGCCGGCTCGGTCTCGATCATCGATGCGGATACGATCGCAGCTGTTTCAGCCGATCACCCCGCGGAGGTCTTGAACCGATTGCCCGGCGTGAACATTCACACCAATTCTGGCCAGGAGCATTTGATCGCGATTAGATCTCCCGTCTTAACCGGCGGCGCGGGGCAGGGGAGCTTCTTAATCCTTGAGAATGGCGTGCCGACGCGCTCATCTGCCTTTGGCAACGTCAACAGCCTGCTCGAACCGCATCACGAGACCGCACGAGCGATTGAAGTGGTGCGCGGTCCAGGATCAGCAAAATACGGCTCTAACGCCGTGCACGGCCTGATCAATACGATCTTGAGCGACCCAAGCGGAACCCCGTTGAAACAAGTGAATGCGTCTTATGGCAGTCTCGGTCGGTATAAGAGCGATCTGATCTATGATCAGGGCTATCTCGGCCGCGCTTCGGTTTCGGTGCAAAAAGATACTGGATGGCGCGACAATACGGGGCTGTTCCAACTTAAAGGGTCTGGCGTCGCTAAAACCGTTTTCGCAGGTTGGGATGTCACGGCTTGGGGCTCCGCGTCCTATCTGGAGCAAGAGACCGCCGATTTCATTCAAGGCCCTGATGCCTATGAAGATCGCGATATTGCCAAATCGAATGACGATCCATTGGCTTACCGGGATGCATGGTCTGCGCGCGGCGCGTTTCGCCTCGAGCGTGAGATTGCGGACGGAACGCTGACCATCACGCCATTCGCTCGCACCCAGCAAATGGATTTCCGGCAGCACTTTCTGCCAAATCGAAGCTTTGAGAAGAACGGTCACACTGGGATCGGCGTTATGAGCCGGTTTGAGAAAACGGCGAGTGATACTTTGACATGGCGCGTTGGTGCAGATGTGGACCTCGCCAGCGGCTATCTTCGTGAAACTCAAGCCGATCCATTTGGGTTTTTCCCAGGCGATAGCCGTTTCCCGGTCGGCGTCCATTATGACTATACCGTTGAGACGATTGTTGGCGCGTTATGGGCGGAAGCCGACTTAGAGCTTTCGGACCGGTTGACCTTGATCGGCGGCTTGCGCGCAGAAGCACATTCCTATGACTACACCACGGATGCGGCGGTCGGCGTAAATGGCCGTTTCAATGTTCCAGGCGACCGGACAGATGATTTTGATTTCGTCACGCCCAAGATCGGTTTGGTTTACGATGCCAATGCAAATGTCGATTTGTATGCCAATTATGCGCGCGGAAGCCGAGCGCCCCAAGCCAGTGACCTTTATCGACTTCAGTCCCAGCAAGGCACTGCGGAAGCCGAGGTTGAGACTTTGGATAGTTTCGAGGTTGGTGCCCGCGGGGCCGTCGCAAATGGCGACCTCATCTTCGATATCGCCGCCTATACGGCTGAAAAAGACAATTTCTTCTTCCGGGATGCTGACGGATTGAACGTGACAGATGGCTCAACCCGCCACCAAGGCGTTGAACTGGCTGCGCTTTGGCAAATCAGCGATCGGGTCTCGATTTCGGGCAGCCTAAGCTGGTCGGATCAGGTCTATACATTCGATCGGGTCGTCGGGAATGGGTCTGAGATCATTCTGGACGGCAATGAGATCGATACGGCCCCCGAATGGTTGGCGAACGCATCGTTCACTTGGTTAGCGACAGATAAACTCAGTCTAGAGCTCTCAACCGATTATGTTGGTGAGTATTTTACCAACCCGGCCAACACACAAGACTATCCGGGGCACCTCATCGCAAATGTCCGCGCCTCATACCCCGTTTCTGACGCGCTTGAGACGTTTTTAATCGTCCGTAACCTCACCGACGAAGCATATGCGGATCGAGCAGATTTTGCCTTTGGCAATGAGCGCTATTTCCCGGGTGAGCCGCTGAACGTGACATTCGGCATCCGCAAACAGTTTAACTAATCGACGCCCTTACTCAGGAGAGACTTGTGAAACTCTATCACGCCCCCAAAGCGGTAAATCCAGAACGCACTTACAATTTCCTCAAAGCTAAAGGAAAACTGGATGCTGTTGAGATTGTTGAGATTTCGATCATGGAGGGCGAACACAAGCAGCCTGAGTATCGAGAGCTTTCGCCGTTTGCGCAGGTTCCCGTGCTTGTTCTTGATGATGGCACGGCAATCACGGAAAGTCGCGCGATTTGCAGCTTCTTTGAGCATATGTTCCCAGAGCCGAACTTGATGGGGTCAGATGCGGTCGAAAAAGGCCTCATCGAAATGTGGGATCGCCGCGTTGAGTTTATGATGATGGCGCAATTTGCAGCGTGGTTCCGAAATGTGCACCCAATGATGGCGCCGTTGGAAAACCCGCAACTGCCAGAGGCCGGCGCAAAAGCCGAAGCTAACGTAAAGAAATTCGCGAAACGCTTGGATCAGCACCTGAACGGCAAGGATTGGATCGCCGCGGATCGTTTCTCGATCGCCGACATCACGCTCTTCCTGACCTGCGGGTTCTGCGGGGTGATGAAATGGCAGCCGCACAAGGACTATGAGCATATTTCCCGCCACTTCGGCACGGTGAAAGAACGTCTAAGCCAGTAGCCTGCTCGATAGGGCCAATAACGGTTCGGCGTTATTCCGCCGCTACAGGCTCTTGTGCCTGCATTGCCAGCCAATCCGAAATGTCACTCAGCGCGCGCTTCGCTTGCACGCGCTTCTTTGCGCGACCTTTATCCTTGCCCTTTAAACGCTTCCCGGTTTCCGGGTTGGTTGTCGGAACTAGCTCAGGATCAGGTGGTGGAAACAGTCCAAAATTGACATTCATGGGTTGGAACGTCGCTTTACCCTCAAGATGACCACCAGTGATATGCTTCACCAGAGCGCCCAACGCTGTCGTCTCCGGCGGGTTCGGGATCTCTAAGCTGAGGCGCTCAGCGGCCGCAAAGCGTCCCGCGAGCAATCCCATGGCTGCGCTCTCGACATAGCCCTCGACCCCCGTGACTTGTCCAGCAAACCGCAATCGCGGCATCGATTTCAGCCGCAAACGTTCATCGAGCAGCTTGGGTGAGTTCAAAAATGTGTTGCGATGAATGCCGCCAAGGCGGGCGAATTGCGCGTCTTCTAAGCCAGGGATCATTCGAAAGATATCTGATTGCGCGCCATATTTCAGCTTGGTCTGGAATCCGACCATATTCCAAAGCGTGCCCAAGGCATTGTCTTGGCGCAATTGGACGATCGCATGGGCTTTGACCGTTGGATTATGCGGATTGGTCAAGCCGACAGGCTTCATAGGGCCAAAACGTAGCGTCTCGCGGCCCCGCTCCGCCATAACTTCAATCGGCAGACACCCTTCGAAATAGGGCGTATCTTTTTCCCAGTCTTTGAATTCGGTCTTGTCGCCATCGATCAGGGCATCAATGAAAGCGTTATACTGCGTCTCATCCATGGCGCAGTTAATATAGGCCGCGATTTCACCGTGTGGTCCTGGCTTGTCATAGCGAGACTGACGCCAGGCCTTTTCCATATTGACGCTGTCGACATAGATGATCGGCGCGATGGCATCAAAGAAGGCGAGATCGTCTTCACCTGTCTCGCCGCGGATGGCTTCAGCCAACGCGATTGAAGTGAGCGGGCCCGTCGCAATAATCACGCTCGACCAGTCCACGGGCGGTAGACCATCAATCTCTTCCCGAACGATTGTGATAAGCGGGTGCGCTTCGAGTTTCGCGGTAACAGCTTCGGCAAATCCTTCGCGGTCCACGGCGAGGGCACTGCCAGCGGGCACTTGGTGCTGATCCGCCGTGGGGATGATAATTCCGTTCGCACGGCGCATTTCTTCGTGAAGCACCCCGACCGCGTTCAATTCATGATCGTCAGACCGAAAAGAATTCGAACAAACAAGCTCGGCGAGTTTGTCCGTCTGGTGGGCATCGGTTTCTTTAACGCCGCGCATTTCGTGCAGAATGACGGGCACACCCATATTCGCGGCCTGCCATGCGGCTTCTGAACCGGCCATGCCGCCGCCAATTATGTGGATTGGATCTATCTTGGTCATAAGCGCGATGTGCGACTGATCCCGCATGAGGTCAAGCGCGATGTGGCAGACAGGGGCTAGGCATGGCGAGCGACCGTCTCTAAATGAGGCGCATGACGAATACACCACTATCTCCGGACACCATCCTCTCCAAACTCATCGACACCTGCGTCAAAGCCGGCGCCACGGATGCTGATGCCTCCTATGGCCACTCTGACGGCGTTAGCGTCGAGGTTCGGGAGGGGAAGCTCGAGGGGATTGAGCGATCTGAATCCCAAGGCGTTTCTTTGCGCTGTTTCTTTGGCCAGCAGCAGGCATCGGTTTCCGGCTCTGATGTTTCAGAAGATGCGTTAAACGCACTTGCAGAGCGCTGCGTCGCAATGGCGAAAGTCGTGCCGGAAGACCCATATTGCGGCATCGCGCCAAACACGGATTTGGTTTCAGATTTGCCAGAGATCGATGTCGCTGGAGATGGCGAAATGCCCGTGGACGCATTAGAGCGAGACGCCATTGCTGCTGAAGCTGCTGCGCTCGCGGTAGACGGCGTGAAGCAAGTCTCAAGCTGCGGCAATGGCTGGAGCGTTAGTGAGCGTTGGGTGGCGACGAGCAACGGTTTTTCGGCGCACCGGGCCGGCGGCTCCACTGGCCTGGGCCTGGCAGCCATCGCTGAGCAAGACGGCGCCATGGAGCGCGACTATGAAAGTCGCTCTGTGCGGCGCCTCGAAGACCGGCCAACGCCGGAAGAAATTGGACGCATCGCGGGAGAGCGGGCTGTGGCGAGGTTAGCGCCCCGCAAGATCAAAACGCAAACCGCATCAGTGATATATGACCGCCGTGTTTCCGGTAGCTTGATCGGCGCATTCTTGGGTGCAATTAGCGGCCCAAGCGTTGCACGCGGCGTTTCCTTTTTGAAGGATCAGCTAGGCGAGCAAGTTTTCGCGGATGGCGTGAACCTCGTTGATGACCCATTTCGCGCACGCGGCATGGGGACCCGGGCGCATGATGGTGAAGGGCGCGCGGTTGCGCGCACAAATCTGATTGAAAACGGTGTTTTGACGCGCTGGCTTCTAAATGGCTCCTCGGCAAAACAACTTGGTTTGACGCCAAACGGCCATGCGAGTGGCGGGTTCGGGTCGACGCCAGGGGTTGGGGTATCGAACGCTTATATCGAAGCTGGGACGCAAAGTCCGGCAGAGATGATGGCCGCCGTCGGCAAAGGCCTCCTCGTAAGTGACATGTTCGGACCGTCGATCAATCCAAATACGGGCGATTATTCTGTTGGTGTAGCAGGGTTCTGGTTTGAGAATGGCGAGATCCAACATCCTGTCTCAGAGGTTACGATTGCCGGAGATCTGCCCGGCATGTTCAAGCGCCTGGTACCAGGTTCTGATCTTGAACTACGGGGCACGCGAGACGCGCCGTCGCTGTTGATTGAGGATATGTCGATTGCCGGCGAGTGAGCGCGATCAGGAAGACCTCCAAATTCTTAAGGACGTCGCGAAGGAAGCGGCGGCTCTGGCTTTAGACTATTTCGAGCGCTCAGACGTTCAGTCCTGGGATAAATCCAAGAACCATCCCGTGACCGAGGCAGATATCGCGGTCAATAATCTGATCCGAGACCGATTGATGGCGGCAAGGCCAAATTATGGTTGGTTGTCTGAGGAGACTGCGCTGGATAACGAAACGCGCACCGCCGAGCGCGTTTGGATTGTCGACCCAATTGATGGGACCCGCGCCTTCATGCGGAACGAGCCTTATTGGTGCATCGGGATCGGAGTCCTCGAGCGCGGTCTCCCACGCGCTGCAGTGATCGACGCCCCCGTAATGAAAGAGACTTATTCAGCGAGCCTAGGGGGCGGCGCTTTTCTCAACGGCGAGCAACTAGAAGTGACGGGTTGCAGCCAAGAAGAGGGCTGCAGGATCATCACCAATGAAGGCATGCTGACGCATCCCGCCTGGACCATTCCGTGGCCCGAGATGGAGCTGGCAAAACCAAAGCCGAACGCGACGCTCTTGCGTATGTGCTGGGTGGCGAGTGGTCGCTTTGATGCTGTTCTAACGCTTTGGCGTAAATCAGACTGGGATTTGGCCGCGGGAACGCTGATCGTTCAAGAGGCAGGAGGTGCCGCGACGACACATCTTGGCGAGCCATACCTGTTTAATCGCGGAGAACCTGCACAAAGAAGTCTTCTCGCGGCTGGAAAGGCCTTGCATTCCCTGTTATCAGCCCGAGTCGAAGGCGTGAAGCTGCCAGACCCGAACTGGACTGTGCGCCCATTTGAACGAACACAGATAACGGAGCGCCAGAATATGGGCGAAACTGCTGACACGAAACAACTTCTCCACATCGTTATTGGTGGGGAATTAAAAGACGTAACCGACGTTGAGTTTGAAGACTTAGCGAAGATAGACTTCGTTGGTGCGTTCCCAAGCTACAAAGCAGCTTATGATGCCTGGAAGGGCGCTGCTCAGCGCACCGTTGATAATGCAGAAATGCGCTATTTCATCCTGCATGCGCACAAACTGTTAGACCCAGAGACGGGTGACCACCATCACGTCTAAGGTGTCGGAAACACCCAAGAAATCAGGCAGTCTGTTTAGACTGTTCCGGTTGTACTTTCGGCCGCATTTAGGATGGTTTCTTGCCGGGACCCTGTTTGCGGCTTTGACGGCGCTTTTCGCGAACGCCTATGCGGCGATCCTTTTCTATGTTGGCAATGGTATTCAAGCCGCCATCGAAACACCAGATGGGTCATCAGATTGGGTCTGGTGGGCCGCTGGCGGCATTGTCACGCTCGCAACGTTTCGCGCTATGTCTCTGTATTTGATGACAATTCTGAACAATACCGGCGTGCAGCGTGCGCTGGTCGATATCCAACAAGTTCAGTTTGATCATCTGATTGGAGGCGACTTTGCACGCCTTAGCGGAGATGCTTCGGGCGGGTTTGTTTCCCGCTTCATCAATGATGTGAACGCGATCCGGGATGCCGGTCTGCGCTTCGCTAACAATTTCACCAAGAGCATTGTTACCGTCATTGGCGCATTTGGATTGATGCTCTGGTTCGACTGGCAATTGACGCTCATTCTGTTGGTTGTCTATCCGATTGCGTTCTGGCCCGTCATCGCCCTTGGTGAAAGGGTGAGGAAGCGAGCGAAACGCGCGCAGAAACAAGTTGGCGACGTTACGGCTTTGCTGTCCGAAGGCTTTCAGTCTCATCGGATCATCAAAGCCTATGGCTTGGAGACCTATCAACAAGACCGCGCAAAATTGGGGTTCGTGGAACGGTCGCGACTCTTTTTGAAAGTCCTCACCGACAAAGCTGCAGTCGACCCGATATTAGAAGTCACGGGCGGGGTCGCGCTCGCAGGAATACTCGGATTTTCGGCTTGGCGGATTGCCAGCGGTGACAGTTCTCTCGGCGCGCTTCTTGGCATTATCGGAGCAATCGGAATTGCCGCCCCAGAACTGCGCGCACTTGGGACCCTAAATGCCGTTGCGCAAGAGGGGGGAGCGGCGGGAGACCGGGTTTTCGAAGTTGTAGATGCTCTGCCGAGTGTAGCGGATCAGGATGACCCCATCATCTTAAACGACACAAAAGGCGCGATCGGGTTTCAGGACGTGACCTTTACCTATCCTGATGGGACCCCTGCGCTCAAAGGATTGAGTTTCGACGTTGACGCTGGCGAAACTATCGCATTTGTCGGGCCAAGCGGTGCTGGTAAATCTACGATCTTCAACATCCTTTTGCGCCTGTACGATATCGAAGGCGGAAGCGTCTCTCTCGATGGCGATGATCTACGCAAAATCGATTCAGGCTCGCTGAGGCGCGCCACAGCGTTGGTATCTCAAGATACTGCGCTGTTTGATGATAGCGTGCGAGCAAACATTGCGCTCGGTCGGCTAGCGGCAGCGGAAGATGACATTATCAAAGCGGCCAAGGCCGCGAATGCCCATGACTTCATCGTGGATTTCCCGGACGGTTATGATGCCGCCGTAGGCGAAATGGGCCGCAACCTATCCGGAGGCCAGAGACAGCGCGTTGCCCTCGCTCGCGCGATATTGCGGGATGCTCCGATATTGCTGCTGGATGAAGCAACGTCCGCGCTTGATGCAGAGAGTGAATCTAAAGTGCAGGCGGCTCTGTCCGACTTCTCAGAGAACCGCACGACCTTGATTATTGCTCACCGACTTTCAACGGTGCGCGCAGCAGATCGTATCATCGTTTTGGAAGATGGCCGCGTCGTCGAGAGTGGATCTCACGACGACCTCATGGCGCTGGACGGCGCTTATAAGAAACTGGTCGAAGCCCAGCTGAGTTAAGCTTGCGCTGCAGGTTGTGGGCGTTGTCCCGGAACATGTTCTGACGCTGACTTTAAGAAGCGTGCGATTTTCTCAGACGTTTCGGCGCCTTGTACGGCGATCTCGCGATGCGCGATGAAAGTGGGAACGCCTGAAATACCCATTTGCCGATACATATTCTGCTCTTGGCGCGTGTTCTCGACGTCGGCATCACCTGACAACAAGTCAGACACGAGATTGGCATCAAGCCCAATTTTGGAAGCAATCGTCACGAGGGTTTCGTGGTCGCCAATGTCTTGGCCATTCGAGAAGGTCGCCTCGAACAAAGCTTCCTTGGCTTGTACGCCGAGGTCCTGGCCTTGCGCCCAACGGACTATGCGGTGCGCGTTGAAACTGTTGGCGCGGCGGGTGATCTTGTCAAAGTGGAATGGAATCCCTTCTTCTTCACCGTATTGAATAAGCAGGTCGCGCATTTGATTTGAGCGATCGCGCCCCTGATCACTGCCAAACTTCGCTTTCATATATTCCTTATAGTCGGTTCCGCCGGATGGAACCGTTGGATCCAGCTCAAATGGTCGAAACTGGATTTCGACGTCCAGTTCGGGCACGAGCTTTACCGCGCCTTGTAGTCTGCGCAGACCCACCCAGCACCAAGGGCAAACGAGATCTGATACCATTTCAATTTGAAGGGTCATTGTGTGGTCGCCTCTGCTGCATGGGCTTTCAAATGTGCGATATCTACGATCGCGAGGGTCTTGTGATGGGTTGAAGCGAGGTGAACGGGCGGTGCAACACCCATCTGGCGGGCTTCTTCCCAGCGCGCTGCGCATAGGCACCATTTATCACCTGGCTTCAGGCCTGGAAACTGGAATTCCGGACGCGGGGTGATAAGATCATTTCCACGTTGGAAGCTGTATTGAAGAAACTCGCCGGTAACGTTGACGCAAACCGTATGCATGCCTTGGTCCATTGGGCCTGTATTGCAACATCCATCGCGGAAAAACCCAGTCAGCGGGTCGTGACTACAAGGCGCGAGGGGCTCACCCAAGACGTTTCTGGCGCTGGCGCGTTCGCTACTCATGTCGGGGCAACCGCTTCACGCTTACCGGCCGCGCTCTTCAGAACGCCCCAATAGCCATGTTGGACTTCCATCTGCCGAGTGATGCCCTTCTCGTGCAACAGCTCATGAGCTTCCGCCAATCGATAGAAGGGCAGGTGCATGAACATGTGATGCTCACAATGATAATTGACCCAGTAAGGGGCAATGAAAATCCGTTCCAGCATGCTCGCATGCGTGGTCCGAGCGTGGCGCATCGGGTCATTGTGATCTGGGACGACGGCATGTTCGGCGATGTTGCGCAAACGCGTGACCATCATGTTCCAGGTCGCCATTGGCAGAATCCAAAGCACGAAAAATGCCCACCAAACCCCGAGCGCTGTCAGCACCACCAGGAGCAATACATTGGTAATCAGGAAAGGGACCGCAGCTTCACGCGCAGCCTGCATCCGGTTTCCTGCGCTTTTGCCAGGTCGTATGTTGGCGCCAAACGCGTTGGCGAACTGATTATAGCGCTGTTTGAAGAAGGTTTGGCCCGTCAGGTCCCTCACGATCTTTCGGCGCAGAGAGCCTGGCGTGATCGGAAACGGTGCCGAGAGCACCAGATCAGGGTCTTCAGGTTGTTGCGCGAACTTGTGGTGCTGCAAGTGGTAGGGACGATAAGCCCTCAGGCTTCCGCCAATTGGCGCTCCCGACAACCAATGACCAAAGAAGTCATTGAGAGACTTATTCTGCGCCAAACCCCCATGCGCTGCTTCATGCATCATTACCGCGAGGCCTAATTGCCGCGCGCCGATGATTGGAACAGCCAGAATGATCAGGATCGGTTGCCAAATCGCGGCAGCCATCGCCAAGCCGATAACCGCCCAGCAATGCACGACCATTCCTAGGCCGACGATATCTGATCTACGAGAGACATAATCCCATTCTTCTTGGGAAAAGAGGTCACGGGGGCGGATTCGTTTAGCAGCAGACATAAGACTGATATACAGGGGTTTCCCGGCGTCACACAAGAATGGCCTAGAGGAAAGCGGCGACAACCAATCCAGCAAGGATAATCGCACCCGCCCAAACGTTCGATTTGAACACGTCCAACGCCCGCGCTTCGCGGTTATTGGAGAGATGAGAGATCTGCCAAATACCATGCCCGAAGAACCCGAGCGCCAATAGCGCCCCCAATCGTCCGGCGCCCGCAAAATACGCGCCCAAAAATACCAATGTCGTGGCAATCATATGAAAGACAAACACGCCGGTTAGAACTTTGTCTCCAAACAGGCGTGCGGTGGATTTAACGCCTAAGATTGCATCGTCTTCGTGATCTTGCAGCGCATAAATCGTATCATAAGCAATGGTCCAACAAACGAGCCCGAAATACATCACCACGGTCGCACCTGTGACGCTCGTTGCGGTAGCGGCAGCAACCAGCAGTCCAAAATTGAAGGTGAAACCAAGCCATGCCTGAGGCCACCAGGTAATCCGTTTCATAAACGGGTAGGCGACCACTAATGGAATAGCGAGAAGTGCGATAATTTTTGCATCGAATGGCAGGGTCAGCCAAACCAGAAAGCCGACGCCAACTTGCGCCGCCAAAAACAAATAGGCTTGCTGCAGGCTGACATCACCGGAGGGCAAGGGACGCGTTGCTGTGCGGGTTACTTTTGCATCGATTTCGCGGTCCTGAATATCATTCCAGGTGCAGCCTGCTCCGCGCATTGCAATTGCGCCAGCAGCGAACGCAACGATCCAGAAAAGATCAATCCACAGGAAACCAAGAGGAATGCGCATCTGCGCGAGGCCGATCCAGCAAGGAATGAGGAGCAACCAAATTCCAATAGGCCGATCCCAACGTGCCAGCGTGGCATAGGGTCGGCTAACTTCTGGCAGTGACTTTAGCCAATTGGGTAAAGCACTATCGAGCGGAATCTTAGGCTCCGCGTCAGAGTTTGGTTCAGACGAGTCGGTCATGCGCTTGTATATAGCGACTTTTTATTGCTGCGCTACGACTTAACCTGTGTTGCGCAGCTGCTTATAGGAACGGCCATGAGTCACATTCCACGCCTTTTCGTAGAACAACCGCTCGCATCGGGTGAAAGCATCGGATTGCCGGTTGAGCAAAGTAAGTACCTTTTGCGGGTCATGCGTCTTTCACAAGGTGAGCCGGTACGGGTATTTAATGGGAGCGACGGTGAGTGGGTATGCGAGCTGCGCGTGGACGGTAAAGCAGCAATCCTCGTCCCCAAGACCCAAACGCGCGTTCAAACGAGCGCGCCAGATCTAACGCTTTTGTTCGCGCCGATAAAAAAAGCCAGAACAGACTTTATCATCGAAAAAGCAACCGAGCTTGGCGCGCGCGCCATTCAACCAGTTTTTACCGATTATACCCAATCAAATCGCGTGCGCGTTGATCGCATGCAGAGTTTGGTGATTGAAGCGGCGGAGCAAACAGAACGTATGGATTTGCCCACGGTTTTTGACGGGCAAAAACTGATAAACATATTGGCCGCATGGAATCCTCAAATGCCACTCATTTTTTGCGATGAGAGTGTGGACGCGATGCCAATGATAAAACTCAGCGACAAATTGCGCGGTAAGGGGGCTGGGTTGCTCGTAGGACCAGAAGGTGGTTTCTCCCCAAAAGAGCGCGAAATGCTGCGCCATCACTCCTTTGTGATCCCCATAACACTTGGTCCTCGTATCCTTCGTGCTGAAACAGCGGTTGTGTCCGCGCTCACACTTTGGCAATCGCTGGTTGGAGATTGGCAGAACGCACCCTATCTGCCTGAAAGCTAAAAATTACCGCCAGGAGGGCAGGGGCGTGACAACTCCCACGAAGGACATTGACGAATCTGCACCGCGGATCTCGGGAAAAACAGAACTCGTCGAATGGTTTGAGGCTGGTAACAAGCCGAAGGCTGACTGGCGGATTGGCACTGAGCACGAGAAGTTCGGGTTCACTTGGAATGATCTGAAGCCTTTGCCATATGAAGGTGAAGCCTCGATCAAAGCGATGCTAGAAGGCTTGCGAGATCAATTTGGCTGGGCGCCCATTGAAGAGAACGGCTATTTGATCGGGCTCAAGAAAGACGGCGCCAGCGTTAGTCTCGAGCCGGGTGGTCAATTTGAACTCTCAGGGGCTCCACTCGAACACATCCACCAGACCTGCAATGAAGTTGGACAACACTTGGAAGAAGTCCGTCAAATCGCTGACCCTCTCGGGATGGGCTTTTTGGGCTTGGGTGCTAGTCCGATCTGGTCGATGGACGAAACACCCGTCATGCCGAAAGGCCGCTATAAAATTATGCGCGCCTATATGGAGAAAGTCGGACGCCTCGGTCGTCAAATGATGTTCCGGACTTGCACAGTACAAAGCAATCTCGATTACGGTTCTGAAGCCGACATGGTCAAAAAGTTCAGAACCTCGCTCGCTCTGCAACCTCTTGGCACCGCTTTGTTCGCGAATTCGCCCTTCCTAGAAGGCCGACCCAACGGGTTCTTGTCTTATCGCGCGCAGATCTGGACAGACACCGACCCAGATCGCACAGGCATGCTGCCTTTCGTGTTCGAAGACGGTTTCGGATTTGAACGCTATGTTGATTATGCGCTTGATGTGCCGATGTATTTTGTTCGGCGTGGGGGCACTTATTTGGATGCATCCGGTCTAAGCTTTCGAGATTTTATGGACGGCAAACTACCCATTCTGCCTGGTGAACTGCCCGCTATAGACGATTTTGAGGATCATATTTCGACGATCTTCCCAGAAGTGCGACTCAAGCGTTTCCTGGAAATGCGCGGGAGCGATTCCGGTCCGTGGTCTCGCCTTTGTGCGTTCTCAGCTTTCTGGACGGGCATACTTTACGACGATGCGGCGCTGGATGCTGCTTGGGAACTGGTGAAGGATTGGTCTGCAGGAGAGCGAGAAGCGCTTCGGCAGAGCGTCAGAACGCTAGGGTTAAAGGCGCCGGTGCCTGGCGGACGTACATTGCAGGACCTGGGAAAAGACGTTTTAGAAATATCGCGCTCAGGCCTGAGGGCCCGTTCAATGTTGTCCGTTTCGGGAGATGATGAAACGGGTTTCCTGCAAGAGTTGGACGGCATTGTTGCTTCGGGCTTAACCCCTGCGGATGTGCTGCTCGAAAAGTATTACGGGTCATGGGGCGGTGATTTGAACAACGCGTTCAAAGAGTTGGCGTACTAAACAACAAATATGCAACACTAAAACTGAATCGGTCGATTATGTTCGAGTGATACACTCGGATAATGTATGTAATTGCAACTCATAACACAACCAATACATGGGCGCGGAAGAGAAGGTGAGACTCTCGCTCGCGCATCATACGACATTGGTATTGTGTATTATGAGAGAGAACATGAAAATTCAAAATATTCGAAGGCGTCTCGTCACGACGACGCTGCTTGGCGGACTCGCAACTTCATTGGTGGTTCCCGCAGCGATCGCACAAGACGCGGCTGAAGAGGATGCGGTTCAAGAAACTGTTATCGTAACAGGGACGCGTATCGGCAGTTCCAACTTGAACTCAAGCAGCCCAATCACCAACGTCGGGGCTGCCGACCTAACGCTATCAAACACCGTCAATGCGGAACAGTTCCTGAACCAGTTGCCTCAGGTCATCCCGGGGTTTGATTCTACATCAAACAATCCAGGGATTGGCGAAGCGACCGTGGACCTTCGTGGATTAGGGTCCAACAGGACTTTGGTATTGGTCAATGGCCGTCGCTATGTAACCTCCAATCAGAACCCTGGCGCGGTTGATCTAAATACTATCCCCGCTGCTTTGATCGAGCGGGTAGACATTCTAACCGGCGGGGCGTCGGCTGTTTATGGCTCAGACGCGATGGCTGGGGTCGTGAACTTTATCATGAAAGACAGTTTTGAAGGCCTGGAGGCATCGGCTGGTTATGAACTTTCAGAAACTGGCGATGGCGGGATTTACACGGCCGCTGTTACGCTCGGAGGTAACTTTGACAATGATCGCGGCAACGCTGCGATCAGCCTAGAATACACTCAACGTGAAGGCGTCTTCCAAGCGGATCGAGATTCGTCTGCAACGACTTTCCTCGATAATGGCGCCGATGTCGGATTTGCAGAGACCGGGTCAGTTAATATTCCATCGACGTTCGCGCTGGACTCTGATGTTGATTACACGAATATTCTCGGCATCGATTTGCCCTGCGGGACTGAGGGTACGGCAGAGGCCTCAGACGCAGACGATAATCCTCTAGGATTTTGTACGACGGATAGTTTCGGCTTCATCTTTAATCCGTCGGGCCCTGGCGTATTCCCGTTCATCAATTCCGGTGAAAACACCAATCGCTACAATTATGCTCCGGCAAACTATCTACAAATTCCGCAAGAGCGTTACTCAATCTATGGCAACGTCACCTATGATGTGACGGATAACATTGAAGCTTACGCACAGGCTGTTTTTGTCACGAGCCAAACAGAGCAATTATTGGCGCCGACGCCGATTTTCACCGAACTAACCGTCAACTTGGACAATCCATTTTTGGCGGATGACCCAGAAGCCTTGGCAGCTTTAACGGCGATCTCTAACACCCAAATGATCGCGGACGCTGACGGAACACTGGTCCTGAATCCGGATTCTGATGGCAATGGCGTCAACGATGCGGTCTTCTCATCTGGTCGACGTTTTCTCGAAACGGGCGGGCGTCTCTCCGATATTCGAAACGATAGCTTCCAAGTGAATGGCGGTTTGCGAGGATCGTTTTCTGAGACTTGGGACTGGGATCTGTTCACATCTTTCGGGCAAGCAGAAACCGCTGTTTCGCAAACGGGTAATATCTCGCTGTCCGGTTATTTGGGCGCGGTTAGTGACGGTACGGCCAACATATTCGACGAAAACGGTCTCAGTCAGGACGTCATCGATGCGATCTCAGTTACAGGCATCATTACAGGGCAAACAGAGCAATTTGTTGTGTCTGGCATCGCCAATGGCGACCTGTTTGGATTGACTTCTCCCGCCGCAGAAAACCCAGTCGCGGTGGCCATTGGTGCTGAGTATCGAGAAGAAGACCTCTCTACGCGCGGTGCGGGTCTCGGACCCGATGTCAGAGGCTTCAACCAAGCGCCAGACGTGTTTGGTGGCTTCGACGTCAGTGAGCTCTTTTTCGAGATCAATGCGCCGCTTATCGAAAATGCACCATTTGCGGACGAGCTTACGTTTAGCGGTGCCTATCGTATATCAGACTATTCAACCGAAGGCGTGGGTGAGGTCAGTTCTTACGCCGCTGGTTTGAGTTGGACGCCGTTTGAAGGCTTGCGTTTCAGAGGGCAGTACCAACAAGCGGTCAGAGCTCCGAATATTGGCGAGTTGTTTTCACCTCAAACAAACAATTTCCCGAATATCGCGGACCCTTGTTCAGGCGGGACGAATGGCGGGTTTGATGATCTGTCCGCTGCTGAACAAACCGCAGCCGTTCTGAATTGCGAAAGCAATGCGGTGGCTACTGCTAATGTTCCTTCAGGAGCCACGGGATCTGCTCTGCAGGTAAACTCACAGATTGAAAGCCTAGTCGGTGGGAACCCAGACCTGTTCGAAGAGACGGCAACGACCACCACTCTAGGAGTAATTTGGGAACCGCATTTTGTGGATAACCTCTCCATCACAGTCGACTATTTCGATATTCAAATCGAAGATGTGGTGGCGGGTGTACCCTCCCAAACAATTTTTGACTTCTGTTACCTAGACGGCTTGCCAGAGTTCTGTGGTGCGATCCGCCGAAATCCAAATGGAACTGTCGACACGTTTGATTCGTTCTCGCGCAACGCTGCAGAGCTTAGCACAAGTGGTTGGGATGTTGCTGTCGACTACAGCTATGATGCTGACGCTTATGGACTGTTCGGCGTGTACTCACTGATGACCTACACCGAAGCGAACACATTCATTCCTCTACCTGGTGAAGATCCAATCGAAAGCGTTGGATATTATGGCGCCACAGTTAATGAACCGACGCCTGAGTGGAGTTTCAATACAAGGTTCGATTGGTCTCTGGGTGACTATGGCGCGAGGCTTCGTTGGACCCGTATTTCGTCGGTCCAAGATGACTTGTTTGCCGATGGTGGCACCCCGGATCTATTTGTTGAAGGCGTCGATGCCTACGATCAGTTTGATCTGACCCTGTTCTGGGATGCTTTGGAAAATACCACGGTGACGTTCGGTATCGAGAACCTCTTGGACGAAGGTTTTGTATTGATCGGAGATGACTCAGCCGAACAATCCAACACTTATCCTGCAACCTACGACACGCTTGGACGGACGTTCTTCGGGCGGGTCACGGCTAGATTCTAGCTGGGTAATAGGTCTACCCAAATTCCAAAACAGTGCAGCGGGCCAATGGGTCCGCTGCATTGCTATCGTCGAACTGCTGGAGTCTCCACGGGCAACCCTTCCGCCCGGGCCGCAAGGTATAGCTCAACGGCAACATATGTCGGGTCGCCATAGGGCAGGGGCTCGGCTCTGACGCCCGTGTCGCAATCCCTCAAGCGTCGCTGCAGGGAACCCAGGCTCTGCCACTCTAGTCGGTAGGCCGGAAATCCATTTCCGTGTCCCTGACTGATCGTGTCGCCGCGAAGCTGCTTTCCCCAGGTTTCCGTGTGGCATTGTTGGCAAGACAAATTGAACTGTCCACGGCGCGTTTCAAAATAGGCGCGCCCTTTTGCATAAAAAATCCCTGCCGGACCTGAAGTGTCCACGGTAATAGGCTGCTCGCGCGATTGATTGGCAACATAGGCGGTCAGAGATAAAAGGTCTTCGCTCTCATAGGCGAGCTCCTCCATTCCCTGGTGTTCGGTTCGGCAAGTATTGATCCGACCTTCCAGGTTCATCAGCTCGCTGCGGGCGTCATCATATGCAGGATATCTCGTCGCAACCCCGCTCAAGCCAGCTTCATGGCAAGAACCGCAACTCGGGATACCCTCTGACGCGGATTGAAAAAGCGTTTCGCCTCTATCGACCCACAGGTAACCTGGATTTTCAAAAGGATCGTCTTGCAAGGCCTGGGTCTCTGGCGTCAAAAACGCATATCCAGAAACGATCTCACCGGTTGTAAGACTTTGATGCTCAGGCTCTTCACTTGGCGCACCGCACGCAGATATTGCCATGAAACCGACCGCGGCGCTGAAGATCCTCATGTCACAACAATAGATGTGCTGTCGCTCCAGACCTCACCATTTTGATCGGTCCACGTGAACGTCAAATCACCACTTTCGGTCGCGATCGTATAAAATGTCAGAATTGGATTTGCGGCAATTGCAGGGTGAAACTCTGCAGCAAAAACAAGCTCGCCATTATACATGCACTCAAACATGGTAATGATGTCACGCGGAATGGCCTCTCCGCGTGAGCCGCGCCGAAAGCCGCTTTCCATATCGTGCTGGATCAGTGCTTTTAGCTCAATCGTTTCACCTTTTTGAGCGGTGTCGGGAACTGCGAGTCGAATGCCTGCCATAACCGTCTCCTAAAGCACCACACAGGCCGCAAGAGTGACCACTGTTTCCATGCTGCCAGACCAGAGCGAGCCGTCATTCATTTCCGCCACGGCTTGGATCGCTTGTGTTCCGGACATCCGTATTCGTGTTGAAACGATAGCTTTGCCCGAGCGTGGCGTAAGGTGGAATTGACCTATCAGGGGCAAAGGGTTGCGCGGAGAAAGGATGGCGATCTGCTTAACGTAATCGTCTGAACTCATAGGGCTTTCAACGCTGACAGTCAGCGGGACCGAGTGTCCGTTTTCGGCAATCGGCGGAAGCTTTAGCACGACCCTTCCAGGGGTTATCGGCCGATCACCAAAAAGTTCAGTCCGTGCGCGGATGAGGTCATCCTCTCCTGCAAAAGCTGTCATTGGTAAGGCTGTGATTAAAACACCGCAGCCGCTCGCCGCAATGAAGCGTCGTCGGTCTAAGTTTATGTCTGCACTATCCATCATTCGGTTTCACTGCCTGCGCGCTGAGATACGATACCAGATCTTCAACCTCTTTTGGGGTTAAGATCGGCGTACCCCCATAGTCTGCCTCCACCTGATATAAGTCATGAATTCGATAATAGGAGGGCATCACGGTTCCGGGGCGGACAATTTGGTAATCAACGATCCGCAAGCGAAGCTGCCCTTCGTCCAGTCTGTTTCCGATATCGCTTAAGTCAGGGCCCACATTGCCTTGAAATTCAGCCTCCAATCCCTCTACGACATGGCACAAAACGCAGTGGCCCCGTTCTCTATCGACAAAGACCTGTTCGCCGACAGCCGAATCGCCTGGAGCGCTCGTGAGGGGATTTAAAATAGCATCTCCGGTGACGAGGTCTGAGCTTACAAGCGGCGCAGAAGCGTCGCTGCAGCTCATCGCCCAAATCGCTCCGAGCACGATTAGCCGCTTCACCCAAACGCCTCTGCGGTAATCGTACTGAACCAATGCTCAGCCTGGGCAGCCTCTGCGTTTCTTACCGTCTTATCGGCGCCCAATGGGCTAACGCCGCCAGCGCCGCTAACGCTCGATAAACGCCCGCCTTCATTGTTGTAGACGCCAGCAATAGAGATCGCTTCATCTGGGGTCGTGTAGGAATAACAGGTGTTTGCCAACACCGTTGGCTCTGGCGCAATACCAGATAACGACCTTGCGACCGCGATTGCGCAGACCTTGGCCTGAAGATTGGCAGAGAATGCGGATTTGGGCATGGGTGCGGCGATGGTCGCATCTCCGATCACATGAATATCAGATTGCAAACGCGATTCGAAGCTTATCGGATCTATGGGGCACCAGCCCGTGGCATCGCTCACGCCGGCGACATCTGCAATCGCGCCAGCTTTTTGCGGAGGAATAACATTTATTACGGGAGCGCTGATCTCGTCGAAGTCGGTGAACACTGAGTTGGTTGATGCATCGACGCGGGTAATCCCGCCATCATCAATCGCGCCGCGCCATTCTATATGATCTGGATAATGCTCTGCCCAGGCTTCTTGAAACAAAGCCATTTTTGAGAATTGGTCCTTTGCGTCGAGGACAATGAGTTTCGAACGTGGCCGACGCGCCTTTAAATAGTGCGCGATCATGCTTGCGCGCTCGTACGGCCCTGGAGGGCACCGGTAAGGGGCAGGCGGTACAGTCATCACCACGTTCTCCCCGTCCGCGAGCGCGTCCAACTGACTTTTTAGGAGCGTGGTTTGCGGGCCGGCTTTCCACGCATGCGGCAGAAGATCCGCTGCGGCTTGTGTATAGCCTTCAATAGCGTTCCATCGAAGATCGATCCCTGGAGAGAGGATTAGACGATCATAAGTCAGGCTTTGACCACCGGCGAGGGTTACGAACTTGAGTTCTGGGTCCACATTGACCGCGCGATCATTGGCAATTTCGATGCCGCCACTTTTCAGAGCGTCATAGGTGAAACGTTGCGCTGATAGAGGTCTATCGGTGCCAAGCACCAGGTTGCTAAACGGACAGGCGGTGTAGGTCGCGTTCGCTTCAACCAGAGTTATTTTCGCCTCTGGAAGAAGGGAGCTTAACAGCCGCGCGGCGCTAGAACCGCCAAAGCCGCCGCCTACGATTACTATTCGAGCACTAGATTGGCCGACGGCATTCAGGGGCAATGCACCCACGCCCAAGCCCAAGACGGCGCTCTGAAGTAGCTGTCTTCGATCAAAGGCGCCAATCATGTTGCATCTCGCATTTCACTGAGAAAGGCGCTGACCAATGCAATGTCGGCGTCGGAATACCCGCGCGCTAACCGGTGCATGACCGTGGTTCCGTTTTCGTCCGATTTATAGTCGAGCAGACGTTGTTCTAGACCGGATTGGTCGTATGCTTCAAAGGAGGCGATTGCACCCGCATCTGAGCTATGACACCCGCTGCATGCCGATGCCATAAGAGCACCAGACGAAGTTCGTGCGGCTGTATCAGCGACAGAGTCCTTTCTCGAAGTATCGGTTCCAGATCCACAGGCCGCTAAGCATAATGCGCTCAGCGACCCTAAGATGATCTGGAACTTTGGATTACGCATCCCGCAGATTTTGATCCTTGATCGGCAGGTTTCTAATGCGTTTGCCAGTCGCGGCGTAGATCGCGTTCAAGACCGCAGGCGCCGCCACAGCGATCGTTGGTTCACCAACCCCGCCCCAGAAGCCACCCGATGGCATGATGATGGTCTCCACCTCAGGCATGTCTGCCAATCGCAGAGAGTTGAACGTATCGAAGTTTTGCTCTTGCACTTCGCCGCCATCAAAGGTGATCTCGCCATATAACATGGCTGAGAGACCGTAGACGAATGAGCCTTCGACCTGAGCTTCGATCTGCTGTGGGTTCACCGCATGACCTGGATCAGTCGCCGCAACGATGCGATCGATCTTCAGGCTTCCATCATCACCAACGGTGACTTCAGCGCAGGCCGCAACGTGTGAGCCAAATCCGTACATGGCGCAAAGGCCACGAGCTTTTCCGTCACCGCTACCCCATCCAGATTTGTCCGCAGCCGCCTGAAGAACAGCAGCCGTTTTCGGATTGTCCTTGAGATGCGCAAGGCGGAACTCGAGAGGGTCGCGCCCAGCTGCATGGGCGAGTTCATCCATGAAGCACTCAAGATAGATTGCGTTTTGATTGAGGTTCACGCCTCGCCAGAATCCGGGCCGAACCGGTGGGTTACGCATCGCATGATCAACTAAGAAGTTCGGGAACGTATACTTCAAGGTTTGATCTTCGAGCCGCGGGTCTACACCAGATGGCAAGAGCCCCTGGAACGTTGCGTAATCAACGCCGTCTTGGAGCGCTTGCGGGATCAAGGCCGCCAAGATCGACTGACCTGAGATCCGCATATGGAAACCGGTGAGGTTGCCATCCGCATCCAAAGCACCGCGAACCCGGCCCTTTGTAGTCGGGTGGAAGAAGCCATGGATCATGTCTTCTTCTCGCGTCCAGAGAAGCTTCACGGGCGTGCCTGGCATTTCCATTGCGAGCATGACGGCTTGCTGGACATAGTCCGGCGCACCGCGGCGCCCGAATCCACCGCCAAGGTGCACTTTGTAGACCTCGCACTGCTCAATCGGCAGGCCGGACGCTTCTGAGACAGCTGCGAGTGCAGCTTCGCCATTTTGCGTTGGGCACCAAATCTCGCAGCGATCTTCGGTATACAGCGCTGTTGTGTTCATCGGCTCCATGCAAGCATGGTTCTGGAACGGCATATTATACGTCGCTTCGACGATTTGATCGGCGTTTGCGAACGCCCCTGCGAGGTCTCCGCCGCCATTGCCGACAAATGCATCATCTGAGGTGAGACCATCGTCGAGTTCTGCTTCAAATGCCGCTGTAGAGAAATCTACGCCGCCTTCCCACTCAATCGGGAGGGCATCTAGCGCCTTGTTCGCCTGCCACCACGTGTCCGCGATCACTGCGACCGCATTATCACCTTCGCCGAACGGGTTCTTCAAGCTGACGACCTTTTTGACGCCGGGCATGCTTTCGATAGCGGCCGCATCAAATGAAGCTAAGCTCGCCCCAATTTTCGGGGCTTGCTTGATGGAAGCGTTCAGCAACCCTTCCATTTGAATGTCGGCGCCGTAGACCTGCTTACCTGTTAGCTTGTCGGCGGTGTCCAAGCGTGGTTTGGGCTGGCCAATGATTTTCCAGTCGCTTGGGTCTTTAACGGTCACCTCGAGCGGCGGCGCCAAGGCTCCTGCTGCGCCGGCCACTTTGCCATAGGTCGTAGTTTTTCCGGTTGGACCGTGTGTGATCACGCTATCTGCGGAAGTACATTCACTTACGGGTACTTCCCATTCATTCGCCGCAGCCTCGATGAGCATCGCCTTCGCGGCAGCAGCACCTTCGCGTACATAGTCCTGCGACCCACGAATGCCTTGGCTTCCGCCAGTTGAATAGTCACCCCAGACCCGTTCCCGAGCGAGGTTTTCGCCAGGTGTAGGATATTCAGTTGTGACTTTGTCCCAATCGCAATCGAGATCTTCAGCAACGAGTTGCGCCAGACCGGTCAGTGTTCCTTGTCCCATCTCTGAGCGCGCGATCCGAACCGTGACGGTGTCGTCGTGATCGATATGCACCCATGCGTTCACTTCATCATTGGGTGGAAGGTTCGAATAATCTGGAGCATCTGGCTCGTTCGAAGATGGCGAGCAACTCGCCAATATTCCGATCGTGAGGCCTGTTGCGCCGGTTCCGACGATAAATCCGCGTCGGGAGAGTAATCCTGTATCAGCCATGTCTGTCTCCCTAAGCTTTCTCGACCGCGAGTTTGATGCCTTTGCGCACGCGCGCGAGCGTTCCGCATCGACAAATGTTCGTAATCTCAGCATTGATATCTTCGTCCGTCGGGTTCGGATTATCATTCAGCATGCCGGAAACGGCCATGATCATACCCGGCTGACAGTAACCGCATTGAGGAATATCCAGCTCTGCCCAGGCTTCTTGAACCGGATGGCTTGCATCTTCTGATAGTCCCTCAATTGTCGTGATCTCTTCTTCGCCGGTGAGGGCGCCAACCGGATAGACACAGGACCGAATAGGGCTGCCATCGACGTGGATGGTGCAGGTTCCGCATTGAGCAATCCCGCAGCCATATTTTGTTCCAGTTAATCCGACTTGTTCACGGAGGACCCAAAGCAGTGGGGTGTCGTCTTCCGCTTCCACCTCTACCGCTTTTCCGTTGATCTTGAGTGTCGCCATGCTGAGCATCCTCTGGCCTTGGCGCGGTAGTCCCCGATAGAACCAGCCTTCGCGCATTAACCTAAATAATGAGCGAAACGTTTAGCGAGTAAAGACTCTATTTGAAGAAATTTTGAGCGAAGTTGCGGGCGCTTCTCATTCGCAAGCTTACAACTCAATTATAAGAGGGGACCGATCGGTACGGCCTCGACGACAGCGCCAGCATTTGCAGGGCTTGCGTGTGGCATTCGACGCAGTAGTGCGTTGCAGGTCAAGAAGGGCCGCAACAGCGAACTATCCTGATTTGGAGCCGGGTCGACTGCTAAAACTCCATCGGATGAGATGGTGATTTGTGCACGCATGAAATGCTCACGTGGTCCGTTCTCTTTCAGGGCGGACGTCAACCGGCCCGAAACGAGAGAGTCTTCCCAGCGCCGCCCGAGCAGTGATGAGAGGAAGAGATGGGCACATACCAGGGCCGAGGCTGGATTGCCCGGCAATCCAAGCACCAGCGCAGAGCCACTTTTTGAGAACCAAGTTGGTTTTCCAGGACGCACCGCAATCTTAGAGAATACCGGGTCGAAAGCGCGGGCAGTGAATGCCGCTTTCATATGGTCATGATCGCCCACTGAGGCGCCGCCGATTGGAACGAAAACATCTATATCTTCTGATGCGTCGATCGTTTCATGAATTGAAGCGACACTATCTTTAGCAATGCCCAGATTGATCGGCGCTCCGCCCCAGGTCGCAATCAAGCCGGACAATCCATACGGGTTCGAATTGATGATTTCTCCGGGGCCGAGGTCCGACCCTGGTGGTTTCAATTCATCGCCATTCGACAATAGACCTACCCGCAGCTTCTTTTCGACTTGGACAAACGCATTGTTGCTCGCGGCTGCCATTGAGAGATGCGACGCTTGTAAGGTCGCGCCCTCAAGCACCAGGCAGTCTTCTGCCACAAAGTCTAAACCGGCTTCCCGAATGTGCGCAGATGTCTGATAAGCTTGGGCGCTGTTTATTGTATCGGCGCTGAGGGAAACGTTTTCTTGGATGATAACGTGATCCGCGCCGGATGGGATGACCGACCCCGTAAAAATTCGAACGGCCTGACCGCTCTCAACCTTGCCTTGGAACGGAGTGCCAGCGGGCGCTTCACCTATAACCTTCAAACTCGTGTTCTCAGTTCGCACGTCATCCAGTTTGACGGCATAACCATCCATCGCCGACATCGCGGCCGGAGGATGCGTTCGTTTGGCGACGATGGGCGCAGCTAAGCGTCGGCCCAATGCCTCAGAAATGGGTACGCTTTCGATTTTTGGAGTAGGGCGGTTTTGATGAATGAGAGATAAAGCGTCCGCAACAGAGGTCAGGGCGCTCATGTCTCGGCCTTTCGATATAGGCCTGATTTACCACCTGATTTTTCAATCAACTCGATACCATGAATGATCATAGACTTATCGACCGCCTTCAGCATGTCATAGAGCGTTAAACAGGCAGCTGAAACACTTGTGAGGGCTTCCATTTCGACGCCTGTTTTACCTGTCGTCTTTACGCGCGCTTCGACTTTGAACTCGCAACTTTCCTCGAGCGGCGTAATCTCCACTTTGACACCAGTAATTGGAAGCGGATGACAAAGTGGGATCAAGTCAGACGTCCGCTTCGCAGCCATTATTCCAGATAGCTCAGAAATGGCGATCGGGTCGCCTTTCTTTGTGTTACGACCCGTAGCAATCGAGAAGGCCTCTTCCGAAACTCTGATAAATCCGTGCGCAATCGCTTCGCGATCAGTGTCATCCTTCGAGGTGACGTCGACCATGCGAGCACGCCCGTCGGCGCCGATATGAGTAAGGTCTGACAGCTTAAGTCTCCATAAGGCGCGGCATTAGCTCAACCAGATTGCAGGGCTTGTGGCGGCTATCGAGTTGGAATGAAATGACTTTGTCCCATCCGTCTTTCACCGCGCCGCCAGACCCTGGGAGGCAGAAGATAAACGTCCCCTTTGCAAGCCCGGCAACAGCGCGCGATTGAAGCGTAGACAAACCCACGCTCTGATAGCTCACTTGGTGGAAGATCACTGAGAAGCCTTCAATGGTTTTTTCAAACAATGGCGTGACGGCTTCCGGCGTCACATCTCGCCCTGTGAGGCCGGTGCCGCCGCTCGAAATGACAACGTCCACATTGGGATCATCAATCCAGTTTCGAACCGTTTCCTGGATCTTGGGTGGATCATCCCGCACGATCTTACGATCAGCGAGTTCGTGCCCCGCGGCTTGCAATCGTGCAACCAAAGTCGCGCCGGACGTATCTGTTTCAAGCGTTCGCGTGTCGCTAACGACCAAGACCGCGATGCGTACGGGCTTGAACGTGAGCGTTTCATCAATTCCAACCATGCCTTACGTTGCATCCTCTAATTGCCAGCGATTTGCGTCTGAATAGTCTTCGCCTCTAGGCTCTATCCAAGCTTCTTCTGTCTCGGTTGTTTCCTTTTTCCAAAATACAGCTTCAGTCTTGAGATAATCCATCAAAAAGTCCGCAGCTTCGAACGCGGCGCGGCGATGTGCAGATGCGGTTGCGACGAAAACAATGGTTTCTCCCGGGGCCATTTCGCCGATTCTATGAACGATGCGAACGCCCATGAGCGGCCATCGCGCCTGCGCAGTCTCTAACGCGGATTTGATGCCGTTTTCCGTTAGAGGTGAATAAGATTGCAAGAAGAGAGATTTGACTGGGCCAAACTTGGCCACTGGACGCACATTTCCCGTAAAAGAGACAATCCCGCCCGCACCAGAGGCCTCTGTCTCAAATTGCTTCAACGTTTCAGGGGCATCTATTGGGTCAGGGGAGATTATGATCGCATCCATATTAGCCACCTCCGACAGGCGGCATAAAGGCGATTTCGTCGCCCTCTGAAAGGCCGGTCGAGTCGAATATGATTTCACTGTTCACGGCAATCCGCACCGTAGGCTCTAAGAGCGCGCCAGCGCATTCGAACCTCAGATCTAGCCATTGACGGAGGTCTCCAGCCGTTTCGACCTCCAATGGCAGGCTGAGCGTTTCCTCGGCCGTGCCGGTGATGTCGCTCAGGCGGCCAAAATAGAGAAGCTTCGCCATTCTATCCTCCAGTCACCGACATGTGCCGCTCTAGAGACGGGTCCTGGCCGCGTGTGTTGATCTCAAACTCGTGCCGTTCCGGTTTCTTGAACAGGGCTTGGTTCAAACAATCATCCAGGGCTTTGTCAGGATCATCGCTCTCACGCAGCGCGCGGCGGAGGTCGATATGGTCATCCTGGCCGAGGCACATATAGATCCGGCCCGTGCAGGTCACGCGGACTCGGTTACAGCCCGCACAAAAATTGTTCGTCAGCGGTGTAATAAAGCCAAGTTTACCGCCGGTCTCAGCAACTCGCACATATCTTGAAGGTCCAGCGTTAAGCCCGGTTTCTTCAATATCTGTCAGCGACCAAGTTTCTTCCAGTTTGTCTCGGACCATTGGAAGCGGAATATACTGATCGATCCGATCTTCGCCCGTTTCGCCAAGCGGCATGACTTCGATCAGCGTGAGGTCCATACCCTTACCATGCGCCCAAGCGATCATATCTGGGAGTTCGTCATAGTTCTCGTGCTTCAGGGCGACTGTATTGATTTTGATTTTAAGACCTGCCGCTAGCCCGGCATCAATGCCTTCCAAAACTTGTTGGAGTTTGCCGCGCCGGGTAATTCGTTCGAACACATCCGCGTTTAGCGAGTCGAGCGAGACGTTGATGCGTTTTACACCATTGCGCGCAAGCATCTCAGCGTGCTGCACGAGTTGAGTTGCGTTCGTGGTGAGGGTCAGCTCGGTTAAGCCTTGGTCGAGATAATGACCCAGCCGTTCGAACAGTTCTGGCATACCTTTGCGAACCAACGGTTCTCCGCCGGTAATCCTAATCTTCTGAACTCCACGCTGAATGAAAGCCCGGCAAACACGATCCAGTTCTTCGATCGTCAGCAAATCTTTTTTAGGCAGAAACTGCATCGTTTCTGCCATGCAATAGCTGCAACGCAAATCGCATCTATCGGTGACGGAGAGCCTCAAATATGTGACCTGCCGTCCAAATTGATCAACCAGCGGTGCTGCGCTCGGGGCGAGTAATCCATCAGGCATTCACAACCTCCTTGAGGCGATTTAGATCAGCGACATGATCCACGTCTGCGGCGTGTTCTGGCAACAGCGTGATTGTTTTTGCGCTTCCCTCCATAGCGAGAAAAGCCGATTTTGCCCCTCGATCCCCGGACAGGTTCGAGAGTGCCTGGAATTGTGTTCGTTTAAACAGGGCAGGGGGACTCAACACCCCGTCGCACTCACTCATGACAGCCTCGACATCGGGATCGCCGGCCAATTGAATCATTGCTTCCAAATGGGAGTCGCTTATGTTTGGCATATCAGCCAATAGAATGATCACCTGATCGATTTCTTCACATTGCTCCAGAGTTTCAATCCCGAGAACCAGCGTTGTTGATTGCCCCTGGGGCGCCTTCTCGTTGTCGAGTATGTCCCAGCCATATTGCTCTAAAAGATCTTTTCGGGAGGCTTGATCAGGCGCGATCACAGCCAACCTTTTTGCAATCGAGGGCATGACTGCTCCAGCGCTAGAGTGCTCCAGCACCAAACGATCTCCGAGTTTAGCAAGTAGTTTGTCGCCGTCCTCATATCGGCTGGAAGATCCAGCCGCCAGTAACAGAACGGCAGTGTTCGGAAGTGTAGCTTTCAGTTTGCTTGGAAAACGTTCAACAATTTCAGCGAGGGTTGAAATCGCCAACATTGAAGCGTCACGCAAGGACGGGACCAAGCCAATTGGCCCATGAATTTTCTCGATGTCATGCGCGCGACACCCAGCATCCAGAAGCGCCTGGCTGCGCAAAGCATGTGTACGTTTGCTGCCGACCGCTCCGATGTAAAACGCTGAGCCATTGATCGCCTGCTGCAACAGAGGGACTTCCCAGGTGCGGTCATGAAAGAGCAGCACAAATGCCGTCCAAGCGTCATCACCTGGGTCATTTATGTTCTTTGGCGTTTCCAGCTTTTCAATCGTGACCCCGGCAATTCCTGAGGCTTCGGCAACATCTTCATCGTCAACCAATTGTAAGCGCACGCTGTATCCGGCCGCGGCCGATATGCGCGCGAGCGCAATGGTATCAGTCCCACGCCCAGCAATCCGCAGTCGCAATTTGGGCGCATAAAAAAAGGTTTGCGTGTCTTGGCTTAGACGGCTGTGTTTTCCACCGAAAGTCAGCGCTCCATCTGCCGATACTGTCATCGAGAACGTGAAACGTTGCGATAACGAAACGACTGCTTTTGAGATCAATTCAAGTGATGGATTCGGAACGATTGTGACCTCAATTGCACCGCCGCAAGGCAGAGGAAGGTCTACAAACGGTGACCCTGCGCCATAGCGCAATGTTTTAGGCGCGCGATCTTCACACGCACGGAGCGCTTGCAATTTGACATCAGCATCGATGCAGCCTCCGGAAATATAGCCAATGCTGTTCGTGCCACTGACGGCCAATAGCGCTCCTGGCGCCCGTACGGCGCCGCCTTCGGTCTTTGTGACGATCACCAGAGCAGCGTCGTCGCCGTTCTCCAACCAGCCGTGAAGGTGGGCGAGAACGTCACTTGCGTGTTCACCGGTCATAGCAATCGTCTGCATCCAACCGATGTAAACCACGATTTAGAGCGCGGCTAGTCTAATCAGCCACATGGTTGTCGAATTTGGTCAACAGCGCGGCATTTGCTTCCACAGACGCGGCGCACAATTCGTCATATAGCACGAGGATTTCGCGCCCCATCGCAGTTGCAGATGCCCCGCCGCCGGTCGACCCACCATGCATGGTTTTGATCAACGGAGAGGTGAAGCTGGAATTCATCTGCTCGATCAGTTTTAAGGCGCGGGGGTACGACATCTTAAGTCGCTCCGCAGCGGACCGGATCGAACCCGTTTCAATGACAGCGCGGAGGAGGGCGGCTTTGCCGGGGCCAAACCTTGCGCCTTTGGGGAGATCTATTCGAATGCTGAGATTTACCGGGCGCATAAGCGTTTGTGTCAAACTTAAACACGCCCGGCAATCATGATTGCGTTATTTCGGTTTCGCGTTCCAATTTTCGATCGTGATGAAATTATTGAATTCCGCGGAGTGCGGCGCAATGGTCAATGCGTCTTTCACGCCATGCAGGACACAGACGTCGAACAATTCCTGAATGGCGCCGTCAAACCGGATCCAATGTGCAACTGAGCCATCGTTGAGTGAGATAATCTGAACGCCGCACCACGGGTCAGCATCTTTCTCTTCGAGCTTGTCGGCGAGTGCGAGCCCGTCAAAACGCTTATAGCGCGGTTTCGATAGCGTCACGATGGCATAGCCTTCGATAAAGGCTAGGCCGCGAATGAAGCCAGGGCAAAAGGCGACGGGTACGAATTTCTTTTTCTTCTCGTCAATCCAACCAATCTCTCCTGAGCCGGAATTTGCGACCCAGATTTTATCCTCATAGATCCGCGGTGAATGCGGCATAGACAGGCCTTCAGCAACGATCTCATCGGTCTCCACATCGATAATGATACCGCCATCATGTCGGCGATCCCGCCAGCCATCGACAATGTCTGAGCGACAGACGGCGCTAACATATTTTGGCTCACCATCCTTCATCGCTAAACCGTTGAGATGGCAGCGGTCTTCGGGGGCCAGTTTGGAGATAAAAGGCGGCTTCCAGATCGGCTTGAAACTGTGCTTCAGGCTAAGCTCGCAAAGGCAAGAATATTTGGTGTTCACAAAGACGACGCGGCCGTCGGTCTTGATTCCGATTTCATGCAGGTCCACCGCGCCCGTGGTTTGGAAGTTTCGCGGAACGAAAACCTTATCATATTTATCGTTGGCTAATTGATTGGGGCCAATCACGTTCTCCATCCGAACGATTTGGTTCAACGAGGCGAGGTAGACCCGCTGACCATCACCAACCACGCCCATGGCTTGTGGATAACGCGCTTGATGCAAGGAAAGTTTCTTGTCGAGACCATGCCCCAAAAAGTAGAGATTGCCAGTCTGATAGGACGTAAAAGCGAGCGACATTTCACGCGCCGCTAAGAAACCATACAAATTGCCAGAGAATGAAATATCGGTCTTTTGCGGCGCCGCCGAAACGTCCGGAGACACGGGATTGTTCGCCTCCGTATTCTGAGCGTTGGCGGGGGATTCTTGTTCCGATTTTAAACCGGGGCCTGCAGCCGAATCCTTTGGTGCTACGCCAGCGTTTTTAGCTTTCGCATCTGTGTCGGACTTCTTCGAAGCCTTTGATTTCTTGTCGTCTTTTGTCTTGGTGATCATGATGTGTTTTTGGAATCCGCGAGGCGGTGTCCCCTCCATTTCGAGTGTTACTTGCGCACATCCACTCGAAAAAAAGCGACACTTCAACCGCCCCAGCAAATATTGAGACGCTCGGAGAAAGACTTCGATCTCGCGTTCAATTCTACTTGTGGACAACTGTCACCAAGCGAAGGCTTTGAGGGGTAATCGATACAGGTCTGCGTCTTACGTTCGAAAACACGACAGGCGATAATCGGATCAATACGGACGCCTTTTTAGCCGTAGCAGGCGCCGTGTTTAACCCAACCGCCGCAACATTAGATGCTGAGCGCATTGCGATCGGCACAGATACAAAAATCTACTTCACAGACCGTCTGTTTGGCCAAATTCGCTATGATACGCGCCGAGGTGAAAATCTCATCGAACATGAGGGCTGGGCCGGCTTAACGCTCAAATTCTAGGGTCTTGAGCGATTTTAACGCGTGGTGCGGTATCAGGCTTCACCGCGCGTATGGTCTTAACAGTGTGTAAAAGCGAGGCACGCCGCGCGAAAGAGGGGGCTCTTGGCGCGCTAGGTTGCAGGCGTAAGGCAAACCCGCGGGAACAGTTTGGCGCGATTGGGTCCCAAAGCCCAAAGCGTGGATCACGCATAGCATGGGGCTGCAGCCTAATATTTATTCGATAATCTTCATTATGGGAAATAACCAAACAAGGTAGAAGCAAATATCTTGTTTTGCTTCAGGCCTTTGGAGGATGGTACGCCCAACAGGGTTCGAACCTGTGACCTACTGATTAAAAGTCAGTTGCTCTACCAACTGAGCTATGGGCGCATCCGAACGGGTCACATAGTTTAGCCACTGACCCGGGTCAACGTTTTTCACTGTTGAAAGCAATACCGTCTGCATAAACTTGTTTTTGCCACCATCGAAGCGCAAACATAAGAAATGAAGAAACGTATTTTGATCGGCCTAACCGCCCTATTCTGTACAGCATGCGCCTCCACACCCGACCCAGCCCCGGATACGGTTGCTGGCGAGAAGCCTGGCGCGACTGAGCGCGCTATACAACAATCTCAAGACGGGTTCAGCAATGCTGCGATGTCACCGCTAGAAGACGTCAATCTTAAGCGCGATGAGATCCCTCAATTCCTCCGAACAATCAAAAATCCCTATAAAGTGAACCCGGAGATTTCTTGCGATGAGATCGCGCAACAGGTTCAACGCCTCGATGGATTGCTCGGCCGTGATTGGGATATTCCGCCGCCCGACAAAAAGGCGCTGAGAGATCAAGCGGCCGATGGCGCATCCACCGCATTCCTCGATACGATTTCATCAAGCGCTTCCGGGCTAATTCCTTATCGTGGACTGGTTAGAACGGTCACCGGCGCGAATAGCCACGCCTCGAAGGTTCGCAAAGCCTATGAACGGGGCTCTCACCGTCGTACGTTCTTAAAAGGTATGGGTTTGATGAAGTCGTGCGGCTTTCCTGCAGCGCCTCTACCGTTACCCGATGATGTCCCTAAGGTTTTGTTCCGCTAGTCTTTATCTGCGTCTTTCGGGCGTGACTTGGTCCGTTCCCATCGCGTCGCGAGTTCGGCTCTCAATGCCTCGAATTCTCCTGCGGCAATCGCATCGCGAAGACGATGCATGAGCGCCTGAAAGAACGCTGTATTATGCCAACTCAGCACCATAGCCCCAAGATACTCACCTGACCGGATGAGGTGATGCAAATAAGCTTTTGAATAGTCCTGACTAGCCGGGCTATGCACGGCTTCGTCCAATGGAGACAAATCCTCTGCGAAGCGGGCATTCTTCAAATTGATAGGCCCATCCCACGTCCAGGCCTGACCATGCCGCCCGGCGCGGGTCGGCAGGACGCAATCGAACATATCGATCCCGCGCGCCACGGCCTCAACCAGATCAATCGGCTTTCCGACCCCCATTACATATCGTGGCATATCGTGCGGCAAATGTGGGACCGTCATATCGATCGTCCGGCACATTTGATCATGGCCCTCGCCAACAGCCAGTCCGCCAAGTGCAATACCGCCAAAGCCTTGGCCGGCGACAGCCTTTGCTGAGGCTTCGCGTAGGTCAGGATAATTGGATCCCTGAACGATCCCGAACAGAGTCTGCGACTCTCTCTCCCCGAATGCGTCGAGTGATCTCGACCCCCATTCTAGAGAAAGCTTCATTGAGCGCTCGGCCTCTTCATGTGTGCACGGATAATCGGTGCACTCGTCCAGTTGCATGGAAATATCTGATCCAAGCAAGTCAGATTGTATTTCAATGCTCCGTGCCGGCGTCAAACGATGCTCTGAGCCGTCAATGTGGCTGCGAAACGTGACGCCGTCTTGGTCCATCTTACGAAGTTGCGACAGCGACCAAACTTGGAAACCGCCACTATCGGTGAGCATAGGGCCCGACCACTTACTAAACGCATGCAGTCCACCCAAACGTTTCACCCGCTCCGCGCCCGGCCGGAGCATCAAGTGATAGGTGTTGCCAAGAATGATATCGGCGCCCGCTTGTTTGACTTGATCCGTGTAGAGCGCCTTGACCGTACCCGCGGTCCCGACAGGCATAAACGCTGGCGTTCGAATTTCACCGCGCGCGGTTTGCAAGACACCCGTTCGAGCGGCGCCCTCAGTGGCGTGAATATGAAATGGAAAACGCGTCATAGATCAAACCAAGCCTTGAAGGCCAAGCGCCTTCAGTAGTTTTTCGCGCGCTGTGAAGCACTCGGTTGCAAACGCTGGGTCTGCTAGGTCGGCAGTGCTCAGGCGATCTCGGTAAGTTGCACGCACGATATCTTGCAGAGCATCAATCTTGGGTTCGTCCAGAAGGACATCTTGGAGACACGCCGCACGCTCTTCTGGCGTCATAACGACCCGGAGTCGCAAACATGCTGGGCCGCCGCCATTGCGCATGGATTGTCGAACGTCGACATATTGAACGCGGCCGATCGGCCCGTTGCCCGAAACCATGCGCTCGCAAAACGCGCGTGCGCTCTCCGTATCCTCTGTTTCCGTAGGTGCGAGGAGTACGAGCCGGTCTTCACCCGGCCATTGCAAGAGTTGCGAATTGAACAAGTAGGACCGAATCGCATCTTCAAGTGGCACCTCAGCATCTGGCACCATGACGGGCTTCAGCTCAAACAATCCTTCTGACGCACGCCGAAGGTCAGCTAGCGTCTGATGGGTGTCTTCAAAAGCGTGTTCATGGAAAAACAGAGTATCCAATGTCCCAACGCAAACGACATCATTGTGGAAAGCTCCGGCATTGATCGCTGCAGCAGATTGCCGAGCGAACACTGTGCGGGCGTCCTTCAAACGATGCGCCCGCGTAACGCTCTCGCTCGCAAGCCTGGTTTGTCGGGCCGGAAAACCGTCGACGCTTTCACCGGCTTCGCGACCATAGACGAAGAGTTCGACGCCTTCACCTTGATGCTCCGCGCAGAGGCGTACGTGATTGGCAGCGCCTTCGTCAGAAAAGTCTGAATGCATCGGCAGTGCGCCATGCACCGAAAAACGCTCTTCATTCTCAAATATCGCCGCGAGCGTGGATACCGTCTCCGGATGCTCTAGCGATCGATGAAGCATCGATGACAGATTTGCTGCGCTCATATGCAAGCGGCCATCTTCGGTGTCCGCAGAGGGTGAAATCGTGGCCGCATTGGCCGTCCACATAGAACTCGCGGAGTACGCAGCTTTCAAGAGCTTGGGCTCGCGCTTGCCCGCAGCTTCAATTATGTCTGCGTCGCTGCCCGTAAATCCCGCATCCAATAGAAAGCTCAAATTTGGCCGATCGAGTGGCGGCAACACGCCTTGCACAAAGCCAGCGCGCACTAAAAGACGCATTTTCTCTAATCCCTGCAGAGCAGCCTCGCGCGGGTTAGATACGTCGCCAGCATTATTCTGGCTTGCCAAATTGCCATCGGACATCCCGCCATAATTATGGCTCGGGCCGATCAGCCCATCAAAATTGACTTCAACGGTTTTATTCAAAGACATGGAAACCCCTGTCTTGTGCCTGCTGAAGAGCGGTCCTTATCGCCCGAATAACATGGTCAGCGCTCGCGTCTCAACAGGCTCAGGGCGAGGCCGAAATTCATCGCTAGGGCTCTACTTCGGAAACCCAACCGCGCCAAGCCGTGAGGCTTCGTCTGATACCTGGCTGGCTTGCGGCCACGCGCAATAATCAGCGGCATAGTAGGCGCCAGGTCGAAAATTACCCGAAAGCCCAGGCCCCCCAAATGGCATCGCACCGCTCGCACCCGCGGTTGGACGATTGCGATTTAGAATGCCGGCTTTCATTTCCGAATGCGCGCGCAGCCAGAGCGCATCATCATCGCTAACCAACCCGCCAGACAGGCCATAACGGCTATCATTTGCGCGCAGAATGGCTTCGTCGAAGCTGTCTACGCGGATGATTTGCATTAATGGGCCGAAGAGCTCTTCGTCCGGAACATCGGTCGCGTTCGTGACATCTATCACGCCGGCGGAAACAAAACCTCCACCACGTTCCAGTCTTTTTAGTCGGCGCAGAGATTTGCCGCCCTTTTTTGAAAGCATCATTTGAAAGTCAGTCGCGTTCTGTGCAGCTTGCTCTGAAACAAGCGGCCCCATAAATGCGTCTGCTTCCGAGCTGTCGCCAATGCGTAACCCTTTCGCGCGAGCGACAATAGCATCCACGACCTCGTCGCCCCATTTTCCTTTTGGAAGGATAACGCGGCGCGCGCACGAACATCTTTGGCCGGTCGTTAGAAAGGCCGATTGCGCCGCGACATCTGCGGCCGCTTCAATGTCTGCTGGATCCCACATGATTAGCGGATTGTTTCCGCCCATTTCCAACGCCAAAATGACTTCAGGGCGCCCTGCAAAGTGCTTGTGGAAGAACAAACCGGTCTGCGCGGATCCAGTGAAGAGAAGTCCGTTTATATCGCCGTCGAGTAATGCTGCACCTGTATCACGGCCGCCTTGAACGATATTTAAGACACCGTCTGGAAGTCCCGCTTCTTCAAAGGCGTCGGCCATAATATGCGCGACAGATGGGGCGAGTTCTGAAGGCTTGAATACGCACGTGTTTCCCGCAAGCAACGCAGGCACGATGTGCCCATTCGGGAGGTGTCCAGGAAAGTTAAAGGGTCCGAAAACGGCCATTACGCCATGGGGTCTGTGGGTGAGATGCATCGACCCATATGCGGCTTCAGAAAAAGCTGAGCCCGCGCGCTCGACTTGCGCTTTTATCGATATACCAACTTTAGCCGACATTGCGCCGGCTTCGGCTTTTGCTTCCCATGCGGTTTTACCCATGTCCGCACTGATTGCAGCGGCGATCCGATCTGAGCGTTTGGCCACTGCATCGGCATAGGCTTCTAAGATATTGGTGCGATCATGTTGCGGTCTGCCGGCCCAGTCTGATTGAGCTTTTCGGGCCGCCGCAACGGCATCCGTCACTTGCGCCTCACTGCTCGCCTGGCCGTTCCAGCTGGTTTCTCCGGTGGCAGGGTTGGTTTTCTCGAACCAGTCATCTGTTCCATCCAACCATTGTCCATTGATATAGACGCTCTTGGCCATGCTAACTCCTGAGCCAAACTCGGGCTTTATCGCCGCGTTTTAGTTTAAGTTTATCAAGTGTCTCTTGGGTCGTGATAAAGCGATTTTCACCCATCACCGCCCCTTCGATAAGACTTGCACGATAATCTTCGAGATCAACGCGCGCCGCTATGCCAGTCGATCCCGTCGCCGCACCGACATCCAATTCCATAACTTTGCTTTCGCGAACCGTACGCAGCATACTTTTCGAGACCTGCATGATCGGACCACCGTCAAAAATATCGACGACGCGCTCGAAATCAAAACCTTCCCATTCGAGGAGTTTGAACGCTGGAACGCCTTCGACGTGCACACGCCCGATCACTTCGCGGGCTTCATTCGGAAGCAAGTCGACATAAATCGGGTATTTGGGCATCAGATCGAGGATGAATTGGTTATCCGTCGTCGCTGAAAGATAGTCTGCGTCGGTGAACGACATCTTGAAAAAATGACGTCCAAGGCATTCCCAGAACGGCGTATCGCCTTCGTGAGAAACGACACCGCGAAGTTCAGCGATAACCTTTTCTCCGAACCATTCAGGCTTCGTGCTCATCAACAAGTAACGTGATTGCGCGAGCAGTCTGCCAACGCCAGCGCCGCGATGCTCTGGGCGAAGGAAAAGTGTTCCAACCTCCGTGCAGCCAACGAACTCATTGGTCAGGATCAGCGCATCCATATCGAAGCGTCGATCCGCTTCTTGGCTGGCCTGTGCGAGTGTGATGATGCGGTAGTTGAAGAACGGAGACTTTACGCCGACACCGGCCTTCACGGCGCTACAGCCGCCAATTTCACCGGTTTCTACATTCTCAAGCATCATCAGATACTTGCCATATTCAGGCTCATCCAGACGCGCGCCGAAAGAATCGACAGATTTGAGCAAGCGTTTGCGGAGAATTTCTTCATTGTCCGGCAATGATGTAAAACCAGCACCGGATTCAACAGCCATAGCGCGTAGCGCATCATAGTCTGAAAGGGCTGCAGGACGCATTACATATGGCGATTTCATTCCATTAACGCCTTGATTTTGAGAGCATCTAAGCGCCCATCTGCAATTCGATTGAGCAATAAAGCGGACAGCTGAGCGCGCTCTATGAAGCTGGACATAATCACGTACTCTTCAGCCGAGTGAATCCGCCCGCCCATAACGCCGAGCGTATCGACGTTTGGAACGCCCGCCGCGAAAATATTGTTGCCCTCACAAACACCGCCAGTGTCCACAAATTCCAATTCCAGCCCGATGGCTTTGCCGGTCTCAGATACAGCCGTGAACAGACTTTGTTGCGCCGCATTGCGAGGCTTAGGAGGTCGATAAAACCCGCCATGCATGTGTCCGCTAATGCCGTCTTTTGCCGCGGCTGTATTTAGCAGGGCTTCGACCTGCGCCGTCGCCCATGCCGCAGCTTCGGCATCAGGTGCGCGGGCGCCAAATCGAACGATTGCCAAGTCTGGTACGATGTTCACTGCGCATCCACCATCGATCGAACCAACATTGAAAGTCACGCCATCATATTGCCCGTTCAGGCCTTCGAGGGCGACAACCATCGCTGCTGCCGCTTCGATTGCGCTGCGGCCTTCTTCTTTTGCGCGTCCGGCATGCGCGGACCGGCCCTTTAGAACGACGTCGAAGACCGCAGAGCCCTTTCGACCACCAGACATCGCGCCAGTGTCCATACACGGCTCATATGTCATTCCGATCATAGCTCCCGATTGCGCAGCCTCTGTGAGATAGGGCGCGCTTGCAAAATTGCCGGTCTCTTCATCTGGCGTGATGACGATCTGATAGCCAATTTTATGTTTCAGCGGTCCCGCCTCAAACGCCTGCAGCGCACCAAGCATAACGGATAGTCCGCCCTTCATGTCTGCGAGCCCAGGCCCGTTGATTTTGCCGTCGCCTAAATCCTTGATCTCAGTGAAGGTGTTGGGAGGGAAAACCGTATCGTAATGCCCGCTCATGACAATTTGCATGTCCGCATCCGGGCGTGACGACATCCGGATCACAGGACCTGTTTCGAATGCCTCAACCTCACCACTATCGCCAATTTTTTCGAAAGGGTCGGTCCTAATAAGTTCAATATCGGCTTCCAACGCGCTGAACGCGTCGCCCAGTTTCGGCGCGAGCAATTCCAACCCGTCTCTATTCCAGCTTCCAGTATTGATTTCCGCCCACTGAAATGTTCGGTCCTGCATACCGTTTTCCAGGTCGACAATGCGTTCACAAATCGCATCATCGTCTTTGGTCTTAATGCTCAAATCAGCCATTTAATCTTGGTTTCACGCTTTATTCAAAACAACAAGCCCCGGACGATTAAGTCCGGGGCTTGTCGATTATATTGTTAGAAGTTTTTAGACGTCGCCGCGAAGGGCGGCCAATGCCGCTTCAGCTGTAGCGAGACGCTCGTCGACAGTCTGGCAAGACTCTGGCGCGTTGCCGATAACTTCGAGGTCTTTGCAACGCTCTTTCTCTTTCTTGTAGTCGTTCACTTCGTTTTGCGCTTCGAAGAGCACCAGCGCGCGCGCTGTATTGTCTTCGGCGGCCATGAAGTCGACCCAACCGCGTCCACCGCGATTATTGGCGCTTCGGAAGGCTTCACGTGCGCCAGAACGATCGTCACGCTCATAACGTGATTGACCAACCAGGACCCAAGCCAGACCGGCATTGTCGAGCCCGCCTTTGTTGATGGCCTTGATCAAAGCGTCTTCAGCGTCCGACCATTCTTGGAGCTCGCTGTAAGAACGACCCAGACGCTCATACATTTTGCCATTCGGCGCCATTTCGGCAGCGCGTTCAATCACGGGGATCGCTTTTTGGAATTCGCGTGCCACCTGGTAGAGGTTTGCGAGCAATTCGAGGCGCTGATAGTTGGCTGATATCCGACCTGCATTCATTTCTTTTTCAAGAATTTTGGCGGCCGAATACGGGACATCGAATGAATTATAGAAGTTCACGATGCGCATCAGCTCGTCTTCAGTCTGAAGAATACCGCCGAGATACATGGCTTTTTGAACTTCAAATGCTTTGCGCTCTTGTCCGCCGCGGAAATAGTCGCCTGCAATGGCATCCCATAGCTGACGGTCTGTTGGGTCCCGCGCGAGCAATAGCTCTAGGATCTCTGCCTTTTTCGCAAAGTTTCCGGTCTTGTCGTAAAGGAAAATGAGAAAGTCGTAGACTTGGCGCTCAGCATTAGGGCCATCTTCCTGCAACACTTGCTCAGCCCAGGTCAGGGCTTCTGGGAAGCGATCCATTTGTTGATAGAGAACTGCCAACGTCCATTTCTGACTGCGGTCTGGTTGTCCACCCGCGCGCATCCAGCGGTCATAATATTCCAGCGACTTTTCTTTGTTGTCGGTGGTGAGGTAAAGCTGGGCGATATTATAATAGGTCGACTTGATGCTATCGCCTGTAATGAAGCCTTTTGCGATCAACGCTTCAAGATCGCGGATCGCACCAAGATAGTCTTCGGTTTGAATTTTGATCGCGGCACTCAATTGGAGGGCTGCGCCCTCTTCGTAACAGTTGAGCGGCTGAGACCGAAGTGCCTGCAGGGCAACCAAAGCACCCGATGGGTTTTCATTCACCATCAGCTCTGTTTCGGCTTTGAGATAATTCTCGGCATTGGTCGATGTGAACTGGGTTTCTTCACACGCTTGAGCACTGGCTGTGCTGATGCCGAATGACGCCGCAATGGCAATAGCAGCTGCGCTCTTCATGATGGTCTTCATCATTTCGTTTCACTCCTCTTCGCCGGTTCGGCGTCCAGTTCCTTTGAACCGGAAGTTTGATCTGATTTCAAGCGCTTCAAGCGAATAGTTGAAGCATTTTCTCAGCACTCTTGATTCGAGTGTCTTATGGATTCACACGGAACTCAAGTGGATAGACCACACCCGTTGCTATTCGAGGGATTCGATCGCTGATTTTGGGCGGAAATTTGATTTTAAGTCCGCATTTAAAGCAGTCTCTCTATCGTCTTCCGCGCCCTTACCCATTTCCATCCCTGAGCTCAGTACAATACGTAATATTGTTACAAAGTCAAGACTTAAAGAAAGGGGGCCGTAAAGCCCCCTTCCCCGATTGCTATGTGTTCACGCCTAATCCGCGAGGGTGAACTGAAGTGGGTAAACCACGTTACGACGTTCTGCAGCCTGTCCCCGAATGATCTTCGGAGCAAATTCAACGCGGCTCACTGCACGCTCGGCTTCACGTTTAAAGACGCGATCCGTGCAATCAGCTTCGACATTGTAAGGCTTGCCGCGTGTATCCACGTCAAAGCGAACATCGCAAGACCCCTCGGTTCCGCGCTCAGCGGCCCGCGATGGGTAGGTCGGGACAGGCGGCCGAATTGGCTGCGCATCGCGGTCAGAAATTGCCACCGGATCAATCGCCAAAGAATTCAACCGAGTGGTTGGAATTTCACTTGGAGGCGCGCCTTGAATATTCGGCGTTGGGAGATCGATATCCGACTTGTTTGCAGTCAGTTTCGGCGGCGGTGGTGGTTTGTCAGCATTGTTCAACTTCCGCGGTTTGTTCCGCGAACGCCGTGTGACTTCCTCTTCCTGTGCCTCAGGCGTAATGCTCTCAAGATTATATTCACGCAGATTTTCTGGTTCTTCAAAATCTGAGCTGATCAAGAGACGCATCGAGTGAAAGAGGATGAGCGTAACTACGATCGCAATGGGAATACCTACTGCGATACGGATAAGTGGATTAGCGAACATAAAATCCCTCCTCTACTAGTTTACGACCGATAGCGGGACACGTCCCAGACTATCAACCTCGTTAACGACCTCCATGAGGTCAATGAGCACCCCAGCCTGAGCTTCAGCATCCGCTTGAACGACGAGACGACCTTTAGGGTTATCTTCGCGTAGCTCTCGGATACGGAAACCAACTTCTGTCAGCGGAACGATCTTCTTATTCATGTAGATGTCGCTGTTCGAATCGATCGCGATCAAAATGCCAAGCGGGTTTTGCCGCTCTTTATTGTTCACTTCGACCCGATCAATCTCAACGCCAGGCTCACGAATAAACTGAGCGGTAACGATGAAGAAGATCAACAGAATGAAGACCACATCGAGCATTGGCGTGAGGTTGACGTCGTCTTCGGCGCTGCCCGCAGCTTCACGTACTTTACGTGCCATTGATTAGTCTCCTCTAGCCTGCGGAACGGACGATATTTACCCGCTCCATTTGTGCGTCATACGCGATGTCACGTACTTCGATAATCGTGCCCGTCCGCGCTGCGGGGTGGGCTTGAATGATCAAAGCACTCTCAGGGTTTTCCGCCCGTGCACGCTCCATCCCGCCACGTACCGCTGAAATGTCGGTCAGTTTGCGATTTACGCGGATCTGATCGGCATCATCGATATAGACGATAATGGCTGGAGCTGGATTGCTCGGTGCGTTGGTCTGTGGTGGTGGTGGCTCAGCTCCGAGGGCCTCTTCCTGTAGGAAGGTCGAGGTCACAATGAAGAAGATGAGCAGGATGAAAACCACGTCGAGCATCGGCGTCAGATCGACGGCGGCTTCATCACTTGGGCGACTTGCGCGTCCTCTCATCAGCCAATCTCCATCTGGTCTTCAACCTTTTGCACCAAACGGCGAACCTTTTTGTCCATGCCGGTGGCGAATGGGATGCCTGAAATTGAGGCTACCATTCCCGCCATGGTCGGGATCGTCGCTTGTGACACACCACGCGAAAGCGCTTTAGCGTCAGCACCATCTGTGATCGCCATATTGTCGAACACAGTTACCATTCCGGTCACAGTTCCGAGCAGTCCGAGCAGCGGCGCGAGGGCCACCATTACTTTCGTGAATGAAACATTCGCTTGAGCTTTTTGACGGACTTCAGAGACCAATTTGTCTTTTACCCAGTGCGCAAGTTTGGACTTCCGATCAGAGCGCGAACGCCACTCTGACAGAGCCTCATCTGCGACAGAAGCATGGGCTACGCGGAAGTAAAACAGGCGCTCCAGGATTAGGGCCCACATAATAAATGTGGCTCCCATAATCCATAGAAGCACTGGCCCGCCGCGAGCCAAAAACTCCTGAAGTTCGGTCATTCCCAACATTTATGGGCTCCCGATCTCAGAGGCGGCCTAAGCCGCCCCTCCACGTTCTGCACGTTCAGCCACAAGGCCAGCCGCTTGCTCATCCAGGATCTGCTGGTTGCCACGGGCCATGGCTGCAGCCAGAGCGTGTGTCAGCAGAAGTGGGATCGCAGCAACAAGACCAAGAACTGTGGTCATAAGCGCAACTGAAATACCGCCAGCCATCAGTTTCGGATCACCGGCACCGAAGTTTGTAATCGCGGTAAAGGTAATGATCATACCGATAACCGTACCGAGAAGACCCATTAGCGGGGCAACAGCGGCAAGCACTTTAACGATATCGTTGAAGCGTTCGATTTTCGGAGACTCGCGAAGAATTTGCTCGTCGAGCTTCAATTCCAGAGTTTCTAGATCAGCGTTCTTGTTGGTCTCATAAGCTTCGAACACACGCGCCAATGGGTTGCCGTCGCCAGCTTGCTTTGTTTTCGCAGTGGCACGGATAGAATTACCCATGAAGAACAGTGTGATGATCTTATAAAGTGCAACTGTCAGACCGAAGATCAGAAGACCGATAACGATGTAACCAATTGTTCCACCTTGGCCGATACGCTCTGCAAGACCTGGCTTGTCGCCTTCAATCTTGAACAGTTCGCCGCGGTTAGGGTCGAACGGTACAGTCATCGTGCCGCCTTCGTCCGCATTGATCAATGACTTGAACGAGCTGCGGAAACGACCGCCTGGCTGACGCTCTAGCTTCTCAAGGAAGTAGTCGCCTGAGCCGGCACGTTCGATTGTTACGAAGCCTGCATCATTGTTGGTTGCCGCGATGAATGTACCAACGCGGGTTACTTCAACGTCCTGAACCGACTCGTCAGTGCCACCCATAGAAACGGGCGCAGAGAAAGTTCTGACTTCTGACTGAGCAATCATCTCGGTCAGGATCGCTTTTGGAAGACGATCAAGCTCTTCACGTGTTGGAAGCGCGACGGCTTCAGCAACTTCAGAAAGCGCTTCGAAACGACCAGGATAGTCGAAGCTCGCAAGGCTTTCACGCATGAGAGGTTGAACCTCACCAACGACGGCGCGGAACTCACCAACCAATTGACCGAAGTCACCGGCTTGCTCTTGCAGGTTTGCGTCGAGCTCATTGATTTCAGCTTGATACTCATCGAAACGGGCGCCGAGGGCATTACCGCGGGCGTTTGCTTGCGCAAGTTCGCCACGGGCTTGGTCCATCGCCGCTTCTTGTTCGGATGTTGCAACTTGGAATTCCCGAAGACGCGCTTGGTTTTCAGTAGAAAGCTCTTGGCTATCCTGCTGAACGCGGCTGAGAATGTCTGAAAGCGACTGTGCCGCAACCGGCATAGACGCGACCATTGAGGCGCCAGCAAAAGCTGCCGCAATCCCAATGGTTTTAAGTGATTTTGTGAACGGTTTCATGTGTTCTTTCCTCAACTCCATTGGGGCTTACTGAACAGCAAGCTTGGTGGCTGGTACGTACATGACATCCTGGGTGCGTTTACCCTGAATGATGCGAATGGCTTTATCGATCTCAGCTTTGTATTTGCTTTCAAGATCGACCCAAGACTTGGTCTCGCGATCATAACGTTTCGCGTAACGACCCGTTGGATCCATGTAGACCATCGCAACACGGCCGAAGAGAACCATGTCGACGGTGACTTCTTTGTCATCGACGGTGATGGTTTCTTTCCAAGTGTCGGTCTTACGGCCAACTTCCATTTCAGTCGTGTATGCATCCATAATCTGGCGATAACGCTCAGTTACAGAAACAGCCGGATCGCTGAGATATTCGCGAAGACGCGCGATGCGCTCTTTACGGTCTTCCAAGCGGAATGGCAGATCAGCGTCGATGAAAGCATCGAGATCATCGATCAGCGTTTCAAGCATTGGGACGGTCTGAGAGGTGATCTCGTCCACACGGCTTAGCTGATCGGTCAGCGAAGCGATTTCTCGCTCTTGGCTTTCCACGGCAGCTTCTTGCTGACGAGCATATAACTCGGCTGCTGTTTTACGCTGCAAAAGCGTGCGGAACTCACCAACCATATCAGACCGCTCGTCATCGAGCTGATTGATTTGTTGTTGAACTTGTTCGGCGCGGCGTGTCGCCTGTTCGCCGGTCGCGATCGCGCGATCCAAACCCTGTGCAACAGACGGCGCGGCAAAGCCTACGACGATAGTTGCTAGAATGGCTCCGCGAGCCGGTGTCAGAACATTCTTCATGAAGTCTGCCTCTCACTCTCCAATTGATGCGCCGCCAGATGGCGCCGCTAAAAACTTTGTAACGCCCTGGCAACCGCCAAGGCTGACTATGGTTCGGAACACACACACCCCGATAAGTTATTAAGAGAATACGGGCTCACACCCACCTCCTCCCCACATTTTGACCATGCGACTATGTCGTCATAATTATTCTACGCAGCGATCGGGATTAACCGTAGGTCATCATCGCATACACCGCCACCTCTGCAAAATGCTCAACTGCTTGTCAAACTTTCATTCATAATTGAGGCAGTTGCAAGGCATTTTTGAAATAATATTACATTCAGTGCATATGACGAGGTCATCGCTGGTCGTAAACTCTGCACGGGTATAGAGAAAAGTGGCTGGGGTGCCAGGATTCGAACCTGGGAATGCCGATACCAAAAACCGGTGCCTTACCACTTGGCGACACCCCAACTGAGCGGCGGACATAGCCAATACATATTCCGGTTGCAACACCCAAATCGCCGCGCGTCTTCGACCAACTGCAATTTTAGGGCGGCGGATCCTCTATCGTCGAACGCTGGGCAGCTTTCCAATTTCCTTATGTTCTTTGTGTTTTGACAAATTGAATATTAACACCCATATCGTTATCCGATAAATATTGCAGCGGAGCTATACGCCATATGAAAACGTTTTTCGCATCTCTCGGCGGAGCCGTGATTGGCTCGATCCTGGGCCTGGTCCTTCTCGTCCTGATTGGAACGGGACTAATTCAATTGGCGGTCAATGATGCCATTAGTTCAGCCTCTGGCCCAGCGACGGGACAAGACGATGGAAACCCGATCGTTCTGACCTTGGATCTCCGCAACGGATATGCGGACCAAGCAGCCTCTTCTGGCCCGGACTTGATATTTGGCGGTGGCATGGGGTTCATTGACGTTGTTTCGAAACTGGATGCGGCCGCCTCCGACGATCAAGTCAAAGGATTGTTCATTCGAGGCAGCGAGTTCGGCATTGGATCTGCGCGCGCTGAAGAATATCGCGACGCGTTCCTGAAGTTTAAAGAGGCTGACAAGTTCATTATTGCGCACAGCCAAGGCACCTATGGCGGCGGGCCTTCGGCATATCGCGCGATTGCTTCTGCTGACGAAATTTGGGCGCAACCAGGGACAGACCTGATCGCCAGCGGCCTCGCACTCGAGACCTTGTTCATGAAAGGCCTGTTCGACAATCTGTCTATCACGCCGGAATTTGAAGCCCTGTACGAGTACAAGAATGCGCCAAGCACTTACGAAGAAGACACTTACACGGAGCCGCATCGCCGCGCGATGACGGAATTGGCCGAATCACTTTGGTCGATCTCGCTAAGTGATATTGCGACAGATCGCGGGATGACGGTTTCCGAAGCCCGAACGTCGCTTGAGTCGAGCCCGATGGGCGCCGAAGCTATGGTGGAAGCGAACCTTGCAACCAGCTTGGGGTGGCCCGAAGACGCTTTAGACGCTGCACTTGAGCGCGCGGGTGAAGACTCCATTTCGTTTGACCTAAACTCCTACGAAGCGCCAACCTCACCGTTCGGATCGCCAGTGATCGCGATTGTTGGCGGGCAAGGCCCAATCATTACCGGCAATGCTGGCGGCAGCTTGTTTCAAGAAGGAAGCGGCTTTGCGTCTGACACGATTGCTGAAGCGATCCTCGAAGCTGGACGCGACGAGGATGTTCAAGCCATCGTATTCCGTGTCGATAGCCCCGGCGGCTCGCCATCGGCTTCAGATCAAATCTGGCGTGCGATCGAACGCATTCAGGAAGAAGAGCAGAAACCGGTTATCGTTTCCATGGCATCGGTAGCGGCATCTGGCGGATACTATGTCTCTACCGGCGCGGATTGGATCATCGCGAATCGCACAACAATTACCGGCTCGATCGGGATCTTTGGCGGTAAGTTCGCCATTGATGAAGGTCTCGCCCGAATCGGCGTGAATGCAGAATCAATCAAAGTTGGCGGTACATTCACCGGGGCATTTTCAACCACTGAGGGCTTCACGGACGAACAACGCGTTATGGTCCGCTCTTGGCTAAAACGTGGATATGATCGTTTCACCGGCTTGGTCGCTGAAGGACGTGGCCTCAGTCTCGAACAGGTGGACCAGGTTGCGCGTGGCCGCGTTTGGAGCGGCGAAGACGCGATTGACAAGGGGCTTGTCGATCAGCTCGGTGGCCTCACAACGGCCCTCGCCAAAGCGAAGGAACTCGCCGAAATTGATGCCGAAACCGAAGTCCGTATCATTGCTTATCCGATGAGCGCTGGCGGATTGCCATTCTTGTCTTCGTCGACGAGTGCAACAGCTCAAGAGCTAAAAGCGATCGGCCAACTCGCGACGGCCATCAATGATCCTGAAATTCAGGCGCTGATTACCGAAATTGAGGCAGCGAGAACGAGCCGCATTCAAGCGAGACTGCCGAACTTTATTGAACGCTAATCTACGTATAAAACTGCAACTAGGCCTTCCGGCTATCCCCCGGAAGGCCTATTGCATTCCACAAATATCGTCCGCGTCGCCGCACCGCATCGCCTAAACCCAGCCTAGGTCACATATAGATCTTATTCAAAGGCGCATTTTCATGACCAACACCCTGAAAGACCGCACGAAAAAGTATCATGACAGCCAGTCCGCTGAGACGATGGCTGACGTTCGGCACGAAGTTGACCGGCTTGACCGTTTGCTCGTCGAATTGCTGGTGGAGCGCCAATCCTTTATGGACGCGGCCGCACGCATCAAGGGCACGCGTAAAGCAGTTCTGGATCGACCACGAATCGAGGACGTGGTTGCGAAAGTGAAAGCGGAAGCGGAGAAGCAGGGCTTATCCCCCGCGATCGCGGAACCCGTTTGGCGCACGCTCATCGACCGCTGTATCGCTTATGAGTTTGAATCTTTTGATCGTCGCAAACCGGGTTTGGACAATTCATAACTCGCCTTGGCGCAGGCTTCGATCGTCTGAACCAGGTCGTCTTTGAGTGATGACAGCAAAGTGGCACTCTCCACGCGGCTCAATGCGGCGTCCGAACGACCAGCCTTTTCAACCTCAGCACATTTTTCGCCGAATGCCGTCGCACCAACGCTGAGAGCAGCGCCCTTCAACGCATGCGCCGCATCCGCCCACTCCGATTGCGCCGTATCGGCATCGAGCATACGACCCCACATGTCTGCCTGGTTGCGGAATATGTCCAATACCTCGTCAGCGAGATCGACATCTCCCCCGGCCATATTGAGCAAGTGCTCGATATCGATTTGCATGCTGTCCACACTCCAGAATTGGCAATGATTACAAATAAGTTCGGCGCAAAAAACTGGCCTAACAGGACTTCCCGTTAAGATGATTCTGGTCTAATAAACCCCTTCACGTAATTGGGGTGTATGATGACCGGTCTACTAATTGCCATTCGCAACTTCACGATCGCGCTGATGCTTGCCTGGATGGGTTTCTCAGCTGCGCCGTCAGGCGATGACGACAATGGTTCAGAATCTGCTGGTTCTCCAGCAGCTGCTCTTAGTCTTTTTGGCGGCTGAAACCGATTGTAGGCGAACGCTCTGCAATCAGGCTATAAGCCCGCAATGCCGCTCGGATTAATTCTATATCGAATTCTAACAAACGCGATTGCGCCCTTTTTGGGCGCATTTTTTCGTCGCCGTGCGCGCTCTGAAAAAGAAGACCTTGGGCGTATTGCAGAGAGATTCGTAAAAACCCCAAGTGCACGCCCAAGTATGCCGGTCATTTGGTTTCACGCCGCGAGCGTGGGCGAATCCCTACTTTTACTCGAGATCGCTCAACGGTTGCTCGCAAACGGAGCGACCCAGTTCGCGTTTCTTTTTACCTGTCAGACGCAAACCGCGGCTGCACTTATTCAGAAGCGGCTAATGGAAGACCCGGTTTTGAAAACCGTAACGGCTATCCATCAAATGGCGCCCGTTGATACGCCTGGAACAGCTAAGCGTTTTGTAGCCCATTGGCGGCCCCGCCTGGCCATTTTTGCGGAAGGGGAAGTTTGGCCCAATCTATTGCTTGAACTTGAACGAACTAAAACACCCGCGGCTTTGATTAATGCCCGTATGACTGAAAAAAGCATTCTGGGCTGGCTTCGATGGAAGAAAACCGCACGCAGGCTGTTTGGGTCTTATCGCGTTCTCATTGCTGCTGATCTGCAAACACAGACCGGTTTGGAAAATCTATCTGGTCAAAAAGTGTTTTGCCCCGGCAATCTGAAATCTGCACTCCCCGCGCCGACGGTTGACCAGATCGCATTGAACAAAATCAAAGCATCGATCGGCGAACGTTCCGTTCTGCTGGCTGCGTCAACCCATGCCGGCGAAGAAGCCTTGGTCTTGGACGCTCTATCGCGCTTGTCACCCGCGCCCTTCCTGATCATTGCCCCACGACATCCGGAGCGCGGCGACGAAATAGATGCCCTGCTCTCTTGCACTAAACTCGCTATTTCCAGACGGTCTACGAATGATCCCATTTCACCTAAAACCGATATCTTGCTTGCCGATACGATGGGAGAGATGGGGCTTTGGTATCGTTTGGCGGACACTGTCTATTTGGGCGGAGGGCACGCGCCGGGCGTCGGCGGACACAATCCACTGGAAGCTTTGCGTTTGCAGAAACCAATCTTAACAGGACCAAGTCTCTTCAACTTTTCTGATCTCTCTGAACGCCTACAACAGCATCAGGGGTTTACCAAAGTTGCGGATACAAACGCATTGATTGCGGCTTACCCCCCTGCCCCGGTTTCACAAGAGATGTTGGATATGCTTGAGACAGATGCCATCGGCCCCATGTCCAAAACCTTGGAAGCCTTGGCCCCTTTGATCGACAGCGCAGGGTCGAAAGAATGAGAGAACCTCGCTTTTGGGCGCGCGATGTTGACCCTAAATCCCGCGAAGCAGCGCCTTTGTTGCGCGTTTTATTAACGCCGCTGGCTTGGGTCTATGCGGACGCGACACGCAGGCGTCTAAAACGCACTCAACCGGTACGCATCTCGGCTCATGTCATCTGTGTAGGTAATCTAACCGCCGGAGGGGTGGGGAAAAGCCCCGTGGTTGCAGCCCTGCGCGAAAGAATTGCGCAAAGTTATGGTTCGCGCACTGCGACGCTTAGTCGAGGATATAAGGGCAAACTAAAAGGCCCGCTGAAGGTCGATCTATCGATCCATGACGCGTCGGATGTTGGTGATGAGCCGCTCATGCTCGCAGCTTCTGGGGAAGCCTGGATTGGCGCCGACCGCGCGGCTGCAGGAATAGCGATGTCTGCTGATGGGGTTGAGGTCATTATCATGGATGATGGTCATCAAAATCCGGGATTGCACAAAGACTGCAGCTTGATTGTCGTTGATTCTGAAGCAGGATTTGGCAATGGGTTTGTTATCCCAAAAGGTCCCCTCCGCGAGCCCGCTTTGGTGGGGTTGAAGCGAGCAGACGCGCTCATGCTCATGGGCGACAGCGCTCCGCCAATTGAAATTACTGAGAGCGCATTGCCAATCGTTCGAGGTACAATCGTCGCAAAAGCGCGTCCGCCGAATCATCCCTATGTCGCATTCGCTGGCATCGGCCGGCCGGAAAAATTCTTTGATACGCTGAAATCTTTAGAGGTCGATATTCGCGATGCCGTTCCGTTTGCGGATCATCATGCTTTTACAGACGGCGACCTGACCTATCTACGCCGCCTCGCGACAGATAACCAAGCGCGCTTAATCACAACCGAGAAAGACTATGCACGTCTGCCAGTCGATCAGCGGCTGGATATCGAGACGCTGCCAATCGAGATACAGTTCGACGATCTCGCGACGCTCGACAAACTCCTAAAAGATGTGATCAAACCCGCAGCTCATGGCAAAGACTGAACAGCAATATATCCGTCCTAAGGACATAGATAACCGCTCGACGTTCAAACAGCGGCTCTTATGGCGTATCGAAGCACTCGCATGGGACATCATCTATTGGGCCCCAATGAAGGCGATTGGCCCAGACCGCGCGTCGAATTTCCTCGGCTGGCTACTAAAGTCCGTTGCACCGCTCTTTTCTCAAAACAAGACTGTGAAACGTAATCTTCACCTAGCCTTCCCCGAAATGCCCCAAGAAGAGCGCGATCTCTTGGCGGCTGCGGCGTGGGAAAACGTTGGCAGAACCGCGGGAGAGCTTCCGCATCTGCCTAAAATTGACCCTTATAATGGTGAACGCGTTGAGGTGGTCGGCGCTGAACACTTAGATGCAATTGAGTCTGCAGATATGGGGGCGGTTTTCGTTTCCGGTCATCTTGCAAACTGGGAGGTGATGGCAGCGGTGATATGCAATCGTCCTGTGGATTGCTTGATCACCTATCGCGCGCTGAACAATCCGCATATCGATCGCAAACTGAATAAGGTCCGCCACGATTACGGCATCGGAGTGCTTACGCCTAAAGGTTTGGGGACCCGGGAGGTGATGCGTGCGCTTGGCAAAAAACGAAGCGTCGCGCTCTTGAACGACCAAAAATTCAATCAGGGGCTTCCCGTCAAGTTCTTCGGTCATGACGCCATGACGGCACCTGGACCCTCACGTTTAGCTTTGAAATATGGCGTACCTATTGTTTTTGTCACGACCAGAAGAACCGGCCCGGCAAGGTTTAAGGTGACGGTACACCCGCCATTCATGCCCGATAATACCGGCAACACCGAAACAGATGTCAGAAATTGCGTCGAACGCATTACCGAGCTGCTCGAAGAAGAGGTTCGCGCCAACCCAGAGCAATGGTTCTGGCAGCATAGACGTTGGCCGAAAGAAGCGTGGCGCGACGCAGGTGTGATGTAGGGCCTGTGCAAACGCCCTTACTGCGCTAGATTTGAACTCATCGATCACAGGAGCGCATTATGCCACCAATCTTAGACATCATTGCGATTATCGCGCTCGGGTTTTGTGCCGCGCTTGGTCTCGGCGCCCTTTTGGTGCCTTCATGGGCGGCTGGAGTCGTCCGTTTGGTAGAAGATCCCGATCCATCAAAACCAGGTGGTTTTTCAGAATTCCGAGCCACATATGGTGGCCTCTTGCTGCTCATCCACGCGTCAGTGCTGGTGATCTTGCTGCAAGGGCAACTCGGGTTGACCTATAAAATATTCGCTCTGTTTCCGGTCGCCATGGGTTGGATCGGCGCAGGGTTAGGACGTTTGCTCTCGCTGGTGCTCGATAAAGAGAGAAATCGCGAGAATGGCCTCATCCCTGTTTGGATTCCTATGGAACTCGCGCTAGGGTTCATGATCTTAGCACCCGTCTTCCGGCTGCAAGCATAATTGGAGATACAATATGACGGACCGTCGAGAGACGAACCGCAAGTCGAAACGCCGCCCAAAGCGCGCTTCAAATACGATTGACCCGAGTTGGGAAGACGGCGAGCGGATCGCAAAATACTTAGCAAGAGCCGGTGTCGCGTCACGACGCGAAGCCGAGGCGATGATTGAACGCGGCGAAGTCCGCATCGATGGTCGCAAGCTCACGACGCCGGCATTCAAAGTCACAGGCCGCGAAGATATTCGGGTTAATGGCAAACCCGTAAATGCGCATGAGCCTGTGCGTGTCTGGCGCTACCACAAACCTTCTGGATTGATTACGACTACGGCGGACCCGGAAGGTCGACGAACAATTTTTGAAGAGCTTCCAAAAGCGCTGCCTCGGACCATCACGATTGGTCGATTGGATTTGACCACTGAGGGCATTCTTCTGCTCACCAATGATGGAAGCTTGGCGCGAGCTATGGAGCTTCCCAAAACGGGCTTCGTTCGACACTACCGCGCACGGGCGCATGGTAAGATCACACAAGAGCAATTGGATAGCCTCAAGGGCGGCGTCACTCTGGATGACGGGACAAGATATACGTCTATCGAGGCGGAACTTGAGCGTCAGACCGGGACCAATAACTGGATAGATGTCCGCCTCACCGAAGGTAAAAACCGTGAAGTTCGTAAAGCGATGGAACATCTCGGCCTTCAAGTGAATAGGCTTATTCGCACCCAATATGGTCCATTTGAACTGGGTGAGCTTCGTCCGGGGGCTGTGGAAGAAATCACGCCAGAAGAGCTTCGAAGCCAACTCGGGGGACTTATCCCGGATAAGCATTTGCCGGAGCCAGAAGAACCAAGGCCGACAAGGCGGAAACCTTCCGGAGGGGCACGGGTTCACAGACGAAAACGTTAGGGTAACGTGCACGGAAACCAAAATGAGGCGACCACGCTGGCTCGCTCTGAACGGGAGACGGTCATGGGCTTTCAAAATGTAACTGAGACATATCAAGAAGAAACGCAAACGGCGCCTCCGTCTAATCTCCCTATTTACGATCTAGAACCGCCAGCCCCTCTCAATCATCCGCAAGTTTTTTCTGATAATGGCGGCTACACCTTTGATGCGTTCGACAAGATGCGCAGCGAAGCCCCGATCATGTGGCACCCCGAAGAATTGGGTCGCGGCTTCTGGGCTCTGACGCGTCACGATCTCATCAAAACTGTCGAGTTAGACACTGAGACCTTCTCATCGCAACGTGGCGGGATCTTGATGAGCTACGGTCTGCCGGATACGCCTCGTCACCCGCTTCTTCATTCTTCATCTCTGAATTCATTGATCAATTTGGATCGACCGCATCATACCCCCTTACGCATGGAACATATGGCATGGTTTCGTCCGGACTATGTTGCCGCGCTCAAAGAAAAAGTCGATGTGAAGGTCAATTCGCTTCTCGATGAGATGCAGGCCAAAGGCCCGATCGTCGATATGGTTGAGGGGTTCTCTGCCGAACTGCCGCTCTTTACACTGTGTGAGATCCTCGGCGTCCCCGAAGCGGATCGGCCAAAGCTTGTCCACTGGATGCACTTCCTTGAGAACGCACAATATCAAGCGCTGCAAGAAGGCTTGGGGAATGTATCAGAAGAGCAAATCATGGCGTTCCTGTCGGAGATCCAAGCGCTGTTCGATTATGGTCGCCACCAATTGCTCGAGCGACGTAAGAACCCAAAGAATGACCTGCTCAGCGCCATCGCGAATGCAAAGATCGACGGCGAGCTATTATCTGATGAGTTTCTCGATGGCTCTTGGCTGCTTATCGTCTTTGCGGGCAATGATACCACGCGCAATTCGCTCTCAGGCACTATGAAACTGCTGACAGAGAACATGGACCAACGCGCGAAACTTATCGCCAATCCGGACCTTTTTCCAAACTTCGTCAATGAATCGATCCGAATGGTTAGTCCTGTGACCTATATGCGTCGAACCGTGACCAAATCGACGGAGCTGGGCGGTCAAAAACTGAGCGAAGGCGACAAGGTTGTGATGTATTACGCCGCAGCTAATCGTGACCCGGCCAAGTTTGAAGCGCCCAATCAATTTGATATTGAGCGAAAGAATGCGAATGAGCATCTGGCATTCGGGAATGGACCGCATGTCTGTCTCGGGAAGCGAGTTGCAATCATGCAATTAGAGACCGCTTACAAGAACATCCTGAGTCGGTTTCCAAAAATCCGTTGGACTGGAAAGAGTGAACTTGCGCCTAGCAATTTCGTTCACGCGATTTCAAATCTCGAAGTCGATCTCGGCGCTTAAGCGCTCAAGAAGGCTTCAGCTTGATTGACAGACATAGGACGTCCCAGGGCAAATCCTTGGGCATGGTCAAAGCCGAGTGCGCGCAGGCGCGGCATGATCGACTCATCCTCCACACCTTCGGCGGTTGAACTCATTCCAAGTCTTCGCGAAATCAGCGTCAGGGCTTCGAGGATTGTTTCGACCCGTGGATTGTCGATTTGCTGCACCAGAGTGGAATCGACCTTCAGGGAATCGGCCGGCAAATCTGCGAGCCATTGAAAAGATGAGTGACCTGAGCCGAAATCATCCAGAACGATCCCTGCGCCCGCAGCGCGCAGTTCTTGAATGCGGCTCAAGGTTTGCTGTGTGTCTCTCAACGCATCTTGTTCGGTGAGTTCCAGTCTAATAGAGCGAGGCGCAAGATCGTGTCCACTTCGCAGAGCGGAAACTAAATCGACCAATTGCGCGTCTTTCAGATCTAGACTGGTAATATTGACCTGCATGAAGAGCTGCTCGTTGCGCGTAATGCTTCGAAAGGCCTTCAGGGCTTCTGCAGAGTGGATCAGCATCGATGAAGCGAGTCCCTCTGTGTCGCTGATCGGGTTGCTTAATCCGTCTTGATCATTCCATCGCGCCAGCGCTTCAAATCCATCGACTCGTTGCGTGCGCAGGCAAACAATCGGCTGGAATACGGGGAGTAGCTCAACCAGCGAATTACTTTTTGGCGCGGCGTCATCTCCGACCGACAAGATAACGCCTCGCGACCATTCTTCGTCGACAGAACCGCCAGCGAGATAGACTGTTTCGCCTTCGGCCATGACAAGCTCTAAGGCCACATCCCCATTCGGTGTATTGAGTCCGCTGCGCAGGCGTTGCCGACTTAGGCCATCCAGGATGACACTTAAATCGTCCAAAGCCCATTCACCGGAAAGTAGTCGCCCAAGGCTGCGCGGCTGTAGAGATAGCGTCAGACGCTCTGATTGCTTGTTCCACTGCCACTCACCAACCGGTTCGCTCATCGCGCTATGCGTCCGCTACGGCGCGATCGCGCACATATTGCTTTACGACCGAGAGATCATTGGCGATCCGTTCAAAGGTTTCGCCCCGATCTTTCAAATGCTGGCAGCGGCCGGGCAGCGGCGCATCATCGCCCGTTGCTTCGAGAACGGTCTCTGGGAATTTGGCAGCATGGGCGGTCGAGAGAATCACCGTGCAGGCGTCTGTCTCCACCAAATTTCTGTTCGCTGCAGTGCCGACGGCTGTATGGGGGCAAATTAGGCTGCCGGTTTCTTGTTTGAATGTACGCATCTCTTCGAGCGTATCAGTATTATCAATAACCGCAGCATTAAATCCGACGCATCCGAGCGGTCCGCGGACGTTTTCGGGCAAATTGGCAGCACCGGACTGGCGATATTGCTCGTATGTGCGTCGGACCGCGTCGCCATCGCGGCCGGAGACCTCAAAGAATAAGCGCTCGAAATTACTCGGCACGGAGATGTCCATGGCGGGACTCGGCGTCGCGACGGCTTGTTCTCTCGTCATCACGCCATCATTCAACAAGGTCGCCAGAGACTTGTTCTCATTCACGGCGCAGACCAGTTCGAACCCGGCCAGCAGGCCACATCGCGCCGCCACATAACCCGCGAAGGCATCTCCCATATTGCCGCTTGGAACGACAAATCTGATTGGGCGGTCGGGCCCCAATGCAGCTTGAGTGGTTGCATAATATACGGACTGCGCTGCAATCCGTGCCCAGTTGATTGAGTTCACGCCAGAGAGTTGAACGTCTTTCGCAAATGCTTTGTCTGCGAACATCAACTTCACGAGCGCCTGACAATCATCAAAATCGCCATCGACGGCGAGATTATGGACATTCTCTGCCCCCGTCGTCGTCATAAACAGGCGCTGAACAGGAGACACACGTTCATGTGGGTGCAGGATGTAAAGATCTACTTGGCTTGCATCGGCAAACGCAGCAGCAGCGGCGCCGCCAGTATCGCCAGATGTCGCGCAAACCACGCTCATGCGTTCGCCGCGACGGCTCAGCACCAAATCATAGAGCTGCGCGATGAATTGCATCGCGACGTCTTTGAATGCCAAGGTCGGCCCGTGATGGAGTTCCATAATGAACGCGTTCGCGCCGCTCTGTGCGAGGGGGGCGACCGCATGGTGTGAGAAGCTCGCATAGGCGCGCTCGCAAAGGCCTTCGACATCTTCCTTGGACAAAGAGTCACCTGCAAAAGCGCCAAGGATACGCGCGGCAACCGCGACATAGCTTTCGCCTGGCTGCGCGGGAGCAATTTGCGGCCAGTTTTCTGGAACATAGAGACCGCCATCCGGCGCCAATCCAGTGAGACAAGCTTCCACAAAGTCGACAGGATCAGCCTGTCCGCGCGTCGATATATATTTCATGGCGTTGCCAGGCCTTCTAAAAGTTCAAGCGCCCGCGAGAGCGATGCAGCGCGACATACACACCCAGAAGCCCTAAGGCCATCCCCCACCATGTCAGGGCATACCCAAAGTGGCGTTCTGGCGGCAAAGGATCAACCGGTTTCGCAAAAGCATACGGGTTAAGCGTCTGGCGAGATTGCGTGAGGTCGTCGCCGTTTCGAACCGTCATTATCACCGGTTCAGCAACACGCGGCGTCCCTTGCATCCCAAGGCGCTCAGCGAGCTTATCGGGATTAAGACTGTACCAGGTATCGGCTTCAGGATTATCGCGCGCGGCAAAGCTGGAATTGGACGGCGTTTTGTTCGCGACAATACCATCAAAGGTAACTGTTTCAGGAAGCTCGCTAATCGCCATCTGTATAGGTTCTGCGCCGCCCGTAGCGTCGACCATCACGAGAACGGCCTCATCGGTTCCTCGCAATATTCCAGGAACATAGCGACGCCAGAGCGGCTCACTATCCGCGAAGCCGTAGACCTGTTGAACATTTCCCGGATTGGATAGATCGATCGAGACCAGCACGCGTTCGCTGAGTTCAACTTGCGCTTCGGTTGAGGGGCGATCCATCTTTTCTGAGTATCGCGCGTGCTGCCAATTCCCAAGCAAAACCAAAATGATCAGGCTGATGACACTGCAGAGTGTCAGAATTGGCATGGGACGAAATGTCATGCGCAGGTCTCAGTGTCCTTACAATCAAGGCCTCGGCGCGATCGCAGAGGCCTTGAAGAAATCGGTGTCAGTGTCCGAGGACTAGGTGCGGCAGGACATAGACAAATACGAACAGGAAGAGCCAGACGACATCAACGAAGTGCCAATACCAAGCAGCGAACTCGAACCCAAGATGCTTCGTGGCAGTCATGTTTTTCGCATAAAGACGGAACAAACAAACCGTCAGGAAGATTGTTCCGATAACAACGTGGGCCCCGTGGAACCCGGTCGCCATGAAGAAGGCTGAGCCATAGGTTGTGCCATCGAAAGTGAATTGCGCCTCGGAATACTCATAGACCTGCAGACATGTGAACGCGAAACCAAGAATGATCGTCAGGATCAGCATGAACTTGGCATTGTCCATTTTGTCATGCTGTAGCGCATGGTGCGCCGCAGTGACTGTGGTGCCAGACAAAAGCAGGATCAGGGTGTTGATCAGCGGCAAGTGGAACGGGTCAAACGTCGTCACGCCGGTTGGCGGCCACTGTGCATAAGCGTTTAGGCCTTCCCACACAGGGCTTGCGGCATCGAACGTGCCGCCGATACGCGCTGGGTAGAAGATCGCGAGCTCAAAGAAGCTCCAGAACCATGCTGCAAAGAACATGATTTCAGACACAATGAACAGGATCATCCCATATTTCAGGCCGATCGAGACGACGGGAGTATGATCACCACCGCGGCTTTCTTTGACGACTTCACGCCACCAGCCTGCCATAACCCAAATCACCATGAGGAACCCTGGAACCAGCGTCCAAAGCTGTCCGGACTCAATGCCAAACAGGCCCTTCATGTATGTCACGCCGCCAAGCGCGAGCACCAGCATGCCAATAGAGCCAATAAGTGGCCATGGTGATGGATTTACCAGGTGATAATCGTGTCTGACGTCGTCGGCCATGAGCGGGAGCCCCTTGTGGCAATAGTTATTACATTCTCAGGCGCTTTTAGACTGCAGTCTGCGGATTCTGCAATAGGTCAGTTTAAAGAAGCCGTTTTCGCCGCACCTTTGAATTCGTTGGTATTAAAGAACGTATAAGAAAGTGTGATCGTCTTAACGTCATCAGCGTTGCGCTCTTCTTCCATTGCGGGGTCCACAAAGAAGATAACCGGGAGCTTTTTCGTCTCACCAGCTTTGATGATTCGCTCCTCGAAACAGAAGCATTCAAGCTTGCTGAAGAACCGCCCTGCCTTGTGTGGTGTCACGTTATAGCTGGCAATCACGCTGACATCGCTGACCGATGTATTCGTGACCTCATAAAACGCCAAGCTATGAGCGCCGAGTTGCACGGGGAGTTCGGTTTGGGTCGCGCGAAATCTGAGCGGCGCGTTGGCGACGTTCGCATCAAACCGAACGGTGACTTCACGATCACTGATGCGCTCTGGAGCTTTCTGAGCCGTTTGAGTGGTCCCGCCAAATCCAGTTACCCGGCAAAATGTGTCGTAGAGCGGCTTCGACGCGAACGCGAGGCTGAGCATGAACACTGCAGCCAGGGTAGCCGCTAACGCAATTCGGGTATTATTCATCCCCCTGCTCCACCGGCTCCGCCTCCGAGGTTTGTTCGGTGAGTAGCGCCTCGGCGCGGGCAGTCGCCTCACGATCGGCTTTCTCTTTCTGCGCTTCATCTAGATAGCCAGAGAAATAGAGGCGATCTCCGCCGCTAAAGTCGGTCTCTTGAATGCGCAACGCGGTGCTAACACCAACGATTAGGACGAACGCGACCAATGCGGCAGCCAGCCAAGCGTTGCGGCGCTTTTGAGCTTTGATTCTGGCTTCTTCATTGTCAGTCATTAGATGCCTCCGACTGGGAAGTATAATCCGAAACCACGCTCGATGATGAGTGCGGCAAAGAGCGCAAAGAGATATAGAATTGAAAACGCGAACATGCTCATTGCGAGTTTGCGTTCAGGATCACCTGCATCAGGCTCCCCTGCCCGGCTGCGCCAGACTTTGACGGCGAAATACAAGAAGACCAGAGTTAGAACAGCAGCAACAACGCCGTAGATCCATCCACCCAGCCCGGTCATAAGCGGCGCCAGGCCGACGGGCGCAAGAACGATCGTGTAGAGCAGGATATGAAGACGTGTCGATTTTGCACCACTCGTAACCGGCAACATTGGAACACCAGCTTTTTCGTATTCTTTGTGAGCGACGAGGCTAAGGGCCCAGAAATGCGGCGGGGTCCAAAAGAAGATGATGGCAAACAGGATCCAGGCATCCAGAGGGGTGCTCCCTGTTACCGCAGCCCAACCGATAACCGGTGGAAATGCGCCAGCGGCGCCGCCAATAACGATGTTCTGGGCCGTGCGGCGCTTGAGCACCATGGTGTAAAACCAGCCGTAATAAGCGATTGATAGCGCTAAGAGTCCCGCAGCGAGCACGTTCGAGGCGATCCACATAAGCAGGATGGAAACGGCTGACATGATGAGGCCCATTGTCAGCGCTTCATCTTTAGGAACTGCGCCGGATGGGATGGGTCTTGTCGAGGTTCGCGTCATGATCGCGTCAATGTCAGCGTCGTACCACATATTGATCGCGCCAGCGGCCCCAGAGCCAAGGGCGACGGCCAGAATTGTTACAGTCGCCAGGATTGGGTTGACGCTTTGCCCTGTAACACCCACCGCGGCGACGAGGCCTGCAAGAGCGGTAAATACGACAAGCATCATGATCCGAGGCTTGAGAAGCTCTACGTAATCACGCGCTGATGCGAGTTTCGGCTGAGTTGTTTCTGCGGTCATGTCGACGGACATAGTACGTTTTCTCTTCCGGTCCTAAGGAAACGGCCCTCTGCGCTGATTTTACGCAAAGGGCCGACCCAAGTGTTTTCGTTTCGGGTGGCTAGTGGCCGCCCTCTGTTTTAACTACAGGCAGCTCGTTGAACTGGTGGAATGGCGGCGGGCTTGGCAGCGTCCATTCCAGCGTCGTAGCGCCTTCGCCCCAAGGATTAGCTTCTGCTTTGCGGCGGCGCAGCGCAGATTCTATGATCGAAACGAAGAAGATCAGAGTTGCGACCATGGACAAAGCGTAGCCGAATGAAGAGACGCTATTCCAGAGCGAGAACGCTTCAGGATAGTCGACATAGCGACGTGGCATACCGTTCAAGCCGAGGAAGTGCTGCGGGAAGAAGATCAGATTGGACGCCGCAAACATGATCCAGAAGTGAGCATAGCCCAGGAACTTGTTATACTTCACGCCGAACATCTTCTCGTACCAATAGTACCAACCAGCAAACAGACCGAAGACGGCGCCGAGAGACAGCACGTAGTGGAAGTGCGCGACGACATAATAAGTGTCGTGAAGCACGTGGTCGACCCCGGCATTCGCGAGCACAACGCCCGTTACACCGCCCAGGGTGAACAAGAAGATGAAGCCGATCGCCCAAACCATTGGAACAGAGAAATCTATCGAACCGCCCCACATGGTGGCAATCCAGGAGAAGATCTTGATCCCTGTCGGCACCGCGATCACCATAGTGGCAGCCACAAAGTAAGCCTTCATGTCTGATGGCATACCGACGGTGTACATGTGGTGCGCCCACACGATGAAGCCAATCGCGCCAATCGAGACCATCGCATAAGCCATCCCGAGATAACCGAAGATCGGTTTCTTAGAGAAGGTCGATACGATGTGCGAGACGATGCCGAAGGCCGGCAAGATCATGATGTAAACTTCTGGGTGCCCGAAGAACCAGAACAAGTGCTGGAACATGACCGGATCGCCGCCACCTGATGGATCAAAGAACTGAGACCCGAAGTTACGGTCGGTTAGAAGCATGGTCAGCGCTCCGGCAAGCACTGGAAGTGCGAGGAGCAGCAGGACTGCGGTCACGAGCATAGACCAGGCAAAGAGCGGCATCTTGTGCAGCGTCATGCCAGGCGCGCGCATATTCAGGATCGTGACGATGAAGTTGATGGCCCCGAGGATCGAAGCAATACCAATTGTGTGGAGCGATAGGATCAACAGGTCCATAGAAGGGCCTGCATGCCCGGCTGTGCTCGACAAAGGTGGGTAAAGCACCCAGCCGCCGCCAAAGCCATTCACGCCATTACCGCCTGGTACGACGAATGAAATCATCGCGAGAACAAAGCCCGTTACGGTCAGCCAGAACGAAATATTGTTCATCCGCGGGAACGCCATGTCTGGCGCGCCAATCATCAAAGGAACGAACCAGTTTCCGAAGCCACCAATCAAGGCTGGCATAACCATGAAGAAGATCATGATCAGTCCGTGATAGGTGATAACGACATTGTAGAAGCTCTTGGCTTGCTCGATCGCCTGCTGGCCGGATGTACCGTACAGGAATTCCATCATTCCAGTCATCGGCCCAATGCCTGGCTCAGCCAGTTCGAGGCGAATCAGGCCTGACAGAGAGTATCCAACGATACCCGCGATCAGAGCGAATACGAGATAAAGCGTCCCGATATCTTTGTGGTTGGTTGAAAAGAACCAACGCACGAAAAACCCAGGCTTGTGGTCGTGGTCTTCGTGACCGTGAGCAGCAACTTGATCCATAGGCATGATCTAAATCCCTCTCTTACTCGACCGCAGCGAGGCGTGTGGCCTCACCGATTGGGTCAATTACTTGTACTAATTCAGTGGCGGCATCGACGTCGCCGGTTTTCATAACTTCCAGCCAACTGTCATACTGATCCTGCGGAACAACACGAACTTCGATCGGCATAAAGGCGTGGTTCTTACCGCACAGTTCTGAACACTGGCCGTAATAGACACCTGTTTCTTCCACCAGGAACCAACCTTCATTCAGGCGCCCTGGAACGGCATCTGTCTTCACGCCGAACGCTGGAACGGTCCAAGAGTGAATAACGCGGTCAGATGTTGTCTGGTAACGAATGTAGCGATTTACCGGAACGACCATTGGGTAATCTGTTGCCAAATATTTTGGTTTTTCAGGGGTCGGTGCAGGATCCGAAGGAAGTCCATAATGGATCCCATTGGAGACGTACTGAACCGGGTATCCGTCCACATCCAGCTCGTCCATATAGTAATACGTCCAGGCCCAGTTTCCCATGCCCTCGGCTTTGACGGTGATCCAACCTTCTTTTGCCGCTTCGACAAAGATGTTTGGATCGTCGAGATCACCGCTTGCCGCGATCATTTCGAGATTTGGTTCATTCTCTTGGTAGAACAGGTTTGAGAACGAAGGTCCCGCAATCGCAACCAGGATGACTACCGGGACCGCTGTCCAAATAATCTCAATCGTTGTGTTGTGGCTGAACTTTCGTGCAACCGGGTTGGCGCGCTTATTATAGCGAAGACAAACCCAAACGAGCAAAGCCATCACGAACAAGGTCGTGATGGTGATGATCACCAAAAGATAATTATGGAATTCGTTGATCCGTTCCATAATCCGCGTCGCCGCGGGTTGAAAACCAAGCGCCCCGGGGGTCGGCTGACCCACAAGCTCTTGAGCAAAAGCTGATCCAGTGATCAGCAGTGTTGAAATCCATGCAAAAACGTAACGCACGAGTCACTCCATCCAATTTGTTTGCAGCCATATATACAGCGGCGGCAGAGGTCCACCCAATACAACCAGCGTTCATAAAATGTCGCACTCGGTCGCTAAATCGAACGGATTAGTGTATAGTTAAAGCATCTCAACAGGAGGCATAAGATGAGACTCAAACTCATGATCGCCGCTGCGGCGACCGCACTCGTTGCGGAAACAGCATCCGCGCAGGTCTTTGTCATTGGCCAAGGCCTTGGCGGGGATTGCTATCAGAAAGCAAAATCAAAGTACTCTAACTTTAGAGACGCCGATCAAGTCTGCACGCGTGCGCTTCGCGAACAAGCCATGACCCGCCCCAATCGCGCAGCCACATACGTCAATCGCGGCGTACTCCGTATGCGCGAAGGGCAATATGAAAACGCCTTGAAGGATTATGCTGACGCCGTTGAATTACAGCCCCTCCTCGGCGCCGCTTATCTCAACGAAGGCGCAGCTCGGATTTATTTGAAAGACTTCCAGTCCGCGATCGCACCCTTAGACCGTGCGATCGAGCTTGAATCGAATGATCTGTTTGCAGCTTACTATAATCGCGCCATCGCACGTGAAAATGTTGACGATGTTGCAGGCGCGTATGCCGACTTCCAAAAGTCACTCGATCTGAAACCAGGTTGGGAAATGGCAGAGCGTCAATTATCACGCTTCTCTATCGAAGAAGCCGGATAATATCGATTGATCGCATTAGATTCTCACTGGGGCGCTTGATCCGGCGCCCCAGCAGCGTCAAATACGTCGCATGACATATTTAGATCTGCCTTTTGACACCCAAGACGCCGCCAACTTACTCGCAGACGCCGCATCTGGCGCCGATGACGGTGATATTTACGTCCAACGTTCTCGTTCGGAAGGATTCGTTTTCGATGATGGCCGACTAAAATCTGCCACCTACGATACGAGCCAAGGCTTTGGATTGCGCGTGGTTGCGGGTGACGCAAGCGGCAATGCTCATTCCGGTGACCTCTCCATTGATGCGATCCGTCGTGCGAGTGAAACAGCGCGTCAGGCAAAGCGCGGTTATTCAGGAACGCTTGATACTGGCCCGACCCCAACGAATCGCCAGCTCTATCGCCCGATCGATCCAACTGATTCGCCAGACTTTACCGTGAAAACAGGATTGCTCGCGGAGATTGACGCTTGGGTCCGCGCGAAAGACCCCCGCGTCGTTCAGGTCTCGGTGTCTTTGGCTGGTAGCCACGAACAAATTGATATCCTTCGCCCAGCAGGAGAAATCTTCCATGATATTCGACCACTCGTTAGGCTGAACGTCTCCGTCACGCTCGAACAGAACGGCCGACGCGAATCAGCGTCAGCCGGGGCCGGTGGGCGCGCGGCGTATGATGAGTGGATTGAAGCCGAACGTTGGCAAGGTCTAGCAATGCGGGCGTTGCGCAAAGCCGAGGTCAATCTCGAATCCATTCCGGCCCCGGCTGGTGAGATGGAAGTTGTGCTTGGACCAGGATGGCCTGCGGTTCTTTTGCATGAAGCTGTAGGACATGGTCTCGAAGGCGACTTCAACCGCAAAGGCACAAGCGTCTATTCAGGTCGCATCGGCGAACAAGTCGCATCAAAAGGCGTGACGGTCATTGATGATGGCACGATTGATGCGCGTCGTGGGTCGCTCTCCGTCGATGATGAAGGCACCCCAACCAACCGCACCGTCCTCATCGAAGACGGGATCCTAAAAGGCTATATGCAGGATCGTCAGAATGCCCGCCTTATGGGCGTTGCGCCAACCGGCAATGGTCGCCGCGAATCATATGATGCGACCATCATGCCCCGAATGACCAATACGGTGATGCTCGGCGGAAAGGATGATCCGAATGAAATCGTCTCTTCTATCAAGAAGGGCATCTGGGCGGTCGATTTTGGTGGCGGACAAGTTGATATCACGTCTGGCAATTTCGTCTTCCAATGCACCGAGGCTTATCTCGTGGAGAATGGCAAGATCGTTGCGCCGGTGAAGAACGCAACGCTGATTGGCCACGGCCCAACCGCGCTCAGCCAGGTTGAGATGATCGGGAATGATTTCGCCATGGATGATGGCGTTGGAACCTGCGGCAAAGCTGGTCAGTCCGTCCCCGTCGGCGTCGGCCAACCAACTTTGAAAGTTGGCGGCCTTACCGTGGGCGGTGCGGGCTAAACGAAGTTAGCGGCCAGCCGCTTGCAGCTCGTCATCGACAGAATCAACCAAAGCGACATCTGCTTTCATCCAATTCTTGATGATCGGCGAGATGAGCAACATGAAGACGCCGATTCCCATCGCGACGTAGCCGACGTTGGAATAGACGCTGATATAGGTTGCCTTCGCCTCAGACACATTCGTGATTTGACCGCCAATGGTCTCAGCCCCAGTTGTGCGGGCGATAACACCTGCGAGATAATTCGACAGGCCGGAATAGAGAAACCATGCGCCCATTGTCATACCGACAACGCGCGCTGGAGCCATCTTCGTGACAGCGGATAGGCCGACGGGAGACACCATGAGCTCGCCCATCGTGTGAACCCAATAGATCAGGAAAATGAATGCAACGGCGGTCATGCCCGTACTACCGGAAATACCCATGCCGCCAACCAGCGACAGAAAGCCTAACCCCGCTAGGAAAACCCCGATGGCGAACTTAACCGGTGTTGATGGTTCCAAGTTACGTTTTGCCAAACTGATCCACATCCACGCAAAGATCGGAGCGAAGATAACAATGTAGCCGGCATTCAAGAACTGAAAGACCGGTGTCGGTACATTCACGCCGAACATCTCTTTATCAACGAGACGATCTGTAAACAGCGTCAAAGAAGAGCCAGCTTGTTCGAACAATGCCCAAAACGGAATCTGAGCCAAGACAAAGTAGATGGCCGCGAACATGCGGGTGCGTTCCGTACCGCTCAGTTTGATAAAGGCATAAGCGACCAGACCCAAGAACACCGCGATTCCGAGCGACCCTACGAACCATTCTGGAATCACTTCTGAATTCATAACCAGGAGCATCGCGACGGCGATCACGCCCAAACCAGCCAAATAGCAAGCCAACTCGACATTGATCGGACCCAGGAAAGATTTCTTCAACGCTTCTGGATTTGGTGGCTCTGCTTTTCCGTCGAGGAATTTCTGTCCCCAAATAAAGACGAGCAAGCCCAAGAACATACCTATCCCGGCAAGGCCGAAACCATATTTCCAGCCCCAGACGATCCCGATAATGCCGCATGTCAGCGAGGAAATGAGAGACCCTAGATTGATCCCCATATAGAACAGGCTGAAGCCTGAATCTCGTCGAGGATCATCGAACTCGTATAGCGCGCCGACGATCGTCGAAATATTTGCTTTCAAGTAGCCAACGCCAGCAATGATGAACGCGAGCGATAGGTAGAGCATGTTTGTATAGAATGCTTGTTGCTCCACCCGCGTTGAGAAATCAGCGCCAGGTATCGTCGCAAAGACACCTGCCGTCGGCTCACGCTCGCGGTCTGCTGCGTCTAGGATCAGCATATCGCCCGTTTCGACATCAAATGTCACGCGTCGTTCGGCGCCCTCAAAGTCCATAAAGAGCATGCGATTATCGCCTCGCCCTTCATATTGCATCTCAATTTCTGAGCCGTTGATTGAAACGAATTCTTTGGAGCCAGTGCCCTCAAACGCCATTCCAAAGTGGCCGATACAAAGCAAAATCGCACCGAACGTCACTGCTTTACGCTGTCCGAGATATCGGTCAGCCAATGTGCCCCCGATAATCGTCATGACGTAAACCAGCGCCGTGTAAGCGCCATACATGATTGATGACTTTTCGTCGGAGAACAGGAAGTGCTGCGTTAGGTACAAAACCAACAGACCTCGCATCCCATAATAAGAAAACCGTTCCCACATTTCAGTGAAGAACAGAATCGCCAGGCCTTTAGGATGCCCGAAGAAACTCGTGTCTTTTGGTTTGGGGCTCGCGCTGTCAGCGGTAGTATCAGTCAATTAAGCCTCCCCGGCCTTTGAATCTGGATCTGCTATTGCAGTGTATGGTTCAGGTACAACATGCGCTTTGGCAAGGCTCAAGACATAAACTGCGGAATGAAACGCACTGGGAAGGATAAACGTTCCACAACGCTCAGATTTCACGCACAAAAAAACCCCGCCGCCATAAGGCGACGGAGTTTCTTGTTTTCGTTTAGCTGGTGTCTCTTACTTAGAGACAGACGCCACAACGCCGGCGCCGACGGTGCGGCCACCTTCGCGGATCGCGAAGCGCAGGCCTTGGTCCATGGCGATTGGCTGGATCAGCTCAACGCTCATTTTCACATTG
>JBDVMC010000015.1:0-42366 GCA_039970335.1 Henriciella sp. | reverse complement strand
CTATCATACGTTTGGCGGTTGGAAGCGCTCAGCTTTTGGTGACACCAATCAGCACGGCCCAGAGGGCGTGCGGTTCTGGACCAAGATCAAGACCATCACCCAGCGCTGGCCTGACGGCGACATTGGCGACCAGGCCTTCATCATCCCAACAATGCAATAGCGGAGAGAACCCATGACGGGTTATAAAACCCTGCTTGTCGAGAAGTCCGGCCGCGTTGTTACTGTGACGCTGAACCGCCCCAAATCACTCAATGCGCTCAATGCTGAAGTGATGACGGAAATCGCCGACTTGTTTCAGAAGATTGACCGGGATCCGAAGGTCGCGGTCACCATTCTGACCGGTGAAGGACGAGCATTTGCGGCCGGAGCCGATATCACAGAGATGCAACCGAAGTCTTTTCCCGAAATGTATTTGGAAGACTACTTTTCTGGTTGGGATCGGTTCGCTGAGAGTCGTAAGCCGGTCATTGCTGCGGTAAACGGATTTGCGCTTGGTGGCGGCTGCGAACTCGCCATGATGTGTGATCTCATAATCGCATCGGAGAGTGCCAAATTCGGACAACCCGAAATTAGGCTCGGCGTCACGCCGGGAATGGGTGGATCGGTGCGTCTTACAAATGCAATCGGAAAAGCAAAAGCGATGGACCTTGTGCTGACAGGCCGCTTGATAGACGGCGTCGAGGCGGACCGTATTGGATTGGTCAGCCGCGTCGTTCCCCATGAAGAATTACTTGCCGTCGCTGCTGAGGTTGCCGAAGCGATTGCCACTTTTTCATTGCCTTCAACTATTGCTGCAAAAGAGATGGTGGGGCGCGCGTTAGAACTTTCCACATCTGAAGGTGTACGGTTTGAGCGACGATTATTCATGGGATTGTTTGGAACCAATGACCAAAAAGAAGGAATGTCTGCGTTTTCGGAGAAACGCGAACCAAAATTCGAGGATCGCTGATCAACGACCTTGGATGATCGCACACCCATCTTCCCTGGTGTGAGAATCAAACTGGAGGAGTGGCGTTTGAGCCTATCAGCGTATTGACACCCCCCATTTCTCTCCCAAAAAAGCCATGATAAAATCTGAAGAACAAATCCTAATATCTGACATGGCAAATGCGTTTGCTAGAGAGAACTTGCGTCCTCATGCAGAGCGCTGGGATCGTGAAAAAATGATGGATCGCTCCACTCTGAGCGCCTTGGGCGCTTTAGGATTTGGTGGGATTTACACCGACGTTGAATTCGGCGGGTCGGGGCTCGGTCGGTTGGATGCGGTTCTTATCTTTGAACAACTTTCTAAAGGGTGCATCAGTCATTCTACGTTTTTGTCGATCCACAATATGGCAACGTGGATAATCGATCGGTTCGCGAATGCGGAACTGAAAGAGCGATTTGTGCCGAGCCTGGTAACGGGAACGAAAATCGCCTCATACTGTATGACAGAGCCAGGCGCCGGTTCTGATGCGGCAAGCTTAAAAACCCGCGCAGTTAAATCGGGCGATTCATACGTGTTAAACGGCTCCAAAGTTTTCATTTCAGGGGCCGGGTTTTCAGATGTTTATGTGGTCATGGCCCGCACAGCCGATACTGGCTCGCAAGGGATTTCGACTTTTGTCGTAGAGAAAGAAACGCCTGGCCTCAGCTTTGGTAAAAACGAACAAAAAATGGGGTGGCGGGCCCAACCCACCGCCATGGTGATGTTCGATGATTGCGAGATTCCAATATCAAACAGAATTGGTGATGAGGGCAATGGATTCAAATATGCCATGGCAGGATTGGATGGAGGGCGTCTCAATATCGCTGCCTGTTCGCTCGGTGGAGCTCAAGACGCAATGGATCGAGCTTTGGAGTATGCCAGACAGCGTTCGCAGTTTGGTCGATCGATTTCTGAATTTCAGGCTATTCAGTTCAAGCTGGCGGATATGGAAACAGAACTGCAAGCGGCCAGGTCGCTACTCTACGAAGCGGCGTCAAGGCTCGATAACAAAACGCCAGATGCATCCCGGTTCTGCGCAATGGCAAAGCGATTTGTAACCGATGTAGGCTTTCGCGTCGCGAACGAGGCGCTTCAAATTCATGGTGGATATGGCTATTTGGCCGACTATGGAGTTGAGCGAATTGTTCGCGACCTCCGCGTTCATCAAATTCTCGAAGGTACCAATGAAATAATGCGAGTGATCATCTCGCGTGGAATATTGGGAGGATAGCGATGTGCTACAACGTTATTATTCGAACAGATGGAAAAGCAGGACACATTTCATTAAACCGTTCGTCAGCCTTGCATGCCCTCACGCAGGAAATGTGTGACGCGATCACCCGAGCATTGCGGGCATGGAAAGATGATGATGCGGTTGAATTGGTGATTGTTGATCATGCGCCAGGTACAAGAGGGTTTTGCGCAGGTGGCGATGTTTCAATGTTGGCGTCCTCTGGCCGGTGTGATGCAAAACAGGCACATCAGTTTTTTCAGACTGAGTACCAGTTAAATCAATTCATCGCATCTTATCCAAAGCCGTACGTCGCGATTATGGACGGCGTAACCATGGGAGGCGGCGTCGGATTATCGATTCATGGATCGTACCAGATCGCGACTGAGCGGACGGTGCTCTCTATGCCCGAGACCGGGATTGGGCTATTTCCAGACATTGGTGCAACGTGGTTTCTTCCGCGCTTGCGAGGGCAGTTGGGCACCTGGCTGGCACTGACGGGCGCGCGTTTAAAAGGGCAGGACGTTGTGGCAGCGGGGCTCGCGACACATTATTACAAGTCCAATCGATTAGCAGGCCTAAAGCAAGATCTGGCTGAGAAAGGTCTGTCCGCTTTAAGCGATCAGAAGTCAGCCTACTCGTTTTCGCTCGCCGAACATCTCGCTGAAATAGAGTATGCATTTGGCGGCGCCGACGCGGCCGAGATTTTGGGTCGACTGAAATCAGGAAGCGCTTGGGCCAAGAGCCAGGCGACCAAGCTTCGCGCCAAGTCTCCTTTGTCGACCAAGATCGCGCTTCGCCAAATGCGTACCGGACCGTTTCTGAATTGTTTGCGGGACGCCTTACGAATAGAATACCGCATCGCCTACCGATTGGTTCATTGCCGAGAATTTCACGAAGGAGTTCGCGCAGTCCTAATCGAAAAAGACCATCTCCCATATTGGCAACCCTCACACTTAAAAGCGGTCAGTTTTGATATGGTATCACAGTTCTTCGCCCCATTGGGTGACAATGAATTGCAGTTTGTGGAGCCATGAAATGACAATAATCGCGATGATCGGTCTCGGTAATATGGGTTCCGGAATGTGCGCCAATTTAGTGAAGGCGGGATATGACGTGCGAGCGTTCGACTTGAATGCTGACGCGGTAGCACAAGCAGCAAAGGATGGCGCACGACCCGCAACCAGTATTTCTGAAGCCGTTTCTGACGCTGAAGTAATTGTCACCATGCTACCTGCCGGAGAGCAAGTGCATGATGCGTATTTCTCCGAAAAAGGGATTGCAGACAGTGCATCTGCGAGTGCTCTGTTTATAGATTGCTCAACCATCGCTGTTGAAGATGCTAGATTCGCAGCTTCGCTACTAAGTGAACGCGGATTTGATATGGTCGATGCACCGGTTTCTGGCGGCGTCGCCGCTGCATCGAACGGTTCGCTAACGTTTATGGTCGGCGGTAGCAATGAAGCGTTCGAGCGCGCCCAACCCATTCTCGAATCGATGGGGAAAGCAATCGTGCATGCAGGAGCGCCGGGGAACGGACAGGCCGCAAAGATTGCCAACAATATGCTTCTCGGCATTTCTATGATTGCCACATGCGAAGCGTTCGATCTGGCGCAAAAACTCGGATTGGATACGCAAACATTTTTTGACATTTCTTCGAAAGCGTCCGGCCAAAACTGGTCAATGACCAGTTATTGCCCTGCGCCGGGGCCTGTCCCTACGGCGCCGTCGAATAATGATTACCAAGCTGGATTCGCCGTTGACATGATGCTCAAGGACTTACGCCTCGCCCAAGCAGCCGCGAAGTCTGCCGCCGCCGATACCCAATTTGGAAAACTAGCCGTAGCGATTTACGAAAACCTCTCCGCTGAAGGGCTGGGGCATAAGGATTTTTCCGTGGTAATGCAGGAGCTGACATCACAATGAGCATCGAACCAACGTATCAAAGGAGATCAAAATGAGCGAAGCTTACATCGTCGCCGCTAAGCGCACCGCCGGTGGCCGCAAAGGCGGCGCGCTGGCAGATTGGCACCCAGGAGACCTGGGCGCTCAGACATTGAACGCGGTTATCGATGAAATTCAAATCGATCCTGCGGCTGTGGAAGATGTAATCGTCGGTTGCGTTTCGCAGGCGGGCGAACAGTCTAATCAAATCGGTCGGACCGCTGTGCTCGCATCCAAACTCCCACAAAGTGTGCCCGCGGTTACCATAGACCGGCAATGCGGGTCTTCTCAGCAAAGCCTTCAATTCGCCGCGCAAGCCATTATGTCCGGCACCCAGGATCTGGTCATCGCGGCTGGTGTCGAGAGCATGTCCCGATGTCCAATGGGAATAAACGCCAAGGCGGGAAAAGTATTCGACATACCTACAGACCCAACGCCGCAATCGGTCAAAGAGGCATACGGCGTGCGAGGATTCAGCCAGTTTGTTGGCGCTGAAATGATCGCGAAAAAACACGGTCACACCAAAGAGCAAATCGATGCTTACTCGGTCGAAAGCCACCGACGCGGTCGCGCAGCGAGAGACGCCGGCGCATTCGAAAAAGAGATCGTTGCTATTCTCGGTCGCACAAAAGATGGCGCTCGCGCGCAGCATCAACATGATGAAGGTATCCGTGACAATGCGAGCATGGAGGCGATGGCGGGGCTTGATATTATGTTGGAGGGCGGACTTATGAGCGCTGCGAATGCGAGCCAGATCTGCGATGGCTCATCAGCTATGATGGTTGCTTCTGAACGTGCGCTAAAGGTGCACGGATTGACGCCGTTGGCGCGCATTCACAATCTCACGGTGACGGCTGGCGACCCGGTCATCATGTTGGAAGAACCGCTCTTTGCGACGGATCGTGCCCTTCAACGCGCTGGAATGAGCATCGACGATATTGACCTCTATGAAGTCAATGAAGCGTTTGCCCCGATACCTCTCGCTTGGCTTTCTCACACCGGCGCGGATCCGGACAAACTCAATGTTAATGGCGGCGCGATCGCGCTGGGACATCCTTTAGGTGCAACTGGTACGAAGCTCATGACTACGCTCGTACACTCTCTTCGAGCGCAGGGAAAAAGGTGGGGGCTACAAACCATGTGTGAGGGCGGTGGCATCGCCAACGTTACCATAATCGAGGCCTTGTAGTCTCAGTGTTGGTTTCCGAGAAATTGAGAGTGTTGTCGGTCAGGAAGATATGACACGAACGCCAGAACACAAAAGTGTTAAAAAGCTAGCCGCTCTGCTGTGAGTCTCAAGTGAGCCCCTCTCCAGAATTGGGCGGAGCAGGGGCTCTTTTTCTGCCAGGAGCTGGCGCTATTTCATCTCATTCGGTTAGTAAGTTGTTCGATATTTTTGAGAGAAGATGTCTCGCCCAATAATGAGTTTCATCACTTCAGAAGAGCCTGCGAGAATCCGGTTAATCCGCGCGCCCGTAAACATATTGCAAATCGGATATTCTTGCATGTATCCAGCGCCGCCATGAAGCTGGACGCCTTCGTCCATCATTCGCCACTGTATTTCAGAACCCTGAAGTTTTGCCTTTGCTGCCATGTTGGCATCTAATCTTCCCGAATTGTGTAGGGTAACCAAATGATCAATATAGACTTGGAAGATTTCAATTTCGGTGTCGAGTTCAGCCATTTTGAACTGCGTATTCTGCATGTCTGAAAGGGGAGCACCGAAGACTTTGCGATCCATCACGAACTCTCGCGTAAGATCGAATGCTGTGCGCGCACTGGCAATATATCCGACGCCCGCGATCAGCCGTTCTTCGGCAAGTCCTTCCATGAGATGGTAGAAACCATTGCCTGGAGTTCCGAGAATATTTTCTCTTGGGATCACGACATCGTTGAAAAATAGCTCTGCAGTGTCTTGTGCAGGTAATCCCATTTTCTTTAAATTGCGACCACGCTCAAACCCCTCCATGCCCCGCTCTACGATGCATAGTGCCATTGAGTGAGAGCTTTCTGGCTGGGTCTCACCTTCCGCAATGTACTTTGCCGCGACAATGATTACGTCGGCATTGATCCCGTTAGAGATGTAAGTTTTTGAGCCGTTTAGAAGCAAATGGCTTCCCATGTCTTTAGCCTGACTCTTCATGCCAGACAGGTCTGATCCAGCGCCAGGTTCGGTCATAGCGACCGCCAGGATGCTTTCTCCGGTCACACATTTTGGAAGGAAGCGCTCCCTTTGTTCTTCGTTTCCGATGTTTTTAAAGTATGGGCCGACTAAGCGAGAGTGCAGTGTATTATACCACTCGCCGACGTCAGCGCGCGCCGTCTCTTCAATTATAACCTGCTCGAACCGAAAGTCGTCATCACCCAAGCCGCCATACTTTTCATCCGGCCAAATCATAAGCATGCCTTGCTCTCCGGCTTTGCGAAACGCGGAGCGGTCCACAATTCCGGCAGAGCGCCATTCATCCATTTTTGGCTTGATCTCAGATTCTAAAAATTGCCGATAGCTGGAGCGAAAAATGTTCTGCTCTTCTGTGAAATCTCTGGTTACAATACCCAAAATTCGCTCCCAATTGCCTGAATTTTATTTATCCGAGTATGCATTCGTTATAGGCATTGTCTCGCTATATATGAGATGTATCTCATATATGATCTATGTGTCAATTATCTTCGATAGCGAGTGTTTGCGGAGCTTCATATAAGCGGAGCAGACTTTTTAATGAGAAGATGGAGCGTCTAAATAGTGAGCGACCTCCTCACAAATCTGCGCTTTTATGCAAAGTTTTTCCGCATCGATAGCAAGATCAGGAACGGTATGAAAGCTATCACACCAGACACCATAAACGGTGCGCTCGCGATTATCCCAATATCCCCATCCTTGATCGCTAATGCCAAAATAGAGTTGTATATTAGCGGAGCTATCAGGTTTGCCAAAGCGGTGCCGCTTGAGAGAAACCCTTGCAGTTCCCCTTGCCTGTTATGCGGTAAACGTTTCGACATGATCGCTAAAATGCTCGGGACGACCATAGATGGGAAGCCGACCATACTGATGAGGAAAAGGGCCAAGATACCGTTAGAGGTAAAGACAAACCCCAGAACAAGTACCAAAGAAAACAAAACACCAAATAAGGCTGTACCACGCTCACCTATTCGCGATACAAATCGACTCATAAGCACAGCTTGGGTTACAGCAATTGATAGCCCGAGCAGCGCTAATGATACCCCAACCATGTTGCCGCCCCATCCATATTTAGCAGGGGCAAAAAAGGGCCACGTTGCGGTGTAGATGCCGAAACTCAATAACCAAATCAGCAGGGCGCCAGCAGGGAGTCCTAGTTTATCTTTAAATCCTAAGCTCAACAGTGAACCTAGCGGGTTTGCGCGTTTCCAGTCGAATTCACGGCGGGCTTCGTTGGGCAAGGTTTCTTTAATTGCAAACCATGCGAATAAAAAGTTTGCAATCCCTATGCTTGCACCAACAATGAAAGGCATACGAGGACCAAAGCCTGTCGCTAATCCCCCAACAATTGGACCGATTATCAGCCCAGCGCCAAAAGCCGCACCGGTGAAAGCAAAATATTTAGCGCGTTCGTCAGGGGCCGAATTATCGGCGAATAACGCATTGGCGGGGCCAAAAATTATGCCGAATCCTCCAGCGCAGGCGCGCCCGATAAATAGCCATACCAGAGAGGGCGCGACGGACATCACAAATAGGTCAAGCGTAATACCAAAAAGGCAGGCTAAAAAAATAGGCCGCCGGCCTATTCGATCACTCAGATTACCGACCGCTGGACCGAACAAAAATTGAACGAAGAAGTAAGCCGCGAAAATGTAGCCGCCATACAGAGTTGCATCCGATAGATCGACGTCAGCAATATGCTGAATTAACCCAGGGAACGCAGGAAGCATTGAGCCAATACAGACTGCGAAGAGGAAAACCGAGATCAAGATGCTTTTAATCAAATTCTCTCTCCATAATGGCTGGTTACAACATTGAACGCTTCCCGATTACGGACGTGACTTGTTCCAATAAGCCGAGGTCTGTTCTTGGCGAAAGAATTCTGGTTTCGCTGCACGGGTTAAAAGGCCCAGATGGGCCCCATCCGCTTAGCTTTTTTATATGTATCGAGGTAGCTAAAGTCCGACCGTTTGGTGTCGGCTATTACGTTTAAGCCGATCGCGTTCGTCAAGCGGGCTCGGATAACGTGCGAGATTTTGGTCATAATGAGCTTTGTCGCGAGCCATGACATACTATTGGCTTGGGCCAACCATTCTTGATCAAAGTGACGGGATATGGCGTCCAAATTCTCAATGATTGAGCGTCCGTTTTCGGTGCACGCTTCGATACTCAAATCCAGATACATCGCAGCTTCCATTGCCGCATTTGCCCCTTGCCCAACAGGCGGGAATGCGGTGCACGCATCCCCGACAAATATGACTTTGCCGGCATATGCCTGAGAGTTTTTGGTCACCCGTCCGATATTGTATGCAGGTCTTTCACTAAACGATATGACCTCGTCTTCTGTAACAAGATCGGCGATTTGCGGCATATGTTTTGTCAAAAACTTCCGCGTACTCTCTAAACTTTCGAAGGGTTTGTCTGTCGCAAACGGAATCTGGCAAAACCAGATTGGATCTGAAGGCCCGCCTGGACCATTAATTGCGCCGGTAACTGACATGTATGGTAGGGAGAGTACATGCAGCCGGGTCGGGTCTAGCGAGACTTTGGCGTTATCAAGCGCTATTATGCGGGTGAAATATGGCTGTGCCTTCCGCTCGACCGTGAAACCGGGAACGATCTGCTCAGCCAGTTTACGGACAACTGATCCGCCTCCGTCCGCGGCAATTATCAAATCATAGGTTTCATCGCGGGACGAGCCTAAGCCGTCTGTTTCGATAGGCGCACAAGACAAGACCCCATTGTCGAAGTCGATTGCTGACACTTTAGTGTTGAAGTGGAAGGTCACCAATTCGGCATATCGATTTTGAATCTCGTGCATGAACACGCGCATAATGTCGCCGCGCGACCCGATCCAGCCATCCTCTGACCATGCATCAACGAGTGCCCCATGTGCATTGATACCGCTGAATGGGAGCATGTGCTCATCAAACGCCGCGACCGCGTCAATGTGCCGAATCGCATTTAGACCGTGGCCGGTAATGTCGATGGCGTAAGACCGATTTGGATCATAAGTCGCTCCAAGTAATGGATTGGTATCTGCGTCGATTACGGTTGTTGCTATACCTCTTCGCGCGAGGCAGATCGCGCTAACTATTCCCGCAGGTCCACAGCCGACAATGGCGATCCGTTCGTTCAAAACTCTTTCTCCTCCGGGCGCGCCTGCTTGGTTGAGCGTTGCGCGCCGTACCGTCCAAAAGGGACATCTCTTCGTGATCCCGAAATGACGCCGCCCCAAAGATGAGACTAACCTCATATTGACCGCAGTCTGTCAATATGAGAGGAAACTCATAAAATACTACTGGAGGAAATCAATTGAACAAAGCATCTATTGCTCTGGCTGTCTGTTTTTGTTTGGCCGCATGCGGCGTTGAAACAACATCGAACGCCAAGAATGCGGACGGCGAATCCAGCTTGGGTTTGACCGCTGAGTTACAAACGGAACTTCCAGAAAATGTATCAAGCCTCATCCAAGGCCAGATTACGAACAGCGAAGGCGCTCCCATAAAAGGTGTAATGGTACGCCTTCAAGACACTGATACGCTGCTGGCTGAAACAGTCTACACAAATGCCCTTGGTCGTTTTGCTTTGCCGACCAATTTATCGGGACCTTTAGAGGTTCGAACCCGCGTACCTTACCATGCGGACCAATCTGTACCTGTGTCGTTCGAAGAAAAAGCTATTTTGAATTTGGATTTTGAGTTGCGCGAAATGCGAAGCGATCGCGAGATTTCAGATAGTTTGCCATCTGTTTTTCATTTCAATTTGATTGAGTTTGACGAAGACCCAGACTCGGTTCTCTCGCGAAATTCATTTCAACGGGATTGTGCTGGCTGCCATCAATTCGGAAATGAATTTACCCGGCGCGGGCGTGATGAAACCCTGTGGTCTCCGACAATTGCCAGGATGCATGCCTATCTGGGTAATTTGGATGAAGACATCACAGAGCGTCGCTCCCAAATGCTCGATATGAGCGGTCCTTATGGTGGTACTGTGATGCTGCGACCTGAATTCCCCGTGGATAAGGAAATTTTTTCGGCAAAAGTTTATGAGTATCCTCTTGAGTACGTTGCGTTCCCGCATGATGCAGAAATTAGTCAAAATGACGGAAAATCGTACGCGGTGGATCGGCACGGGCACTCCATGGTGATTACCAACCTAGAGACCGGAGAGAACACATTTGTCGATATGCCGCCGCCATCCAGAGGCGCAGACGCTGATGGAAACGGATACACATCGAGAAGTGGGGACCCGGGGCCGCATTCACTGGCGCTAGGCAAAGACAACCTGTGGTATACGACAAATGCAACATCGGACGAAATCGGTGTGTTTGACGCGACCACACAAACGTGGCGCGACTCCTTTGTCTTGCCAGAGCCTGCGCGCTATCCGCATACGATCAGAATTGATAAGCAAAACATCGTCTGGTTTACGTTAGCTGTATCAGATCAAATCGGCCGCCTCGATCCGTCGACCGGAGAGGTTGACTTAATTGGATTGCCAAAAGTTACGCCAATTGGGATCGCAGGTGGACCGAGCCCTTATGGTATTGATGTAAACCCGGTTGATGGCACAATCTGGTACGCGCGGCTGTATGGTGACGTAATTGGTTTTGTTGATCCCGAAACACTCGAGGTCACAGAATATGAGTCGCCCGTGCGGGGCCCTCGCCGGTTGCGCTTTAACAAAGCTGGCGAGCTTTGGCTGACTGGATATACCGAAGGTATGATCGCGCATATCAAGACCCAAACTATGGATATTACGGTCCATAAAATGCCAGAGTTTGAGCTAGATCACCGCCCGGCGCCTTACGCGCTTGCCATTCATCCTGAAACGCAGGACGTTTGGATCAATGAGACAATGACTGACCGGGTATATCGGTTTATTCCAGGCGAAGCGCGTTTCATAAGTTACCCGATGCCACTTCGTGGAACTTACACGAGAGATTTTAGTTTCACTCAAGATGGGTTGGCGTGCACGGCAAACAGTCCGATTATGAACGTTGCCCTGGAGGGGGGCATCGCAAACCTAATCTGTATCGACCCGGATATGTCATTGGAAGCGTCATGAGCGCGCTCGCCCAATGGGAGTATTATTCGGTATGGACAATTATAGGTGCCATTTGGTCAATCCTAACTTATTGGTTGATGTTTTCTGAAAGAGGGAAAGCTCTTTTGAGCAATCCCCTCTTCATTATACCAGCTGCGGCCGCAATGGTTCCTAGCATCTGGTTCGTTTCATCAGAGATTTTGCGGCTGGCTGAATTGGCCAATGGTATCTCGCCTCTCGATGCTCAGTACGGCTATGGTGTCGACCAAATCAATGAATTGGCACTGGCTTTGGGGAATTCGGGTCGAGCAGAATATGCGGCGTTTCAGCTGGGCGTAGATACATTGGCGCCGCCAGCGTTCGCCTGCTTTTTGATGGCAGTATATCGATCAACGGTACAATCCAAACAGGTGCAGCGCGCTTTAACTGTGCTGGCTTTTACGTATTTCACGTCGGTTTTGATCGCTAACGCATTCACACCCGTCATTTTCCACAACTATCCAGACGCCGAGACAGGACTCTTACCGCTGCTGTATGCCGTCATTCCGAAATTTGACCTCGCCAAGTATTCGACTCACGGGATCGCATGGCTGGTGATATTTGGGACTTGGATTTGGCAGATCGGCAACTGGGGTGTTGCTCGATTTGCTGCGAAGAAATAAGTTTGAAGGACTAATAGAATGTCTACGATTGGATTGCGCTTTAGCATCATTCTTTGTCTTGCGTTTGTTTGTCTATCTATCTGGTGGGCACCAGAAGCCTCTGCTTCTTATGCATTAGAAGAATGGAATATGGATACACGTAATAGCCTGCCTGCGCATATGAAGATTTGGCTATTGTGCATGTTGATCGCAAATATTGCGTCGATTGCATTTGTGAAAAATCACATTGCTGCGCGGTGGGTTTTGGGCGCATTTATCGTGGGGCATTTGTGGATAGGTGTATTTGAAGCAACAGGAATATACGCCGTACAAGGAGGTTTGGTTTCACTCGGGCATATCGTGGTATGGGCGCCCGCTATTTATGCTCTCATAAAACACCGATCAGAGATTGTACTCCCTTCCGCGTATGGGATTTGGGCCTGCATTATGTTCTTCTTTTACGGTGTTTCTCTTGTTTTCGACGTGCGTGACGCGGCCATTTGGGGCTATGCGCAACTAAGTTGATTGAGACTTTAGGCCTAATAACGTCATTGCGAGTTTGAAATTACTGATTCCGGTATCTCAAAGCTAATAGGATGCCAGGCAACAGCCTTTGCCTGGTCATGAGGAACCCCGAGCATTTGTAGCAATAATTCGGTGATCTTGGATCCTGCCTCTTCCCCCGAAGTCCCGTTTAAATGCTCTGTCAGCGCAGCGATCAAATTTGCTCCGAATATGTACAAGAGAAAATCATCAACGATGACGTGAAACACGCCTTGCTGAACACCTAATTCTAGATCATTACGCAATGGAGTTGTAACCAATGCTTGAATCGTCGGCAGAGACCAAAAAAACTTTATAAAAGCTTGTCCCCAGTGTCGGTGTTTCCCCGAAAAATGAATAAACCGACGAGTAGCAATGCTCACCCGTTCGACCGCTTCAGTGACTTCGGAAATACTGTAGTCGACGTTTTGCGCAATACGGCTCAGAATTTTCGTGCACACTTCATGCACGATTTCCTCTTTGTCCTTAAAATGCAAATAGAATGTGCCATTGGCCATATTGGCCTCTCGCGTGATTTCCTTGATTGATGCAGCTTCTACGCCCATATCCGCGAACACGACGATTGCAGCATCCAATAGCTTGGCTCGTGACCTCGCGCTTTTGCGTTCGTGTTTTGCTTCGATTGAAAATACATTTGTGCTCGGCATTATGGCTCCTGACCGTCTCCGTTATATTTGCGAATTTGATGCCAAATGCAAAGGTATTGACGGCTGAGTTATTTATGAGGTTACTCTCAGAATCATAGTGACTCGACAGCAGCTAAAATTTTCAATGATCTTCGGGATCGAAAGTTTTCCGATAAAAGTTCATGATCCTGCACGAAAGGCGAAAGAGACGGCCATGAGATTGCTCATTAAAAATATCAAATTGCTACCTCTCTTGATGATAGCAGTCGTAATTACGAGCTGCGGGCGAACAATTGAAGATTCCCGAGTTAGCTCGGACTCGGCAGCCAATAGCATTGTTGAAATAGACCGCAACGCATCGATGATCACAGATGGCGACGCCGTCCCGAATATTATCATCATCCTGGCCGATGATTTGGGATGGCGTGACGTTGGATACAACGATAGTGAAATTAATACGCCAAACTTCGATGCGTTGGCGGCAGCTGGCGTTAGACTAGAACGCTTCTACGTACAACCAACTTGTAGCCCAACTCGCGCAGCTCTTATGACCGGGAAGTCACCTCTACGTTTGGGCATCACGTCACCCCTTTCAAAGAATAACCCAAAAGGATTGCCCCTTAGTGAGAAAACGCTGGCTGATCACCTCGGTGTCATAGGATACGAGACGGCTATAGTCGGCAAATGGCACTTAGGTGGACGAAATCTTGCTTATCACCCTAACCAACGTGGCTTCGATTCTTTCTATGGTCACGTCACGGGTGGCGTCGGGTATTTCGATAAAGTTCACGGAGGCGGATATGACTGGCAGCGCAACGGGGTAACGGTACGAGATGAAGGATACGCGACTCGATTGATTGCCAATGAGGCAGTTTCTGTCTTAAATTCACGCGATCCGACGAAGCCAATTTTCCTCTATATTGCCTTTGGTGCTCCTCATTTGCCGAACGAAGCTCCTGAGGAAAGCATCGAAGCCTATTCACATATAGAAAACAAACAGCGGAGAATTCACGCTGCAATGGTTTCGGAGTTGGACACCGCCATCGGACAAATCGTCTCCGAGCTCGGCTCTCTCGGACTTGCTGAAAACACGCTTATTTGGTTTATGAGCGATAATGGCGGCTTGATCCCGAACGACCAGTTCCAAGGCTTGCCTCGAGGCGCCACCAAAACTGGAATTGAAGCTCAGTTCGGTGTTAAAACGACGCCGCGGTTCATAGACTTTGTGATGACAAACGCTTTGGACGGCGGGTCAGATAACCATCCTTTTCAGGGTGGGAAAGGTGATGTTTCTGAAGGTGGTGTACGCGTTCCATCATTCGTAACTTGGCCAAAAGTACTAGCACCGCGAGCTGATCCGCACATGGCAACGGTGCAAGACGTTCTACCGACGCTTTTGGAAATTACTGGATCTGATTTAGAGGATCCGGACGAATTCGATGGTCGCAGTATTTGGTCTTCTTTGAGTGCTGGAGTTCCATCGCCTCCACGAGATTATATTGTACAAGCTTTTAGTGGCAAACAGGAAACAGCTTTCTTCCGCTTCCCTTACAAGCTCATAGCGATTGAAGGGCAAGCGCCTCGACTTTACAACTTGTCCGTCGATCCGTTGGAGGATCAAAATATTGCTGCCTCGCAAGAACAGATCGTATCAGATCTTCAATCGGCCATTGACAGTTTTCCGCGAGGAGTGCCGGTGTCTATAGCGCTTCAAGCTGTGGTGGATGATCCAGATTATTTTGGTGGCGTTGAAGACCGCTCACCTTGGGCGGAAGCGGCCTATAACGAAGAGTGATACAGCGAGCGAGCGTGTATCGACCAAAGTCTATCGGTCAAGACATGCATATTGCCGATGACGAGATTATAGCTAAAGGCGTGTTGAGGTTGGAGACGCGGCACGAATTGATTTCTCCAGTCTTCGTGCGCACGAAAAATTCGAATCCTTCGCTCAGAAAACGAGTGTCTGAATCGTCCCCAACCGCGAGGATGCTCTTTTAGGTAAGGAAGATATGGATTCGATCGAGGATCTAATCTCCGATGAACGGTTCTCAACCAGCGTCGCTGTTAGCGCTTTCCTTTAGGTCGCGGGTCTCGCGCTTCAAGAACTACGATGCGCCAGAAATACGGCTATAGCAAAATAGCCTTAGCGATCTCAAAGGCCCTGTCAGGACACAGGCCAGACTTCAATTTTGAGTGAAGGATCCAAGTGTCTCAGGTCGCCTTCGCTACAAAGCCAGATGTGTGGCGAATATATCTCAGACTCCATCGCAAGAAGCTTTCAAAAATTTGTATATTGACAATACTCTCATAAATGAGCGATCGTTCATATACCGAAGGTCGATCAACGACCCAATACAGAACCAATGGGCTCTTCGCCGATTGAGGGAGGAAATTATGATCAAGAAACGCAAGCTGCGAGCAGCATTACTCTTATGTGGATCTACTTTGTGCCTGTCGGGTATCACCGCGGTGAGCGCGCAAGAGAGCAATGCCGATCAGGATGAACCGGTAAGTTCTCGCACGCTAAACACCGTGACAGTGACGGCTCGAAAGCGAGCTGAGAATTTGCAAGATGTACCGGTCGTCGTATCAGTGGTAACTGGCGAGTTTATTGAAAACTATTCCATCTCTGGTTTTGAAGATGTATCTATGCAAACGCCAGCGCTCACGATCGATGATGGGGGCGGCGCGGGGCAGGGAGCGATCACCTTACGAGGTGTCACAACCGGCGGGCTGAATACGTCGAGCGATCAAGCCGTCTCAATTAATATTGACGGTGTGCAAATCAGTAACGGAAGCGCATTGCGTTTGGGGCAGTACGACGTCGAGCAAATTGACGTTCTCAAAGGACCTCAGGCCCTATTCTTTGGTAAGAATAGCCCCGGTGGCATTATTGCTCTAAAAACATCTGATCCGACAAGTGAGCTCTACGTTAAGGCCCGTGCTGGCTATGAATTTGAAGCAGACCAGGCTTTTTTCGAAGGTACTCTGTCTGGGCCAATGACGGACACACTCGGGGGACGTTTGTTTGTTCGTTACTCTGACTCTGATGGCGCATTTACAAATCTCGGAGATAATGTGCGGGATCCCGAGATTGTTGGGATGGAAGAAGTCTATGTCCGGGGTACCTTACAGTGGGAGCCGACTGATCGATTCGATGCTAATTTCAAAATCAGCTATGGTGATTCCGAAGGTGATGATGCTGGCGTTCAGCAAAGGTTTGCTTGCGATACATCAGGGCTCGCGGGGCCATTAAACGGGGCAGTTGATAATTGTACTATTGACCGTGATGTCGTGTTTGCTGAACCAGATGCATCATTCGCTACAGTTAGCCCACTCTTTCGCACAGATCCAATTAGTGAAAACACGTCACTTCTTAGCCTTTTGACGGCGAATTACGAGATTGTTGATGGCTTAACGCTCACAAGTGTGACGAGCTATTTTGATATAGACCATTTTAACTACGGAAACCCACAACCCAACGATCCTGTCCTCTTGTTTGGGACAAGTGATCAGAGCGTGAGTTCGTTTGCGCAAGAATTTAGACTGACGAGTGATTTCGATTCGCGTGTAAATTTTATGGTCGATGCCTTTTTTGATGACCGAGAGTTTGCGACTGATCAGGCCCTTATTGTGCCGCTAGGACTAACACCGGTTTCACCCGCGGGTTCAATGCTTCTGTTTGAGAACTATCAGCAAATAGACTCAGACTCACAGTCTCTAGCTGCTCAAGTTATCTTTGATGTAACCGAAGAACTCGAGCTGGCTGCTGGTGCGCGATACACTGAAGAAACACGTAGCTTGTCTGGAGTTGGTGTTACGACGGTTAATGGCTTCCCGGGCGCATCCTTCGGCGGTGGCGCGATTGTATTCCCAGATGTGTTTACGCCTCCCGCAACGACCACGGGTCCGTTCATAACCAATCCGGATGAAATCACTTATGACAATATTTCACCTGAAGTGACTGTTACCTGGAAACCGATGCCGGACGTAACTTTATTCGGTGCATATAAGCAGGGCTTTAAGTCGGGTGGGTTTAACACCTCAGTGACGGGTAATGCGCTGCAAGCTATTGTATCCAGTGACCAAACTTTCAACGAAGAACTGGCTGAAGGGGTAGAGTTTGGAGTCAAGTCTACGCCGTTTCCAGGTGTAAGGCTTAATGCGGCGGTTTTCAGCTATGAATACAGCGACTTGCAGCTTTCCACCTTTGATTTCAGTGGTGGCGGTGTTTCCACACGCGTGGTCAACGCAGCAGAGGCGGAAACACAAGGGCTTGAAATTGATGCATCGTGGCAGCCTGAGAAAATCGAAGGGCTTGGCTTAACAGCAGCTATTTCTTACTTGGATACATCTTACACCTCCGACTTTTTTGAGCGTTGCAACGGTTCTCAAATTGGCGGTGATACAGCTGGTTGTGACTTTCTTACCGATGCAACAGGATCTGTAGAAGTCGCTGCCGGAACGGGCAATACGCAGAATTTGAATGGGTTTCCGCTTCAGCGTTCACCTGAGTGGTCAGGGTCATTTGGTATGACTTATGAAACAAGCTTGACGGATAATCTTGACTTCCGATTTGGAGGGAATGCGGTTTACTCAGGTGAGTATGAAACCAATAATGAGTATGACCCTCGTGGTGTCCAAGATGCTTTCTGGATGTGGAATGCCTCAGTTGGGGTATCGTCCGCGGATGAGAAGTGGTCATTGGATCTCATCGGTAGGAACCTATCCGACGAGATATTCCTGATTTCCAGTGGATCGAATGTTCCATTTGGTGGAACTGTTCCAGGTGTTTCTGCTGGTGAGGTTAATGCGGTTGCGAGTACGACTCGCGCGGTAGTCTTACAGCTCACATACAAACCCTTTGGTGATTAAGTCTGCAATTCCTCCCTAGACTTAATTTTAGCTCAAGCTCCTAGCGAGCTTGAGCTTTTTTGATTTCGCGTTCGAAAACATGACGGAACATACAATGCGGACTATACGTTTGAGGGCTGGCGAAATCGGCTTGATGAACGCTATGGAGGGAGATTGGCTGAATGCTATGTTTACTTCATAACAGAAAGCTACCCGTTTGTGCCCGTTGTATAAAAGGCTAAGCACGTGAAGACTTTAATCGTCTAAATCACCATCATGCCCGATAATGCGGAGCAATCAACAATGTCATGAAGGCCAGGGAAAAACCGACCTCCTATATCTAGAGGAGAGATGAAATGAACAGAACAGAACATTCATTGCGGCTATTGCCGCTGCTTCCTTAGCTGGCTGCTCTGCAAATGACAGTGTGCCCGAAAAGAATGACGAAAATCCGCGCGTCGTCGACGAGCCCGTAGTGCCAAATGTATTGGAAATCTTTGACGAAGAAGCGACAGAAGAAAATGAACTTACCCAATCAACGCGAGATGCATAATTTCTGTTGGTTTTTTTTACGTGGCGAAAGGCATTCCTGATTATCGACCGAAATTAGCGCAGTACGGTCAAGGGGCACTTTCCGCTGATAACGCCCCTCAGATAGTCCGCTATAAATCAAGAAACTCTGATACGACCTGGTTAAATGCAGCCGGTTGATTCACGTTTATAAGGTGCGCCGAGCCGCCTATCTCTGAAAAAGTCCCGTTACGACATGCTCGCGCGATGGATTGAACAACTTTCGATGGTGCAGCGACATCCTTTGATCCAGCGATGCAATGCGTTGTGACTTCGAGTTCGTTTAGCAGCCGCAGGTAGTCAAGTTGTTGCAGAGCACGGCAGCATCCGACGTAGCCGGCGGGGTCAGTCATCAAAAACTGCTGTTTGATTTTGCTGATCATATCTGGATTGGTATTTCGAAAGTCATCGGTGAACCAAGTTGGTTCAGTCCGTGCCCATACCGCATCAAGTCCTAATTCTTGAACCATTGCGATGCGGTCGTCCCAATTTTTAATGAACGCGTCTGGTGCGTCCGCGCGCCCTGCACTGAACACGATCTTTTCGACCCGCTCCGGTGCTCGTAATCCAATGCCCAAAGCCGTCATCGCACCCATAGACAACCCAACTATTGTGGCTCTTTGAACCTCATGCCGGTTTAGAATTTGAAGTGCGTCAACGACGAGATCATCAAAGTTGTAAGGACCGGGGGGGCTGCTGCTTTGTCCGTGTCCGCGCGTGTCGCACCTTATCACGTAAAAATGCGATTCCAGTAACTTAAGCTGGGGGTCCCACATACGGTGAGTGGCCCCCAGACTGTTGAGCAGGAGTATCGCAGGGGCGTCTCGCAGGCCTGTGGCCTCTGAGTATAAAAATGGATCGCTCATGAACAGTCTCTCCATTAAACTGCGAGATAGCTCATTTATCAGAGTTTTCTGAATATATTGAACAGGAAGAGTTCATAGCTCGCATCATTATTATTGATGATCAGGTTGGGCTGGTACGCGTTAGCGACCGAGTATCACCGTGCGCTCACTGGAGTTATTTTCAAAGCCTTCTTGAGTTCATCTTGCAACATATCCGAAACGAGTTGTGCTGCGCCAGATAGAGATTGTGATTTTGGTGTAACTCGAACATATTCCGTATGCAGCGGTGGGTTGGCTAACGGGGATACTTGACGGACTTTTCCATCGAGGTCAGGGCCACACAAAATCCCTGGTAAAATCGCGACCTGATCCGATTCAGCTACCAATTCCAGAGTTGCAAACATTGCATCCAATTCTAGAATTTCGCCAACTTTTATGTTGTTAATAGACAGGTATTTATCGATTCCATCGCGCCTTGCATTTTCGGCGCTCGGCAAGACATAATTGAGCGGAGGCAGTCGGGATAACACAGCTCCATTCTCTTTAACCAAGTTTCTATCCGCAGCGCAGACCAGGCATTCAGTGTCTCGTCCCATGGTTTTGATGTCCAGATTTAGCCCGGAACTATCTGCGGGTACTATCGCGAGATCCAGACGGCCATCCACGACTTGCGTGGACAAAATTCCCGAATATGCTTCTGTAACACTTAGCCGTATATGAGGTGCCTCCTCCTTCAGTCGAACAATTACTGGGGCGAGAATTGTTCGCGTAAAAGTTGGCATTAATCCCAATCGAACATGGCCCGAAATAGTGCCAGAAAGCTCTGTGAGAATTTGCTCTGCATCTATTGCGGAATGCAGAACTTTTGACGCATACGAATAGAAGACTTTGCCAGCTTCTGTAGGGACAACGCCGCTTGATTTACGATCAAAGAGTTCAACGCCGTAACGTTTTTCAATTTGGCGAATATGCATTGAAACACCAGACTGCGTCGCGTTCACACGTTCTGCCGCACCAGACATAGAGCCTTCCTGATAGACCGAGACAAATAATTTGAGCTTTAGTAAGCTAATGCTCATATTCACGGCTCCTTCTGCTGTTGTCGGTATCAGAAAATATTGCAACTAGCATCGTTAGATATTATTTGAACTGACGTCAAATAGGGTTCATCTGATAGGCTCGAATGGTATCGGGAAACGACTATGAGCGCTCAAATCAAGCCGGTAGATGTAGAATTAGATGCGTTGCAGTTAAGACGTGTGATGGGTTGCTTCGCGACCGGGGTCACGGTCGTTACGACGATGTCTTGTGACGATAGCCCTCTTGGCCTGGTTGTTAATTCGTTTTCGAGTGTTTCTCTGTCCCCTCCGCTTATACAGTGGAACATCAAACTAGATTCACCATCTCGTGCCGCTTTCCGATCTTATAGTTCTTTCGCAGTGAACATTATGGGGGCTGAAGACAAAGAGCAGACACTCAGATTTGCAAATCCTAAGGTAGATAAGTTCTCTGGCGTTGATTGGTCGCCTGGCAAAACTGGGGTGCCTATCTTAAGCAATGCTGCAGCAATTTTGGAATGTGAATTATGTAAATCACTCATTTGTGGGGATCACGAGATTTTGATTGGTAAAGTCGTCTCTATGCGACAATCGGATCTTGCGCCGCTCCTGTTTCATCGAGGGAAGTTTATGTCTATCGGCGATGAACTGTAATCTCAGTTTCAAACTTCGATATAGGTAAAAATGCCCAACAGACTTCGTCCTCTTCCCAGAATTATGGTCGCGCCAAACGGTGCCCGCCGCCAAAAGCGCCATCACCCGAATATTCCTATTGAAGCGAGGGAAATCGTCGCTGACGCCAAAGCCTGTTTCGAGGCGGGCGCCGATGGCATCCATTTACATATTCGCGAAAAAGACGGTCGTCATTTACTTGATGCGGGGCGCTATCAAGACCTTCTAGATAGGTTGACCCAGGTTGTGCCTGAGATGTACTTACAGGTCACGTCGGAGGCTGCAGGCCGTTACACGGCTCAAAAACAATGCGAAATGATCATGGAGCTAGTCCCTGATTTTGTGTCCGTTGGCTTTCGAGAAATAAACCCACCGCGCCAAGAATTGAACGAGGCGAAGCGATTTTATCAGTCGGCTTATAATTCGACGATCAGGATCCAACACATCCTTTATTCCAAGGAAGACGTAATAAATTTTGCTAAGGCTATAGGTAGCGGGATTATACCTGATGACCAAATCCATGTGCTTCACGTCATAGGCGCTTACAAGGGTGAAGCGACAAGTAATCCCGCTGAAATTGCGCCACGTGTGAAATTGCTTGAGCAGCTAGCGCCTGGGAAGCACATTGATTGGATGGTTTGCGCTTTCGGATCTACTGAGACGGCTTGTTTGCTTGAGGCCATTAATCTCGGTGGAAAAGTACGGATCGGATTCGAAAATTCAATTTGGCATCCGAATGGTGACGTAGCGGAGAGCAACGCAGATCGAATCCGAAACTTCATCTCTCTTGTCTAAATGCGTCCGCTAAGTACCGGAACAACCCCAGACCTGACCGCGCGAACTATGCTTCCTGAAGTTCTGTCTCTGACGCTGTGACCTTTTCGAGTTTTGGAAGAACTTGCTCTGCCATTAGGATCATGCTCTGCCGACCTAGCTCATAATCGGTCCAGTCATGTCCTGCATAGACGAGGTGCCGGAATGGCCCGGTCGTTTCGCGAAGTTCCAGAATTTGATCCGCAACGGAGCTCGGATCTCCAAAAATGACGAGACGATCTAATACATAGTCAAGTGTCACCTCATCGTCCGGCATATTTTGATCTTCTTTGAAAAGATTCAATCGACCACCCCACCGCATTTTTTGGAGGAGCTGAGAGTAGTAGTAGACATAAGGGCTACCAGGATCCCGTGCATACGCCCGGGCTGTTTCCTGATCCTTGGCGACACAAATATTTTTTGCAACCCGCCAGTCATCGTAGGATGCTCTCCGTCCAGCATTCTTGCAGCCCTCTACATAGTTTGGCCAATGTGTAGCGGCCCATTTGGGCAATAGGAAGTTCCCGGAGATGGGCTGCCAACCTCTTTCCGCCATGGCAGTGACGCCTTTCGAAAATGGTGCAACCACGGTCCCGACAATTGGAGGGTGAGGGTCGGTTTGATATGGCTTGATCACCTCACCCTGCCCAATCTCTGGGATCATTGTTCGTTCGGTCGATACGCTAAAGTGATCGCCCTTCAGATTATAGGGTGCTGCCCCAGTCCAAATATCAATAACCATATTGATACACTCAACGAACATCGCGTTGCGGTCTTTGTCGATCGTCCCAAAAATTTCTGCATCCGACATAAGCCCGCCGGGTGAGATTCCGAAATTCAATCGCCCCTCACACATATGATCCAGCATCGCAACTTCCGCAGCGACGCGTGCTGGATGCGAATTGGGTAGATTTACCGTGCCCGTTCCCAGCCGTATGTTCTTTGTCTCGTATGCGAGGCTGGCCAGGAACGCGACTGTGGAAGTTATGACCTCAGCATGGTCCGTCGTGTGTTCGCCGCAATAAGCCTCTGAATAACCGAGCTGGTCTGCGAGCAAGAAAGCTTCCCTGTCTTCGGTTAGACTTTGCGCAACGGGCTTCGCCAACGGATGAATAGGCATCGTGAAAAAGGAAAGCTTCATGATCTTTCTCCTAACTTACTTACCTAATTAGGTGAGGAATGAGAGTAGTAAAAATGATACTTTCTAATGCGAGGCATCAATAAAAATTTTAGTCCAATTTGTAGTGGACAGGCCAAACATGTCCGACAGTCTCGGCTGCTCTGATATAGCTTTGCATAACCGCGAAAGCTGGTTCACCCCGACGTTCCGCCTCAAGCATTTTCTCCCTTGGAAACTCGGACAGACTTTCTGCCCACTCACGTCGAACCCCAGCCGGGAGTTCAACGATGTTTGCGCCATTTTCACGCAGCATTCTCAGGCCGTTGGCCTGGCTGGCATCCATGGCGGTGCCGTTACCTTCTTCCCATGCCTTAGCTTCTTCGATGATAATTCGTTGAATTTCGGCAGGCAGTGCCGCAAAGCGTTTTTCATTAACGGTCAAAATATTCACCGGCATCGCTCCGAATCCTATCAGCGTGTAATTTGGAGAAGGCTCATAGTACTTAAAACCATTATACGCGGCTGGCGGAGCCAGCCACCCATCGTAAACGCCGGTCTTCATGGCAAGATAGCCTTCCGGCAGGGATGATTGTACTGGCACGACGCCCACATACTTGAGCCAAGGTAGGTTTGGTCCGGCACCACCAAGCTTCACTCCGGCTAAATCGCTAATGTCCTTCCACTCAGTCTTGGTGCCGAGATGATAATTGTCCCATGCGCCAAGCCCGAGTAATTTTTGTTTGAATCTTTGGGAAAGCATATCGGTTAGCCACGGGTTCTCATCATATACGATACGCGCCGCTGCGATGGCGTCGACTGAGCTTTCGGGGCCAAACGGCTCATAATATGGAAAGTTGTGAAGGAAGAGTTTGGAAGGCTCAAAGCAAACGCAATATGCGCCGAAGTCTAAAATTCCGTATTGGACTGCTTCAAGGGTTTCAGAAACACCGGCAAGTGATCCGCCATACGCTTCGATGAAGTGAACGGTGTGGTCGGTTTCCGCAAGAACTCGTTCTTCAACCGACTTTACGAAGACGTCGGAGACAGTCGTGACATAAGGCGCTGGTCCTTTGGGGTGGCCCGCCCCAATACGAACAGTGAAATCCTCAGCACTAGCTATCCATCCGAGATCAAAGATTATCATCAGGTAGGAAAGCGCCAATAATTTTTGAACTTTTCTCATGCTTATTGCTCACCGCGTAATTTGCCGCACATTTCGCTCGAATACTGTCACCGCATTCACTCGATCATCATCATACGTATCAATTCATAACTGCTATTGAGCGTGGTTTGATACTATGTCATAACAAGAAAAATAATGAGCATCCACTCATATATGATAGTTCGCTCATATATAGCTAGGCTTTATCGGTTGCGACTGAATCAGCAATATCCAAGGCACACATGTTGAAGAAGTCCGCTAGTGTAATCCATTTGATTTCGGCAATGTGGGTCTTCGTACTGGCGTTCACAATATTGATAGACGTCTTGGGACGCGTTATTTTTTCGAGTCCATTGCCGGGTACCAAGGAAATCCTCCAAAACTCGGTCATCGCGCTTGCTTTTTTGCAGTTGCCCTTGGCCATTATGACCGGATCGATGTTTCGGACAACGATGCTTGTTCACAGTGTTCCTGCGCCCGTTCGACTCGTACTCGAATGTTTCGCCAAAGTGCTTGGGGTCGCGCTTTTCGGCGCGATCGCTGCGGTGTCCCTTCCCATGGCGATGGAGTCATATGCGCTCGCAGAATATGAGGGCGAAGGGGCACTACGTATTTACGTGTGGCCAATTCGTTTTTTGATTGTAATCACAAGTACCTTTGCCGCTATCGCCTATGTGTCAATATTGATTGGTACTCTGCGGAGTTACAAAACATCTCTGTCAAATGATTAGTTCGACATACTCAACGCGCGCTGGATTTCGATTATGGCAACCCTGATTTTATTTGTAATTGTCTTATTGCTTGTTCTCGTAATCATTGGGGTAGATATCGCGATCGCGCTCGGGGTAGCGAGTTTTGTTGGTGCTTTGCTTTTAACGCAGGACCCACAAATCGCTTTAGCCCTTTTGGGCACGACCGCTTACGAAGCTTTGCGGAAAGACATTTTCATTGTTATTCCTTTATTCGTTCTAATGGGCGATTTTGTGGCGCGCTCGGGCGCCGCCAAAGATTTGTATTCTATATGTAATCGGGCTTTGCGAAGACTACCAGCGTGTCTCGCGATTGCGACAGTTTTGGGGAATTCCCTTTTCGCTGCAATGACTGGGGTTTCGATTGCTTCGGCTGCGGCGTTTTCTCGAATAGCCTACCCAGAGATGACAGCACTAGGTTACGATCGGGTCTTTTCTGTTGGCGTGATTGCAGGGAGTGCATGCCTCGGCATGCTTATTCCGCCTAGCATCCTTCTGATTATCTGGGCGGTCCTTACAGAAGAATCTATCGGAGCATTGTTTATTGCGGGCGTGATACCCGGTATCGTATTGTCTGTGGTTTTTGCGCTTTATTGCATCATTACGGCAGTCCTAAAGCCGGAAATTGCACCGGCCGCGCCACTCGCAAAAGCGGAATCGCTATCATCAGACGAGAAGAGGAAGCAACTGATCGGCGGTGCCGGAATTATAGGTCTCATACTTCTCGTAATTGGAGGGATTTGGAGTGGTCTCCTGACGCCAACTGAATCAGCAGGTTTTGGAGTTTTAGGTGCATTCCTGATCGCGTTGACCAAGGGGTTGAAACGCAAAGAGATAATTGAGGCAATTTATCAAGCAGGTAAGACGACCGCGCCGATTTTGATTCTCCTTGTATTGGCGACCGCATACTCAAGGCTACTCGCCATGTCGGGTGCTGTTGATATTATAACCGAAAGCTTCTTCGCGGTGAGTGGCAATGGGATTGTCTTAATCAGTTTGATGATCGTCTCATGGCTGCTGTTGGGAATGTTCGTAGATTCAACGTCGATTATTCTACTGACGGTCCCAATTTTTGCTCCAATGGCTAGTGTGATCGGGGTCGATGCGCTCGCATTCGGCATTTTTGGCATCCTCGTAATTGAAGCGGGTCTTCTTACGCCGCCATTCGGTATTTTGATTTACACTGTTAAAGGTGCCGTGCCCGATGATTCATTGACCCTAGGCGAAATCTTCAAAGGTGCTATCCCATATTGGCTTATGATTTTGTTTGTGGCGATCATGGTTCTTGTATTTCCCGCAATGACGACATGGCTGCCGCAGCATCTGATCTAGCTATTCCGGCATAGCCCGCGGATTTCAAAATATCGATCCCGCGCTCATGGAGTAAGCCTTCAACGTCGCGAAGCGAGAGCGGAAATCGGACATATATTATAACCGCCAATCTAATGATTTCGGGTGACGTGTTGAAGTAGCGGAGCGGATTTTTGGTCATATACCGAGCGTAGAACTGACCGATTAAGGCTCAATTTCCGCTGACAATACCAGCAGAACAGACGACTACGACGACAAACTATTCCCTTGCTATGGTGCAGATTGACAAGCAAATTATTGACTCCTGTTAAGAAGTCACTCTTAGTAAAAACGGTAACCGAACGCAGAACGCAGAGCACGCAGATGACAATCGTTAAAGCTAATGGCATTGATCTCAAGGTGAAGGAATACGGACGTCCCAACGATCCCGCCATCCTCTTGATATGTGGATGGTCTGTTCAGCTAAGCTTCTGGCCAAAACCGTTTATTGAACACTTCGTTTCTAGTGGGTATCGTGTTATAACGTACGACAATCGCGACGTCGGCCTTTCTCAGAAAATGCGACGTCGCCCACCAACTTACCCGTTCGCGCCGCATATTTTAGTATCGCGCCTTTTTAAGCGAAAAGTCCTGGTGGCTTATACACTAGAAGATATGGCGGCAGATGCGATCGGCGTGCTTGACGCTCTGGGAATATCGAGGGCGCACATTCTGGGGCTTTCAATGGGTGGCATGATCACTCAAATCATCTCGGCGATGCATCCGGACCGGGTCAAATCAACCACCATTTTGATGTCCTCCACGAACCGGTTCGGTTTGCCGACGCCGCCGCTTGATCTTGCGATGCGCGTCCTATTCGCCCGAAGCGGCAGGTCCAGTGAAAAACGAGCGGCGCGCTCACTCCGCATCTGGAAACGTATACGCACGCAAGATGGCGGCTATGATGATGTGAGCTTTGCGCAAAACATCACGGCAACGATCGACCGAGCCTATTATCCCGCTGGGCGTCGCCGTCAGGTCGAAGCCATCATAGCGACAGGCGACTTGCGCCGCTACACAAGACAGATCGATTCTGCAACGCTGGTCATTCATGGCAGCGCTGATCAACTGGCACCGCCACATGGCGGGCTCGATATTGCCGCCAATATCAAAGGCGCGCGATTTGAATTAATTGATGGAATGGGGCATGATTTACCACCAAATCGCATCCCCATGGTTTCCGGGTTAATCACCGAGCATTTGGATCGTGTCGAGAATGTTAAACAATTCCCGCGAGCCGTCGCTTAGCGATAGAACTGCATCCGCGAAACAGCACTTGCGACGTCGCATGACATGATCAGAATATCATGATCCTTACCATTGCGGTCGCGCACATGATCTTTGAGTAAAGCTTCCTGCTCAAATCCCATCTCCTGAAACACTCGCCTGGCCCCGGACTGGTCGAGCGTCATTTGCGCGATGATTTTTTCAAGTTCGTGGTTGACTGCTTGCAAGAAGGTTTCCTGGATCATAATTCGGCCGAGCCCGTTTCCTCGAGCAGAGTCACCAATCAGAACTCGCATTTCGCCGACATGTGGTGACCAGGACTTACGATCTAACATTAGGGCGGACATGCCAATTAGTGCACCGTCTTGTTCGGCGAGTAATGACAAACTCTCTCCCTGAGCCACCGCCACCAACCAGGCATCAACAACAGAGCGTTGTGAAATGTCACGTCGCAAGTAGAGCAAGTCATGGACGGGCAACTTTTTCGCAAAGCCGTGGATTGCAGTGGCGTCGTTGGCTTCGGGTATGCGCAGCAGAATGCTACTTTGCCCAAGTGGTATCGATTTTGGATATTCAGTGTTTGTCATGCGGACCTCTCGGAAAGCCAATTATCTAGAGCGGGCCAAAGCCGCCCAACCGCGCTTGCGCCACAGACCAAGCTAACATGCCCGCCCTTCAGAACCAGGTCCGTTTTGTCTTCTGAGCCGACCAGGTCGATCATAGGATCGCTCGCAGCTGGAATCACTAAGGAATCGTGCAGCGCACGTGCATGGAAGAAAGGAACTTTGATTCTGTCCAGGCTGGCAGATCTTCCACCAACCCGAAGCGTCCCTTTGAACAAACCATTTTCCCACATCAACTGTTTGACGGTTTCACGAAAATACTCGCCAGCCAGAGGTAGCATATCCGTGCTCCAACGATCGTATTTGCGATAATTTTCAACAAAGTCACTGTCCCACATCTTACGCAAGAGGTCGACTTGCGACGCCGGCCTGGCGGCTGGATCAGTCATCTGAAAACCCTGAAACACAAAATTTGGCGGGATGTTTCCAATTTGGTCAACCATTCGGTCGACGTCGAAATGCTTTTTGTCCATGACCTTATAGAATATACCCAGTTTGGTAAAATCAACAGGCGTAGTAAAGACGACAAGATTGCGAACGCCGTCTCCTTCGAAAGAGGCTGTAAAGATCGACGCCAAGACCCCGCCCATACAATATCCTATTAGACTGACCTCGTCTTCTCCGGTCGTTCTAGTGACGATATCCATGCATTCGGCGATAAAGGTCTGCGAGTAATCCTTCAGGCTAAGCGATCGTTCTTCAGGTTGTGGGGGCTGCCAGTCCATCAAGAACACATCGTATCCGGCCTTAAGCAGGAATTCCACGAAGCTCACACCTGGCATCATGTCCAACGCATAAGACCGGTTCGTCGTTGGTGTCACGATCAGGATCGGTGTGCGGTAAACTTCGTCAACGAGCGGCTGATAGTGAAATAATTGCAGCGTGCCGCGGCGGTGTATGATGTCGTACCTGGTTTGGCCCACCGGAGGGTCTGGCGTCAGGAAATAAGACGCGCCATTGATATTTCGCTTAACGGTGCGATCCACCATGGTGCGAACTCGTGCCCCAAAGTCTCTGTTATTCGCTTTGCTTTTACGAGGCGTCGCAGTCACATCGCTCTCCATTGACGTTCGAGACTAGGTTTTTCTAGTCGCAGATTTCGGCTTTTTCGTTCTAGCAGGGCCCTTGCGAACAGATGCGCTTTCGTCGTCGACCAGCTTATGCAGCATCCCCTCGACCGACACCAGTCGTTGCTCAATTCGGCTGCATTGCTCTGCCAAGCGCACAATGTCTTCTTGGCTTGGCATATTGTAGAAATGCAGGTTCTTAGCCATGCGGTCGGAAATGCCTTTTCGGACGACGGAGCCCGTCGAAACCGACGTATTCATGACCTTACCGAAATTCTCTGATCCGAAGACGGCTCTGCCGAGAACGTTGACACGCTCTTCAAGCGCCGTCACGGTAGACCCAATCGGGTCTTTTTTTTTCTTGTCTGCCATTGTTCTACCCGTACGCATTCACGTCTGAAAGTTACAAGAAAGATTGAGCTACGTCTATACGTCGACGTCTAGAAAAACGGACAAACAATGCGCTTTGGAAAGCTTGTTGAGCAAGGTGTTATTAGTATCTAAAAGATTGGATGCGCCCAGCGGCCAAAACTCACCATGCCTCGGTCACTCGTCATGTCCACTTCTCGGATCAGGTGCTGTCAGTCTAATTCGAACCAGTCTCTAGCATCCAATTTCGTACCTGTGACTTAGGCAACGAGAAGCGACCGCCACTCAATCAAAGCGGCGTGTCGAAGCTCTTTGAATCTCGTTCTGCGTTCTATGTTTTTCTGATGATTGAAATGGTTGTGTACGGAGGAGTGAACCGAGACGAATTTTTGCAGACTCTGCATTTGCCTGAATCTGAGCATAGCGCGCTCCCGCCTTCGGAACGTTAGATGGGAGTTATCGGCCCGGTTGTTCGCCCACCTCGCGGTTTCTTGTCGGTCCTGGTTTCCGATCACTTTCATGGCAAACGTCGATCCCGCGCTCATGAAGCAGATCTTCAACGTTGCGAAGCGAAAGCGGAAAACGAACATACATCATCACCGCGAGCCGGATGATGTGTTGAAGTAGCGAAATGGATTTTCGGACATGCGGCCGAGACTAGTAACCCGGCAGGGCGGTCTCAAGCGAATTTAGTCTGACAGTACCTTTCGAGCTACGTCGTTGAAAATTTTATGGGTACGGACTTTGGTCCACAGACGAAGTTGGCGCGCATACGTTTTGGTGGAGCACTTAGTTCAATCGACTTCAAATGCGGTAACATTTCTTCCCAAAGTATTTGCATTTCCATACGGGCCAGATTTTGTCCTAAACAAACATGTGCGCCGTAACCAAATGCCATATGTCTATTTGGTGAGCGGGCGGGGTCAAACTCGAACGGTCTGTCGAAATGATCTTCGTCGCGATTTGCTGATGGGTACGCCAAGTAAAGCCAATCGCCCTTTGAGATTTTACGTCCACCTAGTTCTGTATCCTCGAGCGCTGTGCGCATAAATTGTTTGACAGGGGTTTCCCAGCGAATTGCCTCATCTACGAGGCCTTCAATGAGGTCTGAGCTGGACTTTAGATCGTTGAAAACATTTGGGCGTTCTGCGACCGCCCAAACCGAACTTGCTGTCGAAGCCGCGGTTGTGTCATGTCCGGCGGTTGCTGCGATGATGTAATAGCACATCGCCTCAAGGTGCCCAATTGGATCCCCGTGAACTTTTGCTGTTGCTATAATGCTCGCAAGATCGTTTTTTGGAGATGCTCGTCGCTCTTTGTTGAGAGCGTCAAAATACCCAAAAAAGTCTTCAATCGTTTGCGCTGCGACTTCGGCCTTTGCACCACCAATGTTTGCGCGGTCTCTGCTAAGTTCAGGATCACCGTTTCCAAACAGATCTTGTGTAAGCTTGAGCATCATCTGCTCATCTTCGCGCGGCACACCAATGACTTCCATCACCACTCTTAATGGATAGAAAAATGCGATGTCCGTCGCGAAATCGCATTCACCTCCCGTTTCAAGGAGCTGATCGACATACTCTTTTGCAATCTCTCTGATGCGCGGCTCGAGCGCTCTGAGTCTCTTGGTCATGAACCAGCCCTGAGTCAAAATCCGGTGAGCCATATGGTCGGGATTATCCATCTGAATGAGCGACCGGATGATATGGGGCGACCCTCCGGTCAGCTCAAGAATTTGAGCTTTCTGGGTTTTCGATAGCAATGTCGGAAAGTGCGCGGCATTACTGAACAGGTTGCTGGTACGTTCGACGGTTTGGATATCGTCATACTTAGAGATGACCCAAAATGGGTCGTAGTCGTCAGGCGCAGCAAATGCGATCGGGTTAGACTTACGTAATTCTGTGAATGCCTCATGGGACTGGTCCCAGTGCTGATATGCGACTGGATCAACGATCGTGTTTGCAATCTCTTTGCTGACCAAGTGCTCGGCGCTTCCAACTGGCATATGCATTCCTCCTAATTGTGTTCTCAATGAACCACATTCTAATTGTGTTCTCAATGAACTACATTCTAATTGGCACTGTCAGTCTAATGCGAGCCAGTCTCTAGCATCCAATTTCGTACCTGTGACTTTGACCTGACCCCCGATTTTTGGACCGTTTAAGGTTGGAATTTTCCACTTATAATCCCGATCGGGAGAAGGAAGATTCGATGAAGCGAAGTAAGTTCACAGATGCGCAGATTGCATTCATTTTGCGCCAAGCCGAAGAGGGAACTCCGATTGCGGAAGTCTGTCGCAAAGCCGGGATTGCCGCGGCGACGTTTTACAACTGGCGCAAGAAGTATGGCGGCCTGATGCCCTCAGAGATGAAGCGGCTCAAACAGCTCGACGAAGAGAACTTACGGCTCAAGCGGCTTGTGGCAGACCTGTCTTTGGATAAGGCGATGCTGCAGGATGTTATCAAACGAAAGCTCTGAGGCCAGGTCGCAAACGCGAATTGGTCAAGGACATGATGTCCGTCTGGCGGGTCAGTGAGCGGCGTGCATGCAGGGTCGTTCAAGCCCATCGCTCGACCCAACAGTACAAATCCATTCGCAGCGATCAGGCCGATTTGAAAAAGCGCATCAAGGAGATTGCCGAAACGCGCGTTCGTTATGGCTATCGGCGTATCCATGTCATGCTAAAGCGCGAAGGCTGGCCGGTGAATGCCAAGCGGGTCTATCGTCTCTATCATGAGATGGGCCTACAATTAAGGAACAAAACGCCCAAACGGCGGGTCAAAGCCAAGCTTCGAGATGATCGCAAAGACGCAACTGCGGTCAACGAGACTTGGGCCATGGACTTTGTTCACGATCAACTCGTGACGGGTCGCAAGCTCAGAATTTTGACGGTCGTAGACACATTCTCGCGGTTCTCAACCGTGGTCGATCCACGGTTCAGCTACAAAGGAGAAGATGTCGTGCAAACCCTCGAACAGGCTTGCAAACTGTTCGGCTATCCAAAATCGATTAGGGCCGACAATGGTCCGGAATTTATCTCCCGAGACCTCGATCTCTGGGCATACCAGAACGACGTCATCCTGGACTTCTCAAGACCTGGCAAACCGACCGACAACGCCTTCATCGAGTCGTTCAATGGCAAATTTCGAGCCGAATGCCTGAACGCGCACTGGTTCATGGGGCTTGAAGATGCCCGTTCAAAACTGGAAGCTTGGCGTAGAGACTACAACGAGGTAAGACCGCATAGCGCCATCGGATCCAATGTCCCGAAGACGCTCATGAACCGCGCGATGGCCAATCAGCCGTCATGCACCTGAAACCCGGAAAATCCTCCAACCGGGTGGCCCAGAGATGGGGAGCAGGTCAGAAACCGCTGGACTAACAAAACCGGTGGACCACCTCAGTGGGGCAAACCACTTCACGCTCGGCCAAGGAGAGCGCAAGTCGAGACCGCTTGCGAACCGCAGGCCGGATACCGCCGGTCGCCATCAATATCTTCTGAATAGACGAATGACCGCGATCAAAGGCACGACCAATCTCGTGCATCGACTCCCCGCGCTTCCAACGATCCCAAATCTCTGCGCGTTGCTCAGTCGAATAATATATACGCTGTCTCATAGGCTTCACTCCAGTTGTCTAAAACTAAAGTGTTGCGACGACCAGTTGAAACCGCACCCTAAATAGGACGCCCATCTTTTCCAATTCTCATGCGTTTGAGGGCTTTAGAGTCAAAACGTTGACTAAAAAAAACAGAGACCCTTGGGTCCCGGACGCATGGTGAGAGCGGCAACCGGTTATGTATGATCTCCCGAGGGTGGCGAACCTTATCAGGCAGTCTTTGATCCGCGCTCCGGTCTTTGAATTTGGAGTCTCGCTGTTTTGTATCAGTTTGTCGCAAAACAGTGTTCGAAAACGCCTCGTTAACCCCAAAGAAGCAACCCTGCGTTGTGTAAACACCCAGGAGGTCAAACCATGATAAACTCTGTTGGCGCCAGTCAACTGTCGTCGCAATCGCTTCAGTCGCAAGCGAGTCTTAGCGAGGAGCAACAGTCCTCTATTGCCGACGTTTTGGCGAAATATGATCCGGACAATGTCTCTGAATCAGATGCCCAGAACATCGTTTCGAGCATACAAGAGCTCGGCATTTCGCCCGGCACGGTTCTGACGCAAGCCATGCAAGCATCTGGGTTTGATGCGAAAAGCATTGGCGATGCTGCGGGTGTAAAAGGGGATCGCCCACCGCCGCCGCCAGGGGGGGGTCAAATGGGTGGCAAAGGTAGCGTTGATACTGAAGCGCTTGCGGCATTGCAGCTCTTTCTGGACCAGTATGAAGGTAGCGACATTACAGAAGAGGATTGGTCTTCCATCACCACAGCCTTGGAAGAACAAGGGTTTGATACAAACCGCCCCTTCGTGGATTTGTTTCTGTAAGACATAAGGGCGTTCGTGCTGTTCGCTTAGGCCGCGCATTTCGATTGTTTCGAGCGGCGTAAAACGCGCTAACGCGGACCCTTGCGGTTTCAGACGGTATAGGTTGAGTAAGTTGAGCGATGCGGGAAATGCAATTACTCAGTCAACTTAACTCTGTTTGAGGGCCTGTAATGATAGCACCGACGCCGCTTGTGATTTTGGATGTACAAGACGCAATCAACCAACCGGTTTGGGATGGAAAGAACAATCCGGACTATTTGTCGGTGATTGAATACCTCTTGGGCAAATGGCGAGAGCATGGATGGCCTGTTATCCATGTAAAACATGATGAGGCGACGCCAAGTTCGACGTATCACACGCATGGACCTTGGAATGCTATACAGAAATCAGTTTTCCCGCGGCCATCAGAGAAGGTCGTGATCAAACATCAAAATTGTGCATTTATCCGCACAGATCTTGAGAAGACACTCGTCGAATTAGGAGCCAAACAATTCGTTTTAGTCGGCGTTGTGATCCATAACAGTATGGATGCAACCATACGCGCGGCAAAAGCGCTCGGCTACGAGATCATTCTGCCAACTGATGCTACGACATCCGTACCCGTTACAGGACGTAATGGCAGGCGTTGGGATGCTGCCGAAGTGTTTCAGATAACCTTAGCGATCTTAGAAAACGAGTACGCTGTTTTGTCTTCATCCGAAGAGGTTATAGCTCGGTTTTTTTGACTCTGAATTATGGTGTTCCTAAAGTGGCCGAAATTCGCTAGTGGATTCACTCAGTCATTGTAACACACGCATTTGATCGCTCAGCTGGGGTCTCATAGTCCAGCGTTTTTCTTGGCTGCTCAAGGCTTCTGCCCTCATTCAAAAGCGGTGAACTCCGATAGACGCTTCGAACGACCGGTTTTCTTGAGCAATAAGAAAAATTTGACTTCGCGGACTACTCGTTTGGGTCGCAACCAAGTGCTACAGTTTTCGTTGTTGCTGGAAAGCTTTCAAAACGGTGGGTCACAAGATCTTCCGCTTCGAGGTTTAAAAACAGAGTCGCCAAAATCTGACGATTATTGGACGTCCAGTACATGTGCCCATGATTATTGATCGAGACGGTGACCTGATTGAGCCCCGGTTTGAATAACGCTTCTGGTAAGTGAAGGGCGGCGCCATAAATACGCTGGATTTTCTCTCCATTCACGTAAAGGTGCGCGTGACCTTCGGCACACTCTGATTCCCCGTCAATAGAAGCGGACATAAGCTGATCGATATTTTGCCCGGTCACCGGCGGAATGAAATGGTAGTTTTCCGTGACGATTTCCAAATTCAAGCCAGTCATCCAATCCCTTGAGATGTTCAGACTCAATCTAGGAACCGCAACGCCTGGGGGAACCTCCACCGGGATATGCGCGTGGTCCATCGAATTGGTGGGATCAGCCGTATTTCCGATCGTCATGGCCAACATATCCATGCCGGACATGTTGGCCACGTCCGGCGACATGTTTATCGTCGGTGACGTCCCAGTCTCAGCCGAGCTTGCCTCTTGTTTCTTGCAGCCGGTGAGCGCAAGAAGGCAAACTATCGAACCAGCGCACAGCGGCGCAGAGATCATCCCAAAAACCGTCACCTTATGTGCCTTTTGCCATCAGGGAGGGCCGCCGGGGCCGCCTGTTGTGCCAGAATCGCAGCCTGCAATGCCATTGTCCGGAACGGCACCGTAAAGCGTCGGCCCAAGCGTGAATGGAAATGCAGGCACATTTACACCATTCTCTTCGATCATCGTCACATGATAATGGTAGCCGCGGCCATCACTATTGTTATGACCGTTATGCGCGTCGAGTTGCTCGCTGGTCGCGGCAGCCCCAGACGCATAATAGTCTTCATAATAAAACCCATCCACGGCCTGCAATGTGTTGCCGGACAGACTGGTGACGTTTGAGTCAATATCAGGCCCCTGTGAGCTCGCCGCCGTCACGCCTTGGCTGATATCAAACTCATCGACCAAAACGCAAGTTCGCTCGCCGGGCGTTCCGCATCCGCCGGCCGCGGCGGAGGCGCCATAGTCGCGCGCAACCCAGCCGCTAACGGCCAGTACGCCGTTGCTTTCCCACGGACCATAAACAGGATAGCCATCCGCAGCATAACCAATGATTGGGGAGTGTTCGGTGCCATCGTCGCCGACAAGATCGGCAATACACTGAGTGTAATTGTGAGCGTGGTATTCGCCCATCGCAGCGTGTCCGAGGCAAATGTCGAGATCGTAAATCTCATTCTTTGCCGCGAGATTATAAAACACGCCTTCATTATTGTAGCTGAACGTATCACCCCAACCGAAAATCGCCGTCCCGTTCACGAACAAGCCAATCGTGTTGATCGCTGTTTCACAGGCCTCGGTCGAAGCTTCCGGCTCTGCGGGGAAATACGCTGTTCGTTCCTGTTTTAGCGGACAAACGGGTCCTGGAGGCCAATAGCCAAACCCGCCTGTATCATTGCAGTTCTCAGTATTGCTGTTGTAGCCAATATCTTCACCAAACGCGACAATATCGCCGAGCGTCGCTGTCGTGACGCCTGAAGAAAAATCGTTCGTCAAGCGTGGGCGATTATTCAACTCATCGAGCACATCCTGTGTGATTTCTACATCGTATTTGGGAATGCCTTGTGTCTGAACTTCGACATAATCGACGCCGCTGACGGTGACTTCAAGCGCAGACTGGACATCATAAAGGGCCCCTTGGGAGCTGCCGCTGGATTCAGCAATAAACGTTGCGCGCTCACTCGTGTTGATTAGCCAGCCGTCGACATTTTGAGCAACGCTGCCATCCGCATTGCTGACTGAAATCGTAACCGTGTCCGTCGTTGTGGCGGTGCCGTCACTAACGATCAATTGAAGCACGACATCTTCGTCTGAATTCAGGTTCGGCGTCGTAAATTCCGGGTCTTCGACGCTGGTGTTACTGAAACTTCCATCCGTTCCGGAAGTCTGAGACCAGGTATATGTGAGCGTATCGCCGTCTGCGTCACTAACAGTCGCCGCGAGTTGAACCGGTGTGGCTTCGTCAGCTGCAGCATCAGAGCCTGCGTCGACGACAGGTGCGGAATTAGTCGAACCGGTGACCGTTCCGTTGCTGTTATCGCTGCTGCTGCCGCTACACGCCCCAAAGAGAACGACGACGGACATTATTCCGATTTCTCTCTTCAACGCATTCCTCCAGGTTCACCGAACATTTGAAAACGGTCGCCTGTTTACCGAATAGCGATCTCGGCTAATAGGATTTAATTGTCTCAGTTTGTCGCAATGCCTACTCTGTGGGGACAGAGACATTGTTTGAAACTTTTTCGCCAGCTTGCATCTTTGCAAATTTGGCGCCGCAAGCCGTGATTAGCCGTGCGGCTTAAACTCGCCCCACAACGGCCGCTCGTAATGTCTTCTATTGGTCAGAACTATCGCTTCTTGCCCAACCCTATTTCTTTGGCCAAACCTGATCGTCTGCGAGCATATTCGGGCGCGACCATCGGATAGTCTGCCGGTAGATTCCATCGTTCACGATACTGATTTGGCGTCATGTCGTATCGTGTTCTCAAGTACCGTTTCAGCATCTTCAATTTAGCACCATCCTCCAAACATATGATGTGGTCGTCAGTATAGGATTTTTTGATTGGCACGGCCGGTTCGGGGCGAGCTATAGATGGCGTTGAGGCCGCATCCGCCAATTCACCGAGTTGCGTGTGAACGGCAGTGAGCAAATTGGCTCTAGGGGGCGTAAGCTCTTCAATCGTTGTCATATTTTGTTCCATAAATTCCAATATTGAATCGTGGGAGATACCACACTAGCAGTTCAACGGACACGACGTTGAGCTACGTCCGGCGGTTGAATCCAGTTAGTCTACTGGCTTGCGTCTCCAAGTATGAGCGTTCATTGATACACCTCGCCCTAGACTTGCTTGGCGCAAATGAAGGCAAAATAAAAATATATGCAGATTTAGGGAATATGCATTTCAATTGATGGAAGAGCGCTTTATTGGAAAGAAATTCTAGGGGGCGCAGATTGAGCATTTCAAAAATAGACACTTTTCTCGGTGGTCGATTGGCGCAAGCAAGACAAGACGCTGGGCTATCCGAGGCTGAATTGGCCGAGCGGCTCGATCTTTCATTTGAAGAATACGCGCTGCTTGAGACGGGCCAAGCTCGGATTGATGCTGAAATGGTTAGTGTATTGGCTCTTACATTGGACAAGCCCATTGCATGGTTTTTCGATCAAACTCCTAAACTGGTAACGTTCCCGTCTCAACGCGGCGGTTGATAATTTGAAATGGCGTTTGGCGACGCTTTCATTTCCACTGCAACCCTACGCAATGCAGCTTCGGCGCTAGCGACGCTTTCTACGAGTTCTGCGATTGACTGCGGTGTAGCAGGTGTGAGTGTTTCTTTTACTAGGACGATTGCAAGCATCATGTCTGCTGCGTATGCCAGATCGCCTGATGTTAGGGGTGTGTTTGTCAAATTCATGAAAGCGCCATTGTTTGCATTCGCGTTCCTTCGCGAAGATGGCGGCGGATACATTATGCTGGAGGCATTTTGTATCTTTTTGCACAGAGCAAGCTGTCATTAATCATATGTAATTTCTGTAAATTAGGCTCATACGGAATGAAGTGATTTGCAAATGCTCAAACTTATTTGGATTTACGCGTGTCAGGTGAATATCGACAAGGTTTTGCGATCTGGCGTCTTAAACAGCTCGCGCACTTACTCGAGCATAAGACGAGCAGAGTAAAATCGTTCCCTCTAAAACGCTCAGTGGGTCAGCTGCGCGAGCAAACGAAGACGAAAGCTCAGAGGCCTAAAATCGCCCCACAACAGCCTCTCCTATTTCTTTGAACTAGCGAAATTCAGAATACTCAACGCAGCGGGCGTTTTTGCTCAAGTTTCAATTTCTACATCGTTGCGGTTCAAGCAAAAATAGTGGGTGGCATCGAAAAGATAGAAAAACACCTCAACCAAACCTGGCTCAATATCCTGACGAGTACGGTCGAAGTAGAACGCGCCGCCAGTATCCAAGTATCGCTCAATCTGGTCGCGTTCTTGTACTCCAGCAAGCAACTTGGCAAGATCGCCTTTGAACTTTACAGGTTCACACACCTGTTTTCTCCATTGTCAAAAGACATTATCGCCCAGCCCGGATTGGATAGCCTCACAAACGAGATGTTAAGCGGCTTAGACCGCCCTAAAAAGGACGCCGGGCATCATCTGAATCCGCTCGTTTGAACGCCTTGTGATAGATTTTCCGAAGGAAAGGGCACTGGCATGTTAGGGTCATTCGTATCCACCAATGGCGCCGCATTATCGCTGCGTGTGGCATATCCGTTTATCCAATCGCGCACCCAGGCTGGATCTTTTTCATCTTCCGGATTGTGACCCGGGCTGGCGCTGCGCAATAGGGTTGGCAGGATCGCGAAAAAGAACTCGCCCGTCCGACGCCACAAACGGATTCTTGAGCGTAAATTCTTCCAGCGACCGTCTGTTTTAAGCATCGCCACCGCGGCCTTGCGTGACCACCAAAACACATCGAACGCGCCATTGAATATGCCCGCCAGCCTTGTCCAATAACCACCGTCTATGTCTTGATAAACATCGAAAGCGACGCGTTTGTGCTCCGTCTCTTCAACAAAGTGCCAAAGGACAAATGAAGCTACACGCGTGTCCGAGCCGCCAAACAGTTTTTGCCTGCGGGAAACCAGCCAGTTGGTTACGCCAAGTGTCATTGTTTCAAAGCCGCAGGCATAAGCTAAGCGATATGACAGGCTCTGCTCTCGCAGCTTGATGAAATTCTCCTTCATGTCGGCTTCGACATCAGCCAGAACCGGGTATCCATTGGATTTCAGGAGCTCATTGTAGCGCCGATGAGTTTTAAAGTGTGTCGTCTCTTGCGCACAAAACCCGACAGCCTCCTCCTTGATATGAGGGTCGTCAATTTGGGCGCTCGCTTCGCGTAAGGTCGCAATCAGGAATGGCTCGAGATAGGGCATCGTGACAGATGCCCCATTGACCATTTGAGACCACTCATGGTGCGGATGCCATATCGGGTTCAGATCGTCAGGGAATTCGAATGGGATCTTGCGAACAACGAGTTCGCCTTCTTGGGGGATCTGGCTCATGATTTCCTCCGCTCAAATATGCCATTCAATGTGGTTTCGAACAATGTCGGCAGAATCTCGCCAGCGTCATAACCAACAACCAAAAACCCGCCAGCATGCAATGAAACCAGTCCATGCGCAGCGATCCAAAATAGGTGAGCCGACTTGTTTGGTTCAAATATCAGATGATAATCTGGAAGATCCGCTACGGCTTCGATGGCGTCTTGGCAAACCCCGAGCGCGCCGACCTTTGCCTGGATGAGCTCAGGGTGGGTTTCGGTTTTTTCGCCAGAATGCGTGAATAGTAATTCGTACATTTTCGGGCGCGCCTTCGCGGCCTCCAAGTACGCAAATGTAATCCGCTTCAAAGCCTCACGTGGGTCAGGCGCCGTACCTGCTGCGGTTTCCAAATTTGATTGAAGCCAGCGATAGGCTCTTATTCGAAGCGCATCGATAATGTCGGCTTTCGACGAAAAGTACGAGTAAGCCTTCATGCTGCTGCAGCCATAACGAGCCGCGATGGCGCGAAACGACATGGCCTCAATGCCGCCCTCTTCGAAGAGTTCTTGCGCGACATCCAGCAAGCTAGCGCGGATAGATTCAGCTTGTTCGGGTTTCATTGCGGTGCGTGCCATGATCGATGAGTAGCACAAAAATATTACAGTGTATATTTATTCTTGCGATCCCTGATCGATCTGCTCTATAAGAACAGGGTGGCGGCGGGACTGTCGTTGCACCAGCGGGCTCAAATCGAATGCGGACCACTTTTAGTGAGCAAAGCCGCACAACAGTCCGATAGGGTTTGGGAGAGGAAATGAAAATGGCTAGCACTAAAAACTGGATCGGCGAAAATGGCGGCTTGTCGCGATCAATCGGGGGCAAGCTTTTGACGCACTGCTTCATCGCAATGTTTCTGGGGTTTATCGGCGGTTTCGTCTGGTTGATCGCCTTGGCCGATAACGTATTTCACATCTTACCATTACCGCGAATGGAGATTCTGGTCCCCGACCAGAAAGAGCTCATGCGCAATGCGCACACAGGAACGATTGCCAATTCTATGTATGTCATGGCCATGGTTGCGCTGAGCCCCTGGCTTCGTTTCAGTCAGCGCCAGGCCAAGTGGGTCTACTATTGGGCCATTATCATGCTCTGGGGCAATGTCGTCGGCTACTCGACCGCTGTTTTTACCCCACATCGCGGCATTCAACCGATTTTTGAGAATGATATCGCAAACCTGTTTTCGTATTTCACTTTCTACGCCGCAGTGATCGGTGCAGTCATCACGACCGGGATATGCCTGAACAATGCAATTCGTGCAGCGCGTTCAGATTAGCGCTGCACGACACGCCGCAGTTTGTTTCGGTCCGAGATCGCGCCGAAATGAACTGGCCTGTCCGCTGTGACGACGATTTTTCAAGTGTCCTAAATTCGCCCCACAGCGGACGCTCGAGATGTCTGCACTTGGTCAGGAGCGGACCTAGCGGTTCTAGATTTTCCGAGACGTGCTACATATCAGCGAGACCGTATCAAACTGATATTTCTACGAAAGGTTAGGTGGATTCATGGGATTTTCGTCGATTACTCGAAGTCTCGGCCTTATACTCCCATTTATGTCGCTAACGTTCGCACCCGCTAGTGCTCAGAATCGCTCCATCAATGTCGATATTGATGGGGACATGTGGCGGATGGAACGGGAGGCAGAGCACTGCAAAGAACGCGTAGGGGCGGCCACCGAATTCTACGAAGAAGAACCGTTGTATAATGCTGCCCGTGCAGCCAACGGAGATCGATTTCTAGTAAACAAATCTGCAGAGTGTTGGGTAGAGCTCTCTATTCAGGGCGTAGATGATGTTTCCTTCATTTTCAAAGTCTCACAGGATGGGATTGTCGTCGATCAACGAGGTCTGTCTTGGTGGGGATACAAGGTTTTTCCGTACCCAACAGTGCCTTATGAATACTAATTTTTTTGCTAGCTAACGTCTCCTGAGACGCCGATGGTCTGCCCCACCGAGGTGGTCCACTGTCTTTGTTAGTCCGGCGGTTTCCACGTAGCAGCGATCATGCTGCTACCTCCACATGGTAAGGCAGGATGATCGCTGCGGGCAAGATGGCTTCTGGAGCGGGTGATTTATAGCC
>JBDVMC010000014.1:0-318305 GCA_039970335.1 Henriciella sp. | reverse complement strand
CTATCATACGTTTGGCGGTTGGAAGCGCTCAGCTTTTGGTGACACCAATCAGCACGGCCCAGAGGGCGTGCGGTTCTGGACCAAGATCAAGACCATCACCCAGCGCTGGCCTGACGGCGACATTGGCGACCAGGCCTTCATTATCCCAACAATGAGCTAGCCGCCACGGCGCGTCGAAAGGCTGATCATGACCGGGGAAGTGTTGATTTCGAAAGAGGGTAAGGCGGGCCGCATTACCTTGAACAACCCGAAAGGGCTGCACGCGCTCAATCAAGCTGTTTGCGAAGCCATCACATCGGCGCTTTTGAATTGGCGAGACGATGATGCTGTCGAGTTCATACTGGTCGACCATATGGTGGGAAGCCGTGGGTTTTGCGTCGGTGCAGACGTCTCCATGCTTGCTGAGTCCGGAAAAGGGGATGGCAAGGCAGCGTGCGCGTTCTTCCAGGCGGAATACCGCCTGACCGATTTGATTTCCCGCTACCCGAAACCGTATGTCGCAATCATGGACGGCGTAACGAAGGGCGGCGGTCTTGGCTTATCGATCCATGGGTCTCATCAAATCGCGACTGAGCGCACGGTCGTATCCATGTCGGAAACGGGGATTGGACTTTGCCCAGATGTTGGCGGGACGTGGTTTCTGTCCAGGCTGCCGAATGAGCTAGGCACGTGGTTGGCTTTGACCGGCGCGCAGTTGAAAGGCATGGACGCAGTCGCGGTCGGCTTTGCCACGCATTACTGTGACGGCGCTCAACTTCCGAAATTGAAAACCAAGCTGATCAAAAACGGGCTGTCGGCATTGGAAGGTTATGTGCTGAATGCGGCGTTCTCGATGGCGGACCGGGAGCAAGAAATCAAACACCTGTTTTCGAGCGATTGTGCGAATGTCATCAAAAGTCGTCTGGAGCGCGGAAGCAATTGGGCAAAAAGCCAAGCGACCAAGTTCAATGCGAAGTCGCCTCTCTCCACCAAAATCGCCCTCCGGCAGATGCGAACCGGCCGGTACTTGGACTCGATTCAGCACGCGCTGCGCCTAGAATACCGCATTGCCACGCGCCTCGTGCGGTCGCGAAATTTCCACGAGGGGGTTCGGGCGATGCAGCAGGACAAGGATTACCTTCCTTACTGGAAACCGGCATCCATGCAGAAAGCGACCTATGACGCGGTGGCGAAATATTTCACCCCGATGGATGCGCAAGAACTATATTTTTTGGAGTTGTAGACATGACGACTATCGCAATGATCGGTCTCGGCAATATGGGGTCTGGCATGTGCCAAAACCTCGTCGCCAATGGGTTTAGCGTTAGGGCATATGACCTGAATCCAGCGGCCCTCGAAAAGGCCGCGCAAGATGGTGCAACGCCAGCTGAAACGATACAGCAAGCCGTCGCGGACGCTGACTTTGTGGTGACGATGCTGCCGGCGGGCAAGCATGTGCTCGAGGTCTATTTCGGCGATAATGGTGTGGCCAACTTTGCGAAAAAAGGGACACTCTTTATCGATTGCTCGACGATCGCGGTAGATGAAGCCCGACAAGCGTCTGAGTTTTCCGCCGCGCAGGGTTTTGCGATGGTCGACGCGCCAGTTTCAGGCGGTATTGCCGCGGCATCGAATGGTGCACTGACCTTCATGGTGGGCGGTGCTGATGCTGCCTTCGCTGGCGCTAAACCAATCCTGGAAGCGATGGGCAAAACCATCGTGCATGCCGGCGCATCAGGGAACGGCCAAGTCGCGAAAATCGCGAACAACATGCTGCTTGGCATTTCCATGATAGCGACCTGCGAAGCCTTTGAACTTGCCGAGCGACTTGGTTTGGACGCGCAAACCTTCTTCGATATTTCGTCCAAAGCCTCCGGGCAGAACTGGTCCATGACCAGCTATTGCCCGGCGCCTGGACCGGTTCCAACCGCGCCATCAAACAATGCCTATAAGGCCGGTTTCGCGGTCGACATGATGCTCAAGGACTTACGCTTGGCAAAGGCCGCATCGCAAAGCGTTGCTGCCGATACCAGGTTCGGCGATCAGGCAGAGGCGGTCTATTCCAGTCTCTCCGATGACGGACATGGCGCGCTCGACTTTTCTGCCGTGATGAAATTCATGGGCAAAGATTGATCGTACGCGTCTTCGTCGCTTCCGGGCGCCGAGTTGAGCGGATCGCCGGGGGGGCGGGGGCATTTCATTTTTGTCAAAAAGGCCTATTTCGGACCGCGCCTAGTTTGGATAAAGTCCCTCATATGGGACAGATCACCTCTCTCTTTGTGCACAAGGTCATACGCCAAACTAGCAACGGCGTAGAGACTGATGATCTTCTCGAGAAGCTGGGGATTGATCCTACCAACGCAATCGATCCTGCGTTTATGGTTACGTCGGCAGCCTACTATGACTTTCTCGATGCCTTGGCGCGTCGTGATCCAGAGGGCTGTACATTGCCGCTTCGCACTGGGGCGTCGATGCGCACTGATGAGTATGGCGCGTTCGGACTGGCCTGGAAGGCGGCGGCAAATATTCGCGGATCGTTCGCGCGCGCCGAGCGTTATGCTCGCGTTCTGACGAGCGTATCCAGTTATTTGCTTGAGCCGACTGATGACGGCGCGTTCATGCATTTGCGCCGAGATGGCGAGCGCACGTTAGGGATGCGACTTTCGAACGAAGCGAGCATTGCCAGCGTCGCCGCGATCAGCAGCGAAGTTGCAACCACTCCGTTTCAGCCATTGGCCATCTTCTTTCAGCATGGCGCCCCAAATGAGCCTGATGCGCACGAGGCGCATTTTGGCTGTCCGGTTCATTTCAATTCAGACCGTGACGCAATCCTGGTCTCGAAAGCGACTCTCGAGATTCCCAATCGATTGGGGGATGCGGGCATTTCTCAATTCTTCGACCGTCATCTGGAAACCGAACTCGCGGCATTTGCCGATGATACCGGGTTGGAGCAACGCGTCAGGATCGCGATCTCTCAAGCTTTGAGTGAAGGCGTGCCGACCTTGTCGGAGATTGCCAGTAGTCTGGGCACGAGTGCGCGTACATTGCAGCGCCGCCTTTCGGATGGCGGTTACTCGTTCCAAGGATTGGTCGATCTGGCGCGTCGCGATCTGGCGGAGCAACTCCTGCGCGAGACCAATTATAGTTTGGCTGAGATCGCGTTTCTCACCGGGTTCTCCGAGCAAAGCGGCTTCACGCGAGCCTTCAAACGCTGGGGTGGACAAACCCCGCGCTCATATCGTTTGGCGGCCCAACCGGGCAATAATTGACCTAAAAACTCCGAGTTTGGCGCTTAAGGGCAAAACTCTGGCGCGCTCTGACAAGAGGCGTCGAAGACGTTCCCGTATCTAATGGCTTGCAGCAATTCACAAAGGAGCAAGCTAATGAACTTTCTGCTTAAAAAGAAAAACCTCACGCTGGTGATCGGCGCAACCGGAAAAACAGGACGTCGCATCACTGAGCGGCTCGAAACAAAAGGTCATGCCGTTCGGGTCGGGTCTCGGTCTGCGGTCCCGTCTTTCGATTGGGATAATGAAAAGAGTTGGGATGCCTGTCTGAAGGGTGTCACAGCCGCTTACATCACGTATGCCCCCGATCTCGCGATCCCTGGCGCCGCCGATGCGATCCAAGCCTTTGTGGTGAAAGCCAAACGCGCCGGTGTAAAGCGTCTCGTTCTGCTCTCCGGCCGGGGGGAAGCGGAAGCGCAAGCCTGTGAACGGATCGTGCAGGAGGCCGGTCTCGAATGGACCATTGTTCGCGCCAGCTGGTTTAACCAGAACTTTTCGGAAGGCGCGTTTATTGAAATGGTTTTGAACAATGCGATCACGCTTCCCGCGAATGATACGCCAGAACCATATGTCGATGTTGATGATATCGCTGATGTCGCGGTTGCCGCGCTGAGCGAGCCTGGACACGCTGGCGAGATCTATGAAGTCACAGGCCCGCGCCTGATGAGCATGGACGATGTCGCGAAGGACCTGTCCGCCGCTACGGGGCGTCCGATCTCTTATATCAACATTCCACACGAAGCCTTCGTGAATGAGGTTTCCAATTCTGGCGCCCCGAAAGACGTCGCTTGGATGTTGGACTATCTGTTCTCGACGGTTCTCGATGGACGCAATGCTTACCTCACAGACGGGGTAGAGCGCGCCCTTGGTCGTCCACCTAAGGACTTCGCTGATTACGCTCGCGATGTCAGCGAAACAGGTCTTTGGGAGGCGCAGTCATGAGCCGCCCCGTCTCCAGAATTATGCTCGCGCTATCGGGATTGATCGGCTTGTATATCGGGCTCTCTATCCTGCTCGAACCGCAGGGCTTCTTTGCCCATAATGGCGTGGAGATCTCTGCAGACATCGGTCTGATGTCTGAGATTAAGGCGCCGGCGATGGTGCTTTTAGTCACGGCACTGGTTGTCCTGTTCTGCAGTGTGAAATCGCAGTTTGCGACTACGGGGTTGCTGCTCGGTGGCCTGGTCTATGGCAGCTACGGCATGGGCCGGCTGGTCAGCATGGTGCTTGACGGTGTTCCGCCAGATGCCTTGGTGATCGCTGCCGGCATCGAGCTTGCCTTTGCGGCGATCCTGATCTTCCTTGCGCTACGTTCAACCCGCACAGAAAATGGAGGCTGAAATGAGCTTTGAGTGGGTCCTGTATCTCTGTCTTTTTCTCGCCCTTTGGAGCGCGGTCATTGGCGGGGTGTTCTCTGCATTTTCCGAGTTTGTGATGAGCGGCCTGCTGCGCGCAGAACCCGCCGGTGGAATGGAGGCAATGCAACATATCAATCGGACGGTGATGACGACCCAATTCGTCGCTGGGATCATCTTGATCACGCCGCTTTCAATTGGCTTTGCGATCTACGCCTGGCTCGATTTGGACGGGGCCGCGCAAACCACGCTTATAGCGGCGCCGATGGTCTATCTGCCCAGCGTCTTCCTGATGACCATGCTCGGGAACGTGCCGATGAATAATAAGCTCGAAGGCATGGACTATACGGCGCCGGAGTCGGAGACCTATTGGCGTCATTATGGCCGGGTCTGGACGCGGTTGAACCATTTTCGAACGATTGGAAGTGTCGTCACAGCCGGGCTATACTTGGCGGCGGCAGTGGCTTTGATCAGCTCGGGTCAGGCTTAAATCAGAGCCCCTTATTGACCCAAAAATCAGGGGCGAGGCCGATCGGTCGCGCCCCTTTTTGTTTGCGCGGTAACGTTGGGTCAAAATTGAATTTGGTACGTGTGCACTTCTCGTTATACAGAACGCTACAAACCCTGTATGGGCTCGAACGCTTGAGCTCCGCTTTTCGTTCTGAAAGCTCGGAGTATTTCAAAAGAGATTGAAAGCCTTCAAATGAAGACGGAATTTGAGATTGCTGAGCCGCTCGCCAAAGCGCTCGCAGACAAAGGATATGAGGCGCTAACGCCGGTCCAAGAGGCTGTGCTTGATCCCGCCTTGGCCGACGAAGACCTTCTGGTATCCGCGCAGACCGGTTCCGGTAAGACAGTCGCTTTTGGCCTGGCTCTGGCAGCCTCCATTTTAGGGGATGCGCCGCGCCTGCCAGACACGCGGGCACCGCTCACGCTCATCATCGCGCCAACGCGCGAGCTTGCGCTGCAAGTTGCTAAAGAACTGCAATGGTTGTTCGCGCCCGCCGGTGGACGCATCGCGTCATGTATTGGCGGCGTTGATATTCGTGACGAACGCCGGGCCTTGGATAAGGGCGTGCACATTGTTGTCGGCACGCCAGGCCGGCTGGTCGATCACATTCGTCGTGGCTCTCTGATCATGGATGACTTGAACACCGTCGTTCTAGATGAAGCCGACGAGATGCTGAACATGGGCTTCCGCGAAGAGCTGGAGCACATCCTGGAAGCGGCGCCAGTTGAGCGTCGTACGCTGATGTTCTCTGCGACGGTTTCGAAACCGATCGCGCGGCTCGCCGAGAACTACCAGAAGAACGCCAAGCGTGTGAACACGGTCTCGGCTCAGTCGACGCATGGCGACATCGAATATCAAGCGCTGACGGTTGTTCCGTCAGACGCTGAAAAAGCGATCATCAATCTGCTTCTCTTTCATGATGCGCCGAACGCGATTGTCTTTTGTTCGCGCCGTGATGCGGTGAACAAGATGACGGCGCGCCTAACCAATCGCGGCTTCTCGGTTGTCGCGCTGTCGGGCGAATTTAGCCAGAAAGAGCGCAGCAACTCCGTACTGGCGATGCGTGATGGTCGTGCGCGGGTTTGTGTCGCGACGGATGTCGCGGCACGCGGGTTGGATCTGCCGGGTCTGGATCTCGTGATCCACGCCGATCTGCCCCGCAACAAAGAAGGCTTGCTCCACCGTTCAGGGCGAACCGGACGGGCAGGGCGCAAAGGCGTCTGTGCTTTGATCGTGCCTGTGCGGGCGCGGCGCCGGACAGAGCGACTTCTGCAGGACGCCAAGGTCAAAGCCGAATGGCGCTTGCCGCCGTCGACGGCTGAAATTGAAGGCGCGCTGAACGAGAAATTGCTTGGCGATGAGGCGTTTCAAACACCAGCGACTGAAAATGAGCAAAGCCTGGCGACGGCGCTTCTAGAGAAATTCCCGCCTGAGAATTTGGCGGCGGCGATTGTACGTCTGACCCGGTCTAAGGATTCAGCGCCCGAAGTTCTGCAAGATCCGAATGATGCGAATGATCGCGGGTCGCGCTCAAACCGCTTTGACCCTGACAAGGACTTCCCAAAACGCGAGCGTCGAGATCGCCCAGAACGTGGCGAACGCGGTGATCGCGGCGAGCGTGGTGACCGGGGCGACCGCGGCGGGCGTAGCAAAGCTGATTTCGAAGATGGTCAATGGATCAAGCTTGGCGTTGGCCGCAAGAAGCACGCCGATCCAAAATGGTTGATCCCGATGCTTTGCAAATCAGGCGGTTTCTCGCGCAACTCGATTGGCGTGATCCAGATCAGTCCGGACGCGACCTTTGTTGAACTGCGCCCCGAGGCGGCAGATCAAATAATGAGCGCGGCTGGAGATCAGCAGATTATCGATAAGAGTATCTGGGTTGGTCTAACTGGCGAACCGGAGGGGTCGTTCCCGCGACCGGAACCGCGTGATCGTCCGTCGCGCGATCGACCACCACGCGACAAGAAGCCGAAACGCCTGAAACGTCCAAACGCTGGCGCACCGAAAGGTGGCGGTAAGCCGAAAAAGGTTCGCACCGGTCCGAAAAAGCCGCGCGGCCCGAATGGCGAAAAGAAGCGCAGTAAGAACCCCTCTTAGACAGACAAAGCATCCCTCATTTCGGTGGGGCGCGGCGCGTTCCGGCGGGCGCCGGGATAGGTATGCGTATAAGACCTAAAGCCCGGGCTCGAAATTGAATCCTGCAAATTAAGCTTAGACTCATCAAAGTGTGACAAATTCAACCCTAGGGAGAATTTCGTGCTTAAAGCTGCTGAGCTAGATCTTGATACGCTATTAGAGGCGATCGATCGTTTGGATACGGTTTTTGCGGTCTATGATAAGGACCGCCGACTCGTGTTTGCGAACAAGTCAGCACATGCGGGTTGGCCGATTCTATATGAAGGTTTGGCGCAAGGGCTCTCGGAGTTTGATGCGACGCGCAACGAGATCGCGAGTCAGTTTCCAAATCACAGCGACGAAGAAATCGACCAATTCACGAAATATACGATCGCGACCACGAGTTCCGGCGGTCATGGCGAAATTCGAAGTCAGAGCGGCCGGATTTTCCGAACTCATCATGAAGTATTGGGTGAAAAAGGCATCGTTGGAATAGGCGTTGACCTCACCGACCTCAAGAAACACGAGCTGGAACTCTCGCGCCTGGCAGATGAAAATTTCCGCCTGGCGAACGTTGATGAGCTGACAGGTCTTTCAAACAGACGCCATTTTCTCAGCCATTTGGAAGGGCTATGCGAGCAAACGGACTCGGAAGCTGAGGATTTTGTCCTCGGATTGATCGATCTGGATGGGTTCAAGTTGGTGAATGACGTTCACGGCCACCCGACTGGCGATGCCTTGCTGCGCGAAGCCGCCGATCGTCTGCGAAACTTCTTTTGCGAAAAATGCGTTATCGCGCGTCTCGGCGGGGATGAGTTCGGCTTGATCGTGCCCAAATATACCTCAAAACAAGAGATTGAAGAGACCGCCTCAGCCCTTTGCGCTGAATTGGGGAAAGCCTATCAAATCGAAGGTGAACGGCTGCGCGTCTCAGCAAGTCTCGGGCTGGCGTCCTATCCTGATGTCGGAAATTCCAGACGCCAACTCATGGAACGTGCCGATTTTGCGCTTTATCACGCCAAGCAAAATGACAAAGGTCGCGCGGTCATATTCTCTTCTGAGCACGAACTTAGAATCCGACGCCATGCGATCCTTGAACTTGGAATTCGCGAAGCCGATTTGGAAAACGAACTGTTCCTTGAGTATCAACCCATACTCGATGCGAAGACCCAAAAGACGACCTCGTTTGAAGCGCTCGCGCGGTGGGAGAACCCAACTCTCGGCGCCGTTTCTCCGACGCAATTTATTCCAATCGCAGAACAATCCGGCCTGATCACCAAGATCTCTCCGATCCTTTTGAAACAGGCTCTGGATCAAGCGGAAAACTGGCCAGATACGATCTCGCTATCTTTCAATCTGTCTTCGCTGGAAGTCGCATCGATGGATCATGCGAACGACTTAATGGATCTTGTCTTGTCTTCCTCGGTTTCGCCGGAGCGGGTCGTGTTTGAGATCACAGAAACCGCAATGATGCGCGATTCTAAGAAGGCGTTGAAGGTTCTAGAGGCCTTCCGGAAAATCGGGATACGCGTTTCTCTGGATGATTTTGGGACCGGCTTTTCAAGCTTGAATCACGTCGCCAACATGCCGCTTGATATTGTGAAGATCGATCGAGCCTTTCTTGAGGGGATCGAAACCCGGCGTGAAAACTCATCGGTCTTGAAGACAATTTGCGATCTCTGCAGAAGCTTGGGTCTTGCCAGTGTGATGGAAGGCGTCGAAACCACGCTTCAATCCAAATTGGTAAAGTCGGCCGGTGTCGATCTTATGCAGGGCTATTTGTTCTGCCGCCCAATGTCGCCGGATCAAATTGATCAATACCTGACGGCTGAAGACGTGCCCGATGCGGCGCTTGAATTTCCCGACCTCATCAATCGGGTGAACGGTCAACTGTAAGCCGTTGGGCTATCCGTATAACAACTAAGTCTCCGTAAGGTCTGGGGCGCTTTCATGACACTCCCATGAGGTGTGTTCCTCAGTTTTCCTTTGATGAGCCAATGTAAGAAAGGCACCCAGTTTTGGGTGCCTTTCAAACGGTTTTAAGCAAGAGCGACGGCTGTGTATCCAGCTGGAAATACGATTGTCGCTAAGGTTATGGCAGCTAAGCCGGCAAGGGTCAGATAATTCATTATGCGTTTCATTGGATTCTCTTTCTTGGAGGAAACTTCACGTTTCTTGTAATTGGGTGGAAAAGTGGCCTAGGCGGCTTGGCCGGCGGCCATGGCATGGACGGCGCTAGCGGTGAGGCATTGCCCACCGATCGCCCAGTCACCTTCTTCAATCTCATTGATGCGGACCCAAGTGACCCCGCGCAGGTTCTCACCTTCAATACCGACAAGGGTGTCAGTGACCTGTTTGATCATGTCTTGCTTTTGATCAGCAGTGAAAACGTCTTTGATTAGATCGATTGTTACGAGTGGCATATTAGTCTCCAAATTTGTTGCACCGGACCATCCGGCGACAAGGAAACCATGCCAGATCATCTACCGCTTATGTCAGTTCACAAGCGATAGGATCGCACTTCATGTTCTGAAGTAGGCAACTACCTGAAATGTAGTCCGACTATGCGGCCGCGGTTGGAAGTGGGTCTGGGATGGCCGCGCGACTGGCATCTTCAAAGACACTCGGTCGTAACCAACTCCGAATGTTTCGGGTGAGACCAGGTTCACCTTCCACAATCAAGTCACCTGAAGCCATCGCTTCTCTATAGGTGCGGTCTCCCATCCAAACATCATGCATGGTTCGGACCGTGCAATTGAAATAAACGCTGATGTCGCGGCCAGGGTCTTTGAGGCAAAGCTGCACGTCATTGCCTTCGACAAGCAGCCAGAAATCGGATTGTTCTTGAAGCTCGGCCAAGTCCTTGAATTTGAAAAGCACGACGGTTTCTTTGCCGGGGATCTTCTCGGGATCTACGCTGCGCTCCAGGTAGCGCATCAGGAATTCGACATCGAAGTCGCCCTCCCACAATGTGTGGCGGGCCCAGGTCAGTCCCCATTCCCCGAGTGAAACCAAAACGGGAAGAAGATTTTCCGTTGCTTCGGTTGGAAAATACTCAAATCCGCGCTGTCCGGGGATCTTGCGTTTGATCACCATATTGTAGGCTTCAAGCGCTTTTAGACGATTGGTCAGCAGCGCTGGCGATATGTCTCCCAGCCCGCGTTGGATCTCGGTAAACCGGCTCGCCCCCATGAGGATTTCTCTGACAATTAAGATTGTCCATCGCTCACCGAGGATCTCGGTGGCTTTCGCTATTGGGCAGAATTGTTTGTACGACATTGCACGTCCCCACGTTCTTTTCTGAAGCATACATACTTTAAAATCTGAAGCTGGGATAGAGGAGCGATATAAAGCGAAGTGGCTTACTTCACTTTATGTAGTGGCTTTCTTCATTCGCTGAACTCAACTTAAAGTGTGCTATACCCCATAGCTGAGGCATCATTTCTGATACCAATCATGCAGGAGCTATCGGCCATGCCTTTTGACTCAACACCCACTCTCTTCGCCCATCGTCTAGGCGAGTTATTCGCCAAAACATCCGCTCAACACGACGAAAACGACACGTTCGTTGACGCCAATTATGACGTCATGAAGCAGGAGAAACTGTTCTCTGCGATGGTGCCCGCGCAGCTTGGCGGCGCTGGTGTCTCATATAATGAGATGTGCACATTCTTGCGCACATTGGCGGGATACTGCCCATCCACGGCACTGGCGCTTTCCATGCACCAGCACCTGGTCGGAACCGCTCGGAAGAATTTTGAAGATGGAAAAGGCCCCGCGGGCCTATTGGAAAAAGTCCTCGATACGGAGATTGTTCTTGTCTCTACTGGCGCTGGCGATTGGCTCGATTCAAACGGCTCGGCTGAAAAGGTCGAAGGCGGTTACAGAGTGAATGCATTCAAACCGTTTTCGAGCGGGTCACCGCGTGGTGCGATCGCCATCACATCTTGCGCATTTGATTGTCCAGACGACGGTCCAAGCGTCATCCACTTTCCATTGGCTTTGAGCACAGAAGGCGTCGTTCCTCAGAATGACTGGGAAGCGATGGGCATGCGCGGCACAGGTTCGCAAACCCTGAAATACGACAATGTGTTCGTGCCGGATGAAGCGGTTAAGTTGAAACGACCTCGGGGTCCGTATCACGGCGCCTTCAGCACAATCGTAGCGGTTGCGATGCCACTCATCATGTCGGTCTATGTCGGTATTGCCGAACGCGCGGTCGAGATCGCGATTGAGAAGGCCAAGCCTCGCGCCGATGACCCTTTGGTTCAGCTGCTGAACGGTGAGTTGCAAAACAAACTTGTTTCAGCGCGGGTGGCGCTCGACTCAATGATGGCAATCACGGACGATTTATCCTTCGTTCCGACCGAACAATTGGCAAGCGCGATCCTCGCCCGAAAAACGATTTGCGCCGACGCCGTACTTGAAACAGTGGAGAAAGCGATGGAGCTTGCTGGTGGCTCTGGCTTCTTGCGTAAGAACGGCTTGGAGCGCTTATTGCGCGACGCGCATGGCGGACAATTCCATCCATTGCCAGCGAAACGACAGCAATTGTTCACGGGCCGGGTCGCGTTCGAGATGAGTCCGGTCTGAAGCTGATCCGAACCATAGCGCCTGCCGGGATGTGATAGAAAAATTCGATTTATCCCGGCGGCCTCGCCTTAAAAAAGGTGAAAGACCGAATCTATGACTCCGATAGTCGAGACACGACATGATCGAACACGTCCGATAGCTGGTCTGCGGGACTAAACTCGACATATTGCGTGTCGCCCTCAACCGCAATCGTATGCCCCGGCGGCCAGTAATAGAGATCGCCGGGTTCGACCACTTCGCTGGTACCGTCTTGATAGTCGACCTTGATGCGGCCTTGCAGAAGATAACCCCAATGCGGACACTGGCAGTGGTCGTGCGGAAGACCTTTCAGGAACTGGCAGAAATCCGTCCCGTCGGGGAGGGTCATCAATGCCATCATCTGCCCACCGGCCTCAATCCCACGCGCCATATCGCCAAGCTCTGCGCGGGCCTGCGGTGCATCTTTTGTCGCTATTTTCATGTCTGTCCCTTTTTGATTGGGGAGTGTGTCGAGAGCGACCCTAGAGTTCAAGCTCGAATTTGCCAAAATGATTTAGACGATTCCAAAGCGCCCACCTCAAGCATGCGAACGGCTTGCGTCTCGGGCGCAATTAGGGTTCTGACAACCGCTTGGTCAAAGCCCCGAGGTATTTGAATGCTCCATGATCCGATCTTTTGGGCCGTTGCGGTTTTCTCTGTGTTGATCACCGGCATATCAAAAGGCGGGTTTGGTGGTCTGGCTTTACTTGCCGTGCCGTTGATGGCGCTTGTCATCTCACCGGTACAAGCCGCTGGAATTATGCTGCCGATCCTGATCGTCATGGATTGGGTGAGTGTTTGGTCTTACCGCAAACATTGGGACAGGTCGGTTTTATGGCTGACCCTGCCAGGCGCCGTGATCGGCATCGTCGCTGGCGGCTTCCTGGCGGGCTATGTCGATGATCGGTTTGTCAGGATTTGCGTGGGCTTGATCGCCATTGCATTCCCGCTCTACGTTTTTCTCAAGCCAGCCGGACAAGCCAACTTGGCCAAGGATAATCGACCCCTCGGCGTGATTGCTGGAACCGTGTCTGGCTTTACCAGCTTCATTGCGCATGCGGGCGGTCCGCCATTTCAGGCCTATGCCATTCCTCAGGAGCTTGAGAAGCGGGTCTATGCGGGGACATCCGTCATGTTCTTCTTTGTCGTGAACATGGTGAAAGTGGTGCCTTATGCGATGCTGGGGCAGTTTGATCGAACCAATCTAACCACATCGCTTATCCTGATCCCCCTGGCGCCCGTGGGCGTACTGATCGGGGTGTGGCTCATCAAACAGATGGATCAGAAAGTGTTCTTCCGGATCATCTATGCGCTGATTTTTAGCGTTGGCGTGAAATTGCTCTGGGATGGATTTGCAGCGTGATAATCTGTCCGCCGATGAATCCCAGCAGACAGATTTGACGCGTGCCCGTTTGACGACCTGTTTTGGCCATGAATTGCGCGTGATCACATTATAACGTTTGTCAGATGAGCACATCTATCCCCCGACTCGCCCGAACCTTTCTCGTGGGCGCTTTCTCCGCAGGTCTGAGTTACGCCATGTTCGCCCAGGAAAATGCGCGCGCCGAACCATACGACTGGAATTGTTCGAACCCGGACATGGAGATCACATGCGACCAAACAAGCTGCGGCGCGTCAGACGCGTTCACGCCGATGAGTGTATCGCTCGGCGCGTCCGAAATGAGTGTTTGCGCCTATACGGGGTGCTGGGAAGGGACGCCCGCTTCGGTGGATCGGGCAGGGGGACGATTTGAGACCTTCACAGGATATGACCTGATCTTTTCAACCGCGCCGGACGACGTCGCGGACATTTCAGTAACGGTCGACCGAGAAACCGGTGTCGCTTCGATGATCGTCGCTGGCAGTTTCGTGCACCCGATGCATTGCGTTGGACCGACGCATTGAGGTTGGCGCTCAACGCGCTTCAATACAGGAAGTCGCCTTTGACGCCGCTCACTTGGTGGGGCTAAGACATCTGCATGACAGATGCTGCCCAAAGCTATGCGCTCGGTGATTTTTCGCCGCCGCGTGTTCCGACCTTCGAAAACGTTACGCCGGAACTGTTCGCGTCTGAAATCCAGAGCGCCAGAAAACCGGTCGTCATGAAGGGCGTTGTCCGCGATTGGGCTGTAACGCGGGCGGCGCAAGAATCGCCGCAGGCGTTGGCCTCAATGTTGAAGCGCCATGCCAGCCAAAAACTGGTTTCGGTGAACTTGAAAGAACCATCAACCGGCGAGCGCTACTTTTACAAAGACGGATTGAAATCGTGCAATTTTGGACGGAGATCCGTGCGACTTGCCGTGGTGGCAGATCAGTTGCTCCAGCAAATGCAGCAAGCCGCGCCGATGGGGCTTTATATGGATGCGGCGCCTGCCGCGGATCTGCTACCGGGGTTTATACAGCAACATCCAATGGCCTTGGCGCCGCAAGACACTGAGCCTCGACTTTGGCTTGGGAACAGCGCCCGTGTCGCGCCTCACTTTGATGTCTCAGAGAATATTGCCTGTGTGGTCTCCGGCCAGAGGCAGTTCCTGGTGTTTCCGCCTGAGCAGGTTGGCAACCTTTATATGGGGCCGCTTGAAAACACGCCGGGCGGCGCTCCGGTGAGCATGGTTGATCCACGCGACCCGGACCTAGGCGCATATCCAAAATATGCCGAAGCCATGCGGCACGCCATGCTGGCGAAGCTCGAGCCCGGGGACGCGATCTATATCCCGCGGCTCTGGTGGCATTATGTGGAGGCGTCTGGCCCGTTCAATCTGTTGGTCAATTACTGGTGGGACTCGCCTGCGGTCTCGCCCATGTCCGGCTTGATCCTCGCGGCGCGAACCCTGCGCCGTTTGCCAGAGCAAGACCGGGCAGCGATGCGCGCCTTCTTTGAGCATTTTGTGTTTTCCAAAGACGCTGATGCTGCTTTCGATCATATCCCAGAAGATGCGCGAGGTGTGATGGGGCCGGATACCGAAGCCTATGACCGCGTCATCCAGCCGATTCTCGCGAGCATGATTTCAGGGGCGTTGTCTGAGTAATTCTTGTCGGAAAGACTTGTGTTTCAGAGGTCAGTTGAGGCATAAGTTGAGGCGTTAGAAGATAGCGCTTATCCGCGGTCTCCAATGCTGTCGCAGAATCTGCACACCGGGCTGTTGACGTATCTGATTGATTCCCCTAGTAGCCACCATTCGCAAGCTAGGCAGTGCCTCTAAGGCAAACGCTGGCAACCGAAACGAACAACTGGATTTTCCTCGTGTCTAGGCGCTCAGAGAGCTGTGCTGCCTGGATGTGTGGTTTTTTATGTGAACGGACATCGCAGGATGGAAAAACAAAATATCAGGATCCGGCTTAAAGCCTTCGATCACCGCGCGCTCGATTTATCGGCTCGCGAAATCGTTTCGACTGCCAAGCGCACAGGCGCAGAAGTGCGTGGGCCAATCCCACTGCCGACCCGCAAAGAGCGCTTCACAGTCAACCGGTCTCCACACGTAAACAAGAAGTCTCGTGAGCAATTCGAGATCCGTACGCACAAGCGTATTCTCGACATTGTTGACCCGACCCCACAGACCGTGGACGCGCTGATGAAGCTCGACCTCTCTGCAGGTGTTGGCATTGAGATCAAACTTGAGGGAGCACGCTAATGGCGCTTCCAGCTCAACGATCTGGCGTGCTCGCCCGCAAACTGGGTATGACGCGCGTCTTTAGTGAGGGTGGCAGCCACATTCCTGTGACTGTTCTTTCGCTTGATGGCTGTCAGGTTGTCGGTCTGCGCACGGAAGACGAGCGCGACGTGACCACCAAAAAGGGCGGCCAAGTTAAACGCACGGATGGCTACACAGCTGTTGTCATGGGTGCGGGCGACAAGAAAGCCAAACGAACACCGAAAGCCCAGCGCGAGCAATTCGCCAAGGCGGGTGTTGCGCCGAAAAGAAGAATTACAGAGTTCCGTGTCAAATCTGACATTGCTCTGCCAGATGTCGGCGCTGAAGTTCAGGCCGACCATTTTGTTCCTGGTCAAAAAATTGATGTTGCAGGCGTTTCCATCGGTAAAGGTTTTGCCGGTGCGATGAAGCGCTGGAACTTTGGCGGCCTTCGCGCCACGCACGGTGTGTCTGTCTCTCACCGTTCGCATGGTTCGACGGGTCAGTGCCAAGACCCAGGTAAAGTTTTCAAAGGTAAGAAGATGGCTGGACACTATGGTGTCGAGCGCGTCACGGTTCAGAACCTTGAAATCGTTCGCACCGACGTTGAGCGCGGTCTTCTTCTCGTTAAGGGCGCTATTCCAGGCGCTGACGGATCCTTTGTTGAGGTTCGTGACGCGGTGAAGAGAGACATTCACGCGGATGCGCCAGCGGAAGGGTCTTTCAAGGCACCTACAAAAACTGCGGCCAAATCTGAAGCGCCATCAGGCGACGTGAAGATCGAAGGCACTGCTGCTGACAATATCGTTCTTGTCGACGGCATCGGTCCTAAGACTGAAGAAGCTCTGAAAGAGAAGGGCCTCGGCACGCTCTCTGGCTTCGTCGCGATGGCTGATGATGAGCGCGCAGCGCTCCTCGAAGAGCTCGGCGTGACAGAAGATGCGGCAAGCGAAGACTGGGTTGGTCAGGCTAAAGACATTCTCGCAGGCGGCACGCCGCGCGCGAAGACTGACCAGGCTCTCCTGAAGAAACTACTGAAAGAGGGTGCTGAGTAATGGAACTCTCCGTCAAAACTCTTGAAGGCAAAGCAGCTGGCAAAGCCACCGTTGATGACGCTGTGTTCGGGATCGAAGAGATCCGCGGCGACGTCATTCAGCGCATGGTTCGCTATCAGCTCGCAAAGCGCCAAGCTGGCACTCACAAAACGCAAGTGCGTGGTGAAGTGTCTGTAACGACCAAGAAGTATATCCGCCAAAAAGGCTCCGGTGGCGCTCGTCACGGGTCCAAGAATGCTGGTATCTTTAAGGGCGGCGCCGTTGCCCACGGACCGCGCGTTCGTAGTCACGCGCACGCGCTTCCAAAGAAAGTCCGCAAAATGGCTTTGGCTCACGTCCTGTCATCGAAGATCAAGGACGATGCCGTCCTGGTTCTCGACAAGGCTGAGTTGAAGGAAGGCAAGACCAAGGAGCTTTCTGCAAAGCTCAATAAGCTCGGTCTGAAGAACGCGTTGATCATTAGCGGTGCGTCCGTCGATGAGAATTTTGCGCGTGCAGCTCAGAACATTCCAAACGTGGATGTCCTGCCTTTCGCTGGCTTGAATGTTTACGACGTGATGCGCCGCAAGACTTTGGTTCTGACCAAAGACGCGCTGGACGGCATCGAAGCACGCTTTAACGGCGTGAAAGAGGAGGCCTAATTCATGGCTGATATCAAGCCTCATAACTATGACATGCTTCTGTCTCCAATCATCACGGAGAAGTCGACGCTGGTTGCTGAAGAGAACAAGATCATCTTTCGTGTTCCTCTGACCGCTACCAAGCCAGACATCAAAGAAGCCGTTGAGAACCTGTTCAAAGTGGACGTCACCAAGGTCAACACGATCCTGGTGAAGGGGAAGACCAAGCGCTTCCGTGGCCAGCTCGGCCGCCGCTCTGACTTCAAAAAGGCAATCGTGACACTCAAAGACGGCCAGTCCGTCGATATCACGACGGGCCTCTAGGAGACTGACATGGCATTGAAGACATATAAACCAACATCGCCAGGTCGTCGTCAGCTGGTCCTCGTGGACCGCTCAGAGCTGCACAAAGGCCGCCCGGTAAAAATGCTCACCGAGGGTCTGACCAAGACCGGCGGTCGCAACAATCGGGGTCGCATGACCGCTCGCCACAAAGGCGGAGCAGCCAAGCGGCTTTACCGGAAAATCGATTTCAAGCGGAACAGATGGGACGTGCCGGCAACGGTTGAGCGTCTCGAGTATGATCCAAACCGCACTGCGTTCATCGCGCTGATCAAGTATGAAGACGGCGAGCTGTCTTACATTCTTGCGCCGCAGCGTCTCGCAGTTGGTGACACGGTCATCTCTTCGAAAACCGCAGACATTAAGCCAGGCAACGTTCTTCCTTTGAAGAGCATTCCTGTCGGAACGATCATCCACAATATTGAGATGAAGCCACTCAAAGGCGCGCAAATGGTGCGCTCTGCGGGTTGTTACGCTCAGTTGGTTGGCCGTGATGCAGGGTACGCACAGATCAAGCTGACCTCTGGTGAGCTTCGGATGGTTCCAGATCAGTGTATCGCCACAATCGGTGCCGTTTCTAACCCTGACAATATGAACCAAGTCATGGGTAAAGCCGGCCGTAACCGGCACAAAGGCAAGCGCCCGCACGTTCGCGGCGTGGTTATGAACCCGGTCGATCACCCGCACGGTGGTGGTGAAGGTAAGTCCTCCGGTGGACGTCACCCAGTGACGCCTTGGGGTAAGAAAACACGCGGGCCTAAAACCCGCCGTAAACAGGCTTCGGATCGTTTGATCATCCGTCGCCGTAACGCGAAACGCTAGGGAGACGTAGAGAATGTCACGTTCCGTCTGGAAAGGCCCGTTTGTCGACGGCTACCTCCTGAAGAAGGCTGAGAAGGCGCACGCGTCTGAGCGTCGTGAGGTCATCAAGACCTGGTCACGTCGATCAACCGTTCTGCCACAATTCGTCGGTCTGAACTTTCAGGTTCATAATGGCAACAAGTTCATCCCCGTCCTCATCAATGAGGAAATGGTGGGTCATAAGCTTGGTGAGTTTGCTCCTACCCGTTCTTATTACGGTCACGGCGCTGATAAAAAAGCGAAGCGGAGATAGTTATGGGTAAGTCCAAAAACGATCCCAAGCAGGCTTCGAATGAGTCTCGCGCTGTCCTTCGTATGTACAAGCACAGCCCGCAAAAGCTGAACCTTCTGGCTCAGCAAATCCGCGGTCTGCCCGTGCAAAAGGCGATGGATCAGATGCAGTTCTCTCGCAAGCGCGCCGCCGCTGACGTTCGTAAGCTCCTCAAGAGCGCGATCGCCAACGCAGAAAACAATCACGAGCTGGACATTGATAGTCTGGTCGTGGCTGAAGCCCATGTCGGTAAAAACCTGGTCATGAAGCGTATTCGCGCTCGCGCCCGTGGTCGCGCCGCTCGGATCATGAAGCCATTTGCGCAGCTCACTGTTGTTCTGCGTGACACGTCTCAAGAAGCGGAGGCCGCGTAATGGGTCAGAAAGTAAATCCTATCGGTCTACGTCTCGGGATTAACCGGACATCTGACAGCCGCTGGTACGCTGATAGCGAAGATTTCGGTCGTCTTCTTCACGAAGACCTCGCAATCCAGAAGCATATCAAAGCGAAGCTCGGCCAGGCCGGTATTTCTCGGATCGTTATTGAGCGTCCGCACAAAAAATGCCTCGTCACGGTTCACACCGCGCGTCCTGGTTTGGTTATTGGTAAGAAGGGTGCAGACATTGAAAACCTGCGCAAGCAACTTGCTAAAATGACCACTGACGAAGTTCGCGTGAACTTGGTTGAAATTCGTAAGCCTGAGCTTGATGCGACCTTGGTTGCTGAAGATATTGCTCGCCAGCTTGAGCGCCGCGGTTCTTTCCGTCGTGCGATGAAGCGTTCGATCCAGAACACCATGCGTCTCGGCGCTGAAGGTGTGAAGATCATGCTTGCTGGTCGTCTGAACGGTGCTGAAATTGCCCGTACAGAGCAGTATTCTGAAGGATCTGTGCCGCTGCACACGCTGCGCGCTGATATCGATTATGGCACAGCCGAAGCGCTGACCACTTACGGCATCATCGGCATCAAGATCTGGATCTATAAGGGCGAGATCATGGAGCATGATCCAATGGCCCGCGATCGCCGCGCTGAAAAGTCTGGTGAATCACGTGCTCGTTCTGGCAACCAGCGTGGCCCGGCTTCTGGCCCACAGGCAGGAGCATAAAAAATGCGTCAGCCGAAACGTACAAAATACCGCAAGGCATTCAAAGGCCGGATCAAGGGAACCGCTAAGGGTGGATCTTCCATCGCATTTGGTTCGTTTGGCCTGAAAGCCCTTGAGCCAGAGCGCGTCACCGCACGTCAGATCGAGGCAACTCGCCGAGCTGTTACACGTGAGATGAAGCGTCAAGGTAAGGTTTGGATCCGTGTCTTCCCAGATACGCCGGTCACAGCCAAGCCGATCGAAGTTCGGATGGGTAAAGGTAAGGGCTCTGTCGACCGTTGGGTCGCCCGTGTTCAGCCTGGTCGCATCTTGTTTGAAATTGATGGTGTTCCGGATGAGGTCGCGCTCGAAGCGCTCCGCCTCGGCGCAGCGAAGCTGCCAATCCGCACGAAGATCGTCCGTCGGATTGAAGGAATTTAAGCATGGCTAAAGCTGCTGATTTCCGTTCGAAGAGCCCGGATCAACTGAAGGAAGATCTCCTGCAGTTGAAGAAGGAACAGTTTAACCTCCGCTTCCAACAGGCCACTGGCCAATTGGAAAAGACCGCTCGCATCAAGATTGTCCGCCGCGATATAGCTCGCGTCCAGACATTGCTTCGTGAGCAGGCCCGCGCGGACGCTGAGGCGTAGGAGTAAGATATGCCTAGACGTGTTATGGAAGGCGTAGTGGTCTCGACCAAGCAGGACAAGACCGCGATCGTGCGCGTTGAGCGCCGGTTCCTTCACCCGCTTTTGAAGAAAACCGTGCGTCGCTCTAAGCGTTATCACGCACATGACGAAGACAATGCTGCTGTCGAAGGCCAGATCATCACGATCCGTGAATGTGCGCCGCGTTCGAAGCTGAAGCGTTGGGAAGTCATCGCAGCTGATGGAGCTGAAGCATGATTCAGATGCAGTCCAACCTCCGGGTCGCGGACAATTCTGGCGCCCGCCGTGTACAGTGCATTAAAGTGCTGGGCGGAGCCGGACGTCGTTACGCGTCTGTCGGAGATGTGATCGTTGTTTCGATCAAGGAAGCCATTCCAACTGGCCGCGTTAAAAAGGGCGATGTTCGCCGCGCTGTCGTTGTTCGTGTCGCGAAGGACATTAACCGCGCTGACGGATCGACCATTCGGTTCGACACCAATGCGGCTGTCCTGATCAACAATAATAATGAGCCGATCGGTACTCGGATCTTCGGACCTGTTCCTCGTGAACTGCGCGCCAAGAACCACATGAAGATCGTCTCGCTCGCGCCGGAGGTGCTGTAGCTATGGCTGCGAAGGTGAAAAAGGGTGACCGTGTGATCGTTCTCACTGGCCGTAACAAGGGCACAGAGGGCGAAGTATTGAAGGTCATTCCAGCTGAGAACCGTGTGGTTGTGCGCGGCGTGAACGTTGTGAAGCGTCACGTTAAGCCAAGCCAGGACAATCCTCAGGGTGGTATCAACTCATTCGAAGCGCCGATTGATGCTTCAAATGTTGCGATGCTCGACCCACGGGACGGCAAGGCGACACGGGTTGGTTTCAAGATTGATGAGCACGGCCGGAAACTCCGCTTTGCTAAACGTTCAGGAGAGGCTCTCGATGTCTAAAGACTACACTCCTCGCCTCAAGCAGAAGTATGACGAGCAAATTCGTGCGAAACTCAAAGAAGAGTTTAGCTACACGAATGACATGCAGATCCCTAAGCTCGACAAGGTCGTGATCAATATGGGTGTTGGCGAAGCAGTCGCTGATTCCAAGAAGATCAAAACGGCACTTGCTGAGATGGAAAAGATCGCAGGCCAAAAGCCTGTCGCAACAAAAGCTCGTAAGTCGATCGCTGGCTTTAAGCTGCGGGAAGAAATGCTGATTGGCTGTAAGGTCACTCTGCGCCGCGAACAAATGTTCGAATTCCTGGATCGTCTGACCAATATTGCTCTACCACGCGTGAAAGATTTCCGCGGCTTGAATGGCAAGAGCTTTGATGGACGCGGCAACTTCGCCATGGGCCTCAAGGAACAACTCGTGTTCCCAGAGATCAACTATGACGATGTCGACGATATTCGCGGTATGGACATTATTGTCTGTACTACCGCCAACACGAACGAAGAAGCCAAGAGCCTGCTTATGCAGTGCGGCTTCCCGTTCCGTAACTAGCGCTAAAGGAAGACTGTAATGGCTAAGAAAAGTGCTGTTGAGCGGAATGATAAGCGTAAGCGTCTGGTCGAGAAGTATGCGGCCAAGCGTGAAGAACTAAAAGCGATCGCGATGAACGAAGAGCTGTCCAATGAAGAGCGTTTCAAAGCGCGTCTGAAATTGGCTGAACTTCCTCGCAACTCTGCGCCAAACCGAGTGCGCAACCGTTGTGAAGTCACTGGTCGTCCGCGCGGTTACTACCGCAAACTCAGAATGTCCCGTATCGCACTGCGTGAGCTTGGCTCACTCGGTAAGATCCCGGGCCTCGTCAAGTCTAGCTGGTAAGGAGGGATATTATGGCTATTTCTGATCCCCTCGGTGATATGCTGACCCGTATCCGTAACGCGCAAATGCGTGGCATGGACAAGGTCGTAACACCGGCCTCTAAATTACGGGCGCGAGTCCTCGAAGTGCTTCAAGGTGAAGGCTACATCCGTGGCTATACCGAGATCGAAAAAGACGGTCACAAGCATATCGAGATTGAACTGAAATATTTCGATGGAACGCCGGTGATCGCTGAGATCCGTCGTGTGTCGAAGCCAGGTCGGCGTGTTTACTCTTCGAAGAGTGATATTCCACTGGTTCGTAACGGTCTCGGGATTTCTATCCTGTCGACTTCGAAGGGCGTGATGTCAGATAATTCTGCACGCACTGAGAATGTTGGCGGCGAAATTCTTTGCCGCGTATTCTAAGGGAAGGTTGAACGAATATGTCTCGTATTGGCAAACTTCCAATTTCTGTCCCGTCAGGCACGACGGTTACAGTTGACGGCCGGATGCTTCGTGCAAAAGGCCCCAAGGGTGAGCTTTCTATGGAGCTTCCTGATCTGATTTCAGCGGAGCTTGAAGGCACAGAACTCCGCATCAACCCACGCGACGATATCGTCACGGCTGCGAAAGAGAAAATTCGCGCCAATGACGAGAAGGGCCGCAAGAAGATGACTTTCGCTCAAGCGCTTGATCCAAGTGCGCGGACTTTGTGGGGCACAAGCCGCTCAAATGCTGCGAACCTGGTTCAGGGTGCGGCTGAAGGCTTCTCCAAAAAGCTCGAACTCGTTGGTGTTGGTTATCGTGCACAAATGCAAGGTAGTGATCTTAAACTGGCGCTCGGCTTCAGCCATGACGTCATCTATAAGGCCCCTACCGACATTACGATCAAATGCGCAAAACCGACTGAGATTGAAATCTCAGGACCAAGCAAGCAAGTTGTTGGTCAGGTTGCGGCTGAGATCCGTAATTATCGCCGCCCAGAGCCGTATAAAGGCAAGGGTGTCCGTTATGAGGGCGAATATGTCCGCCGTAAGGAAGGCAAGAAGAAGTAGTCATGTTGACGTCTCGCGAAAAATTCCTGCGTCGCCAGCAACGCGCTCGTACCAAGCTCCGCAAGTCTGCGGAAGGTAAGCTGCGTTTGTCGGTTGCACGGTCCGGTAAAAACATCTCGGCTCAAATCATTGATGACGAGAATGGTGTTACGTTGGCGTCTGCCTCCACTTTGGAAGCAGATGTGCGTAAGGGCCTGAAATCTACCAGCACCATCGAAGCGGCTGAAAAAGTCGGTAAAGCGGTTGCTGAGCGCGCTAAAAAAGCCGGTGTCGAAGACGTTGTCTTCGATCGCGGCGGATATGTGTTCCATGGCCGGGTGAAAGCCCTGGCAGATGCCGCCCGCGAGGGCGGACTCAAGTTCTAGGAGAGTCACCATGGCTGAAGATAGAGGTAGAGGCCGCGGCCGCCGCCGGGATCGCGACGAAGAGCAAAGCGAATTCGTCGACAAACTGGTCGGTATCAACCGCGTCGCCAAAACTGTTAAAGGCGGTAAGAATTTTGGTTTCGCTGCGCTCGTCGTAGTCGGTGACCAAAAGGGCCGCGCAGGCTTCGGCAAGGGTAAAGCCCGCGAAGTTCCTGAAGCGATCCGTAAGGCAACCGAAGAAGCGAAACGCAACATGGTTCGCGTTCCACTTCGCGAAGGTCGTACGCTACACCATGATGGCCGTGGCCGTTGGGGTGCAGGTAAAGTCGTCCTCCGTGCAGCGCCTCCCGGTACTGGCGTGATCGCCGGTGGTCCAATGCGTGCCGTTATGGAAGTTCTGGGCATCCAGGATGTTGTTGGTAAGTCAATCGGCTCTTCCAACCCGTACAACATGGTTCGCGCCACATTTAACGCGCTCGTCAATCAGGCGAGCCCGCGTTCAGTTGCGTCAAAACGCGGTCTGAAAGTTCAGGACATTGTCGGTCGTCGTACCGATGGCGCCTCTGAAGCTGGCATGGCCGAAGTCGCAGACGCTTAAAGAAAAGGATCTGACCTATGGCAAAAGCAAAAGCCACCGTCACAGTGCGTCAGACCGGTAGCCCGATCCGTCGCGCACCAGATCAGCGTCAAACACTGGTCGGCCTTGGTCTGAATAAGATTGGCCGTACCCGTACGCTGGAAGATACACCAGCCGTTCGCGGCATGATCAACAAGGTCTCTCACCTTGTTGAAGTCGTAGAGGCATAGACCGATGAAACTCAACGAACTCTCTCCTGCAGCAGGATCCACGAAAAACCGCCACCGTGTTGGTCGCGGCGTTGGGTCCGGCAAAGGCAAGACCGGTGGCCGTGGTGTCAAAGGTCAAAAGTCTCGCTCAGGTGTTGCCATTAATGGCTTCGAGGGCGGCCAGATGCCGATCTATATGCGTCTGCCAAAGCGTGGCTTCACAGCCCGCAACTCGAAAAACCATGCTTGGTTGAACCTCAGCATTCTGTCTAAGGCGATCGAAGCAGGTAAGCTGGACGTCAAAAAAGAGATCACTGAAGCTGACCTCGTTGCAACGGGTGTTATTCGCCGCGTTCGCGACGGTGTACGCCTCCTGGCCAAGGGCACAGCGCCTAAAAAGGTCAAGATTACAGTGACGGGCGCCAGTAAAGCCGCGGTCGAAGCAATTGAGAAGGCGGGCGGAACGGTCACTTTGACGGGTCCTGTCCGGACAGAAAAAGCAGAATAATCCTCTAGCTTTTTCCACTAAACGTCTTCACAAATCAGCTTTCGCCGCCAATCTTGGCGGCGAAAGTGTTTTCGGGAGAAGGAGTCCCCCCTTTGGCCACAGCAGCTGAACAACTCGCACGGAATATGAATTTCGGATCCTTCGCGAAAGCGAAAGAGCTCCAGAATCGCATTCTGTTCACCCTGTTTGTTTTGTTCTTGTACCGGCTTGGGACTTATATCCCTCTGCCAGGCATAGACCCGGACCAGTTCGCGAGCCTTTTCGCCAGCCAGTCAGAAGGCATGCTGGGCAATATGAACATGTTTGCGGGCGGCGCGATTGAGCGGATGAGTATCTTCGCCCTGAACGTGATGCCCTACATTACGGCCTCGATTATCATTCAAATGATGACGTCTTCTGTTCCCTCGCTTGAGAAGCTCAAGAAAGAAGGCGAATCAGGCCGCAAGCAGATCAACCAGTATACCCGCTATCTGACGCTGGCTTTTGCGGTCGTGCAAAGTTTCGGCATTTCGATGGGCCTTTCCGGCGCTGCTTATGACAGCATGCCTCAATGGTTCTTCGTGCTGACAGCTGTGACCACCTTTACGGGCGGTACAATGTTCCTGATGTGGATGGGTGAGCAGATTACCGCGCGCGGCGTTGGTAACGGGATATCGTTGATCATCTTCGCCGGCATTATCGCAGAGATGCCACGCGCGATCTTCAACCTGTTTAGTGGCTCAAGAGAGCAGGGCATCAATGTCGTGTTTATTGTCGGCATCGCAGCTTTGATCATTGCCCTGACAGTCTTCATCGTGTTTATCGAGCGCTCACAGCGACGCGTGTTGATCCAGTATCCGAAACGCCAGCAAGCGGCGAACCAGGCGGCCCAAGGGCAGAGCTCGTTCATGCCGCTGAAGCTCAACACATCCGGCGTGATCCCGCCAATCTTCGCGATTGCGATTCTGATGCTGCCACTGACGGCGGTTGGGTTTATGAGTGGAACCACTGCGGGCACAGAAGCTGCGGCGGCTGATGGCGGCATGGTGGCCTGGATCGCAACAGCGTTCTCTCCAGGCAGTTGGACTTACATCATCACCTACGGTGTGTTGGTGGCGTTCTTCACCTTCTTCTACACCTCGATCATGTTCAATCCGGAAGAGACGGCGGACAACCTTCGTAAGTACGGTGGGTTTGTTCCCGGCATCCGTCCGGGCAAGAACACGGCCGCCTATTTCGATTATGTTCTGACGCGCCTGACAACGATCGGCGCGGTGTATTTGGTCTTCGTCTGTTTGATGCCGGAAATCCTGCGCCGCTATGTGCCGGGCATCCCATTCTATATCGGTGGGACAAGTCTTCTCATTGTGGTTTCAGTGACTATGGATACGGTGACACAGATTCAATCGCACTTGATTGCTCACCAATATGAGGGTTTGATCAAGAAATCGCGTCTGGGAGGGAAGCGTAAGAAATGAACCTGATCCTGTTTGGACCGCCAGCAGCCGGAAAAGGCACGCAGGCCAAGAAGCTCGTCGCAGAACGAGGCTATATTCAACTCTCTACCGGAGACATGCTGCGGGCCGCCGTCGCATCCGGTTCTGAGCTCGGTGACAAAGTCAAAGCGATCCTCGAATCGGGCGCTTTGGTGTCCGATGAAATCGTCATCGCTTTGATCGATGATCAACTGACAACGAATGAAGGCGCCGCCGGATTTATCTATGACGGCTTCCCGCGTACGGTTGGTCAGGCTGAGGCGCTCGACGAGCTGCTCAAAAGCCGCGGATCGCAAGTCGATCGGGTCATCCGTTTGGTGGTTGATGAAGCGGCGCTTTTGAGCCGCGTGACCAAGCGCTTTGAAGAGCAGGGCCGCAAGGACGATAATCCAGAGACATTCTCTGTGCGGCTGGAAAAATACAACGCAGATACTGCCCCATTGGTGCCGATATATGCTGAGCGAGGGATCCTTCGCGAGGTTGACGGCATGTCCGAAATTGATGAGGTAAGTGCTGGAATCGACGCGGCTTTGAAAGAGGCTGTTTGAACCTGCGTGAGCCGCTGATTCAGTGGTTGACGTGCCCATTCTTGCGTCTATAACGACGCACTTCGTTAAGAGGTTGAGTCTGCAAGCGGCAGCAATTTTATTGCTGTGCGAACTGCGGCTTTCTTTTTGAACTATTAGGAGACTGGCTTTGGCCCGTATTGCAGGCGTCAATATACCGACGAACAAGCGCGTTCCAATCGCGCTGCGCTACATTCATGGCATTGGCGCAGCCAAAGCTGACGAGATTTGTGACAAAATCGGCATCGCTTCAGAGCGCCGTGTTGCAGATCTGTCTGATGCTGAAGTTATCAAAATCCGTGAAACGATTGATAGCGACTATATGGTTGAGGGTGACCTTCGCCGTGAAGTTTCTATGAACATCAAACGTCTCATGGATCTAGGCTGCTACCGTGGTCTCCGTCATCGTAAGCGCTTGCCGGTTCGCGGTCAGCGTACGCACACAAACGCTCGGACCCGTAAGGGCCCAGCCAAGCCGATTGCCGGCAAGAAGAAATAGGTCGAGAGATGTCCCGTCAGCCTACCCGCGTTGCTCGCCGCGCCCGTAAGAATATTTCTTCCGGTGTTGTGCATGTGAACTCAAGCTTCAACAATACGATGATCACCATCACGGATGCTCAAGGGAATGCCATTTCTTGGTCTTCTTCAGGCACGATGGGTTTTAAGGGATCTCGTAAGTCTACGCCTTATGCCGCTCAGGTGGCTGCTGAGGACGCTGCAAAGAAAGCCATGGAACATGGTATGCAGACCGTCGAAGTGAACGTTCGTGGACCAGGATCTGGTCGCGAGAGTGCTTTGCGCGCTCTACAGGCCGCAGGCCTGACCGTCACAGCGATCCGTGACACGACTCCGATCCCGCACAATGGTTGCCGCCCCCCTAAGCGTCGCCGCGTATAGTCCCTTTTTGATTTGAATTTACAGAAAGGCTGAGCATGACCGAAGCCGAAGATATCATCGTAAACGACCGCAATTGGAAAGCGCTAATCCGCCCAAACCGTCCTACGGTTGAAGGTGGCCGCGATGCCAACCGGATTGGCAAGCTTGTCGTAGAGCCTCTAGAGCGCGGCTTCGGCACGACGCTCGGCAACTCGCTGCGCCGCATTCTTTTGTCGTCTCTTCAAGGCGCCGCGATTACCGGCGTTCAGATTGATGGCGTTGTTCACGAGTTTTCTTCTATTCAGGGCGTGCGTGAAGATGTCACCACGATCATCCTGAACTTGAAGCAGGTCGCGGTCGACATGGTTTCAGATGCGCCAAAGCGCATGATCCTGAAAGCATCTGGCAAGGGCGAAGTTAAAGCCGGCCAGATCGAAGTGCCTGGCGACGTGAAAATCCTCAATCCAGATCACGTGATCTGTACGTTGGATGATGGCGCCAACCTGCACATGGAATTCACCGTTGCGACTGGCAAAGGCTACGTCCCAGCGACTGAGAACCGCCCAGAAGATGCGCCGATTGGGTTTATCCCCGTTGATGCGATCTACTCTCCAGTGCGCCGTGTCGGCTATTCAGTCGAAGACACGCGTGAAGGAACGGTTCTTGACTATGACAAGCTGACTCTGACGGTTGAGACCGATGGCTCAATCACGCCAGAAGATGCCGTCGCTTATGCGGCGCGCATCATGCAGGACCAGCTCCAGCTGTTCATCACCTTTGATGAGCCAGAATCTGAGAGCCCAGGTCAGACCGAAGAAAGCGATCTTGGGTTCAACCCAGTATTGCTCAAGAAAGTCGACGAGCTCGAGCTTTCTGTTCGCTCTGCAAACTGCTTGAAGAACGACAATATAGTGTACATTGGTGACCTTATTCAGAAGTCTGAAGCTGAAATGCTCCGGACCCCGAATTTCGGTCGTAAGTCACTGAACGAAATCAAAGAAGTCCTGGCGGGTATGGGCCTTCACCTCGGTATGGATGTGCCTGATTGGCCACCAGAAGATATCGAAGCTCTCGCCAAGAAATACGACGACCACTTATAGGAATGTATACCCGCGAGGGTACGCAAGGAGACTAACATGCGCCACGGCATCGCACATCGTAAGCTGAACCGCACAGCCTCGCACCGCAAGGCGATGTTTGCCAATATGGCAGCTTCTCTGATTGAGCACGAGCAGATCGTAACAACTCTGCCAAAAGCCAAAGAGATGAAGCCATTTATGGACAAGCTGATCACGCTGGCTAAGCGCGGCGATCTTCACGCCCGTCGTCAAGCGATCTCTAAGGTTCGCGACGAAGCTGCAGTTCGTAAATTGTTCGAGATCTTCGGTGAACGCTATAAAGACCGCGAAGGTGGTTACACCCGCGTCCTGAAAGCTGGCTTCCGTTTTGGTGACAACGCGCCACGCGCCGTCATCGAGCTAGTTGATCGCGACGAAAGTGCTCGCGGCGCTGCCGATCGTGCCCGTCACGAAGCTGAAATGGAATTGATCGAAGAGTAGACTTCTGTCGCCCTACGAATTTCAAAAGCCCGCTCAGAAATGAACGGGCTTTTTTGTATCGTTGCGCTATGTCATTCTCGGATATGGTTTTGGTCAGTACCGCGCCGGGCCGCCGAATATTGGGACAAGAGATGAGCATCAAATCGCTAAAACTATATCACTATCCACTTACCCGCAGTGTACGCGTGAAATGGATGTTGCACGAGGTGGTCGGTACCGCGTTTGAAACAGAACATGTGGCGGTCATCCATGGTGCGATGATGACCCCGGAAATGCTGACCAAGAATCCGAACCATAATCTACCAATGCTTGATATTACCTGGGACGATGGTTCGATGCAGACGATGCTGGAAAGCGGCGCGATGGTGATGTGGCTGGCAGAAGCCTTTCCGGACAAAGGTCTTGCGCCAACACCAGGCGCAAATGCCTCGCGCGCGGATTATCTGCAAATGATGCAGTTCGGCGCGAGTTGGATGGACTCAATGCTTTGGCAAATACGGTTGCATCGAGATCTTCTGCCCGACAGCTTCAAGCAAAAATCTGTTGTCGGGATGTACAAAAAGAAATGGACCTCAGAGATCGAACCGCAACTGATGAAGCGTCTCAGCGAGCATGATTTCGTTTGCGGGGATATGTTCAACGCCGCTGATTGTATCGCCGGATATAATGTCTTTTGGGCGAGCTCTTATGGGCTATGCAGCGATCCAATCTTTAAGGCCTATTTGGACAGATTGCAGACGCGGCCTGCTTTTCAACTGGCCTTTGCGGACGCAGACCAGTTTGGCAAATAGCTGAATGCCGGGGCGTTGTTAGCGCTGAAAATACCGCTTCAGTTTCGCGCGCAGTCCACCTGCTAATTGCGGCGTCATTTTACCGAGGGCGCCGCGTTTGCCTTCTGGAATATGAGCACTGGTCTCCGCATCGGCGTCGAACACGTAATGATCCAAGACATCACGCCAATACGCGCGTTCTTCCTGCGGGAGATCGCGAAAAGCTAAGATCGCATGATCCAGTGCCGGTTCGGGAAGCCCGAATGGATTGGGCGATTGGCGCCACCAATAATTGACCAGAATGTTGAACGGCTCGAGCCCTTCAACATGATGCCACCAAAGCGGTGGGATATAGATCCCGTCACCGGGATTGAGGTCAGCCACACTCGCCGCGTTCAGCGCGTCTCGATATTTAGGATGCGCTTCAAAATCTGGCTGTAATACATCGACCATTGAGATCGGCCGCCCGGCGGGCGTATTGTCGAGCGGGCCGATATAAAGATCGCGAAATGCGCTGGGCGGAAACAGCGTAAACCGCCGCCGCCCAGCAGCGACGCAGGCAAAGTTCGACTGCGAATCATTGTGCGGTGCAATCCGTGTTCGGGTGCCCATCCAGAGCCGGCCGTGTGCGCTCTTCCCTGCCAGTTGAAGCGGATTCTGGTCGGACAGGCCGGGGAAAAACCCTTCCATCGCAATCGCTGCTATGTAGATGCAAGCTTGCTGGGCCTCCTGTTCGGTCGCTGCGATCCGCTCAAAAACCTCGCGCAATCCTGACTTCGCAATCGCGACGTTCAGGGACATGTCGTCCTTATAGAAGATACGACCTTGGTTCTCGGATGGCCCGGTTGAGACCATGACAGGTTGCTGATTATGGTAGCTCAATAAATAGGCCCTCAAGGCCTCCGAAGAATCCTGTCCGGCTTGGACAAGCGGCCAGTCGCTAACGATGCCGCGCACGATATATGGGGTCGTTTCCGCTAAGTCTTGTTCGGACAGTCCGGCGACCCCATCCACCGTTTTTTCCGGGATCAGCGGTAGGTCGGCAATGTCATTTGCGGAAAGGTCTATCAACGTGAACCCCGTTACGAGAGCGAGTTTGGTCAGTACTTGCAATTAGTTCGCGATTGAATGGCGCTCGGGTCAAGCGTTTTGGCGCGCCGGCCTCGCCAATTGCGAACTCGGCCTAATTCCGCATCAGTTCAAGCGCGATGCTTCGAGTTCGTCACTCTTCTGGTTCAACCAGGCGAACCTCGGCAATTAGACCGTCGATCACCGTGTAAATCCCGATATTGTGCTCTGTCGTTCCATAGAAGGTGACGGTCTCATCGCTGATCACAGTGTGCTCAAGAGCGTGTTGGCGGTGGACGACGATGGTTCCATCATCTTCGGCGAACTGCGGACCAAATATGGCGCGCATCCTTTCCGTTCCTGCGCCCAGAAATTTGTCGGGGTATTCGTAGATCCGGACATTATCCGCGTAGGTTGCAATGAAAGCGTCAATATCATGCGCATTGTAGGCGGCTGTCCTCCTCTGAACGACTTCCAGAGCGGCTTGTTCGATCGAACTCTTGGTGGCGATGTGGCCAGACGTAGTTTCCGTCTGACAAGAAGAGAGACCCAAGATCGAGAGCGCCAGGGCGATCAGTGCTGAGGACGATTTCATTGAGACTTCTCCGCGTTGACTTCGGCAAACCTAAGTCGTTATCGCTTAACTCCAATGCGACTTTAACGCCTCAGCCAACACATCCGCACGCTCGATGATCGACCAGTGACTGGTCTTCTCCTGCTTGAGCAGCTTCGTGCCGGTTGCGGTGCAGAACTTTTCGGCGATTTCGACCGGGACGTATGGATCGTCGACACCCCAGAAGACCAGGCCGCGTTCGGGGAGATTTTTTGTCTCGTCCCACCATTCAGTGCCAGCCGTCTTGGCGGACCGGTAGAGGCGCAGAATGGCTTTGCGCATATGCGGTGACCAATGGCTCGCTTCCTTTGAGGCGAGGTCGGCTGGAATACCTTGCGCGTGCAGCGATTTGCATAAGGCTTCTTTTCGCGTGACCGCCATGATCAACTCGCCCATCACAGGCGTTTGCCAGGTGCGGGCCATGCTGTGCCACTTATAGTCAGGATGGGGCAGGGCGTTGGCGACACACCAAGTGCGCACCAGATCTGGGCGTAAGCTGGCGACGCGAACGGTGATGATCGCGCCCCAATCATGGCCAACCAGATCAACCGGCCCGCTCTGCGCATGGGCCTTTTCGATCTCACCAATATACCAGTCGACATAGGCTTCTTTGGTCGAGCTAAATCCGGAAGGGGCGGGCTCGACAAATCCCGGCATTGCAGGCGCGCTGTAGGCGTCTGCGCTAAGGCCGAGCTCAGCAATCAGCGGATCCCACATGCTTGGCGTGTCGGGAACCCCGTGTAGAAACAGCTTCATTGGCATCTCGCTTACCCTAAGTCAGACTTGTTTCGGGGCAGTTTGAGCGACATTATGGAGGAGAACAAGGAGAATAGACGCATGAAAACCGCCATCACTGAAATGTTTGGTATTGAGCACCCGATTATCCAGGGTGGCATGCACTTCGTAGGCTTCGCTGAAATGGCTGCGGCTGTTTCGAACGCGGGTGGTCTTGGGATCATCACGGGTCTGACTCAAAAGACACCGGAAGATCTCGCAAATGAGATCGCAAAATGCCGCGACATGACAGACAAGCCGTTCGGCGTGAACATCACATTCCTGCCAACGCTGAACCCGCCAGATTATCCTGCGATCGTCAAAGCCATCATCGATGGCGGCGTCAAAGCGGTTGAGACCGCTGGTCGTAACCCGGCGCAGGTTTTGCCGCATCTGAAAGACGCGGGCATCAAAGTGATCCACAAATGCACGTCTGTTCGCCACTCTTTGAAGGCACAGGACATTGGCTGTGACGCCGTCTCAGTTGATGGCTTTGAGTGCGGTGGTCACCCGGGCGAAGACGATATTCCGAACATGATCTTGCTGCCGCGTGCCGCCGATGAACTGGACATCCCGTTCGTTTCCTCAGGTGGTCAAGCCGATGGCCGTTCACTGGTCGCTTCACTCGCCATGGGCGCTGAAGGCATGAACATGGGCACCCGCTTCATCGCGACGAAAGAAGCGCCGGTGCATGAGAATGTGAAGCAAGCCATCGTCGACGCTTCTGAACTTGATACGCGTCTCGTCATGCGGTCACTGCGCAACACTGAGCGCGTGCTGACCAATGTGGCCGTTGAGCGTCTGATCGAGAAAGAAAAAATGCTCGGCGACAAGCTCAAGTTTGAAGACATTATTGATGAAGTTGCGGGTGTTTATCCGCGTATCATGATGGAAGGTGACATGGATGCTGGCGCATGGTCTTGTGGCATGGTCGCTGGCCTGATCCACGATATCCCGACCTGTAAGGAACTGATCGATCGGATCATGAACGAAGCAGACGAAATCATCAATCAGCGCCTTGCGGCCTTCATGAAGGGCACAGTCAACGCTTAGGCATGCTGTAAGTTTATTGTATTGGCGGCCTGCAGGAATACCCTGTCAGGCCGCTTGTTTTAGGAGATTAAGACATGAGCGATATTAAAGGACGCGTCGCGTTCGTCACCGGCGGCGCAAGCGGTCTAGGCCTGGCAATGGCGCGCTCATTTCTGGCACGCGGCGCGCGCGTCATGCTCGCGGATCGCGATGAAGAAGGTTTGAACCGGGCCGTGGCGGAGCTCTCCAAGGACAGCAATGAAATCGCGTCTGTGGTTTGCGATGTTGCCGATGTCGAACAGGTCAAAGCGGCGGCGCAGGCGACCATTGATCATTTCGGCAAAGTCCACATTGTCGCGAACAATGCGGGCGTTGGCCTAGGCGGCCAGCCGGGGGAGATCGCAATTGAAGACTGGCGCTGGATTGTCGACATCAATCTGATGGGCGTCGTCTACGGCGTCGAAGTGTTCACGCCGCTGATCCAATCGCACGGTGAGGGCGGCCATTTCATCAATACCGCCTCGATGGCTGGCCACGTCGCGCCAGGTACAATGGGCCCGTACAATGCCACCAAATATGCGGTGGTCGGCTATTCTGAAGGCCTCAAGAACGAGCTTATGCCGCACAAGATTGGCGTCAGCGTTCTTTGCCCGGGCTGGGTGAACACGAACATCCATACGACTGGGTTTGGCGCTCCCTCTAGCGAGGTGACCGCCGAGCAAGCCAAGGATGATCCAGGGTTTCAGGAAATGGATGCGGTGATCAAAGGCGGCCTCGATCCCAACGCGGTGGCGGATTGGGTTTCGGAATGCGTCGAGTCTGATCGGCTTTACATCTTCACGCACCAATCCATGAAGATCGGCATCGATATGCGATTTGCGCAAATTAATGCTGATTATGAAGCGATTATCGAAGACGGGCGGTTCGACGCTTAAACCGCTAGACCGAGTTCGCGCTCAATATGCGCGCCAACAGGTGTCGAGGTTTGGCAGGTTTTAGCGGCCTGCAAGGCGGCCTGAGCCTTATGAGAATCGCCTATTAGTGTCGCGAGTTTCGCGCGCGCCAGATGGTAGCCGGTAAAGGTGGCAGCGCCAGGAATCGTCGCTGCCGCATCCAGTCGCGTTTCGGCATCTTCGATTGCGCCCATTAGCATCAAACTCACCGTCCAGTTCACCGTCACCGCGAGGGATGGAGCGTGCGTGTCCAATAGCTCATAGAGCCGCGCAATCGCCGTCCAATTGGTTTGCCCCCATGTGTTCGCGCGGGCGTGGACGGAGGCGATCCCGGCCTCGAGATGATAGCGGGTGAGGTCCGTGCTGGATTGCGCCGCTTCTAATTGCTGGGCGGCATCGAAGATCATCTCACGGTTCCATAAGCTTCGATCTTGATCCTCCAAAGTGCGTAACTGACCATCGCCGCCTGCGCGCGCCGGAAGCCGCGCCATTTGGAACAGGAGCAGGGCATGCAGCGCGTGGTGCCCGGCGGCTTCGCCATCGGTTTGAGCGAGCAGGCCTTCGGAAAGGCGAATGGCTTCTCGGCAGAGATCTTCCCGGAACAGATCATTGCCGCGCCGGGGCAGGTAGCCCCAAGCGAACATCAAATAGATGCTCTTGAGCAAACGCGGCAGGCGGTCTTTCAGCGCAAACCGAGTTGGATACCGGGCCAGCTCGCCAGACTGGGCCTTAAGCTTGCGTTTTGCCCGCGCGAGGCGTTGCGAGAGCGCATCCTCGGTCATGAAGAACAAGGCGGCTGTCTCGGCTGCCGTGAACCCGCAAACAGTTTTGAGAGCCAGAAACAATTGGTCTTGCGGCGCAATTGCCGGGTCGCAGCAGAGCACCATCAGGTCAAGCTCAGGATCGCTCAATGACGGCGTGATGATATCCACATTGCTGGTCCCGAAATCCCAATCGTCATCGACACCAAACTCGCGAGCAGACCGCCGAACACGGTCAATCGCAGCATTGCCTGCCACCCGGCGCAGCCAGGCGCGCGGATTGTCTGGCACGCCTTTGAACGGCCAGGTGGCGAGCGCTTTCACGATCGAGTCCTGGGCGACGTCTTCGGCGAGGTCGAACTTCGCCGGGCCGAGCTTGGAAACGAGGCTGGAAATCAACCAACCTCGCTCCCGCCGAACCGTCTCGTCCAGCAATTTGTGGATGTCGGAAGCGCTGCTCATCAATCGTCAGCAGACGGGTCGGTCTGGCGAATAATGATCGTCTCATTGTGCTTCATGTGCGGATGGGACTTCGCGATCTCGACGGCCTCATCATAGTCCTCCGCGCTGATCACCATATAGCCGCCGAGAATCTCTGCGACTTCGGCGAACGGGCCATCATGGACTTCGATCGATCCGGATGTGTTGGTGACAATCTTGCCGCCTTCATCCATCAGCTTTTCGCCGCCGACAAATTTGCCTTTGGCGCTCATCTCTTCGACCCAACCGATATAGTCTTTCATCAGGTCCATGAAGTCGTCTTCGCCGAGATGGGTATAGCGATCCGGGGCGTGCGGTAGCATCAAAACAAACTGAGCCATAAAAAATCCTCCCTCCAGAGGTCTTGAGTAAAAGATCCTGCGATAGTGCAGCATCTGTCAACAAGACGATTGGAGAGAGGAAATCCTGACAGTGAGGTCAGAAAAACTCAGAAAAAATTTATGAGAGAGCGGCGGCGTCCGTGATGGCGGCGGTAATTGCGGCTTCATCCATCGACTTATCGACGGTTGAGATCACTTCGCCGGTGTCCAGATTGACCAGGTAAAGCCTCCCGGTTTTGATCTGCTCTGAAAAGGTCGAGCGCATTGTGTCGCCGACGCCCAGCGTTTCCGCATCCGCGAAGAATGCGTCTGCATCTCGGCTTGTGAAATCGATGGTGGCGAACTCTACGCCGTCAAATGAATTGGCAGCTTGTACGGCTTTGACTTTCGGGTCGAGCGCTTTGCAGCTCCCGCACCAGTCGGCATAGCTCAGCACAGCGAGGACGCGGACATCTTCGGCGGGGGCGGTTACCGCGGCGCGTTCGGAGGCAGGAACAGCGGCTTGCCCGCAAGCAGCGAGGAGAGCGGTGGCGGCAGCGGCTAAAATCAGTCTCATGGGAGGCTCCTAAAGTTTGAGCTTCCGCACCTATCACGCGGCGGTGAGCGATAGGCTCACAATTGCGTTATAACCCAGGCCTCAAGACCCACGTGCTTCTTCTGACCCTAGTCGGGCAAGTTCGTCGGCTTTTTCGTTGCCTTCATCGCCGGCATGACCTTTGACCCAGACCCATTCTATCTGATGACGATCGCATGCGGTTTCCAAGGCTTGCCAGAGGTCTTTGTTTTTGACCGGCTTCTTGGAGGCGGTTTTCCAACCATTGCGCTTCCAGCCATGGATCCACTTAGTTAGCCCGTCTTTGACATAGGTGCTGTCTGTATGGAGCGTCACAGTGCTGGGCTTTTTCAGCGCGTTGAGCGCCTCGATCGCCGCCATCAACTCCATGCGATTATTCGTTGTATCTGGATCGCCGCCATGGATCTCTTTGCGATTGCCGCCTGAGACCAGGAGCGCGCCCCATCCGCCTGGACCAGGATTGCCACTACACGCGCCATCGGTCCAAATCTGTATATCTGAATTCGCCATAGGCGGTCAGGTGGTTGGATTTTTAGGCGCCGTCAAGGGAGCGGTGAAGCCCGTTCAAGAACGGACTGCACTTTGCGTCTGACCAGACTGAATTGAAGGCTCGGCTCAAATTCGAGAGAACAAGTTCCTTACAAGCGTCTCAGCGATTTCGGCGTGGTTAGAGATTGTACCTGTTACGGTAACGTTGAATTGGTGGCTCTCAATATCAACCCAGATCGAGGTGTCACCCGCGTAGCCATCAGATGGCGCTTGCGTAAGAATAACAGCTTGATCGCCCAAATCCGAAATTGTTTCGCCGCCAAGTTCCAACATTCTTTCAAGGTTGGTGTCGCCTTGTTTGTAGCGTCCTAAGGTGACCGCTTTCGCATTCGCACCATATCCACCGCTCCACTTGCAACCTGCAGTTCCGTAGAGAGCGCTGTAAAGGCCTTCTTCCTGAGTTGCCTGAGCCAGCGAGGCGATGCTCTCATCTGGCCAGATTTCACAATACTCAAGCGCCGGCACGATCTCACGATACTGTTTCTCTATTGTCGGCGCGGTTGGCAATTTTTCAGCGACTTCTTCGGCGGTGGCGGTAAGGCGGGCAGGGCCCGTTTCCAAGCCAGTGACAAAGATCGTGACAAGCTTCCCATCTTGCTCAAATCCCATCGCGTATGGGCGCTCAGTCTCCCATGCCGTGTCATATAAGATGACCGCATCATTGCCTGGCCCAGATTGTTCTTTGACAACCGGAGGCGTCTCCAGATTGTAGGGCCGGTCTCTCAACGGCGTCGCCGTCGCAGCTGAGGCAACCGACACACTCACAGAGAAGCCTGCATTCATGGACCACCTGCATTCCTCATTGGAAACTTCGCGTCGCACCAAGTCATAGTCTGTTTGGGCCGTCGCAATTGCTGTGGTGTCAGACAAGAAAGGGCATTGCGCGGTTTCTATGACGGTCTCTGAGACGAGGCCGAAAAGCGCGTCTCGATCGAGACTTGTGGTTGGCAAGGCGGCAGGGGCTGTCTCACTTGCGGGAGCGACGTCTGCCTCAGAAGGCTGCGATGACGCCGCCGTCTGATCAACCGTATCTGTTGTTGTTGTGGCACTCTCGCTGCCGCACGCTGCGAGTATGAGGGCAGCACCGATGATGGCACTACAGGCGACACTGTTTCTGAATTTCATGGTCCGTCCCCGATCTTGTTATTGACCAATGTGTAGTGCGGAAAGGCAGAACTGCCTACCTCCGTTTGATAAGAAGTACGCTTTGAACAAACCAAGCTTGCTTGGCGGGGTGATGGATCGGTCGCTTAGGTCTTGCTCTATGCTTGCGGCGAACCCGACAAGCGGGTGAGATCAGACTGCGTTTGCATCTGCGTTAGACGAAGATGATGTTCCGGGTGGTCGCGGCGTATTAATTGAGGTTGCGATCCAATGAATAGCTGCGATCCATAAAAGATCGCCATGCAGTTCCATTTGATGGCTGAAATAGAGGCCGCCAAAAAACGCCCCGACGCACCAATGCCATCTCCAGCGCAGGGTGAAATAGTGGGCCGCTCCAAACGCAAGTGCGCTGAGGATTGCCGCCGCCCATACTGATGCGCCAAAGCCTTCCAATAGATTTGGCAAGGCAAGTCTGAAAACCCACTCTTCCCAAACCGAGAGCGCGCCAAGATATAGAAACCACCCCATTTGGGCGATACTCCAGCGTCGGTCGATCACCCAGGTATAAGCATTCAGCGCCGCTAGGATGGAAACAAAGACGATCGCGCAAGCCAGCGGGTGCGTTGCGGCGCGCGATAGGCTGTCGGTAAAAACACTCCGAAAGCTTGGAAAGGTCAGAAAGCAAAGTCCGAGGGTAAGCCCGGGCAATCCATGACGCCAAAACACGTCGCGAAACGAGGACAACCGATCTCCGGTAAAGTCTTTATCGCGCTGGAGGCGTCGTTTACGGGCGCGCAAGGCGGCGAGTCGTTGCATGCGATCGACTTAATAAGAGTTCGGGCAGCATGGAAAGCAGTGCCTCATTGCGGTCAATCGCGGGCGGGAGACTGACGGCGCTCAAAACACCTCGACCTGTATCCGTTTCACTTGCTCTGCTGGGCGAACGATGCCGCGGAAGATGGCGCCGCAGATTAGACCGGCGCCGCCGCCAATAAGTGCGCCCATGAGCAGCCCCCCAAACGCGGAAAGCGGGTTCATTGAGGCGACAAAGAACGCTGCAATCATCGTCGTGCCACCGACTAGGATTGCGCCCCAAATCGCACCCCAGCGATAATATGGCATGGGATGGACGATGCCTCTGCGTGGCAACCGGCCAAGCGAGAAGGCTATTGCGATCCAAGCGGCGGGTATGGTGAAATAGCCAAAGTACCAATTCATTGCCGACATTAAAGTGGCCATGGCGATCCCTTGCAGGACGCCATCATCCGAAAATAGCGGTTCCAGCTGAACCCCAAATAGGCCAGCAATCTGATAGGCAAGAAACATGATGGTCACGCCCATCAATGTCACCAAAATGCAGGCCGCCATTCCACAAAGAAAACTTGCCAGGCCAACGCGCTTGAGTTTCGCCGTGGTCGGAACTGAATAATCAGGGGGAGCGGCGGGGCTCGCGCTGGGCTGAGATAGCACCTCTCCGTTTGGGCCGAATGTCGTCATGGGCCAATTGCAATCATAGACGGGACTCCTCGAACGGACGGTTGCATATCTGTAAGGGTCGGAAAAGCCGATATTCTGGCGCAGCTGGGGCGGGAATAAGATCCCTGACCGGGTTGGCTTCCTCAGCGCGAATGGTCTAGGCAGCTGGCATGAGCACGAATCCTACCGCCGCCATTTGTCTGATCGGGGACGAACTTCTGTCCGGACGGACGCGCGATATCAACACGCAAACCATCGCTCGTTATCTCGCGCCGTTTGGTGTTCCCGTTCGCGAGGTCCGGATTGTACCAGACGTCCAAGAGCGGATTGTCGAGGCCGTAAATACGCTGCGCGCTGCCTATACTTACGTTTTCACGACCGGCGGCATTGGGCCGACGCATGATGATATCACCGCAGATGCAATTGCGGCCGCGTTTGATATTGGCATAGGCGAGCATCCAGAGGTCGCGAGCTTTCTAGCCGAACGCTATGCTGAGATGGATACTGAATTTACGCCAGCGCGGCGTCGAATGGCGCGTATTCCTCATGGCGCTAGCCTGATCGCTAATCCCGTATCAGGCGCGCCCGGATTCCAAACCGGGAATGTGTTCACCCTCGCCGGGGTGCCGAAAATTGTTGAAGGTATGCTCGACGATATTGGGCCCCGTTTGGAAACCGGCGCAGTGGTCCACAGTCTGACCGTTCGCGGCGCGGGTCTGCGTGAAGGAAATGTCGCTGAAGCGCTAGCGGATCTCGAGGCGGCGCATGAGGGCATAAGCCTTGGGTCTTATCCTTGGTTTCGAAGCCTGACCGATAATGGCGTTGCTCTGATCGCGCGCGGCACTGATGAGACCCAACTCAAACAGGTCGGGAACGACCTGGCCGACCTCATTCGAGCGCAGGGAATCGATCCTGAAATTTTGAGCGGGGAGCAATAGGGGGCGGCATGCGAGGATTTCTAAGCAACGGACAAACGATTATCTGGACGGGCTTGGCCTTTCTTGGCCTGACCATCGCATTTGGCCTGTGGATCCAGCGGTTTGATCTGCACATTATAGATGAGATCAGCGATCCAGATCAGATTCGCGGCGTCGTCGCCGCGATGACGCCAGCTCAAAAGTCGGCGCATTGGTGGATGACGTTGTCGCTCGATTACTTCTATCCGCTCGCCTATGGCGGCTTCTTTGCGGGAATCGCGTTTCGCTATTTCGGCAGCTACGGCACTTGGCTCGCGCTGCCAGCCTTGATTTGCGTGCCAGCGGATGTGGTGGAAAACACGGTCCAATTGTTCATTCTATCTGGTGATGAAAGTCTGATCTGGCTCAAAGCGATCATGACGCCGGTCAAACTGATTACCTTTATCCTCGCAGGCATAATCGCGCTGATTGGGCTTGGCAGCGGCGCCTATCAGCGGATTGTCGACCTTGTGAATGATTGACCTTATTCGACTTTAGTTTTGGAGAAATGCATGTCTGAGAATATCCTACTCATAGAACGCGACGGTCCTGTGGCGATTGTAACCCTGAACCGTCCAGACGCTTTGAACGCGCTAAACCAGGCTTTGCGGGCGGAACTTGTTCGCGCGTTTGCGAAGCTTTCAGAAGATCCAGACGTCCGCGTGGCGATTCTAACGGGGGCCGGGCGCGCTTTCACGGCCGGGATTGATCTTAAAGAAGCAGGTCAGACCGGATTTGCGCTCGGCGCCGATGGCGGCGATATCGATCTGGCGGTTGGTTTGGCGGCGTTCCAGTGGCCCATCATTGGCGCAATCAACGGTTTCGCGATCACTGGCGGGTTTGAGCTGGCCTTGATGGCAGACGTGTTGCTGGCGTCTGAGAACGCCAAGTTTGCAGATACGCATGCGCGTGTCGGAATTGTTCCCGGCTGGGGCTTGAGTCAGAAACTCGCCCGTTTGATTGGCATTAGCCGAGCCAAGGAATTGTCTTTCACAGGGAATTTTCTGGATGCCGAAACAGCTGAGCGCTGGGGTTTGGTGAACCGGGTTTATGCGGCAGATGAATTGCTCCCTGCGGCGCTTAAAATGGCGCATGAAATGGCGTCGTGCGATCCGGTTTTGCTGAAAAGCTATAAGCGAATCATCGATGATGGATTCGCGACAACTTTTGGGGAAGGAAAGGCTTTAGAGATCAAAAGATCAGCTGAACATGCCGCTGGAGTGAGCGCACAAAGCGTTGAAGAGGCCCGGAAAGCCGTCACCAAACGTGGCCGAAACTTGAACTAAAAGTGGCGAAACTGGCGTGAATCCGGTGCCTTCGCCAAAATAGAGACACTGCGAAAACAAGAATGGAAATGGCCTGTTGCAAATACGCCGCGCATGGCTAAAAAAACCAGCGGAACAGTCGTTCCAGTGCATCCTTGTCTCGCGCTTGTTAAGAAAAGTGCTTAGAGACAATTACATACGGAATGGTCCGTAAGTTCCTGCGGTCGTGAAACAATGGTGTTGTCACGGCATTCACAAGGGGAAGAGTATGAAAAAAACTCTCATGTGCGCAACCGCCGTGGCCGCATTCGCCGGCACCGGTTTTGTTGCCCAAGCTGAAGACGGTTGGTATGGCCGTGCTGATGTTGGTGCCGTCGTCGATGGCACACTCGATCACGACGCTGAAGCTGGTGTTCCTTACACATTGGCTGGTAATTCTTCGACAGAAGACACGCTTTTGGGCGGTCTTGGTCTTGGTTACGGTTTCGAAAATGGCTTCCGCCTGGAAACTGCGCTAACAATGCGCGATGGCGATCTAGACGTAAATGACAATATTAACGGCGTTGGTTTTCCAGCTGACATCGTTGCTGCTACTGAGCGGGTCATCTATAGCGACCACAGCGATGGCAGCATTCAAGGATGGGACTTGATGGTCAACGCGCTTTACGATTTCAATCGTGAAGACACGTTCCAGCCATATCTCGGTGCCGGTATCGGTGTCGCAAGTCTTTCTGCTACTGCTCGCAACATTGCTGCGACCACGACTGACGGCATTGGTACGCCAGTGAACGTGTTTGGCGCGAATGGTTTCAGCGACAATGAAACAGCTCTCGCTGTTCAGGGTCTCGCCGGAATGGGCGTCAGCCTGAACGAGAGACTGAAAGCTGACCTCGGCTATCGCATCTTTAGCGTCCAGGACTTGTCCTTCGCTGGTGTTAACGAGATTGGTCAAGCTGTAAGTTACGATGCGGATTATATCGATCACAGCATCACGCTGGGTCTACGGTACGCGTTTGGTGCGACACCACCGCCGCCACCACCGCCTCCGCCTCCGCCACCACCTCCGCCACCACCACCTCCGCCACCACCACCTCCACCGCCACCTCCGCCGCCTGTTCAACAGCAGGTCGCAGAAGTTGCAGCGTGCTCAACAGTGAACCAAGCGTTCGTTGTGTACTTCGAGTGGGACCGTGCGGACCTGACAAGTCAGGCTTCTGCGGTGATCGATCAGGCAATTGCGAACATTCGTGATCGTGCAGATTGTTCAACTGGCGGCGTAACGATTGTCGGTCACACCGATACATCTGGTGCATCTGCTTATAACCAACGTCTGTCTGCACGTCGTGCGTCAGTCGTATCTGATGCGCTGCAGTCTCGCGGCATCGACGCTACTGCGATCGGCGCTGATGGACGCGGTGAGAATGATCTGGCGAAAGCCACTCGCGACGGCGTTCGTGAGCCTCTGAACCGTCGTTCAGAAGTTACGATCATCGTTCAGTAAGCGATCAGATCAACATAATTGAGAGAGGCCCGGCCAATTGGCTGGGCCTTTTTTGTTTGGCGGTTTCGTTGCCAAGGGCTAAAGAGACGAAGGTCCGGAAGAGTGAGTGTTGTCATGTCTGAGAGAAAAGCGAATTACGCAGAGTTCTGGCCGTTCTATCTGCAAGAGCACGCCAAACCCGAAACGCGAAACTTGCACTATATCGGCACGAGCTTGGTTATTGGCATTGCGCTGTTTGCGCTTGTCACACAGCGCTGGGCTTGGCTGATAGCGATGCCGCTTGCTGGCTATTTCTTCGCGTGGGTGAGCCACGCATTTGTGGAACGCAACCGACCAGCAACGTTCACACATCCGCTTTGGTCACTGATCAGCGACTTTCGCATGTATTTTCTATGGGCCAGCGGCCGCCTCAAGCCGGAGCTTGAAAAAGCGGGGCTTCCGCAAAGCGTCGTCGCGAACGATCTCAGCTAAAATCCCCCCAGCGCTCCAGTGCTGTCTGAGCAATCGGTCCGCCCCATTCCTGTACGAAATGGCCGCCATCCTCGACCATCAGGGGAGGTGGGCAGTTGGCAATCGTCGCGCGCAGCGCTTCCATTTGATTCGGCCCTAGAACCGGATCTTGAGCGCCAACAGCCATAAAGCTTTCGCCTTTCCATTCATCGCGCCACCAAGAGCCCGCGCGCTTGGAGGTCTCGACGCCTTCCATATCTGGGGCGGTCATGACCATGTCCGGGAACCTTCGGACGCCTGCCTTGTAAGTGATGTCCGGGAAGGGCGCAGCATAGGCTGCGGCTTCTGCGTCCGTGAGAATTGACGTGCCGCGTTGCATCAACGCGCCGACATCCAAATCGGGTTGTGTACGGTTGTAGGCGCGCCAGGCGTCAAAGCCTTTGCCGGGTGATTGTCCGGTCGCAATCGCTGTGTTCATCACCAATAAGCGGGTAAACCGCTCTGGCATATCCATCGGAATGGTTAGGCCAAGAAGGCCGCCCCAGTCTTGGCACACCAGAGTAACATTCTTCAAATCGAGGCGCTCGATCAGCGCGATCATCATGCTTCGGTGGAAATGATAAGTGTAAACCGCGTCCTCAACAGGCTTGTCAGAACGGCCAAAGCCCAGCCAGTCAGGGCAAATCACGCGTGCACCGCTTTCCAAAAAGACAGGGATCATCTTGCGATAGAGGAAGGACCAGGAAGGTTGGCCATGTAGACAGAGAAACACCCGGTCTGCGTCGGCTGGGCCCTCATCAAGGTAATGTACGCGAAGGCCTTCATAGCCGGGAAGGTCCTCGACATAATTCGGCGCAAACGCGTAATCGGGCAGGCCTTCAAATCGATCGTCCGGTGTGCGAACAGCTTCTAAGGTCATTGCAGGTCTCCAAAGTCGGGCGTTTCAGATCGCCCTAGGCTAGTCGATAAGTCCCTGATTGCGAAAGTATTTTCATGACGCATGCGTCATGAATTTTGACGTCGCGCAAAAAAAGAGGGCCGCTTCGATTGAAACGGCCCTGAGGGAGAGTGAGTTGAATGAATCGCTTATGATTTTGCGACGGCGTTACAGCGCTCAAGGTCAGTCTCTGAGAGCGACTCTTGATCATTGGAAAATGCGGCGAGTTTGCCGATCTCTTTTACGACCTTTTTACAGGTGCTGACGCGCACTGTTTTTCGGTCTAGCTCGGCGACACACGTATCAGCTGAACAATTCCAAAGCGCTTTAGCTGCAACGACTTTCTCTGTTTTACTGACAGGCGTTTCTAGGGTTGCTGTAAAAGCTGTACCGGCAAAGGCAGTGCCGGCAAATGCGAGTGCGGCGGCGGTGGCGGAAATCGTGCGGATCATTGGGAGGAAACCTTTCAATTGGCGTTGGCGGATAGCCGGTGTCGATGTTTTCATCTGACAGACTCAACATATGAGCGCTGAACAATAAGTCAATCGTTCAGCGCGCACAAATGTGCGATATCTGCGAAACCACCTGCCAGTTTGCGTCAGCAGAAGGTTGGGATTGGCGTGCAGATTGACCCTACGGGCCCGATTGCCGCCATTGATGCTCGATTTAATGTGTCCCGGATCAATAGGAGGCCGCACATGAACTTTGATATCCCACAGGAGATTGCTGATTATTTGGCGGTTCTCGATCAATTTATCGAAGACGAAATCAAACCGCTCGAGCAGCAAGACGACAATATCCGCTTTTTCGACCATCGCAGAGAATGGGCGCGGACGGACTTTGAAAATGGCGGCCTGCCTCGCCATGATTGGGAAGAATTGCTGACCGAGGCGAAACGCCGTGCGGACAAAGCCGGACACTTCCGGTTTGCATTGCCGTCAGAGTATGGCGGACAGGATGGCTCAAACCTGGCCATGGCGATCATTCGAGAGCACCTCGCCCGCAAGGGGCTTGGCCTTCACAACGACTTGCAGAACGAGCATTCGATTGTGGCAAACTACCCGCAGATCTTGATGTTGCGCGACTTTGCCCGGCCTGAGCAGAAGCATCTAATCCAAGATGCCTTAGAGGGAAAATTTAGAGCAACTTTTGGCCTGACCGAACCGGACCATGGTTCGGACGCCACGCATATGGAGACCCGCGCCGTGCGAGAAACCCGGGACGGGGTTGATGGCTGGCTGATCAATGGTGAGAAGATGTGGATCACCGGGATGCATGCGGCGTCCCACATGATGTGTTTTGTCCGCACCAGCGGCGAGGATGGCGATGCGCGCGGGATTAGCTGTTTGCTGGTTCCAATCGATGCGCCGGGCCTGAAGATTGAGGAATATCTCTGGACCTTCAATATGCCGACCGACCATCCACGCGTGTCGATCAAAGATGTCTGGGTCCCTGAGAGCGCATTGTTTGGACCTGCCGAAGGCGGTCTCGCGTTGGCACAGCACTTTGTGCATGAAAACCGCATCCGCCAAGCGGCGAGCTCTGTTGGCGCGGCGCTCTTTTGCGTTGATGAGAGTGTTGTTTATGCGCGTGAGCGTAAGCCGTTCGGAAAACCGCTCGCGGTCAATCAAGCCATTCAATTCCCGCTCGTTGAGCTGGCGACGGAGGCTGAAATGCTTCGTCTCTTAATCTTCAAAACGGCATGGGAAATGGATCAAATGACCAAGCCGGAGGTGGCGCAACGCCTCTCCGACAAGGTGTCCATGTGTAACTATCGTGCCAATCGCCTGTGCTGCAACGCAGCGGATCGAGCGATGCAGGTACATGGCGGTCTTGGCTATTCGCGGCACAAACCGTTCGAGCATATCTATCGTCACCACAGGCGTTACCGTATCACTGAAGGCAGCGAAGAAATCCAAATGCGGAAAGTGGCGGGCCACTTGTTTGGGTTCATGGGGCCAAACAAGATCAAATAGACAAAGTGAAGCGAGATCGATCAAATTTGATCGGTTTCGCTAAGCTCTGATTTAGACGCGTACGATAAGTTCTCTCCACACGTACTAGGGGCGCAGTGTGACTTCGCAAAGAAGCACATGAGGGAGCAGGTACGTGGAATACCCCTTTCTAGGAGTGTGGCGAAGCCACACGCGCGGCAATATCTCGGCTTTGTTCGCGGTATTGAGTTTTCCGGTTCTGGTTGGCGGCGGGTTTGCGCTCGACATCCACCGACAGGTCAACTCTCAGCGACATTTGCAGTCAATCGCGGATGCCGCCGCGCTCGCCGGGGCGCGCGCCCTTCATGATGCGACCGCGACTGAAGCCACCGTCGAACAAATTGCGCTCGACTCGTACACGGCAAATATCCAATCTTTGCATGGCGATATAGACTGTGATGTTCCCAATATCAGCGCTGATATGTTGGCCGGAACGATCAAGATCGAAGCAAGTTGCGGCGTGCCGACCATGTTTGGTCCGTCCGTTTTGACGGAAGAAGGAGAGATGGGAATCGGCGGAAATGCCGAAGCGGTCGCGACATTCACCCCTCTTGAATTGGCATTGATGCTGGATGTCTCAAAATCTATGCGGAGCCGGCCCATCACGCCGGCGGGAGCTCCTGTTGCGCCTCGAGCGATCGATCAATTGAAAGCCGCCGCCGCGGGATTTGCCGAAAGGTTGATTGGTCCGCACACGGCTGACCGGGTCCGCATAGCCATTGTACCCTTTGCCTCGGGTGTTAATCCAGGAGCGTTCGGGAACAAAGCCACCGGGCGCGCTGTGTTGGATGATCCAGAGCGCGATGGGGCGCATAGAGTTTGCGTTACCGAGCGCTTAGGAACGGAGGCATTTACCGACGCCGAGCCAGAAGATGGTTTGACCTATGTTGGGCAAGTGCAGGCTTACCCCGACTATTGCCCATCTTCCGAAATCATGCCGCTGACCAATGATTTTTCAGCCTTGGAAACGCATATAAATGGCCTGTCCATGGATATTGGCTGGCGTTCAGCTGGGGGTACGGCAGGTCATATGGGAATCATGTGGTCCTGGTATGCGCTATCGCCTGAATGGGCAGATGTTTGGAGTGATGTGGATTTCGGCGGAAGTGCTGATTTCGAACCGCAGGCTTATGGGACGCCGCATCTGAAGAAAGTCGCGATCCTGATGAGCGATGGCAGTTTCGATCGAGAGTATAGCTCGGAGTATGGCTACACTGACTTGCCCACAGTGTCCGAGGACCTCTGCAATGCGATGCGTGCCGAGGGCATTATAATTTACACCGTTGCGCTCAGCGCCGGGAGCTCCACCGAAGACCTTTTCTTGAATTGTGCCGGATCTCCAGACCGATACTATATTGCCGACGGAACACGACCAATCACCGACATTTATGCAGAGATTGCCAGCGAATTCATTGAGGTCGCCCTGTCAGAATAAAAGCTCTGGCGCGAATAATGCAGACCAGACCCCGGAGAATACGATAACGCTCGGGACAAAAGTCCCGCAGCGCGAGATGGTATGAAAATTGCTCTCCTCACACGCGAAATTGGCAAATGTGCCGATTTGGAGCGAGGGCAGTGCCGTGGTTGCAAATATTTTTTCGTCTTGGGCAAACAATACCCGCGGCAATGTCGCGATGATTTTCGGAATTTCGCTTGTCCCTTTATTGTTGGTCGTCTCTTTTGCGATTGATAGTTCTCGCCAAATCTCGACTTCGCATCACCTTCAGTCAGCGATTGACGCAGCTTCTTTGGCTGGCGCGCGGGCGCTGGAGGATGCGAGCAAAACCGATACAGAAATCAAAACCATTGCTCTGAACTCTCTCAACGCGAACTTGGGCTCAACCCACTCAGATGTGACCTGCGCAGAATCAAATGTTCTGATCAATCGCGATCAAGGAACGGTACAAGTCGCTTCTGATTGCACGCTGAACACCCTGATTGGCGGATCTCTGACGCAAGACACGATGGGCGTTTCGAACTCTGGGACGGCGAAGGCGAATGTCACGAAGCTCGATCTTGCCATGATGTTGGATGTGTCCGGATCTATGAGCGGCGATAAACTGGCGGACCTGAAAACCGCAGCGATTACGGCCGCTGAGACCTTGGTGACGGATGCGACCGGCGACCGAGTACGGGTTTCTTTTGTAAGCTATTCGACCTCGGTCAATGCGGGCATCTATGGGAATGAAGCGCTCGGTCGGTTGCCTGGCGATGATTCAGATGGCGATGGAGTGGACAAAGTCTGTGTGTCCGAGCGGACGGGCTCCGCCGCCTGGAAGGATGATGATCCGCAGCTTGGAAAATATGTCGGCGATGAAGCGACGTCGTGCCCAGACTCAAGCCTATTACCGCTTACCCATGATCTCGATAAGTTTGAAACTGAGATCAACAAGCTGAACGCAAATGGCTGGACTGCCGGCCATCTTGGTGTGGCGTGGTCCTGGTATCTGGTTGCGCCAGACTGGGGTCTGATTTGGCCTGCTGCTTCGGAGCCACGCAGTTATACCGAGCCGAATGCGATCAAAGCTGTGATCCTGATGACGGATGGCAAGTTCAATCGGGCCTATGAGAGCACGCTCGGCGATAGTAATCTCCAAGCCAAAACCATGTGTGATGAGATGCGTGACGAGGGCGTGCTGGTCTATTCCGTGGCCTTTCAAGCGCCTAGCTCTGCGAAAGCGACCCTGAAGGATTGCGCCGGTGGCGATGCCCGCTTCTTTGATGCGACCAGCGGCGAGGATCTGCTCAATGCTTATGCAGCAATTGCTAGCGAATTGTCCTCGCTCACAATTGTCGACTAGCTCAGCATGCTTGCCCTGATAATGGGCTTGTCGCCCCTCCGGATTCGGACTAGCTACGCGTAACACTTCTGTTTCGGGAGAGAATCGAACTTCCGATCGCCGAAGGCGCAACCGCCCCGGAAACGCTCAGGCAAAATGGACCGAAACAGGGTCAACACGCTGGAAAGAGGCACGCGCGCTGCGCGGTAGCCTCGCCGAAGGAGCAAGCCCCGAACCGAGTTCGGCGCGGAATCTCTCAGGCGCCAAGACAGCGGGGGCAGCACAGGTCCGCCATCGGCGAGAGCTGTCCTGCTTTGGAAGGCGCCGCAATTGGCAGACCAAATGACAGAAGCCCTCAAGCGCACGCCGCTATACGATGTGCATGTTGCGCATGGCGGCAAAATGGTGCCGTTCGCGGGCTATGAAATGCCGGTTCAATTTGAAGGCGTGAAGCCGGAGCATCTCTGGACCCGCGAACATGCTGGACTGTTCGATGTCTCGCATATGGGGCCGTGTTTCCTGTTCCTGAAAGACGGCATGGGCGAACCAGGTGGGCATGAAAAAATTGCCGCCGCAATCGAACGTTTGGTGCCGAGCAATATTGCGATCCTTAAACCGGGACGAGGGCGTCTCTCTGTTCTGTTGAACGATGAGGGCGGTATCCTCGATGATCTTATCATCACTCGAATGCCCGGCATTGAGGGCATGCTCTACATCGTCGTGAACGGTGCGGTGAAAGCGCAGGACTGGGCGTATATCGAAGAGCAGCTCAGCGATGTCGCGATGCTTCAAAAGGCTGACGACCGAATGCTGGTCGCGCTGCAAGGTCCAAAAGCGGAAGCGGTCTTGGTTGAGCACTTCCCAGAGGCGGCTGACCTCAAATTCATGCGCTGCGCTTACGTTCAAAAGGGTGAGGAGAAGATCATGCTGTCGCGTTCCGGTTATACCGGGGAAGATGGGTATGAGCTGCTTTTGCCGAACAATGCATACGGTATGGATCTGGTGAGCACGCTTCTCGCAGATGATCGCGTCAAACCGATCGGCCTTGGCGCTCGCGATAGTCTCCGTCTGGAAGCAGGACTTTGTCTCTACGGTCACGACATGGATGCAACCCGTGATCCGGTGGAAGCCGATCTCGGTTGGGTTATCCAAAAATCTCGCCGCGAACGCGCAGACTTTCCTGGCGCCGAGCGCATCATGAAAGCCTTTACAGAAGGCCCAGCTGAAAAGCGCGTTGGCATCCAGCCGCTCGAACGTGCGCCGGCTCGCGAGGGCACTGAAATCCACATCAATGGTGAGCGCGTTGGCGTTGTCACGTCGGGCGGCTTTGGCCCAAGCGTCGATCGCCCCATCGCCATGGGCTATGTCCGCAATGATCTGACAGCGCCTGGCACCAAAATCGACCTGATGGTCCGGGGCAAAGCGCGTGCGGCAGAAGTCTGCGCGCTGCCATTCGTTCAACCAAATTACAAACGCTAACGGGGTGAGAGATGAGTACCTATTTTACAGAAGACCATGAGTGGATCGCCGTTGACGGCGACACGGGCACAATCGGAATTACCGCATATGCCGCTGAACAGCTCGGCGATGTCGTCTTCGTCGAAGTCCCAGAGGCTGGCACCAGCTTTGGCAAAGGCGATGACATGGCGGTGGTCGAAAGTGTCAAAGCCGCGTCCGATGTCTATGCCCCGGTCGGCGGTGAAGTCACGGCCGGGAATGGCGATCTCGCCGATGCGCCTGAGACGGTCAATGAAGACCCGGAGGGTAAGGGCTGGTTCTGTAAGCTCACCCTGTCCGACAAAGGCGAGCTTGAAGGCCTAATGGATGCCGCCGCTTACAAGACCTTCTGCGAGGGCCTCTAATCGATGCACCCATCCTCAGTCTTCTACACCGATCAGCAAGCGGCGCGCGCGATCATTGCGCAAAGCCCGCTAGCAACCATCGCTGCGAACGGTCCTGACGGGCCGATCGTCGCTGTGGTGCCGCTGGTGTGGAGCGAGGATGGCGCAAGCCTGATTGGGCATGTCGGGCGGGCGAATGCGTTTTGGCAGAACCTGCAAGGCGATACGCCGAGTGTCACCGCAGTGTTTCGCAGCGATGACGCCTATGTCTCGGCGTCGGCTTACCCGTCCAAAGCAGAGCATGGCCGCGTCGTGCCGACTTGGAACTATATCGCCGCCGAAGCACGGGGGCAGTTATCGTTCAAAATAGACCTCAGCGAGATTCGCGCCAGCGTATCGGCGCTTTCCGATCAAATGGAAGCGGAGCGGGCCGCGCCATGGGGCGTCGACGACGCGCCTGAGGCGTACATCGACAAGCTCGCCAACGCGATCGTCGCCTTCGAAATCGAGGTCACTGAGCTCCGCGGTGTGCGCAAGCTGAGCCAAAACAAAACCGCGTCAGACCGCGCAGGTGTCGTGTCTGATCTGATGAAACAAGATGCCCCGGCTGAACGGCTGGCATCGCAAATGAACCTGGAGACCTGAGCATGAGATACCTCCCCCTCACGCCGGAAGATCGTGCAGCAATGCTGAACACGATCGGTGCGGCATCGGTTGATGATTTTTATGAAGACGTGCCGCAAAGCGCGCGTCTGGATGGACAGATCAAAGGGCTGCCCGATCATCAGGGCGAACTCGCCGTTGAGCGCCACATGGCGCGCCTGGCCGCCAAGAACACGACGGCCAGCGATGGACCTTTCTTCGTTGGGGCAGGGGCGTATAAGCACCATGTGCCGGCCAGCGTGGACATGATCATCCAGCGCTCTGAGTTCCTGACCACCTACACGCCGTATCAGCCAGAAATCGCCCAAGGCACGCTCCAGACCTTGTTCGAGTTTCAGACTCAAGTCGCGGCGATGACCGCGATGGATGTCGCCAATGCCAGCATGTATGACGGCTCGACCGCCTGCGCCGAAGCGGCGGTGATGGCGTGCCGCGTCACGCGTCGCAAGAAAGTTGTTCTGTCGGGCGGCTTGCATCCTCATTATGCCGAAGCGACGCGTCTCCTCTGCGAAGCGCAAGGGATCGAAGTCGTGCAACTCGCGCCTGCGATCGATGGCGAGCTTGAGTTAGCTAGCAATGTCGATGACGCAACCGCTTGCGTGATCGGGCAATCGCCAAACGTGTTCGGCACGGTCACGGATCTCTCCCCGGTCGCCGATGCCGCGCATGAGAAGAAAGCGCTGCTGGTCAGCGTGTTCACCGAAGCGGTCTCGCTCGGCCTCGTCACACCGCCCGGAGAAATGGGCGCAGACATTGCGGTCGGCGAAGGCCAATCGATTGGCAACCCACTAACCTTTGGCGGACCCTATGTTGGGCTCTTCGCCTGTACGCAAAAGCTGGTCCGCCAGATGCCGGGGCGCCTCTGTGGTGAGACTGTAGATGCGGACGGTGCGCGCGGCTTCGTGCTGACGCTTTCGACCCGCGAACAGCACATCCGCCGGGACAAGGCGACGTCAAATATCTGTACAAATTCCGGGCTTTGCGCCTTGGCCTTCACTGCGCACATGACCCTGCTCGGTGGCAAAGGGCTTAAACAGCTCGCAGAGCTTAATCATGAAGCCGCTTGTGATCTGGCCGACGCGTTGGACGAGGTGCCGGGCGTCAATATCCTGACCCCACGCTTCTTCAACGAGTTCGCGTTTGAGACGCCGGTCGATGCCGAAGCGGTCCTCGCCATGCTGGATGAGCGCGGCATCCTTGGCGGCGTGCGGATCAGCCGGATGCTGCCAGAGGGCGGCATGGGCAATGTCATCATCGCCGCGGCGACAGAGTGCACAACACAAGACGATATCGCGGCCTATGCGGCGGCGCTGAAGGAGGTGATCTGATGGGTATGCAATCAATCGGACGTCCAACCACTCCCGTTTCTGCTCTTCCGGGCGGCGGCGAAACCATCTCTGGCTCGAAGGGCCTGCAGCAACGCGAAGATCTGATCTTTGAAGTTGGCTCACCGGACAAAACCGGAGTCGATCTGCCGACACCAAAAGGTCGTAAGTCTCGTCTTGGCGGGGTCACGCGCGCGCAAGATACAGGGCTTCCAGGCTTGTCTGAGCCTGAAGCCGTGCGCCACTATATGCGGCTCAGCCAGAAGAATTACGCCATCGATCTTGGGCTGTTCCCGCTCGGCTCCTGCACGATGAAGCATAATCCACGGCTGAATGAGAAAGCGGCGCGGATGCCTGGCTTTGCCGATGTGCACCCGATGCAGCCGCAGCGCACGGTGCAAGGCGCGCTGGAGCTAATCGATGAGCTCGCGACGTGGCTGAAAACTCTGACAGGTATGCCGGCTGTAGCGATGAGCCCGAAAGCCGGCGCTCATGGCGAACTTTGCGGCATGCTCGCCATCCGTCAGGCGCTGATCGCGCGCGGCGAGGGCGATACACGCAAGCGCGTCCTGGTGCCGGCCTCCGCCCATGGGACAAACCCAGCGACCGCGATCCAATGCGGCTTCGTGGTCGATGAGATCAAAGCCGACGCTCGCGGCCGGGTTGATATAGCAGATCTCAAATCCAAGCTTGAGGCCACAGACGACATTGCGGGCATCATGCTGACCAATCCCAACACGTGCGGATTGTTTGAGACCGATATCAAAGAGATTGCCGATCTGATCCATGCGGCGGGCGGCTATTTCTATTGCGATGGCGCGAACTTCAACGCGATTGTCGGACGGGTGCGCCCGGGCGATCTTGGCGTCGATGCGATGCACATCAACCTGCACAAGACGTTCTCGACGCCCCATGGCGGCGGCGGTCCAGGGTCTGGTCCGACTGTGCTCTCCGAGGCCTTGGCGCCTTATGCGCCGGTGCCCTATGTCGTCAAAGACGAGGACGGGTTCCGCCTGATCGAGCATATAGAAGGCGAGGCGTCTGAAGCGTTTGGCCGGATGATCGCCTTCCATGGCCAAATGGGCATGTTCGTCCGCGCGCTCACCTATATGCTGAGCCACGGCGCCGATGGCCTGAAACAGGTTGCCGAAGACGCTGTGCTCAACGCCAACTATGTTCAAGCGCGCCTTAAGAGCGTCATGACACCGGCCTTTGAAGGCTATTGCATGCATGAGGCTTTGTTCTCGGACGCCTTCACGGCGGATGGGATCGAGACGATCGACATCGCCAAGGCGTTGATCGATGAGGGCTATCACCCGATGACGATGTATTTCCCACTCGTGGTGCATGGCGCGATGCTGATCGAGCCGACAGAGACCGAGAGCAAGCAGGAACTTGATCGGTTCTGTGATGCGCTGGCAGGTGTCGCGACACGGGCGGCAGACGGTGATGAGGCTATGAAAGGTGCACCGTATTTTGCACCCATGAAGCGTCTTGATGAAACGCAAGCGGCGCGCAAGCCAGTCTTGAAGTGGGCACCACCAGCGCCCGAAGCTATTGCTGCGGAATAGGCGTTAAACCGCTGCCTCTCATTCTGAGTCTTGAATGGGCGGCGGCGGAGAACGCCATTGCCTGAAGAATCGGATCACCGGTCGCTCGAACCAGTGATATGACAAGGCGGCTATGATAAAAGTGGCGATCGTCGTGCTGGCCAAATACAGGCCGACCTTCCAGATTTGGTCCGATCCGATCAGGCCATATGTGATGCGGCCAACAAATGCGACCGTGAGCGAGTGACAGAGATAGAGCGCGTAACTCCAATCACCGATATTCACCAAGGCCTTGGGCAAAAACGGTCTGAGTTTTTCTTGCAGCTCTAAAGCGACCACACCGTACAGCAATAAAGCAGTGGGTATGCCGAAGAGCAGGACGTGTGTCCACGCCCCGGAAAACGGCGGCGATGCGAGCGGCGCGAAAATCGCGCCACTATCAATTTCGGCGATCAAAAATAGACCAATCAAAAAGCCGGATACGCCGAGTATAAATGAGGTCACCGCAAATTTATGCCATCCGGCTTTGATCATAAATCCAACCAAGGCCCCCAAAACGAACTCGAATGTGAGGGGGTGGAAGATTAGCTTTCCAAGCTCGGTGCCGAAACCATCGCTCAGGCCTAAAAAAGCGGCGATCAAGAGCAGGCCACCCCAAGAGATGACGCCCAAGAGCCGCGACCGCGCAGGTAATAAAAACAGAAGCAACGCGAAGCCGAGATAGAAATACATCTCATGGACCAAGGTCCAGCCAACGCCAAGCACCGGGTGATCAGCTTGTGGCCAAAGGAGATAGGATTTGATTAGATGCGTAACGCCGTCCAGGTCTTGAGGATCTAACCGAGCAGCTTCCCATGGCACTCCTCGGAAGATCCACAAATATACCACCATCACGCTCGCGAAGAGCCACCAAAGTGGATAAATCCGGGTGATGCGCGCGAGCAGAAAGCCCCGCGCGCTGGCGATACCGCGAGGCAGGTCTCCGGCGACCCAAACCATGATGAAACCCGAGATGACGAAGAAGAGATCGACGCCAGAAACGCCATAGATGAAGGCATTGGTCAGCAAAACCTCGCGCCCCGCATGTCCCGCTTCATAGTGAAATAAGTGTGCGAGAAAAACAGCTAAAGCTGCGATCCCGCGAAGGGCTTGGACGGAATGCAACTGCTTCATGTGCCAACTCCTGAAGAAACTCGGGTGTTCACCGTATGAGTTTTAGATTCAAGGCACAGGTAAAAGATTGAGACGCTGAGACAGTTTTAGCCGCGCTCAGTTAGATCACACGGGGGCCCGCCCTATGGAATCCTTTGGGAAGTATCTTTGACGTAGGACGTGCGCCGCTCTTGCCACGCGCTGTTCAAAAAGCGTGTAACTCAGACCCGAGAACATGATCGCCGAAGCGCTGGCCAGGAATAAGAAGGCGATATTGTCGATCGGTCCGGGGCCGCCAAAGATTGGGAAGAAAACGCGGGCGCAAGTGCTGATAATGAGGATATGGCTGAGGTAAAGCGAGTAACTCCAATCGCCTAGGCGGACCAACGAACCAGAGATGAAGCGCGTATTTTCGTTTTTCTGTTCCATCGCTACCAGAGCGTAAATAATTAACGCGAATGCCGGGCCAAAGGCAAAGGTTCTTTGCGTTGCGAGTGCGTTCGTTAAGTTGGAGAAATCTACTGTTAGGACGGCGACTATGAGCCAGATCAACCCTGCCGCAAGCGCTGGGACACGATAGGCGTGCTGGTGATTCTTGAGGGCGAGCCCGACGGCTACGCCCATCAAAAACTCCAGACTCATGGGGAAGAGCGCCACGCTGAAAAGCGAGTCTGCATAAAATCCCGTTATCTGAGCGGAGATGGACGCAAAGATGACGAGCGCCCAAACAAAGTAAGCCGGAACCCGGTGTTTCTGGGGGAGTAACAAGATCAGCGCGAAAACAAGGTAGAAACACATCTCGTGAATCAGGGTCCAGCCGAGTTGTAGGACGGGAAATGCATCATGCGGGATCAAGAAAATGGATTTAAATAAATGCTCAACACCGCTTATACCTTGCTGGGTGAGGGCTTCGGAGTCCCATGGAACGCCATATGAAAATAGCAAATAGAAGCACATCAATCCCAAGAACAGCCACCAAACCGGATAGATGCGAGTAATGCGAGCAAACATAAACTCCGCAGAACTGCGCCAGCCTGCGCGCATGTCGCCCGCGACCCAGACCATGATGAAGCCAGAGATCACAAAGAACAAATCAACGCCGCTAACGCCCGCCAACCAGGCGGATGAAAGGATCGGTGAGCCCTCTGAATAGCGGTTTTCTACCCCATGCAAATGGGACAGCATTACGAGAATCGCCGCTATACCGCGCAAGGCTTGGACAGACTTTAGCTGCAAGGCGCATCCTTCACTGTGTTCTAGGTGAAACGACTCAATGAAATTCACGTCATTTCAACGGAATATGTGTATGCAAAGTGCCTCACTCTTGCCAGAGTCGTAATTCAGTTAACTTCCCTTGGAACCAGAAACTTACGGACCATATTAGACAGAATGCCAGACGGATCTTCCCCCTTCGACAAAGAGCGGCTCAAACAGTCAGCCGCCGCAGCTCCCTTAGGGGTTGTTGGGTCGAGTGTGCGGAATTTGGTTCGCCAAGCCTTCGCTTTGCTGGGCCTCGCTCTGATTGCGATTTCGATTCCGATTGCGTTTGTGACGCCGCTTTTGCCAATCGGTCTACCCATCGGGATCCTTGGCGTAGCCTTGCTTGGGCGTAACTCGCTCTGGGGACGTCGCTGGATGGAAGGTGTTTTGGATCGTCATCCGCGAGTTGAACGGTTCGCGCCGAACTGGCTGATGCGTGCGGTCTTTGCGCGCGAGAAGAGACCTTACAAAGCCAAGCAAAAATAAAGCCCACTCAAACGAGCAGGCTCATATTTCGTTGGGTTGAAAAGCGCCGCGCCTAGTTCAAGCGATTGTCAATTTCACCGAGCGCTTTGTCGAACAAATCGTCCGTTTCATTCGCACCTGACAGGATAGAGCGAGCTGCCTCTGTCGCGGCGTCTGCTGCCACGCGGCGAACCTCTGAAGCCGCATCCGCTTCAGCACGTGCGATACGTGCTTCTGCTTGTGCCTCACGGCGAGCCACTTTCGATTTCAGATCCGCTTTAGCTTGCTTCATCATCACATCAGCGTCTGCTTTGGCGCGTTTGATAATGTCGTCAGCTGCAGCATCAGCTTCTTTGGCTTTCTTCTTGGCGTCAGCCATCAATTTCGCTGCCTCTTCGCGAAGCGCGCGGGCTTCGTCGATTTGGTTTTGAATGCCTTCAGCGCGTTCGTCGAGCTTCGATAGGACAAGCTTGAAGCCACCGACAAAGAAAACGATGAGAAGGAATGCGATCAACGCAGCCATTGCTGTGGCCGTGGTTGGATCTGCATACCAAGCGACTTTCTCGTCACCTGCGGCGTGAGCCAGTGGGGCAAAGATCAGAGCGGTTGAGAGAATTGCAAAGCGCATGGGTGTTATCCTTCTCTCAGAGCGGACTTCACAGCCGTCGAAACGTCTGCACTGCCAGCCTTGCTGCCAAACTTGCCAATTACGCTCGCAGCAGCATCGCTGGCGATTGACTCGACGCTTTTCATAGCATCCGCGCGAAGGGCAGAAATACGAGTCTCTGCTTCAGCGAGTTTCTTGTCGACCTCAGCGTCCACCTTGGCGGTTTCTGCTGCGATCTCTTTGTCGATCTTGGTCCGAGCTTTGTCCGCGGTTTCGCGGGCTTTGCCGTGGGCCTTGGCGATCGAAACTTCGACTGCTTTCTGCGCGTCGACGGCTTCGTCATTTAGACGGGCTGCTTCGTCCAGATCATCGGCAATAGAGCTTTCGCGTTGCTCAAGCGTATTGCCAATGCTGGGTAGAATGAAGCGGGACAGGATAAAGTATAAGCCGCCGAACAGCACTGCCAACCAGAAGATCTGGGATGGGAAGTGCCAAGTTTCAAACGGCGGAAATGCTGCTTGCGCAGCGTCTGCAGCGATGGTGATCGGTAGCATGGCCTTATCCGGTCCTTATGGTCTTGAAGTTTGTAAGTGTCTTAGACGACAACAAACAGGATCAAGATCGCGACGAGGAATGACAAAATGCCAAGCGCTTCTGAAAGCGCCATGCCGATAAACAGGTTACCAGTCTGCTGCGGAGCAGCGGATGGGTTACGCATCGCAGCATCCAGGAATGAACCAAAGATGTTACCAACACCAATAGCCGCACCGATCATGCCGAGTGTTGCTAGTCCAGCACCGACATATTTTAGGCCGAGAGTGATATCGCCTTCCATGAGAATCTCCTTTGGGAAGTCCGTTAATTCGAATTGCGCCCCGTGAAGCGTGTTCGGAGGGGCACGTCAAGATGAAACAGCACGGCTAAATAGCCGCAGTGATTACAGCTCCTTAGTGTGACGGGTGTAGAGCGTCGTTAAGGTAGACACAGGTCAGGATGCCAAACACATAGGCTTGCAGACCGGCGACAAGAAATTCCAGAGCATTTAGCGCAACGCCCATTGTGAAAGCGAGTGGCGCGACGACCAGGCCGATGCCGCCTGCGGTGATGCCTGTAACAGCGAACCCAGCAAACAATTTCAGCAAGATGTGGCCCGCCAACATATTTGCAAAAAGGCGCAATGAAAGGGTCAAAGGACGCGCTAAGAAAGAGATAATTTCAATCGGGATCAAGATCGCATAGACGACGGCTTTCCCGATTATGTTCATGTCCCCAAGCGACGGCGCAAACAGTCCGAAGAATTTCAGGCCGTTTTTCCAAAGCCCAAAAGCGACCACGATGGCGATCACCAGAAGTGACAGCAAACCCGTCACGACAATATGGCTGGTTGTTGTGAACGCGTAAGGCACCATTCCAATCATGTTTGCGAACAGAATGAAGAAGAAGAGCGTGAAAACGAATGGGAAGAAGCGTAGGCCTTCTTCACCGGCGGTTCCGCGAATCATATCGGCGACGAAGCCGTAGCCAATCTCACCCATCGATTGCAGGCGGTTCGGAATGATTTTTCCGCGCGACGCAGCATATCCGAAAAAGGCAATACACATCACAACACCGAGGAGCATGAACCCAGCGGCGTTCGTGAAAGAGATGTCATAGCCAAAGACCGGCGGGAACTCGATCCATTTCTGGACCTCGAACTGTTTCATCGGGTCTGCGACGTTATGGAAAAAGTGATTCATTTGCGCATCTATTCTTCAGGTTTGGTGCCCGTTTTGTCGGCGCTCATGGCTGGATTAGTGGCATCCGTCAACTCTTTGTACGCGCGAATGACACCCATAATACCAGCAGCAAGGCCAAAGCACATCATGATCAATATGCCCCAAGGCTTGGTTCCGAATAGATAGTCGATGCCAAGACCGAGCATAATCCCAACAAACACGGACGCTCCGAACTCTGCGCCATAGCGTAAAGCTAACGCTCCAGCTGAAACGCCGGCGGACGCATCCTTCTGACGCTGTTTCTTATCGGCTTGCTCCTGCGCGCTTTTGGCGCGGGCAATTCGGTCCGACAGATCATTGTTTTCAGGATTATCCATGGTGAGTCGCTACCGCGTCTATTCGGCCGCAACAAGCTCTTCAGCGGCATCGAGATCGACCGATACCAGCTTAGAGACACCCTTTTCGCGCATCGTCACGCCAAACAGGCGATCCATCCGGCTCATCGTGACCGGATTATGGGTGATGACGATAAAGCGCGTATCGGTGCGCTGGCGCATTTCATTCAGCATTCGGCAGAAGCGATCGACATTGGCATCGTCGAGCGGCGCATCGACCTCATCCAACACACAGATTGGCGATGGACGAGACAGGAAGACCGCAAAGATCAGCGCCGTCGCGGTCAGCGCTTGCTCGCCGCCTGACATCAGAGACAGGGTCCCCAGACGCTTCCCAGGAGGCTGCGCGAAGATTTCGAGGCCCGCCATCAGCGGATCATCAGCATCAACCAAGCGAAGTTCGGCTTCACCGCCGCGGAAGAGGGCCGTGAACAAGGCTTTGAAGTGCTCATTGACCTGATCGAACGCGCCGAGCAGGCGGTTTCGGCCTTCATCGTTCAAGGCTTTGACGCCTTCGCGAAGCTTCGCAATCGCTGCGGTCAAATCAGCCTTTTCTTCGGCTTGCGAGCCAAGGCGAGACGAAATCTCCTCGACCTCAGCCTCAGCTTCCATATTCACACCGCCTAGATTCTCGCGGTCGCGTCGAAGGAAGTCGAGCTGGCGGTCAGCCTCTTTGACGTCAATGTCCGCCATTTCCTCTTCTTCCATGCCAGCCTTGGCAATCGCGAGGAGGCCCTCAGGCGCACGTTGGAACTGGGTCTGAGCGATCTCTGATGCTTCACCGAGACGCTCGGTCGCGTTTTCGAGCTTGGCATTGGCGATGGCCAGGGTTTCCCGGGCGCTCATCGCTAAATTGTTGGTGGATCGAGCCGATTCCTCGACTTCGCGGATCTCTGTTTCGCGCGTCGCTAGTGTGTCGGCGGCCGTTTGACGTTCCGTCTCCAGCGCTTCAACCCGCGCGGCCAGCGTATCGAGCTGCGTTTGCAGGGTCTCGGGGCGCGATTTGGCACGCGCCGCCTCGCTGGCAGCTTCTGATCGACGCGTGACCAAAGTCGCAACGCGCGTAGAGGACGAAGACAGTCGTCCATCCCAGCGGTCGACATCTTTTTCCAAGGCCTCGCGGCGCGCCATAGCTTGCTGGCGGTTGCGCGTCAGGTCGGTGAGGCGACCCCGGCATTCTGTTTCGCGGTCTCTCGCAATGCTCAGGCGCTCGCGCGCGGTTGCCACCGCTTGTTCCAGTTCGACCAGAACCTCGGTATTCTCAGGCTTGGCTGCAGTATTGTAAGCTTCAGTGGCGATCGACAGGTCTGATTCTACACGCGCCAGGTTCTCTTTCGCAGCATCTGCCTTCAAGCCTGCGCGATCAGCATGCTGCTTGGCGCTGGCCAGATTACGCCGGGCGGCATCCAGTTTCTGGGCGCCATCCTGCACGTTGCGGCGGAATTGCTTTAGATCTTCTTCTGCGCCGATCCGTCCGCCGCGTGCTTCGGCGTATTTGGACTGAAGTTCAGAAACGGTTTGACGCTGTGGGCCGAGCGCGGCTTGCGCCGTCTCTAAACGCGCTTGCTGCTCAAGACGCTCTGCAGCGGCAACGGGGGCGGCTGGTGTGCGGGTGAACCCGTCCCAGCGCCACAAGTGTCCATCGAGCGTTACCAGGCGTTGACCAGGTTTCAGATCGCTCGCCAATTCTTCGCCCTCTGAACGCGAAACCACGCCGCATTGAGAGAGGCGCGCGGCAAGTTCTCCCGGTGCTTCGACAAAATCAGTGAGCGGTTTGGCATAACCGGGCAGAGCCTGCGTTTTGACGCTGCTGCCGCCCCAATAGATTGAGGCCGATCGATCGGTTGGGGCTTGTAGGTCGTCGCCAAGCGCGGCCGCAACGGCTTTTTCATAGCCATCGCGCGTGCGCATTTGCTCAACCACGGGCGGGCTTTGCGTGCTTTCTGCTTTACGAAGAAGACGGGTCAGGCCAGCGATCTCTGTTTCCAGTGTCCGCAGCGTGTCTTGGGCTTCATCCGCCGGGGCTTTGGTGGCCAGCTCGGCTTCCTGCTTATCTAGAACCGATTGCTCTGCGGCTTCGAGCGCGTCTTGCGTTGCTTTGTGGGCAGCTTCGGCATCGGTTTCGGCTTCGCGCGCAATGTCGAGTTCACTGGTCAGCGCGGATGTATCGGGTAGGGCTGCGACAGCGCCGCGAAGATGTCCGACCTCTTGCTCAAGGCTCTCCATCCGGCGACGGTGAGCGTTGGCATTGGCTTCAAGCGCTTGAATTTCAGCGCGTTTTTGAGAGAAGGCTTCGCGTTTCGTATCAGCTTCGGTTTCTGCCGTATCAAGCGCTTGTTTCGCTTCTGCCAGAATGCGTTCGGCTTCAGCTTCTTTTTCTTTATTCGTCGTGTCGCTGGCGACCGGCAAGGCAGCGAGCGCTTCTTTGGCGTCCGCGAGCGTGCGCTCGGCTTCTTCTTTTTGGCCTTGCTCGCGCTGAATGTCTTCGGCGAGGCGAGAGGCCTCACGCTCAAGTCCGGCGAGCATATCGGCGGCGTTCTTGCGCTCTGTCTCGATCCGGGCGAGCTCAATGCGGGCTTGCCCCAGTTTTCCAGAGGCGGTCGCTTCCGCAGTGCGCAGCGGCCCAATGCCTTGGCTCGCTTCCAGGCGTTTTGTTTCGGCAACAGCTGCTTCGCGGGTGAGGCGTTCGACTTCGGTTTTAGCGCGGGCGAGAGACACCGCGGCGGTTTCCTGATCTTCCTTCGCCGTGTGCCATTTCAAATGCGCAAGGAAGGCTTCGAGCGCGGAGATCTTGGCGCTGAGTTCTTTGTACTTTCGTGCTTTTCTGGCTTGGCGTTTCAGGCTGTCGAGCTGGCGCTCCACTTCGGCTGAGACTTCTGTCAGGCGATCGAGATTGGTCTCGGCGCCGCGCAGCTTCAGTTCAGCTTCATGGCGGCGTGTATTCAAGCCTGCAATGCCCGCGGCTTCTTCGAGAATGCGGCGTCGATTTTGAGGCTTGGAGCCGATCAGCTCGCTGATCTGCCCCTGGCGCACCAAAGAAGGCGAGTTCGCCCCGGTTGAGGCGTCGGCGAAGAGCAGTTTGATGTCCTTGCCGCGAACCGTGCGGCCGTTCAATTTATAGCTTGAGCCCGCGCCGCGCTTTAAACGGCGCATCACTTCCAGCGTATCGGAGCTGTTAAATTCCGGCGGGGCCGTGCGGGCGCTATTGTCGAGCACCAGCGTGACTTCAGCGAGTTCGCGCGCCGGTCGACCAGCAGCGCCTGAGAAGATCAAATCGTCCATCTCGCCGCCGCGCATGGCTTTGGCTGAATTGGCGCCCATGGCCCAACGCATGGCTTCGAGGAGATTGGATTTACCGCATCCATTTGGTCCGACGATTCCCGTCAGCCCGGGGAGGATCGGAACAGATTCCGGATCCACAAAGGATTTGAAGCCAGCAATGCGTAATTCTTTTAACTGCATGTGGCCCCCTTCCTCTCTTATTCGCTCACAGTTTCGCCCAGCGCTTCATCCAGTGCGTCGGTGAAGGTTGAGGTGGAAACCCGGACATTATTGCCCATCAGCTCGCCATTCAGAAAGAATGAAGGCGTTGCGGATACGTTTTTGCTGCGCGCGGCGGCGATTGAAGCTTTGATCGCATCGCGGTTGCCTTGATCATCGAGGCAAGCCTGGAAGGCTTCGTCGCCTTGAATGCCGTGATTGCTGGCCACTTGTTTGAGCGCTTCGACAACCGGACCGCCTTGGCGGGCCAGGGTCAGGATCGCATCCTGGCGAACGAACAGCTCGTCCAGCATCTCATAATAGGCGTCGCCTTCGGTGCAGCGCGCGAGTGCAAATCCAGCAACGGCGACATTCACCGGTGCGGTCGGGAATTCCCGAAACACAACGCGAACTTTGCCGGTATCGACATAATCAGTCTTTACGGTCGGCATGATGCGCGCGTGGAAATCGAGACAGGCCGGACAGGTCCAGCTGGCATACTCAATCAGGGTCACAGGGGCGTCCGGGTCGCCGAATATAATGTCCTGGAGAACGACAGCGTCATTGCCGCCTGAACCAGAACTGGTGTCGCCAGAATCGCCATCAGTGGCACCGCCGCAAGCGGTCAGGGCCAGGGCGGCAATAGCGCAGGCAAGCCCGCGACGGGTGAATCGAAACATGCTCATAACCTTTGCTTAACAGTCTGAGTCGGATTGGTTGCCAAGAAGTTAACGCTATTGCGCTATCGAAACGACCGCTATTCGGCTGCTGGTTCGCTGGCGGGCTCGATACCAAGCTCGGAATCGAGCAGGGCCTTCATGCCTTCTGCGGTGCGCCAGTCATAGCCCTGCAGCTTCTCCCCATTGAGGAAAACGGTCGGCGTAGAGTTTACGCCCTGACTGTCGCCTTTCATCACCGATTCCCCAATCGCATAAGTGACATCCTGATTGGCGAGACACTCTTGAAAGCCATCGCCTTCAATTCCGTAGGTCGATGCAATGCTGCGCAGCGCGCCTTCAATGTCGCCGCCCGAGCGGGCTAGGTTCAAGACATTGGTTTGGGCCTGAAACAGGTCATCAATGGCATTGTAATACTGGTCTTCCCCAGCACAACGCGCGATCGCGAAACCCGCGACCGAGACATTTGCGGGCGGTGTTGGAAACTCGCGGAAGACGAATTTCACCAGGCCGGTCTCGACATAGTCAGCCTTGAGCATCGGGATAACGTCCGTGTGGAACTGCAGACAGGCTGGACAGGTCCAGCTGGCATATTCAACAACTGTAAGCGTAGCGTCATCGCTGCCCAGGGTAATATCCGTCAGTGCGAGATCGCTCGATCCGGCAGCGCCGTCTTCTTGCGCGGAGCTGGTATCGGCTGCGCCGCAGGCTGAAAGCGCGAGCGCCGAGAGGGCTGCAACCGCGGTTCGACGGGTATAACGGGACATGTGAGGACGACCTTTCTGGTGACTAAAATGGCAGAGGCGTGGGGTCTTCTGCTTCGGGAGAATCTGGAGGACTGTCTGGTTCTGCGGTTAGCACGGCTTCGCCAAGCGCCACAATTGCTGCGCGGAGATTTTTGTCGTCAATGGTTTCGGCGCTCGCCATCAAAGCGTCGAGCTGTTCTTTTGTAAGCGGGACGGGAGCAGCTTTGTACGGCTTCACGGTTTTGCTGAAGTGGCCCTGCAGAATTTTGATTGCGGTGATATCGCCGCCGGCGGCGACAGAGACGCGTTGACGGATGATTTCGCTTTGATGCTGGACCAAGCCGGCGGCAGCAGGAATGACGGTCAGGGTCAATCGCCTGCCACCCTTTGCGGGCGTGAGTTTCTCTGGGCGACACAGGCGCGCCAATTGCTCGCCAACGATTTCAGTCCATTCGACTTTTAGCCGACTGAGCGTCGCGGCCTTTTTGGGAAGTCTCTTTCGGGTCAGCCGCATCGCGGCTTTGCCAATCGTGCCGGGCCCCGGATGCACAGGCTTGGTTTTCGCCGCATAGCGAAGTTTGACGCGGGCGCGCGCTTCTTCCAAAGGATCGAGACTTGATCGTTTTACCATTCAGCTCAGTTAGCCCGTCATGAACATGGATGAAAAGTTACACTTTGCAGACCTTTCTGGCCAATTGCTGGATTGGTACGCGAAATCTGCGCGAGATTTGCCGTGGCGGATCGGCCCTGGCGCGCGGGCTGAAGGGGTGAAGCCCGATCCATATCGGGTTTGGCTCGCCGAGATTATGCTGCAGCAGACGACCGTGCCGCATGCGACACGGTACTATCTCGCCTTCACCAAACGTTGGCCAACGGTTGCAGATCTCGCCGCTGCTGAAGATGAGGATGTGATGGCGGCCTGGGCCGGGCTTGGATATTATGCGCGGGCCCGGAACTTGTTGAAGTGCGCGCGGGTAGTTGCCGCCTTGGGGGATTGGCCGGACACAACCGCTGACCTGAGAAAGCTTCCCGGTATTGGGCCCTACACAGCCGGCGCCGTCGCTGCGCTCGCTTTCGGCCGCCAGGCTGCGGCGGTCGATGGCAATGTCGACCGCGTGTTTGCGCGCTTGATGGCATTGAAGGGCGAGTGGAAACAGGAGAAAGAACGGTTGAAAGCGGTTGTAGAAGGGCTTGTGCCCGCCGACCGTCCGGCGGAGTTTGCGGAGGCCTTGATGGATTTGGGCGCAACGATCTGCACGCCGAAGTCGCCAAATTGCCTAATCTGTCCATTGCGCAGCATGTGCGCAGCGCAGCGCGAGGGTGCGCCAGCGCGCTATCCGATCAAACCGAAGAAAACGCCCAAGCCGACACGGCGGGGACACGTCTATGTGCTCCTCGACGAAAACCAAATGGTGCTAACTGAGCGACGCCCCGACAAAGGCTTGCTTGGCGGTATGATGGGATTGCCAACGTCTGATTGGACGAGCGAGTTTCCTTCGGCGGAATTCCCCTCAGAGGCGAGTTGGGAGGAGGTTGGGGAGGTCCGTCACGTCTTCACTCATTTTTCGCTGACGCTGAAAGTCTGGCGCGCGAAAGCGATCCGTGAGGGCTCGTCTGTTTCTGTCGAGCGCGCTTCTGAGAGTTTACCGAGTGTGTTCGCGAAAGCGCTGAAGCTGGCGCTTTGACGGCTTAGGCCTACTGCCGGTCTTGGATACTGCAAGTGACGCAATTTGCCTCAATGAGTGCGGCGCTGGATCTTGCGATTTGCAAGACCGATCGCGCGACGGCTCTTGGTTCGGTCCCTGTCAGTTGCGCAAACGCGGCCAAATCGCCCGTAAAACGCTCTAAAAGCGGCGTTTTCGCAGATTGGACATCATCTTGCGACGGTCTGTTCGCGTCCAGCAGGCATTCGTCCTGGTGGAATGCCATGAAAACAGAACCAAAAGGGTAAATCATGAAAACGCTACAGTACTTTTCCGCCGCAGCGCTCGCTGCCGGTCTCATTGGCTCGTTTGCTGCGCAAGCCTCCGCGCAAAACGCAAACGGCTTCAAAAACGCCATGCAAAATGCCTCGCAAGCACGCTTGAACTATAATGGCAGCAATGTGCTTCGCTTTGATGCCGACCAAGATTTGACAGTCCGCAACACGCTCGTGTCAAACAGCTCGCTTCGCGCCAACTCGGTGCATGTTGATGATTCCCTCATTTCAAACCTTGATGTCGATCAAGACGCGACTGTACGGAACTCGGTCATGACCAGCTCAACAGTGTCGCTCAACGCTGTCGATATGACTCGCGCCCGATCGATCACCACCGATATCGATCAAGATGTGTCAGTTCGGAATGTCACCGCGCGCAATGCGTCAGTGGCCGCGAACACAATCACTGTTCGATAGGTGATAGTATGAAGCGCGCAGACAAAGTATTCGCAAACTGGTTCTACGGGACGAGTATCCTGATCATCGCCGCACTCGTTGCGCCGAGTGATAGCCAAGCTGAATCTGCGCGCTTCACCATTATTGATGCGCGAGATGGCCTCACGCCGGACGTGTTAGAGGCTTATTCCGAAGCGATGGGAGCCAATGCAAAAACGCCCCTGGTCAAAAGCCGGATCAAGGTTCTAACAACCGCACGCCACGGGTTTGACGTCGGTGCCATAGAGTTGCCCGAGCATGTCCGTCACGCCGACCTGGACGTAACGCTCATGGTTCAGCAGGGCGCAAGTGCGCCGGCAGCGATCGACGCCAATCATCTGAGCGTCACCCGCCGCGCCCCGACCAAGATTAAGCAAACCACTCGAATTCAAGGACACTAAGCTATGCGAATTGCATTACTCGCTCTGAGTCTCGTTATCAGCGCCTGCGCCACAACACAGCAGAATGACTCCACTGAAAACCCGGTTGGTATGCGCTACACGCATCAAGGATTCAGCGTTGATGAGGACGCTGCTCGCGCTCATCAAGCGTTTGAGGAAAAGCTTGAGCGCGCCGGGGCACTGATCTCAGAAACAAACCCAGCAAGCGCGCCGATCACGTTGGTCTACGTCAATAACACGTTGAACCTGGTCGATACCCCAACCTCTTTTACCCGGGACATGGGCGCGCCTGAAGCGCCAACCGCTAGAATTGCAGCGACCCAGCAGTTTCGGGGCAGCTCGCTTCGGGTAATTGATCCGGATCACTTTTCTGCAAATATGAGCCTCGATTGCGAAAACGCCGCAAATGGCGCTCGGGTCTTCCAGCTCAAAACCTATGTCAGTAATTATGACGCTGCGGTTCGTCGGAATAATCGAGGCGTTTCTCCATACTTGCAGGATGATGATACCGGGCTCGACCTATCGCGCCAGTCGGGCAGCACGACGGATGTGTTTACGATCGATACGGAGCTCACAGATTGCTTTGGGAACGTGTTGAGAGCGCTCTCGCCGGTCGTCGAAGTCTCTTCCGTGACACAAGGAAAATCGGTATTTTTCTTCTCTGAGTTCTTCGGACTGTACGCGAATAAATCGAACTATGTTTCAGCCAATCTGAACGGCGCTAAGAAGCGTGCGATTGAACTGGTTGTTGCGGAGGTTGGATTATTCCTCGCTGGGGTTCCCGATAGCGAGATCAGCTCAATCTTCAGTCCGCCGGCGACGCCCGAGCTGTAATGCTTTGGCGGGGCGAACCTAGAGCTGCTGTGCTGATTTTTCCGGAACCTTGTCCTGGATCAAGGCGGCGAGAAAATCAGACGAGGCATAGGGTGCGAAAAAGTCGCCATGAGGGGCGTAGGCGACAGGAATGCCAAGCCGCGCTGCCTCAGAGTCGAGTTGAGTGCGCCAATGATCTGGCGTTTCTATCCCGGACAGAGCAACTGAATTTGTGCCGTTGAAGAAGCCGTCTTTGAGCACCGGATCTGGTTTTAAAGACATAAGGAAATCATAGTTTATGATCGATTGCTCAACCGACTGAAACAATTGCCCAGCTGCAATGAAGTCAGCCTGATTGGCCTCGAGATAACTTACGTCGCCATCACTCTGATGCGTTAAGGTTCGATAGAATTCCAAAGGCTTTCTACGGAGCCGGAATTTTATCCCAAGCGAGGCGATCTGGAGCCCGGATTTGGATTGCACCATTTGCCGAAACATTTGCTGCAACCATTTCGGGCGAAACACATCCAATATGTCTTTGTTGAAAACAACGTTTGAATAGATCGAAAGCGCGATGCTGTCTGCAAGCAATGAGAGCCGGTAACAGACCGGGTTTGCACTGCCCATTCCAAGCAAAACAATTTGCTTCAATTCGAGTTGTTGCAGCACTTTTTGAATAAGGGCAGATTCGGTCGCGGCGGTTGCGCCATTGCCAATCAGTTCATCCGTAAAAAGGGCTTTTGGTAGGCTATGCGAATTTCCAAATCCTGGTCGCTCAAGAAAGATGACCTGCAGGCCGATCGCCCACATTTGCTCGCAAAACTCAACCGAGGGCGGCATCGGATATTCTATTGAATTGAGGATGACCAGCGGACGGAGGTCGGAAACATAGCCCCGAAAAATCATCGCGCGCAAAGCGATGTTGGACCCGTTTAAGCGAATTAGGGACTCAACGCGTGGGGACTCTTCGTGATCTGGGGCGCCAAAATGGTTGGTGCCATATTGAGAGAGTCGAGCAGGCTCAGCCAAGATCTAAGTCTCATATTAAGAATGCCGTTTGAGGGTCAAAACGGCTGTGATGAAAAGCTATGAGTGTATATTATAGCACGCAACCAGCCATATGGTAGGTCTAAAACTTTAGGGTGCTCTCGAGCCGATGGCGACGGTGTTTGCGTTGTGGATAAAACCTAAAAGTTCTTGTTTTGTTCTTTTTCTCGTGATCTCAAGTGTTTATGCGAACAGGACAAAAGCTTGCAAAGAAGGGCAGGGTCGATCGGGCTGCTGTGGCAGAGGTGCAAGAGCGCTTCTCTCATCGAGGCCGCGGCGCAGTGTCGAACCAGACAGGGCGTTTTGAGCGTGAAACGCGCGAAGCTCTAGATGATGGCTGGGGCACGATTGAGGAAGAGGCGGAGCGGCTAAAGACAACGCTCACCAAAGAGACGCCGCGTACGATTATTACCTTTAACAAGTCGCCAGACATTCACTTTGATCGCTCGATCAATCCGTATCGCGGGTGCGAACATGGTTGCGTTTATTGTTTCGCACGCCCGACCCATTCTTATCACGGGCTATCCGCGGGCTTGGATTTTGAGAGCAAGCTTTTCTACAAGCCGGATGGGCCGGAGCTGTTGCTGAAAGAGTTGTCGCGCCCCGGTTATGTGCCACGACCAATTGCGCTCGGCGTCAACACAGATGCGTATCAACCGGTAGAGCGAGAGCAGAAGCTGACGCGCCGGTTCTTGCAAATTCTCAGCGATCACAATCATCCCGTCTCTTTGCTCACAAAATCGACCCTGATCGAGCGAGATCTGGACCTGATCGCGCCCATGGCCGAGAAGAAACTTTGCCGTGTCGGCGTTTCTATCACCACGCTAAATGCCAAACTGGCCCGGGCTATGGAGCCGCGTGCAGCCACACCGCACAAACGCTATCAGACGGTTCAAACGCTGAGCGAGGCGGGCGTGCCGGTAACGGTTATGGCAGCGCCAATCATTCCAGCTTTGAATGAGCCAGAGCTGGAAGCGTTATTGGAAACGGCGAAACAGCATGGCGCGATCGGGGCGGGCTATGTGTTGCTGCGTTTGCCGCATGAGTTGAAAGACATATTCCATGAATGGCTCACCCAGCATTATCCCGATCGAGCCGCCAAGGTGATCAATCTCTTGCGAGACATGCGCGGCGGGAAGGATTATGATGCGGACTGGTTTGAGCGTGGCACAGGCGGCGGCGTGCACGCCAAGTTGATCGGGCAAAGGTTTGCGCGCACCGTGAAGCGATTGCATCTATTGCCGCAAAGAACGCCGCTGCGAACAGATCTCTTCCGTCCCCCGATTTTGAAGGGAGACCAATATCGTATGGACCTTTAGTTTAAGCCGCGGTTTGCGCCGCAAGCTTCTCCGCGTTGGCTTTTTGCTCTGCGCGCGTCAGGCGGTAATTGCGCAGCATGAATGCGGCAAGCGCGTAAGCGACAACTGGAACGCCGACGAAGACGAGCATCAAACCCCGAACGACTTCTGGACTGTTATCGCCGGACGGATCAAATCCAACCCAAACGCCGAGGAGGATGTACGGAATGCCGATCGCAAAACTGGCCCCGGTTTTATACGACCCTGACATCAAAGAATAATACATGCCTGACCGGTTCTCGCCGGATTTAGCTTGCTCGGCTTCGATAACATCGGCGACCATTGAGCGCGCGAGTATGAAGGGCGTGCCATAGCCAATGCCAGATATCAAAGCGGCAATGAATAGGTAGGTCGGGCCGCCGCCCATCGCACTCAGCGGCAGATAGACCAGGTATGTAACGATTGACCAGAGACAGGTCGCGATAAACACCGTGTGCTTTTCCGTGCGCTCGGACAAGCGCACCCAGAGCGGCATCGCGGCAAATCCTGAGATGAAGAAGACCATCAATATGACCGGCGCTAAGCCCGTCACGCCAAAGCCCCATTGCGCCGCGAAGAGGAAGGTTCCGCCCGTTCCTGCAATCGCAATCCCAACCAGGATCTCGACCGCGAGAATGCGGACCATGTTAGGGTTTCGAAACGCGGTGGTGACCGCGCTCATACTGAACCGCATTTTTTCTTCGTCTGGTTTTGGCGCGGGGTCAGGAACGAACAATACAGCCAACAAGACGGTGATCGGCAGGACGATCAACAAGATTGTGCCCATCGCTTGAACCTGTCCACGTCGGTCAATGCCGTAATAAATCGCCAGCAGCGTTGGCACAATCAGCAAGGTAAGCAGCGTCATGGTGCTTACGACTTCGCGCCACATGAACATGCGGGAGCGTTCGTCATAGGCTGAGGTAATCATCGGCACCCAAGACTGGTGCGGGGTCTGCAGCATGGTGAAGCCAAGCCATAAAACCGTCAGCCAGACAACTAGATAGGTAGGCGATACGGTTTCTCCGGTCGGCATGAACATAAAGATCCCGCCAATCATCAACACCGGCACGGCGGCGATGAGCCAGTGCTTGATCCGTCCTCGTTTGGTTGGCCGTGTATCGACCAGCCAGCCCATGACCGGGTCGGTGCCGAGATCCCAGAAGCGCAGGATCATGAAGATCAAACCAACCATGGTCGTGCCGAGGCCAAGCTGGTCGGCATACATCGGCGCCACAAACACGGCCATTGGCAGACCGACCGCAGCGAGGGGCATTCCCACTCCCGCAAATGCAAGAACTTTTGAGAGCGGAAGTCGGTCTGGCGCAGAACTCATATTGAGAACGTGACGCATGCGTCACGAAAGGCAAGTGAAATCGGAGCGCTTAAAAAATCCACAGACTTGTCCACAGGGCTGAATCCGTGCAGTTTCGATATCGAAATGAAATGGTGCGAATCAGTTTTGCGGCTGGTAACGAATCGATAACCCAAACTGGGTGATTTGGGATGCTTCTGATTCGCAACTGATTCGACGATGGGAAGCGCAGGGCATGGAGCTCAACAAAAACACAATCATTGAAGGCGAGTGCGTCGACGTTCTGTCGCGCCTGCCAGATAATTCGGTCGACCTGATCTTCGCTGATCCGCCGTACAACCTACAGCTTGGCGGCGGCTTGACCCGTCCGGATCAATCGGTTGTCGACGGCGTCACGGATGCCTGGGACCAGTTCGATAGTTTCGACGCCTATGACCTGTTCACGCATCAATGGCTGGCCGAGTGTCGCCGCGTCCTGAAGGATGATGGCGCGATCTGGGTGATCGGCTCCTATCACAATATTTTCCGCGTCGGTACAGTGCTGCAGGATGCGGGCTTCTGGATTCAGAACGATGTGATCTGGCGCAAGTCCAATCCGATGCCAAACTTCAAAGGCACCCGTTTCCAGAACGCGCACGAGACGATGATCTGGGCCGGCAAGTCCGACAAATCTAAAGTCACGTTCAATTACGATGCGCTGAAGACGTTCAATGAAGACAAGCAGATGCGGTCAGATTGGTTGATCCCGATTTGCGCTGGCGGTGAACGCCTTAAGGGCGATGACGGCAAGAAGGCGCACCCGACGCAAAAGCCGGAAGCGCTCTTGCAGCGCATCCTGCTGGCGACGTCGAAGCCGGGGGATGTTGTACTTGATCCTTTCTCTGGAACGGGAACGACAGCAGCGGTCGCGAAGAAGCTCGGCCGCGCCTATGTCGGCATCGAGCAAGATCCCGCCCATGTCCGACTGTCACGCGCGCGGTTGAAAGCGATCACAGCCATTGAAGGCGACATGCTTGAGATCGAAAAAGGCAAACGCTCATTGCCGCGCGTTCCGTTTGGCGCCCTTGTCGAGAATGGCTGGCTGAAGCCCGGCGACCGTCTCTGGTCTCCGAAGAAACGTTTCAATGCCCGCATCCGTATCGATGGCAGTCTGACGACTGGCGACGCGACGGGGTCAATCCACCGCGTTGGCGCGTTTGTGCAGCAAGCGCCTGCCTGCAATGGTTGGACGTATTGGCATTATGAAGCGGCAAAGAGCGGCGAACTTGCGCCAATTGATTTGTTGCGTCGACGATACCGCCAGGAAATGGGCTTAGCGCACTAGCTAAGCCCGAACAATTCGTTGCCAACTTTACGGATCGCCGGGATGCGCGGGTCATCGCCGGATGCGAGGAGCATCTGTCCGCCGACAATTGCCGCATACTGAACGAACGCATAGGCCGCCGGGTCTTTGACCTCTGGTTGGAGCAGGGTGATCATGCTCGCCAATCCCTGAATGCGGAGCTCGTCGACGTGTTGGAGGAGTTCAGCAACCAGCGGTTCCTGTGCGGCAAGAATGCGCAGCTGGCGTTCAAAAGCACCGTCCCATTCCATCGACACGCCCCGCATGATTTTGCGTTTGCCTGTCGCGCTCGGTTCACTTTCCAGGCGCTCGGCGAGCGATGCGAGCGAAGTAGCTTGCCAGTTTTCGATCATCGCGCGCAGAAATGCGTCTCGGCTTTTGAAGTGATGGTAAAAGCTGCCACGGGTTTTTCCGGCCGCTTTCGTCAAGCTTTCGAGCGTCAGGGCGCCAGGGCCGTCAGTTTTGAGCAGAGATTGACCAAGCTCCAGCCATTGCGTCTTGCTGAATCGACTCATTGCTTATTGACTCCATACCGTGTGGTATGGTTTGTAGCACGGAATGCCTAAGGAGGTCTATATGGCCCCGTTCAAGACTGCCGATGCGTTTGCGCCGCCTGCGCCCTATCCAGGGTCCAAGGACCTGAGTGGGATTGCTGCAAGACTGCGAAACGCCCGTTCGCAAATCGGGAGTTTGCCGAAAGCGGTTTATGAGGCGGCGGCATGGCGACCACCGCTTCCAGGAATGCCCCTGTTTGTGATGGCGCCTGAGCTTGTTCAAACGGTCTTGCTGAGTGAGGCGCATAAGTTTTCGCACGGCGCATTGTTTGAACGCATCATGACGCCAGCCTGGGGGAACGGTTTGCTTCTGGCGCAGGGTGATGATTGGAAAACACAACGTCGCGCAGCGGCGCAATCATTCAGGGCCGGCGGCATGCAAGCCTTCGTTCCGACCTTCATCGCCCAGACGCAGGCGCTCATCGCGAACTGGGAGGCTCAAGGCTTCGGTGAGCTCGATCTACACGAGCAGATGAAGCGCCTGACGTTTGATATCATCGTTGAGACCATGCTGTCCGGTGCTGACCAAATCGATCGCGAGATGTTTCGCCAAACGGTGCAGTCCTTCTTCAGCGATGTGTCGAAGATGAAGGCGAGCTATGTCTTGCGCGGGGATGCCTATCATGAAGGGCGTCCGTCCGCAGATTCGCCGCTTCGTGCAGAGATCATGGCGCACATTGCTGGTTTGATTGAGTATCGAAGATCAGCTGCCCCAAGAGGGGACCTGATCGACCTTCTTTTGATTGCGGAAGACCCACACACGGGGACGCCCTTAAGCGATGCGCAGCTGTCGGATAATTTGCTCGGCTTCATCCTGGCGGGGTTCGAAACCACGGCTGCGGCGCTGACTTGGACGTTTTATCTGGTCTCTGCGCACGAGCAGAGCGAGGCGCGGCTGCTCGATGAGTATAGAAATTCAGCGACCGATAATCCGTCCGAGCTTGGGTTCACCCGGCAAGTTATTTCGGAGGCTTTACGGATCTACCCACCCGCCTACATGCTCACACGCGTGGCTGCAGAGGACACCCGTCTGGGCGGCCATCGTGTAAAGAAGGGCGCGCGCGTCAATATTCCGATTTGGGCGATCCATCGCAACGCAGAAATCTGGCCAGAGCCGCACAAATTTGATCCTGATCGGTTTGGACCAGACGCGCCCGAGCCGGCGCGCTACTCGTATATGCCGTTCGGCGCGGGCCCCCGGATCTGTATCGCAGCGGCCTTCGCGATGACCGAGATGAGTTGCGTCGTGCCAACCATCTTATCGCAGGTTAAAATAGCGCCGCCGCCGCGCGCATCCGTCTGGCCGAAAACGGAGCTTGCTTTGGTGCCGCAAGAAAAAATGATGGTGCGAACGTCTAAGCGCTAATGCGATCCGCGATTTGTCAGTCGCGTGGACGCCATCCTGCAGGCATTCGAAAGCTCGGTTTGGTCTTCTTAGTCATCGGCACACCCGGCGTCGGGTTTGTGCCATCGGAATATGGCCCGGCGGGTTTTGCGCCTGCCGCGATATCTTTCAGCTTGAGCGCTGCGTATTGACCGGGCGCGTTGCCGAGCTTGCGGTTTTTCGGCTTAATCGCATCAACCTTTTTGCCAGAGAGCGGCTTCAGCCATTCCCACCAGCTGGGCCACCAAGAGCCTGGCAACTCATCCGCGTCTGAGAGCCAGCGCCCCGGATTTTCTGGGACATCCGTATTCACCCAGTGCTGATACTTCACCGCGTCCGGATGGTTGATCACGCCGGCAATATGGCCAGAGCCAGCCAGAGTGAACTGAACCTTCCCACCAAAATTCTGAGCGCCTTTATAAATCGAGTGCCAAGGGCAAATATGGTCTGACCGGCTGGCTTGAACAAAGACTGGGATCTTGATGTCGCCCATCGAAACCGGCTCGCCAAACACTTCGAACTTGCCGCTGCTGAGGGCGTTCTGATTGTAGAATTTGGTCAGATAGGTTTTGTGCGTTGGGCCAGGAATGTTGGTTTGGTCGGCATTCCAATAGAGCAGGTCAAACGGCCGGGGCTGTTTGCCCATCATATAATTGTCGACGACGTAACGCCAAACCAGATCGGCTGGGCGGAGCCAATTGAACGTCTCGCCCATCATTTCGCCGGGCATGATGCCATTATGCTCTTCGATGACGGTGTCGACTTTTTGTAAGCCTTCTTCGCCGGTGAAGATTTTCAACTCACCCGCAAGGTCGAAATCAGACTGCGAAGCGAAATAGGTGGCGGAGTTGATCCGCTTGTCACCTTCTTTGCTCATGTGCGCGAGCGCGGAGCTGAGTAGCGTGCCGCCGATGCAGTAGCCGACTGTATTGATCTTTTTCGAGCCAGTTTCCCTGGTCACGGTATCGACCGCGGCCATGATGCCTTGCTCGATATAGTCGTCCCACGTGTAGTCTTTGGTCTCATCATCAGCCGAGCGCCAGGAAACCACGAATGTATTCACGCGCTTGGAGAGCAGCCAGCGGATCATCGAGTTTTCGGGCTGCAGGTCGAGAATGTAGAACTTGTTGATCCAGGGCGGGAAGATGAGCATCGGGCGTTCGCGCATCTTCTTTCGCGTTGGATTGTAGTGAATGATCTCGATCAGCTTGTTGCGAAAGACCACTTTGCCTTTGGCGGTGGCGACGTTTTTGCCGATTTCAAACGCGTCTTCGTCGGTTTGCGTGATCGACAGTTTGCCGCCGCCGCGCTGTATGTCTTTGCGTGCATTGCGCAAACCTTGCAGCACGCTTTCGCCATTTGTCTCGGCCATGGCGCGCAGGGCTGCGGGATTGGTCGCCATCATATTGGTTGGCGACATCGCGTCGACGAATTGGCTGAGATAGTATCTCGCCTTCATCTTGGTCTCGTCATCAAGATCGTCGGAGACGGTATCGACCAGGCCTTGCAACCATTCCGCGTTTAACATCCAAGCGCGGCGCATGAAGCCGAATGCGGGATTCGCTTCCCACTCGGGATCGGCGAAGCGTCGGTCTTTTGGCAAAGGCGCATTGCTGGCCATGGATTGGAACAGGTTCATCCAGCCTTGGAACAACGTCATCATCGCGTGGCCGGACTTTTCCGGATTGCGAGCCAGGGCGGCACCGAGCTGCATTTGCGCTTCAAGCCCGCCAAACGGATCGGATGGCCCAGATTGCGGAGAGGTCGGGTCCATACCGCTGACTGAGTCGACGAGCATGCCTTGCGCCTCTTGCACGGCCTGCATCAAGTTGCTGGCCATAGACTGCAAAGCTTCAGGATTTTCACCTGAAAACACATTTGGCAGCGTACTCGCCCCAAAATTATCAAAGTTTCTACTTTTGGTCATCAGACCGACACTCGCTATTCTATGCGAACCTATATAGGACTAAACAGCTTTGGGAATTATGAGTCCAGCACAGGAAATTGTTTATGCGCACTGAGGTTTTCGTAACGTTTGCACTTTTGGCGGGCTGTTCCAGCTCGATCGAGCGCGTGCAGTCGATGCGGGCCCAAGCGCCCGACTGGTATGAAGCGCGTAAAGTTGAGTTCCGCGGCGAGGGTTATCCGGACCTTGGTTCGGTGCCAGAATTGAGCCCGCGCGGCGAGTCTCTTCGAAAGCTTGAAATGTCAGAAGCCGAAACACTGGCGGCGCTTGAGGTCTTCACATCCGACCCGAGAGCGCAGGGTCCGGCTGAAACGCCGGCGGAAATCCTCGCCTGGGCCTCAGAGGTAAGACGAGCGGTCGAGGGGCGGATCCCCGCCCCCGATTTTTTAACTGACGCTGAGGTCGAAGAAATCAAAGCACGTTTTGATGTGCCACGCGCACGCCTCTAATTTCAAAGAATTTTATACACGGAGACCCGCGCCATGAGCGGAGAGTTTCACAAAATCAGGCGTTTGCCGCCTTACGTTTTCGAACAAGTCAATCGTCGCAAGGCTGAGCTGCGCGTCGGCGGCGCCGACATCATCGATTTGGGCATGGGTAATCCCGATATGCCCGCACCGCCTCACGTGATTGCGAAACTGGCAGAGACAGCCGCCAAGCCTGATGTGCATGGGTATTCATCGTCGCGCGGTATCCCTGGATTACGCCGCGCTTTGGTCGACTATTATCAACGTCGGTTCGACGTGAAATTGGACAAGAACCGAGAAGTGATCGTCACGCTCGGTTCGAAGGAAGGCTTTGCCAACCTTGCTCAAGCGATTACGGCGCCGGGCGATGTTATCTTGGCGCCTGATCCATCTTACCCGCTGCACCATTTCGGCTTCATCATGGCTGGCGCTTCGATCCGTGCGATCCCTGCGCCAACGCCGGAAGCCTATCTGTCAGGGATCAGCAAGGCGATCCGCTATTCCGTGCCGCCGCCAACGGCGATGGTGCTGTGCTATCCGTCTAATCCGACGGCGGATGTTTGCGATCTGGAATTCTACAAGGATGCGGTCGCGCTCGCGAAGAAGCACGATCTCTATATTCTGTCCGACCTCGCTTACAATGAGATCTATTTCGAAGAGCCCACCCCCTCTATTCTGCAGGTGAACGGCGCGAAAGACATCGCGGTCGAAACCACAACCATGTCGAAAACCTATTCCATGGCGGGATGGCGGATTGGGTTTGCAGCAGGAAATGAGCGCCTGATCGGATCATTGGCGCGGGTGAAATCATATCTCGACTATGGCGCGTTTACACCGATTCAGGTCGCAGCGTGCGCAGCGCTCGACGGGCCACAGGATTGCGTTGACGAGTTCCGCGCGACCTATAAATCGCGCCGCGATGTCTTGATTGAGAGCTTTGGAAGAGCTGGTTGGGACATTCCGAGCCCCGAAGCGTCAATGTTCGCCTGGGCGAAGATCCCGCCACAATGCGGAGATATGCGAAGCTTGGAATTTGCGCTCAAATTGATGAATGAAGCGGATGTCGCGGTCGCGCCTGGCGCTGGCTTTGGTGAGCATGGTGACCGACATGTGCGCATCGCTCTGGTAGAAAACGAGCAACGCATTCGACAAGCTGCACGTAACATCAAGCGGTTCCTTGCCAAGCAGGAAGAGGAGGGGCAAAGCAAGCCCCTGCAAAGGACTGGATCGTGAAAACAGTAAAATTAGGAATTGCAGGTCTCGGCCATGTTGGTTGCGGCTTGATCGAGCTGGTTCAGCGACAGGCTGAACTGCGCCTTCCGGGCAAAGTTGAAATTGTTGGTGTTTCTGCGCGTAGCAAAAGCAGAAACAGGCCCGTCGATATTTCTGGCTATCGCTGGTTTGATGACGCTGCGACCTTAGCCGAAGATCCCGAGGTCGATGTCTTTGTTGAACTCGTGGGAGGCTCAGATGGCCCTGCCAAGTTTGCTGTTGAAGAGGCGCTGAAAGCTGGAAAGCATGTGGTCACGGCAAACAAAGCGCTGATCGCTATGCACGGCCAGGCGCTCGAGGCTTTGGCGCAGGAAAAAGACGTCGACCTGATGTTTGAAGCCGCCGTCGCTGGCGGTGTTCCGGTTGTTCGAGTGCTGCGCGATTCTCTGTCAGGCATCTCTATCCAGCGTGTGTCCGGCATCCTCAACGGTACGTGTAATTTCCTTACGACTGAGATGTTGGAAACGGGCCGCTCATATGACGAAGTGCTCGAAGACGCACAGCGCATGGGCTATGCTGAGGCCGATCCGACGCTCGATGTTTCTGGCATGGATGCAGCGCATAAGGCCGCTATCCTTGCCTCAATTGCGTTCACGGCAGATCTCGATTTCTCAAAAGTCTCTGTCAAAGGCGTCGACACGGTTGAGCTGATCGATTTGAACCTGGCCGATCGTTTGGGTCTGCGCATCAAACTCATCGCTGAGGGGCTTCTCACGTCAGAGGGTGTGGTTTGCCGCGTGGCGCCGTTGGCTTTGCCCGTTGATCATCCGCTCGCCCGCGTGAACGGTGCGCTTAATACGGTTCGGGTTGAGGGCGACCCGCTGGGCGCAGTCACTTTGACAGGTCCGGGCGCTGGCGCTGGACCAACCGCAAGTGCCGTGATGGGTGACATTTCCAAGCTGTTCACACCAACCGCGCGCAGTCCGTTTGGGCGCGCCGCGCATCATACAAATCGGGCCTTCGTTGCAGCTGAACCGGCGGAGCGCTCTGCGTTCTTCTTCCGGGTCAAACTGGCAGACCGTCCTGGCGCATTGGCCAGTTTGACGGAAGCGCTGGCGGCGCATGATGTTTCCGTCGATAAATTGTTACAAGAATCAGCTGATGACAGCGATGTCTCACCTGTTGCCATTGTCACACATGTGTGTTCTCGCGGGGATATTGATGCCGCCAGCGCACGCGTCTCGACCCTCGAGGCAAGTGTGGGGGCTCCGCAGGTCATCGCGATTGATGCGGTCAACTAGAAAAGAAGCTGGGTCAGGAGTGGCCTGGGGGAGATAAAAAACATGAGTGAGAGCATTTTAATTCCGCACCTTGCGGATGCGATGGTACGCGTAACCGAGAAAGCTGCGATCGCGGCTGAGACACTGGTTGGACGCGGCGACGAAAAGGCGGCTGATGCTGCGGCTGTCGATGCCATGCGCACGGCGTTTAACGCGGTAGATTTCCAGGGCCGTGTTGTTATCGGCGAAGGCGAACGCGATGAAGCGCCAATGCTTTATATCGGCGAGGAAGTCGGCACCGGAAAAGGTCCGGCGATTGATATCGCGCTCGACCCCCTCGAAGGCACAACTCTGACCGCGAAAGCCATGTCTAACGCACTGGCTGTGTTGGCGATTGCGCCGCGCGGCGGACTGCTATTTGCGCCGGATACATATATGGACAAGATCGCGATCGGGCCGGGCTATCCGGACGGCGTGATCGACCTCGATGCGTCTCCGTCTGAGAATATTGCCGCCATGGCCAAGTTCAAAGGCCTGAACGTCTCAGAGATGACAGCCTGTGTGCTTGATCGTCCGCGTCACGCAGAGATTATCGATAATCTTCGCAGCGCTGGCGCCCGCGTCTACTTGATCCCCGATGGCGATGTTGCCGGCGTGATCAACACGACCAATCCAACCACCGGTATCGACCTTTATGTTGGTTCGGGCGGCGCCCCTGAAGGCGTTCTCGCTGCAGCGGCATTGAAATGCGTCGGTGGTCAAATGCAGGCGCGCCTGTTGTTCCGGAACGATGATGAACGCCGCCGCGCAGACCGCACGGGCATCACCGACTATGACAAGAAATATGACCTGCACGAGCTGGCCTCGGGCGAGACCGTATTCTGTGCCACCGGCGTGACCAAAGGCGGCCTCGTCGACGGCGTCGTTCGCAATAATGGCCATATCGAAACAGACACTCTGGTGATGAGCAGCGCCGACGGCATGGTTCGTAAGATTAAGAGTTGGCACCGGGCATAAGCGCTCAATGAAGATCATCCAGGACGCAAAGTCTTTTACCGCTGACCGTGCCTGGGGTGCGAGAGACATCGCGGAAGTAGAAGGCGCAACGGTTCGACTTCATTGGACCGATGAGCCTTATATCTGGCACGTGAATGACGGGCCTGAAGTCTTTGTTGTCCTCGATGGTTTGGTTGATATGCGTTACAAGCTGGACGGCGAGGAGCGATCAGTGCGCCTGGCGCCGAGCGATATTTTCTTTGCAGAACCGGGGGATGAGCATGTTGCCCACCCGGTAGAGCCGTCTCGGATCTTGGTGATCGAACGCAAAGGGTCGATTTGAGCGCACAGCCTTACGCTTTCAGTCTCTTCCGACTCCCGGTTAAACCTTCCTTATGAGCAATCCCAACTTATCCGTTTCCTCGTCTTTTGGTGAGCGCTATTGGACTTTGCGTGCGCCAGATGACGCGGTGGTACGGTCGATTGCGCCGCAATTAGACGGCGACGATCTGCTCGCCCGTCTCTTGGCCCCTAGAGGGATCACGGCGGATCAGGTCGACACGTTCTTGAACCCCACCTTGCGCGCACTGTTTCCAGACCCGGCGAGCTTTCAAGACATGATGAAAGCGGCGGAGCTGACGCTTGATGCGATCATTGACGGCAAGAAGGTCACTGTGTTCGCAGACTATGATGTGGATGGCGGCACCAGTTCCGCCATTCTTGCCCGTTATTTCCGCGCTTGGGAGCGAGATATCGGCTTATACGTCCCAGACCGTCTGACCGAAGGCTATGGGCCGAGCCCCGAAGCGTTCCGGCATCTGAAAGAGACCGGCGCTGATTTGGTCATTACCGTCGATTGCGGCGCCGCTGCCACCGCAGCACTCGCCGAAGCTGTGAACATTGAATTGCCGGTGATCGTGATTGATCACCACCTGATGGGCAAAGAGCCGCCCGAATGCGCCGCCTTGGTCAATCCGAACCGCGCCGACGATACCAGCGGGCAGGGCCATCTCGCTGCGGCGGGCGTGGTCTATGTCTTTGTGGCAGCCCTAAACAAGATCGCCCGCGATCGCGGTATCGCCCCCAAGGGCGGATTGCCGGACATTTTGAACTGGCTCGACCTCTGCGCGCTTGGAACCCTGTGTGACATGTCTCCGTTGCGCGGCGCCAATCGGGCCTTTGTAAAACAGGGTTTGAAAATCCTGGAACGTGGCCAAAATCTCGGGCTACGCGCGCTCGCGGATGTTGCGGGCATTGGCAAGATTGAGAGCGTCTACCACGCAACATTCGTGCTCGGACCGCGTTTGAATGCGGGCGGTCGGGTTGGCGATCCCTGGCTCGCGGCGAAACTGCTGGCGACCGAAGATCGCGGCGAGGCGATCGCGCTGGCGGAACGCCTGCACGCGCACAATGATGAGCGCAAATCAGTTGAGAGCGCGATCCTCGAACAAGCCACGGTTGAGGCACAAAAGCAGATCGAAGCCAATCCAGATACGGGTATTCTGATTGCTGGCGGCGAAGGCTGGCATCCCGGTGTAATCGGCATCGTCGCTGGACGATTGAAAGACCGGTTCCATTTGCCGAGCATCGTTATCGGCTGGGGCCAAGGGCTTGGTCCGGTGGCCAAAGGATCAGCTCGATCCGTGCACGGCGTAAATATCGGGGAAGCAATCTCCGCTGCAGCGAAGGCCGGGATTATCTTGTCCGGTGGCGGGCATGCGATGGCAGGTGGCCTGAGCCTTGAGCAAGATCAATTGCAAGGCCTGAAAGACTGGATGCAGGCGCATATGGCGGAGTTCAAGCAAGAACGCGCCGCTGCGAAAGAGCTGGTGATCGATGCCTTGCTAGCACCATCTCAAGTTAGCACGGACACTTATGATAAAATTCAAACCATAGGACCGTTTGGGCAAGGTGCCTCGGAGCCAATCTTCGGACTGCGAAACGTCGAGATTACGCACACACGGCCGATCGGGGAGAACCATTTGAAACTCACTGTTGAGGATGCTGGCGCGCGTCTTGATGCTCTAGTTTGGCGCTGTATGGGAACGCCTCTAGGTGATGCCTTGATGCGACGTGGACGCGTGCACTTGGCCGGCCGCCTCAAAGACAATGAATGGAATGGCCGCCGCACGGCCCAGTTTGAAGTGATCGACGCGGCTGAGGCTTAGACGCGCCAAGCGTTTGGATGCCGACCCAGAAATTCACCTAGCCAATCTTCGAGTTGGTCTTGTTGGCATAGAGTGACAATACAGCCGCCAAAGCCACCACCGGTCAGACGTGCGCCTATTGCGCCTGTGTTCAATGCGTCATTGACCAAATCATCGATGATGGGGGTCGAGGCCTCAAAGTCCTGCGAATAGGAATAATGGCTTTCATTCATCAGGCGCGCGAATAGGTCTAGGTTTCCAGACTTCATGGCAGCACTGGCTTCAACGGTGCGCTTGTGCTCGGTCATCACGTGGCGAGTTCGTTTGCGCAGGTTCTCGGGCAGCTCGGCCATCGCCAAAGCCTGTCTTTGATCCAGCCGGCAAAGTTTGTTCGTCTTCAATAAGTCAGCGGCTTGCTGGCACTCTTCGAAGCGCGCCTTGTAGCGTCCATCGGCAAGCTCTCGGCGGACACCGGAATGGATGACCGCAAAGCCCCAATCTGCGGGGATGTCGATCACGTCATAGCTCAGGTCATCCGTATCGAGCGCCAGCGCCTTGCCATAATCAGCCAGGCCAACGGCCATTTGATCCATGATCCCGCAGGGCATGCCGATATAGTCGTTCTCGACCGCGCGGGCATGTTTGGCGATTTCTACCGGCGTCGTTGCAACTTGGCCGACGATTGCGGCAGCGCGAAGGATCGCCGTAATTAGAGCTGCCGAAGACGATACGCCAGCCCCGTCGGGAACGTCACTTTCGATGAACAGATTGATGCCGCCTTGCAGCCAGCCGAGCTTAGAGGCCTTGCCGAGGGCGCCAACCGCATAGTCAGTCCAGTCGCCGCGTTTTGGATCGCCGACCGGGCGTTCGATCCGGTCTGGGAAACGGCTTGATCTAATCGCGATTTGGTTGGTGTCGTTGCGCGCGAGGGCGACTTCAGTCCGTCTGTGCAGGGCGGCGGGGAGGACTGCGCCGCCATTATAGTCTGTGTGCTCCCCGATCAGGTTTACGCGGCCGGGCGCAGACGCTGTGATGAGCGGCGGCGCTCCAAAGATTTCCTCGAATGCGCTTGCGGTATTCATACCGCGCCTCTCAAGGCGTCTGCCGCTTGGTTCGGCATCACGTCTACGGTGAAAACCCCCGTCGCCTGCTCGACCGAAGCGAGATATTTGACCCGATCTGGCGCGCGAAGAAGGGGGTAGAATTGCGCCGTAAACTGGAACGTTCCATCTCTGCCATAAGGAGCGGCGTGAAGGCTAAGCATACAGGGGGTCTCGCGTCCGAAGAAGGCGTCATACCGTCGAACGGTATCGCCCAGGAGGTGCGCGAAACCATCCGCTTGCGTCTCGTTGAACGCCCAAGGGCCAGAAACCGGTTCGTGTGCGGAAATCCATACTTCGTAGGGAAAGCGAGCAAAACGCGGGGCATAAGACACCACGCCGCCCGCTTCGCTGATGCGGTAAGACTGGCCCCAGTTTTGGACCTCAGCGGAGAGATCATAACCTTTGTCGAACGCGTCTGCAGCATGTTGTTGAGGCTGAGGCGTGATCGGGAACCCATAAATCTGGCCGTGCGGATGGTGCAGTGTAACGCCGACCTCATCGCCGCGATTCTCAAACGGCAGAACGAAGGCGCAGCCGGCATCGAACAGCGCCTGGTAGCGATCGATCCACGCTTCAAGCAGAAGGCGTCGTTTGGCCTGGCCAAGCGTTGCAAGTGACCCTTCGGATTCGGGGGAATAGACGATGACTTCGCAAGCGCCCTTGGCCGCGTACATTTCTAGGTTTGACGGGCCAGGTTGTTCCGCCTCGGCATACAAGCTGGGAAAGCGGTTGCTGAAGACAGCGAGCTCGAAGTCTTCGAATGGAATTTCGGTGAGCGGGCTGCCAGGCTTGCTTGGGGCGAGGGGGTTAGAGGCGGCGCCTGGCTTATAGGTTCTGTTTTGGCGGCCGGCGGCATAGATGGACCAGTCGCCGCGCAAAGGATGACGCCGAAGTTCTGATCCTGTGACTGTCCGTAAGTCTTCGCCTTGAACGCGCTGCAGCTCGTGCGGCGCATACCCATACAGCAAGAGGTCGCGGCCGTCAGACTTGATGTGATGGCGGCGATGAATGGCGCGGCCACCAATTTGGCGCGAGAGAAGTGTTCTGTCGTCAGTCATTCCAGCCTTTACCTCAGTCGGTTCGCGTCTATCCCTAGGTCTTATATCAATCCGAAAGGGGCTTAACCCCTCTAAGTGTTCGAATTCGACAAAAAAATACTCTATTTCCAACATTCGAGTTTTTTGGCAAAAGATTTGAAACAGATATGAGCCGGATTTGGGAGGGATCATCATGATGGATCAGGATAATTTTATCACCCTGACAGCCGGCGATACGAACCTCGTTCTGACGTGCGTCATCGGCGACCGGCCAAGTATTCTGTATTGGGGCGCGCGTTTAGACAAAACAGATCCTGGTCTCCTCAAGCAGATGATAACGCGCCAGCATGCCCCAGGCAGCGCGGATGCCGAGGTCGCGAGTTCCATCCTGAACGAAATAGGCTCCGGCATGGCCGGGCCGCCCGGCTTTTCAGGGCACCGAAACGGAACCGCTTGGGCAAGCTTGTTTCGGTTGAACGAGGTTCGCCGAGCAAACTCGCATCAGGTCGAACTCGTTTGCGAGGATGAGACAACTGCAACTCGAGCAGTGCACACGATTGGTCTCGACGCCGATAGTGCTTTGATGACCTGTGAAACTGAGATTGAGAATGTCGGCGAGACGGCTCTGGCGATTGATTGGTGCGCGTCTGCTTGCCTGCCCCTTGATCAGCGTGGGACCCGGCTATTTGGATTTTCGGGGCGCTGGGCAGGAGAGTTCGAGCTGGAGGAGATCGCGCCTTTTACCGGCAGTTATGTTCGCGAGAATAAGAGCGGACGCACAAGCCATGACAGCTTTCCGGGCTTGCTCGTCGGGGCCGGAGAAACGGGGGAGCAAGCTGGCGCATGCTTTGCGTTTCATCTCGGTTGGAGCGGCAATAATCGCGTCCGCGTCGATCGTCTGAGCGATGGCCGCGCCTTCGTGCAAATGGGGGAGTATTTCTTCCCAGGCGAGATGTCGCTTGCGCCGGGCGAGACGTATTCAACGCCGCGCCTCTATGCTGGATTTAGCCGCGAAGGTTTCAGCGCTCTTTCCCGCAAATTCCACCATCATTTGAAGCATACAGTGATGGATGGTCGCATCGCCGGTAAAGATCGGCCCATCCACTACAATACTTGGGAAGCGGTCTATTTCGATCATGACCATGACACGCTATTCAAACTTGCTGAAAAGGCGGCCGATGTCGGCGCAGAGCGCTATATCCTGGATGATGGTTGGTTCGGATCGCGCCGGAATGACAAGGCGGGCCTCGGCGATTGGTGGCCATCGGAAGACGTTTATCCTGATGGCCTTGGTCCGCTGGTTGATCATGTCACCGGGCTCGGCATGGAGTTTGGCCTCTGGTTCGAGCCGGAAATGGTCAATCCCGATAGCGAGCTGTTCAGGACGCATCCCGATTGGATTTTGCATGCGGATGGCGTCGAGCAGGTGCCGTTCCGAAGTCAGTTTGTCCTCGACCTCACCCGGCCGGACGTCAGCGCCTATCTTTTCGATCACATGCACAAACTGCTGAGCGCGCACGAGATCAGCTACATCAAATGGGATATGAACCGCGACGTCCATCACCCCGGGAGCCGTGGGCGTCCTGCGATCAATCAACAAACACGGGCGCTCTACACTTTGATTGAGCGGATACGCGCGGCACACCCAAACGTTGAGATTGAATCTTGTTCGTCTGGCGGCGCACGGGCCGACTATGGGATATTGCGCCGCACGGACCGGATCTGGACGTCTGACAGCAATGACGCGCTCGATCGGCAACGCATTCAGCGCGGCGCATCACACTTCTTTCCATTAGAGGTCATGGGCGCGCATGTCGGTCCTGAGACCTGCCATATCACGGGCCGTCGGCTGACCATGGAGCTGCGCGTCGCGACTGCCTTGTTTGGGCATATGGGCATGGAGCTCAACTTGCTGAAAGAACCGGCGGAGAATTTGGAAACGCTAAAGGCCGGATTGGCGCTTCATAAAAAGCACCGGACGCTTTTGCATGGCGGCGACTTTCACCGAGTGGATACGCCAGAATATGTGAACGCGATTGGCGTGGTCGCGGCGGATCAGTCCGAGGCTTTGTTGTCCTGGTGTAATATGACCGGGCATCGTCAAACGCTTCCTGGACGCCTTTACGTTCCCGGATTGGACCGGAGTAAAACGTATCGGGCGCAGATTGTCTGGCCGGACCCCGTGCGCTCAATTTCGCGGCCCTCGGTGCTGGAGGCGTTAGATCTTGGCGGCGCGGGCGCGCTTTTGTCTGGTGAAGCGCTCATGCATGTTGGTTTGCAGGTGCCGCTGCTGCATCCGGAAACCTGTCTGATCTATCATTTTGAGGCGGTATGATGCGCAGCCGGATGTTTGACACAAGACTTGCAGGGCTCTCATTATCGCTGAAGGGCGCAAGAAAGTAGGCTGATATGAGCGACGCGGATGTATCAAACCTTCCGGTAAGACAGATCCAAATTCTGGAACTGATCCGGTCGCAAGGCTATGTCGCGACCGAACAATTGGTGCGCCATTTCGGCGTGACACCGCAGACGATACGCCGGGACATCAATACACTGTGCGAGCAGAATCTCATCGAGCGGTTTCATGGCGGCGCGGGCCGCATCGGCAATGCTTATAACCAACCCTATCAGGACCGCCTGCAAGAAGGCATGGATGGCAAACGCAAGATCGCGCGTATGGTCGCCGAACGCATACCAGATGGCGCTTCCCTGTTTCTGAATATCGGGACAACGACAGAAGCTCTGGCGGCCGAGTTGGTTGGCCGGACGGACCTGCGGATCGTCACCAACAATATCAACATCGCCAATATGATGCGCGAGACCGATGGATCCGACGTGATGATCGCGGGCGGCTTTGTACGCCAATCAGATGGCGGCATTGTCGGCGAGGCGACCACAGAATTCCTGAAACAGTTCCGGCTCGACATTGGCGTGATCGGGATTAGCGGCATCGATGAAGACGGGACACTGCTCGACTTCGATTATCAAGAAATTCGATCAGCGCAGGCGATTATCCAGAACTCTCGCAAAGTGTTTCTGGTCGCAGACGGCGCCAAGTTCGGACGCCGGGCGATGATCCGCCTTGGGCATTATGATGAGATCGATCATCTCTTCACAGACGAGCGCCCGCCTGAAGCGTTCATGGAGGCTATTCGTGCTTCCGACATGGAATTGCACGTTGCGGATGACGCTTAGCTGGTTCGCGCTTATTGCGCTGGCGCTGCAGCGGGTTGGCCAATAGCCAGTTCAGCCTTGCGACCAAATATGACAAGGTTTGAGAGCAGGGCGGTGCCGATGCAAACTATGAGTGTGACAAACATATAGTGGATATAGTGGACGCTCGCGAGCGTCGCACCAAAGCCCTCGTCTGGCGAGATACCAATCAAACCATAGAGCTTGAAGCTGGTTATGGCATAGACCAATACGCCAGTAACGACGCCGATAATCGCGGCCCAGGCGCTGACATTGCGGAACGCCAAACCCACGATGAAGGCGGAGAGGATCGGCATTGAAAGCAGGCCGTAAAGCTGTTGCACCGTGTTGATGATGCTTTCCTGAGACGCAAAAATTGGCACTAGGACAATCGCTAAGACGGTCATCGCAATCGAGACATACATGCTGAGCTTCGGAACATCGCGCGCTTCGTCAATATAGGACTCGTGGAAGTCACAGACGTAGAGCGCGGCTGAGGCGTTCAGGATCGAGTTAAAGGTTGTCAGAACCGCTGCCGCCAATGCAGCGGCAAACGCACCGGATAAGATTGGCGGGAGAACATCGCCGACAATCATGCCGTAAGCTGCGTCGCCGACATCGCCGTAGAGCTTGTATGCGACCACGCCTGGAACAACCGCGATCACAGGAACGATGAGCAGGCGAATACCGGCCGCCGCCAGGATGCCTTTGCGGGCCTCTTCGACCGTCGGGGACGCCATCGCGCGCTGTGTGATCGTTTGGTTGGTGCTCCAATAGAAGATCTGGATGAAGATCATGCCCGTCAGCAATGTGTGCCAAGGGATCGGGGTTTCGCTGCCATCCTCAAGGGTTCCGCCTTGGAACATTGAGAGGCGCTCAGCAGGGACGTCTGAGAAATCCCAATTGATGGCGTTCAGGGCGAGCACGACGACCAAGACGGCTAAGGATAGGATCAAGACGCCGCTATAAGTGTCGGAGACCGCAACCGCGCGGAGACCGCCTAGGATCGCGTACAAGGCGCCGACGATGGCGAAGGTCACGGCCATCACAAAGATGGTGGAATCGACTTCGACAGGAGAGCCCACGAAGAGGCGCTCGCCGAGCAGGCCGGAGAAGTCAGCGCCGGTGGTCGACTTCAAAAACAGCGAACCGCCATATAGGATGGCTGGCAGGAATATGAAGAGATTGCCGAGCAGGAACAGAACCGAGATCACCGCGCGGATATGCTTATTGTCATACTTGCGCTGGAGGAGCTCGGTCGTGGTCGTGCAATTGTTGCGATAATAGATCGGGATAAACACGAAGGCGAGGATGAGGAGGCCGACCACAGCGGCGAGCTCCCACCAGGCCAGTAGCAGCATCTGGTTGCCATTCATGCCGACAAGCTGATCGGTTGAGAGATTGGTCAACGTGATCGAGCCAGCGACGAAATACCAACTCAATCCGCCATTCGCGAGGAAATAGTCTTTGTCAGATCCGCGATCACCCGCCGGCGCGTTGCGGCAACTTAGATAGGTCAGAAAGCCGATCGCAGCGGTAATAAAAACGAAGATTCCGATCTGCAGCATGTTCATCTCAGTGTTTCCTCGAAATCAGTTTTTATCTTGTTAGTTTGGAACGCAGCGCAGTGTCACCCCCGGGCGGGCATCTGAAGCTATGCCGCCTGGATATCTTGGAGACGATCTCGCAACGCCGAAATTTGAGGTTCAGTCATGTGAAGGCCAAGCTTGGTCCGGCGCTTTAAAATGTCGTCAGCTGTTCGCACGAATTCTTGATCGATCAGGTAGTCGATCTCTTTTTGATAAAGGCCCGCGCCGTAATCGAAGCCGAGATCTGATATGCTTTTAGCGTCGCCTAGGAGGTTATGCGCGCGTGTCCCGTAAGTTCGTGCGAGCCGGTGCAGAACATTCCTGTCGAGCCAGGCATAGGTCTCCGCCAAGGCGGCCTCAAACGCGTGGAAATCTGCGCCCGGAATGTTGCCGCCTGGCAGTGAGATGTCTGCGGTCCATTGCTCTTGAGCGTCGGGGAAAACGTCTTTCAAATGCTTGAGCGCATCTTCGGCGAGCTTGCGATACGTCGTGATCTTGCCGCCAATGACGGACAACATAGGCGCGCTGTCTCTGCGCTGAACTTTCAGCACATAATCCCGCGTCACAGATGACGCATTCTCAGCTTGGTCTTCGAACAGAGGGCGGACACCGGAATAGGTTGAGACGACATCGCTGGGCGCGATCTGCTGCTCAAAATACTCATTGGTGACATCGCAGAGATACCGAATTTCTTCGGGCGATGCAGAGACAGCGTTGAGGTCATCTTCGAATGGCAAGTCAGTTGTGCCGATTAAGGTGAAGCGGCCGTCTTCATAGGGAATGGCAAAAATGATCCGATCGTCGCCCGCCTGAAAAATGAAGCTGCGCTCATCGTCAAACAGTCTCGGAACAATGATGTGGCTACCTTTGACCAGGCGAACTTGCGGTGCATTCGTTCTGGTGCCGGCTTGCCCGGCGATATGGTCGACCCAAGGACCAGCCGCATTGATGACGACTTTCGCATCGACGGTCATGTCGGCGCTTCCATCGACACGTAGTTGCGCCCGCCAATGGTCATTATGCGGATCCAGCGAAAGACATTCGGTGCGGGTCATAATCGTCGCGCCGCGCTCTTTGGCATCCATCGCGTTGAGGACAACCAGGCGCGCATCTTCAACCCAGCAATCGGAATATTCGAAACCCTTTTTGAAATGCGGCTTGAGCGGATCAAACACTTTGCTGGTTTTGCGCGTCAGAGTCTTCGTAGCAGGTAGAAGTTTGCGGCCGCCAAGATGGTCATAGAAAAACAGGCCGAGCCGCAGGAACCAGGACGGGCGCAACTCTTTATGGTGAGGCAAGACGAAGCGTAACGGCCAGATGATGTGCGGCGCCGCTTTCAGCAGGGTCTCGCGTTCCATCAAGGCTTTGCGGACGAGGGCAAAATCATAATGCTCAAGATAACGCAGGCCGCCATGAATCAGCTTCGTGCTGGCTGAGGAGGTGTGCGATGCAAGATCGTCCTTTTCGCACAACAAGACTTTCAGGCCGCGACCCGCCGCGTCGCGTGCAATGCCGGCACCGTTTATGCCGCCTCCGATGATCAGGATATCGTACAAAGCCCAAAGCCTCACTCTCTGAAGACCTCTTATAGAGGGTCGCAATGTTCGTAAACGACTAATATTAGTGCGTAAACGAAAACCACGCTGTATTGATTGTCGGGGATACCCTTTATTGCAGCAGCCAATGTGCGGTTTGTTCGAAAGCGAACATTGCGTGTTTCGCGGCCTTGTGCTCGATTGCGCGACGATGGACGCATCGCGCATCTTGGGAGGAAAGCTTGTCACAACCAGATCTCATTCTCGTCATTGATGAGGGCACGACGTCTACGCGTGCGATTGTATTCGATCGCAACTTTGTTCCGCATAGCCAGGCGCAAATGGAAGTTGGTTTGACTTATCCGGAGGATGGTTGGGTCGAGCAAGACGGCGACGAGATTTGGGAAAAAACGCTCTTGGTCTGCCAGCAAGCAATTGAAGCGGCGGGGGGCGTTGATCGGATTGCCGCGATCGGTATCACCAATCAGCGAGAGACAACTTTAATTTGGGATCGCGAAACCGGTAAGCCAATTGCCCCAGCGATCATCTGGCAAGACCGGCGCACCGCAACCTTTTGCGACGCCTTGAAAGAGCGAGGCCATGAAGCCGCGGTTCAAGCTGAAACTGGGTTACTGATCGATCCATATTTTTCCGGCACAAAAGCCGCTTGGTTGCTGGATCAGGATAGTGGTGCGCGCGCGGACGCTGAAGCGGGCAAGCTCGCTTTTGGGACCGTCGACACGTATTTGATCTGGCGCTTAACCAATGGCGGCGTTCACGCGACGGATGTCACCAACGCCTCGCGAACCTTGCTCTATCCCCTCAGCATCGAGCCAGGCACAGCCTGGTCGCAGACCATGTTGGACCTGTTGAATATTCCGGCGGCCTTGCTGCCCGAAGTGAAACCGAGCGGCGCTCGATTTGGCGAGACCGATCCCTCCGTGTTTGGCCGCGCAATCCCCATCCTTTCGGCGATTGGCGATCAACAAGCCGCCTTGGTCGGGCAAGCCTGTTTGACGCCCGGTACGGCAAAGATCACTTATGGCACAGGTGCTTTTCTAGTGGCGAATACGGGCTCGGAGCGCCCGGCCTCGACGAACCGTCTGCTCGGCACGCTGGGCTATGCAATCGAAGGCGGCGGCAAGGCCTATGCAATCGAGGGCGCTATCTTCAATGCGGGCACAGTTGTGCAATGGCTGCGCGATGATTTGGGCCTGATCTCAGATGCTGCAGAGAGCGAGGCGAAAGCGGCTGAACTGACAAGTAATGCCGGTGTCTATCTCGTGCCCGCGTTTACCGGACTAGGCGCCCCGCATTGGGCATCAGGCGCGCGCGGCACAATAACCGGCCTCACGCGCGGCGCCGGAGCCGACCATATCGTTCGTGCGGGATTGGAAGCAGCAGCTTACCAGACTTACGACCTGCTCGAAGCCTTCGCGGCGGATGGGGCAGATGTAGGTTTGCTTCGAGTTGATGGTGGCATGGCGGCGAATGATTGGTTGATGCAATTCATTGCGGATGTTTGCGACCGTCCAGTTGAGCGACCGGACTTTATGGAAATGACCGCGCTCGGTGCGGCAGCCTTAGCGGGTATCCAGCTGGGGTGGCTCAGCGAAGCAGATTGGGCCGCACGCACAGCGCCCGGCCGCCGGTTTGAGCCCAACATGGATGCTGAGCATCGCGCCACCCTCCTTAAAGGATGGGCGACAGCTATGCGGCAAACGCTCGCCTAGATGCTCGCGAGTAGAGTGGCGTTTCCGCCTGCGGCTGTCATATCGACCGAAACCACGCGTTCCAAGACAAAGCGATAGGTCTCATCTTTGGCCGAGAGAAGCGGTAAAATCGCTCCGGGTCGCTGTGCCAGCAAGCGGGCAATGTCGCTGCGGATGTCTCCGTCCGCGACGATGCCAGCAATGTCCGTGCGTAGAAGGGCATCCTGTAGGCTCGCGCCATCTAGGGTTTCGGCCGTATTGCCGGTCTCTTTCACACGTGCCACCTGCGCCGCCAAGGCGCCGTCCTCGCCGCCGACACAAAGCAACACCCCTCGAGGTCTATACGCCATCGAGTTGGCTTCACCGGTTGGTCCGGGCAGGGCGCGCGCCGCAGGCATCTCCTTATCCAGTGATGCAGTTTCCGCTTTCGAGAGCCGTTTCAAATAGTTCGGCCCACCGGCTTTCGGCCCCGTGCCTGAAAGGCCCTCACCTCCAAAAGGTTGCTCGCCGACAATCGCACCAATTTGATCACGGTTGATGTAGAGGTTTCCGACTTTCGCAATTTCGGAAACCTCATCTGCGCGTGCATCGATGCGGGTGTGGAGCCCCATGGTCAAACCGAAGCCAAGCTGATTGATCTCTTCAATCACAGATTTTATCTCGGATCCGCGAAAGCGAACCAGATGCAAGACCGGACCGAACACTTCGTCTTGCAGATCAGAGATCGCGTCGATTTCAAACGCGACGGGTGCGAGATAAGCGCCGTCCTTCGTAAGCGGCGGCGGGGCTTGGCCAATGAGCTTGTACCGGTCTTTCATCTTCTGGGTATGGAGCGCAATCCGATCGCGAGACGCATCATCGATGATGGGCCCGAGATCGGTTGAAAGCGCAGCTGGATGTCCGGTTTCCAGTTCCTGCATGGCGCCGGCAAGCATGGTGATAAACGCATCTGCGATATCATCCTGTACGCAGACCAGCCGGCTGGCTGAGCACCGTTGTCCGGCGCTTTGGAATGCGGACCGGATAACGTCTTTCACGGCTTGCTCAGGCAGGGCCGTCGAATCGATGATCATGGCATTGATGCCACCTGTCTCAGCAATCAAAGGTCGATCGCCCGTGCCTGTTTGGACGAGCGCTTTGGCGATCAGTTTCGCCGTCGGCGTTGATCCGGTGAAGCAAACCCCAGCAATGCCTGGGTGAGCGGTGAGGGCCGCCCCGATTTTACCGTCGCCGATGATCAATGTAACAGCGTCCTCAGGGACGCCAGCTTCGTATAGGAGTTTGATAGCCCTATGTGCGATCAGAGGTGTTTGTTCGGCGGGTTTAGCGAGCACCGTATTCCCGACACTCAAAGCCGCGCTCACCTGGCCCAAAAAGATCGCCAGAGGGAAATTCCATGGACTGATGCAAGCGATCGGACCGAGGGGGCTGCGCGCCGCGATATCCGGCTCTTCGGCCTGGCCGGCATAATAGCGCAAGAAATCGACGGCCTCCCGCAATTCCGCCTCCGCGTCCGGCCAGGTTTTTCCGGCTTCACTCACACAAAGCTGCATCAAATCAGCTCGGTCGCGTTCGAACAAATCCGCGGCTCGGCGCAAGACTTTGGCGCGGTCTGGTGCTGGTAAATCAGGCCATGGGCTCTGTGAACCGCGTTCGGCCGCTCGGGATATGTCTGCGGCGGTGCTGAGCGCGATACGGCCCACGAGCTTTGAGTGGTCATTGGGGCTGATCACCGCCATGGTTTCGGCGGTGGCAGAACTGTTCGCTTCAAGTGTTTCGAGGGCGCAGTCTTGCTCCAACCTCGCTGAGACATCGGATTGAGTCATGTCTTCACCCGCCGCAACGCAGTCTGTATCGCCGCCGCGATGGCGCGGTGGTCGCAATCTCGGGTGCGGGGAGAAATTATGCCTCTGTGCTCTCTCGACCGGATCTTCGACGAGCGTGTCTATGGCGCCGTCCGTGTCGAGCAATTGGTTCACGAACGAAGAGTTCGCGCCATTCTCGAGCAATCGGCGCACTAAATAGGGCAACAGATCCTTGTGTCGTCCAACCGGGGCATAGGTTCGCGTTGCGACCCCGCGCGTCTCCGCGAGACGTCGATGCAACCCATCGCTCATCCCATGTAGGCGCTGGAATTCGAAGTTTCGCTGCGGGCCTGCCATCTGTAGAACTGCGGCGGCGGTGTGGGCGTTGTGCGTGGCAAATTGAGGGTAGATATGATCCGTGCAGGCAAGCAAAAATTTGGCGCTCGCCAGATAGGATATGTCGGTATGCTCTTTGCGGGTGAAGACAGGATAATCCGTTAAGCCGAGCTCTTGAGCCCGCTTGATTTCACTATCCCAATAAGCGCCTTTCACGAGCCGAATAGTGATTTTCCGATCGTGAGATTTGGCCGCATCATAGACCCATTGAAGCGCAGGAATTGCGCGGCGTTGATAGGCCTGAACGGCGAGGCCTAATCCGGACCACTCGGCGCCCGGGTCAGCGGCAAGCAGTCGTTCGAAGACCAATAGAGACACTTCCAATCTGTCGACTTCTTCTGCGTCGATCGTGAGGCCAATATTTGCCGTTTTGGCAATCTCGCAAAGCTCCATCAAGCGCGCGGTTAGCTCCGGAACGCAGCGCTCCCTTTGGGCATACTCATATCGCGGGTGAAGCGCGGAGAGTTTAATCGACAGCGCCGGGGACTGGTGCAGTGGACACAGTTTGTCGGACGTCTCAGCGAGATACAGCAATGCCCGCTTGTAGGCTTGAAAATAGCGGGCAGCATCCGCTGCTGTGAGGGCAGCCTCGCCGAGCATGTCAAAGGAATACGTTGCGCCATAAGTCGATAGCTTTCGCCCACGCTTTGTCGCCCGCGAAATCGACGTGCCAAGCACAAAGTGGCGCCCCAACAGGGCAATGGCGCTGCGCACTGCCGACAGCATGACCCGATCACCAAGCCGGGCCAAAAGGCTGTTTGCGTTGACCCCGCCGCTTGTCAGTGTCCACGCTTTGGCGGCGCTCAGCCCGAGCGATCCGAGTGTGACGAGCGGGTGGCGCGCAGACATGTGTTGCGCCCAATTTCCGCTGATAAGTTTGTCCCGAATGAGTAACGCCCCGGTCCGTGCATCAGGCGTTCGAATAAGCGACTCTGCCAGCCGCATGAGAAGAGTGCCTTCATCGGACGATAGGCTGTATTCTTCGAGGAAAGCGTCGACCGCGGACAGAGATTTAGCGTCTTCGAGCAGGCCTTCCGTGAGCTGCCTGGCGTGTTGATCTATCGCGGCGCGATCCTGTTGCGGCAAGATCGTGGTCTGGGCGAGCTCAGCGGTCAGGCTGGATTCGTCTGCCAGATAGGTATCGGTTAGGCGCTTGAACAGAGCGTCAGAATGCGGGTGGCTAAATGGCATCAGCGGTCTCCCTCTACTGAGGAGAGTATAGCATGTGCTCGCAATCTATATGGACGCGCGAGGGATCATATTGAGGTGCAATTGATCCTAAAAACAATTGAAAATAGATCGAACGGTCTGTATAAATACAAAATGATAGAAGAGTTAGATGTGCATGACCGGAAGATCCTGCGAGCGATGCAGGAGAATGGCCGCTTGTCGATTAGTGATCTGTCCGACGAGGTTGGATTGAGCAAAACGCCGTGTTTGACGCGGCTGCGGCGGCTCGAAGGGCAGGGCTATATTCGTCGCTATAAGGGCGTCCTAGACACCGCAAAAATCCGTCAGGACTATGTGACCTTTGTTCAGGTGAAACTGTCGTCCACAACCCGGCGCCATTTGAAAGAATTCAGTGATGCCGTTCAGGAGATCCCGCAAATTCAGTCCTGCCACATGATGTCCGGCGGTTATGACTTTCTGTTGAAAATTAGAACCCGAAACATGCGCAGTTACAGAGAACTGCTCGGCGATGTTTTGTCCGAGCTGCCGGGGATCGCGCAAACTTCAACCTTCCCGGTTATGGAAACCGTCAAAGAGACCGAAGACTTCGTCGTGGTTGAGCCGAATTAAGCACGCTCAAGCATCTAACCAGTCGGAGAGCAGAGCCCGTTTCGCCAGACCCTCGGCGACCGCGTCTTCCGGCGTCCGCTTCAATAAGATCACGGCATTGCCGGGACGGATTTGGCCGAGCAAATGACGGTCACAGCGCGCAATGCTGGCAATCCGCGGATAGCCGCCCGTCGTTTGCGCGTCGCAGGACAAAGCGATGGGAACCCCCGATTGCGGACATTGCACCATGCCTGGAAAAACGGGCGCGCTTTTCATCATCCCGTCACTGCGTAGGTCGAGGGGGTGACCTGTTAATGAGATCCCCATCCTCGTCGCTTGCTGGCCTGCGATGAAGCGCGCGTTGAAGAGAGTGTGCAAAGCATCGGCGCTAAGCAGGTGGGTCTCCGCAGATGTGCATGCGCGCAAGGCGTAAGCGTCAGATAAGATAGGGCGTAGATCTGTCGGGGTTTCGAGTTTGGGGCGAGCATCGCACTTTTCGAGCGCGGCGAGACGGTCACCGGCGCCGATTGCGTGGCCCGTCAAGCCACCAAGGCTCGCAGGTAGATAGGTGGAGGTTGAACCAAACTGAGCCTTGGCCTGAAACCCTGATGCAATGGCGAGATAGGCACGGCTACCCAATTTGGGCGGCGCAATGGTCAGCAGGTCACCCGCCTTGGCGTGAAGGGTTGTATGAGGGGCAACACGGGCGCCGCCAATTTGAACCGCACCCACCGCTCCAGTGATTGCTAACGCGCAAGAGTGTTCGATTTCAGCTTCAAAACCACCATAGGTAATCTCGAGGCAGGTCGCATTTGGCGGATTGGCGACCAGTCGATTTGCCAATGACATAGAAACCGCATCGGCAGGGCCTGCATAAGGCAGCCCAAAGCTGCGATGTCCGAGGCGCTGGGCACCTTGCAGGGTGGTCTGCAAACCGGGCTTAGCAACACGCAACATAATCAGACCGCTTTGAAGCGTATGCGTTGACCGGGCGTGAGTAAGAAAGCAGGCTCGCGTTCGGCGAGAAAGAGATCGAGATTGGTTTGGCCAATTAAAGGCCAACCGCCTGGGCCAGCGAGGGCGTAAATGCCAGTATAAGCGGAGCTGATCCCAACCGAGCCTGCGGCGACGCGCGGTCGCGGGTCTTTCAAGCGTGGGATCTGCGCATCTTCTGAGAGCCCAGAAATGTACGCGAAACCGGGGGTGAACCCAATCATCTCGACCCGGTGGATCGATTGTGTGTGAAGCGAAATGAAAGCGGCTTTGCTTAAGGAAAGGGCGTCGCAGACGAATGCGAGATCGGGCCCCGCCTTTCCCCCATAAGCGATTGGCACGTCCAGAATTTCTGCTGCACTTGGCTGCAGGGGCGGGACATCGTGCTCTCCGCTCAACCAATCTAAAACCTGCCGGTCATTGCTCGGGTCGAAGCGAACAGCAACGCGGTCGAGACCGGGGACAACATCTTCAGCCAGAGCGTGACGGCCGAGCGAAGCAGCAAGGGCTTGCGCGGCTTCCGCCGTTTCGACTTCGAATTCGAAGACATCATCGCCGATCCGTTGCGGGCTTAGTACGGTGCGCATATTGAGATTCCGCTTTGCTCGAACGCAGCTTTGATCTTACGGGCTGCATCAAAGGCAGCTGGGGTGTCGCCATGCACGCAGAGCGTCTCGGCGGGCAAGTCGAGGCGTGCTCCATCAAAACTGGTGACTTGTTTTTCGGTTGCGATCTGAAGCGCTTGTTTGGTTTGCGCATCTGCATCATGAATCACGGCGCCAGACAGGCTACGCTGGCGCAATTGGCCATCCGCCTCATAGGCGCGATCGGCAAATCCCTCCGCGACAAACTCAATCTGCTGGGCCGCAGCTGCGCGTTTCAATTCGGAATTCGGAGGCCCCACTAGGCTTGCGGTCGGGATTACCGCAAGCAGGGCTTCTGTGATTTGATCTGCCAGCTCGGGATCTTTGGCTGCCATATTGTAGAGCGCGCCATGGGGTTTGAGGTGAGAAAGCGTTAGCCCTTCATCGACTGCAATCTGGTTCAGCGCTGTAAGTTGGCTCGTGAGTTCAGCCACCAGGGCGGGGCCGGAAAGGGACGATGCTGCGCGGCCAAAATTTTCACGATCCGGGAAAGACGGGTGCGCGCCCGGGGAGACTTGGTTTTGCTTGGCAAGCCGCAATGCCGCGCGCATCGAGGCGTCATCGCCGGCGTGACCGCCGCAAGCGATGTTGCAACTTGTGACAACCGACATCAGCGCCTCATCAAGGTCGCCGCCTTCGCCTAGGTCTGCGTTCAGATCGATTTGCGCCATGATCCTCAATCCCATTTGGGTGCTTCCATTTATGGCTCAACCGAGCCGCGCTGTCTCCTATGGAAATTTAGTGAGGTGGGTTTTGATGTTTGGGTTTGTGATGCGGTCTGATCCGCCTATGAATGCGGGTATGCTGTTCCAGTCAGAACATATCGAAACTCTGAAGAGCCTGGCGCGTTTTCTTTCCGCGACCAAGGACCCTTGGTGGGTGCTCGGCAGCGCTGCCATCGCGTTGACCGGGACAGACCCAGACGGAATCAGAGATATCGACGTGCTGGTTTCACTGCGAGACAGTGCAGAATTGATGCGGTTGCATCAGCTTGAAAATCAAGCGGATGGGGGCAATGCGCTGTTTCGATCAGATGTGTTTTTGCGTCCTCAGCTTGGCCCGGTTCCGGTTGAGGTGATGAGCAATTATTGCATCAATGCAGGTGGCGAATGGGACCCCTTGTCCCCGAAGACGCGCGAGCGCGTGGAATTGGCGGGCGCGCAGCTATATGTTCCAGACCTTCTAGAACAGGTGAAAATTCTACGGTCTCTTGGGCGTCCGAAAGATTTGCAACGTATCGCGCTTTTGCAATCTGCGCATCCCGAGCTTGCGACTCTATGACGACTGGTGCGTTTGGCTGCTCGCGCGATGATATTGAATGAATGAGAAGACCGCGCCGGGCAAAGCAATCTATTTTCATGGTCTACCCGGATCCGCCGCTGAACTGGACCTGGTTGGCATATCGGATGCTCAAAAGCCCCGGGTCCTCGATCCGTTAGATGTTTCTGCATTTGATCAGCACGTGAAACACACTGGACCCGTCCAAGTTATTGGGTTTTCGCTCGGTGCGTTTTCGGCGCTGAAGCTCGCAGCAGCAAGACCTGATTCTGTTTCGGATCTGGTCCTGATTTCTCCCGCTGGGCCTCTGGAATTGGGACCTTACCTCGATCAGATGGCGGGGGCTCCCGTGTTCAAGATGGCGAGATCCAGTGCGATCGGATTTGCCGGAATGACGGTGATGCAAGCGCTCGCGGCCCACCTGGTCCCAAAATTCCTGCTTAGACAGATGTTTGCGAAGAGCTGCGATGCTGATCGCGGTTTGCTCCAGGACGCGGGCGCGATTGAGCACCTGATCCACGGACTGAAAAATGCGCTTTGGACGAGGGCTGCGCTCTACCGCCGGACCGTCGCGGAGTATGTGAACCCATGGGCGGGGCTTCTCAACGATGTCGCCTGTCCATGCAGAATTTTTCACGGCCAGCGAGACACTTGGGCGCCGATCGAAATGGCGCGCTTATTAGCTGAAAGCCTATCCGGCCCGACCGAATTGCAAGAGGCGCCAAATCTCGGGCATTACTCGACCTTGATCCAGGTCTTGCCGCGGGTCCTCGGAGAAACCGATCGTCGCTAGGTGGGCTGGTGCTGTTTTAGACCAAGCCCAGCGCAGACCTTATTTCGCGAACGCCATATCGACAGACCGGACGACCGGTTTGAGGAAGTAAGAGGCGATGGTCCGGCGACGCGTGACCATCTCTGCTGAGACGGTCATTCCGGTGGCCAGCTCGCCGACATAGCGTCCACTGCCGATTGAGGGGCTTTCAAAGCTTACCCGCGCCAGGAAATAGACCATGCCAGTCGTTTCATCCACAAAGGTGCCGGGTGAGACAAACGTCACCTCGCCTTGCGCTTTTCCGAAGCGGTTCGGGTCAAAGGTCGAAACAACGAGGTCGGTTTCCAGGCCGACATAGATGTTGCCGATGTCTTGCGGCTGTACCTGGACTTCAGCGATCAGTTGGGCGTCATTCGGGTGAATGTCGAAAATGATTTCGCCGCGGCCAACAACGCTACCGGTGCCGGCGACATGGACCTTTTTGACAAGGCCATCTGTCGGTGCGGTGACAGTCATATTGTCCGCGATGAAACTTGCCGATTGAAGCGGTTGTTTCAACTCGGCCAATTGCGAGGCGATTTCGGTACGTTTTGTTGAAGCGTCACGCTGGAAGCTCGCTTCTAGTTTTCGCAACTCTGATTCGACCCGCGTCACTTCGGCTTTTGATTGTTCCGCGCGAGACTGGGCTTCGGCTAAAGCATCTTCTGCACGCAGCCAGCTCGACTGAGCGTCCAGATATTGCAGGCGAGAGGTGAACTCTTCTGCAAACAGAGTTTCCTGAATTCCGTACTGTTCTTTGGCCGCCTGAGCTTGTTGCTCTTTCGAGGCGATGTTCTGAACCGCGGTATTGCGCTCTGCGGCTGCGACGCGAAGCTGTTGTTGTAACGCTGATCGACCCGCGCGGTGTTCAGCAACGGATTGACGATACAGCGTTTCTTCTTCGTCGACCAAAGCCTGCCACGTCGGATCGAAGCGACCGAAATCGGGAGTGCGCGATTGCAAGATGGCGTCGAGACGCTCAGCAGCGATCTCTAGGGAAATCGATTGAGCGGTCAGTTTCTGCAACTCGCCTCGCGATGTTTCCGGGCGCAGCTTGAGAAGCGGATCGCCCGCCTTCACAAGTTCGCCTTCGCTCACAAAAAGCGTTTCGACGATGCCGCCTTCAATGTGCGAGAGCTCATACATCGGTGCGCTCGGTACGATTTCACCGGCAGCGACCGTCAGCTGACGCACTTTGGCAAAACTTGACCAGACCAGAAGCGCGATGACCAAGGCGCTGATCGTAAAGATCAGAGCGCGAGAATAAATCGGGTCAGGGCCCTCTTCGAGTTCGATCGGAAGCGCAAGCTGTGTGCGCTTACTGATGGTTTCGAGCTTGTCGTGCGTCATACTTTACTCCCGGCATGGGCCATCTGCCCAGTCGTATTTGAGGTATAGGTCTCCAAGAATTTGGGGACGATAAGGTCTGGCGTGTCGAACCCGACGGCCATGCCATCTTCGATCCAGAGCACCTTGTCTGCGAGACGCATCAGGCTTGGACGGTGGGTTGTCATAATGATGGTTGAAGTGTTCCGCGAACGCTTCAGTTCAGCTTTCAGCGAAGCTTCACCTTGTGAATCCAACGTGTCGGCCGGGTTATCCAATATGAGGATCGCCTGCTTTTTGATGAAAGCCCGGCACAAGGATATTCGGCTGGTTAAGGCATCAGGCCATCGCGCGAGGTTTTGGTGACTCATCCGCGTCTCTAATCCTTCCGGAAGCGTATTTCCGAAATAGGCATCCAATCCGAAACGGCGCGCCAGGGAGGCGATGTCCGCATCGGTGGCTTCTGGGCAGGCCAAGCGAATATTTTGTGTGATGGTGCCATGATAGAAGTCGGCGACTTCTAAGGCCGTGCCAACCGATTGGCGCCATGCGCCGAGATTAACTTGGCTGAGGTTTATCCCATCTACACGAATCAACCCGGATTGCGGTTGATAAAGCCCGAGAAGGGCTTTCATCATGGTTGTTTTCCCGGCGCCACTCGGGCCGCAAACGGCGATAAATTCGCCGGGTTCGATTTTGAAAGTGAGCTGGCGCAGCGCCGGTTGACGCTTAGCGTTGAAACGGAAGGCGACGCGATCGAACTCGATCTGTCCTTTGAAATCCTGGGAGATGACCGGTGCTTTTTCTGGGTCACGCTCTGTTTTAATCCCTAGAAGGCGATCAATTTGTTGGAAACTCTGGATGGTTTGCCCCAGCACCATCCCGGACAAGAACATGCCGCGGATTGGGTTGAGCACTTTCCAAGCGAGCGCCATACACGCGATCAATGCCCCCATGCTGAGGCTGCCGGATGCTGCCATCACGGCGCCAATCGATAGGGTCGCAACGCCGGAAATGGTGACGAGTGATTGTGCAACGGTCTCCGTAAAGAGATTGAACTGCCGCATTTTGTGAGATGATACAGCTGATTGCGCGCTGGCATCTCGAAACTGCTCCATGAACACAGATTGGCATCCAAGGCTTTGGATTTGATTGTGATTTGTAACCATCTCGATGGATAGGTTTTGCAATCCGATACGGGAACGTCCGACCTCGCTCACTGCACGGTCGCTGGCAGGAACAGACCAGGCAGCAAAGGCGGCAAACAAGATGATCAGAACCAGCGGTATGAATACAAGCGAGCCAGCGACGAAATATATCGCGAGCAAAAACAGAACCAGGAATGGCAGGTCAAAAACTGCGTTGACGAGCGCGCCCGTAAAGGCGTCGCGAAACGCTCCCATTTGTCGAATACGGGTCATCTGATCGCCGATCGCAGAGTTCTCTACGAAAGGAAGTGGGAGGAACATTAACTGCCGGAAAATCGCAGTGCTTGCCTGCTGATCAAGCCGCGCGGCCAGTCGCGCTTGAAGTTTGGCTTTGATCGTCTTGAGCGCGAGGTCAGCGCCGATGATGAACGAAATGCCGAGGCTTAGCCAAAACAGAATATCAATCGCGCCGGTGCCGATCGCCTTGTCATAAACGTTCATGATGTAAACGGGCAGGGCGAGCAAAAACATGTTCACCAGAAAGCTGACCGTGAAGATCATCTTCAGGTCCTTGCCAAAGGCATTCATCGCCAATTGAGTCCACTTTTGGGGCCTGCCTTGGGACTGCTGGTCGGCTTTCAACTCTGGAAAAATCAACGTGCCGCGTAACGCGCTTTGCTCGCGAGGTTCAAGATCGCCTGTCACAGGGTCATAAACTGTGCACTGACCATTCTCATCTGCAGCGCGAATGACGCAAAGGCGATGCTCTTCATCGAGCAAGAAACAGGGGAGGAATGACGGTCTTAGTTTTGTGGTTTTAGCGCTTGAGAGCGTTGTCGAGAAGTCGAGCTTGAACAAAAAGGTTCTAAGCGCGTTCAATTCATTCACAGCGTCGAGATATGGTTGCGCCTCGAAGAAGCGACGATCAGATCCGGACCAGCCGATGCAATCGAGAAAATAGCGCACGCTGAGCAAGCTGTCGTCGCCGATAATCGACTTCGAAACGTGCTTTTCCGCTGCCATTTCCGTCGCAATGCGGGAGCGGAGCGCGCGTACGACGTTTTGGGCCGCCTCAGGAGAAGAAGATGAAGGCTCTGACATTATGAGGCTTTCGCTTTCGGCATACTGTTCGACATGGCCGGCGCCCCGTTAGGGACATATGTGCCAGTCTTGTTGGAGAGGGCAAAAATGCCGTCTGCGGCGCGCAGCAGAGATGGACGCTGGGTTGCCAAGATGATTGTGACTTTTCCAGACAGGCGGTCCAACATCTGTGCGAACGCCGTCTCGGTTTTGGCATCAAGGCCATTATTGGCAGCGTCGAACAGGACGACTGACGGTTTACTGACGATCGCGCGTGCAATGCAGATCAATTGAGAGAAAGCGGTCGAAAGCTCTGGGTTCGAGCTGCCGAGCAATTGCGTATCAAAGCCCTGCGGCAGGCGATGGATCTCGCCAGACAGACCGGTTAATTCTGCAACCCAGCGCGCATCATCGGCAGTATAGGTGCCGAAAAGGGTCAGGTTATCGAGAATGCTACCCTGAAAAATTTGCGGTGTTTGCCCAACATATGAGACGTGAGCGCGTGCCTCTGCGGCCGGTACGCCATTGATTGAAAGTTGGCCCTCGGTTGGTTGCAGTTCGCCCAGAAGGCAGCGCAGCAATACGCTTCGACCGCTTCCATCTGCGCCTTTCAGACCAACAAATTGGCCTGGCGCGATGTCTAGATTGATGCCTTCAAGAATACGTTGACCGTTTGAGCCGCTGAAACCCAAATTCTGGATCTGTAGACTGGCCGGCGTGAAATCGGGCTGATGGCGCACAACCGGCGCAAAATCCGCGGGCTGATCGGCAATTTGGTCGTAGAGCTTTTTGCCCTCAGCCTGTTTATGGGCGTTTTGAACAATCTGGGTTGATGATTGCAGCGCCCGCATAATCGGCTGCATCATTTGAGACGACAGCAACATGCAGGCGGCCAATGCGCCGATGGTCAGCGAATTTCCGATCACCATCAATCCGCCGGTCACAACAACGCCAATCGTCATAGCTGTTCCGAACAGTCCCGCTGCCTGAGCGATGACTTGTGAGGATTGAACATTGTGCTTGAGCTCGAGGCTACTTGCAGATTGAAGCCGCTCGAACCGGCGCATCATCAAGGGTTCCATCGCATGCGACTTGACCGTTTGCATGGTTTGCAAGGTTTCCAGCATGAAGTCATATTTGCGTTCTTCGAGACCTTCACGCTTTTCGATGATCCCGCGCAGGCGCTTGGTTTGCGTGCTGATATAGAGAACAAATGCGACCAAGAACGCGACCGGTACGAGGATCAATGGACCCGCGATCAGCGTGATCACGATCGCGAAAAATGGCACCCAAGCAATATCGATCATAAGCAATCTCGCGGAACTGCCTTGGAATTCCGCCATATCGATTAGGTCTTGAAGCTGCGAGATGACCGTACTTGCTTTAACGGTTTGAAATGTATTCGTTTTTGACGACATCAGCCGCGCCATCGCATCCATCGATTGTCGGTGGGCGTAGGACGCTGCGCGCCAGCCCATAACCGAGCCACGGGCTATCCGCAAAGTTGAATCTAAGGCGACGACGCCAATCAGCCCGAACACCAACATGGCGAGCGTATTGAAGGCCTGGTTCGGCAAAACGCGATCATAAACATGCAATATGGTTAGCGGCAGCGCTAAGCCCATCAGATTGATAAAGGCCGTGCTGAGATAAACCGAAAGCGGCAAACGAGGCGCCTTAAGGCCGCCATTGCTCTCGCCCAGCTTATCGTCTGCCTGACGCTCCGGTGAGCGCTGGTCTGAAGTGTGCTGATCAGTAGTAGGCATAAAAACGGGGCACTTTCGCTTAACAAGGGCTTAGCGAATACCACTTAGGGTTTAATCTTCTAATTATGGTTAAAATTAAATCATAAGTTGCATATTTTTTGTGAAAGCCAATGGGCTGAGATGGCTTTAGTGCATTGTAATATATAGTATAACGACTCCCTCGATGAGCTTTTGACATTTTGCAGTCGCTACGAGCGTCACCTCAGGTGTTCCAATAGTGTACCGGAAGTTAAAACCCAGGGTTGTATTTTGGGGTTCAAGTTTCCGATAAATACGTGAGTGTCAGGTATAAGCAGGCCAAATGACTATTCATGAGGTTTGACTGTGTCTGACAAAAAATCTGGAACGCCAGCAGAAAATCAAAATCCAGCGCAAGATCCCGCTTTCGTTTTCGGCGACGCCCCTGCGAAGAAGAAGATTGATGCGTGGGAAGGCGAAGGCGAAGCTAATATCGTTTCCGATTCCGGAGAGATGGCGCTCGCTAACCTGCACTTCGGAACCACGCCTGAAGCCGAGTTTCTGAAAGCCAATCCGAGTGAATCAGACGTAGAGCTCACAGGCGCGCTTGCGGATGGCGAAGATGGCGAAACCCGGACCGAAGTGGCGCTCGAAGAGAATGCCGAAGGCGCTATCATAGGGGCGCTAAGTTCGGGCGCCGGGACCAGCGATGCCAGTCAGTCTTACACAATATCCGATGATCGATTTGAGGTCGTTGATGGCGAGCTGCGCTTGCTTGAGGGGGTTAGCTTAAACTTTGAAGAAGCCGCTTCGCTTGAAGTCACCGTTACGACAACGGATGAGGCCGGTGATACGACGCCTGAAACCTTTATTATCAATGTCATAGACACGAATGATGCCCCGCAGGATTTGTCTCTGGACGGCGCTTCTGTCGCCGAGAATGATGCCGGCGCAGTGATTGGAACTCTGTCTTCATTCGATCCGGATGGCGACCTGAATGTGACTTACACGGTTTCCGATGCGCGGTTCGAAGTGGTTGCGGGCGAGCTTCGCTTGGCCGACGGAGAGAGCCTGGATCACGAAGAGGCGGCCACGATCGATCTTACGGTCACCGCGATAGATAGTGGTGGTCTCGAAACGTCTGAGACTTTCACAGTTGATGTTTTGGATGTGAATGAAGGCCCGAGCGATCTCGCACTCGACGGAAATTCCGTGACTGAGAACGATGGCGGCGCGGTGGTCGGCACTCTCTCTTCATTCGACCCTGATGCTGGCGACAGTGTGACTTACACCGCTTCAGACGATCGTTTTGAAGTTGTTGATGGTGAACTTCGTCTCGCTGAGGGTGTCACCCTCGACCACGAAGAGGCTGCTTCAATCGATGTCACTGTAACGGCGACAGATACTGGTGGCCTCACGACCGAAGAAACGTTTTCGGTTGATGTTGTCGACGTCAACGAAGGTCCGACAGATCTCGCACTTGATGGTAATTCAGTCGCTGAAAACGACGCCGGTGCGGTTGTTGGAACCCTATCTTCGTTCGATCCGGACGCTGGCGACAGCGTTTCTTACACAGTCTCCGATGATCGTTTCGAAATTGTCGACGGAGAGCTTCGCGTCGCTGAAGGTGTAAGCCTTGATCACGAAGAAGCTGCGTCCATCGATGTTTCAGTGACTGCAACGGATAGCGGCGGTCTCACCACAGAAGAAACGTTCTCGGTTGATGTGGTTGATGTCAACGAAGGTCCGACGGATCTTGCACTTGATGGTAATTCAGTCGCTGAAAACGATACCGGCGCGGTAGTCGGCACTCTATCTTCGTTCGATCCCGATGCAGGCGATAGTGTAAGTTACACCGTTTCAGATGATCGGTTTGAAATTGTCGACGGCGAGCTTCGCGTCGCTGAAGGTGTAAGCCTTGATCATGAAGAAGCGGCCTCCATTGAGGTTACGGTCACCGCGACTGATACTGGTGGTCTTACCACCGAAGAAACGTTCTCGGTTGATGTCGTCGACGTCAATGAGGGGCCGACGGATCTGGCGCTAGACGGCAACTCAGTCGCTGAAAACGATACTGGCGCGGTTGTTGGAACCCTGTCTTCGTTCGATCCCGATGCTGGTGATAGCGTTTCTTACACAGTCTCCGATGACCGTTTCGAAATTGTCGACGGAGAACTTCGCGTCGCTGAAGGTGTAAGCCTCGACCACGAAGATGCTGCTTCCATTGATGTCTCAGTGACCGCGACGGATAGTGGCGGTCTTACCACCGAAGAAACATTCACAGTCGATGTGGTCGACGTCAACGAAGGTCCGACGGATCTTGCGCTTGATGGTAATTCAGTCGCTGAAAACGATACTGGCGCGGTTGTTGGAACCCTATCTTCGTTCGATCCTGATGCGGGCGACAGCGTTTCTTACACGACTTCAGATGATCGGTTTGAAATTGTCGATGGAGAGCTTCGCGTTGCTGAAGGTGTAAGCCTCGACCACGAAGAAGCCGCCTCGATCGAAGTGACGGTCACAGCAACCGATAGCGGTGGTTTGAGCACTGAAGAAACATTTAGCGTCGACGTGGTCGACGTCAACGAAGGTCCAACGGATCTGGCGCTAGACGGGAATTCAGTCGCTGAAAACGACGCCGGCGCGGTTGTTGGAACACTATCTTCTTTCGATCCCGATGCAGGCGATAGTGTAAGTTACACCGTTTCAGATGATCGGTTTGAAATTGTCGACGGAGAGCTTCGCGTCGCCGAAGGTGTTAGCCTTGATCATGAAGAAGCGGCCTCTATCGATGTCTCTGTGACTGCAACGGATAGCGGCGGTCTCACCACAGAAGAAACGTTCTCGGTCGATGTCGTCGACGTTAACGAGGGGCCGACGGATCTGGCGCTTGATGGCAACTCTGTTTCTGAAAACGACGCCGGTGCGGTAGTCGGCACTCTGTCGTCGTTCGATCCCGATGCTGGCGATAGTGTAACTTACACGACTTCAGATGACCGTTTCGAAATTGTCGACGGCGAGCTTCGCGTCGCTGAAGGTGTAAGCCTTGATCACGAAGAAGCTGCGTCCATCGATGTCTCAGTGACAGCGACGGATAGTGGCGGTCTTACCACCGAAGAAACGTTCACAGTCGATGTGGTCGACGTCAACGAAGGTCCGACAGATCTGGCGCTTGATGGCAACTCTGTTTCCGAAAATGATGCTGGTGCGGTAGTCGGCACTCTGTCTTCTTTCGATCCTGATGCAGGCGACAGCGTTTCTTACACGACTTCAGATGATCGGTTTGAAATTGTCGATGGAGAGCTTCGCGTCGCCGAAGGCGTTAGCCTTGATCACGAAGAAGCCGCGTCCATTGAGGTTACGGTCACCGCGACGGATAGCGGCGGTCTTACCACAGAAGAAACGTTCTCGGTTGATGTTGTCGACGTGAACGAGGCGCCGAGCGACCTCGCGCTTGATGGTGCCACGATTGATGAGAACGATGCCGGCGCAGTCATCGGCAACCTATCTTCGACCGATCCTGATGCAGGCGATACGATCACTTATTCCGTTTCTGATGATCGCTTTGAGATCGTCGATGGACAGCTGCAGCTTGCGGACGGCGTCTCTTTCGATCACGAAACAACTGACAGTGTAGACGTCGAAATCATCGCAACCGATGAAGGTGGTCTCAGCACGAGTGAGACTTTCTCGCTGAACGTTGCAGACGTCAATGAAGCGCCAGTCGATCTGACTCTGACTCGCGAAACAGGATTGGCAGAGGCCGATTTCTCAGCAGCTGATGGGTATTCAGGAAGCGACGTCCAATCCCTCGGTCTCGAGTCGGACGTTGCGGTCTTCACGATGAGCTTCACAACCGCGGATGATGTCGGCTCGGCGCAAACCCTGTTCGAGTCAGGTGGCAGCGGCACGGGCATCAACGTCGTGATCGAAGATGGCATGCTCCAGATTTACGCGGGCAACGGCAATGACCTTGAGGTCAGCGTGCCGATCGAAGCTGAGACAGAGTACGGTTTTGCGCTCGAACTTGATACGGACAGCAACACAATTCGTGTCCTGCTCTCAGACGAGTTGCCGCTCTCTGAAATGAATGCCGAAAACAGTCTGGCCGCCTCGGCGGATAATTGGACTGATAATGATTATAGCGGCGGCAACTCGATGGGTGTGGGCGACGAGGCTGGTGGCTCATCGCAAGGCCGAACCGGCGGCGAATTCCAGGGCGAGATTGATGGCCCAGGCTTGCAAATCTTCTCGGACTCGTCCCTCGAAGACGTCTTCATTGAAGCCGGCGTCGCTGAGAACACAGAAGGCGCCGTTGTCGGCACGCTCTCTGCCTTCGATCCGGACGCAGGTGACAGTCTAACTTTCACTGTTTCGGACGATCGGTTTGAGGTTGTCGATGGTGAGTTGCGCCTCGCGGAGGGCGTCACCCTCGATCACGAGGAAGCTGATTCAATCAATGTCACCGTAACCGCAACGGATGAGGGCGGCTTATCGACCAGCGAAAGCTTTGATGTCGACGTGGTCGATCTGAACGAGGGGCCGACCGATTTAGCGCTCGATACGAATTCGATCGATGAGAACAGTACCGAAGGTGTGATCGGCACGGTGAGTGTGACCGATCCCGATGCCGGCGATACGCATACGTATGAGCTGGTTGATAATGATGGTGGTCCGTTCGCGATTGACGCCGAGACCGGTGAAATCAGCGTTGTCTCTCCCGGAATTCCGGACAATAGCGTCCTTCGTCTCGATGCTTCTGACGAGGATAGCGTCACTCAAGATGGCGGCGTCAGCACCATTCAAGATCTTTCGGGCGGCGATAACACCGTCCGACAGACCAATGCTGACGAACAGCCCGACCTAACCGAGGATGGCCCATTTGGGGCGCCAGGACTTTTGTTCGACGGCGTCAATGATCACCTCGATATCGCTGATGACAGCGCCATAAACCTTTCGTCTCAAGGCGAGCGTTCGTTCGGGATGACCATCCAGACCGGCGATGATGTCGAAACGCGTCAGGTCATTTTTGAAGAAGGTGGCACGGTCAACGGCTTTAACTTCTACATTGATGATGGTGAGCTCTATATGGGCGCCTGGAGCGAAAGCACGGGCTGGAGCTTTGAAGCGGTGAGCGTCGAAGTCGAGGCAGACACCCCGTACAGCATCGTCACCGTTTATGACGGTGCCAGCAATTCTTATACCGCCTATGTGAACGGCGAGAATGTCGGCTCGGTCGAAGTTGGCGACACGATGAGCGGACATAGCGGCAATATAGGCCTTGGTGGCCTCGCCCAGCACACAGTCTTCCATGATGGCAGCAGCTCTTCTAATGATGGCTACAATTTCGGCGGCAGCGTTGGCGAGTTCGTGATCTATAACGACGCGCTGGAAAGCCAAGATGTCGCCGCGATGGATATGGAATTCAGAGGCATCTCTGCAGACTTGGACGCCGAAACCCAAGACAGCTATGACGTCACTGTACAGGTCACAGATGCCGCTGGTGAAAGCTATACCGAGACCGTGACGATTGACGTCAACGATCTCAACGAAGCGCCAGAAGATCTCGCACTTGATGGCAACTCAGTTGCTGAAAATGATGCTGGCGCTGTTGTCGGTACGCTTTCCGCAACCGATCAGGATGCTGGCGATAGCGTCAGCTACACCGTTTCCGATGATCGCTTCGAAATTGTCGATGGCGAGCTTCGCTTGGCTGAAGGCGAGAGCCTCGATCATGAAGAAGCTGCCTCTATCGAAGTGACGGTCACCGCCACCGATGGTGATGGCTTGAGCACTGAAGAGACATTCTCGGTTGATGTTGCCGACGTAAATGAAGGCCCAACGGATCTCTCACTTGATGGCAATTCCGTCGATGAGAATGATGCGGGCGCGACCGTCGGAACTCTTTCTTCGTTTGATCCAGATGCCGGCGACAGTGTTGCTTACACTGTTTCCGATGATCGTTTCGAAGTTGTCGACGGTGAGCTGCGTGTGGCGGAAGGCGTTAGCCTCGACCACGAAGAAGCCGCTTCAATCGATGTCTCTGTGACAGCAACAGATCGTGCAGGCCTAGAGACAACTGAAACATTCTCCGTTGATGTTGCAGACGTAAATGAAGGTCCGTCGGATCTCTCACTTGATGGCAATTCCGTCGATGAGAACGACGCTGGGGCAGCCGTTGGAACCTTGTCTTCCTTCGATCCCGATGCTGGCGATAGCGTCGCTTATACTGTTTCAGATGATCGTTTCGAAGTTGTCGATGGCGAGCTGCGTGTGGCGGAAGGCGTTAGCCTCGATCACGAAGAAGCCGCTTCGATAGACGTCTCTGTGACCGCAACAGATGGTGCTGGCCTAGAAACAACTGAAACGTTCTCCGTTGAGGTTGCCGACGTAAATGAGGGTCCAACAAATCTCGCACTTGATGGTAATTCCGTAGATGAGAACGATACGGGGGCCGCAGTCGGAACCTTGTCTTCCTTCGATCCGGACGCGGGCGACAGTGTTGCTTATACGGTTTCGGACGACCGCTTTGAGGTGGTGGATGGCGAATTACGTCTCGCTGAGGGCGAAAGCCTCGACCATGAAGCCGCTGAAAGCCTGGATATCACGGTTACCGCCACCGACAATGATGGTCTTTCAACCAGTGAGAGCTTTACCGTTGACGTCGCTGATGTGAACGAAGCGCCGAGCGACCTTGAGGTATCTTCTGATGGTCCGGAGGCCGGAGCGTTTCTGGAGCAGGGCGGTCTTCTTGTCATTGAAGCCGAGAATTACAACACTTCCACTGACGGTTCGGGAGGCCACGCTTGGGGCGAAAGCGATACCGAAGGCATGATGCATGTCGACGATGGCGCGAATGCCTATGATGGCTGGGTAAGTGAAAGCTCGGTCGAATCCGACTCGCCAGAACTCGCCTATTCGATTCATATCGAAACACCGGGCACATATTACGTCCACGTTGGCGGCGCGGCTGAAGATGGCCCAACTGGAAACGCTGACAGTGTTCACATCGGTATTGATGGTGAGCGCATCACAGACAATGGCGGCCTAACTGGGTTCCGAAACGTCGGCGATTGGGGAAGCACTGACACTTATACCCGCGAAGCCGTCGAAGTAACTTTTGATGAGCCTGGCACCTATGAGCTCAACCTCTGGGCCCGCGAAGATGGCGTATCGGTCGATCAAATCGTGCTTACGCAAGATGAGAATTTCGTCCCAAGCGATGATCTTGTCGAAAGCCCACGCGCAGGCGACTTGTCGGTCGACGAAAATGATGCCGGCGCCGTGGTTGGAACCGTAACAGCGTTTGATCCGGACGCTGGTGATAGCATGAGCTTCACAGTGTCGGATGACCGTTTCGAAGTCGTCGATGGCGAACTTCGCCTCGCAGAAGGCGAGACCCTTGATCATGAAGAGGCTTCTTCAATCGATGTCTCTGTGACCGCCACCGATGGCGGCGGCCTAGAGACGACAGAGACCTTCTCGGTCGATGTTGCCGATGTGAATGAAGGTCCAAGCGACCTCGCGCTTGATGGCAATTCGGTTGCCGAAAATGATGCGGGTGCCACGGTTGGAACCCTGACGTCTTTCGATCCAGACGCTGGTGATAGCGTTGCGTACACAGTCTCAGATGACCGATTTGAAATTGTTGATGGCGAGCTTCGCGTCGCTGAGGGCGTAAGCCTCGACCATGAAGAGGCCGCTTCAATTGATGTCTCCGTCACTGCAACAGATGCTGCTGGGCTTGAGACGACCGAGACCTTCTCAGTGGACGTCGCTGACGTGAACGAAGGTCCAAGCGATCTCGCACTCGACGGCAATTCAGTCGCTGAGAACGATGCTGGCGGCGTCGTCGGAACCTTGTCTTCCTTCGATCCAGACGCAGGCGACAGTGTTAGTTATTCAGTCTCGGATGACCGTTTTGAGGTCGTCGATGGCGAGCTTCGCCTTGCCGATGGCGAGAGCCTCGATCATGAAGAGGCGTCTTCAATAGACGTTTCTGTCACAGCGACCGACGCTTCTGGCCTGGAAACGTCTGAGACTTTCACGGTTGATGTTGTTGACGTGAATGAAGCCCCAACCGATGTTCAGCTCACAGCGCAAGACGGCGTTCTGAGCTTGAACCAGGATGGCGGCACGGATGACAATGCGATCTCCGCAAACATGACCGACTTCCCGAGCGATGCGATCACAGTAGAAGTCACATTCACTGCCGACGGCCCTCCAGAGGGCAGCGGCGCGCCGCTCTTTTCTTATGCCGACGGGACTAATGGGCATGGCAATGACGTCCTGCTTTGGGCGGAAAGCTCAAGCGGCGACTTGAACGTGTTTTTGGACGGTCAAAAATTCCCGACGGATATTCCAAACTCGGATTTATTTGACGGCGAAGAGCACACAGTCTCCTTCACTTGGGACCAAGCTTCAGGGGATTTGACTGTCTATGTCGACGGCGCGGAAGAATATTCGCGTGTCGTGAATGTCGGGGAAATTGGGCCGGATGGCACGGTTACGCTCGGCCAAGAGCAAGACAGCGAGGGCGGCCGGTATGATTCCGGGCAAATCTTCGAAGGTGAGATCGCTGAAGTCCGCATCTATGACGAAGCGCTGACCGAAGACGCGATTGCTGACAATGCGGCCGGTGATGTTTCTCAAGAAGGCCTGGTCACGCATTGGGTGATGGACGAAGCCAATGATGGCGTTGTTAGTGATTTGGCTGGCGATAATGATTTGGTCCTCGAAAACGGCGCCGAAATTGTCGACACAGTTGATGATGGCGCGCTATCGGTCGCTGAAAATGATGCGGGCGCTGTGGTTGGAACCGTATCCTCGTTCGATCCGGATGCCGGCGATAGCGTCACTTATTCAGTCTCAGATGATCGTTTCGAAGTGGTCGATGGCGAAGTTCGCCTGGCCGACGGTGAAACGCTCGACCACGAAGAAGCTGCGAGTATTGAGATTGTGGTCACTGCCACGGACGAGGCCGGCCTCTCTAGCGATGAGACGTTCACGGTTGATGTGGCGGATGTAAATGAAGCGCCGATGGATCTCGCATTTGAGACGCCTTCGGAAAATCTGATCACTGGCGGCAGTTTTGAAGAGCAGAACGTTTCGACGGGCAAGTGGAGTGGCTTCTCTGAAGATGCCAGTGGCAACTGGGAATCCGCGAACGGGATCGAAGTTTGGGACAATCTTGGGGGCACTGCGGCGTCTGACGGCGAGCAATTCCTAGAATTGGATTTTGGTGGCGCGGCTGACGCAATTTCACAAACGGTCTCGACTGATGCCGGGCAAACTTATTCGCTATCATTCGACATGAGGGCTCGCGGAGAATCCACGACCGACACGATTGAAGTATTCTGGAACAATGAGCAGGTTGGCGTTTTCGATCCTGCATCGACGGATTGGGAAGATGTCAGCTTCGACGTCGTTGGAACCGGTGGCAGCGATGTTCTGGAGTTCCGAGAAGCCGAAGGCGAAAGCGATGGCTATGGTGCTCACCTGGATAATATCTCCTTGGTCGAGGTTCCGTTGACTTTGGTTGAGAATGTCGCCGGCGGTGAAGTGGGGTCGTTCTCGGTTTTCGACCCGGATGCAGGCGATACGATTTCCTACTCTGTTTCTGATGATCGGTTTGAAATCGTCGATGGCGATCTCCGCCTCAGCGATGATGCCAGCTTGGACTATGAAGCTGAGCAAAGTGTCGATGTCACTGTGACAGCCACTGATGAAGGCGGCTTAGAGACCAGTGAAACCGTAACGATCGAAGTCCTCGACGTGGATGAAGGCGCAGCCGACACAAACACCATTACGGGTGGAACCGGCGACGATGTCCTGATCGGTGGGGAAGGGGACGACCTTTTCATCTACGAAATGGATGGCGGGTCTGACACGATCGATGGCGGCGCAAGCTGGACAGATACAATCGATATCTCCGATGCGCTCGGCCAAGACGCGGTGTTCGGTCAAGATTGGACGCTCACGGTGACCGAAGGCGAGATTGTCAGCGAAACAGCCGACTCAATTACTCTTTCAGATGATGCATCTGGGTTTATCGAGTTTGATAATGGCGAATCGATCGACTTCTCGAACATTGAGCAAATCGGCTTCTAAAAGATCCTGCCCGAGCGGAGCGTGTTACTCTTCGTTCGGGGCCAATCGGCTGACAAGGGCAAGCAGGCCGTATCGGGCGCGTCGATAATCGAACTCGGCCTGAGAGAGTGAAATCCGTGCCAGCACCAAGTCGCGCTGTCCGTCGAGCACGTCCTGAATGCCGGTGCGGCCGGCACTGTATTCTGCTTGCTGTCCTTCAACTACAATCTCACTTGCCTCGACGGCGGCTTGTGCGGCGTCAATGGCAGCAGCAGAGGATTGAAGCGTGTTCCAATTAGAGGTCACGGCCTCTTCTAAGCCCAGTCTTGTGTCGCGGCGCGCGGCGTTTTCCCTGGCCAATCTGGCGCGGGCAGATTTTAGACCTGAATAGTTTTGGCCCTTTTGAAAGAGTGGGACACGCAATCGAGCCACAACCTGAAACTCATTAGCTTCCTGACGCACGCCTGGCGTAAGCGCAGAAGAATCCAGATCATAAGCATTGTATTGCCCGTCCAAGGATAGGGCTGGCGATAGCCTTCCGCGCGCGGAACGTCGGCCATGCTGGGCCGCAACGACAAGATCATCACGGGCGAGCAGGCCTGGATTGGTTTTTAAAGCTTGCGCCATCGCGTCCGCAGCGCTGATCATCTCTTCGCCAATGCGGTCGGTATCTGGAACGAGCGCAGGCCCGGGCATTTCGCCTGTTTGTCGAACATATGTTGCCTCTGACACAGCTAGGCTGGCTTGCGCGCGAACCAGTTCGGCGCGTTCCTGCTCCATGCGCGAGCGCGCTTGCGACACAGAGATCAGGCTTTCCGCGCCCGCCTCGCGCCGGCGATCTGTGATTTCGACTTGCTGCATCAGCAGGTCGAGGCTTTTGGTGCGGTGTCCAGTGATTTCCCGGTCCAGCAGCAATGCCGCGTGGGCCGTCGCCGCGGTTTGGGCGACAGACTGCCGGTTTTCTTTTTCAAACAAGTATTGGGCCTGGGTCGAAGCGCGCGCTTCTTTCAAACCATAATAGGCAGATCCGCCCTGAAACACCGGTTGGGAGAATTCGAGGGAATATGTCATTCCGTCTTCATTGGTCAGACGCTGGAGCTCATCGCTGCGCCAGCTTTCTTTTCCGGCGCTGACGCTTGCCGAAACCGATGGTAGCAGCTCCCCGAGGGCGCCAAACTGCGTGGCTTTGGCCGAAGCTGTGTCCGCCTCGCCAATCTCAATTTGAGGGCTATGGCGCAAGGCCGCCTGAATCGCGTCGTCCACGGTCTGCGCATGCGCAGCCTGCTGGCCCAAGGCCCAGACACAAATTCCCGAAGCAAAAATACGAAAGATCATGGATTCCGTATGCGCGGCTTTGGTTAATTTACTATTTCTGGTTGTTTTTGGTTTGGCGCAGCAATTGACACCAATTGCTTTAGCCATCGATAGGGCCGCTCATCGGGGCAATCGCAAATAAGCAATGATTTGTGAGGGGCTTTAAAGAGCGCTGGCTCCGCGAGTAGGACTCGAACCTACGACCGGGCGATTAACAGTCGCCTGCTCTACCAACTGAGCTATCGCGGAATAGCGAGCCGCCTCCATACCAAAACGGCTTTGGCTGTCAAACCGTGAAATTCACACAACTGACAAAAAAAGGGCGGAACAAAAAATGTTCCGCCGAGGCATTGGGTGATGGTGGGTGTCTCCAAAGAAGACATTAACCTTCTCCTACATAAAGGTTAACGAGAGTTAAACGGATTTGAAAAGATTTAAGCAAAAACGCCAATCCCTTCAGAATATCTCTGATTTTGGTATGATTTGGGAAAGGTTGGAGGCTCCGGCCGGAATCGAACCGGCGTACACGGATTTGCAATCCGCTGCGTCACCACTCCGCCACAGAGCCTCGCTGGTGAGAGGCGGTCCATAGCAGCGAGATCTTGTGCTTGCAATCGGGTAAAGTGCGTTGATGCAAATTGGTCGTATTGCGGCGCGCCCAACCTGTGCTATTGGCGCGGTTTAGACGAGATTCTTTTTCTTGAGGGGCCTTCCTATGGACTATGCCAAACTTCGCCGTGTGATGGTCGATTCCCAAGTTCGAGTGAATGATGTGACATCGACCGAAGTCGTCGGTGCGTTTTCGACAGTTCCGCGCGAAGTCTTCGTGCCGAAAGGCATGCGCGCCAGCGCCTATGCAGAGTTGGAAATTGAAACCGCAGAGGCCCGCGCCATGTGGTTGCCGCGTGACCTCGGTAAGATGCTTCGCGGCTTGGAGGCTGAAGCCAGCGATGTAAGCCTCGTGATTGGCGCAGGCGATGGCTATAGCGCCGCGCTGCTCGGGTACATGACGGATGCTGTCATTGCGCTGGAGGATGATGAGGCGCTGGTGGATGCTATGGCCGAACGATTCGCGAAGATCGGCATGGATGAAGCCGTGGCTGTTCAAGGCGATCTCGCAAAGGGTCTTCCAGATCAGGGGCCGTTCGACGTGATCCTGATTGCCGGCATGGTTGAAGAAGTGCCGCAAGCCTGGCTCGATCAACTTTCAGATGGCGGACGCCTGGGTGTCGTTGTCGAAACCGGACGCGGTCTTGGCTGTGCCCGGATCTACAAGCGAGCAGCGGACACGTTCGCCTATCGCGAAGCGTTCGAGTGCTGCCCGCCTGTATTGCCAGGATTTGAAAAGAAAACCGCGTTTGTCTTTTAGACGCTAGACCGCTTCTGTCGCTTCTTCATTGGCATCAGAACACGGCTGACCAATCGTTCCTTTTTGGGGATCGGGCAAAAGCTTTGTCGCTTGAACCGGTTCACCGGTCGCTTCGGCGATCAGTTCTGCCGAGCGTGTTTCCACCGCTTCGGTCAGCCGGGCCATCGTTTCTTCTTTTGAAAGTCCGGCTGGGATCGGCTCAAGAAACTCGATCACGGCTGTGCCTGGCTTTTTGAGTGTTTCCTCTTGCTGCCAAAAGCAATTCAGATTGGTGGCAACCGGAACGATCGGCACATTCATCGCTTGTTGCATGTGCCATACGCCCGGCTTGTAGCGGAAATGATGACCAACCGGCGCGAGATGCCCTTCCGGATAGATCAGGACCCGGCGGCCGTCTTCGCGGGCCCGTGACATGCCCTCGCTAAGCGACGCGGCTTTGCGTTCGCCGCCGCCGCACGTGTCGATGACGATTGCGCCAAGCTTACGCAAGATACCGCCAACCAGCGGGAACTGCTCCAAATGGTCGCCCGTGACGAAGGCCAAATTCTTGACCTCAGGATAGATCATGAAGCCGTCGCCCCAGCTTGAGTGCTTAGGCGCGAGGATGAAGGCGCCTTCGGGCACATGTTCGCGGCCGCGAACCTCTTTCTTGATGCCGCCAATCCAATGCAAGGCCAGATTGATGGCGCGCGTATAGGACCGAATGATCGCGGTCACCGGGCCGCTTCCTGGCAGCGCCAGAAAGGGCAGGGATACCAGAACATAGATAAAGGAGAGGGCGTAATAGACGCCTGTGAAGAGAAAACCACGTATCATCGCTAGGGACTCCTAGATCGCTTTTGAGGGGGTTATTTCTGAAACAAGATGGCCAGGATCGTTCTGGTAAAGGTGTCGACATGCTGGCTAAACGGGCCAGGCAGGCGATTATAAATCTTGTTGAGGCCAGACTGCATCACCACGCCCAAGCTCATTGCCGAAAGAATCGCCGGATCACCTTTCGGGATCTCGCCAGCGTCCATCAAATGCTGAACCAGCGTCTCTACTACGGAAACCGGGTCGTCATCGCGCTTGGTATCGTGCGGCAAGTATCGGTTTAGCGAGACAAGGTGATAGCTGAAAGAGAGCCAGTCTTCATCGGCAAAGGCGCAATAGGCCGTCACGGCCTTGCGGACTTTTTCTTCTATCGTTCCAGGCGCCATGAATGCAGCGCCCATCATCTCGCCGAGACGATTGTGGGTGTCCATGAAGAGCGCGACCGCAAGCTCATCCTTGCCCTTATAGTGGCGGTAAAGCGCGCCTTCGGAGACGCCTGCAACATCAGCGATCTCGCGAGTCGTTGCTGCATCTACGCCTTCGCGAATAAACAGCTCGAGCGCCGCTTTTTCGATTTTTGGGCGCGCGTTTCGAGCGCGGGGACGTTTTTGATCTGCAACAGCCATGGGCCAAGCCTCCATATTGTGAGCGTTTGCTAACATACGGGTTTTGAATTAGCAAGTGAATATTTGCTCACTAATTTCGTTTGACCCTCCTTCGCGTCAATGGGCAAGCTAAGCGCGACAAAGATAACGGGAGTGAAAAATGGCAGACGGACAAGGGCCGGTTCAGGCGAAATTCCATGAAATGCTCGAGGGCACGAAGGAAGACTGGGATATCATCGCCGAACATTCGAAACATTTTAATCAAGGTCTGGCGAAGCGGGTTCTTGATCACCTTCGGCTGCTTGATGGCGACTATGGCGGTTTCCCCGTCGATCGTTTGACCCATTCTCTGCAAACTGCCACACGAGCACATCGTGATGGACGCGACGAGGAATATGTCGTTTGCGCGCTTTTGCATGATATTGGCGACACGCTGGGCAGTTTTAATCACCCGGATGTTGCTGCCGCGATCCTGAAACCGTTCGTGTCTGAGCGGAACCATTGGATGGTTGCTAATCACGGCATGTTCCAAGGCTACTATTTCTTCCACCATCTCGGCCTGGATCGAAATATGCGGGATCAGTTTAAAGATCACCCGGATTACGAATACACCGCGCAGTTCTGCCATCTCTATGACCAGTCAGCGTTTGACCCAGATTATGAGAGCGAATCGCTCGAATTTTTTGAGCCAATGGTTGAGCGTCTTTTCGCGAAACCGAAAAACTCAATGTATCTGAAGGCGCTATCGCCTGAATAGACAGAGCGAGACACCGAATAGATTGGTGTGTCCTGACAAGTTTCCGGCAAAGCGCCCTTGAAGAAGGGGCGCTTTGTCGTGATTTGAGGGCTCAATGAACGCACTCTACCAATTGCTAAAGCGTGGGGGCGTCGATATACGAGCGCAATTGATTTGATGAAGGTGACTCTTTCATGCGGAAATTCATTCCCCTGACGCTCGCGGCTCTGCTTGTTGCGCCTGCCGCGCTTGCCCAAGAAGCTGCAGCTGGCGGCAGTTTAATGTCCAGTTTGATCATGTTCGTTCCATTGATCCTGATCTTTTACTTCTTGCTGATCCGCCCACAGCAGCAGCGTCAAAAGAAGCATCGCGTGATGCTCGACGAGATGAAAAAGGGCGATACCGTTGTCACCGCAGGTGGTTTGATCGGTAAAGTGATCAAGGTTGCCGACGCTGAAGTGACGGTTGAGCTTGCCGATGGCGTTCGCGTACGCTCGCTCAAAGGCATGATCGCTGACGTAAAAGACAAAAACACTCCGGTCGCCGCAAACGACTAAGATAAAGGCTGAAGCGCCATGCTGAATTTTCCGCTTTGGAAAGTTGGAATAATCCTGGTTGTTCTGTGTTGGGGCGCCATTCTGGCGATCCCAAACCTGTTCTCGGACGGGTTTCTAGGGATCGAACCCAAACCCGTCTCTGACATCACCAATGAACAAGCGGTCGCCGCTTATGAGCAGCAGCTCAGCGAAGCGAATGATTCCTGGTGGTTCCTGCCCAGTGGTAAACTCAATCTCGGATTGGATCTGCAGGGCGGCGTCTATCTGTTGATGGAAATCGATCCAGCAGAGATCGCAGCAAACCGGCTTGAAACAGTCCAGGGCGACATTCGCTCTGCTTTGAACCGCGCGCCCTTGGTTGAGCGCGAACCGCCGGTTCAAAACGATGATCGTCTGACCATCGAGATAATCAATCCTGAAGAGGACATGGACGAGGCCATTCGCCGTCTCAATCGGATCAACCCGACCATCGGAACCACGCAAACTGAGCTTTACCGGGTCGAGCGCACCGGAGAGCAATTCATTCAGTTGACCGTTCCATCAGGGGCGCGCGGGGCTTTGGCGACCGACGCACAGTCGAAAATGATGGAAATCATTCGTCGCCGCATCGATCCAGACGGCGTAGCTGAGATCTCGATCACGCCGCAGGGCGATAATCGCATCATTCTGGAAGCGCCCGGAGAAGCAGACCCAAAGCGGATCAAAGACATTTTGGGGCAGGCGGGACGCCTGACCTTCAATATGGCCAATCTGGATCAATCCGCGATCCGCGCGGCAGTCTCAACGGGGCGCGCGCCGCCACGCGAGCAAATTGTAGACACGACCGATAGCGGCCCAATCCTGATCAACCGCATCCCTGAACTTACAGGCGCAGACATTGCCAGCGCCAATAGATGCGTCGATGAGGCCAACTTTCCGGCGGTGTGCTTCCGGTTGAACAGTTCGGCGGCCACCAAATTTTACAATCTGACCCGCAACAATATCAATCGGAACTTCGCAATTGTCTTGGATGATGTCTCCATGTCGTCCCCGACCATCCGCTCGCCCATCCCAGGCGGGAACGTGATCATTGAAGGCCGTTTTTCAGTTGATGAGGCTGCAGACCTTGCCGCGATCATTGAGGCTGGTGAATTGCCGGCCAAACTGAACTTCCTCGATGAGCGAACTGTTGGTCCGACGCTCGGGGCTGAATCTATCGCGGCTGGGTCTCGCGCGAGCTTGATCGGTCTTGCATTCGTTGGCGTATTTATGGTGCTGGCTTACGGGCTGATCGGTGGCTTCGCCGTCGGATCGCTCCTTTCCAACATCGTCCTGATTTTCGGCGCCCTGTCGGGCTTTGGCGCGACGCTCACCTTGCCAGGCATTGCCGGGATCATTCTGACCATTGGTATGGCCGTGGATGCGAACGTGATTGTGTTCGAGCGGATCCGAGAGGAGCAGGCCTCTGGGCGGTCCCCGGCGACCGCCATTCAAGCGGGGTACGAGCGGGCTCTATCAGCAATTCTCGATGCCAACATCACGACCTTTATTGCGGCGTCGATCCTCTATCTGGTTGGCTCAGGCCCGGTCAAAGGGTTCGCGGTCACGCTGGCCATCGGGATTTTGACTTCCGTCTTTACCGCTTTCGTTGTGACCCGCTGGTTCACCGTTCTTTATCTTCGCACAGTCCGCCCTAAGCGGCTGGCCATGTAAGCTAGGATTTCTGTCATGCTGCTTCGTCTATGGCCTGAAAAAACCAAAGTCTCATTCATGAACCTGCGCTTCGGCGCTTTGATCTTGTCGGTTGCCGCTTTGCTCGCATCTGCGGCTTTGCTGTCCACACGCGGCCTCAATCTCGGGATTGATTTTGCTGGCGGTGCGGTGATTGAGATCACCCAGCCAGACGATGTGTCTGCCGATGATATCCGTAATGTGGTGCAGCCGCTGATCGTCGGCGAAGTCCAGGTCAATTCTGCGCGCGGCACGGGGGCGAATGCGCCAAATATCGCGGTTGTTCGCTTTAAGCCGCAACCACCGGTCGGAGAAGAGACCCCAGATGAAGCGCAAAACCGCGCGGGCGATGAGGTCAACGCAGCCTTGAAGACACTGGTCGATGGCGATCGCACCGAAGAGAATAGCCGGTTCGAAATCCGTTCTGAAGCCTCGGTTGGACCGAAAGTGTCTGGCGAGCTGTTCCGCTCCGGGATTATCGCGCTGAGCGTCGCGCTTGGCCTGATGATGGTCTACATCTCATTCCGCTTCCAATGGCAGTATGCGCTCGGCGCTGTGGCCGCGCTGTTTCACGATGTTATTCTGACCATGGGCATGTTCGCGCTGACGGCGTTTGAGTTTAACCTGGCGACCATCGCGGCGCTTCTGACAATTGTCGGTTACTCGATGAACGATACCGTGATCGTGTTCGACCGGGTCCGGGAAGAGGCGCGGAAATATAAGAAACTGGAACTCTCAAAAGTTGTCGACCTGGCCATCAATGCGACCATGTCTCGTACGCTTTTGACGTCTGGAACGACTTTGCTCGCCTTGCTGTCGATCTTCTTGTTTGGCGGACCGGTTCTACGCGGCATGAGCTTCGCGCTGATCTTTGGTGTGATCGTCGGAACGTATTCCTCGATCTTTGTTGCGTCAGCTGTTGTGCTATTGCTCGGCATCGATCGCGGCGACAAGCCGAAGCGTGAAGTCGAAGGCTTTCAGGGCGTCAGTTAGAACGGTTGGTGCTTAGGCGCTGATCCGCACGTTCACTTGCTTCTCGAGCGCGTCGCAAACGGCGTTTGCGACCTCTTCAGCCGCGCCGCTATCGGTAAGGCCGACAGCGCGGCATGCTTGGACATGCAAGTTGATGAGGGCTGCTTCGGCTTCTAGGTCATCAACACCTGAAACCAGGACATGCAATGATCCTGACAAGCGCGTCAGCGCGCCGCCGCCATAGGCCCCAGAGGCGCCGTGCAAATTGTGCAAGGCGCTACGAAACGCAGAACTAGAGTCTTCACAATGCGGTTGGTCGCAGCAGCTCTGCCAGGTCATTTGCAAGAGATCGAGATCGTTCTGCTTCCACTCTTGGATGTCAGTTGTTGGAGCGTCTGAGCTTTCATCAGATGCTGGTTCAACTTCGTCCGTCGCGACAACGCGTGAAACGTCGAGCTCTGTGAGGACTTCTTTGCCGGATTTCGGCTTGCGGAGGAGTTTGAATAACGACTTTACCATAGTCCTGGTGTACCATGATGAGCTTAACAAACGGCTGAACAGAACCCGGAAACTGGTTAAAATCAGAACGCGAATTGTTCACGCAAAATGCGCTCGTCCAGAGCATGTCCGGGATCAAACAGCATCGTCAGACGTTGGGTGCGGTCAGTATGGATCGAGACCTGCGTGACGTTTCGAACTTCCTGATTGTCCGCCGCTGCAGCAACGGGGCGGCGCTCTGGATCAATTACATCAATATCAACATGCGCATCATGGCGGAGAAGCGCGCCGCGCCATCGTCGCGGTCGAAACGCACTGACCGGCGTCAAAGCGAGTAGGTTGGCCCCAATCGGGAGGATGGGGCCATGAGCGGAGAGGTTATAGGCGGTCGAACCTGCCGGCGTCGCGACCATAACGCCATCGCAGGAAAGTTCGGACATGCGTTCTTTCCCGTCGACAATGATACGAACTTTCGCAGTCTGAGCCGTTTGCCGCAGAATTGAGACCTCGTTGATTGCAAGTCGGGCATGCGTTTCGTCGTGAATGTCGGTGACGCTCATCCGAAGAGGGGGAACTGAGGCTCGCTCGGCTTTGTCGATGCGTTCGACCAAGCCGTCCTCATTATACTCATTCATGAGAAACCCGACGGTGCCGCGATTCATCCCGTAGACCGGTTTATGGTCATCAAAACGCCGGCGCATTGCGTCTAGCATAGCCCCGTCGCCGCCAAGGGCGACGATCACGTCTGCCTTGTCTTCATCATACTGACCATACTTTTGGGTCAACCGTTGCAAAGCCTCTTGGGCTTCGGGGCGCTTTGAGGCGGTGAAGGCAATACAGGTGCTCATATCTCGTCTATCTCGTGAGGCTTGGACGCTGGGTCAAGCGTTGTCCTGAATTGCCCAAACGGAAGGTTCCGGGTACTGTACTGAAAATCGAAGCACCGGGAGTGGACCAACATGGCCGATGGAATGCAAATTACGAGCCTTAAAGGGCAGGTGAGTGAAGAAGAGTGGAAAACGCGCGTAGATCTCGCTGCGATGTACCGTCTGACAGCGCTTTATGGCTGGACGGATATGATTTTCACACACATCTCGCATCGTGTGCCAGGTCCTGATCATCACTTCCTGATCAATCCTTACGGTCAATTCTTCGAAGAGATTACAGCCTCATCTTTGGTCAAAGTCGACCTCGAAGGAAACGTGGTTCAGGAAACCCCGTATTTCATCAACCCGGCGGGCTTCACGATCCACTCAGCCATTCACGCAGCGCGCGATGACGCCCACGTTGTCATGCATGTGCACACTGACGATGGCGTCGCTGTGTCTTGCAATAAGGAAGGCCTGCTGCCGCTCACGCAGACCAGCATGCTGGTGCGTCACGATTTAGCTTATCATGACTATGAGGGCGTTGCGCTGGACCATGGTGAGCGCGAGCGTCTGGTCGCAGATATGGGCACCAAAAACAATATGATGCTGTACAATCACGGCACACTGACTGTTGGCGGCACGGCCGCTGAGTGTTTCTTGCGTATGTTCTTCATGGAGCGCGCTTGTTCGATGCAGGTCCGCGCGCTGACCGCGGGACGCGACAACATGGTAATCCCATCGCAAGACGTTCAGGACGTGGTCAAAAGTCAGTCCAATCCGGAAGGCACCAAAACGCTCGCAAACATGCTCGCTTGGCCGGGCCTGCTGCGTAAGTTGGACCGTGAATCCCCGGGCTATGACGCCTAAAGGAAACCTCTATACGGGTTTGCCCGTATAGGTTTTTCACTTAGTGCGTCCTTTCATACCGTTTCAATTTTAGGGAAATCCCCTAAATCACGGTTCAAACGCCACGGAATTAGACTGACATGAAACATCTGAAGGCCTTTGAGAACGCCCTTGATACGATCCATGACGAGGGTCGTTATCGTGTATTTGTCGATTTGCATCGGCACAAAGGCGAGTTCCCAAAAGCGACCGCACGCTTCGAGCATGGGGAACGCGAAATTATTGTCTGGTGCTCGAATGACTATCTCGGCATGGGCCAGGACGATGATGTCACCAATGCTATGCATGAAGCGATTGATAGTTTCGGCGCCGGGTCTGGTGGAACACGGAATATTTCCGGCACAACACGCTACCATGTCGACTTAGAGCGTGAGCTCGCGGATCTGCATGGAAAAGCGGGCGCATTGCTCTTCACCTCAGGCTATGTGTCGAATGACGCGACCTTGTCGACTTTGGGCAAAATTCTGCCCAATCTGATCATCTATTCTGACGCCCTTAATCACGCGTCGATGATTGAAGGTATTCGTCGTTCAAACGCAGACTACCGGGTTTTCCGTCACAATGATGTCGAGCACCTGCGCGCGCTTATGGAAAATGATGATCCAGAGCGTCCGAAAGTGATCGCGTTTGAAAGCGTCTATTCAATGGACGGTGATATCGGTCCAATCAAAGCCATTTGCGATGTCGCAGACGAGTTTGATGCGCTAACCTATCTCGACGAAGTTCACGCGGTTGGCATGTACGGCCATGAAGGCGCAGGCGTCGCCCAGCGCGATCAGGTTATGCACCGTGTCGACATTATCGAGGGCACGTTGGGCAAAGCGTATGGCGTTATGGGCGGTTACATTGCTGCGCACGAGACGATCATCGATGCGATCCGGTCGACGGCGTCTGGGTTCATCTTCACCACATCCACCTGTCCAGTGATGGCAGCTGGCGCGCTCGCCAGTATTCGCAAGCTACGCTCTGACGAAGGACGTAAACTGCGCATCTCTCACCAAGCACAGGCTGAATTGCTGAAGCAGAAATTCCGCGATGCGGGGCTTCCCCTGATAGAGAGCGAGACGCATATCGTGCCGCTGCTCGTTGGTGATCCTGAAAAGTGCAAAGCCTTGTCGGATACATTGCTGTTCGATTTCGGTATCTATGTTCAGCCGATCAATTATCCGACCGTTCCGAAAGGCACGGAGCGCCTCCGCTTCACGCCTGGCCCCGTTCATACCGAAGAGATGATGGACGACCTTCTCGCTGCAATTCTCGCAGTTTGGAAGCAGCTTGGGCTAGACGAACAAGCAGCCTGAACCAAGTCCAGGACAATATAAAAAACGGCGCACTCCGAAAAGTGCGCCGTTTTTATTTGGTTGGAAGAGACTTACTCGCCGCGCTTGCGGCCGAGTCCAATCTCTTTGGCAAAGGCTGAACGCTTTTTCGCATAATTGGGCGCAACCATCGGATAGTCGCTCGGCAATCCCCAACGCGCGCGATACTCGTCTGGATTGAGATCGTAGCGAGAGCGCAGGTATCGTTTCAGCATTTTCAGTTTGCGGCCATCTTCGAGGCAGATGATGTGATCTGGTGTTATCGACTTGGAAATCGGAACCGCCGGATCTGGTCGCGGGGGGGCGACTGGCTTGTCCGAAGCCAGCTCCACAACCGCTTCATGCACGGATTTCAGAAGGTCGGGTAACCCGTTCGCAGGAACGGGATTGTTTGCTACAAATGACGAAACAATATCAGTCGTCATCTCCAGCAACTCGGCATTCGAGTGTGAGGTCATATGTCAGCTCTTAATAAGTATATAGTAGCCCGCTCTAAAGGCAGGCTTGAATAGGGGTAGAGCACGGAATCGGATAAGAATTCAAGTTCTGCGAGTAATAAATGTAAAGAGGACGCGTAATAGTCGTGTACAAATACGGGGCGTAAATGACGCCTTGCAGCGTCGGCACTGTCGCCGTACATGATCCCTCAGAAATAGGAATCACGCCATGCCAGACACCAGTCATCCCGCTCGTTTCGACACTGCGACCTTCTTTTCTGAGGCCCTCAAGGACCGCGATAGCGACGTTTTCGCCGCAATTGAGAAAGAACAGACGCGCCAACAGCATCAGATTGAGCTGATTGCTTCAGAGAATATTGCCTCGCAAGCGGTGCTCGAAGCACAAGGGACGGTCCTCACGAATAAGTATGCCGAAGGGTATCCTGGACGTCGCTATTATGGCGGCTGCGAATATGTTGATCTGGTTGAAGATCTCGCGCGAGATAGAGCCAAGGCTTTGTTCAATTGTGGATTTGCCAATGTGCAGCCAAATTCTGGCTCGCAAGCGAACCAAGCCGTGTTTCAGGCCTTGCTTCAGCCTGGCGATACTATTCTCGGGATGAGCCTGGATGCTGGCGGTCACCTGACGCATGGCGCACGGCCGAACCAATCCGGGAAATGGTTTAACGCGATCCAGTATGGCGTTCGCGAAGACGATCACCTGATCAATTTCGATCAAGTCGAGGCACTCGCAAAAGAGCATAAGCCAAAGCTGATCATTGCGGGCGGGTCGGCTTACCCCCGCCAGATCGACTTCGCTAAGTTTCGTGCGATTGCGGACGAAGTTGGCGCCTTCTTCCTGGTCGACATGGCACACTTTGCTGGCCTGGTGGCGGGCAAGGCGCATCCGAACCCGCTTGATCATTGCCACGTGGCGACAACCACGACGCACAAAACCCTGCGCGGCCCGCGCGGCGGCATGGTGCTCACCAATGATGCTGACATTTCTAAGAAGATAAACTCCGCCGTCTTCCCTGGTATTCAGGGCGGACCTTTGATGCACGTGATTGCTGGCAAAGCCGTCGCGTTCGGCGAAGCCCTTTCGCCCGAGTTTGAGCAATATGCTGCGGATGTTGTCGACAACGCAAAAGCTATGGCGGCTGCCGCAAAAGAAAGCGGGCTCGATCTCGTTTCTGGCGGAACCGATACGCATGTTGCGCTGATCGATTTGCGTCCGAAGGGCGTAACTGGCCGCGACGCTGAGCAGGCTCTGGAACGAGCCTATATCACTTGCAACAAGAACGGCGTTCCATTCGATCCTGAAAAGCCGATGATCACCAGCGGGATCCGCGTCGGATCACCGGCCGGAACGACGCGGGGGTTCGGCGTTGAAGAGTTCGCGCAGGTCGGAAAATGGATCGGCGAAGTCGTCGATGCGGTTGCGAATGGCGACAGTTCTGCTACTGAATCAAAAGTTCGCGCAGAAGTTGAAAATATGACCTCTAAGTTTCCGATTTATAACGGTTTAGGAGCCTAAGCGATTGCGCTGTCCCTTCTGCGGATCTGAAAATACGGCTGTCAAAGACAGCCGACCTGCAGAAGACAATACAGCTGTGCGCCGACGCCGAGGATGTGACAGCTGCGGTGCGCGCTTCACGACCTTCGAACGCGTGCAATTGCGCGAGATCACCGTCGTCAAACGAGACGGAAAACGTACGCCATTCCAGCGCGAAAAGCTGGCGCGTGTGATTGCCATCGCGCTGCGCAAACGCCCGGTTTCGACAGAGCAGATCGACCAGATCGTTTCGGGCATTGCGCGAAAACTGGAAAGCAGCGGCGAGGTCGAAATCGCGTCGCAAGACATTGGCGAGCTGGCCATGGAAAGTCTGCGGTCCGTCGATCCGGTTGGCTATGTGCGCTATGCGAGTGTGTATCGCGACTTTGATGCGCCGTCTGACTTTGCGGCCTTTATCAAGCAATCTGAGCTCGATGAGGACTAAGCCGTGACGCGTCCCCACGTAACATTGAAAATCGCCACCAGCATGGATGGTCGCATCGCGCTCTCAAATGGCGTTAGCCAGTGGATCACGGGTAGCGAGAGCCGTGCTCGGGTCCACGATATGCGCGCGTCGCACGATGCTGTGCTCGTCGGCGTTGGCACTGTGTTGGCCGATGATCCGCTGCTCACAGCGCGTACGGTTCCGCCGCCGCCGCGACAGCCGGTTCGTATCGTCGCCGATAGCTCCTTGCGCACGCCCTCGCATTCGCGGCTCTTGAACTCCCAAGGCTTAGGCAAGGTCGTGCTCGCATCTGCGGGTGCCCCAACGGGGTATGCCGCGGAGGCGATGACAGCCGAACCTGAAATATGGTCGGTGCCAGGACCAGATGGCAAAGTTTCGCCGTCCAGGCTGATGGATCGCTGCGCCGTCGAAGGCCTGAACAGGATCTTCCTCGAAGGGGGCGGCAAGCTGGCCGCAAGTTTCATTCTCGCTGGATTGGTCGATCGGATCGAATGGTTTCGCGCGCCCATCCTGATCGGCGGCGACGGATTGCCTGCCGTCGCGGCCTTGGGGCTTTCCGAGATGACAGATGCGCCGCGTTGGCGCACTGCCGCCACGGCACGGATTGGGGATGACACATTGGAGACATATGTTAGGGCATGAGCTTAGTAGGAGGGCTCCCCTAATGTTTACCGGTCTCGTCACAGATGTTGGCACGATCCGTAAGGCTGAAGACCGCAATGGTCTGCGCCGGTTCGAAGTCGAATGTGGTTACCCTGTAGAGAATATCGAAATGGGTGCATCGATCATGCACGCAGGCGTTTGCCTCACCGTCGTCGATTTTGGCGAAGCGGGCGAGGGCAGCTGGTTCGCTGTTGAAGCGGTGCCGGAAACCTTATCACTGACAGTGCTTGGCGACTGGGAAGAAGGTAGCAAGGTCAATCTGGAGCAGAGTTTGAAGCTCGGGCAGGAGCTCGGGGGCCATTTTGTCTTCGGTCATGTCGACGGCGTTGGTGAGATTGTTTCCGTTGACCCTGAGGGCCAAAGCTATCGCATCACCGTTCGCCCGCCCGCTGAGATTGCCAAGTATTTCGCTAAAAAAGGCTCTGCAGCGATCAGCGGCGTCTCCCTTACCGTCGCCGACGCGCTGCCGAATGGCGACTTCCAAGTCGCCATTATTCCGCACACTTGGGATGTGACGACGCTGCGTGAATTGCAGCCTGGCTCTCGCGTCAACCTTGAGATCGACATGCTGGCACGCTACGTGGCCCGCATGATTGGCGTCGATGCGCCAACCCCGCACGACCCGCAAGGAACTTAAGATGTCTGAAGACTTTTCACCTGCCATCTCCAGCATTGATGAAATCATCGAAGATGCGCGCAACGGCAAGATGTATATTCTGGTCGATGCTGAAGACCGTGAGAATGAAGGCGATCTGATTATTCCAGCGAGTTTCACGACGCCGGAAGCTGTGAACTTCATGGCGAAGTTCGGACGCGGCCTGATCTGTCTGGCGATGACGGGTGAGCGCGGGCGCGCCCTCAACCTCGACATGATGGCACGTGAGAATCGCGAGAGCATGGGCACGGCCTTCACCGTCTCAATTGAGGCGGCGGAAGGCGTGACGACGGGGATCTCAGCACATGACCGGTCCCATACCGTTCAAGTTGCGATCGACCCGATGTGCGACGCCGGCGATATTGTCTCTCCAGGCCACGTCTTCCCATTGATCGCCAAGGATGGCGGCACACTGGTGCGCGCCGGACACACTGAAGCCGCGGTTGATATCTCGCGTATGGCGGGCCTGTTCCCCGCTGGTGTGATTTGCGAGATCATGAATGATGATGGCTCCATGGCGCGCCTTCCTGAGCTGGTCTCATTCGCACAGCTGCACGGCCTCAAAATCGGGACGATTGCCGACCTTATCGAGTATCGCCGCGATCATGACCGCTATCTGGAGCGCCGCGTCGAAGCGGATCTGGAAAGCCAATATGGCGCCGGCTTCAAGACGGTCATCTTCCGCAATGCCATAGATAATAGCGAGCATATCGCCATCGTTCACGGCGATATCACGCCCGATAGCACGACCATTGTCCGTGTTCACCGCACCGACGTTTTGTCCGATATCCTCGGCGAAAAAGGGCCGCGCGAAGGCCTGGTCGAGCGCGCGATGAAAATTATCGCAGACGCTGACGGTCCGGGCGTCGTGGTCTTCGTGAACACGATGCGCCCGAATGCGCTGGCTGAGCGGCTGGGAATGAAGACGTCCGATCCTGCCGACACGCACGCGCCGCTCCGCGAGTATGGCGTTGGCGCGCAAATCTTGCGTGAGCTTGGCGTGCGCAAAATGATTTATCTCTCCGACACTGAACCGACACGTGTTGCGGGCCTCGATGGCTACGGCCTATCGATCGAAGGCTGGCAACCGCTCTCTGACAAGGACTAAAGCTTATGGCGAAGCATCGTATTCTGATTGTGAACTCTCCTTATTACGCGCACATCTCGGAAGAGCTGGAAAAAGGCGCGCGCGAAGCGTTGGAAGCGTCGGGCGAAGATTGCGTGATCGAAACCATCATGGTGCCAGGCGCGTTTGAAGTTCCTGGTGCGATCGCCATGGCCGCGGATAGCGCGAAATATGATGGCTATATCGCGCTCGGCTGTGTGATCCGCGGCGAGACCTCGCATTATGACTATGTCTGCGGCGAGAGCGCGCGTGGACTGATGTATCTCTCGACCGATCGTCGTCTCGCGATCGGCTACGGCATCCTAACGGTTGAGAATGAAGCACAAGCGCTGGCACGGGCTGAGCGAGCGCAAGGCGATAAGGGCAAGGATGCGGCGATGGCGTGTCTCGAGATGCTGAAAATTCGGAAGAAGTTCGTTAGATAGCTGCAAATGCAGCGACACAGCGTTTCGCAATAGCCTTTTAACGCCACCAGTGGCATGGACGCGCGATGAACGAACAGAAACTTCCATTTGAGATCAAACGCGCTCGCCGAGCCGGCGCACGCTTGGCCGCCGTACAGGCGCTTTATCAGATGGAACAGACCGGTCAGAGCGGCAAAGCTGCGATCCGCGATCTGATGGATGACCGTCTCGGCGTCGGCCCGGATGAAGATCCGGTCGAAGAAGCTGACCCGGACCTGTTCAAATCCATCGTCAATGCCACGATTGAGCATCAAACGACTGTCGATACGGCGATCCTCGGGCGGCTCTCAAATGGCTGGAAGCTTTCGCGGCTAGACTCGACGACACGCTCTATCCTCCGCGCCGCTGTTGCAGAGCTCGTCGCGCATCAAGAGCTTTCGCGGCGCATATTGCTCGATGAGTATGTTTCTCTCGCCCATGATTTCTTCGACAAAACCGAAGCAAATTTCGTCAATGCCGTCTTGGACAATGTCTCAAAAGACTTGCGGCCTGAGGAAGCTTAAGCTCTAGCTCCCCCTCGGAAGCCTCATGGACGCCCGATGGAAGAACGAACCTGGATCCAACGCTATATTGCTCCGCTGGTGACCGCACCTGGCGCCGATGGCCTGCGCGATGATGTGGCGATTCTCTCGGTGACGGGGCCAACCATCGCAACCATGGATACGCTGGTTGAAGGCATACATTTCTTGTCCCGGGATCCATTGCATACGGTCGGACAGAAGCTGATCCGTGTGAACGTGTCAGATATTCTCGCTAAAGGCGCCGCACCCGTTGAAGCGCTTTTGTCTGTCGCCTGGCCCCGCGAGCGCCCAGAAACCGACTTTGCAGATTTGATACGAGGCATTGGTAAAGACCTCGACGACCTCTCCGTGCACTTGATTGGCGGCGACTTGGTGAAGACGGATGGACCGCTGACCCTGACTCTGACCCTCACCGGCATGTGCATCAATGAAGGCCCGGTCCAGCGCGCCGGGGGGCGGGTAGGGGATAAGCTTTGGGTCAATGGTGAAATCGGTTGGGGCGGCCTCGGGCTAGAGGCTGCAAAGGCTGGCGGTGATCCGGAAATTGCTTCGCGCTATCGTATCCCGAGAATCAGTGGGCTTGCTGATGCCGAGACCGTGGCTGAGATGGCGAGCGCCAGCATGGATGTGTCTGATGGCCTCTTATTGGATGTTGCTCAGCTCGCTGCAGCGTCCGAATGCGGAGCACGGATCGATCTTGACCGGGTTCCTCTAGCGGCGCCGACAGATACGCTTGCAGATGTCTTCACCCAATGCACATCCGGAGATGATTATCGGATCTTGCTCAGCGCCCCGCCAGAACAGGTGGTTCCGGGCTTTTCCTGTATAGGACAGCTGACCTCGGCACCTGGGTTGAGCCTCACACATGGCGGGCAGTTTGTTAACGCTCCCTCAACCCTTGGGTTTGAGCATTAGAGATAATTGTAGAGTTCTGATTCGCGCCCGGCGCGATAATCCTTGCGAACGAGCTATGGCTGTTGCAGTCATAGACCCACTAACAATAATACGGGGCCAATAAGGCCCTGAAGACATTTAGGGAGGTAGGGCAATATGACCCTTTGGTTTTGGATAGCCATAATCGCGGCTGTGCTCGCGATTGGCTTTGGTTGGCTGCAGAGCCAGTCGATTATGAAAGCAGATGCGGGCAATGACCGCATGAAAGAGATCGCTGCGGCGATCCAAGAAGGCGCAAATGCTTATTTGAGCCGCCAATATCGCACGATCGCGATGGTTGGCGTCGCGGTTGTGATCATTCTCGCCATTCTGTTCCGCAATTGGGAAGTGCCTTTGGGCTTCGTCATCGGTGCGGTTCTTTCAGGCGCAGCTGGTTTTATTGGGATGAAAGTCTCGGTTCAAGCAAACGTTCGAACCACTCAAGCGGCGAGCAGCTCGCTCCAGGAAGGCCTTTCAATGGCGTTCAAATCTGGAGCGGTCACTGGGTTGCTCGTGGTTGGCTTGGCGCTTCTCGGCGTCGCGGCTTATTACGGTCTGCTGATTGGCGTGGTCGGATATGAAGAAGGCAGCCGAAAAGTTGTCGACGGTCTCGTCGCACTTGGTTTTGGCGCATCCTTGATCTCAATCTTCGCGCGTCTCGGCGGCGGTATCTTCACTAAAGGTGCTGACGTTGGCGGCGACATGGTGGGTAAAGTCGAAGCCGGTATCCCGGAAGATGATCCACGCAACGCGGCGACGATTGCTGATAATGTTGGCGATAATGTCGGCGATTGTGCCGGTATGGCCGCTGACTTGTTCGAAACCTATGCGGTGACGATTGTTGCCACCATGGTGCTTAGCGCGATCTATTTTGCGGGAACCGATTATCTCGGCGCAATCTTGCTCTTCCCACTGGCGATTTGCTCAGTTTGTATTTTTGCCTCGGTTATCGGGACGTTCTTTGTGAAGCTCGGCAAAGGCTCAACCAACATTATGGGCGCGCTCTATAAGGGCCTGATTGTAACCGGTTTGCTGACAATTGTCGGTCTTGGTATCGCTGTTCAGTACGCATTACCTAACGGTTTTGGCGAACTTGCTGGCGCGGGTGCTGCTCTCGGATTGCTCAACGCGGCCGGAACTGGTGCGGCAGTGGTTACTGGATTGGACTTGTTCTATTGTGGTATCGCGGGTTTGGCCGTTACGGCGTTGATCGTTGTGATCACCGAGTATTACACTGGAACGGAATACCGCCCGGTGAAATCTGTTGCTGAGGCGTCTACTTCAGGACACGGCACAAACGTGATCCAGGGCCTCGCGGTCTCACTGGAATCAACTGCGCTTCCAGCCATCACGATTATGGCCGGTATCATTCTCACGTTTAACCTGGCCGGTCTGTTCGGCATCGCAATTGCGACCACAACCATGCTGGCCCTTGCCGGTATGATTGTTGCGCTCGACGCGTTTGGTCCTGTGACCGACAATGCGGGCGGTATTGCTGAAATGGCGGAACTGCCGAGCAATGTGCGTGAAACCACTGATGCGCTCGACGCGGTGGGTAACACGACCAAAGCGGTCACCAAAGGCTACGCCATTGGCTCTGCTGGATTGGGCGCGCTGGTGCTATTTGCGGCTTACAATGAAGACCTCAAATACTTCGCGGCGAATGCTGCGGAAGGGTCGATCCTGAGAGGCGTCACCGTCGATTTCTCGATCGCCAATCCATATGTTGTGGTGGGTCTTCTGTTCGGTGGTCTTCTGCCATTCCTGTTCAGCGGCATGTCAATGATGGCCGTCGGACGCGCAGCGCAAGCTGTTGTGGAAGAAGTTCGTAGCCAGTTTAAGAATGATCCAGGCATTATGGCTGGAACGTCGAAGCCGAACTACGGTAAAGCGGTCGACATTCTGACCTCTGCAGCGATTAAAGAGATGATTTTGCCATCTATGCTGCCAGTGCTTTCGCCGATCGTGTTGTTCATGCTGATTTGGTGGATTGCCGGTGTGTCTGCAGCGCTCGCAGCCGTTGGTGCGATGCTCCTTGGTGTAATCGTGACGGGTCTGTTTGTGGCCATCTCGATGACCTCAGGCGGCGGGGCTTGGGACAATGCCAAGAAGTATATCGAAGACGGTCATCATGGCGGCAAGGGCTCTGAAGCCCACAAAGCTGCTGTGACCGGCGATACAGTTGGTGATCCTTACAAGGACACCGCTGGTCCGGCCGTGAACCCGATGATCAAGATCACCAATATCGTGGCGCTCTTGATGCTGGCTGTGCTGGCGGGCGGTCACTAAGACCAACCGAAACTAAGCAAATTGAGAAAACCCGTGCCGAAAGGTGCGGGTTTTTTCGTAGCCGAATAGCAGTCAATATCGGCGTTTTGGTCCAAAACTTGCTGAAATGACCTTTGCAACCCGAGGCAAAGGCGCGTCATGGAATTTAGAGACTACTCAAAAAAGCGGCCTAAAGGGCGATCTCTCAAAGTCTTGGGCTTGGGGCTAATCATCGCCGTTGTGGTTGTGACCTTGGTTTTTAGCTATGCGTTGAAACCTTCCAGCCAGGCCTCCGCAGCACCGAATGAGCCCGTTCAGATAACGCATTCCACGCCGCAACCCGTTCTCGAGCCTTTGTTTGAAGTAAGGCCCAAGCTGGTTTCAGAAGATGCGCTGTTTGCAGATGTACGGACCTCGTTTGATCCGGCCGTTTGGAAACGCTCAACTCATGACAACAATGACTCTGACACACATTATGGCGGTCCGTGGATCCCAGAGAATATTGAGCAGATGGCAGACCGCCTCGTGCTGAAAATTCGCGCCGGCTCAAACACATCTAAACCGACCATGGCGGAACTTAAAACACACCGTAAATATGGCCACGGCCGCTATGAAGTGATTATGCGACCGTCCGGTGAGCAGGGCACAGTGTCGGCATTCTTTACCTATACTGGGCCATGGCAGGGTGATCCGCATGATGAGATCGATATTGAATTTGTCGGCCGCCGGCCAGGTCACGTTGAGTTCAACTACTTTCAGGGTGGCATAAGAGGGAAGGGCCACAAGCGTATCAAACTCGGTTTCGATGCGTCTGAATCGATGAACCTTTACGCGTTCGAATGGCACCCCGACGAAATTATCTGGTTCATTAACGGCGAAGAAGTTTACCGCTCGCCGAAGGGACGAAGAGGTATTCCAACCCACCCGTCGAAACTGTTTATCAGCGCCTGGACAGGAACCGAACGGATTATGCGCGAATGGATCGGCGAAGCCCAATTCGGCGCAACCGCACAATCAGAATATGCCTGCCTGTCCTTCACGCCGTTTGGCGACACGTCCTATCGATGTGCGGACATGTTTGCGGAAGATCCGCAATTTAAGCGCAACGAGAACAGCAAATACTAGTTACTGTCGACCGGTTGGGTTGCCGGGGGTGCGCTCATCCGTATTGGGGAGAGCAACCGCGCCGACAGTGCCGAAGATCTGCTCTAGCAAACCAAGCTCGCGTCCACGTGTCGGGGTTTCGCGGGCAGCATAGCTAATGACCTGACCATCGGTCTCGTCATACGTGAGCAGCTCATCGACCGTGTCATCCTCGCCAAACCGAATTGCCGTGATGGAGCGTTGCTTGGTGCGCGGGGTCAGAAAGGCGACCCGCTCGCGTCGGGTAGTGATATAGAACCAAGTATTCTCGTCGAAAACGCTCTCGGTAGAGGCGGACCCAAGCTGGGCCAGGACACTTGCTCTGGTGTCTTCACCGACCTGAATGTTTTCAGGAAGTACTTCATCTGCGGTATAACCGTGATAATCTTCGATCGGGCTGATGCAGGCGCTGGTCAGCGCCGCGAGAGCAATAGATGCAAGAATGACACGTCGCGCCATGAGGGTACTCCTGATAACTGGGCTGGAGATAAAGCTGAAAGCCACTAATTGGCAAGCACTAGGAAACACTACAGAGACGACGAAAATAGGGCAATCATGTTCGGTTTGTTCAAACGAGATAAGATAGACAAAGACGCAGCGCGCCGTTGGCGAGACGCTGTGACAGCCGAGGCGCGGGCTCCAGAGCCGTTCCTGAAAGGCTGGGTAACCGATACGATTTACGGTCGGTTCAATATGGTGACCTTGGTCGCGACCCTGGTTTTGCGCAGATTGCGCATAGAGGGCAGCGAAGGCCGAGCCCTTTCCAAGGCTTTTTCAGAGCTATTATTCTCTGATTTTGATCACGCCTTACGCGAAAACGGCGTCGGTGATTCGTCGATCGCGCGCCGCATACGGAAAATGGGCGAAGAGTTTTACGGGCTCGCCAGCGCCATTGATGGCGCTCTTGATCTCGGTGGCCCTCAGAAGGAGCTTGCGAAAGTGTTGCAGCGGAACGTTCAACCGAACGAGGAAAAAGCCTTGGAGCTCGCGACCCATTTGATCGCCCTAAGCGAACGCGTTGACCGGGTGCCGGATGAAGAGGTCCTGACGGGCCCTGGCGCGTTCTGATCTGCAACTCTGCAGAACTGTCTTGCAACCAAAGACATGCGTTGCCTTTCTACCCGGTCACGCATAGGTTGCGCCGTCCTTAGAGGCGGTGTGGAGTAACGGTCCAATGGCCAGCTTAATCCTGTCAATTGACGCCATGGGCGGCGACGCTGCTCCCACGGTTGTCCTTGATGGTCTGAAATTATTCGCAGAACGCCGCAGCAACGTCCTGTTTGAAGTGCACGGACGCGCAGAAGACATCACGCCCGGAATCGAAGCGCGCGGATTGATGGATCGTTGCACCATCATGCACCATGACGAAGTCGTTTCGATGAGCGAAAAACCTTCCGGGGCGCTGCGCCGTGCGAAAAAGACCAGCATGTGGGGCGCCGTACAATCGGTGAAGGCTGGACGCGCCGGCGCTGCGGTGTCAGCTGGCAATACGGGCGCGCTAATGGCCTTCGCGATGATGGCCCTGCGCAAGATGGAGGGCGTCCACCGTCCAGCCATGACAGCAATTTGGCCAACGATCGAAGGTCGGTCTGTCGTCTTGGACGTTGGCGCAAATCTCGACGCCGACTCTGATCAACTCGTAACGTTCGCGATCATGGGCGAAGCTTATGCTCGCGCGGTGACCGGCAAAGCAAAACCTACAATCGGCCTTCTGAACATTGGCTCTGAAGAAGACAAAGGCCGGGATACGCTGAAACTTGCCGCAGAACGCCTGCGCGAACCTCATCTCGGGTTGGATTTTCGAGGCTATATTGAAGGCAATGACATCGCCATGGGCGCAGTCGATGTGGTCGTGACTGATGGTTTTACAGGTAATGTTGCTCTGAAAACGGCGGAAGGAACGGCGCGGCTCGTCGCGTCTTACGTTCGCGAAGCGCTGACCTCTGGCGTTATCTCCAAAATGGGAGCGGCCTTAGCCAGTTCCGGACTGAAGCGCTTGCGCGCGAAAATGGACCCCTCCAACGTAAATGGCGGCGTCTTGCTCGGTTTGAACGGTGTGGTTGTGAAAAGCCATGGCGGAACCGATGCGGAAGGCTATGCCACCGCTGTGGCGCTCGCCGCTGATCTCGCCGCGAGCCGTTATATGGAAGAGGTTGCCGCAGGTCTTGGCCGCGACAATGTCGAAGTTAGCTTAAGCGAGGCTTCCGAATGAGCAGCATCCGAAGCGTTATTCGAGGCACCGGCGGATATCTTCCCGACCGGATCATGACCAACGCAGAAATGTCCGAAATCGTTGAGACGACCGACGCATGGATCCAAGAGCGAACCGGCATTCGCCAGCGCCATATTGCGGCCGATGGAGAACTGACCTCAGATCTCGCAACCAAAGCCGCGCGCAGCATTCTCAAGAATGCAGGGATCGCTGCCGAGCAAGTCGATCTGATTGTGCTCGCGACCACGACGCCAGACAAAACTTTCCCAGCGACGGCCACCGCCGTACAAGCCAAACTGGAAATGGGCGCGGGTGCTGCGTTTGACGTTCAAGCCGTGTGCTCCGGCTTTCTGTTTGCGCTTGCGACAGCTGATTCGATGCTAAAGACCGGATTATTCAAGACGGCGTTGGTGATCGGTGCAGAAACATTTACGCGGATTCTCGATTGGTCTGACCGCGGCACATGCGTTCTGTTCGGCGATGGCGCCGGCGGCGTCGTCCTGACGGCCGAGCCTGAAACCGAAGCCGGTGATCGCGGGATCCTCACCCACCATATTCGAACTGATGGCACCAAGAGTGATCTCTTGCACGTCGATGGCGGGGTCTCTTCAACGGGAACAATCGGACATGTCCGGATGCAGGGCAATCAAGTCTTTCGCCATGCCGTGACGAATATTTCCAGCGCAATCAACGCTGTCTATGAAGAAACCGGTTTGACCTCTGGCGATGTCGATTGGTTTGTGCCGCACCAGGCCAACCAACGCATCCTGAACGGCGTCGCTAAAAAGATGAAGCTGGACGAAGCGAAGGTCATCTCGACCGTGGGCGTCCATGGCAACACCTCCGCCGCGTCGATTCCTCTTGCTTTACACACGGCCGTCAGCGATGGTCGCATTCAATCCGGGCAATTGGTGCTCAGTGAAGCAATGGGCGGTGGATTTTCTTGGGGCGCGAGCCTCTTCCGTCTCTAATTTTTCGCAATTCGTTAAGAATTGCCCCCTTATTGTTAACTATGAGGAGCTGATACAGTGACAACAACAACGCTCACCCGTGTAGAACTTACCGACGCGATCGTTCGCGAGGTCGGATTTACACGGCAGGAATCCTCTTACCTGCTCGACCGTATGCTGGAAATGATCAGCGAGAGCTTGGAAGGCGAGGGGGCAGTGAAACTGTCTCGTTTCGGCAATTTCAATGTCCGTCGGAAAGCGGCCCGCGAAGGGCGCAATCCTAAGACTGGAATCCAGGCAACGATATCGGCGCGCAAGGTTGTGACCTTCAAACCTTCTCCGATGCTAAAAGATCGCGTCGGAGGCTAAACGCGAGACCTGATAAACATGCCAAGTTCTGCTGCCCGTAAGATTGAAAAATCCGCTGATGCCTATCGATCTATTGGGGAAGCCGCTGAAGAGCTTGGCTTGCAACCGCATGTGCTGCGCTATTGGGAAACCAAGTTTTCGAAAGTCGTAAAGCCGCTCAAGCGCCGCGATGGTCGCCGCATGTTCCGTCCAGAAGACATGGGTGCGCTGCGGGCGATCCAGACCCTCGTTCATGACCAGGGCATGACCCTGAAGGGCGCCAGCAAACTATTAAACGAACAAGGCGTTGAAACCGTTCTTGGTGGCACTGCAAGGATTGTCGCGCCGACAGACTCAGGGGATGTACAGATAAACTCAAGCCCCGCGAGAGACATGCAAGAAACTGTACGCAAAGCCTTTGAAGCCACGCCAGCCAGCACGCCTGCGACGGGCACCGATGAGCGGCTAGAAACCATCCTGTCCGACCTCACCGATATCAAGGCCCGGCTCGACTCCGTTCGCTTGAGAAACGCCGCTTAAACTGCGATGTTTTAATGGTCTTTGACCATTGCCAAAAAATCAGAGGTGCCTATACCTCCGGCCCTGGTTCGGAGCGTAGCGCAGCCAGGTAGCGCACTTGACTGGGGGTCAAGGGGTCGCAGGTTCGAATCCTGCCGTTCCGACCAGATATCAGCCTGCAAATATGGCGATCATTCCACCAAAAACGACCAGGATTGGCCCGTAACAAACGAGCGTTACCAGCAAAGCATTATATCGTTTTTTTTGCATAGGACGGGGCATGACTAGCTCTATGCATAGCAAATGCCAATTAGGATTGCGTTAACCCGCATCAGGCAGCGAAAAGCCGCTTGTCTCCCCGCCCGAGCCCCGTTAATCAGATCGCGCGTGCCCGTGTGGTGAAATTGGTAAACACATCGGACTTAAAATCCGCCGCTCCTAATAGGGCTTGCCGGTTCAAGTCCGGCCGCGGGCACCACCTCTCAACTGGATCCGATTAGTCGACATCCTTTCCGGTTTCGCCGAGTGGCGGAAGCGGTTGCGGTGCAAGCTCCGGAATTGGATCTGACGCGATTCTGTCGGCGAGATACGTGAGCGCATAAGCCAGTTGAGCATCTTCGCCGCCATAAGTCGCGCGCGGCGGGTTGATCACGTCAATGTCGGGCGAGACGCCTCGCCCTTCAAGCAGCCAGCGACCGTCAGTTCCAAATTGAGCAAACTCGGCCACACGCGCTTGGCCGCCATCGCTAAGTCCATTGCGGTCTGAGAGCCAAATCCCGGCGCCAGCCGTCTGTGTGCCGATGGTTGGTCCGAGATCGAGCGCCTTGATTCCGGCGGCAAAGGTTTCGCCGTCTGAATAGGTGCCTTCATTGATCAGAACGGCCAGGTGCCCTCTGAACGTTTGCTGCATATTCGTATATCCATCGCCATGCGCCGGATGACGCCAGAACGCCCAGGCCTGTCGCAGCAGCGTGCTGAGCAACATACTATCAACATTGCCGCCGCTATTGCCGCGGACATCGATGATGAGGCCGTCTTTGTCGAAATGCTCGAAAAAGTCGCGTGCGAAGCTTGCGGCGTCGGAAGCGGTCATCGAGCGAAGATGTAGATAACCAACATCGCCGCCGGAAGATTCCGAAACGCGAGCGCGATTTCGCTCAACCCAATCATTATATTGAAGGACCTGCGTTTGGCGTCTCGAACGCGGGGTGATGATGTCGAGCAAGACCTCTCTGCCGCGCGCCAATTCGACCAACACTTCTTCGCCGGCTTTCATGACGAGGGCATTCGCAAGATCGACCTCAGATCGAATTGCGACACCGTCCACTGAGATGATCACGTCGCCAACGGCCACGTCCACGCCGGGTTGCTGCAAGGGGCCTAAAGTCGACGGACGGTCGGCCTCGCCGCGATAAATAGAGGTGATTTGAAGGCCATTGTTCCTAGCAGCATAGGTTGCCCCCAAAAAGCTAGGCTCACCGCTTTCCGCATCTTCGGGGACATCCCCACTGCGGATTTGGCTGTGAAGGATCCCCAGCTCGGCCGCCATCTGCTTGAGCAAATCATCGACCTCAGAGCGATGTCCGATGCGATCGCGAAGTGGCACATACCGGGCTTTCACCGCGTCCCAATCGACGCCGCGTAGATCGGGGTCATAAGCGAAATCACGGTGCAAGCGCCAAGCATCCAGGATGAGTTGACGCCACTCTTGTCTAGGATCGATGCGCAGCGTCCAATCTGACAGGCGCACGGTGTTGCTGCTCGTGTCAGACGGGAAGCTCTTATCCGCCGGGACGATCAGGAATTTCGCATCTGATCGATTGCCGCGTTGGACGAAGAGTTGGCTGCCATCGGCTGAGAGTTCAAAGGCTTCAACATTTGAAGCAAACTCTGACAAGGACGGGCTCTCCGAGGTGATGGCGACGCGCTGCAAGCTTGGGGCGTCTCCGAACGTCGCGACGAAGAGATGTTTGCCGTTCGCGGCCAGGGCGTCGTAGTCGCCTGATCCGACAGGCACTTGGAATAATCGATCTGCAATCCCATCAAGCGCGATGTCGTTTTCGGTACCAGCTGCATCATCTTCGTCTTCTGATGGGTCGCTGTCTTCGGGTTTCGAAAGCTCGCTTGGCGCATCAAAAGGAAAGTCAGCTTCAGGATCGAGCTGCACCGCGAAAATCTGTCCGCGCGCGTCGAATGCTGGCCCCATATTGCGATCGCCCCATGGCGAACCGGGGCTCGCATTGAAGTTGCGGTCAGAGATGAAATAGAGCCAAGCGCCGTCGGCCGAAAATGCTGGCGCATAGGATTCGAACTTGGAGGTGGTGACGGTGGCCCGGCGTTTAGACTGAGTGTCATAGAGTGCCACGCGTCTCATATTGCGTTCGTCATAATAGGTATAAGCTAGATAGCGCCCGCCGCTGGACCAGGTGAAGCCATAAAAAGAGGCGTCGAATGAGCTTTGCGTCGCATCTATTTCCGTCACGCGGCCATTCTCAGGGGTTATGCGAAGCAGTCGTCCGCGCTTATCGGAATAGAGCAGGGAATTGTCGTGCGGGGATGGCGTGAGGTCCCAGATATGAGCGTCTGATCCTGAGGTCAGCTGCTCCGCTTCGCCTTGTCCGTTGGCTGGGAATTTCCAAATCTCGCCGCGTTCATCCTGATCCAGGATGACATAAAGAGATGCCCCATCATGGCTATAGGCTGCGGAGCGCGCGCGTTTGTCGGCAGGAAAGCGATGGTCAATGCGCCGGCGCTGTCCGGTAAAGGCGGATGCAACGCGGCCCCGTGCGGTCACGGTGATCGCATCGCCTTCCGGCGTCATCCGCGCGCCCTCTAAATAGTCGAGGGGATCATCGATCCAGCGCTCGCGTCCATAGTCACCATCGCTCATCAAGAAGAGGTCAATTTGGCGTGTTTGATTGGTTGCGATGTCAAACGCGAAGAGGTCTGCGCCGCTTTGGAAGGCGATTTTGCCATCGTGCAAAGAGGGCGTTCGTAGCTGCCATTCTGTGCGTTGGGTGTGTTGTTGCAGATCTTCGCCCGTCGCATCCACCGACCAGATATTATCGGCGCCTGATTTATCGCTCACGAAATAGACCCGGCCCGACGCATACATTGGGTGCCGGATCGGGGCGCCGAAATCACGCGCGAGGCGAACGGCTTCTGCACTACCATCCAGGTCGCCGCGCCAGAGCTGAGCCATCCGTCCTCCGCGATACAGCACGGCATTGTCTGAAAACATGGATAGGCCATAGCGCGTGAAGAACACTTGCTCGTCTGGTCCGGAAACGGTCGCAAGATCGGCATTGTCGAACGGCAGGTCTGTTACCGCCAAGGATTGCCGGTCCACCGTTCGCAAGATCCGCGGGAGGCGACCCGAGATATTGGTCGTGCGATAGATGACGCGGCCATTGTCCATCCAACCGCGCACGCTGACACCGCCGCCTTCATAGGTCAGCCGCTTAGGCGTGCCGCCGGTGATCGAAACCGCATAGACTTCCTGAGGCCCATCATAGCTCGCCATGAACGCGATCCATTTGCCGTCTGGAGAGATGGTTGGCGCGGTCTCGACCTCGGGATGGGTGGTTAGGCGAACCGCGGTTCCGCCGTCTGCTGGCGCACGCCACAAATCACCTTCACTGGAAAAGACCAGAGTTTGATCATGCAATGCCGGGGTTTGATAATAACCGCTCTCTTGCGCTGCTGCGCCAATAGAAACGGAAGCCAACGCTGCGACTGCGAGCGCCATTAGAGATTTCGTCATGCCAGATCCATCATAATTTCAAGTAACCTTAGGTCCTCGTCATCAATTCACAACGAGATTCTAAGAGAAATATTCGGGTGTTCTCTCATATGGTAGGCAAGGGAATATTCGGGAATGGCGCACCTAAGAGGATTCGAACCTCTGACCTCTGCCTTCGGAGGGCAGCGCTCTATCCAGCTGAGCTATAGGTGCTTCCAGCCGGGTCATACGCCAAGCCGTAAGGGGATGCAATTGCTTCAATGAGTGTAATGAACTTGAAAGCAGCGCTGCTATAAGCACATATGGTTAGAGCATTAAGGGATGAATATGAGCAAACATAACCTGCGCAAGAGCGCCGCAATCATTGGCTTGGTTTTCGGCCTTGCGGCTTGCGGCAATTCCACCACAGACCCGGTTGATGCTCCGGCTTCGGAAGCCGCGACAGATGCAGCTGAAACCGCGCCCGAGCGGCCAAGTAAAGAGACGATGCTTGCACAGTTCGATGAGGCTCTGGAAGGCGCGCAAGCCACGAATGGTAGCGGGTATCCGGCGATGTGGACGCTCGGCGATGATGACACGACCATTCACGTCTTCGGGACAGTCCACCTTTTGCGGCCAGATTTGGAATGGCGTTCTGACGAGATGAACGCCGCTTTGGCCGATGCTGACAGGATCGTCTTTGAAGTCGATATGAAAAGTGAAGAAGCACAGCGCGCAATTACCACCGACTTTATGGCGCGCGGGATGTACCAAGATGGTCGAACCCTGAAAGCGGCACTGAACGATGCAGATGAAGCGATTATTAGCGGCGCTTTCGACTCGCTCGGCGTTCCTATCGAAGCGGTGAACACGTTTGAGCCGTGGATGGCGTCCGTGAATCTCGGCGTCATGAAGCTCGTCAATGATGGCTACGACCCGAGTTCGGGCGTTGAATCTGTGATTGAGGCGGAAGCGACGGAAGCCGGCAAATCTTTTGGCTATTTGGAAACCATCTCACAACAGGCTGATGCGTTCGACTTGTTGCCCGAAGAAGCGCAAATATCCATTCTATACGAAACCGCGCTCTTGCTCGATGAGTCGCCGCGCATGCTTGATTTGCTTGTCGATGAATGGGCCGATGGCGACGTGAACGGCATTGCGACCCTGGTGGCCAATCCAGATGGGTATGGGTTCACAGACGAGGCTTATGAGTCCCTTCTGGTCACGCGAAATCAAGCCTGGTTGCCACAAATCGAAGCGATGCTCGAAGAGCCCGGAACGGTATTCATTGCGGTCGGCGCCGGGCATTTGGCCGGGCCCGATAGCGTGATCACCATGCTGCGCGACGAAGGTTATACGGTCGAAGGACCCTAAGGTTCATTACCTTCCCAATCGACAATCCAAGCTTCGATCTGGTCGACATCGTCCGGATCGAAGAGGGTTTCCTCGCTCAGCGTACGCCCGATGATAGAAGCGCCACGTTTGTGGATGAGATCAGGATCGCCGCTAAGTAAATGATGCCACGCGGGGAGAGGCTTGCCTTCATGGATGAGCCGGTATGAGCAAGAATCTGGCATCCAGCGCAGTTCGGAAACGTCTTTCGGGGTCAAGATCACGCAATCGGGGACATGCTGTTTGCGATTGGGATAATCGCTACATTTGCACGTTTCTGAATCGAGCAGTTTGCAATGTAACCGCGTCAGCGCGATTTCGCCGGTATCTTCATCTTCGAGTTTGATCAGGCAACATTTCGCGCAGCCGTCACAAAGCGACTCCCATTCATTGGGGGTCATCTCTTCAAGTGTTTTGCTTTCCCAAAACGGTTTGGCCGGATCAGCCATTCTGAGGGCCTGTTCCAAATAGCCATTTGAACGGAATGATTTCGGTACGGTCGAACAGTCCCGCTTTCGCGTAAGGGTCTTGCGCCGCCCAAGTTTCAGCGTCTGCGCGGGAATCGAACTCAATCACAAAGGTCGAGCCAATCATCGCTGCGCCGTCATCTGACAGGACAGGGCCGCCCATCGCAATTTTGTCGGCAATCCCGCTCGCCCATTCCAGGTGAGCTTGTCGATTGGCGAGGCGCAGCTCTGCGCTGTTGGCTTTGTCGCGCGCATTGATCAGAAAAAGCGGCATTCTATTCTCCCTTATAAGGACGCGCGAGGAGCGCGGTTATTGCGTTACTGACGGTCATGCCCTCGTTAAGCACCGCGTTGACGGCCTCGCAAATCGGCATTTCGACACTGTGTTTGTTCGCGAGCGTCACAAGAGCAGGCGCGGTCGCAACGCCTTCAGTCACCGACTTTCGTTCGTCCAGGATATCTTGAGCGCTGCGCCCTTGGCCAAGCGCCAGTCCGAAGCTCATGTTGCGCGATTGCGGCGAGGAGCAGGTGAGCACCAGGTCTCCGAGGCCGCATAGACCTGCGAGGGTTTCTGGCCGGCCTCCCATAGCGACGCCCAGGCGAGTCATTTCTGCAAAGCCGCGCGCGATGAGTGCAGCATGGGCCGACTTGCCGAGGTTCATCCCCTCTACGATTCCGCAGGCAATCGCCAGGACGTTCTTTACGGCGCCTCCGACTTCGGCGCCGATTAAGTCGTCGGTCCAATAAGGTCGGAAGCCGGGTTGGCCAATGGCGTCCATCAGGGCGCGGCCAACATCCTCGTCGGCGCAGGCCAACGTGACCGCGGTTGGCAGTCCTTTCGAAACGTCAGCCGCAAAGCTTGGCCCGGAGAGCACCGCGGGTACGGCGGATGGGATCGCCTCGGCGAGTACTTGGGTCATCAGGCTTAGGCTGCCACGTTCAATCCCTTTGGCGCAAAGCAAGATGGCTGTGCCGGGTGCAAGGCGCGAGGCCAACTGGTCGAATGCGGCACGGGCAAACTGTGCAGGGACAACAGCGAGCACAGCGTCGCACGAAGCCAGGGCATCCATATTGCTGCTCGCATTCATTTTCGGAAGCGCGATGTTTGGCAAATACGTCGGATTGCCATCACCGGCGCGCAGTGCCTTTGCAACGTCTTCTTCCAACACCCAGATCGGGTGATCAGGGGCGTTTTGATTTGGTTTGGCATATAAAGACGCGGCCAGAGCTGTGCCCCAGGCACCGCCACCTAATACGCCAATTCGATTGAATTTGGTCACGCGTTACACTCTCTCACTGTATGCGAAATTGAACAATTTGTTGATCATTCACACTTTTCCACTATTCTATGCTCCATGAATGACAAAATCGATACCCGCGAACAGATCCTCCATGCCGCCATGGAGCGTATCATGCACTATGGCTACGCCAAGACGACAATGGCTGAGATTGCCCGCGACTGCGGAATGTCTGCCGGAAACATCTATCGATTCTTCGCGTCAAAGATAGACATTGCTGAAGCGATGGCGCGCAAACTGAATATGGAAATCAATGCGAAGAACGCCGCTTTGGTTCGCAGTCAGGCTTCTGCGTCAGAGAAAATGCGTCTGTTTCACCATACATCATTGAGAACCACGTTCGAAAAACTGGACAAGGATGCGAAGATCTTGGAGGTGGCTGAGGTTCTCGCGCATGAACGTCCTACTTTTGCCAATGAAGAGATGGCGCAGGAGCGGGTGTATCTCGTGCAAATCCTTGAGCAGGGTTCAGCAGAAGGCGTTTTTGCGCCCATGGATAACCCGCATTTTATTGCTGAGATGATGCAATCCGCCACGATGAAATTCCGATATCCTCAATTGTGGTCACGGCTAACCCTGCCGAAGCTCGAGCGTGAGCTGGATGGGGTCATGGATATCCTTTTGGCAGGCTTAAGCGTTCCTATCACCACGCGTGAGTTATTGAACGCTGAATAATATTCAAATTGTTCATTGAATTTCAATTTTGGGACCCTACATGGTGGTTGTAGGCAGCGAATAGTCGCGCCTCACAACGCTAAGAAGGACTAATCCCATGCGCGTTTCCTCCCCAACAGAAGCTCATACCAGCTTCATCGCATCAGCCATCTCTCTTCCGCTCGCCGTCTTCGGCGCGGTCCTTACACTGGGCATTTTCGGAACAGTTGTATGAGCCTGATCTAAAGCCCGGTCTGTAACCCCTTGCAGGCCGGGCCGTGATCTTCTCGGTCGCGTGAACTATTCGACCGTTACAGACTTTGCCAGATTTCGCGGTTGGTCGACATCCGTGCCTTTTTCCACCGCGATATGATAGGCCAGCATCTGAACCGGGAGCGCATACAAAATCGGTGCGACGAACGGGTCACAGGTTGGCATTTCAATCCCATTAGCCGGCGTCTCTCCGGCTTCTGCCAAACCTTTTGCATCGCTGATCAACAAGACATTTCCACGCCGTGCTGCGACCTCTTGTAGGTTTGAAAGCGACTTATCAAACAGCGCGTCATACGGCGCCACGAAGACAACCGGGGTTTCTTCGTCGATCAGAGCGATCGGTCCGTGCTTGAGCTCTCCGCTCGCATATCCTTCGGCATGAATATAGCTGATTTCCTTCAGCTTTAACGCCCCTTCCATCGCAATCGGATAATGCACACCGCGTCCAAGGTAGATGACGTCTCTTGCTTTCGAGAGATCGCGCGCGAGGCTCGCAATGGGTGTATCCAGCGCAAAACTCTCTGAAATCAGTCGCGGAATTCCGCTGAGCGCTTCAACCAATTCTGCTTCGCGCGCCTGATCAATCGTTCCGCGTGCTTTACCGGCGGCGATCGCGGCGGCAGCTAACGCGCAGAGCTGCGCCGTGAAAGCCTTGGTCGATGCCACACCAATCTCTGGCCCCGCGAGTGTTGGTAGAACCAAATTGACCTCTCGTGCAATCGTGGAGGTTTGGACATTCACAACCGCCGCGGTTTTCAAGCCCGCATCCTTGCAATAGCGAAGCGCTGCCAGCGTGTCGGCGGTTTCACCCGATTGGCTGACGAACAAGGCCAATCCACCTTGCTTGGGAAGCGCAGGTTGGCGATAGCGGAATTCAGACGCGATATCCGTTTTTACCGGCAAGCCTGCGATTTGCTCAAACCAATATTCGGCAACGCAGGTGGCATAATAAGCTGTCCCACACGCGACCATATGGAGATGCGTGACATTCGCCCAATCGATCGCGTCTTCGTCACCCGGCAGTTCTATCGATTGATCAAGCGCGTTGACATAGGCGCCAATCGTACGGGCCGTGCTGTCGGGTTGCTCGAAAATCTCTTTCTGCATGAAGTGGCGATAATTGCCTTTTTCGACCGTCGCGCCCGCTGCCTGCACAAGAGTCTCAGGACGTTGCACGGCATTCCCGTCCGCGTCGAACACGTCATAGGAATCGTGATGCAACACGCACCAATCGCCTTCCTCGAGATAGATAACGCGGTTGGTAAACGGGGCGACCGCGAGCGCATCCGAGCCGAGAAACATTTCATTGTCGCCGACACCGATGACAAGTGGTGATCCTTTGCGGGCGCCGATCAAGAGGTCATCATGACCTTCGAACAGGATGCCCAGCGCGAACGCGCCTTCTAGTTCGCCCAATGCGGACTTAACCGCGCCGACGGGATCTTTGCCGCCTGCCAGTTCAGATGCGATCAAATGGGCAATGGTTTCGGTGTCCGTCTCCGTTTCGAATACATGGCCCTTGGTTTCCAACGCCTGTCGCAAATGGCGAAAGTTCTCGATGATGCCATTGTGCACCAAGGCGACGGGCCCAGAGACATGCGGATGGGCGTTTTGAGTATTGGCAGCGCCGTGCGTGGCCCAGCGAGTGTGGCCGATGCCGACGGAGCCGCCGATTGGCGTCTCACTTAAGAGCGAGTGAAGGTTGGCCAGTTTGCCTGCTGCACGCCGACGATCGAGTTTTCCGTCGCACAGCGTGGCAATGCCCGCACTATCATATCCACGATATTCAAGCCGGCGAAGGGCTTCCATTGCGCGATCTGCTGCTGACCCGTTTTGGCTGAGAATACCGATAATGCCGCACATGAATTGAACTCCACACCTATTAAAAACGTCCGGCTTTTCCCTAAACCGGCTGACGGTTTTTCGTCATTGCAAATCGTGTTTCGGATTGTGTCTAAGAGTTTGTCAAAATTACAGAAAAAAGGGGGCCAATCTGGCCCCCAATTCAATTGCTTTGATCAAAATCGCTTAGCGATCAATTATGATCCGGTCGATGTCGTTGTGCCGGCAGAGCGGCAGCAGCGGACCTGCATTTCGAGAACGCGACTATTGAAGCGGCATTGCTCATTGTTCAGCTCACGAAGGAAAGACAGGCCGCCTGCACGGTGGGTGTAGCGTGTCTGGACACAGCCCATGACAGTGTAACCCGGCTCACATGTGCCTGTATTTGATTTTTGGACTGTCGTGGTTTTGCAATCCAGATCTTTTTCAGCGAGATACGCAGCGTTTGCCAGCGAATAAGCTTGGTCAGCACGGCTTTGCGCAGCATTAGCAGAATTTTGCGCTGCGTTGGCTGCAGACATTGCTGTGTCAGCCATTTGGCGCGCATCACGCAAACTCATGTTTGTTTCGGCGAGCGCAGTTGCGTTTCCGTCGATCTCAACCTTCAAGCGGCAAACGTCTTCCGACACGCGATCTGGGTTGGCGCAGTACTCTGCGACCGTCATATCTGATGGAAGGCCCGTAGCGCATCCGGCGAGTGTAGCGGCAAGCATACTGCCCACCAGGAGTGATTTAAGACGCATTTTGCGTGTCCTCTGTTATCCCCAACGCCTGCCTATATGCAGAAGATATGCCACGATCCCTTTAATAGGCCCTTGGAAATCTTCATAAAAGTGTGGCATGGCGCCATTGAGCCTATAGAAAACCATCGCAAATGCCGACGAAGCAAGGATTTAGCGCATTATGACTCGCAAATACTTTGGAACTGACGGAATCCGTGGCACCGCGAACACACCTCCGATGACGCCTGAGATCGCGATGCGGCTCGGAATGGCGGCTGGGAAGTACTTTCGTACGACCAGTCCACGTCGCCACAGCGTGGTGATCGGCAAGGATACGCGGCTGTCTGGATACATGATTGAACCTGCTTTGGTGGCTGGTTTCACCTCAGTTGGAATGGACGTCACGCTGTTTGGCCCATTGCCCACACCGGGCGTCGCAATGATGACGCGATCTTTGCGTGCAGACCTTGGTGTGATGATTTCAGCCAGTCACAACAGCTATGAGGACAACGGAATTAAGCTGTTTGGCCCAAATGGGTACAAGCTGTCGGATGAAATCGAGTTGGAAATTGAAAGTCGAATGGACCGCGCGCTCGACGATAAGCTCGCTGGGTCTGATGAGCTCGGGCGTACATTGCGGGTTGATGATGCGCAGGCGCGCTATGTCGAGATTGTCAAAGCCAGCTTCCCGCGCCGAATGAATTTGAAAGGGCTGCGCATCTGTATCGATTGCGCGAATGGGGCGGCTTACAAGGTCGCGCCATCGGCCCTCTATGAACTTGGCGCGGAAGTCTTCAAGATCGGGGTTGAGCCAAATGGCTTCAATATCAATCTGGAAGTCGGCTCGACGGATACGCGCGCGTTAAAAGAAGCGGTGCAAACCTATCGCGCGGACATCGGGATCGCGCTTGATGGGGACGCTGATCGCTGCATCATCATCGATGAAAAAGGCGATGAGGTCGACGGAGACCAATTGATTGGCCTGATTGCCTCGCATTGGAAGAATACCGGACAGCTGTCGCAAGCCGGGGTCGTGACGACGGTCATGTCCAATCTTGGTCTGGAAAAGCACCTTGAGAGCCTTGGCCTGGCGCTAGAGCGGACGAAAGTCGGCGATCGTTACGTTGTTGAGCGGATGAGAGAAGGTGGCTTCAATCTCGGCGGAGAGCAGTCTGGGCATATCGTCATGTCCGATTACTCCACCACAGGAGACGGCTTGATGGCGGCGTTGCAAGTGCTCGCTGTGATGGTCGAGAAAGAAAAAGCCCTTTCAGAGATTGCTCACGTGTTTGACCGTGTGCCGCAAAAGCTCGTCAATGTTCGCTACAAAGATGGTGCGCCTCTTGAAGAGACGTCGGTTCAAGAAGCGATCGCTGCGGCTGAGAAAAAGCTCGGCAAGAAGGGGCGACTGGTCATCCGTAAATCGGGCACAGAGCCGCTTATTCGCGTGATGGCTGAGGCCACGGATGCAAAGCTCATGGATAGTGCGGTCGAATTGGTCGCCGATGCTGTGCGAGCTGTGAGCTAAACTCTGGACTATGTTTTAGCCCGCTATTCCCGAAATTCCGCTAAGGCCGGCGCGATTGGCTATTCGAGCGGCATTGCTTTCGGACACGCCGCCAAGGCCATAGAGCGGCAATTGGGCGATCCGACTTAAGCGCCTCAGTCTTGCTGCGCCCAATGGGACTCCCGCACTCGGACTGCGAGATGGGAAGACCGCTGAGACGAGTACGGCATCCATGCCCGCTTGCGCCGCGCGCGAGATCGCGCGCCTTGAGTGCGCACTCGCCGTCTGGATCTGGAAGTAACCTCGCCAGTGACGTGCGTGATGCAATTGCTTTTCTGGCCAATGGACGCCGTCCGCTTCAAGCGCTGCCGCTAAACTCGGGTCAGCGGCTATGAGGAAAGAGAGTTTGCGCGCCCGACACACCGCCGCGATGCGCGCGCCGGTTTCAAATCGGTCGCTTGATCCAAAATGACGATAGATCACGCCGCTTCCTTCCGGCAGGGTTTTGATCGCCGCTATTGGATCGGGGGTGCGGTCGGGGTCTGTGAGAAATAGCAATGGCGGCAGATGGGCCGGAAAATGCCGTTCAACCTGCCGGATTGCGGAACGCCACTTGCGGGCGGAGACGGCTTGGTGTTTCAACCCCATGATGAGCGTAGATACACAGCCAACCTCGATCCGCGAAGCCCGCGACCGCATTCTTTCTGAAATTGGTCAGGAGGTGACTTTGGTCGCTGCTTCAAAACGGCAACCGGATGACCGTATCGATGCTGCGATAGAGGCCGGGCATCGAATCTTTGGCGAGAACAGAGTTCAAGAAGCTGCGGAGCGTTGGAGCGCTCGCCGAGAAGATATTGCGGACCTCGAGCTTAGATTAATCGGTCCGCTGCAGACCAATAAAGCTGAAGACGCCGTGCAATTGTTCAACGTCATCGAAACGCTAGATCGCGAAAAACTGCTCAAGGCACTGATCAAAGCCGTCGAAAAAACGGGTGCGTCGCCGCCGGATGTCTTGATCCAGGTGAATACAGGCGAAGAGGAACAGAAGGGCGGGGTCAGCGTTAAAGACCTGGGCGCCCTGATTGCTGCGGCGCGCGAAACCTATCCTGGAAACCTTGTTGGCCTGATGTGCATCCCGCCCGCAGCAGAGCCGGCTGCACCGCATTTCGCGCTTTTGAGATCCCTCGCAGATCAGCATGATCTACCCGTCGTCAGTATGGGGATGAGCGGTGACTATGCGATGGCCGCGCGCTTGGGCGCAACGCATGTTCGGGTTGGCACAGCGTTCTTTGGAACGCGCGAGAGCTAGCCTGTGAGCTTTGCGATGACCGCGTCGAGGTGGATGGTGACCGCATTCATGATCAAATCGCGCCACGCCGTATGCGGGATGAGTTCTGTCGCCTCGTGATCTTGCAAGCTGATATAGCCATGCGCGAGGGCCCAAAGCTGGAGCGCGACCTCACGCTTTTTGCGGGTTGGTAGGGCTGCCGGAATTGCCTGGGATACGAGTTCTGTCAGGCGTGCAAAAGCATCCTCGCCAACAGTCTTTGCTGCGGAGGAGGGGGTGTAGCTTGGGTCGCCATTGCCGAAGATCAACTGATAATGCCCGCGATTCGCGCCGGCGACGTCGATATAATTGGACAGACCCAATAATACGGCGTCTCTCGGAGCGTAGCGATCTAGATCGACATCAATCGCGTCCATGACCATTTGAAACCCTTCGACATACAGCGCATCTAGAATGCCCTGTTTGCCATTGAAGTGGTTGTAGATCCCCATCGTCGAAAACCCGGCCCGATTAGAGATGGCCCGGACGCTCAGCCCACTGGCGCCAGACTGCGCGAACAGTTCTGAAGCGGCTATTAGGATTTTTGATTTACTGACGTTCAAAACTAGATTTCACTTGACTTGCAATAACAGTGTTATTATCAGAATATAACACTGTTATCAAGAGCCTTATGCAGCTGGAGAGACCCATGGCCGCCCAGAATACTGAACAAGAAACTTTCGAAGTTGATTATCTGATCATTGGCGCAGGCGCGATGGGGATGGCCTTCGCCGACATCGTTCTCACCGAGAGTGATAAAACCATCTTGATGGTGGACATGCACCAGAAGCCGGGCGGACATTGGAATGACGCTTATCCGTTCGTGACGTTGCACCAGCCCTCCGCCTATTATGGTGTCAGCTCTAAAGAGCTTTCCAAGGGTGTGATCGATACGATGGGGCTGAATAAGGGGCTGCAGGATTTGGCGACGGGCCCTGAGATTATGGCCTATTTCGACGAAGTGATGCGTTATCAGTTCCAGCCAACGGGCCGCATGACCTATTTGCCGATGTGCAAGTATGAAGGCGACGGCAAAATTTCCGCTCTGACGTCCGACAAGACTTACACTGTTCGAGTGCGTGAGAAGACCATTGATGCCACCTGGTTGAAGACGACGGTTCCGTCCACGCACACGCCGAATTTCGAAGTTGCGGATGGCGTCAAGCTTATGCCTTTGAACGACCTGCCCAAAGTGATGGAACAACCTTCAAACTATGTGATTGTTGGCGGCGGAAAAACAGCGATCGACGCAGTGATCTGGCTGTTAGAGAACCACGTCGATCCAGATTCAATTCAATGGGTGCGTCCGCGTGATGCTTGGTTGATGCGGCGCGAAACGACTCAGCCAGATGTCAGCTTCTTTGAAGAAACAATGGGCGCGCAAGCCGCGCAAATGGAAGCGATCGCAAGCTCGACGTCGATCGATGATATGTTTGAGCGTCTGGAAAGCTCAGGCATCTTTGTGCGTCTCGATGAAAGCGTTCGGCCGGCGATGTTCCACGGTGCGACGATCTCGGATCCAGAGCTGGAAGAGTTGCGAAGCGTCAAAAACGTGATCCGCATGGGCCGTATTCAGCGCATCGAGAAAGACCAGATCATTCTCGACGACGGAACGCTGCCCTGCGACGAGAACACGCTGTTCGTGGATTGCTCTGCTTGCGCGGTTGGCAATGCCGTTGAAACGGAAGTCTTCCAAGGTGATACGCTGCGGCTGCAAACTGTGCGAACCGTTCAGCCTGTCTTCAGCGCCGCCTTCATCGCGCATATTGAGTTGACCCGTGACACTGAGGAAGAAAAGAACCGCCTTTGTCAGGTCGTGCCATTGCCCAATCATGCCACTGACTGGGTGCGTATGCAGTCTGCCTTCATGATGAACCAGTTCAATTGGTCTCAGGAAAAGGATCTTCGCGCCTGGCTTCGAAACAACCGGCTTGATGGGTATTCGCAAATGGTTTCGGGCATTCAGGAGGACGAGACCGAAAAGCTCGCCATCATGAACCGCATGCGCGAGAACTCCATGCCGTCTGTGATGAAGCTGCAAGAATACATGGCGCAAATCGCCTCTTAGGCTGAGCCCACAGCTGTCGCAAAATGCCTGCTTTAGATTCAGAGAGCGTTTAGGTTTTGTGAGTTAGGGTTGTAATCAAAGAATAACGCGAAAATCGCGAAAAGAGACATCGAAATGGAGCTCAGCACGCTGAGTCGATGGATTGGTTGAGAGCTTTCACACGTCTAAATCAAGGGGATTTAGAGGGGTGGATCAAAATGATCTCCAAAATTATGATTGCCGGACTCATCATGTCCGTCGCGTGCTCGATTACGGCCATGGCTGATGAAGAGAATGAAACAGCCGTTGGCCCTGTAGAATATGAAACGCCAGTGGATCCTGACCAAAGTGACGAGGATCTGGCTCACGATGACTTCAATGTCAGCATAACCGTCTTCAACGACGCTGATGTCGTCGCCAAGGTCTATACTTTCAGCGGCGATGATCGTTCGTGCAAAGGCGAATATGAGATCGATCATATCCTTCCAGACGAAACAGAAACCGTCGAATGCAAAAGCAATAACGCCAATAGTTGCCGCGTCTCAGCGGAAGTTGCGGATGAGTTTCGCGGGACCTGCGAGCCTCTAGAAGATGGATCTTTAATGATCTGCCATAGCACCGAGGCAGGTTATTATTGCAGCATCGAATGATCTTCAGATGACGCATTGAACCAAGCGATAAGAGCGTTCGATCTCGAAATTGTGGGGACGAGAAGGAAGATCGAAATGATCTCCAGATTAATGACGATTGGACTGGTGGCAGCTGTTGCCAGTTCAGTTATGGCCATGGCGGCCATGGCCGAAAGTGACCATGATATCCGTTTCACGGTGACCAATAATACCGACGCAAAAGTGAGAGTCACCGTCTACAATGGCGATGACTGGTCTTGTAAGGGTGAGCGCGACACCGAGTATGTCACGCCTTCAAAGACCAAAACCTTTAGCTGTAATGGCAACGGCATGAACGTGTGCCGCGTCACCACGCAGAATGCAGGCGAGCCGGAAGTGAACTGTGTGTCTCGAAAAAACGGCACAGAGCTTATCTGCAAGCAACACAATTCGGGCTCTTACTGCACGGCGAAATTCAAGAAGTAAGCGCTCAGATATCAAATACTGGGGGCTAGAGGATGAAGAAAAATGATTTCAAGATTGATCATGATCGGTGCTGTCGCAGCGATCATTGGCGCTGCTGCCGCACATTCGCATGGGCACCACGGCTCCAAATTCACTGTGAAGAATACGTCAGATGTGACGCTGAAAGTATATTCCTACAATGGTAAGGACAACGGTTGTGGGTCAGAGCATTCATTCAATACGCCGCGGCCTGGCAAAACGATCAAAACCGAATGTCACGGTGAGAAAAAAAACCGCTGCCACGTGTCGATAAAACATAAGGGGTTCTACCTCAAAAAGTGTGAAATCGTCCAACGCGGCGAAGAAATACACTGCCGAAAACGAGGTACAATCTACACCTGTAAGGACTAAAAGCGCCCAGGCATCACCGTTATTCGGGATCACTCCGGTCGACGACACAATAGCCTCGCCGCGGATTGAAGCCGATCATATTGGCGGGCGGATGCTCTGCCGCGTCAACCGCGTCATCATAGGTCTCATACGGCCCATGCTCGCTGGTTGGGGTGACAAGGTAGAAATCCCCAATTTCGGGATATTCTGGCGTGAACTCAGTCAGCTGAAACATATGCAGCCTCCTTACGAAGCCCGCCCCGACTTAACTTTTCGGTGATTCGTGTGGCGGGAATGTGGTGAACTGATTCAGCTCACCCTCAGCTTAGGCGCTGATCTCAATAAAGGTTTTCGGTGTCGCCCATTGCAGCACGGCAAGAAGATCGTTCAAGCTCAGCGCCACGCAGCCTTCGGTGGCTCGCCCATCATCATGCCCGACGTGAACGAAAATCGCGCTGCCGAGCCCGGGAATAACCGGGTCATCATTATGCGCGAGCTCGACAATCACATCATAGGCATGATCTTCTCGCCATAGCTGTTCATGGCTGGCGGCGAAGGGCAGGGTGACCGGGCGATTGTAGAGCGGGTGATCGGCGGCGTCGCACCAGCCATCCGTTTCTCGAAGAGGCACAATCGGGAGGTCAGATTTCGGACGTTCAACGCGGTCTGGTCGATAGAAGACCCGTTTCATCCGCCATTTGCCGATCGGGCTCGCGCCATCTCCCTCGCGCTTGTCTTCAGCTGCGATCACGCTACCGCGCCCCAGGGTGCAGGCGAACGCAGCCATATCCGATCGAAATGTACCGTTCGCCGAAGCGATAAAAGTTCTTTCAGTCACGCAGCGCTCTCCTTTTTGTTACATCACCTGAAGAAGCGTGTAATGAAGTCTTTGAATTCATTCTCTATCTGCAGCTCACTAGACAAGGGAGAAAGTCATGGCGGTGTCAAAAACCATCCTGCTCGTGGACGATGACAATGATTTGCGTGCGGCGCTCGCAGAACAGTTTGATCTGTATGAAGGCTTCACAGTGTTGCAAGCGGAAAACGCGACGACCGGCGTAAAGATGGCCGAAGCGGAGCGGACCGATCTCATCCTTTTGGATGTGGATATGCCCGATATGGACGGCCGAGAGGCCTGCAAGCTGATGCGGACAAAAGGCGTTCGGGCGCCGATCATTATGCTTACGGGCCAAGATAGTGATGCGGATACGATTCTGGGGCTCGATAGCGGTGCGAATGACTATGTCACCAAGCCGTTCAAGTTCTCCGTTTTACTGGCCCGCGTCCGGGCGCATTTACGCAGTTTTGAACAAAGCGAAGACGCAACGTTCGATGTCGGGCCGTATGAGTTCCGACCGAGCATGAAACTTCTGGTCAAAGAAGATGATCGTAAGATCAGGCTGACCGAGAAAGAAACCAATATTCTGAAATACCTCTACCGAGCTGGCGGCAAGCCGGTTGCGCGCGATGAGCTGCTCTCAGAAGTTTGGGGCTATAATGCTGCGGTTACGACGCACACGCTTGAGACGCACATCTATCGCCTGCGCCAGAAGATCGAGCCCGATCCGGCGAACGCGCGTCTCTTATTGACCGAAGCGGGTGGCTATCGCCTGTCTCCGTAACCGGGGCAGATGATCGCTACAACTTGTCTCTGCGGCGAAGACGCGCGTGCCATTGTGATGCGTCTTACGCTATCCCAGTTTGGGGCCGTGGAGATATGATATGTATGAGACCCCGATCAAATCAGGTGTCCTGCTAAAGTGCGGGCGATGCGGAAAAGGAAAACTGTTTCGCCAATACCTGAAGTTCAAAGATAAATGCGACGTCTGTGATTTGGATTTTACGGTCGCCGATACAGCGGATGGCCCGGCCTTCTTTGTCGGATCACTGATGATGATCCTTTTCGCGCCCTTCTATTTCATTTTACCGATTGTGGAGACGACACTGATCGTCAAACTCGCGCTCTGGGCAGCCTTGATAGGAGCGATGACGCTGTTCTGCCTGACGCTTTTGCCCCGGTTCAAGGGCGTGTTGTTCAACTTGCAAGTCCGCCACCGCGCCGAGGAAGCGAAATTCGAAAGCCATGGCACGCATGGTGCGCCGCCGGACAAATGGAAGTATTAGCGACGTTCGTATTATGCTGACATGGGGGACAGGCGATCGTAAAGCCTGCGCCGAAAAGCTTCCTGTCTTAGCGTAATCAGTGCAGAGTTGGGGCGAGGTTGGTCTCAGGAACTCGCTCATGAATGCAATTTTGTCCGTCGCGATCTTGGTGACGCTCTGCACGTCTTTCGTGCTCGTGCTCTGGTTCCGCAACCTCAAGCTGACAGGATCAGACCCGTTACCCCTAACCGCTTTCATGGCCATCCTGTTTACATCAGGCCTTGATGTCGGGCTGATCATGTTCCCTCTGACAGAGTTTCCCGTCTATGAGACCGAGGCTGAATACGGTTTCACCAATGCGCTTGCGATTGAGTTTGGATTTTGGGGTTTTCTAGTCTGGGCATTCTATTTCCTGACCACTTTCTATTTTAGCGTGGTTGAGCCGAAGCTGAAACTGTTCGAAATCGGTTGGGTGAAACTGATCAATAGCGCCGTGATCATCGCCACATGCGCGTTTACCGGTTTCCTCTTCTTGAGCTATTTGCCGAGCTATATTGAAGGCATCACCGATCCGTTCCGATACGGCTTGGTCGGCGCGGTGGTTCTGGGCGCGGTGCTGTCCAGCACTGACATCAAATACGTCAAATGGTTGGGGCTTGGATCCAGCGCTTTGTTCTTTGGATTGATCGCCCTTTTGTGGGCGATCAGCGGCGCCGGGGCGACCGGCTTGCTCTCGAGCTTAAGCCAGATCAGCGGTTATTTCGCTAACCTGCCAAAGTTCACCAGCCCGCTAACCGACTATCACGCGTTCTATCTGTTCTGGTGGTTCGCCTGGAGCATCATGATTGGCCAGTTCGTGGCGCGCTTTGTCGGGGGCTTGCGCGCTTATCAACTCATGGCCGCGCTCTTGGTGATTCCGTCTATCCCGATCGCGCTTTGGTTCTCTGTGCTCTATATCTACCACACAGACGGCATTCAGCTGGCGGGAGCTCTGCAGCTCAGCATGGTGGTCGTGGGCGTGATTTTCGTCGTCAATTCACTCGACTCATTGACCCGGCTCTATTCGGAGAATTTAGGCCTGACGGTCGCGCGTTTGGGCGGGAAAGCCTATGTCGGCGTGCATTGGACGCTGCTCTTTGGCTTGATCTTACTTTACCAGTTCACCCCGCTAAAAATCGAGTGGATCGGTCTGGTGGTGATCGGGCTCTATTGCGCAATCTACGCGCTCACCTTTATCAGGCGCGACGCGCTCTTGCTGAAGTCCGAAGAACAGGTTCCGCTAAATGACTAAGAGTTTTGATTACATCATTGTCGGTGCGGGGTCCGCAGGATGTGTGCTTGCCAATCGCTTGTCAGACAGCGGCAAGCATTCTGTCCTTTTGCTCGAGGCGGGCGGCAGCGATAAGAACATCCTGATCGAGATGCCAACGGCTTTGTCCTACCCCATGGCGTCGAAGACCTACAATTGGGGCTATGATTCCGATCCTGAGCCTTATGTCGACAATCGCCGCATCACCTGCCCACGAGGCAAAGGCCTCGGCGGAACCTCTTCCATCAATGGCATGGTCTATGTTCGCGGCCACGCCTGCGATTTTGAAGAGTGGGAAGATCACGGCGCTAAAGGGTGGGGCTATGCCGACAACTTACCCTATTTCAAGCGTGCCGAGACCTGGCAGAATGGCGAAGACGACTATCGCGGCGGAAGCGGCCCACTGGGCGTATCTGGCGGCAACAATATGGCCCATAACCCGCTCTACCAAGCTTTCATCGATGCGGGCGTAGAAGCTGGGTATCCCGGAACCGAAGATTATAATGGCTATTGCGGAGAGGGCTTCGGCCAAATGCATATGACGGTTGCAGGCGGCGTGCGGTCTTCGACCTCCCGGGCCTATTTGCGCCCGGCTTTAAAGCGCTCAAACCTGACCGTGATGAAGCACGTACTGGTCGATCGAGTGCTGTTTGACGGCAAACGTGCAGCAGGGGTTTCAGCGACCCAGCAGGGCAAGCCAATTGAGCTCAAAGCCAGCCGGGAAGTGATCCTGTCCGCCGGCTCGATCGCCTCCCCAATGATCCTGCAAAGGTCTGGTGTCGGGCCTGAGAAACTCTTGAATGATATGAACATCAAGCCCGTGCAGGTCATGCCTGGTGTTGGACAAAACCTACAGGATCACTTGGAGGTCTATTTCCAGTTTCATTGCAAACAGCCTGTCAGCTTGAACAATAAGCTCGGCCTGTTCAGCAAGTTCCTGATCGGCGCGCGGTGGTTCTTTTTCAAGTCTGGCCTGGGCGCAACGAACCACTTTGAATCCTGCGCCTTCATTCGGTCTGAGGTGGGACGCAAGTCACCGGATATTCAATATCACTTCCTTCCGGCTGCAATGCGCTATGATGGAACGCCGTCGATCAAGGGGCATGGGTTTCAAGTTCATGTTGGTCCGAATAAACCAAAGAGCCGAGGCCGGGTTGAGATCACCTCGAGCGATCCGTCGGCGGATCCCAGCATCCTGTTCAATTATCTCCAGCATGAGGATGACGTCGCCGCCTGGCGCCAATGTATCCGCCTGACGCGCGAGATTATCGCACAGCCGGCCATGGATGTGTTCCGCGGAGATGAGATCCAACCCGGCCTTGAGGTCGCGTCCGATGCCGAGATCGACACTTGGGTGCGTGAGAATATTGAGAGCGCTTATCACCCCTGCGGCACAGCGCGCATGGGGCAGACGGACGATGCGGGCGCTGTCGTTGATACGCAGTGCCGCGTGATTGGCTTAGAGGGTTTGCGCGTGGTCGATGCGTCCGTGTTCCCAACAGTGCCGTATGGAAACATCAATGCCCCGACGATTATGGTCGCCGAAAAGGCTTCGGATATGATCCTCGGTAAATCGGCTCTGCCGCCAATCGCAGCGCCCGTCTGGATTGATGAGAACTGGCAGACCCAACAGCGGCTTTCTCCGCCCGAGACGATCCTCGCGGAACAAACCTAAGATTTACGAATCGCAGGATAGACTAAACGTTGTCCAAGCACGGAATGAGTTATGCCTGCAGCGCCGCCTCGTGAAACCGATCTCTATGATCCGATCAAACGGTTCCTGGAAGGCCAAGGCTATGAGGTGAAAGGCGAGATCGGCAAGGTTGATGTCGTTGCGTGTCGCGGTGACGAAACGCCCGTCCTGGTCGAGCTTAAGACGGCTTTCTCGCTGTCCTTGTTTCATCAAGCGGTGGACCGGCTCGCTGTGTCCGAAATCGTCTACATCGCGGTGCCCCACAAACCTGGGAAGGTGTTTGCGGCATCAGTGAAACGAAATCGATCTCTCTGTCGTCGGCTTGGTGTCGGACTGATCACGGTGCGGCTCAAGGATGGGCTGGTTTATGTTCATCAAGACCCAGCACCGTATCGACCTCGGGCCTCAGCGAAACAGAAACAGCGTCTTCTTCGCGAATTTGCCAAGCGCGTCGGCGATCCCAATCAAGGCGGCGCAACGCGGCAAGGGCTGATCACGGCCTATCGTCAGGATGCTTTGCGCTGTCTGCGGTTTTTGAACGAGAACGGGCCAACCAAAGCGGCTCTCGTGGCGGCTGAAACCAAGGTCGAGACCGCGCGCCGGATTATGGCGGACGATCATTATGGTTGGTTCGAACGCGTAAAAACCGGGATCTATGCGATCACCCCCAAGGGCGAAGATGCTATGGAAGCTTATCAAAAAGAGCTGACCAAATTGGCCGCCTAGTTCGTCTTTTCTGAAACAGTCTGACGATGTGAGTGTTGACGACCGGGGCATGAGTGGTGTTGCTGATCCAGCAACGCAATACGCCCAGCCCACGGACAGAGGAAACCAGCATGATTGATCTATACACTTGGACGACGCCAAACGGACGCAAGATTTCGATCGCGCTCGAGGAAATGGGATTGCCATATGAAACCCATCCGATCGACATCTCGAACGATGAGCAATTCAAGCCTGAGTTTCTGGCGGTTAGCCCGAACAATAAAATTCCTGCGATTGTCGACCGAGACAATCAAGTCAGCGTGTTCGAGTCTGGCGCAATCCTGATTTATCTGGCGGAAAAATCTGGGAAGTTTCTACCGAAAGATGCGGGGCCGCGCGCTAAGGTTTTGGAATGGCTCAATTGGCAAACGGCAGGCTTTGGACCGATGCTTGGGCAACTCAATCACTTCGTGAATCGCGCGGAAGAAAAGCTACCCCTCGCGATTCAGCGTTTTTCGGAAGAGTCAATTCGCCTGTACTCGGTCTTGGATAAACAGCTTGCGGAGAATGACTTCGTGGCCGGAGATTATTCTATCGCGGACATGGCGATCTATCCTTGGTCCGTGGTCGCTATCTCGGCGATCAATGCGCTTTCGGACAAACCTCTTTCGAATGTTGAGGCCTGGCACGCCCGCGTTGCGGCAAGATCAGCGGTTCAGTCCGGTATGAATATTCCGCCGAGCGCTTCCTGAGCGCAGAACTCGTCATTTGTGCACAAACGGGAACGTGACATTGTCGAATTAGCCTCTCGCAATTTGCGAGATGGGTCTCGCAAATTGCGATTATGGATTTGCAATTTGAGGAAAACCTTAGCTCTTGAAGGGCTTAGAGCTCTGTAATAATTGAATAAATGCGTTTTGCAGCAGTCTTGCAAACCTGAAAGCTCAAACAGGAGGCTTTCATGGCTAGCGTATGCATTTCAATCGAGAACGAAACGACCCAAACGCTCTTCAATCGCGCGCTTGATAAAGCCGGTTCTGGTGCGAGCGACATGATCGTGGTTCGAACCATGGTCGATCAAGGATCCATCGTAAAAACCATTCGCACCAATTGCCCATGGGCGATCTCAGTCTTCCGATCTTTCGACGCGATGGAGGCGGTCAATGACTAGTCTGCTGCGAGTTCTCATTCGCTTTACGTCGGTCTTTATCGTTTTGGCGCTGGTTGGATGCACCGGATCGTTCGAGCGTCCGCGTAACATGGTCAGCGCGTCCAACGCGCCTTATCAAGCTGAGCGACAGTCTATGTCTGACTCTAAAGAGGGTGACGTATTCCTGTCGGCATCTTCGCAGAACCTTGGCCGATGCCAAGACATGGATCTCGCGCTTGCTGGACAGCGCATTGATGCGGGGCTGGGGGCTGGTTTCGATGAACCCACTCTGCTTTCACCCGGTGACCTTGTGCGTCTAGAGATTGTTAGGGGCGAAGGCTTTGAAGGCGACTTCGTTATTTCGCCGAATGGCTATCTTAGATTGCCCTTCCTTGGTGATGTGCCAGCCGCGGGCGGTACGAAAGATCAACTGGAACAGTCTGTCTCGCGCCTTTTGGTCGGCGGCGGCTTCTTCAAATCAAACTTTGTTCAAGTCTCGACCACCGTGCTACATTGGGCGCCGATCAAGGTCTCTGTGTCGGGCGCTGTATTTCAGTCTGGTGACGTTCTCCTGAATGAGACGAAAGCCGACGCCAATCCGGACATTCGGTTGGCCGCTGCAGGCGACTTCACCTTGCAACGCCGCCTGAGCAATTCCCTCGCTGCATCCGCCGGTGTTCGCCCGGATGCGGACATTCAAAACATCGTCCTGATCAGAAACGGACGTCGCCGAGTCTTCGATATGACGGGCGCTCTAGATGGCGGCCCAATCGAAGATCCGCTTCTGGTTGCAGGTGACCGCATCCACGTCCCATCTCGCGGTTGCTTTCAGTCGGCTCTGGCGCGTCCATCGCGTATCACACCGCCCGGTATTCGCGTCTATATGTCAAACCTAACACGCCCATCGACGTCGAATGCGAGCTCAGCGATTGGCGATTATTCGACCAAGCTGCCTTATGGCACGCGCTTCCTGCAAGGCCTGGTTTCGGCCAACTGTGTGGGCGGTATTCAAGCCACAAACGCACGACGCTGGGGCGTTCTGATCTCTCGTAACCCGGTTACAGGCGAAAGCGAAGTTGTGGCACGGTCTATTGAAGACCTGGTCCGCCGCGCCGACCGGGATGACTTCAACCCAATCCTTCTGCCGAACGATGCGATTGCTTGCTACGACTCGCACGTGACCAATGTTCGCGACGTCATCGCGATGGTCTCTGAAACGGCGGCTCCCGTTCTGAATGCTGCGATCTTCGGAGGCGTTGTACGATGACCCGGAACTGGAGCTTCTTGAAAGGGGGGCCGCGGCGCGGCCGCTTCCTTCGCTATGCCCTGGTGATGTTCATGGGGTGGTTTGCTATCGGTGTGCTTGCTGCAGCCTTTTTCTTCCTCACGCCGAAAACCTATACCAGCGGCTTTACTCTGATTTTGCCAGGCGCAGGGTCTGCCTCATCGGTAAACCTGGACTCCCTTGGCCAAGCCACGAGCGCCACGGCGTCTCCATTTGGTAGTCACAGCCTTAGCCCAACCGAAAACTATAAGCGTCTTCTTCAGTCGTTCCGTTTGCGCGGAAAGGTTGCGTCGACATTGGACCTGCCGATTGACGAGGTTCCTGCGCCGAGCATCAAACTCGCGAACCAAACCAAGCTGATGTACGTCTCGGTTAAAGCCTCCAGCCCGGATGCCGCTAAGCTTTTGGCAGATACGTGGTTGATCTCATTCGAAGGCGAGCTGGCGGCTCTGCGCGAAGAAGAGCAGGGGCTGCGCGAACTTGCTTACCGTGAAACGTTAGATGGATTTGAAGCCGGCGTACGTGAAACTGAAGCCCGCATCATCGCCTTCCAAAGCGCCCATGGCCTTATTTCTGTCGATCAGTTCCAAGACCTGGTGGGCCAAACAGAAATCCTTCGGATTGAGCTCGAGAAAGCCCATGCGGAATTAGAAGTGACGCGCAGCGAAGTGATGCGCATGTCGAGCATTCTTGGTATCTCCGAAGAGCAAGCGATTGATATTCTCACTCTACTTTCAGATAGCGCGTTCCAATCCATCGTTGAGGCGCATTCTGAAGCGGCGACAACGCGGTCTCAGCTCAATGATATGTTCGGTGCGAACCACCCCGAAGTCATGGCGGCCGACAAAGAACTGAGCGGTTTGACCAAAGGCATGTTCAATCGCGGTCGGCTTCTGATCGGGTTTGAATCCTTCGCGACCTTAGATCGCGGATTCTACACGTCTACGGATGAGCGCTCTGATCTGATCGCGAAGCTCGTTGAAGCGGCGGTCCGGTTGGCCGGTGTTCAGATGCGCCGTGACACGATGCAGGAACAGCTGAAAAGTACGCAGCTGCGCGTCGAAGATCTGGCGGCGCCCGCAACTGAACTCGGCGGTCTATTGAGAGATCATCAAGTGGCCGAAACCGTTTTTGCGTCTGCATTGGCGCGGATCGATACCAACCGTACAGACGTCTTCGCCTCTTATCCGCTGACACAAACGATCGAGACGCCTGGCCGTCCAGTATCGCCAGCGAACCCATCGAAAAAGTTTATCGCCCTCGGCACGATTGCCGGGATGCTCTTCTACGCAATTGGATTGGCCCTTCTATGGATCAGACTGCCCATCATCCGCGCGCTCCTGAAGACCTTATAGTCGCCCTGGCGCTGGCCTCAACATGGATCGTCTACCTATTTGGCGGCCTCTATGTTCTTGGTCCAGTCCTCGGGGTTGGTCTGACTGGATTGCTATGTGCACGTCTCTATCTCGCGGATGGCGGGGTCGGGGCGACGCGCGTTCCCAGCATTCCAAGTGGCGTTTGGGTCTGGATTGCAGGGATGCTGGTTTTGCTGCTCGCGCTCGAAGTTGGGCATATGAACCAGAATATGGGCATCGGCCAGACGATCAAATCGACGATCGGTTGGGCGAAGGGCTGGGCTCTATTAGCGCTGTTTCCTTTGATTGGCGCTTGCATGAACATCAAGCTCGAGACGCTGATCCGCGCCGCCGGATGGGTCGCCCTTGGAACTTTGCTGCTGACCCCTGTGTTTATGCTCGCGCCGATGGCGGGGCTCCCGGAAGTATTGTTTGTCTCGCCGCTGAAATTGGTCGGTGGTCCGGGACCTGAGTTCTTTGCGGTTCAACTCTATTCGATCGAACCTTCTGATGGCTCCACGCGTCTGCGCTACTTTACCCCCTGGTCGCCAGCTGCCGGGATGATCGGCAATATGTATTTGATCTTCGCGCTCTCTGATAAACGCAAATTCTGGAAATGGATGGGGGTCGTCTCCGCGCTTGCGATGATCCTGACGTCTAAATCGCGCTTGGCCCTTGCTGCAGCACTGTTCATTTGGCCGGTGGTGATCGCCGTTGGTGAAGCCAAGCGGCCCGTCCTTTGGTTTGTTGCCATGATCGGACTGCTGACGTTTACACCGCTCGCGCAAGGCATTCTCGACTGGCTCGATGCGACCTTAAACTCTGTGAAGTCGATGCGCGCTGACTCAACGCGCGTTCGCGAAATGCTCGGAGAGATTGCCGTGGATCGCTGGTGGAATGAGGCGCCGATCTGGGGCCATGCTATCGTTGAGCGCGGGCCGCACGCGGTCGAGTTTATGCCAATTGGAAGTCACCATACTTGGTATGGTCTTCTCTTTGTTAAAGGCGCTGTTGGCGCAGTTGCTTTGGCCATTCCGCTTGCCTGGAGCTTGGTGGAGTTTGCTTTGCTTGCCGTCACGCGCTCTGCGGCCGGACGTATAGCTTTTGGGATGGTTCTGCTCATGGCGTTCTATTCGATTGGTGAGAACCTCGAAATCCTAGCCTATCTGATGTGGCCAGGACTGATCGTAATGGGGATCGCCGCGCGAGAACTTCGAGAAGCAAGCGAGCGGCGCTAGGCGAGCGGTTCCGGTTTCAGGATCGGTTTTGTCTTCTGCAGAAATTGGTCAAGCTGATCATAGGCGATGGTCAGGGCGCAGACGATTGAGAACAGGAGCAACACGCTCCCCCAAACTCCGAATAGCGAGATCCAGGAAGCCGGCGTAATATAGGTGAGGATATTACCAATTCCGAACGCAAATAGGCTGCGACGACCATAAACTTCCAAGCTTCGCCCGACCTTCATTTTTTGGAAATCGTAGAGATAGATGAGGATTAACGTCATCAAAGTTGCCCCAAATATTCCGACGGCAAAATAGAGCGGGTGGCTGTCTATTCGTAGCGACGCATCAGCCAGGCTTTGCAGTACATTGAGCGGCGATTGCCAGTCCCATAGAATGACGATCCACACCGCTGTGATGCCCATGATCCAATAAGAGACGTTCGGAGAGAATGAGGCTGTGTCGCCCAAGCGCGATGATTTGCGCAACCCAAAGCCAAACAGCATGCCGAAACAAACCAGGGTCATTCCATGGAGAAGCGATGGCCCAATAAAGTCGACCCCGCGACCATAGAGAAACCCACTCATGTGTTGAAGATAGTCGCGACCAAACAATTCAGGCGCTTCCGGGAGCTGATTGATCAAGAAATGACAAAGGTGAACCAGGACGGATGCCGCGATGATCGGCTTTAAACCGTAGCGAACGCGCAGAAAGATAAGCCCAGGTGAGAGGGCGAGCGCAGCGGCATAAAACGCCAATAAGTGAGAGTTTGGGACGCTAATGAAGCCGGCAAAAACCACGGGTAGGGAATGCCACGAATAAGTGCCCAAGACCATGAAAAAGACGATTATCGCCAGGCAATAATATCCGTAGCATTGCAAAGATCGTTTGAACAATCTTTGCGTCGTATCACGCCGCAAGCCGCGCTCGAAGCGAGGTCGATAGACAAGCTCAAGCATGGTGCCAAACAGAATCAGAAAGACCGGGGTCGCCAGTTGCATCAGCGTTTCGAGCCCGTAATGGGCCCAGCCGCTCAACTCCCCGGTCGCCCCGAAGCAATACATGCAGTGTTTCCAGGTCACCAACAAAATTGCCAGCGATCGCGCCATATCTATGCCAATTATGCGATTTTGCATTTGGCTATTGTCCATTCAAGGCTTTGTGAGGACCGGGGTCACCGCTCGTCAGCAAGACCTTCCATCGCTGCGTCATAGTGCCGAATTCACCAGCAGCTCTATCGCGCGCCGCACGTCCACGCCGAGAGAGGTCTCTCGCCCCAGCTGCTTGGTAGATCGCGCGAACGATTCCGGAGATGCTGTTTGGCGCGTGACCGAACCCGCTCTTGTCGAGCTGATCGTCCAGCCCATCGACATGTGCAGCGATGATTGGCCGCCCGGCCGCGCGGGCTTCTGTGCCGACCAATCCGAAGGCTTCCCATCGAGATGGGATCGCGATCGTGTCAGCCTCTGACAAGAAGGCTTCGGGCGACTGGAACGGGTCGCAAATCTCTACGTGAGGTAAGATCGAAGCTTTGGCACGGAGCGCAGCTTCGTCAGGGCCTGTTCCAGCGATCTTGAGCTGAGCGACAGAGGCGGGAATTCGCGCCATCGCGTCGACCAATAGATCGAACCCTTTCTGCTTATGAAAGCGACCGAAGGCGCCAATCCGCAGCGGTCCATTGCCGCGTGCGCAAGGAGGCAGCGTCAGCAGATTATCACAGGTGCGAGACTGTGGGATAGCAACCACTTTCTCAGATTTAGTGAGCGCATGCTGCAGGATCCAAGATCGCTGCGCCTCAGAAACCGCGACCACCGTATCGACGAGCGCGTAGGCAAATTTCAGCATTTGTCGAAACCGTCGTTTGGGTTTCACTTCGCTCGTTTCATAGCCGCGCGTATAAGTGTGCTCAATCAGGATGACACGTGAGAACCCGCCGCGAAGTTTTAGGTCGAGCAGCCATCCAAATTTCTTCCAGTTTGATGTGAAATGGATCACCGCGATGTCTTGCGGAGACGCGGCGCGCGGCTTTTCCGTGCGGATATCTAGCGTCTCGTGCGTGCCGAGCTGAGCCAGAATAGGGTGCTCGAAATTCTTCAGAGCGCGGGTCACGCCGCCCATGGCAAGATCATCTAGGATATGAACGATACGTCTTGAGGGGTGCATAGCTTAGGCTCTCTGTATCATGGCCTGCAGCGGCATGTTTAGCGTTCGGGGGAAAAATCGAAGCATTGCAGCGGCGCCGATTGACGTTGCTGTTTTCGCCGGTTCTTCAAACGCGATTTTTGAGCAAGCTTTCATCGCGTCCTTGATCAAAGACCAGGCCAATGCGCCTTCGCCCATTCGGATGCAGCGGCGGGCCAGGTAGCGTAATTGATAGGCCTCGGCCCGCGATGCCCAGCGCTTTGCGAAAACCGGATCGAGCTCGCGGACACGGTCTCTCACGCGGGTCCAGGTCTCAAATTGTTTTACGACATTCGCAGAGAGGCCACCTTCATTGATCCGGTATAGGGTATGAGCGCCGGCAATGCCTTCAAATTTCCACTCAGTGGTCAGCGCCATGCGGCACCAGCATTCAATGTCCTCAGACTGACGGAAGCTGTCATCGAAATAGTCGAGCTCTTCACGTTGAGCGTTTAGAAAGGCGATGTCCTCGAAGACGGCTTTTCTGATGACGGGAGCCGACCCGTTACCAACCGGGTTGCGCAGGAAGACGTCGCGTGCCGAAACATCATGAAGCTTTGGTTGTTGAACGATGCTGAGCAAATTTCCATCATCATCAATCAGTTTCGACGCGGCATAGCTTATGCCAACTTCAGGGGAAGAGCGCAGGTGAGCGACATGGTGACTGAGCTTTTCCGGCTCCCAAACGTCGTCGGAATCGAGCAATGCGATGAATCGGCCACGTGCATTCCGGATCCCTGTGTTCCGAGCACCCGCCAGGCCTCGATTGGCCTGCGAGATGATGCGGATTCTTGGGTCATTGTACTGGCGGCAGAGTTCGATCGAACCGTCTGTGCCTTCATCGTCGATGATCAGAAGTTCGAAATTCTTGAACGTTTGCGCCAAAACGGAATCGACCGCGCCTTGGATGTATTTAGCCGTGTTGTATACCGGCATGATGACAGAAACAGTTGGGGCAATCATTTTGCGACGAGCTCCTTGAGGGTTGTGCTTGGAATGAATGAAACGAGAGCGCCGACCAAAGTCAGGATCGTACGGCGGGGTTCTCTGATGATGAGAAGAGGGTCGTGGCGCAGGGCGCTTGTCAGATAGCGCAGCGCCGCACTTGGACGGGACATTCGAAGCGCGCGTCGCGCCAGCTGTCTATGGCTGGGGCCATAGGCTTTCCGGACGGCGCGAGGGGCCTTTTCGGGATAGTCGATGCAGGCCGAGCCAACCATTTGGATCCAGCCCGCACGCATGGCTTCCAGATCTGCGGATTGGCTATCCTCGGCTGAGCGATAGAAGAACCACTCGGCGTCGACGCCGCGAATATCCCAATCGCTTTCTAAGGCGACGCGGAGCAACCAATCTTGATCCTCGGCATAGTTTAGGCCCGCGGTAAAACCACCAGATTGTTTGAACACTTCGCGCCGGCAGACGATGTTTGATGTGCTGCACACGACGTTCTCTGCCATGATTTGAGCGGCGCTTAAGCGTGCATAGTGCGGCGTGAACGTCCCCAGTTTAAGGGTCTTCGCATCCACGAAACGCGTCCGGCTGAACAAGACGCCGGTGTTCGGGTTTTCATCCAGCTTTGTCAGCATGCCGAGGCATCTTTCTGGCGCCCAGAAATCATCGGCATCGAGAAATGCCAGGACATCTGCTTTGGCGTGATCAACCGCGCGATTGCGTGCGATCGAAGGGCCTGAATTCTCTCGCGAGATGACTTGAATTCGCGAGTCTTTTGCGGCGAGCGACTTAGCCACAGCGGCCGTGTCGTCGGGCGAACCATCATCGACGATGATCAGCTCCCAGTTTCGGAGCGTCTGGGCCCGCACGCTTGCAACGGATGCTTCGATCGTGGCGCTGGCTTTATAGGCCGGCATGATAATGGATATTGCGGGAAGGGTGCTCATATCGCGGCTCCTGAAGCGGTTGAGGTTTCTAGATTGGGTTTCGCGTGGCTGATCTGCGTGATCGCGACGGCGTAGATTGTGGCACTCGCGACAGAGAGCGCAGAGACGACAAAGAGGCCGTAGCTTGCGAACAGAGCGAATGGGATCAGGATGCTCGCAGCGAGCCCCATGGAGACCCAGAAATCCCGACCCGACAGACCTTCTGCACGGGCTTTCATTCTTGCCGCATCGATCAAGAGGCGAGCCGGTCCACCTAGGCACAGCACTGCAACGAGCGGCGCTGTCGCGGCCCAAGTCGGTCCGAAGACAATCGGGACATAGATGAGGGCCATCGCGGCCTGCGCGAGATAGAGAAGCCCGAACGGCAGTCCCAAGCTCAGAATGGCTTTGCGATAAGCCGCGACACGATCCTTGGCGGCGCAGAGGTGCGGATAGACAGCGTTAGAGAACGCGCGGTTGAGCGCGGTTGAAACGCCGAGCCCAGCATTGAAAGCGAAATAGTAGATCCCAAGCGCTTCGACCCCGAGGGTCAGTGAGACGATGAACTTGTCGAGTTGATCGCGAAACGCGCACATCAATTCTGACCCCAGGACAGGGATCGAGAATTTCAACATGCCTTTGACGGGCGCATAGCCAGCCTCTGGGCGGCGCGTCCACGCTTTGGAAAGCAGCATGCCAACCAGCCAGATCGGGGCGGTCAACAGTTTCGGCAACACGATTGCCCAAGCGCCGAAACCACAGATTGCGAGAATGGCAGTTAGGATGTGATCGGCGGCGACTTGTGCTGTCCCGATTGCGGCGAGGTGCTTCATGCGCTCTTCGCGTTGCAGGCAATAGGCATGCATGACGCCGAACGGCATGATCAGGAAGACGGTCCCCAGCGACGCGACCATCAGGCCAGCGTCTCGGCCAGGAAGCAAAAGCTCAACGATCCCGCCAGCGACGACTTGCACGACGGCCAGCACCAGACAAACTACCCACATCAAACGATTTGCAGTATTTGCGGTGCGCTGAAACTGCTCCTTTGAGGCCCTCACGACCGCGGCGCCAATGCCGTTCTCTGTGAAGACGCGGGTGATCTCGAAAATTGTCAGCGCAATCGCAGCGATGCCAAAGGCAACGGCGTCGAGTTGGCGTGCGAGAATGATCGCAGCGATGATCCGTCCAAAGCGACTGATCAGCTCGGCACCGGTCAGCCACCCAATGTTCCGGGTTAGCTGCTGGCGGGCGAGTTGATTGCCTGCGGTTCGTAGTTTTTTGAAGGCCGTCAGAATCACGGGACCCTCCTCATAAGACTTACGAAGACAGGTTCAAGAATCGCTTCACTTTTGGCCGGGCTCGGAACGCTTTGCTAGTGCATTGTAATTGTTAGAAATTACTGTTTTCAGGCATGCCATTCGCATTCTGCAAATTGCAAAAACCCTTGCAAAATGCAGGTCGGAAAAACCGCGAATTGCAAGATGCAGCAGCATTTTGGGATACCCGCAAACTATATAGTACCCTGTAATTATTGGGTATAATCGAAATTGTGTGAACCGGAACGTATCCTGCGACTTGTTTCTCGAAATCAATTCGCAGGAGCGCGATCATGCAAAACAGTCAATCCACCCGTTTCCAAACCCCTCGTCCAATGCCGCGGCATCCGCAGGTTGGCCCGAACAGAGATCTAGGCACAAGCAATATACTTGGCTTCGATGTCACCAATGCTGGGATTGCCGAAACGGTTTATTGGATTGCCGACCGGGCTCAGTCTCGAACGCCAACCCAAATTGCCTTCCTGAACGCTCATTGCGCGAATATTGCTCGCAAGGATTGGCGCTATCGCGATACGCTTCAGAATGTCGACGCATTGCTCCCGGATGGTTCGGGTATTGCACTTGCCGCAAAGATGGATGGGCAAGAGCTCGGCGAGAATCTCAACGGGACAGATTTGTTTAGCCGGCTCTGTCGTTGTCTCTCGTTCCGCAAAATTCCAGTCTTCTTTCTCGGGGGAGAAGAAGGTGTTGCAAAAGCGGCAGCGGATAACGCTCAATCCGATTGCCTGAATCTGAATGTCGCCGGGTATCAGCATGGCTTCTTCAACCCGCGTGATGAAGACGCCGTCATCGACAAAATCAACGCCTCAGGTGCTCGCGTCGTTTTCGTGGCGTTTGGAGTTCCGACCCAAGATGTTTGGCTCGCCCGCGTTCGCCATCGCCTGCATGCACCGATCGTGCTTGGTGTGGGCGGCTTACTCGACTTCGTTTCCGGTCGTATCCCGCGCGCACCAAATTGGATGCGCAAATCAGGGACGGAATGGATCTATCGCCTGAAATGTGAGCCGCGCCGGATGTGGCGACGCTATCTCGTAGGAAACCTGACCTTCGCAGCGCATGCTGCTGCTTATGCATTAGGACGCCGGAAACGAAGTTTCTTCAAATCAGTAGACCGCGGCCTCGCTCGATGCATGGACGTTGTCGCTTCCGGATTGGGAATGCTGGTGCTTTCACCGATCCTGATCGGCACGGCGCTCGCGGTTAAGCTCGAAAGCAAAGGGCCGGCGCTCTACAGCCAGATCCGTGTTGGCGAGAATGGCAAGCCGTTTGAAATCTTCAAGTTTCGGTCGATGCGCACGGATGGTCCGTCTCAGACGGAGCTCAGCAAGCTTAGCCATGACAGAGATGACGGCATTACGTTCAAGCTGAAAAAAGACCCTCGCATCACCAAAATCGGAAGCTTTATCCGCAAGTTCTCGATCGATGAGCTCCCGCAGCTTTGGAACGTCTTCAAAGGCGATATGTCTTTGGTCGGCCCGCGACCTGCTTTGCCTGTCGAGGTTGAAAAATATACGGCTACTGAGCGTCGACGCCTGCGCGGTAAACCAGGGATTACCTGTTTCTGGCAGATTCAAGGGCGCGCCGATCTTCCGTTTGATCGCCAAGTCTTGCTTGACGTTGCTTACCTGCAAAACCGGTCAATCTGGCTTGATATCGCCATCCTTCTTAAAACGCCGATCGCGGTGCTAACTGCAAGAGGGGCCTACTGAGGTTGAGCCTTGTACTGCAATTTGCAGCACTCACATTCGCAATTTGCAAAGGATTGTGTGGCATATTGCAATGAAGCCGAAAGAAGGATCTCTCGGTTCGCGTTTAATGCTCTGTAATAATTAGAATTATTATTTTGCGAGAGCCTGTGTCGGAAATTGCAACGCCCGTCGTGTCAAGCAAGCGGGAACTGTAATGACCAAAAACAAGAAACCACGCGATCTAGCGCGTGGGAGGAACTCCGAAATGGCAGATGTCAAAAAAACTCTCGTCGCGATCGAGCGTGACAACGCTCTGCGTAACGCAGTGATCGAAGCCGCTCTAGATTGCATTATTATGATGGATCAAGAAGGGCTGATCGTCGAATTCAACCCGGCGGCCGAAAAAGTTTTCGGATATACCCGCGAAGAAGCAGTTGGCGGCGTTCTCGCAGATCTAATTATTCCCAAAGCTTTGCAAGGGGCTCACCACACGGGCCTCACCCACTATTTGAGCACGGGCGAGCACGCGGTTCTCAATAAGCGTGTGGAAGTTCCCGCGACGAATAAAGCGGGAGACGATTTGCTCGTCGAACTGGCAATTTCGCCGGTCGAATTTGGCGGCACGACGTTCTTCTCCGCCTACTTGCGTGACATTACGCAAGCCCGGGCAGCGCAAGATGAATTGCGCGCGTCCGAAGAGAGATTTCAAAGCCTGTTCGAACTGTCTCCTGACGCCATTGTCGTCATCAATGGCAAAGGTGAATTGTTAGACGTGAACAGTTTGGCCTGCGAGCTTGCCGGACTCAGCAAAGAAGAAATGCTGAAGACGCCTGCATTGGATTTTGTTCCGCAGGAAAGCCTGGCCGCGGCCGCAGCTGGCATGGCGAACGCCGGAAAAGGCGACACTGTTCGTATACAGATGGATTTTGTAGACGCGAAGAAAAAGCGCGTCCCAACAGAGCTTCTAGGGCGTCGCATTGAGCGTGCCGATGGAGCACTATACTACGGTGTTATACGCGATATTTCGTCCCGGCTCGCCAAAGAAAAACTGCTCCACGAATCCAAAGAAGCTGCCGAAAAGGCAAACGTTGCGAAATCAGATTTCCTCGCCAACATGTCTCATGAAATGCGCACGCCTTTGAATGGCGTGATTGGGTCACTTTCACTGGTCGAGCGTGAGGGGGTCAGCGAGCAAACCGAGGAGCTGATTCACTCTGCTGAGAGATCAGCTGAAACGCTTCTGACGCTCATCGACGACCTCTTGGATCTTTCTCGGATCGAGGCTGGAGAGGTGGATTTGGAAGAAAGCGTGTTCGATCCGCTTGAGCTTTCGACGGTCGTTTCAGAAGTCTTCCGCCCGCTCGCCGAGAAAAAGGGAATTACCCTAACGACTGAAGTGAATGCATCCGGAGCACTGGTTGAAGCAGACGTCGGCAAAATCCGGCAGGTTTTGATCAACCTGGTCGGCAATGCCTTGAAATTCACCCAGCGTGGCAACGTTGCCGTCAGCATAGATTGCAGCAATAGCGCCTCAGACAACACACTCACCTTGGAAGTGCGAGATACCGGCATCGGCATATCGAAGGATGACCAGGTCGTCCTGTTCGATCGCTTCAAGCAAGCCGACTCGTCTAAGTCAAAACTACATGGCGGCGCCGGCCTTGGCTTGGCGATTTGCCGGCAGCTGGCGCACATTATGAATGGATCGATCTCGGTCAGCAGTGCCCCGGGCGTTGGCTCGACCTTCAAACTTGTGGTTCCCGTTCGCACGGCTGAACGCGATGCAGAAGCCGCCAAAGATGAGGTCGCCGATTCAGGATACTTGTCCGGTCGCGTGTTGATCGCCGAAGACTCCGCAACCAACGCTATGGTTGCCAAGAAGATGCTCGATCGTTTGGGCTTGGATTATGAGCACGTCACCGATGGCGCCGCCGCCGTGGACGCGGCATTGAGCGGTGATTTCGATGTCGTCCTCATGGATGTGTCTATGCCGAATATGGACGGCCTTGAGGCAACTCGCATCCTGCGCGAGCGCGGATATGAAAAACCGATTGTCGCGATGACGGCGCACGCTCTGAAAGGGGACCGGGATCACGCCCTGGAAGTCGGCATGAGCGGTTACGTGACGAAACCTGTGCGTCCAAAGTCGCTCCGCAAAGAATTGGCTGAGTGGCTGACCACTGCGCCTATCGCAGCGGAGCCTGAGGAGAGTAATATGACGGGTCTTGATAAAGACGCCATTGATGAAGTCTGGGAAGGCGACCTCGAAACCTTTGCGGAGATTGGAAAGATCTTCGTTGAAGAATTGGGGTGGCGGTTGCCGGGGCTGAAAGAAGCCAATGCCAACGAGCTTGAGCATCATGCTCACTCATTAAAGGGCTCGGCCTCAAACATTGGTGCGACTGAACTCAGTCGCCTCGCCGCCGAACTCGAAGCGATTGCCAAATCCGGCAATAAGGCGCGCATTTCACCCTTGGTCGCCAGCATAGAGCTTGAAGCCTCAAATGTCTGCGGCGAACTCGAAAAAGATTATCTGGGAGACTGAAATTGTCCGATCTAGGCCGCCTCTTAATCGTCGAAGACACGCCATCTCTGGCGCGCACGTACGAAGCCCATTTGCGTCACGATTTTCGCAGCGTGACAATCGTGGATACTGGAGCCAAAGCCATTGAAGCGGTGGACCTACAGGCGCCTGATTGCATCTTGCTCGACCTAAAACTTCCAGATGCGAACGGGTTGGATTTGCTGGACCGCTGGATTGACGCGGGACTTCCTGCGCCAATCATCGTAATTACAGCGAACGGATCTATGTCTGTTGCGGTTGATGCGATGCGCCGCGGTGCGGTTGATTTTGTCGTCAAACCGACGACCAAGGATCGCCTTCGGGTTACGATACAAAATGCGGTCGAAAACTTCCAACTCAAAAAAGTCGTAGAAAACTACGAAGCCGAAATCGATCGTTCCGATTTTTGCGGGATCATCGGCAAGTCACTCGTTATGCAGGGCGTCTTCAAGTCAATCGAGGCAGCAGCACCTTCCAAAGCGAGCGTGTTTGTGACTGGAGAGACCGGAACCGGGAAAGAGTTGATCGCGCAGGCCGTGCATGACCTCAGCCCCCGGCGCAAAGCGAGATTTGTCGCGATCAATTGCGGGGCCATTCCGCGCGACTTGATCGAGAGCGAGATCTTTGGGCATGTGAAGGGCGCGTTTACCGGCGCGACTTCAGATCGCGCCGGCGCCGCAGAGCTTGCCGAAGGCGGAACCTTGTTCCTCGACGAACTGGGTGAAATGCCGATTGAGCTACAACCCAAACTGCTCCGCTTTTTGCAACTTGGAGAGTATCAGCGGGTTGGCGACAGCAAAGTCCGTAAGTCCAATATTCGCATTGTCGCGGCGACCAATCGCGATGCACTCGAAGCGGTGCGAACCGGCAAGTTGAGAGAAGACCTCTATTACCGTCTGCACGTTATTCCAGTGGCGCTGCCACCGCTGCGCGATCGAGGCGCAGATATATTGTTGCTCGCTGAGAGCTTTCTCGCCCGCTATTCTGGCGAAGAAGGCAAGTCGTTTGATGGGTTTTCGCGCGATGCGGAAGAGTGGATGATCTCCCACAGCTGGCCAGGTAATGTTCGCGAGTTAGAGAATTTGGTTCGCCAAATCGTTGTCCTCAATACGGACGGCGCGATCGGCCGGGATCAATTGCCGACCGTTACGGCGACGACGCCAGTCCCGCAAAGTTCCGCGCCATCCGGCGGTCCCGCCATGCCTGCGGAGTTTGGGGCTATGCCGGAGCCTGACTATGGCTTGGAGCCGCTTTGGATGACCGAGAAGAAAGCGATTGAGCGCGCGATTGCACTCTGTCGTGGAAACATTGTTGCGGCGGCCAAGCAGCTGCAAATCAACCCGTCGACGATCTATCGCAAGAAAGCCTCCTGGGAGTCTTAAGTCTCGCTGGCGACACTCGTTTTAGGTTTCCATTGCAAGGCCACGCGCCAGCGCTTGCAGCTGTTTTGCATTCATTTTCAATGACCCCTCCCGTTTCGGATGTTAAGTCGATCCGGACTTAAGCGAGGGAACTCAATGAAAACTCTTTTTCTGGCCTGCGGCGCTCTATTGCTCGCCGTGAGTGGCTGCGTCTCGAGCGACGTCGAAACAGATCGCGCGCCGGTCGATGCCGCCATTGATGAGGCGGTCGCTCGCGGTGCCTTTCCGCTTCTCTATGTCCGCGTTGAGAAGTTCGATGGCAGCGTCGTCTATGAGCACAGCGCCGTAAACCCGGAGTTTGCTCCACAAGACCCAACCGGCGACAGCTGGATGCGGATCTGGTCGATGAGCAAGACGGTAACGATCGCAGCTATTCTCAGCCTGGAAGAAGACGGCGTTCTTAATCGGTCTGATCCCGTATCAAAATACATTCCCGAGTTTGCTGACTTGAGGGTGCTTAGCGCCGACGCCGACAGCGAGACGTGCGCACAAGACCTCGCCGAGCCGAACCGAGACATGACGATTGAGGACCTGCTCAACCACAATGACGGCCTCTACTATGCGTTCACGGAGCATGACTGCCTCAACAGCTCAATCATTGATGCCGCGCTTCCGAATGCTGCCTCTTCAGACGAGCTGATCACACGAATTGCAGCATTGCCACTGCATCCGACAGGCCTCGGAGAATACCAATACGGGATTGGCACAACCGTCTTGGGACTCGTCGCGGAGCGTGCGACCGGGCAAGGATTTGACGAGATTGTTGAAGCTCACATTACCGGGCCGCTTGGGATCGCCGATACGTTGAAATATACGTTGCCTGAGAACGTAAGCACCTATCCACGCGTGACCGGTAAAGATGGAACGCTTAGACTCGCGACCGAAGGTGAGCTCGACATTTTCGGCGGGCCGGTTCCCGAATATGGCGCTGACACAACCATTTTCATGGGCGGTGAAGGCATGGTCGGAACCACGCGCGCCTACGCCAAATTCATACGAATGATGGGCAATCTGGGAGAGCTTGATGGCACGCGTATCATGGAAGAAGCGACCGTCCGGGATTGGTACGCGCCAAAAACTCAGCTCGACAGTGAGTATGGCAAAAATGGCTTCAACATTTGGGTGACCAGCGGCAAGTTCGATGGACTGCCGGACCAGAAGCCAGGCCTATTGGTCGGCGGTGGCTATGAGGGAACCGCCTTTTGGATCGACATGGATGCCGGGCTTGTTGGCTTGATCATGTCGCAAATTCACTCGGCCCCAACCGGTGGAAAAGACGAAGTCTCTCGCATCCGCGGTCTGCTTTACGAGCACTATTTGGAGCCGGGCGTTTCGCCTTAAACGGGTTCCAGTTCCTTTGGGACCGATGCCTTGCGCGTGACGCTTTCTTTTCTCGGCTTTGGGAGAAGGCGGAAGCGTGTTTGGCACCAGGCAAAACCGACGCCGACATCTAACAATGCATCAGACCGGCCACAGGGGCAGGCGAACTCCATGATGCCCCAAACCCGATAGGTCTCGCCGGCGACCAGCGGGACCGGCTCTCCGGTGATATGGTTCGGCGCAGCGTTTACGCAGAGCACTAAATCGCCCGCACCAACATCGTAACTCATCTAGGCGTCCTTGATCGTCCAAACCAATTCATCCGGCTCTATATCACACCTGACGTCAAAAAACCTGCGATTAGATTGAATGGCGCCGCGCCAGAGTTCGATCCAGCACTCGAGCAGGGCATTTCGCGCATCGGCGTCAAGGCCTCGGACAATTCGTAGACCACTTTGAGTGACTTGGACGGCGCCATTCTCTGACGTTTTCACGGTGCAATCGTCGCCCATTCCGAGCATGGCACACTGCAAGAAATCGGCGGCCTCATTCGGGCCGCCTTCAGAGGCACCAATCGCCTCAGCGATCGCAGGAAATTGTTGCAGCCCGGTCAATCGCGCCGCGCGTTTCGCGAGCTCTGATGCCCGTTCTCGGCCTACGGTTTCGACAAGCGCACGCATGCCGTTTCGGATATACTCAACCGCATAGTTGCGATTGGCTTTCGCGAGCCGTTCTTCATTCCAATCTGAGGCTGGTGCGCTCGGTTGTGTAGCAGGATCGTAAGCCGGTGGACGCTCATCCGGCGCAAAGGCCAATCGCTCGTCCGGGCTGAGATCATGGTCATACTCTTTGAAATAACCGCACAAGCCAAATTGGCCGGTTACATCTTCCGATACGCAAACATAGCCTAGTCGAGGGTTGCCAAGACTGACGCCGTTCTGGGCATACCATCCGTGCAGAAAGCCGCGGCTGGCCTCCACCGGAATGCCGCAAATCGCGGGTCCAGCATACATCCATCGCGGATAACGAAACCGCACCCAGGCTTTGGTGTCGCTCTCTTCCATATACTCGACCGCAACGCCGCCCATACCGTTTGAGAGGACGTGATACTTGGCACACGCGACCGCGTGGGGTTGCCCTTCTAGTCCAAGCTTTTCGAAGCTGGAGAGAAACTTCTCTTCATGCTGGCGTCGAAATAGCCGGAACATCCAGTTGAAAACCGTCTCGCGACTTTCTTCGACGGCAACCATCAATTGGAGGCCGAGAAAATACTGATGGTGCAAAGCCGCTTGTGCTTCGATGGCTGGGAAAGGAGAGGTCATAAATCTAGGCCTTCATTCGATAATCAGATGTCGCCGAAATCTCCGCTTCGGCCTTTCCCGTCGGCGAACCGGGACGCGCCTGAAGCTGCGCCAGCGCGGAGCGAAGCTCGCCCGATCGTCGCTTCGTATTGCAGCGCGTCTTCTAGGCGCAAACTCCATTGAGCCATGGCGCTTTCCCGATCGTTGCGCATGCAGGTTTGAGGAAAGACGGCCAGTTGCTCTGCCATCTCAATGGCGCCCTGCAGCGCCGTGCCGTCTGGCACAACCCGGTTCGCCAGACCGAATGATAAAGCCTCGTCAGACGCAACCGGGCGGCCGGTCAAAATCATATCCATTGCCCGCGATTGGCCGATCAATCTGGGCAACCGAACCGTCCCGCCATCGATTAAGGGTACACCCCACCTCCGGCAATAAACACCAAAGACAGAGCTCTCGCTGGCTATCCGAAGGTCGCACATGATGGCGAGCTCCAGGCCGCCCGCCACTGCGTGTCCTTCCACGGCAGCGATGGAAGGCTTGGTCAGCTCGAGCCAGCTAGGGCCCATCGGCCCCGTTCGTTCAAACGGCTTTTCGCCGGCTACGGCTTTGAGGTCGGCGCCCGCGCAGAAATGCCCGTCTGCACCTGTCAGGATATGCACCGCGACATCCGGATCTGCTTCCCCTGCGAGGAAGGCTGCTTTCAATCCAGCAGCCGTTTCCGGATCGACGGCGTTACGGACGTCTGGGCGAACGATGGTTACAATTTGCGCTGCACCCGTGCGCTCTACGCGTACCGTGTCTGACATATCAAGCTCCGCAAAACGGTCAGCGTATGCGTCCGCGCCAATTATGCAATCTTAGACCTCGCCGAGCTCGTCTTTAGCTGCCGCGATATGTGGAATATCCGAAAGGCGATAAGAGAAGCGGGACGTGATAGTGCCGCGTCGTGTCTGTGATGATGAAGGCGACCGGAATTTTGTCGTAGAAGGTTTCGCCCGATCTTTCGGCAAAATAGGACGCGACGTCGAAGACCAATTGATACGTTCCTGGTTCTAGAGCTGCGCCCTCCAATAGGTCGCCGCAGCGCCCATCATCGTCTGTCGCTTGCGTGCAAATCTCTGCGCCATCGCGCGAGATGGTGACGCGGATATTCTTTGCGGGTTGGCCGCTTTCAAGATCCAACACGTGCGTTGATAGGCTCATGATGCAAGCGCTCCTGCAGGTTTTGCAGGCTCCCAGTGGCTGACAAATTCAACCTCATCATAGCTCAGATATTGCTCAACCCAAGACTCTTGATTGTCCAGGAAGAGCTGCCGGGCGACGCTCTTGGCCAGAAGCGGGATCGCGAACCCAAGACCGGTCAGCGCTGCTGCGGATAATCCAAGGCTAACCAAGGCTGAATAGTTGAAGGCGAAAAGGCCGTGAATGGATGCGGCATCGCTGGAACTGACGGGCGTGAACTCGAAGCCTGCACCAAGATAAGGGTGCGCATCGAGAACCGGGTTCTGTTGGTCTTCTGGCGCTTTGTAGACATCGCTCCATCGCGCGATACTCGCAGCCACCTCGGAAAGCTCAGGCCGCAGGTCATGATCTGTGACAAGCCCGGTTGAGAGAACCAAATAATCGAACGTGAACGTGCCCTTCGGCGTCGTGATCTCTACGCCTTGCTCGGTATCGCGGACTTGGTTCCAAGGTGAACCGAGGTGGAGCGCGAAATTCGGCCAGGCAGCTGAGCGCGTGAACGTGTCATTGGTCGGTGGCTGCGCGCGCTTGATGAAGGATGAGATGACTTCATATTTGAGCGGATCGCTGAGCTCGCAAAATCTCGGGACGACCCCGGATTGCTCCATGAACCGGATTGGATTGACGCTCGGAATTTCCTTGCGCCGGACAAACACATCGACGCTGCCGACGCCCTTGTTCAAAGCGTGCTGAGCGTTGTCAAAGGACGAAGCACCGTTACCTAGGATGGCGATCCGTTTGCCGGCCATGCTGGCATAATCGATCACTTCTGAGGTATGCGCATAGCGGCTCTTTGGCAGGGCGTCTTTGATGAAAGACGGTGTATGCCATTCGCCGCCGCCTTGAATGCCGGTCGCCAGAATGACCTTGCGGGCTTGCAAGACGGAGGCCCCCTTAGGCGTCTGAACGTGCAGCCGGTATACGCCGTCCACGGGCGGCTCAATGCGAAGAAGCTTGGTTTCGTTCTGGACCGGTAAGTCCAGCACATCGCGATACCATTTGAGATAGGCGAGCCAGGCTTCGCGGGGGATTTTCTCGATCTTTTCCCAACTCTCCGCGCCATGCTGCGCGGTCCAATAGGCGCGAAATGTCAGCGACGGAATGCCGAGATCGATTGATGTCAGGTCTTTGGGGGTCCGCAAAGTGATCATACGCGCATAGGTGCCCCATGGCCCTTCCTGACCGGCCGGATTTTCGTCGATGATGAGGACATTCGTCACCCGCTCGCGCATCAAGCCGAAAGCCGCGCCCATGCCGCTCTGCCCACCGCCAATGATCACGACATCATGAACATTTTCGAGGGGCTGAACCCAGGTCTTGGCGCCGTAGCCCAGCATATCAAGGTCTTCTCGGACACGGGCGGAATAGGTTGCCAGATCCATCATGATATCATTCCTTCCAACCGTAATCGGACAATTTTTGAAACCTCGCCGAGCGCTGTTTCGAATTCTGCTTGGTACTTATGGCCAAGGCGTTCTTCTAATGCGGTCAGAATAACCGCCTTGGTCGCGAGCTTAACACAGATGATAAACGGAAATCCGAACTTGTCCTGATAGGCCGTGTTTAGCTTGGTCAGGTGCTCGAACTCGTCTGGCAGCAACCTGTCGAGGCCGGCCGAGGCTTGCTCTTCTTGAGAGGCGTCGGTCAGTGTTCCGTCAATCGCCGCTTTCCCGGCGAGCTCCGGGTGCGCCCTTAAGAGCGCAAGCCTGCTTGCCTCGGGGGCTTGGGCCACGATCTCATCCATCACGGCGAGCATGTGGTCTACGTCATCATACGGACGCGCGGAGACCGCCGCCCCGGCCACCCAGGGGCTATGCTCATAGATGCCGCCAAACGCCTCCACGAACGCATCGCTGGGTAGACTATTGATCTCGTCGAGCGTCACGAAACCCCCTTTTCGAGGGAAACATGCGCGGAGACGACTTTCCACCCATCTTCAAACTTCACCCAAGTCTGGCTCTGACGTCCGCGCGCGCTGGCGCCTTCGCGAAAGAACTCCGCATTCGCCGTCGCCATGTCATCGCCATAAGAGCTGATCGCAACTTTCCCAAGATCACGCTGCGGGGACCCGCCGCGGCCTTTTCGGAAGGCGGCGATTTCTTCGTATCCATAGAGGCACTCGCCGACGCCGTAGCGCACGGTCTCCGGCGCATGGCGGAACAGATTGGCCATCGCGTCGAGATCATCTGTCATCAAGGCTTTTTCATATGACATGAACGCGGCGGTGACTTCTTCGATGACTTTTGGGTCGTTGATCTTCATGCGGGGTGTTCCTTTAGCCAGTGGTTTGCAATGTCTATTCGGCGAGCGATCCAGACCGCATCTTGGGTTTGGATATGATCGATAAAACGGGCGATCGCATTGGCGCGGCCCGGGCGACCGGCGATCCGGCCATGCAGACCGATCGACATCATGCGTCCGCCTTCGCGGTGCAGATAATCAAACGTATCGCGCAAGTAGCGGAAGAATTCTTCGCCCTCAGCAAAGCCGTTCAGCGCTACGATTTTCATGTCGTTCACGTCGAGCGTGTACGGCACGATCAATTGCGCGCGCCCGTGTTGGCGGTCGTAATAGGGCAGGTCGTCGGCATAGCTGTCGGCATCATAGGCGAAGCCGCCTTCTTCCGCGACGAGCCGCGCCGTGTTGGGACTGGTGCGACCTTGATACCAGCCGAGCGGTCGGGCGCCGGTCAGCCTTGTGTGCAACTCGATTGCTTCCTGGATATGCGCTCGTTCGGTTTCTTCGGCGACGTCCTGGTAATCGATCCAGCGCAGGCCGTGGCTGGCAATCTCCCAGTCGGCTTGCAGCATTGCCTCAACCGCCTCAGGGTTCATCTCAAGCGCCTTGGCGACGCCGAAGACCGTGACCGGAATATTGCGCGCGCTGAACAGGCGGTGGAGCCGCCAAAACCCAGCGCGGGAACCGTACTCATAAAGACTTTCCATCGCCATCGCGCGAGCGCCGGTGTGTGATGGCGCACCGACCATCTCAGACAGGAAGGCTTCCGATCCAGCATCACCATTCAGGACGGAGTTTTCCGCGCCTTCTTCATAGTTCACGACAAACTGCACCGCTGTGCGCGCGCCGCCGGGCCAGTTGGCAGCGGGCGGTGTTGCGCCATATCCAACCAGGTCACGGCTCATGCTTGATACACTTCCAAAGCTGCATCGACGCCATCGCCTGGTGGCGGATTGAACCCTTCTGCGCGGAGCACAGCCTCGAGCGCGCCAAGGGTTAGCAACACTTTGTGTTTTGCTGCATTGTAGCCCATCGCGCCGATGCGCCAGATCTTTCCTTGAAGCGGGCCGAAAGCGGTTCCGATTTCGATTTCGAAATCTTCTCGCATGCGTCTTCTGACCTGTTCGCCATCGACCTCAGACGGGATGTAAACTCCGGTCACATTGGTCATGCGGTTTTCTTCTTTGGTGAAGATCTTGAGCCCCATCGCACTCAGCCCCGCCGTCATCGCGGCGCCGGCTTGCGCATGACGGGCATACCGCGCCTCCAGGCCTTCCTCGAGCGCGACACAGGCGCATTCGCGTGCGCCATAAAGCATTGTCGTCGCTTCGGTGTGGTGGTTCAGGCGCTTTTCCGACCAGTAGTCCATGATCATCGCGAGATCGAAATAGTTCGATCCAATTCGTTGGCCGCTGCCTTGAACGAGGTCAGACCGCTGGATTCCCAGCTCTGTGTGGCGCCGCGAGAAAATATACTCCGCGGCGCGATCAGATATCGTTATCGGTGCAGATCCAGACGGTCCTCCGAGACACTTTTGTAAGCCGCCTGTGACGACATCAATGCCCCATCGATCTGTGGCGATTTCCATGCCGCTAATCGTCGCCGTGACGTCTGCATAGGAATAAGCGCCGGCCTGTCGGCAAAGTTCCCCAAGCCCATCGAGCGGTTGCGCCATCGTCGTCGACGTATCGCCATGAACGCTGGCCACGACTTTTGGCTGATAGCGTTCAATCGCTTCCGCAATTTTCTCGAGCGGAACGATTTCGCCCCACGGTGCATCGACGGTTTCAACCTTCGCACCGATGCGATCGAAGATCTCTTTCAATAGAAGTCCAAAGCGGCCAAAATTTACGACCAGAACGGTATCTCCCGGCGCGGCAAGCGAAATCAAGGCTGCTTCGATGCCGGCTCTCGAGGTTCCGTCGACCAAGAACGTCCACTCATTCTCCGTTCCAAAAATGGGCCGGTAGAGCGACATCACTTCGGTCATATAGCTGGTGAATTCGGGATCATACTGGCCGAGCAAATCGGCTGACATGGCGCGCAAAACACGAGGGTGCGCGTTCACGGGTCCCGGCCCCATCAAGAGACGTTGCGGAGGGTCTATTTGTCGAAACGGTTTGGTCATGTCCCGCGCGTCTCCAGTAAGTTTACAAATTCCATCATTACATCAAGTGCCGCTTGTGTGTCTTCCATCGCGACATGTTCAGCCGGATTGTGGCTGACGCCGCCCAGACATCGCACAAACAACATCGCGGTTGGGCAAAGCGCGGACATTACCATGGCATCATGACCTGCACCGCTGACAAGCGAGCGCCGAGGATGTCCTGCGCGTTCCATTGCGGTCTCTAACAAACCTGATAATTCAGCATCGCTCGGGGAGCTGGCAAGGTCTTGTAATTTGGTCCATTGCAAGTCCAACTCACGCGTTTCCGCTATTTTATGGACCGTGTTTTCCATTGTTTCTGCCGCTTGGTCGCGCAGAGCCATATCGCCCGATCGAACATCGAGGGAGAACGTGACTCGGCCGGGAACGACATTGGTTGAGCCGGGTGCCACTTCCATCCGACCGACCGTCGCAACCAGGTCTTGGCCAAGATCTCGGGCGATGTTTTCAATCGCGAAGATCATTGCAGCTGCCCCGGCCATTGCATCGCGGCGGAGCGCCATCGTCGTTGTGCCAGCATGGCCAGCCATCCCAGTGACTGTAACATCGAAACGCAATTGTCCGGCGATGCCTGTCACCACGCCGACGGCGAGGTTTTCCGCCTCCAAGACCGGGCCTTGTTCGATGTGTGGTTCAAGATAGGCCAATACGTCTTTGGCGTCTCGCGCCGCCGTACGCGGATCGATATTGGCCATTGGGCGATAGATCCATTCCCGGAAGACATCGAGCGCCTGCTCAGGTGTTTTTCCGCCGCCATCCGTGATTGCAAGATCAGCTTCGGTCAGCGTCCCTGCAACCGCGCGCGAGCAAATCATTGAGATGGGAAACCGAGATCCTTCCTCATCGCCAAACGCCAGCACTTCGATCGCAAAGGGCAGTCGGCGTCCTGCATCATTCAACGAGGCGACACACTCAATTCCCAGCAATACGCCAAGCGGACCATCATACTTTCCTGCATCATAGACGCTGTCCAAGTGAGACCCGATGATCAGCGCCGGGGCGCCCGGTTCTATGCCTTCATAGCGCCCGATCAGATTGCCTGCACCGTCGAGCCGCGTGGACATGCCAGCTTCACTCATCCAGCCGACAACCGTGTTGATGGTGGCGGCATGGGCAGGCATCAAATAGGCGCGGAACAACCCATCTTCCATGTCGCTGAACGGCTGGACGCCAAGCCGGTCACAGCGTTGAACAACCCGCGCGCCGGAGATCTTCATCAGGTCCTCAATCGTCGCTACCATCCCGGGGCCTCGCCATCGCTACGTGGGTCTGATGCGCCTTCAAACTGGCCATCCGCATGTTGGACCAGTGCGCCTGCATGCCCCATCGTCTCGGAATAATCAGGCAGCAATTCAACCTCATGTCCTGCGGCTTTTAGGGCCGCGACCAAACTCGGATCAAACCGGCTTTCCAGTTTTAGACTGGTGCTCGTCTCACCCCACGTTCGGCCAAGCAGCCAGCGCGGTGCGGACACGGCGGCTTGCAAATCCTGCCCGTACTTTGCGTAGCGGGTAAAGATTGCTGCCTGCGTTTGCGGTTGGCCTTCACCACCCATCGTTCCATACGCCATCACCCGCCCGTCCTCGAACACAGCCATCGCTGGATTGAGCGTGTGGAAAGGTTTTCGTCCTGGCATCAGCGCGTTCCAACCTTGCTCTCTTAGGGTGAAACTCGCGCCGCGATTTTGCCAAGTGATGCCGGTCTTCGGAAGCACGATCCCGGACCCGAACTCGAAATAGGTGGATTGAATGGCGCTGACTTGCCAGCCTTCGCTGTCCATCGCGCCAAACCAGGTCGTGTCGCCGCCCTCGGTTCGTTCGGGCCAAGGTTTTGCAAGCTTGTCGTCAATGCTGGCAGCGAGTTGATCCTGCAGGGCGGTATCATCGAGAACCTCTTGCGCCGCGCGGGTCATGAACTTCGGATCGCCCAGGCCAATTTTGCGAGATAATGAAAAGGCTTGCTTCGTGGCTTCCACCAGCCCGTGGACATGCTCAAACCCTTCGCCGCTTTCAACGCCTAAACGTTCAAACAGCGCGAGGATCATCAAAGAGCTCAGGCCCTGCGTGGGCGGCGGGAAGTTATACAAATCCGCACCGAACGCGCGGAGCTTCAAGGGCGCGCGTTTTGTGGCCTCGTGATTAGCCAGATCCGATGCGGTGAGCGGGCTACCGGCCTCGGCCAAGTCTGCGGCGATATCTGCGGCCAGGGCGCCTGAATAGAAATCCTGAAGCCCATTCTTGGCCAGCCGTCGAAGCGTATTCGCCAGTGCAGGTTGGCACAGCGTCTCTCCCGCTCGGAGCGGGCGTCCACCCGGCCGAAAAATAGCGTCATAGCCGGCATGTGGCGCAAGCTCGGCATCTTTGGTTTTCGCAACATTCGCGCCGCTATCTGTCACAGTCATGCCGGTCTCGGCATAGTTCACGGCGTCACGAACCAGTCGGGAAAGCGGCAACTTGCCATTCGCCTCTTGTAGCACGCGCGCCCAACCTGAAATCGTCCCAGCGACCGTGATCGCCGCGAGCGGTCCGCGAAATGGAATGGTGCTCAAACCAGCGGCATTATAGGTTTCCAGGCCCAAGTCTTGTCCCGCTGCGCCGCATGCGTCGATGACAAAAAGCTCGCCTTCGGGTGACCTCACCAACCAAAAGCTATCCCCGCCGAGGCCGGTCATATGTGGGTAGACCACCGCCAGCGTTGCTGCGATTGCAACAGCGGCTTCGACCGCGTTTCCGCCATCTTTCAGAACATCGAGGCCAGTTTTGCTCGCCAATCTGTGCGGGCTGGTGACGACGCCGTTTTTGTAAGTGGTGCTGTCCATACTCACGTCTCCAGCCACTTGGCTTGCGGTCTATCTGAGCCGATCAGGCCAGCCTTCACCAGTCTCTCAGCGGCGCTAAACAAGTGCGCCTCTTTGCCATGCCCCGCGATCAATTGAACCCCGAGGGGGAGTTGCCCGGGACGTTTTAGGGGCACTGATAGGATTGGCAGACCAGAGAGGCTAACGGGTTGGGTGTATAGGCCCAGATTGGCGCGTGCTGATACCATCTCTCCGTCAATCTCGATCAATCCTTCTGAAATCTTTGGTGCGGGTGTCGGTGTCGTCGGCGCGATTAGAATATCATACTGGCGGAGCGCATCGTCCAACTGGCGGTTGAAGCGCTCTGCCACGATTTCTGCGTCGTTGACTTTGCTGTCTGACAAAGCAACCCCAGCGATCAATCGATCACGCACAGCAGGATCATAGTCCATTGCCCGCGTCTTCAAGTCCTCCAAATGCAAAGCCCCGCCGAGTTTGGCGGTGATCAGAAAGCCCGCAGACCTTGCTGCGCCGGCGAGAGGGAGGTCGATCAAGGGCGCGTCGCCGAACGCATCCGCGATCGCGTCTACCCCCGCGAGTGTGTCGGCAAAGCAATTGGCGCGAAACCAACCATCAAGCCGCGCGACTTTGAGCTTGCGCTTTGTGCGGGGCGGCGCTGTCTTATCGGCGAGGACCCAATGCGCGACCTCTAGCTCCTCCAGCGTGCGCGTAAACGGTCCAATTGTGTCGAGGCGATCCACGAATGGAAATACGCCGTCCATGGGAAGGCTGTCATGGGTTGGGCGCAGACCAAACAGGCCGCAAAGGCTGGCTGGAACGCGAACGGATCCATTCGTATCGGACCCTAAGGTCAGTGGCAGCATGCCGGCCGCGACGGATGCTGCCGACCCGCCAGATGATCCGCCCGCGAGTCGATCTGGATCGTGCGGGTTTCGCGTCGTGCCATAATTGGCGTTTACAGTCGCAAAGCCATAGGCGAACTCATCCATGTTCAGGCGCCCGAGGCAAATCGCGTCTGCTGCCTTGAGCCTCGCAACCAATGGGGCGTCCTGCGAAGCGGGGGCCGCGGTTTCACGCATTTTTGCGCCGGCTTTGGTGATCTCACCACGCACGTCGAAAAGGTCTTTGACCGCAAACGGAACGCCCGCAAGCGGGCCAAGAGTTTCACCGCGCGCGCGCTTGTCATCGACTTTGCGCGCCGCCTCCAGAGCTTGTTCTGCGGTTACCGATACAAAACAAGTGAGATGCGGGTCTTGGTGAGCTATTTCCTTTAGAGCCTGCGAGACCACATCAACGGCCAGCACTTCCCCGCTCGAAACGCCTTTCGCTATATCTATCGCTGATTCCGAAAACGCCATGCAGACTACGGCGCCTCTTCGGATTTGGCTGCGAGAACGATCGCATGGTGGGCCGCCAGCAGATCGAGGTTCTGACGAACACCTGGCTCAATCGCTGGACCGGAGAACAGGCCGAGGGAGAGCGCCGTCTCTAATTCGGCCTTGAGGCTTTGGCCGCTCGAGTTTTGATCTGATCCAGGCTGAGCCATGATAATTCCTAATGCTCGCGAACGAGCGTGATTCCGATGCAGTTTTGGCATCGGTCGAGGTTGCTCTCAACCCTCTCTTGCGAAAATCGCATAGAAACTAACAAACAAGGCGAATCTGCCATTTCGATTGGCATTCCTGCGCAAACAATTGGCGGCATTCTAAATGCCGGGGATGGATGCTCTGCACTAATATTTCGTGCGCTTATGTGCTCTATGCGGCGCGAGTTGCCTGCGCTTCAAGCTCTTCTTTTAGAAGCGCCACTAACTCTCGAACATGATTGGCAAGGACCCGGCCTTTGGGAACGAGCAGCGATATCGTCGTCGGTTTCGCTGCGCCTTCGACCAGGGGAACCCAAACCAATTTGCGGTCATGAATGTCCTGACTGAGCCCGATTGGGGAAAGAAACGCGATCCCCAATTTGGATTGGACGAGGTTGCGCAGCATGCCGATACGTTCAACCCGTGCAGCGATTTGGAAGGGCAGGTCGGGGTTTTCGACCAGGTCTTTCAGAACGCTGTGGCTAAGCCAGTTTTGGCTCGGCGCGATGATCGGATACTCGACGCAGTCAGAAATTGTCACTCGGTCACGTTTTGCCAGGGCATGGTCTGGGTGAGCGATAATCCCTATGGGCGCCTTAATCGATGTCACCGTTTCTGTCCTTGCATTCCCGGTGACGTCGAAGGCACAAACCAAGTCGGCATCTTTAGCGAGAAGGGCGGATTTAATCAGGTAATTGTCGCCAGAGATCAGATGAAAGTCCACGCCAGGATACTTGCTTTGAAGCTGCGTCATGACTTTCGGCAGGATCTCGGTTGTGATGCTCTCTGCGGCGGCGATATGGATGGTGCCGCGGGTGCCGCCTTTCAGCTGGCCGATCTCCTGGCGCATCTTCTCAATATCCTGGGTCCACTCGCGGATGTTTGCGAGCAAGATCTCGCCCGCGGCGGTTGGTCTTATCCCGCGGGGCAAGCGTTCGAATAATTCGACCCCTAATTCGGCTTCCAATTGCAAAAGCTGGCGATTGACCGCAGAAGAAGCGACTTGCAGTCTTTCGGCAGCTTTGCGAATAGAGCCGTCGCGAACAGCTTGATTAAAGTATAAAAGGCCGGTTCTTATCAAAGCCATGACTTGCCCTAAGCAAAGGAAGAATTGCCTTCAGATGAACCATAATATCGATCTCCCTGAAACAATTTTTCGCTCAGACAGCGGCTTAACCACACCGAGGGTCCCATGACGCGCTTTTTGCCTGATCGTTTCGTCATGCTGATGATTTTTAGTGCACTTCTGGGCTTTCTCCTGCCCAATTGGGGCGCCAGCGATGGTCCGCTCAATCTGGGGTTGGTGACGAAGTTCGGGATTTCATTGGTGTTCTTCCTGCACGGGGCGAACCTCGCGCCGCAAAACTTGGTGGCGGGTGTGAAGAACTGGCGGGTGCACGCGCTTATTCAAACGACGACCTTTATGATCTTTCCAATCTTGGGTCTGATCTTGTATTTCGGATTGAAGACCGTGCTGCCGGAATCTTTGCGCTTAGGGTTCTTCTTTCTCGCGGCGCTGCCTTCGACCATCTCGTCTTCAGTCGCGATGACGGTTCTGGGGCGCGGCAACGTCCCGGCGGCGGTGTTCAATGCAACCCTCTCCGGATTGTTGGGGTTGGTTTTGACGCCTGCGATGATCTCGCTGGTGACCGCAACGGGGAGCGTCCAGTTCTCATTGATCGATGCGATGATCAATATCGCGATGACCTTGCTCGCGCCATTTGCATTGGGACAATTGGTTCGACCGCTCATCAAAGATGTTTTGACCAAGAATAAGAAAGCCTTCTCAATGTTGGATCGCGGTGTGATCCTGTTGATCGTTTTCACATCCTTCGCGACCTCCACGGCAGGCGGAATTTGGACGCGTTTCTCTGCGGGCGAGTTCACCGCAACGATCGTGCTGGTTCTGGTCCTGCTCGCGGCGGCGTTTGCCTATACGATCTTCACGGCGCGGCGTTTGAACCTATCGCGAGAGGATGAAGTGGCAGCGGTATTCTGCGGCTCGACGAAGAGCCTCGCCAATGGCGCGCCAATTGCTCAAATCCTATTCGCTGGATCGCCCTTCCTGGGCGTTATTCTTTTGCCGCTGATGCTCTATCACCAGCTGCAATTGGTGGCCTGTGCGATGATGGCGCAACGATATGCCAAACAGGCCGAGATCGCGGCTTAAGCGAGTTTGGCGCGCGCAGCCTCGACCGCATTCAAAATTCGTTCTGGCGTCGCGGGCGCATCGAGGGCCGGGAACACTTTGTGTTGAGCCGCGCCCGATACGGCATGCGTGAGTGCTGAGAAGACTGAATTTGCCAGCATAAAGGGCGGTTCTCCAACGGCTTTTGAGTGGTGGATGGTGTGTTCTTGGTTGCGGCCTTTATCCCAAATTTCGACGTTGAAGATGCCTGGGCGATCTGCGCTGGTTGGGATCTTATAGGTTGATGGAGCGTGCGTGCGCAGGCGTCCTTGCTCGTCGAAAACAAGTTCTTCAGTGGTGAGCCAGCCTAGGCCCTGAATGAAGCCCCCTTCGATCTGCCCGAGATCAATCGCCGGATTTAAAGACCGACCAACATCGTGGAGAATATCGGTCCGCACGACCCGGTTCTCCCCGGTCAGCGTGTCGATCTCCACTTCAGATACAGCCGCGCCGTATGCGAAATAGAAGAACGGACGTCCCCGATGCAGCTCGCGGTCATAGTGAATTTTCGGCGTTCGATAGAACCCAGTCGCCGACAAGGAGATACGGGCCATATAGGCGGCACTGACCGCCTCTTTAAACGTATAACTCGTCTCGCCAACGCGGATTTGGTTGCCTTGAAACTGAACTTGATCAACCGGAACACCATCTCGCTCCGCCAGGAATTCTAGCAAGCGCGATTTGATTTTTTGAGCCGCAACTTGTGCCGCCATACCGTTAAGGTCGGAGCCGGAAGAGGCGGCCGTCGCGGATGTGTTGGGGACCTTTTCGGTCGACGTTGACATGATCTGGATTTGATCGATGTCCACCTGAAACTCGTGCGCAACGACTTGCGCGATCTTTACCATCAGGCCTTGGCCCATCTCTGTGCCGCCATGGTTGAGCTGGATGGTTCCATCCGCAAAGACATGGATCAGGGCGCCCGCTTGGTTCAGATGTTTCGCGGTGAACGAGATGCCGAATTTGACCGGGTTGAGAGAGATGCCTTTTTTGATGATACCGGGACGCAGATTATCGGCCTCGATCTGAGCGCGCCGCGCCCGGTAATCGGATTGTTCTGCAAGGGTTTCGATCAACTCGTCGGCGACATTGTCTTCAACGGTTTGATGATATGGTGTCAGGTCCCGGCCGGGTCCGCCATACAGATTGTCGAGGCGGACATCGAGCGGGTCTCGCCCGACAGCGAAAGCAATCTCATCCATCATCCGCTCTACGCCCAGCATACCTTGCGGCCCACCGAACCCGCGAAATGCCGTGTTGGAAACTGTGTGCGTGCGATAGCGATGCGAGGTAATCTCAGCCGTGCCCAGAAAATAGCAATTGTCGCTATGAAACATCGCCCGGTCATTGATCGCCATGGAGAGGTCCGTGGAAAAACCGCATCGTGAGCCGAGATCGAATATCGCGCTGCTGAGACGTCCATCAGCATCGAAACCCGCTTGATACTCAATCGCGAAGTCATGGCGTTTGCCGGTCATGACCATGTCATCATCGCGGTCCAGGCGCAGCTTTGCAGGCCGTCCGGTCTTTTCGGACGCGAGCGCAGCCATTGCCGCCACCAGCGTCGATTGGGTCTCTTTGCCGCCAAACGCGCCGCCCATTCGGCGGACCTCGACGGTCACTGCTGCGCTTGGTTTGTGCAGGAGGTGAGCGATGAGATGCTGGGCTTCTGTTGGGTTCTGCGTCGAAGAGTATATCTTGATCGCGCCATCCTCACCCGGCACAGACATGGCGATTTGGCCTTCGAGATAGAAGTGATCCTGCCCGCCCATTTCGAGCGTACCTTTCAGCGTCCGCTCGGCGGCTTTCATAGCCATCGGCGCGTCGCCCAGCCTCATGGTTTGAGGAGGCTCGATGGTTGCGCCGTTCGCTTTGGCTGCCTCTATGTCGAGGAGAGCGTCTTTGTCTTTATACCCCACGATCGCGCGCATCGCGGCGAGACGTGCGGCTTTCCGTGTGGTTGCGGCGACCGCAAAGATCGGCTGGCCTTGGTAATGGACCTGTGTTTCGGCAAAAACCGGGTCGTCATGCACGACAGGCCCAATGTCGTTATCCCCTGCGATGTCCGCCGCCGTTAGAACACAGGCGACACCGGGAGCCGTTTCCACGGCGCTTAGATCTAGATTGGTAATCTCGGCGTGCGCGCGCTCAGACATCGCGACATAAAGGTGGAGGCATCCCACCGGCTCAGGCAAGTCGTCGACATATTGCGCCGCGCCAGACACATGCAGGTGCGCGCTGTCATGGGTTTGTGCATCATGCACATCACCGCTGATCTTGGCTGGGAGAGGTGGGCGTTTTGCGCGATCGAGCATGGTCTTAGGTCGCTTCCAGAATACGCGTGCGGCCCTGGCCTTGGCTTTCCAGGAACAGTTTGCGGAGAAGGTTCTGCGCGGTTTTGAGCCGATAGTCAGACGAGGCGCGCATATCCGAGATCGGCTGATAGTCTTTTGCAAGTGCGGCGGTGGCTGCTTCTATCGTCGCTTCGGTCCAATCCGCCCCGGTCAGCGCAGCTTCGCAGGCAAGTGCGCGTTTGGGCGTCGCGGCCATGCCGCCGAACGCGATGCGCGCGAATGACACTTTCCCATCTTCCATGTTCAGCGCAAACGCGCCGCAAAGTGCGGAAATATCCTGGTTGAAACGCTTAGAGATTTTGTACGTGGCGAAGAGGAGGTTCTCCTCGAGCGGAGGGATAAGCACGGAGTGCACATACTCGCCAGGTCGCAGGTCTTGCTTGCCGTATTCGATGAAGAAGTCTTCGAGCTCGATCGTGCGGCGACCTGTTGCGCTGGCAAGGTCCAGCTTGGCACCCAGGACGATCAGCGGCGGCGGCGTATCGCCAATCGGCGACCCGTTGGCGATATTGCCGCCAATGGTGCCGCTATTTCTAACCTGAACGGACCCAATTCGGCGCACCAGTTCGCCAAGGTCTGGATGCAATCTTTGCAAATGATCCCAGGCATCGGAGTATCGCACCATCGCGCCGATGCGGAGGCCTTGATCGGTCTCCTCAATCGATTTCAATGCGGGGATCGCGTCCAACGAAATGACATGCTTGAGCAAGCGATGTTGCTTGGTCACCCAAAGGCCCACATCAGTGGCACCGGCGACCAGAGTTGCGTCTGGTGTGGCGGTGAGAAGGTCTGCCAATTCGGCTTCGGTCTGTGGAGAATGGTAGGTTCGATCCGTTTCAAAGTTTGAGTCTTGAAAGGTCCGCGAAACCGCTTCGCTCGGCGCAATCGATTTGAGTTTTTCGATCGTGTCGGAGCCGCCAAATCGGTTTGTCTGAGTGGGGGCTTCTAATACCGAATGTGCCGCCTTCTGGATCGGCGCGTAACCAGTGCACCGGCAAAGGTTGCCAGCCAGAAGATCATCGACACTTTCGGGCAGTGCAGGGTCACTATCCTGATACTTCGCGAACAGCGACATCACGAAGCCCGGTGTACAAAACCCGCATTGGGTGCCGTTTCCTGATGCCATTGCAGACTGAACAGGATGGAGAGCGTTTGGGGTTCCGAGCGCCTCCACCGTGACGATTTCTTTGCCATCCAGAAGCGGCATGAAATAGATGCAGGCATTCACCGCGCGATAGCGCACGTCGTCATCGATGAGCTCACCCAAAACAACTGTACACGCGCCGCAATCGCCTTCGGCGCAGCCTTCTTTGGTGCCGACCTTGCGCTCTGTTTCGCGGAGCCATTCAAGAACGGTCTGGGTCGGGTCGATATTGTCAAATTGATGGATTTCGCCATCCATAAGAAACCGGATCATGGATGCGTCTCCTCTCTTGCGGCGAACATGCCCCGGTTTCCGTCCTATGTCATGACTTGTCGGACGATGTTGTGATCAGACGTTGCAGCCTGCTTAAACTCTAACCAAGAGATCTGATTTTTAGAGCGCTTGTGCAAGCCCCTGTCAAAAATCGAGCAGCCAAGAGAGCGAACGGGGCAAAAAGGGGCGATAGACAATAATCGCCGCCGCTTCGGTATCACAAAATTGCAGTTCGACCTGGTCGACATAAGAGTGATCAGGCTGTCTAGTTTTTGGGCAAATTCAATGTGCCTGGGGAGGTTCGACCAAAATGATCAATAAATACTTCGAGATAGAGGCGCGCGGGAGCTCGATCCGCAAGGAGATCGTTGCCGGCGTGACCACGTTCCTGGCAATGTCTTACATCATTTTCGTCAATCCAGACATTCTCGCAAATGCCGGAATGGACCCGGGCTCCGTCTTCGTTGCGACCTGTCTTTCGGCGGCGATCGGGACCTTGATCATGGGGGTGTACGCGAATTTTCCGATCGCGATTGCGCCCGGAATGGGTCTGAACGCCTTCTTCACTTACGGAGTCGTGCTCGGCATGGGCATTCCATGGCAAGCCGCTTTGATGGCGGTGTTTCTGTCTGGTGTGTTGTTTGTGATCATCAGCGTGCTGCCGATACGTGAATGGATCATCAATTCGATTCCGATGGAACTAAAGCTCTCGATTTCCGCCGGGATTGGGCTGTTCCTTATTATGATCGGCCTGACCAGCGTTGGGATTGTGGTGGACAATCCGGCGACCTTAGTGGGGCTCGGTGATCTCTCCGCAACGCCTGCCTTGCTCGCGGTCGCCTGTTTTATCCTGATCGTGGTGTTGGAAGCGCGGAAGATTCCAGGCGGGATCTTGATCGGCATGTTGAGTATAACGGCCGTCGGCATGCTCCTAGGCGCGTCGGAGCCCGCTGGGATTATGTCTTTGCCGCCATCAGTTGAGCCAACTCTGTTTGCTTTGGATTGGTCGCAAGCGCTTGAAATCGGCCTGGTTGTAATCGTGATTTCATTCCTGTTTGTCGACCTGTTTGACACTGCCGGGACGCTCGTAGCGGTAGCGCATCGTGCTGGATTGCTTGACGAAGATGGCAAGATCGTTGGCCTCCGAAAGGCGTTGCTCGCCGACTCTACCGCGACCATGGCGGGCGCCTTGGTCGGGACGTCTTCTGCCACCAGTTATGTTGAGAGTATTGCAGGCGTGAAAGCTGGCGGGCGCACGGGTCTGACGGCCCTGGTGACGGCAACCTTGTTCCTCGCGGCGTTGTTCTTTGCACCGCTCGCGGGCTCCATTCAGAGCTTTGCGACGGGCCCCGCCTTGGTGTTTGTCGGCTGCGTTATGGTGGGCGGCCTTGCCTCGGTCGATTGGGAAGATTCAACGGCCTTTGTGCCAGCTGTGATCACAGCCGTCTCGATGCCGCTAACCTATTCCATCGCAACCGGCATTGGGCTCGGCTTTGTTGCTTATGCCGCGCTCAAGATCGGCGCAGGTAGATGGAAGCAGGTGAGCCCAAGTGTGGCCGTTCTTGCAATTCTGTTCCTTGCCAAATTCATCTTCCTGGACGGCTAACTCATGAGCGTTCCGTATCCGCCTGAACCCGCTCTGAAGTCAGGGTTTGGTATGACTGCCGCCGAGCGCCGTGATCCGGATTATATGCCGCCGCTGAGCGTCGCGATCCCCCTCGGCATTCAGCACGTCGTTGCAATGTTCATTGGCAATGTGACGCCAGCCATCATTGTGGCGGGGGCGGCAGGGTTTGGATATGGCTCTGAGGATCTCAGCGATCTGATCTATTTGATCCAGATGTCGATGCTGTTCGCTGGGATCGCCACGCTGTTCCAGACCATCGGTATGGGCCCTGTCGGGGCGCGCTTGCCGATTGTACAGGGGACCAGTTTTGCATTTCTGCCGATCATGATTCCGATTGTTGCTGGCTCCGGCGTCGCAGGGATGGCCGCCTTGACCACTGGCGCATTCTTCGGCGGGCTATTTCATGCGTTGCTGGCGCCGTTCATTGGTCGTTTGCGCTTTGCATTGCCGCCTATGGTGACGGGGCTCGTGGTGTCTTTAATTGGATTGTCTCTGGTCAAAGTGGGCATTCAGTATGCCGCGGGCGGCGTCCCAGCGCAGGGGACTGAAGCCTACGGATCTTGGCAAAGCTGGCTCTTGGCGGGCAGTGTTTTGATCGCGACGCTGGGCTTGAAATTCTTCGGCAAAGGGCTTTTCTCAACCGCCTCGATCCTGCTGGGCCTAATGGTTGGATATGCGGTGGCCATTCCGATGGGGTTCATAGACTTATCGCCGGTTGCGAATGCTGGGGTCCTTATGACGCCAGATCCGTTCCGGTTTGGGTTTGAGCTCTCCGGCCCGGCGATTGTTGGCTTCTGTTTCATGGGCATTGTCTCTGCCATCGAAACGGTCGGCGATGTTAGCGCGATTGCTGAAGGCGGCGCGGGGCGGGATGCTACGGACAAAGAATTGCGCGGCGCGACATTTGCCGATGGGATCGGCACCTCGGTTGCCGCCATATTCGGCTCTATGCCAAACACGTCGTTCAGCCAAAATGTCGGATTGATCGCGATGACGGGGATTATGAGTCGGCACATTGTGACCTGCGGCGCGATCTTCTTGATCCTTTGCGGAATCTTCCCGAAAGTTGGCGCGGTGATCACAACCATCCCGATCCAGGTTCTAGGCGGGGGCGTGATCATTATGTTTGGGATGGTGGTCTCTGCAGCGCTTTCAATCCTGGCGGGCGTGACCTGGACACAGCGCAATATGCTGATTTTTGCGGTTTCCCTGTCGCTTGGTTTTGGATTGCAGCTTGAGCCGGAAGCGTTACAACACCTTCCAGAAATGCCGAAAATATTGCTCTCATCTGGACTATTACCCGCCACATTTCTTGCGATCATTCTGAACTTGATCGTACCAGAAGAGATGGGCGACGAGGCCGCTGACGCACAATGACAATAACACTGATACGCCACGCCAACATGCTCGCTTGCATGGACGATGACGGCACTGAGATTGCCGATGCAGCCATCGTCATCGTCGATGGTGAAGTTAAAGCGGTAGGGTCAACACAAGGCCTCGCCGAGTGGGCCGAGAAGGCTGACACAATCGTTGAGGCCAGAGGCTGTGTGATTACGCCGGGACTGATCAACACCCATCATCATATGTACCAATCGTTGACCCGGGCGGTGCCGGCGGGGATCGATGCGCCGCTCTTTCCTTGGCTTCAGTCTTTGTATCCCATCTGGGCGCGCTATCGGCCCGAAGATATGTTCGTCTCCGCGCAAGTCGCTATGGCGGAACTGGTTCTGTCAGGGTGCACTCTGAGCAGCGATCATTTGTATCTTTATCCAGACGGCGTGCGCCTAGAAGACACGATTTCGGCGGCCGAAACGATTGGCATGCGTTTCCACGCGACGCGTGGGTCGATGAGTATCGGCGAGAGCGATGGCGGATTGCCGCCTGACTCACTGGTTGAGGATGAGCGTGCGATCCTTGAAGACACGATCCGTGTGATCGATCAGTTTCATAACCCAGCCAGCGACGCCATGGTGCGGGTCGGCGTCGCGCCATGTTCTCCCTTTTCGGTGAGCCGCGAACTGATGCGCGACTCTGCGCTATTGGCGCGGGACAAAGGCGTGCGGCTGCATACGCACCTCGCTGAAAATATAGAGGATGTTTCCTATTCCTTGGAGAAGTTTGGGTGTCGTCCAGGGCAGTATGCCGAGGATCTCGGCTGGACGGGCGATGATGTGTGGCACGCGCATTGTGTGCAACTCGATCGTGAAGAGATCGGCCTGTTCGCGCGAACCCAAACAGGGGTCGCTCATTGCCCTTGCTCAAATGGCCGACTGGGATCTGGCATCGCGCCGATCACAGAGATGCGCGCAGCCGGGGTCCCTGTTGGGCTCGGCGTGGATGGCTCAGCCTCGAACGATTCCAATCAAATGCTCTCTGAAGCCCGCCAATCTCTCCTGTTTCAAAGGGCCGCTCACGGGGCAGACGCGATGAAAGCGCGCGAAGCCCTTTGGCTTGCCACGCGAGGCGGCGCGCAAGTTCTTGGTTGGGATGCCTGCGGACAGATTGCGCCGGGTAGGCGCGCCGACTTGGTTCTGTGGGACATGACCGGATTGCAAACCCTTGGGGCATGGGATGAGGTCGCGGCGCTGGTATTGTGCGACGGAGTCAAACCAAGAGACGTATTTGTTGAGGGCCAGGCTATTGTCGACAATGGACAATTGGTGAGGGTTGATCCGCGCGTGATCAATGACCGGGCGACGAAATCTCTTCGCCGATTAATGGCGGATCTTTAGCGCTTTGCTTGAAAAATGTGCGTGCCATCGTACACCTTTCCCATGGACATTGAGAAAACCTACGAGCTGCCTTTTCCGAGAGCCGTTGTGTTCGACACCTGGGTCTCCTCAGATACGGTGATCGTTCCGGCCGATGAAATGATCGTCGAGGGCGTCTCCGGCGGACGCTATGAGCTGATTATGCACGGGCCAGATGGCGGGGCTCGAAACGCGGGTCGGTTCCATTCCGTCGCGAAGAATGAACGGGTGGTCTACACTTGGGAATGGAACGGCGATGGGGAAGTGACCGTCATAGACGTGACCTTCCAAGACGCCGGCGAGAACACCAAGATTTCCCTGTCTCACCGTGGTTTCAAAACCGAACACAGTCGGGCGATGCATGAGAGTGGATGGGATAGCTATGTCACCGGCTTGATTGGTTTTATCAGGGCTAGAAGCGAGTAAATACCTGAATATCCATTTCTTCGGTCGGAAACGCCCAGACGATTACGTATAAAAAAGCCCCGGCAATTTGCACTGCCAGGGCTTTTGTTTTGCTAGTTTCGATCTCTTAGAACTTGTAGATCACAGAGGCCTGGAAGCTACGTGGCTGCTCTGGCAACACGATGGTTGAGCCGAACAGTTCGGTGAAGTTCGCGCGGAAATACTCTTCATCCGTTGCGTTCTTGACCGTGACGCGAACCAGCCAATCATCGAATGCGTAGCTCGCACCCAGATCGACTAGCGTATAGGCAGGCAGCTCGACCACTTGGGACTGACCAGAGAAGACTTCTTCCACATCGGTCAGGCTGCCTGATAGAGACAAGCCATTGTCGAACTCATAAGTCGCTGTCAGAGAGAACAGGTTCTCTGGAATACCGGCACGCTTCGCTGCGTTCTCATCCGGGATTGCTACGAGACCGATTGGCTGGCCGCCATAGAAGAGAGACGGGTCTGTGACATTGACCAAGTCTTCAGCGCCGAAGAAGCTGAAGGCAGTACCGTTTTCGAGGTAAGTTTCGTTGATGACTTCCGTTGAGGTGTAAGCCGCTGTTACCAGCAGTTTCTCCGTTACGGACCAACGCATCTCTGCTTCGAGACCTTCAGTGCGAATGTCTTGGTTCACAGTACTGGACTGAATGTTTCGGTCAGTACGGTTCTGCTCATAGTAGGAGATTGCAGCATAAAGACGATCGTCGAGGAAATTACCCTTCACACCGAATTCGGTCAGCTCAGTCGCACTGAACCAAGACTCTCCGGTGATGTCGCCCGGTCCAATCTCGGCCCCTTGTCCTGCCACGACGACGGACTGCTCTGCGACGGTGACATATGGAATGATGCCCATCGGGAGTTCGTAGGACAGGCTTGCGTTCCAAGAGACGCCTTCATCTGAGTCAGACTCGGTCACATCAGGCGTTAGAGAGAAGCCTTCTGTCGTTGTGTCGAGCAAGCGCGCGCCGATAGATGTCGATTCTACGTCGATCGTATCATAGCGAACACCGAGGAGAACACTCAGGCCAAAGTCGAACGTGGTGTCGACCAATGCTGCGAGGGCCAGGTTGGTGTAATCGCCTTCGACGAAGTTATCATAATCCAGCCCAGACTCGGTTGATAGCAACCGGTTTGATAGCGCGTCATAGCCCTGGGTCAGATCCACACGGTGGAAATACTCATAGCTGAAATCGTCGCCATGTTTGAAATCTGTGTGACGAACCGATGGTGAAACTTGCACTGCAACTTCAGCACCATCGAACTCAAACTCCTGAGATATAACGATCTTATCCTCGATCACCCAGCTATCGTGGAACTGAGAGAAACCGTAAGAGTTTTCGTTCAGGTTCTCATAGGCTTCATAGAAGAACTGGTTTTTGATCTCGAAGCCATTATCGCCTTCATAGATGAAGTCAGCATAAAGCGTGAGCATCTCGTTCTCGAGAAGATCATCTTCGCCAGCAAGGGTATTGCGGCGATCAAGTGTCGCTGTGCCAACATTCGAAAGCCCAAGATAGGGCGAGTTGTCGAAGCTTGCATCTGTGAAGCCGGATGCAAACGGAGAGAAGCTCAGCGTGTTGACGTCAAAGAAGCCAAAATTACTAAAATCCAGATCGGTTGCGGCTGTTTCAAACTCTGATGGTGAAAGTTGTCCGTCACCGTCCAAATCAATTGGTTGGGCGGAGCCCGTCACATAAGTCCCATTGTCGATGAGGTCCTGCGTGAGACGGTTCCAACCGCCGTTCTGAACGCCGGCATAATCATGATACATGCCGCCGAATTCGACGCGCAGCTTGTCGGTTAGGTCTGAATCAAAAGCACCCTGCAAAATGGTCTGCTCGGTTGAGATATTGTTGTAGTAGCTGCCTGAGTCTTCGATCTCTGCATACAGGTGATAGCCAAACTCTTGGCCGCCAATTTTGCCGGGGCCGGTGATAGAGGCTGCAAGAACGCTTTTGTCCCAGCTGCCGCCAGTGTAGCGAATCTCGCCTTCGGCCTCTTCAGCGTACTGACCTGATCCAAGACGGGCGGTTTTCGGAACGAAGTTCATATACCCACCAGATTTGGAGGGGCCGTAAATCGGTGAGGCAGGTCCACGTACAATATCAATACGGTCAGACGCACCAATTGGCGTTGGGTAGTTGCCCGGATTGTCTAGGCGGCGAACGCCTCGGAAGTAGGTTTCACCAGCCTGGCCACGAATGTCGAGCGCGCCGCCGACCCCAAAGAATGAGTTGGTGAACGTACCTGGTGCCTGAGCGACGAGGCCGTAAATATCGGTAATGCCGAAACGCTCGATTTGGTCGGAACTGATGGTTGAAGCTGAACGCGGAATTTCAACCAGTGTTTTGTCAAACCCAAAGACTGAGCCAACGTCTTCAACAGGAAGCGCGCGAAGGCTACCGGTTACGACCACTGTTTCCTGCACGAACTCTTCTTCCTCTGCAGGGTCTTCTTGGGCCACGGCGACGCCAGTCATTCCAAGACAAAGGGCGCTGACGGCGACCGCTGATCGGAGGGAAAATTTGATCCTGTTGGCGGAGGTGCCGGTGGTGTTAGGTGTGTTGAATTTCATCGCTCTTTCTCACATTGGGCCTTCGTAAAAAGGCGCTCTGGCTGGGGGGTCCAATATTCTGCAATCGACGCACGCCACTTTTCTCGCCGGAACGGGAATCGTGACAAATGTGTTAAGTCCATGGAGGCAGGGTTGGGACCGGACTCAAGAGCGGTCGTGTGGGCAATCAGTCGATTTTCTGAGCGTGCTCATAATTTGCGCACTCGATTGAGAAGTGTGCTTCCCGTAAGATCACAGGCGCTGCGGCTGCAGCTCATGTGTTGCTGTTGTTTGCTTGCAACTCTTTCGCTGAATAGCGGAGTAAGGAGACAGAAATCGAGCAATGTGAGCGAATATTGGCATCAGAGCGACGGTGTATTTAGCGTGTGAAGCGATGCTTTGCCCAGAAACTTCAGGAAACACCTTCCTCCCCCTTGCGCAAAGCATCCGCCGACGCCTTATCGAATAGAGGCTAAAGACGTTGAAACGAGTAGAGAGAGAATAAGAATGAGAATTTGTGTGTTCTGTGGATCCAATACGGGCAAAGGCGATGTCTATATGGACGCCGCTTTTGAGCTTGGCGAAATGATTGCTGAGGCCGGGTATGGCGTCGTCTATGGCGGGGCTCGTGATGGAACTATGGGCGCGGTGGCAAATGGCGCCATGGCAAAGAATGGTGAAGCGATTGGTGTCTTACCGCGGCAATTGTTTGAACTGGAGCAAGCGCACGAATCTCTCACCAAACTCCACATTGTCGACTCGATGCACGAGCGCAAACAGATCATGCATGACCTCTCTGACGCCTTTATCTGTATGCCCGGCGGTATCGGAACGATGGAAGAAACATTCGAGGTGTGGACCTGGACGCAGCTTGGTGTGCACCGCAAACCTATGGCCTTCTACAATGTGAACGGGTTTTATGACGCGTTGGAGCGTTTCTTCGATGTCATGGTTGAAGAGGGCTTTGTTCGCTCCGTGCACCGACAAATGGCGCTGACTGAGAACGAACCAAAGGCGCTGATCGAAAACTTGATGACCTACGAGCCGCCGCAAGTGAAGAAATGGCTGTCACCAGACGAGCGTTAAACTTCACTCTGTTCCGGAATGGCGGACTTTCGCGCATGACCCGAGACATAAGTCTCTGCGATAGCGCGGTCGTCGCCCAGCGTTTGCAGAACGAATAATTCCTCAGCGAGAGATTCGGCTGACGCCATACGGGCGCGCATGGCGCTCGTGGCCCGGCTGTCCAGAACGACCATGTCTGCCTCGGTCCCAACCTCTAAGGTGCCGATTTTGGTCTCCAAAGAGAGCGCCCGCGCATTGCCGAGGGTTAAGCCATAATAGCTCTCGAGTGGGTTAAGGCTGTATCCACTGAGCTGGCACACCCGGTAGGCGTCGGCCGCCGTTGCGAGCATCGAATAGCTCGTGCCGGCACCGACATCAGAGCCATAGGCGATCCGAATGCCTGAAGCTTTGAAGCCCTGATAGTCGAACAGGCCGCTGCCGAGAAACAAGTTTGATGACGGACAGAATACCGCCACAGACCCGCTTTCTTGCAAGACGGATCGCTCTCTTTCTGTGAGGTGGATGCAATGCCCGAACAGCGCTTTCGCGCCGAGCAAACCAAACGCTTCATACACTCCCGTATAGTCTGGTGCATCCGGGAAGAGGCGGAGGGTTTCTTCGATCTCAAACACATTTTCTGAAAGGTGAGTTTGTAAGTAACAGTCTGGGTTTTCGGCGACCAAGCTCCCGACGACCGCCATTTGCTCGGGCGTTGAGGTGATCGCAAACCGCGGCGTGATCGCATAAGACAGACGGTCTTTGCCATGCCAGGCTTCGATCAGCGCTTTACTCTCATCATAGGCGCGCTGCGGCGTATCGCATATGTCTGCAGGTGCTTGCCGATCCATCAGTGTTTTCCCAGCGATCATGCGCATGCCTCGGGCGCTCGCTTCCTCGAAAAACGCATTCACTGAGTTTGGGTGCGATGTGGCATAGACCGCTGCGCTGGTGACGCCATGATTTGTAAGCTCGTCCAGAAACGCCTCCGCATTGATGCGGCAATGGTCCAAATCCTGAAAGCGAGACTCTTGTCGAAATGTGTAAGTCTCAAGCCACTCCATCAGTTGCGCACCATAAGACCCGATCACTTCCATTTGCGGAAAATGCGTATGCGCGTCGATGAAGCCTGGGAGGATGAGATGATCCGAATGATCGGTAACGAGCCATTCCGCATAGGTCTTCGGAAGGTCCGTACAATCTCCGCGCCATACGATGACACCATTTTCGATCACTAAAGCGCCTTCCGGCCAATACCCATAGACCTCTCGGGAGCTTGCATTTGTCGGACGATCGAAAAATGTCAGCAATCGGCCCTTGAGGACGCGTTGAGAGGCACTTGGCATGGGCCGAATTTTCCTAATCTAAAATGTGCCAGCAGCGCGGCGCCGCAGCGTATCGTTTCTAGTCGGATATCAAACTCTTTCGCCAATTCCAAATCATGGCAATCGATCATGTCCGTCGCGGGACGTCAGACCGTTTGAGCATCACCTCGTCGGACGAATGACGGGATAATGAGCAATACAAATGCTCGAATAATTCGCACGCTTATTCCTTTTGACCAGAATCGAATGGGCGCCTCTATAGATTCGAACAAGGCATATTGAGAGGGCCGTATCCCATGAAGACGAGACTTGCAGCAATTGGCGGCCTGGCTGCGGCCGGACTTTCAATACTCACAGCATGTGCGCCGGCGGAGCCCGTTGCGGTCGCCGAGGAAGTGAAAACATCAGCAATCTGTGCGATCGCCGCGCCGTGCGAAACGCCTTTGCCTGTGAAAGCGGTCTTGGTGACGATGTTCGAAATCGGCGCAGACGAGGGCGACCGCCCTGGTGAGTTTCAGCTCTGGAAAGAACGACGCCCGTTCGACACGGCTATCCCGTTTCCGCATTCGCATCACGATCTCTACTATGACGCAGACGCGCAAATCCTCGCCATGGTGACGGGCATCGGTACAGCCAAATCTACCGCTTCGACAATGGCACTCGGCCTCGATACCCGATTTGATTTGAGCAAGGCCTATTGGTTGGTTGCCGGAATTGCCGGCATTGACCCGGAAGATGCATCGATTGGCTCAGCGGTCTGGTCTGCCTATTTGGTTGATGGCGACCTGTCCCATCATATCGACGCGCGTGAGAAGCCTGAAGACTGGCCAACTGGATATTTCGCCCGGCGCACCCAATTTCCATATGACCCAAACAAGCCCGAACCCACTGGCGGCGAAATGTTCTTGATCAATGAGAGCCTACGCGACTGGGCGTTCGAGTTGACCAAAGACATTGAACTTCCCGATTTAGAAGGCCTGGAAGAAACCCGCGCGCTCTATACGGAGCATGAAATGGCGCAGAAACCGCCTTTCGTTATGAAGGGCGGCCACTTGGCGGCGATGACCTTCTGGCATGGCGCGATCATGAATGAATGGGCCAATGAGTGGGTCAATTATTGGAGCGATGGGAACTCTGACTTTGTCACCTCGGCTATGGAGGATACGGGCTCTTACACCTCGATCCAGTATCTCCACGAGATTGGCCGCGCCGACAAAAACCGCTTCATGGTGCTCCGTACAGGCAGCAATTATACGATGCAGCCTCCGGGAAAAACCGCCGCAGAAAACTTGCTTGGCGAGAATGAAGGCTATGCTGGCATGCAGGCTTCGCTTGAATCGCTCTACCTTGTCGGCGGCGCGGTTCTGGATGAGCTAACCGGAAACTGGGACGTGTATGAAGATACGATTCCAACGCCTGACTCGCTGAACGAATAGAGGCCTTTAGAAGTCTGGGGTCCAAGTCGAGACCTCAGCTTCGAAGTCTTTCAACGCATGTTCCAACCTTAATCCAAGCGCGGCCTTTGGATGGTTGGCGGTATAGCGAAGACATTGCGGGGCTTCGAAACTTTCACAAAGCGCGATTGGAGTTCCGACCGCCTGATCTGACCACAAGCTTTCGCCTGGGATAAAGGCATAATGCACGCTGTTCCGAGAGGCTGTTTTCAGATCCTCATAAGTCAGGCCATGATCGCGCGCGGCTTGGACGTATTGTTCTGTCATGTCTGAACGCAGCACGCCCAAATCATCCGTCGATAGGACGATCGGAACACCAGATGCGCGGTAGAGATTGAGCGGGTGGTCTTTGCCTTCAACGCCTAGAATAACCGCATTGCTCGACAAGTTGACCTCGACCGCGATGCCCTGGTCAGCCATATGAGCGAGCGTGGCGCGGCTATCCTGTTCAAATGCAATATCGACCCCATGCCCAATCCGGTCAGACCCAGCAATGTGGATCGCTTTCGAGATATGATCGCGCAGCGCATAGCCAGGCACCAAGCCAAGCGTCAGCTCTCCAGCATGCAGCGATATCTTGGCTGATGGGAACCTAGCTCCGAAAAGCGCGACCATTTCCATATGGCGATCATATTGCGTCACAGCGATTGGATCGTCTTCTGGCTGCACCAGAGAAACACCAACAAAACGCGGGTCTGCTTCGATCAAAGCAAAGCAGGTTGCCAATTGGTGAAACAGAGCGGCTTCAGGGAATAATCGAAGCCCATAGCAATTGTATCTCACCTCAATCTCGCAACCAGGATTCAGGTCATTGGCGTCACACCCAAGCGCCGCGTGCGCATCGCGTTCAGCTTGATCCGCATCGCTGCGGGCTTGCGCGACGAGCGCAGGTAATTTGGGTTCAAGTTCGGCCAGAGCCGATTCGAAATCGCCGCTCCAACCCGTAGAAGAGACATTTGCCGCGCCGATATTGATGCTCGCGGGATTGTACATGATCTCCTGATACAGCACCCGGTCTTGCGCAGACGCACGGCGCGTTGAGGCGATGGCTTTGCCAGGTTCAAGCGCCGCAATGCTTAAGAAGCGTTCGAACGACCCAAAGAACTGGCCGTGCCCGTTTTGCTCACTTGGCGTGCCGGACAACAGTGCGCGCACCGACATTGCGTCGACAAGCTTATTGTAGAGCATTGGGTTGCGCCGCATCAAATCGCGCGCCGCTTCCTTTTCGGCGGTTGAGCAGGGCGGTGGGACAATCGCGAGCGCATCGAGATCGACGCAGAAATCACGCCTTGCTGCCCAGTCCAAAAACTCCTCCGCATAGGGTGTCCCGGACAGATGCGTGTGCAGGTCGCCGCCTTTCGGCATGTCGCGCAAAAGGACCCGCAGAAAAGCTGGCTCGTCCGCATAGGCCTCAAACAAAGCTGTGGTCTTTTGTTCGGCGTTCAGGTCGTCCCATTTGTTTTGAGATGGCGCAGAGAAGACGGCGTCGCCGGCGGCACAGGCCGCGACGAGTAGGGGCGCGAGCTTCCAAGACAACCCTTTCAAAAGAGCGTTAGCGCGCGGCATTTTTTACGAAGTCTTCATCGAAGTCTCGGTGGTCAATGTCAGGCGTGCCGGAATACCAGCTGCCCCTTACGTGCCGCCTGATTGCGCGATCATTGGTCGGCGCTGCAGCGGAGTGCCACAAATAGGCATCATGGAACAAGACATCCCCGGCCTCGCAATAGACCGGAATTTCGCCGCGGACTTTTTCGAAGGCGAGCGGAATGGCGATCGGCGGCGGCGTGTCCGTATGACCGCCGGTTGGTTTTGCACCGTCCGGGACTGAGACATTGTTGACGTTCTTATAGGGCGCAGGCGTTGCCCACTTGTGAGAGCCTGGAACAACGCGCAAAAATCCATTGTCAGGGCTGGTCGCATCAATATTGATCGTGAATGCCACAGATGGCCAGACATCGCGGTGCGGTCCGCTTTGCCAATCCGAATGCCAGCCAATACGGCGATAGCCAGAATTACGCCCGCCTCGTGCATCTTGGTAGACCACGCCAAATCGTGAGTGCTCTTGTAGATGTCCGGTGGGGACCCAGTTCTCCATCAGCGCAACGATTTCAGGAGAAAGAACAGCCTCCCGCGTCAGGTCTGAAATCTCTGTGATGTATTGAACATAATTGGTGAACCGAACCTCTTCGTTCACCGTGTCATCCAAGAGAATTGAATTGCCGTGCCGCGCAGCCAGTGTGCCGTCGATGACTTGATTTTGAGCCTCAACACATTGCTCGGTGAGAGCGGTAAGTGTCGTCTCAGAGTACAAGCCCCGCAGAATTGCAAAGCCATAGTCGCTGAAAAACTGATTGAGTCCGTCCAGGTCGTTTGGTTCGAACACACCAAACTCGGTTTGCAGGCTTACGGCTTGTCCCATTGATCGTTCCAACTCCATTCTACCCTATCCGTGTAAACGTGAGGGGGGGCTCGTTTCAACTCACGTTCAGCTCGTCTTGCGGGTCTCGGGTAAAAGTGAGGGAGACCGAGGCAAAAGGCAAACCCCGTGGCCTAAGTTTGAGGCGTTTCGGGCCAGGGCAGGGCGGGAACGCCGTTGCGCGCTTGAGACCGCATCGCGATCCTACAACGTGATTGAAGCGAAGCGCAAAGGCGACGAACATGGAGATCACGGTCGACAATTTACGCAGTCTGGGCGGCATGGTGTTTATACTCGGCGTCGCATGGCTGTTCTCATCAGGGCGCTCGCGCGTTCCATTGCGCCCCGTCTTCACTGCATTGGGTATCCAGGCCAGCATTGGAGTTCTGATCTTTTCAGTTCCCGGCCTGCGAGACAGCTTGGCCGGGCTCACGCGCGGGGTCGCTGCGCTGCAAGAGGCGACCGCGGAGGGCACGCAATTCGCGTTTGGGTATTTGGCCGGCGGTCCTGCGCCGTATGACACGACGCAGCCCGGCAACGAGTTCATTCTGGCCTTGCAAGTGCTTCCCGTCATTATGGTGATCTCAACGCTGGCCGCGCTGCTTTGGCATTGGGGCATACTCGAATTCATCTGCCGAAGTCTCGGCTACGTTTTCAAGCGGTTGCTGAACCTGTCCGGGCCAGCTGGCTTAGGAGCCGCAGCCAGTGTATTTCTGGGGATGGTCGAGGCACCGATGGTGATCCGGCCTTATCTCAACCGATTGTCGAGGGCCGATATTTTGCTCGTGATGAGCGCCGCCATGGCGACTATCGCGGGGACGATGATGGCGGTCTATATCGCGCTTCTTTTGCCCCAGATCCCGGATGCCGGCGCACATATCGTCGCCGCATCCTTTATGTCTGCGCCCGGCGCCATTGCGATTGCGCGGCTGCTAGAGCCACCGCTCGCAACCGATCGCGACTTCGATGAGCCGAAGCTCCCCAAATTCTATCAATCAACGATGGATGCGTTTCTGCGAGGTGTGCAGGACGGCCTGAATGTCTTCATGAACGTGATTGCCATGATCATCGTTGCCGTGGCCTTGATCGCGATCGTCGACATGGCCCTTGCCGCCTACGCACCGCAAATCGCGGGCGAGGTGATCTCAACGGGCCGGATCTTTGGCTGGGTGTTCTCGCCGGTTATGTTTGCGATTGGCATTCCATGGGAAGATTGCGCAGCAGCAGGCCAGCTGCTCGGCACCAAGTTGATGCTGAACGAGTTCCTGGCCTTCTTGGATCTCGCCGCCTTGCCGAGTGATGCGTTAGAACCACGCTCCCGCTTGATCATGATCTATATTCTGTGTGGCTTCGCGAATTTTGGCGCGCTGGCGATCATGATTGGCGGTCTCTCCGCCATGTGCCCGGAGCGGAGAGACGATTTTCTAAGCCTCGGCGTCAAAAGCATGTTTGGCGGGTTCTTAGCCAATATGATGAGCGGCGCGATTGTCGGCGTCTTGCTCTAGCCCTGATACGCGATCAGGAATTCCCGAAGAAACGCCGCAGCATTTTCGGCCGCCAGAACTTCAAAGATCGGATACTCGTTCACGCCGCCACCGCCGCCCGCGAGATCGGACAAACTGCGAAACCCGATATAGGGGATGGTGTTTGCATACGCGACCGTTGCGATGGCTGAGGTCTCCATCTCTAGGACTTGGGCATCGAATGTGTCGAATAGGTATTCGCGGAATTCCGCATTATCCTGAAAGATCGAGCCGGTGACGCCGTTTCCGCCGAGCACGACTTTTGGCGGGCGTGGCAGGCAGGTTGTCTCGTCTACGCATTGTTTGAACTCGACCGTTTCGGCCGCTTTCTCTGCTGCGATCATCAATTCAGCGTCAGCCTGGTACCAAAACTTGCGTTCCTTGGGGGACGGATCTGACGCCGTCGCGACGTGCATGCCGCGCGGGCCCATGAACATGAAGGGCTCAAACTCTGGTCCAAGCCCCGGATGCGGCGCGTATTCGCCGGGCGCGGTCTCTCGCATGAACACCATCTCATTATACTGCCCCCATTGAGATGGGACTGTAACGTCGGCGAAAGAAAGAGACGGATCGACGCCGCCAGCAACACCGCTGACAAGGATGGCTTCAACCTCAAAATGATCGATCACGAGCTGGGTATTCATTGCCGCGTTGACCAGGCTGATCCCGGTCAGAAAGACGACGACTTCAACGCCCTCCATCTGGCCGGTGTAAAACTCCACGCCGTTCACTTGGTATTCGGTGGGATTATCCAAGCTGGGTAGAAGCGCCTCAATTTCCGGTTGGTAGGCGGCGAGGATTGCCAGTCTAGGGGTGTCATCGAGAAGGCCGGAAGATGCTTCGATTACGGGAGGGGCTGACTGTATATGCACACACCCCGTCAAACAAAGTGCGAGCGCGGCGACAATCGTTGGAAATTTCATCAGTCTATCCCTCCAGCGGCCCCAATGACCTAGCGTTCGAAGAATGCATGCAAGCTGGTTGGATATGTTCAATCGCCCGATCTAAAAATTCGAGCTCTCGGCCTATTTTGGCGCGTATTCGTCCATAAGGAATGCCCGCGCGCGCAATTGTTGAGCATGCATGATCAGGTGAGCTGACAGGCTTGCACGATTAGGTGTTGAGGATCGTTTCGCGGTGCTGCGCGATCGCGGTTGCGTCCAGAAAGGACCCTTCAAAGCTGTTGATCGCAAGTTGGCGAATGTCGACTTCGGTTAAATCTACAGCTTCAATAATCGCAGCGAAATTATCGTTCATATAGCCGCCGAAATAGGATGGATCGTCAGAATTGACGGTCGCGTTAAGACCGCCATCGAGCATCGTTTTGATCGGATGATCCTGCATGTCTGAGACAACGCAAAGCTTTAGATTGGACAATGGACAAACCGTCAAAGTCATTCCCGTTTCAGCCAAGTGAGAGACAAGCTTTGCCTCTTCGAGGGACCGATTGCCATGATCAAGGCGGTCGATTTTGAGAAGATTCAAAGCTTCCCATACATATTCTGGTGGACCTTCTTCACCGGCATGCGCAACAGCTTTGAGGCCCATCTGGCGGGCTTTCTGGAACACACGCTCAAACTTGGAGGGCGGATGGCCAAGCTCTGAAGAATCCAGTCCAACGCCGGTCAGACTCTCGAGCCAAGGTTCGGCTTGCGCTAAACAGGCAAATGCATCGTCTTCATCGAGGTGGCGCAAGAAGCACATGATCAGTTTTGAAGTGATGCCATAATCACGTGTTCCATCTGCAAGCGCGCGCGTGATGCCCTTCATCACAGTATCGAAAGAGACGCCGCGGCTGGTATGGCCTTGAGGGTCGAAAAAGATCTCGACGTGGATGACATTGTCTTGAGCCACCCGCTTCAAATAGGCGGTGGTCAGGTCATAAAAATCTTGTTCCGTGAGAAGTACGCCCATGCCTTGATAGTAGATATCGAGAAAGTCCTGGAGCTCTGAAAACTCATATGCGGCTTTGACGTCTTCGACGGATGCGAAGGGGATATCCACCGCGTTCCGCTTCGCCAACGCGAACAGCATTTCAGGCTCTAGGCTACCTTCGATATGGAGGTGAAGTTCAGCCTTGGGTAACCGCCGCGCGAGCTCATGTAAGTGCGATTTAGAAGTCATACGCGTCGTCGCTTTCATTCCGGCTTGCGTGGGTAGGAATATGATCCGCGCATATTGATCAGGCGCGCTTTTGTGGCAAGGCAGTTCACGCAATTGTGGCAGCTTCCAACAGCGGTCTTAGTCTAAGTGTTCAAGATATCGCGTTTGAACATCGCCAGCTGCCAAAGTTTGCGTCCTCGGGCGATTATAAGTCACGCTAATACGCCCCAGGGCCGCCGGGAAATCGATTTGTAGATTTCGGTCATCTGCTGCGGGCGAGATGAAGCCGTCAACATGGATGATGATATAGCGGCGCCGATCTTGGTCATCGTCGCGATGCGCATGCCCCTTCGGCAAAATTTGATATGCGATCGCGGATTGGATTTTTCGTCTCAGCAGATTGAGATCGACAGGCCTAACCCGTTGAGACTGAATTTCGCGTCCACCGACTTGAACCGGCATGCCTGTTGTGAATTGCGCTTCTATCGCGCCGCGCAATGCTGCTAGCTGATCGTCACTCGCCCCGCCCATATCAAGCAGCGTCGACGGTTTGTCCGGCCAGTCGAGACGGCCTGCAAGTTTGGCGACATCCGCTTCGACGCGGATCGCGATATGGCGTTCTCCTCGAAGCGTAACCTGCGCCGTCGTCAGATCTAGATCATGCGCCGCAGCCAAAGGGCTGGCGCACAGCATCAGTGCCAGCCAAACCGATACGACTTTCATCGGCAGTGCATACTGATCGTGTCGGCTGTGCCTTCTGTATCTGTATCATCCAGGCGGTAGCGGAATGTGTAGCAGTCCAGGCCGGCTTCGTATCCATCTTCGTCTGAGGAGAGCTGCCGATACAAAATGAGCCCGATATTGCCTGAGGCGATCGAATTGTTGGTGCTGCCGGGTGTGACTTCGATAAAGGTCCAGTCATTTCCATCAAAGGTCAGCGTGTCATAATCGGTGAGGGAGACATCACTTCCAGACCATGAAAGGTCACGGTCGGTGGTCCATTGTTCGCCGCCTGGGGAAGACGCTTCCTGATCCGCCTGACCGCGAAAGCAGCCAATGCTGTAGGGGGCTTCGCTGGAAGAGTAATAGACATATTCGCTGCCATCTCCGTTCACGTCATAAGCGTTGCACTCATCGAGGGCGCGGTCGCCGGTTTTGACGAGCGCCGGGCGATAATCAAGATCGGCATATCGGCCTGCGCCATAATCGGTGCCGTCAGTGGTATAAACGCCGCCGCCCGTGCCGAAATAAAGTGGCAGTCCGTCAAACATATAGGCCAGCGGCTGCGAGACATCATGGCTGTCCATCAAGCAGAACGGTGCGGTATGATAGTGATAGTCTTCGCCATTCCCGGCATGGCCGCCACACTGGTCAACTTCGCCCAGCAAGACGGTGTCTCTGGCGGAGTAATCCTCGCTTAACTGTGCGATCTCGTCGATGGCGTTTTCCTTGGCATAATGCAGGATCGGAATGCCATCCACCGAGACGCCAATCGCGTAGTGAATGCTGAGATTAGCGGTCGGTGTATCGATATAATTCGGGACCAAAGGCAGCGTCCATGACGCCGTTGTGGGAATGGGCACACGACCAATCCAGGACTGAATGCCGACATTGGCTTTGTCCCCGTCGAGCCCTGACCGATATGGCAAGAATGTCTCGGTCGTGACCGTCATTTCAGTTGTATCACAGCTCACCGAAACGACGTCGCTATAGGCCTCAAACGCGATCGATTTCGTGTCGCAATCATTGGCAACACTGCTCGCAATATGAACGTCATCTTGAGGGTTGTAGCGGATCCGGCTGAGCGTGAGGTTTGCAGTGTCGAGCGCATTCGCGCTTACCGCATTGGTCAATGCCAGAATATCGGTCGTGTTGGCGGTTAAGTTTAGCGTTCCGACGGCATCAGGCAGGGCATAGAGATCAATGTAATAATTATGCTCCGTGGCATCGGCCGAGCAAGGCCCCGCATAAGTCTGTTCGGAATCGACATCATTTATCCCGAAGACCCCAATATCCGTCTGGCCGCCGTCCAGCGCTTCCGTGTCTGCAGGGATATCGTAGATCACCACATGCCCGTTGGCTTTGCTGAAATCACCAAGATCACTGGGGTTGGGATAATTGTACATTGCCATCGCAAACGAGTTGGTTCCCGTTGGTGCATTGCTCCAGGCAAGTGGGATCATGGTCCCGCCATTTACGCCGTCGCAGAGCGCGTCCAAAGGCAAGATCAGATCGGACTTCACGGCGAGGCTAGACAGTGTGAAAGCGTCGCTGCCGACTGTGCCGCGAACCACGATTTCATTGTCCAGGATCAGGTTCGAAGACCAAATGAACTCCGCGTCCATATCTGGATCATCGAAAACGTCGGTGAAATTGGTAAAGGCTGGCTTATTGTCGACCCCAATTATTGTGTTCGCGTAGGTCGTCGCATCAGCCCATTCGCTGTCATCAAATCCAGATGACATCCAATCTTCATCCAATGCCCAATGGAGCGCATTTACTGTGGCCAGATCGGACGGGGCGTCTGTGGAGCAGGCGCTCGAGTCGCGCACCTCGCCGGATAATGTGACGCAATCTGTGGAAGCGATCGGCGCCATGTAATAGGTTTGAACTTTCCAACTGGAATCTGTGACGCCAATAATCTCGCCCGCTTCATCCTTGAACACGGCGACCATTCCGCCATCACCTGGATGATTAGCGACACCATTATTAAGCTCGGTCCCAGTGCCCAGGTTCTCTTCCCAGTCGACCAGCAGCATTGCAACACTAAAAGGCGTATTCACCCGGAACTGTACGACATTGGAATTAAACTCCGTGAACGGAATGGGGTCTTTCCCAACTTCTATTCCGTTGACGTACAATTCAAAATAATTGTCGGCGAAGATGTAAGCCGTGATCAGGTCACCGCCTGCATCAATCTCCACCACATCACTCGTCGACAAATTGGCCAACGCGGCCGCTTCAGTTGCGAAATCATTTCCTGAGACATCGCCATTGTAAAGATCGGAGGCGGTCGGAAAGCTTGCCGTTTCAAAGTTCACATCTGCTGGAACCGTCCAGGTGAGACTATCTGAGCTGGTTATCTCGCCGAGCGCTGAGACACGACTGCCGGCGGTGTAAAGGTTTGCCACCGTGGTCTGCGCTAGCCCTGTTGTGATCGAGGTGTCTTGCGTAGACGTGGCGGTAATCTCGATACTGGCCGTCGCCGACAAAGTCCCGTCGGAAACGGAGAGTTCAATACTGTAAGAGCCTTCCACATCTGGCGTCAGATCTATGCTTACGCCGGATGTTGCCGAAAGACTTGCTGCGCTACCAGTGGGCGAGGATGTCAGTGACCAGCTATAGGTCAGCGTATCGCCATCTGCGTCCGAGCTCTGGGATCCATCGAGCGTAACGACACTGCCAAGGCTCACCGTCTGATCGGTTCCGGCATTCGCAACTGGCGCGTTATTGGTGACGCTGACGACCGTCGAGGACCCGCCGCTGCCCCCGCCGCCACACGCCGCGAGCGCGGAAAACGCGGTAACACATAAAGCGAATGTTCTTAGTTTTGAAAAAGCGGGCACGTGCATTCTACAGACCTCGTCATAATTGACCAAGTCTCGTCGGTAGCAGTCATGGCGCGGGAGAACATTCTCCTAGCGTTCCAAATTGTCGGATGCGGTTGGTTTTTTGCTGTGCGCCTTAACGCACAGCAGCTCTCCGATTAGCTCTGTTTCGACGCGATGTACGGACGCCAGCCGCCGAGCTCGGTTATGTCGACCGCGCCAACCGTTGCGCGCGGCTCGGCGACAAATCCTTTGACGGAAGATCCATCGCTCAAAGTAACGGTTCCGATTGCAAGCGGGGCAGGGACTTCTGCGACGAAGCTTCCGAACGCGGCGACATCAAGCTCATAGACTTCAATGTCGATTGTAGCGCCGTCTTCCGTGTGTACCAGGCCAGGTTTAGGCGGCGTAGTGTCTTCCATCGCGTAGAGGCGATAAGTTGGCGAGGTCTTGAACGCGCCAACGAAAGTGGCGTCCCGAGACGTGAGTTGCCAGTGCAGGGGCATGCCTTCGAGGTGAGCGCCGACAACGGCGAGTTTTACAGTTTCCATAATTCCATCCTTATCGAGGGGGGGTGGGGCGGGAAGATCCGCAGCGGCGAGATAATCGCTCGCCATAGCCAAAAGGCCGTGATCGCTATCAGCTGGACCGATCAGGGTGATGCCAAAGCCGGTCCGATTGGCGCGCATGCCTGCCGGAACCGAGATGGCGGCCATGTCGAGCAGGTTCACGAAATTGGTGTAGTATCCGAGGTTGCTATTCAGCGCGATCGGCGACGCCTTCAATTCAGTGACGCGATAAGTCGTGCCCGTGGTTGGAAAAACCAACGCGTCAAACGAGTCCCAGAGGCCATCAGATTGGCGTTTCAAAGCGGCTAGCCGATATTGCCCTTTGAACGCCTCGACGGCGCTGATCTTCGATCCGGCTGCCACGATCGAGCGAACATTCTCGTCGACGCCTTCAGGGTGGTTCACAAGAATCTCTGACAGCGCGGCCGTCCGCTCCGCCACCCACGGGCCGTTATAGAGCAGGCGTGCCGCTTCCAGCAGAGGCTCTATATCAAACTCGACAATTTCAGCTGTTTCCGAAAGCGTCGCGAGGGCCTGATCATACAGGTATTCGGACTCACTATCAGCGAACCAAACGCGTTGGTCTTTCCGAGGCACTCCAATCCGCATCGCTTTTAGCGGGCGGTCATGCAGCGGCTTGGAATAGGGATCGTTCGGGTCAAAGCCAGCGATGACTCTATCGACAATATTTGCTTCTGCCGGGGTCGCGGTGAAAGCTGTGATGCAATCGACTGTGCGGCACGCAGGCACAAGACCATTCGTGCTCCATCGACCTTTGGTCGGCTTGAACCCGATCAGGTGATTGAAGGCTGCCGGTACGCGGCCAGAACCCGCTGTGTCGGTTCCCAAAGCGAATGCAACCAGGCCAGCAGCAACCGCTATGCCTGATCCAGAACTTGAACCGCCACTTATGAAATCTCGATTGAAAGCGTTACAAGGAATGCCGTAGGGGCTGCGCGTTCCAACCAAGCCCGTCGCGAACTGGTCTAGATTGGTTTTCCCAACACAAATGGCACCCGCCGCTTCTAGTCGAGCGATGACATCGGCAGATGTTTCAGGCGTGTAAGCGAAATCTGGACACCCCGCGGTCGTTTCAAATCCGGCGACATCGATATTGTCTTTCACCGCGTAAGGGACGCCGGCAAGCGGGAGAGTCTCGCCTTTTGCAAGCCGCGCATCGATCTCTGCGGCGGTCCGTAATAGAGCTTCAGGTGTCGCTCGGCTGATCCAGATTTGCGGCTGAATTTCATCATAATCCGCCAAGCGCGCGAGCGTGTCATTCATGACCGATACAGCGCTCAGCTTTTTGTCGTTTACAGCTCGGGCGACCGCGCCGACATTGAGGCGTTCAAGGTCCATCATGTGTTTGGTCGCAATGCCAGCATTGGGGTTCCCGGCTGCACTGATTGGCGCTCTTCAACATACAGCGCGGCGATCGTGCCGCTCTCCGGACATTCTAAAGGACATTCCATTTTCATCGCCTCAATTACGGCGACGACATCACCTTTTTTGACATCGTCACCTGGTGCCACCAGGAGCTTCCAGACACTGCCGCCAAAGGGGGCTTCGATCAGGTTTGCGCCTACGGGAAGTTCGATCGCGGTATCCGGCTCATCATGGCCTTGAGCGCTGTCGATCAAGTCGGTAACGCGGTCGAACTCGCCCGACTTTTGCCATTCAGTGCGCTCGGTATCAAAGGCGGTTTGGCGTTTCGCTTCGAACGCTTCAATCGATGCCTGATGCTTCGCCAGAAAAGCGCGATAATCAGCCAGTCGAAACTCTGATTCTTCGACCTCAATTGATCGGCGGCCGAGTGGGAAATCGCGTCGCCATTCGACCAGCTCCTCCGCACTGACCGGGAAGAACCGGATCTGATCAAAGAAGCGGAGCAACCAAGGCTTGCCTTCAGAGAATGCATCGGTCTGGCGGTGCGTGTTCCAGACTTGGATCGTCCGGCCGAAAAGCTGATACCCGCCTGGCCCCTCCATCCCATAGATACACATATAAGCGCCGCCAATGCCGACGACATTTGGCGGGGTCCACGTGCGTGCAGGATTGTATTTTGTTGTCACCAATCGGTGTCTCGGATCGACTGGTGTTGCGACCGGGGCGCCGAGATAGACGTCGCCGAGTCCCAGCACGAGATAGCTTGCGTCGAACACAATGCCCTGGACGCTGTCTGCGTCCTCCAGGCCGTTAATGCGGCGGATGAACTCGATATTGTCAGGGCACCAGGGCGCGTCGTCTCTAACGGCGCCCATATATTTTTCGATGGTTTCGAGCGTCGCTTGATCTCGCCAGCTCAAAGGGAGGTGCACGATCCGCGACGGCACCGAGAAATCGTCGAGATTGCCTAGTCGCTCTTCTGCTTCAATGAGCGCTGCGAGCGCCGCCTTTTGATCGAGAAGGTCGCCGTCAAAATGCAATTGAAGTGAGCGGATGCCGGGAACCACATCGATCACCCCCGGAAGCGCCATGCGGTCGAGCTCTGCTATCAGCGCGTGGACGCGAATGCGCAGCTCGATGTCGAGGACGATCGGGCCATACTCGACCAGGATGTTGCGGTCACCTTGTTGCCGATACACGGTGCGTGGGCGCTGGCCGTCTTGAGCAGGGATGTCGGCGAGAATGGGAGACAAGACAGAGATGTCGCGTTGCGGCGCTGCTGGCTCCGGCGTTGCCGCATCTTCCGCGGTGACCGGGACGAACCGCAATTGATCGCCTGGTGCGAGTTGGCCTATCTTCCAACGATCGGCGGCGATCACCACAAAGGGGCAAACAAAACCGCCTAGAGAGGGGCCGTCTGGTCCTAAGATGATCGGCATGTCGCCCGTAAAGTCGACGGCTCCAATCGCGTAGGGATTGTCGTGGATGTTTGACGGATGTAGGCCAGCTTCACCGCCATCCTTGCGCGCCCATTCGGGCTTTGGTCCGCTGAGACGCACACCCGTTCGGTTACTGTTATAATGGACCTGCCAATCGGTTTCGCAGATCATTTCAATATCGTCGTCCGTGAAAAAGTCGGGCGCGCCATGCGGTCCGTAGAGCACGCGTAGGGTCCAGTCTCGGCCAAGCTCCGGCAGGGGTTCTTCTATTGCGGGACCTGCGTCACCCGCATTTCCTAAGTGAAGCGTATCGCCCGCCAGTAGACGCCGCGCCGCGTGCCCGCCAAATTTGCCAAGCTCAAACGTGCTGCGGCTGCCCAGATAGCTGGCGACATCGAGGCCTCCCGCGAAGAGCATGTAACCGCGCATGCCGGTGCCATTGAGGCGGCCGAGCGCGAGGGTTTGATCCGCTTTGATATCAATCACTTTGCCGCGTTCGACCGGAACGCCATCAAGCGTCGCTTGGAAGTCGGCTCCCGTCAGGCATATGCGCTGAGGCGAATTGAACACCAGAGTTGGCCCGCTTGCGATAATCTCCAGTCCGGGTGCGCCTTCAGGATTGCCGAGCAACCGATTGCCGAGCCGGAATGAGTGATCATCCATCGGCCCCGATGGCGGAACGCCCACGGCCCAATGTCCGAGCCGTCCCGGCCAGTCTTGGACGGTTGTCGCCGTGCCGCCACTCGAAACGCGTACGCTGTTCGGCGCGTATTCGATGCTATCCAGCAATCGAGTAGAGACATCGCCGCTGACAAAAGAAGCGTCGCGAACGACGGATCGAAGCCAACGCAAATTGCTTTCAATTCCGTCCACGCGGCTTTCATCGAGTGCCGCTTGAATAGCGGTCATCGCAGCTTCGCGGCTCGGTCCATGGACGATCAGCTTGGCGATCATCGGATCGTAGAATGCGCTGATCGTGACGCCGGCCATGACCCAGGTCTCGGTGCGAACATGGCTCGGAAAATCGACCGCCGTAAGCAGGCCCGAGGTCGGGCGATAATCTATTGCAGGATCTTCGGCATACAGCCTGACTTGGATGGACCATCCGTTCGGCCCATCTCGTTCAGTTGCCATAAAGTCGAAATCGTCCGCCGCGCCGCGGATCATCCATTCGACCAAGTCGATGCCCATCACTTCTTCCGTGACACCGTGCTCGACCTGGAGGCGGGTATTCATTTCCAAAAAGTAGAATTGCTGGCGTTCGCTGTCGTAGAGGAATTCTACCGTTCCTGCCGAGAGATAGCGCTCGGCTTGCCCCAACCGAACAGATGCGGCGTGCAGCTCTGCCCGCACAGCGTCAGGCAGATCAGGGGCAGGGGCTTCTTCCACGACTTTTTGATTGCGGCGTTGGAGCGAGCAGTCTCTCTCCCCGAGCGCGATCACTTGCCCTGCGCCATCGCCGAAAATCTGGACTTCGATATGGCGGGCGCGGACGACGTAGCGTTCGAGGAAAACCCCGCTATCGCCAAAGTTCCCCTCACCAAGTCTAGCGACCGTCGCGAAGCCATCCTCAACATCTTTTGCGGTCTCACAAATCCGCATTCCGATGCCACCGCCGCCGGCGGTTGCTTTTAGGATGACGGGATACCCGATCTCATTCGCGGCACTCACCGCTTCATCTGAACTGGTCAGCAAATCCGTGCCAGGCGCCAAGGGGACGCCGTGTTCAGCCGCCAGTGCGCGCGCGCTGTGTTTCAGGCCGAACAGGCGGATGTTCTCCGGCGTTGGGCCGATGAATTTGATCCCGGCCTCTGCGCAGGCCTCAGCGAAATCAGCGTTCTCAGCCAAAAAGCCATAACCAGGGTGGATCGCGCCAGCGCCGGTCTCTTTCGCCGCTTTGAGAATTGCCGCGACGTTCAAATAGCTTTCCGTTGCAGGCGCGGGGCCGATGCAAACAGCCAGATCCGCTTGCGACACGTGAAGCGAGTCGACATCCGCCTCTGAATAGACGGCGACCGAACGCAGCCCCATCAGCCGCAAGGTTCGAATGATCCTTGTGGCGATCGCCCCGCGGTTCGCTACCAGGACGGTATCGAAGCTCATGAAGATATGATCATTCGGACCGCGGTTGGATTGAATCCATTGCAAGGATTGTTGATCTGAGGACAGTTCGAAACCATCACCACCACGTCCATTTCAGCGATTAAATCGACGGTCAGCCCGGCCGCTGAAATGCCATCGACAATCCCGAGCGTGCCATCCTCCAGAACGGGAACGTTCATGAAGAAATTGATGTTAGAAACAATGTCACGCTTGGACCGGCCTTCGGGCAGGCTGGCCTTGAGATAATTCTCGACGCAGGCATGCTGCGACTTTGTATGATGGCCATATCGCAGAGCGTTGGACTCAACCGAACACGCGCCGCCAATCGTATCATGATAGGCGACCGAGGTGTCGGTGATCGTCATCATCGGGCGCCCTTCATTTGATCGCAGCACCGCGCCCTCGCGCAGAAACAGGTTGCCCTGCGCCGCCACAGTATCCTGCGCGCTGTAGCGTTCAGCATCGTCCGCTTCAGCGTAGAGCAGCAGGTCAACGGCTTGGTTGCCTTCGAGATCTACGATCCGAAGCGATTGACCCTTCTTGATCGTGTGCACCCAAAAATGCCGGGCGGAAACCACTTCATCATGCACGACGGAACCTGCCAGACTGGCAATGTGGGGATCAGCTTGAGAGTCGGTTGTGGAAACAGCGGTCATAGCGATCGGTCCTTCTATCGGCGGTAATAATCTTCAACATTGAGGAAGGCTGCGAAGCCTTCTGGCGTGGCATTGCGCACCGGGTCGCCTTCGGGCGTTATCGGCGCGCGCCATGCGGTGGCACGCAGCGGTGTCACGGTCCAATCTTCGCGCGGATCGAGCACGTGTGGGCAGTTTGCAATGACCAACATAAGGTCCATCTCAGCGCGCAAAATAACACTGCGCCCTGGCTCGAAGGGGCCGATGAGCGGGGTTATTGAGCCGTCGTCTTCGACCTTTGCGCCTTTGAACAGGTTGATGCACGGGTGCACATCTTTGCGGCCCAACCCATGTTTTCCGACGCCGAGCAGAAAGCGGTCGCGGCCATTGAGAAAGTATCGCCCCTTTTTTTCGCCCTTGCCGTACTTGGCGGCGCTCAGCTCTTCGTTGGAGGTGCCGCAAATGCAGTCATGCGTGCCAGCATCGTCTTCCAGGAAACTCATCAAGACGCGGCCCATATCGGAGAGGAGAAGTTTGTTGGCGCCGAGATAGGCGTTCCATTGGACCTTGAGTGTGTCGGCGACATTCAGTCGTTCGGTTGGCATCTCAGCATTGAAGATTTGGAAGGAGGCGCACGCATCGCCTTGCAGATCGATCAAACGCAACCGGGCACCGCGATTGAGCCTGCGGATGGAATATCCGCCTGCCGCGATTGTTTCTTCCCATATGAGAGCATCTTGCGAGACGCCGTCTGGCAAATCATCCGCCACGGGCGGGAGAACAGGCATCGACTCGACTTCGGTCCCGTGCATCGCGCGCGCATGGTCGCGCGCGGCCATTGGATCTCCTAAACGCTCGCTCATGCGGCAACCCCCTTATTCGCTTCGCCATCTTGCGTAGGCGTACTCGCGGGTTCTTCCTGTTCGTGAAGCGGTGGCAGCAAGGCTGTGGTCGTAAACAGTTTGAGCTGGCGGACGCCGCGCAGTTTCTGAAGTGCTTCGCAGAGGGCTTTCAATCGGATCGCAGGCCCTTGAACGAGTAAGACCTCCATCGATTGATCATCATCCAAAAAGACGTGTTGGGAGGAGATGACTTCCTTGAGAAAACTGGCCTGCGTTTCCGCCAATTGCTGGCGCACATGGCCTATGCCGCCGCGATAAACGAGTGTGATTGTTCCCGCGAGTAGGCCTTCTGGCCGGGCCAGCGCTTCATGCTCTGCCAGCGCGTGGCGCATCAGCTCTGCAATCAATTGAGAGCGCGATGGCAAACCGCGTTCCGTAATCATTGCATCCAACTGGCTTAGCAATCCGGAGGGCAAACTCATACTGAGTCTGGCGAGGCTTTCTGGTCCTGTGCTCATGGGAGAAAATTATCCATTATTACGAATTTCGTCAAGAGTAATACCGGCTTCTGCGGCTGCCTGAATGGGGTCTTTTTTGGTGAGCGGGATATCGTGAACGACAGAGGCGCCAAACCTGTGCGGGGCATGCGGATCCACGCGCCGTTTATCCAAGACGAGGACGCGCGTCCCGAGTGAGAACGCCTCCTTCAGATCGTGCGTTACCATGATGACGGTGAGTGAATAGTCCGACCACAATTGCTTGATGAGCGCTTGCATGTCCGCGCGGATTCCAGGATCGAGCGCGCCGAAAGGTTCGTCGAGCAACAGGATGCGCGGACGTTTGATGAGCGCTTGAGCAATTGCGAGGCGTTGCTGCATGCCGCCAGAAAGCTGCGCAGGATAATGATCGAGGCTATCGCCGAGGCCGACTGCTTTGAGCATCTCTTTAGCTTCAGAGAGGGCCGCACGGCGGCGTGCTCCGAACAATCGCCCTGTAAACGGAGACTGTTCGAATTCAGCGCCGAGCATTGTGTTCTGAGCGACGGTGAGATGGGAAAATACCGAGTAGCGCTGGAATACGACGCCGCGGTCCGGACCGCATTCTGGGCTGAGCGGCGTGTCATCGAGCAAGATCTGCCCTTTGCTTGGCGCCTCTTGTCCCAGAAGCAATCGCAAAAGACTGCTCTTACCGGCGCCGGAAGGACCGATGATTGAGACAAAGGAACCGTCCGCGATATCAAGATTAATCGCTTCCAGAACGGTCTGATCACCGTACTCGACATACACATTTTGCAGGCTGAGCAGTGTGGTCATCGTTTGTCCCCATGGGCCCACGGGAAGAAGGTTTTGCTCGACCAAATCAGCATCAAATCAATGGCAATCGCGAGAAGCGCAATCCAGGCCACGTAAGGGAGGATGATCTCCATCGAAAGGTAGCGTCGCACCAGGAAGATACGGTAGCCAAGGCCGACATCGGACGCGATCGCTTCGGCTGAAATTAGGAATACCCAAGCCGGCCCGAGTGCGAGCCGGGTCGCCTGGATCAGGCGCGGCATGGCTTGTGGCAATCCGACCCTGAGGATGAGCTGCCAGCTGCTCGATCCCAAGGTTTGCGCTTTTATGATCTGTTCGCGGGGAAGGGCGGTCACGTGCCCCGCCACATCCCGGATCATGACCGGGGCAACGCCGATGACAATCAAAGCCACTTTAGACGTCTCACCCAACCCGAAAACGATGAACAAGATTGGAAGCAAAGCGAGGGGCGGGATAACTGCGACCCCGGTGACGAGCGGGCCGAAGGTCGCGCGAACCGGCGGCAGTATTCCGAGGAGCAAACCCGCCATCAGGGCGGATAAGGCAGAGATCCCCAATCCCGTGCCAATTCTCTGAAGACTGGCGAGTGTGTCCGCCCAAAAGATGTAAGTTCCGGACAGTTTGTCTGGCTCGAAGATCAGCGCCGACATGGCCGCGGCCATCTCACTCGGGATCGGTAGGAGTTTGTCACTTGGGTTTACGGCGTGACGACTATAGGCGGCAAAAAGATAAATCACCATAAGCAGCACGATTGGGGCGGCGCCAAGGAGTAACTTCTTGCCGCCCTCAATGTGCCAATTCACCCAGCGAACGGATCGCTTTGGGGGTGCCGGTTTATCTGGCTCAGAGGGCTCCATCAGCGGCCATTTGCATGTAAGTCGTGTCGAACCGCAGGGTTACATTGCCAGCGTCGCCTAGAATTTCATCGCCAGGGAATGACATGCCAATTGCGTCAGCCGAACTTGCGCCTTGTCCAAACAGGCCTTGCGAGAAGCTGAAGTCTCGAACCAGCGTCATGGTCTCGATCATCTCAGGAGAGGCCGTCGCCGCGACGGCTGCCGCTGGATCGGCATACAAGAACGTGGTCGAGAGTTGGCCGTCAAACTCTTCAGGCGTCGCGCCGGCGAGCTGTGCCATAGCTGCGCGTGCTTCTTGGCCAGCTACGTTGTCCTGCATCATCAATGCGACGGTCTCGTACCAGATGCCGACGAGAGCTTTGCCGAGTTTCGGATTGGCTGCGAGCGTGTCTGTATCGACCACGAGCAGATCAACAATCTCGCCAGGAATATCGGCGGAGCTGAACACCAGGTTCGCGCCTTCGAGGCCTTTCATGGTTGAAAGTTGCGGGTTCCAGGCCACGGCTGCATTCAATTGAGGAGACGTGAAAGCCCCCGCTATGTCAGCGTCTGAAGTGTTCACAGTGTTCACTGCGGTCATCGGCAGGTCCAGCGAACTTAGACCGCGGGCGAGCAGGTAATGCGAGACCGAAAGCTCAACGAGATAAACGTCTTGGCCTTCGATTTCTGCGAGGTCATCGGTTCCTTTAAGCAGGACGCCGTCATTGCCGTTTGAATAGTCGCCGACGATCAGGGCAGTGGTGTCTTTGCCGCCGGCTGCGGGAATGGTCAGTGCGTCCATATTGGCGACGGTTACGCCATCGAACCGGCCCGCTGTGTATTGGTTCACCGATTCGACATAGTCATTGACCTGTACGATATCGATTTCGATGTCGTACTTGTCGGCCCATTTCTCAACGATCCCGGCTTGCTCTGCATAAGGCCAAGGCATCCAGCCCGCATAGATTGACCAACCGATGCTAAACTCGGTCCGCTCTTCGGTCGCGGGGTCTGATGCGGGTGAACAGGACGCCACCAAGAGAGTCATAGCTAAGAGTGCGAGCTTACCCGCGTTTCGAAATCTGTGGATCATATCAGGCTCCTTTTCGAGCTTGAGCATTGTCTGGCGGCCAGGCTTTGTCCACGCGAGAATATTACGGGCGCAAAGTTTGGTAATATTCTGAGCAGTCTGCCAGATCGCGCGGCTGCGATGCTTGTTGTTTGCGCAGGAACGGTTTTTCTGGACCGTTCTTTGGATGTTCGGGAGGCACTTGGCTTGACGGTCGAAGGCGTAACCCAGTCAGTTGGCGATGGATGATGTGAGAGAGGGTTAAGTGATGGGGACTTATGTTGAAGCGAAACCAGAAGAGGACGCAGGTCTTGAACAGGCTCCTCAAACAGACCACCCCCTAAAAGCTGGGCTCATCAATCTCCTGCCGCCGATCTCGCTCGCGGCGATCGTGGTGTTTTGGAGCTTCGCGCCCGAAAATTGGGTTTACAACCCGCTCTCCATTTTGGCTGTCGCTATGCTGACGACGACCTTTATACAGACTCTTGAGTTTGTGTTTGAGCGCCACCCCGGCTGGCGCCTTAATAAGCGCGAGTTTGCGACCGATCTGTTTTATCTATTGCTGAACTTCACGGCAATCTCCTGGGCAACCGGCGCGCTGGCTGACGCCCCCTTAGCGGCATTCAAAGAGTCGCTTGGGATTTCCACGCTTTGGTTGATGGACCTGCCGATCTTTGTGCAGGCTTTTCTCGTGCTGTTCCTGATCGAGTTTGGCCAATATTGGATGCACCGAGCCATGCACAGCTGGAACCCATTGTGGCTGACACATGCACCGCATCACCACATCACGCAGTTGAACGCGATGAAAGGTTATGTCGGTAATCCGCTTGAGCTCTTCTTGATCACGCTGAGTGTGGTGAGCTTGTTTGATTTCGATCTTGCAGCAATCTTCTGCGCGGTGACCGCATTGGGCACGATTTCGGGTTTCGCGCACGCAAATGTTCGCGCCAATCCGCCAGGTTTCTACTCTTTCTTTTTCACCACGATCCGTCACCACAGTCTGCACCACTCAGTTGGTTATGAGGAAACGCGGTGCAATTACGCGAATTCGATGATCATGATTGATCGCATCTTCGGAACCTACCGCGATGGCGAGGCTGCTATTGTCGGGCAGGATGAGCGTCGACGCCTGAGTATTTGGGAGCAATTCATGTTTCCCATCACACCTGTCATCAATTGGATGAAGGGACGATCCGGTAAGACGGTTTGAGGTGGGGTAGAATGCCCGACTCTGGGTGAACTGCAGCAAAAGTCGCGTGAAATGCGTGAAGCCCGAACTGTTGCATCGGTAAACGTGCCGCCTTCTCAATCAGGCGAAGTACGACAAACGAGCAAATTCGTATGACCGGAAAATTAATCCGGAGAATTTCGCTCGGAACATGGACAGCCCAGCCTTGGCAATGCTCCAAACTTAAAACGTAGACTATCCAATCCTTTAACTAACCATCTTGAGGGCGGCGTCATGCAAGGAACTTTAGTCGGAAATCGAATGATCGGAACTGAGGCACCAGTCACGGTCGGTTGGGATAATATTGGCCGGGTCGAAGGTGGACCGATCAAGCGCTTTATCTTTACGCATTTCCAGCCGGTCGTATTGTTTGGTCTAATCGGATTCTGGTACTACGCCCCGAATTCCATCGCTGTCGCATCAACTGCAATCGCGATTGGCATCAGCTTTCGAATTCTGCTTCTGCTCCTCGAATGGGTTAATCCACGCTATGAAAGCTGGCAGCTAACCTGGAAAGAATTTGCGACCGACCTCTTCTATGTATCGCTAGGCTATACATTGCTTAGAATGGTCGACAGCTACATTGGCAGCGATGCTTTGATCGAAGGATTTTTGGCTCAGTTTAACTGGGATACACTGTCCTGGTTCACAAGTTTGCCTTTGCTGGTGCAGGCCTTCTTGATCGTCTTTATTTTCGACTTCGTGCAATACTGGATGCACCGCGGCATGCATGTCTGGTACCCGCTTTGGCTACCGCATGCGGTGCATCACTATATCACCCAATTCAACATCAATAAGGGCGCGGTCGGAAATCCGGTTGAGCTCTTCCTGATCGGGATTGGGATTGGTGGATTCTTTGATTTCCTCCCTCGGGCGGTCTTGCTGGCAGGTGCTCTGCGACTGGGCGTTGGGATCTACATGCATATCAATGTGCGCTTTAACACACCGCGCTGGTGGCGCTATATTTTCAATACGACAGAACATCATAGCATCCACCACTCACAGGACTTCGAAGCCTCTCGAAGCAACTATTCCGGGATCTTCATCTTTATCGATCGCATTTTCGGAACCTGCGTCGACGGTGAAGCAGAGGTGTTGGGTCTAGAGGGCGGCCGGCGAATGTCGATCCGTGAACAAATGTCCTATCCTTTCACGGAAGGCTGGAAGACGATTAAGCGGCGACTCAATCGGCCCGCCTCTAATGTGCCTGCAGAGTAGCGGAATGCACCGCTTGCGGCGTTTGCCAATTTTAAGCCGCGAGCGTTCGCGCGAGGAGATCAAGTGAGCTGGCGTTTAATTAACTGGATATGGCATATCCGGGGTAGTCTTTCATTGGGGCCGGGATTGTCCAGTGACGAAGCGTTCGAGCGCCTCGACCCGATGTTTCAGCAAGACGGAACCACGCATAAACGCGCTGATGAAACGCTGGTTTTTCACAAGAAAGACCAAGCCGCTCAAGACAAAATGTCGATTTTTGACGGTGGAGTATTGAGCGTCGAAGACGGCGATCCCCACCCGGTGCTTCGATATGACCTGAAGAGTCGTGCCTTACTCGCATGCTTTATCGCACCGCTCATATTCTTGGCCTTCGCTCAATTCTCAATCATCCTTAGCGGGTTTGATAATGGATGTGCGGGAGGCGACCGAACTTCAGAACAATGTGCGGAAGAGACAGAGGAAGAAGAAGACGTAGAGGATGAGGTGCAAAAGGAATTGCATCCCATCGACAAATTCCTAGGCGCTCCGCCCCCCAAGGGTTCAGACGAAGAGGATGAAGCAGAGGACGAGGAAGAAGAAGGCGAGGAGGAAGAGGAGAAAATGAAACACTCTCCGACACGTGCTTACATTTTCGCAGGAATTTTCTCCGTTATCTACATTGTCGGGCGGTTTCTCGAGAGTTGGCTGATAAAGCGGCGGTTCCGAAAGAGACTGTTTCCTGAGGACTTCGCGCAGGCTCCCGATCAAACCGTTTAACCACCAGCACCAGAGCTTACTTGTTGTCGCTCAAACGGCGCTCCAAAAAGCTTAGATGAGGATTAATGAAAATGAGTTTTCGACTATCTGCCTTAGCTTTTGTCTTAATCGGCGTTTCCGCATGCCAGGATGCCTCGGAAGATGTGGCCGTCGCGCCGCAGGACACTGTTGAGGTCTCTGTGGCCACGACCCAAGTCGAAACCGCTGAGCTAATGATCGATGCGTTCTATTCTTTCGATGCAGAGCGTCTGCGCCCGTTTTTGTCCGAGGCTGGGGATACCGCAGAGCGCCTAATGTTCTATCAAGGATGGGCGGAAGGTGGCAATTATAAGATCGTAAGTAGAGCGCCTTGTGCGGCTGAGGGGTCCGATAAAGTCGTCTGTCCGATCACTGTTGAGGATGACGCCGTGATGGCTCTGAAAACAGATTTCAAAGTTACGGATACATTTACGCTAAGCTTCGATGGCGAGACCCTGACAAGCGTTGAAACCAGCTCCAACGATAAGCCCGTCTATTACCAAGCGTCTGCCTGGGTGAGAGAGAAATTCCCTGAGATAATGGAAGGTCCGTGCAAAGGCTTTTTCGCCGACGGCCCGACGCCGGGCGATTGTGCGCGGGCGATGTCTGATGGCTACCGAAAATTTGCCGAGAGTGAAGACTTTCCGGGATGAATGCGACGAGCTTTCAATGACTTCAGACGCCAAACATATTGAGTATCTGTTGCAGGCGATTGCTGTCTCAGCATCGTCGAAAGCATCAGGCAATCATCCCTTTGGCGCCATATTGGTGGGCCCGGAGGACGACGTCCTTATGGAACAGGAAAACGCATTCGGGGCGCATTCCGACGGGACGGCACATGCTGAGCGCGTTTTGATGACGCGGGCCTCGATTGAATATGATGCGGCCTTTCTGTCGAAGTGCACGATCTACTCAAGCGCTGAACCCTGCGCGATGTGTTCCGGCGCAATCTATTGGGCCGGTGTCGGCCGAGTTGTATATGGCCTGTCTGAAGCCGCTTTGGGCGCGCATATCGGACCACACCCTGAAAATCTCACGATGAACTTACCATGCCGAACGGTTTTTGAGGCGGGACAGCGCGTGGTTGAAGTCATCGGACCGCTTGTCGAAGCGGAGGCTTTGGAAGTTCACAAGGGTTTTTGGACTGACTGAGTTTGGTCAGTCCTCGAAGCGACCTTTATGAGAGGCATTCAACCGGCTTTGAATGAACTCACCCGCGAGAATGGAAGGGTATTCAGCAGCGTCTCCATTTGGCGCAAACTTGGCGATGGGGGAAACCATCGTCTCTGAGTCAGTATCGACGAAGAAGGCTATGGAAAACCTCGGTGCGCTGCCTGTTTGGGGTTTCACGCGGTGAAGAGTCGATTTGTATTTGCCGCAGGTCCAACGCTCTAGAAGGTCCCCGCAATTCAACACGACTTTGCCCGGTTCAGGAGGCACGCTCAGCCACTGATTTTCTTTGTCGAGAACCTCTAACCCGCCGCGATCTTTCTGGAATAAGAGAGTCAAAAAACCGTAGTCACTATGGGCGCCCGCGCCGAGTTGCCCTTTGTCTAGCTGCTCGCCTTCTATGGCCGGATAATAAAGCAAACGTAGGGTGACATTTTCGCCTGAATGGCAGCTCACAAAAAACTCAGGATCCAGACCAAACACGGTCGCCATCTCCGTTTGCAATTGATGCGCGGTCGCCAGGGCTTGGGCATAGAAAGATACCATGACATCTCTGAATGCGCGCGATGGCCAGCGATCGAGCGAGGGTGGTTGGTGCAAGATATTGCGCATTGTGAAGGTTGCTTTGACGTCCGCTGGTTGGGTCGGGTCAAGGTTCTCTTCCATCAAGCCTTGATAGCCAAAATTTTCCTCAGCCGACTTGTAACGACACCGCTGAAAAGCGTCCGGCGTAGAGGAGAGGAAGAAGCCTTCGCTTGCCGCAAACACTTGGTCAAGAAAGTCCGGTTTTATGTTCAGGTTCTGCAAACTGGCAAAGCCGAGGTCTGAAAAATGCCGGTCCAGATCAGCGCCGAGAATGTTCGGTCGGTCAAAATCGATGCTGGGTAAGGTCATGGTCCAGTCTTCGCCTCTACCTCTACGCCGTCGCCCTTAATTTCCCATTTGCCTGTTAGCCAACGCACTAAGAGATAGACCATAGGCGTATCGAGCAGCGTCAGTAGGACTTTGACAAGATAGGCGCCCAAAATCAGCGCTGGTAAAACCGTGTTCGGTATAATCCCGTAAAACGCAATTGTATAAAAGATCGAAGCATCTGCGAGTTGAGAGATCGCCGTCGAGCCATTGTTGCGTAGCCATAGCCACTTGCCGCCTGTGGCGGTTTTGATTTTTTCAAAGATATACACGTCCAGGAGCTGCGCAAAGAATGTCGCTGTCAGAGAGGCAATTAGGAGCCGGCCCGCTTGCGAAAAAATGGCGCGGTAGGCCTCATTGTGTGGCCAGTCTGGTGCAGGAGGCGCGATAACAGCGGCGAGATAGAGAAGGCTGGCAAATGCGTAAACTGTGACCCCGATATAGACCAAAAAGCGCGCGCGCTTTGGCCCCCAGACTTCTGCGACTGCATCCGTGATCGGAAACGTAACGGCATGCAGAAAGCTGCCAAAACTAAAGGCGAGAACCCCGAGGCCCACCAGACTAAGATCTAAAGGAACGAGTTTGGGGGTCAGGCCCGCGACGATGCCCCATGCCCCGGCATATGTCGCCGCGAGGATTGCGAATTTTTCAGGCGCGAAAAGCGGCTCGTCGTCTATTGTCGGCTTCAATGCTCAACTCCCTCAGAAATGCACCAATGGTTTGAGGTTGAACAAGGCGACCAAGCAAAAGACTGTCATGATTAGACCGATATGCTTGGATATCTCTGACCCGTTGATTTCAAACAATATTGAATGACATTCTGGCTTTTCTGATGCGTCGCAAGTGCCAGTGATTGAGGGTGCTAAGAAACTCGGTTCGCGATGGAAAACTATGCAATTATTCGCTGGGAACACCCACGTTAAAGCAGCGGGGTTGAAGTGCTTTGTTTCAGATGAAGTTATGGCCTCAAGCCAATTAGGGAGGTTTTTCCAAAATTGTATGCTATCGCCCACGGGAGTTTAATGCTGGAGTTGAGCATGCGCTTTTATTTTTCGATCGCACTCATTGCTGCAATGGGCATTGTAGGTTGCTCCGCACAAAATGATGCGGACGCCGATCAGGCCGTGAAGCCGCGACCGGCAAAACTGGTTCAGGTTGAAGCATCTTCTAATCAACGTGACCTCTCTTTTCCGGCTGTCATCCAAGCGGCGCAAACGGCCGAGTTGACGTTTCAAGTCGCGGGCGAGATTCGCGAGATCAATGTCTTGGAAGGCGATGATGTAGAAGCCGGCGTAACGATTGCGAAACTGGACCAGAGAGATGCCCTGAATTTGCTCGCCCAAGCGCGGGCCGAGTTTGAGAATGCCAGCGCCGAATATGACCGAGCAGAACGTCTGGCGGCTCAAGACGCGATCTCTCGTAGCGTTCTTGAGGGGCGCAGAACACAAAGAGATGTGGCACAAGCGGCCCTTAACACTGCCGAGAAATCACTCAGCGATACGGTCCTCAAAACGCCATTCAAAGGCGGCATCGCCAAAGTCTCCGGACGTCAATTCCAGAATGTGCAAGCTAAGGAAGCGATCGCTATTCTTCAAAGTGATGAAGTCGAAGCGGTCATCAATATACCCGGAACGATCATCGCACGCATTCCGCAATTGGTGCCCGTTGGCGTTCAGGTTCGCCTCGATGCAGCGCCAGATGTTGAGATTATGGCGACCTTTAAAGAGGCGTCGGGAGAAGCAGACCCCAATACCCAAACCTACGAGGTGGCGTTTTCCTTCATTCCTCCGGAAAATCTCTTCATTCTCCCCGGCATGACAGCGACTGTGAGCTCCTCGTTCGTTTTCAATGGGGCGGAAGATCTCGTCGCGAATGGGATCGCGGTCCCTTTGTCGGCGATATTGGCGGAAGGCGACGATACATTTGTGTGGGTCGTGGACGAAGCCTCCATGAAGATCTCGAAGCGACAAGTTACAGCGCAATCAGATGCCGCAGATTACGTCACTGTGACGACGGGCCTGACCGGTGACGAGACCATTATCAGCGCGGGCGTGTCTTTCTTCCATGACGGCATGATCGTTCGCCGTTGGGTTCCCGAATAGGAAAACGCTCATGAACAGCGCTGAATGGTCGATTAGAAATCCACTTCTTTGCAGTATTGCCATGCTGATCGCTTTGGTCGGAGGCTGGATGGCCTTCGAAAACATGTCTCGTTTCGAAGACCCAGAGTTTACGATCAGGATTGCCAAGGTCTTCACGCAATACCCTGGTGCGAGCCCAGAAGAAGTTATGGACGAGGTGACTGAACCTATAGAGACGGCTCTTCAGCAACTTCCAGAAGTTAAATCGGTTGAGTCTATCTCTTCAGCCGGTCTGTCGGATATTAGTGTCGAGATCAGGTTCGATTATTCGCGAAGTAAATCAGACCTTCAGGTTGTTTGGACGAAGGTTCGAAACAAGGTCAGCGATGCCCAGCGAGATTTGCCGCCAGGCGCCGGGCCGACGGTGGTCCAAGACGATTTCGGCGATGTCTATGGCGTGTATTTCTTGCTCACCGGCGAAGGGTATCCGCCGGCAGATATGCTCAGCTATGCCAAAACTTTGCGCCGCGATTTACTGCTTGTGGAGGGCGTCGCGAAAGTCGGCATTATCGGCGACCAGGAAGAAGTCATCTATGTCGAGGTGTCGCGGGATCGAGCCGCGTCTCTTGGGGTCTCTCTCAACCAGGTCTACGATACGCTCACCCAGCAAAACACAGTCGTATCTGCGGGTGATATTGTTCTTGGAAATCAGCGCATCGAAATCAGTCCAACCGGCGATATAACCTCTGTCGATGCTATAAAATCTCTTATCATTGGGGGAACCAATGGCAGTGCCGTCACCCAGCTGGGGGCCATTGCTGAAGTGACGAGAGGATACCGCGATCCTGTTGAACAATATGTTCGCTATGATGGTGAACCAGCGATCGGAATTGGTATCTCTAACCTTTCAGGCGTCAACGTCGTCAAAATGGGCGAAGCCATCGATGCCAAGCTTGCGGAACTGGAAAGCCAGCGCCCAATCGGCATGACGTTGCATGAATATTATCACCAAGGCAAAGTCGTTGATGCGTCGATCATGGCCTTTGCTTGGAACGTGATTACGGCGCTCGCCATCGTTTTCGTGACGCTTCTCATCTTCATGGGGCTCCGGTCCGGAATCGTCATGGGCGTGACGGTATTATTGACCATGGCGGCGACACTTTTGATTATGTGGCTTGCTGGAATTCCGATGCACCGGATCTCGCTTGGTGCACTGGTCATTTCTCTTGGGATGTTGGTCGACAATGGCGTGGTCATAACCGACGGCATTTTGGTTGGTGTGCAGAATGGTCGAAAAAAGCTGGATGTTGCGAAAGACGTTGCATCGAAGAATATGAAGCCGTTGCTCGGCGGGACCTTGGTGGGGATCATCGCCTTCGCCCCGATTGGCTTTGCCCCAGGTGATACGGCGGAGTTTACGAACTCGCTCTTCTGGGTCGTTCTCATCGCGTTGGGTTTGAGCTGGGTCCTGGCGTTCACGCTGACACCGCTCTTTTGCTATTGGATCTTTCCTGAAGCCAAAGATGGGCAAGCCGAAATCGTTCATGAGGATGGACGTTTTATGCGGGCATACAAAGATCTCATCCGCACCGTTCTGTCTTATAAGGCTCTTGCTTTGGCGGCGGTTGTCGGGATTTTTGTGCTCTCAATTATGGGCTTTCGCTATGTTCAGTCTGGCTTTTTTCCAGCCTCGACATCGCCGCAAATCGTCATCGACTATTTCCTGCCGGAAGGCACAGATATCGAACGGACCAAGCTCGATCTTATACAGTTTGAAGAGCACGTTAGCGGCATCGAAGGTGTCGAGCATGTCCAAACCCTCGTCGGCGGCGGCGCGCTTCGCTATATGCTGACCTATGATGCGGGATCGGACAATCCGGCGGTCGGACAAATTCTGGCACGGACCGCGGATTATCGCGATAATGATCGCCTGATCAAAGAGATCCAGGCCTATGCAGATGAAGCCTACCCAGATGCTCAAGCGAAGGTTTGGAAGTTCAGACTTGGCCCAGGTGGAGGATCAAAAATTGAGGCGGCGTTTAGCGGACCTGATCCGAAGGTTCTGCGCCAGCTGGCCAATCAAGCCAAACGGATCATGGCGAATGATCCAGATGCCGTTCTGATCAAAGATGATTGGCGCAGGCCCATCCCGGTTATGGAGCCAGTGTACTCTGAAAACAAAGGCGAGCGCGTTGGGATCAGTCGCAAAGACGTCGCCGAGGCGCTTGAGGAGAACTTCTCAGGCAGAGAGCGCGGCGTGTATCGCGAGGGGGATCGCTTGATCCCGATCATCTCTCGCTCGCCCATCGCAGACACTGTCGATCCGTGGGGAATGGCGTCCATTCAGGTGATTAGTCCAACCACCCAGCAACCGGTTCCGCTGGCCCAGGTGATTGATGATGTCGAAATCTCATGGCGCGATGGAAAGCTGCTGCGCACGGATCGCGTTCTGACGATTAAGGCGCAATGTGATCCCGTTTCTGGCGTGCTCGCCAGCGACTTGCAAAGCCGGATCAAGCCACAAATTGATGCGATCCCATTACCTGACGGCTACCGCCTCAAATGGGAAGGGGAGGCCGGGGATTCTGCAGATGCAAATAGTAGTCTTGCGAGCACGATCCCGCTTGGATTACTCGCCATGGTTCTCGTCGTGGTCGTGCTGTTCAATGCGCTCCGGCAGCCGATCGTGATCTGGTCGATTGTGCCACTGGCGATTGTGGGGGTCGTGATTGGCCTGGTAACAACCCAGACGCCGCTCGAATTTATGGGCATTCTTGGCCTCTTGTCTTTATCGGGTTTGCTCATTCAAAACTCGCTTGTGCTGGTCGACTCGATTGACGAGATGATCGCCAATGGCACTCCGCGCTTCGATGCCTTGATCGACTCTGCTGCCAGCCGTTTCCGGCCCGTCATGATGGGAGCGTTCACGACTGTGTTGGGGATTTTGCCGCTATATTTCGATGCGTTCTTTAAATCCATGACGGTCGTGCTGGCCTTCGGTCTATCCTTCGCAACGCTGATTACTTTGCTGGTGACGCCGGTTCTGTACGCATTGTTATTCCGGATTTCGAAAGACGAAACGGCAAGACCTCCATCAATGCCCGTGCAAGATGAGACTGACGATATGGAAGGTGCGACCGCATGAAACAATCCACTCTGAGCTTCGCGCTTCTTTTGCTTGCCGCCTGCGCCAACCTCTCAACCCCGGGCGATATTGGCCGAGCGACCGGGGCCTCACTGCCAGAGTTGCCGGACGCCTGGGTGACCGCCAGCGAAAAAATAGGAGAGGTTGAATCGGGCTGGTTGAACAAGCTCAATGACCCGACCTTAGAGGCGCTGGTTCAGGAAGCGCAGGCGAATAATCGCAATCTGGCGGCTGCTGCAGCGAACGTCGAACGCTCTTGGGCATTGGCGGGGCAAGCGGGCGCCGGGCTGTCTCCCGCTGTCAGCCTAAACTCGAGTGCTGGGCGCGGCGGCGCTGTTAATGGAACAAGCGCGAGCACTTATGATTTGAGTGTGCAGGCGAGCTGGGAAGCTGATGTCTGGGGGCGGATCAGAGCTGGAAACCAAGCCGCAGTTTCAAGCGCGCAATCAGCCGAAGCAGACTACGTCTATAGCCAATACTCTCTCGCGGCATCGGTGGCCCGCGCCTATTTTCTCGCGATCGAGGCGGGCCAACAAGCCGACGTTGCGCGCAAAAATTTGACCACACTCAGCGAAACGGATCGTATCGTGGGGGTGCAGCAAGAATTCGGCATGGCAACGTCGCAGGACGTAGCCTTGTCGAAATCAGACTTGGCTCGCACAAATGATTCCTTATTGGCAGCACAAGGGTCGCAGCGCGATGCCCTCAGAGCTTTGGAGGTCCTGCTAGGGCGTTATCCAGGCGCCGAGCTAGATGTCCGCAGAGATCTGCCGGAAATGCCGCCGCAACCGAGCCCTGGTATTCCATCTACTCTGTTGGAGCGGCGCCCTGATATTGTGGCGGCGGAACGAAATGTAGCGGCCGCTTTCAATAGCCTGGACCAGGCGAAAGCTGCGCGAATGCCATCCATCAGCCTGACCGGTAGTTTGGGGGGATCGTCGCCTGATTTGTCGAGCTTGTTGAACCCCACAAATATTGCCTGGCAAGCGGCGACCAGCTTGGTTGCGCCGCTTATTGATGGTGGCCTCCGCGAAGCTCAAATTGAGCAGGCGAGTGCAGAACAAAAACAAGCGATCGCCGCGTATGCACAAGCCTCGCTCGAAGCGTTTCAAGAGGTCGAAAGCGGGCTTGATCAAAGCGTTGTTCTTCGCGAACGTGCTGAGGCCTTGCGCCAAGCAGCTGAAGAGGCGAACAAAGCTCTACGCATTGCAACGCTTCGCTATGATGAAGGCGAAACAGACTTGCTCGACGTTCTAACTATTCAGCAACGTGTATTTTCTTCAGATGCAGATCTCGTGACGATCGAACGCGCGCGACTCGAAGAATGGGTCGGGTTAAATCTTGCGCTCGGTGGTGACTGGGAATAGAACTACTTAAAATTGGGATTATGAGGAAGTTTAGAATGCGGCTATTGATAGTATTCGCAACGCTTTGTGCTATGGCGAGTGTGTTTTCGGCCAAGGCACAGGATGTTTCCAAACCCAACATCGTGATTATTCTCATCGACGATGCGGGTTTGATGGAGCTCGGCGTTTATGGCGGTGAGGCGCGAACACCAAACATTGATGCATTGGCGGCGCGCGGCGCGATGTTTACGCAATACCGAACGTCACCTCTATGCTCGCCAACGCGCGCGATGCTTCTCACCGGGTTGGATAATCATCTAACAGGCGTTGCCACCATTCCTGAAGTCGTGCCCAAAGAGCAAAAAGGCAAACCAGGGTATTCCATGGCGTTAGAACCGGGTGTGTTGACGCTGGCGGATCGTCTTGGCGCGGACGGTTATCGCACCCTGATGACGGGCAAATGGCATTTGGGTGAGGCCGCCGATGAGATGCCACATATGCACGGGTTCCAACGCTCCTTCTCTCTGGCGGCGTCTGGCGCGGACAATTGGCAGGACAAATCCTACATGCCTTATTACAGCGATGCGCCATGGTGGGAGGACGGAAAAAAAGCGGCCCTTCCAGAAGATTTCTACTCCTCCGAATTCATTGTCGATAAAATGGTTGAGTACCTCGATGAAACCGATCGGGCGAAACCGTTCTTGGCCTATTTGCCATTTCAAGCGATCCACATTCCAGTGCAAGCGCCGCCGGAGTTTACGGCGAATTATGACGGGGTTTATGATGACGGTTGGCACGTTCTTCGGCAGGCCCGTTATGAGCGCGCTCAAGACCTTGGGCTGATCGCACAAGGCGCTCCTTTGGCGCCGATGCCCGCGGATGCGCGAGACTGGAGCAGCCTGACGGATGATGAGCGCGACCTCTACACGGCGATGATGGAGGTGAATGCCGGCATGCTGGAGGCCATGGATTTTCATGTTGGCCGGTTCATCGATCACCTGAAAGCTGCGGGAAAATACGAGAATACAATTTTTGTTGTCGCCTCAGACAATGGACCAGAGTTCAACCGAGGGGACGGTGATGCGCGCTTAAAACGATGGCAGAATATGAATGGCTATAATATCGACCCTGAGCGAGCGGGCCTAAAAGGAAGCTGGGGATTTATTGGGCCAGAGTGGGCGAACGCCACCGCAAGCCCAGGCGCTTTGTATAAGTTCTACGCGACTGAAGGCGGGGTTCGTTCTCCGCTGATAGTTGCTGGTCCGGGCATCGCGCCCGCCAAAATCGACTCTCCAGCAATGGTGTCTGATATTACGCCGACCCTTATTGATTGGGTGAAAGCCTCGGCGCCGCCGGAAGACAGCAAAGCGATGACCGGGCGTAGCTTGTTGCCAGTGATCAGAGGTGAAGTTGAATCCGTCTATGCTGATGATGACATTCGCGCGATTGAAGTTTCCGGCAATAGCGCGCTCTACAAAGGCGAGCATAAGATCACACGGTCCATGCCGCCGGCTGGAGATGGAACCTGGCGATTGTTCAACATGACGATCGATCCAGGCGAAACCAATGATTTGAGTGAAGCCGAGCCAGAGGTGTTGGCAGACCTTTTGTCGGCGTATCAAGTCTATGCTGACGAGATGGGCGTTTTAGAAATGCCTGCGGGCTACAACTCGGTTGAGCAAATACTGGACAATGTGCTGCCTCGGATGATGAAGCAGTATCGTTGGTATTTGATTGGGTTCGGCTTGGTCTTATTGGCCCTGCTTTATGGCCTGTATCGAGGCGTTCGCATGATTTGGACACGAACCCGCTGATGATTGAAAGTGCCCTCGCACTCATCAACATGCCGTCTTATGAGATGACATGACCGCAAAGAAAAGATTTGTAATGGCACTTGTGATGCCATTAAGGTGTGATCGAAGGACGCGATCATTGCGCTTCCGAAATCGGAGGTTCAGACATGGGTTTAAAAGCCACCGTACAAAACAAGGTTGTCCGGTATTTGTTTGGCGCGAACCGGCGAGATGCGAACCGTCGCAAAGCTGAACGCGTGCGGCGATCGAAGCGCCAGCCACATATCGTTGAATATTTCCATGATATCAGCGATCCATATTCGCACTTGATGGTTCAGGTGCTCCCGGATTTTGCGCGCCGGTATAACATCGAACTCCGCGTGCACATTTCGCCGCCGCCACCGGACTGGGCCGCGCCTGACCGAAACCGGTTAGACGCATATGCGCGCAAGGACGCGGAAAGCCTCGCGAAAAAGGCGGGGCTCACTTTTAGAGATCCTGGCCAGCAACCTTCCCAGGGGGCGATCGCTGCCGCAAATACCAGCTTACTGGAAGCGGTCGAAACTGGAGCGTTTTTGAGGCGCGCGCGTGAGATCGGTGACCAGGCTTGGGGAGCAGACTTAAGCGCTCCCGCCAGCGAGCCACCTGCAACAGTTGCAGAGACTTTAAGTAAAGCGGGCGAGCATCGTGACGCGCTTGGCCATTACCTTGGTGCAACGCTGTACTATGCTGGCGAGTGGTATTGGGGGGTGGACCGCCTTCACTATCTGGAGGCGCGACTTCTAGATTTGGGAGCGATGTCGGCCGATCGGGGTGATGCGGTTTTATTCTCACCGCCTACCATTCTGAACGACGAGTCTACGTCCAAGGGTTCGGTTCCCGAATTGCATTGGTATCTGTCATTTCGAAGCCCTTATACCGGCATCGTTCATGACCGCATAAAGAAGCTTGCTGATGCCTATGGGGCGGACCTGAAGCTACGCTATGTCTTGCCCATGGTTATGCGCGGCATGCAGGTGCCGCGAAAAAAAGGCTTCTACATAATGAGTGATGCGGTGCGCGAGGCTGAGCGTCTGGGCGTGCCATTTGGGAACTTCGCAGATCCTGTCGGTACACCAATCGAGCGCGGTTATGCGATACTGCACGAAGCCATCAGACGCGGGCGAGGTTATGAATTCGTGCAATCGTTTTTGTCCGGCGTCTGGTCGGAAGGCATAGACGCGGGATCCGATAAGGGGCTGAAAGCGATCACAGAACGCGCTGGTCTGTCATGGGCAGATATGAAGCCTTTGATCGGCGGTGACCATTGGCGCCACGAGGCCGAAGCCAATCAACAAGAAATGTTTAGCCATGGCATCTGGGGCGTACCAAGCTTTCGGGTCGGCAATGTCGCAACTTGGGGTCAGGATCGCTTGTGGCTGGTCGAGGACGCGTTGAAAAAAGCTGTCGAAAAATAGGGAGATGAATTCATGCAAGTCTTAAATGAGGTTAGGCCATCAGATCCGGAGCAGATTGAGGAGGCGACCAAAGCAGGTCCAGACGGACCTGTCTTCATGGTCAACCTGCTCAAGTTTAAAGAGCGGGCTGAATACGCGGACGGCCGTGAAACAGATCTAACCGGGAAACAAGCGTATCAGATTTACGGCGCCGGTGTTGCGGGACTTTTGCCCGATTATGGCGCGCGGGTCTTCTTCATGGCGGATGTGACGTTCCTTTCGCTCGGACAAGTTGAAGAGCTGTGGGATGAGGTCGCCATCGCCGTCTATCCGGACAGAAATGCCCTGCACCGCATGAGCACGTCACAGGAATGGCAGGATATAGCTGTGCATCGAGAAGCCGGGTTGGCTGGCCAATTGAACATCGAGTCCGTCATGCCGAAGCATTTGAAAGCGCTGCCGTGGAATGCGCTTTTGATGAAGGAGTTTGAATGATGGTCTGGGTGAAACGCGGATTACTGCTTTTCGTCGGCCTGCTCATACTCGCCGTTGTCGGATTCAATCTTTTCAAGAAGCAGATCGGAATGGCGGCATTCAATGCCGCGGTTGAAAGAAATGTCGGGATCGATCGCAGCGCGGAGCTACCTGACGGGCTGCACGTCTATCTCTGCGGATCCGGCTCTCCCTTGGCGGACCCGACACGCGCCGGGCCATGCGTTGGAGTGCTCGCGGGTGAGCGAGCCTATATATTTGATATTGGATCGGGGGCCGCACGAAACCTTGGCAGCATGGGCTTTCCTGTGGCGCGGCTCGAGACCGTTTACCTGACGCATTTGCACTCCGATCACATAGATGGTTTGGGCGAACTTTTACTGAACTCCTGGATGGGAGGAGGGCGGTCAGAGCCGACCCCAATCGCCGGACCCATCGGAACCGCGGAAGTGGTTGAGGGCTTCAACACAGTCTATCGCATCGACAGCACTTACCGTGTTGCGCACCATGGAGCCGATATTGCGATCCCAACGGGCTTTGGTGGTGTTGCCACTGAAATCGAACTTCCCGCTGGCCCCGCAAGCCAGTCTGTTATCTTCGAGGACGATGTGCTGAAAATATCGGCGGTGCGCATGGATCATACCCCAATCGAGCGCGCGTTTGGGTATCGGATCGACTATAAGGATCGATCGATTTCGATCAGCGGCGACACAGTTTTTCATCCCGGCTTTGTTGCCGCATCAAAGAACGTGGACTTGATGCTGCATGAGGCGCTTAACAAGAAAATGGTGTCCAAAATGCAGGCGGTGGCTGGCGAGCGCAACCAGCGGCGCATTGAAAAAATCCTCTTGGATATTCAGAACACGCACGCGACGCCAGAGGACGCGGCGCGCGCCGCTCAAGAGGCGGGTGCTGATCAATTGCTGATGTACCATCTCGTTCCGCCATTGCCGGTCGCAATGGTCGAAGCCGCCTTTCTGGGGGAGGCCAAATCGGAGTTTGATGGGGCGATCACCGTCGGGCGGGATGGTATGATTTTCAGCCTGCCTGCTGGGACCGACAAGATCACCAAGTCTAAGGGGTTTTAAACCCGCGCCGCGACAAGGCCAAAAGCGTGGCGCCCATGACAAGCTCCAGCACGGTGGGTCCGACGACGGAGGCATCGAACTCGCCATTGATGCCGGCGATGATGCGCGCAAGCACCATCATGACCTCGATCAAACCAATCGGGAAGAGCAGGGCGGGTAGGTTTCGCGCGGCGGCAAACAGGCAAACCACGCCCATCGCCAAATAATGTGCGCCGATCATGGCGCGCACTTGCCCCGTCGCAACCGCGCTTGGGAGCTCCAATCCTAATTGGGCTGAGAGTTCAGCTGGATTGAAAGTGCCGATCGCGCCGATCAGGAGCAATACAGCCCCAAAAACGCACACAATTATTTTTGAGATCAAACCCATGGTGTTTCCTCCTGTGAACGGCGCTTAAGCCGTATCTTTGTTTCTTCGATTTGTGACAAGCTCGACGACTTTCAGACCCGCGAGACCAACCAGAATCAAGATTAATGCCAGGACGAAGCGGACGTGCATAAAAGTAATGGTCGGGCGTGTGATGAAGACTTCTGTGTGGTCGAGCGATGCAAATTTGTGGTGCCCGCCGGCTTGCATCGCGGGGTCGTTGGCCATGTCGAGGAGGTCGCGCAATGAGCGGTAACGAACGACCGCAACCCGATCGACCTCCGCGCCATATTCGCCGAGCATCAGACCCGCACGGTTTGAAACGAAGACCGGATGACCTGCGCGTTTCAGCAGGAGCGGGATAACCAAGCGAGCATATGCGGCGTCCGCTTCCTGGGCGGCTTGCCCCTGTTTAAGCTGCTCCAAATTGACCGCGTAGAACTCCTTGCCGTCATCATTTGGGATCATCGCCCGCAGGTTCTTGCTTAAGTCTCTTTCGTCCTCGGGCATGTCAGCGTAATTGGCATCGAGTTGTGCCAGATACTTTGCGCCGTCTTCTGCACTAATCGGTTTTCCATTTCCGCCATACCAAGCCGAAAAGACGAGAAAGAAGACAACCAGAAAAGCGACCCATCCAAGCTTAAACCATCTCATCATTTCGTCTCCATGCTGGAACTAAGATCGCGAACAATTCGGAATCCGATATGGTTGGATGAAAAGTCAGTATCCTGTGGATGGCGTGCAGCGGGACGATAGCGGCGACAAAAATTGTCCGCGCAGAGATAAGACCCGCCCTTCATCGTGTGGGTGCCTTCGCCATAAGGCGTGTCGGTCCACTCCCAGACATTCCCAATCATATCATAGAGGCCATTTCGATCCGCTTCAAAACACCCGACAGGTGCAGCGCCGGCGAAGCCATCTTGGGTAAGGTTGGCGACTGGGAACACGCCCTGCCATGTATTCGCGCGCGGGCCATCTTCGTCGTAGGCACCGGACATGGAATTGTTTGGAACAGGCAACCCAAGCGTGGCGGCATACTCCCACTCAATCTCACTCGGCAGTCTCCCGCCAGCCCATTCAGCATAGGCTTCAGCATCGCGCTTTGAAACGTGTACAACAGGAGCAAGATCGCGCCCGTCAATATTGCTTTCGCCGCCCGTTGGAGCGCGCCAAGCCGCGTCGGTTTTTAGCACCCAAGGAGACCCTGTTTCGTCGCGTTCGTTTGGGTGCAGGAAGACCGCAGACCCTGCGCCCTCGCGTCCCTCTATCACGCCGCGCTCGGCATCAGTGACATAGTCTGTGGCCTGAACGAAAGTGGAAAATTGTGCGTTGGTGACCTCATGAGTTTGTATCATGAAGCGATTGACCTGTAGCCGCATGCTCGGCTTTTCGTCTGAGTAGATTGGCTGGTCGCCCTTGATGAAGCTGCCCGCTGGAATTTCGACGAATGACCCGATCCCGTCGGTCGCCAAGCTGCACACCTCTGCGACCGTTTCGAGCTCTGCAGCGGGCGGAGCGCATGCTGTAATCAGTGATGCGGCGAACACTCCCGCTAAACCTGATTTATGAGGCCAATTGCTAATCCGCATCGACGTCTCGAACGAGGCCATCAAGCATAAGATGGATCGTCTTTTTCGCGCTTCCAACGGATAGGTTCTGATCCTGACGCAGGCGTCTCCAAGTCGGAAACCCAACCGTGACTTCAAGCGCAGCAAAAAGTGTTTTGTCGGAGGTGATCTGTTTTGGTAGAATGGCTTTCAGCGTAGAGCGTTCCATATCAATGTCCCGCTTGTATTGTTTCTGAATAAACTCGGACTGATGATACCGCAGGATCATGCAAACTCGCATCGGGAAGACCATTTCGTATAGATCCGCACGGCGCTCAACCATCTCCGTCAAACGATCACGCCAAGTCTTGGCCTTATAGGGCGCTGAAATCATCGGCATGACGGCGGTCATCAATTCCGCGGTCATTTCGTCATAGATGCTGTCCATGTCTTCGAAGTGTCTGAAAACCGAGCGTAACCCGACATCGGCGCGTTCTGCGACGCTCACAGCGCTCGGAGACATATCGCCTTCCGAGATCAGGTCGAATAAAGCCTCGACGATCCGTCGACGACTGCGGTCGCTGCGCTGTCGGCGCCCATCTTTGGTCACAGCTTCCAGCTCAGGCCAGGGCGTTTTGCTTTTTGGTCTCGTGCTCATGGAACCTCAGAATGCAAAGTGTTGGCAGGCCTGAACATCAGGTCTCGAGTCAGTTCGGCCAGATGACATATTCATCGCCTTTCTCGAACCCTTCAAGCGCTGCTTTATCGATCGAAATTGGGCTTTCCAGTTTGTGTGAATAAAGCGGACCAACGGAGTCGGCTTGATGCGCGTCCAGGAGCGCTTGTAAGTCAGCAAGCTTGTTGGGTCGTTCAGTCGACAGATTGTTCTGTTCCGTCGGATCCGTCGCCAGATTAAAGAGCCACGTCTTTTCTTGGCGATTGTCGACCTGCAATTTCCAATCGCCTGCACGTACGACTTGGTACGATCCGGACTGCCAGAAGATTGCATCATTAGGACGCTCAATCACGCCTTCACCCGTCGCTTCGGGCAGAATGTTGCGTCCGTCAATGATCCGGTCTGTAGGAAGAGCAGCGCCCGCAGCAGCCGCCAAAGTGGGGAGCAGATCGATATGCGCGACGGGCGTCTCAACCACTGTGCCGGGGCTAATTCTTTCTGGCCATTTCACGAACATAGGGACGCGAATGCCGCCTTCGAAGAGCGTGATTTTCCAGCCCCGATACGGCGCGTTGACCTCAGGTAGACCAATGTAACCGGCACCGCCATTGTCACTGCTGAGTACGATAATTGTGTTCTCCGCCAGGCCTTCGGCTTCCAACTTGTCGACGACGCGTCCGACACTGCGATCGAGTGCGTGGATCATCGCCGCGTAAACTCTGAGGCGGTGCGGTTCGAGGTCGCCGACCGCCTCATAATCTGCCTTTGTCGCCTGCAGCGGTGTGTGCGGCGCCCAGTGTGCAAGATAGAGGAAGAATGGTCGGTTCTTATTGGCTTCAATGACTTTCAGGCTTTCATCGGTCCACCAATCTGTCAGATAGCCACCGGGTTCGAATGGCTCGCCGCCATTGAATGATGCGGCGTACTGCATCGCTGCCCAGAGGAATTTGTCGATCGGATCGAAGTCGAGCTTTGCGTTGACCACGTTTGGATCGTCTTCGGCTAGGAACAGCCCGCTTTGCATCAGCAGGCTTTCGTCGAAACCTTGTGCATTGGGTAAAAAATCTTCGCGGCGGCCGAGGTGCCACTTCCCGATATGAACCGTGTGATAGTCTTGGTCCTGTAAAAGCTCCGCGATTGTGATTTCGGATCCGGGCAGGCCTTGATCTTCATAGGGCAGAGCAACTTCGTCGACCCCGGGGTTCGTCTCGATACGAGGGAGCTCGCCGCGATCCAGCCCGTTTGCGATGGTGGAAATCACGTTGCTCATGCCGTCTGGCGTTGGCGTAAACTCAAAGCCGGTCCGCGTCGGATAGCGCCCAGTCATCAGCATTGCTCGCGACGGTGCGCAGGTGCCAGTGCCAGCATAGGCTTGTGTGTATATCGCGCCGTCAGCGGCCAATTTGTCGATGTTTGGTGTGGGCACTCGGCCGTCAGCAACGCCGCCGCCAAAGGTCGTTAGGTCATTATACCCGAAATCGTCGAGCAGAATGAAAACGATATTTGGAGGACGTTCCGATAGCGGCGTTCCGGCGGTGGTCGGCCCATTTTGCCACTCAACCGGCCGATGCTCCGCGATCACAGTTTTATTCGCTTTCGCACGATTTAGGACGATGCTGGTCAGGATCGTTCCGCGATTAAACCAAGCGAGCAAACCTGCTGCCAATATCGCCGCGACGAGACCAATCAGAATTTTCTTCAGCATTCTAACGCGTCCTATTCAAAAAGGGTTTCGCAACCGGTGCCGACCAACAGAGAGTCGACGGCCCCACGTTCATTGTCTGACAAAGCTGTATGATCATTACGCAGCCATTGCAGACATTTTGCCTGGTACTTGAAAACGGGTTGAGTCCAGGGCCGTCCATCAATTTCCGTTTCGAACGTCTCTGCGCCCTCTAGAGTGGCTTTAGCGTTGGCAATCATTGACGGGGCATATGTGCGTCCGATCTCGGCGAGAAGCGGCGTCAGGGCTTCGCGCGCTTCTTCGGCGGTGAACCAATCCCCGTCTTGCGGATCGAGGCCAGAGAGATCTTCCATTAAATCGATCCAGGCACGAACACGGTATGAGGTTTCAGTCGTGATGGCCGCGGACGTGGGTTCAACTATGCCGAGCTGCGACAATTGTCCAAACAGCGCGAAGTCTGCAGACGATGGCCGGCCGCCAAGCACGAAACCCTTACGGGCGATCAACGTGTCCAAAATCTCAATCAGGCGTCGATAGGAGTCTTCGATCGTTGGTGCGGTAATCTCGTTCGACCCAACTACGTAGAGGCGTTCTATCTGGCGCTCAGCGAAATAGTCAGCAAACTGCTTGGCTTCCGCTTCATCCACAGTGTTGGTGTTCCAGAAAACCAACAAAGGAGCGGCATTCTTCCAATCGGCTTCGTGCGCCCAGCGGAAATGGAACATGGCTTTGGTGAGCCACTCATCGCCGTAATCCTCGATCAAGTTGTTCAGGAAGTGCAGGGTAGGGTCGGTTGGAATGACAGAACGCCCATCATACTCATTTTCCAATCGCCGAATGATCGGTGTTGAGTCTGTAACCGGCACCAATGCGCCATCCTCTCCGTCGGGAAAATAGAAGGTTGGCAAGAGTCGAACTTTGGGTTCGGGATATCCTTCCGGCGACTTGGTTGCCCCCCAATAGACAGAGAAGGGAAGTCTTCGATAGCGCAGAAGGCCCAGCATTTTCCTCGTATAGGGTGAGCCAGGGGCTCCCAAAAGCTCTAAGCGCTGGGGTGATTGCATCGGTCAAGTTCCTCCTGACGCAACCTCACAAATGGCATCCAAAATGTCAATAAATTCAATTTGAGCTTATACGCTCGCGTGGGCCTTCATTTCAATCAGCGTCGCATCGTAAACCGATTGGATTGGCGCCAATGCTTCGGAATATGACGTTCGGTCGCTAGGAACCTTCGCATGTTCTTCGAGCGTTTGCAGGGCAGAAGCAAGCCCGCTTAACCCTGAACTCAAAGCCATCGATTTCAAGGCGTGCGCTTTGCGCGCGAGCTCGCCATTATCATCGCTCTGAAGGGCCGCATGCAGGTCTTTGAGCATGGCCGGAGCTTTGTCTTCGAACATGCTCCAAACCTTGCCCCGAATGCCGCCGGGATCGCTGCCAAGAGAGTCGAGTTGAGCAAGCGTTTCAGGGTCGAACAGCTTATGAATGCTTCCTGGATTTGGTGGGCTGACCTCAACCTCTTCAGCATTTTCGGGTGTGGTGTCGATCTCCGTAAAAACGGATGACAGTTTTTCCAGGGTGAAAGGTTTGAGGATGTGCCCGTCCGCGCCAGCATCGCTCCAAGCCGACTCTGTCTCGCCGACAACCTGCGCTGTGAGGGCAAATATCGGTGTGGGTTGGATAGATCCAGAGGCTTCAAAGGCGCGCATGCGGCGCGTCGATTCAAAGCCGTCCATAACCGGCATGGATCCGTCCATCAGGACAATATCAAAATGTTCTGACTGGAACGCTTCTAAAGCCTGTTGCCCGTCTTCTGCGAACACCGCCTCGGCGTGCAATGTCGACAGGGCTTCGCGCAAGACCTCGCGGTTGACCGCATTATCATCGACCGCGAGCACGCGCAGGCCCTCAAACTGTTTGAGTGTACCTTTATCGCTCACTTGTTCCTCAAGCGCCGCGATGCCGCGATAATTCCTCATTTTGGCGCGTTGCAGAAGCTCTGCGATGTCCGCACGGTCGAACGGATTGGCGATTAGATCTACCGCTTGTCCTGTGCTGAGCAATCGATCCGCTTTTGTGTCGCCCAAATCGCTGAGCAAGATGACCGGCTCAGTTTCGTCGCCGATTTCAACTGAATTCGAAATCCAGAAATCCGGCTGCGTGTCTTTGATTTTGCAGCCTTGGTCTTTCAATGATTGAGCGACAGAGCGTTTCAAAACGCCCTTTGGAAGCTTAATTCCAACGCTCAAATCAGCGCTTGCGAAATCAGGAGCGCGCACTTGCATTTCCACTGGGATCTCAACATGGAAAACACTGCCTTGCCCGACTTGGCTGGTCACCCAGATCTTTCCATTCATCGCGGTGACAAGCCGACGACAGACCGTGAGGCCCAGACCCGTGCCGCCAAACTGCCGTGTGGTTGATTGATCGGCTTGCGAGAAAGACTCGAAGATTTGATCAACTTTATCTTCCGGTATGCCGATGCCAGTATCGATCACCTCAAACTTGAGTGTGATCAATTTGTCCTCACGCTGTTCCGCGTCGATATGGATGAGGACACCGCCCGTCTCGGTGAACTTCAGCGCATTATTGACCAGGTTGGAGATCACTTGATTCAAACGCGTAGGGTCGGCGAGAATTTCTTGCGGAACCCTCGGCGAAACATAGGTTGCAAGCTCGAGCTTCGATGAGCGCGCTTTCTCCCAGAATAGGCTGGAGACATCCGTCGCAAGCCGTTCGGGGGAGACCGGGATAATCTCAAGATCGAGCTGACCCGCTTCGATTTTTGAAAGGTCGAGAATATCATTGATGATCGTCAGCAAGCTGTTTCCAGAGCGATGAATAATATCGGCATAGCGCTTATGGCGCGGTGTGAGGTCGGCCGCTCCGAGCATTTCAGCCATCACCATCATGCCATTCATCGGTGTGCGGATCTCATGGCTCATCGTCGCGAGGAAGTCGGACTTCGCGGCGTTGGCGGCTTCAGCATCATCACGCGCAATTCGAAGATCGCGCGTGCGCTCATCGACCGTGTCTTCAAGCGTATCCATGTGTTTCGCGATTTCGCGGTCGCGCTCATGGATCGTGCCGATCATGTCGGTGAAGGTCTTTGTCAGCAAACCGGTCTCGTCACTGCGCTCTTTCAGATCGGCAACGTTTAAAGCCCGGCCATCGCGAATATTGGCCATTTCTTTTGTCAGGGCTTGCAATGGGGCTGTCAGCCGCGAGACAAAAACTTGTGCCAGCAAAATCCCAATCAGCGCGATCATAATCGAGGAGGCAATGGTCAGCATCAGACTTTGAAAGATCTGCGCGCGCAGCGGTTTGATATCGGCCAACATACCAAGCGTGCCGATTTGCTCTCCGCTTTTCACAATTGGAATTTCAATTCGGATTTGATCCACGCGCCAAAGGGAGTCTTCAACCTTGTCCTGATTGAGGAGCCAGGCGCCGGTCCCAAGCTCAACAAAAACGTCGCCGTTCGGCAGCGTGACATCGGTCTGCACGATACTCTGTAAATCGCGGATACCGCGCAAAGCCGATAACGCTTGCATCTTGTTTTGCTCAGCAACATCGTCGCTGATAGCTGCCGCATAGGCTGTGGCCGCGCCAGCGGTGAGGGTGCGGAAATTATCGGTTTCGCGGTCCAGGCTCTGCGCGGCATTATACGCTGACAAGGCTGAAATCGCGAATACGATGACGCCTGCGATAATGGCCGAGAGCCGAAATCGGATAGAGTTGAAGAATTTGATCCGGTGCGGCGTCATGCGGGCTCAGTGCTATCTTGAATGACCGGACCTATCGCAGATTATGGTCAAGAATGACAAAAACCCCAGCTGAAAAATTCGATCAAATTCAACCGACTGACTTTGCGCTTTCGTGACTATATTTTGCTATTTAGGTCAGAAGAAACAGCGCCAGGATGGCCAAAAACCACACTCGACGGGGACAGAGAGTGAATAGATTACGCCGCAAATTTACCGATAGTTCGGGAAATATCGCTGTGCCTGGCGCAGTGGTGTGTGTCGTGCTTATGGCGGTCATTGGCGGCAGCTTGGACTTGATGTCCGTGTCTAATCAACAGTCGTCCCTGCAAGACCTAGCCGACAATGCATCTTTGGCCGCCGTCCAAGAATTTGCCGTTTCGACCGGCGATGAGGCCCGCATAAAGTCGATCGCTGCTGCTTATGCACAGAGCGGTGAGGCCAGCGCCAATATTAACAGCATAGAGACTCGCGTGAATTTGGAAGAGCGCGAAGTTTATGTCTCGGTCACGGCTGAGCCACGGTCCAACTTCGCACTGATCAAATCATCGATGAAGACGATGTCTGCGTCGGCGACCGCGCGCTTGGCCGGACAAGGCGGCAATATATGTATGATTGGCTTGTCGGGTGAGTCGATCAGCACGATTAGGGTTCGCAGTCGTGCGCGCATCACTGCGGAGACTTGCGGCATCTATTCAAACTCTAGCAATAGAAACTCTGTCTTTGTCGATACCACAGCTCAAATATCTGCTGACCTAATTTGTACGGTCGGCGGGTATCAAGACGGCAACCGGGTTGCGAATTATAACGCGGTTGAAGATTGTACCCCTATCGCCGATCCTCTCGAAATGCGTCCCACCCCCAAGGTAGAGACTTGCGACTTCAACAATAAAGTCGTGATCGCGACGGAGACGCTTGAACCTGGCACCTATTGCGGCGGCATAACAATCGATGCGGGCACGGCGAACTTGAAGCCTGGTGAGTATATCCTGACAGGTGGCCCGCTCCACGTGACCAATAATGGAACGTTGAACGGCGATTATGTTGGCTTCTACCTGTCTGGACCAGATGCAAAACTCCAGTTCGACTATGAGGCAACGGTCTCGATCTCAGCGCCGAAAGAAGGCTTGATGACCGGGCTGCTGTTTTTCTCTTCCCCAAATGATGGCGTTGTTAGCAAAGGCAAAGGGAAGACATCGGGACTTACAAAGCCGAGCCATTACATCCGCAGCGATAATGCACGTCGCATGGTTGGCACGATCTATCTACCGAATGGAAAGCTCCTGATCGATGGCCGCAGGCCAATTGCGGATCAATCCGAATATACGGTGATCATCGCTGACACGTTTGAACTTCAAGACGGGCCAAACCTCGTATTGAGAACTGACTACCACCTCTCCGACATTCCCGTACCTGACGGCGTCGGTCCCGTGACCGAAATTCAGGCGAAACTGGTGAATTAGATGCTGAATAGACATGACGAAAAGACCAAGATGACTGGCAACCGTGCTGTATTCTCCAGTGCGTTGGTCATCGATGACGACCCTCTATTTCAAATCGTTTTAAGCGAGGGTTTGATCTCAGGTGGCATCGCGCATGTTGATGTTGCCGATGATGGGGTCATTGGGATCGAGAAGCTGATGAATGCGCGGTCTATCATCGACCTGATCATTGTTGACCTGCAAATGCCAAACATGACGGGCGTCGATGTGGTTCGAGAATTGGCACGTGCAAATTTTGCCGGCGGGGTCATCATCGCTTCAAGCGAAGATCCGAGCTTGTTGCGTTCCGTTCGGAACATGGCAAAGGCGTTGAACATCAATATTCTAGGGGTTCTAAGCAAGCCATTAAACGTGGAAAAACTGCACACCTTGATTAATGTGTTGAGCGATGCGCGCCCTCGTGAACTTCATCGTGTAATCTCCAGAGATCAAGTGATCGACGCGCTGGCCCAGGGCGATCTTATTCCATTCTATCAGCCCAAGGTGGATCTTGAGACCCGGTCCATAGCCGGTTTCGAAGTCTTGATGCGCCATGTCAAAGACGCGGAAAATTCACCGGCGCCCAAACGCTATCTCGATGCCATCGAGAATTATGGACTGAGCATTGACGCCTTATGCCACATGATCACGCGTGCCGGCCATGAAACGGCAGGTTGGAAAGAAGATCTCGGCGTGATCCATCTCGCTTTCAATTTGACGCCGCTCGCGGTTCAGGATTCAGGGCTTCCCGATCGCTTGCTGACGGTTGTGCAGAATGTCGGTCTTGAGCCTAAATGCGTGACGCTAGAAATCACCGAAGACCATTTGTTGGAATGCACCGCAACCTCATTGGAAGTGTTATCGCTGATGCGTCTTTACGGCTTCAAGCTGAGCATTGATGACTTTGGAACCGGCGCAACGGGCATTGAGCAATTACGCACCTTCCCATTCACTGAGCTGAAGATTGATGGCAAGTTCATGCTGTCTTGCGTCGATGACGAGTTTTCCCGTCTCACCGTACAGACCAGCGCTAAGCTTGCCGGCATGCTCGGCATGAATGTTGTTGCTGAAGGGGTCGAGACACCAGAGGCCATCAGGTTCGCTTTGGAAGCCGGCGCGCATCACGTTCAAGGGTTTCACTTCGCCCGCCCAATGAATGCTGAACGAGCGAAAGAATGGTTGCAATCCTTCGTCAGCTACGAAGAGAAACAAGTCAGCTGATTCAAGATTGAGCCACCCGCTACGGTCCTAATTCACGGGCGTACGGTCTAGACCACCATCAACTTTCACAAAACTCATCGCAAACGCAGCGAGACAGAAGCTCCCGGCCCCGAACAGGACGGCGAGTAACGGCACGCCGCCAACCATGGGCGCGACATTGTTTTCGAGCGAGCGCAGGATAGGACCCATCGTTCCGCCGACCAGGATTTGTGGGAGCACGATGAAGAAGTTGAAGATCCCCATATAAATGCCCATCTTCCGAACCGGCAACGCATCCGCAAGGATCGCATAAGGCAGCGCCAGGATGGATCCCCAGGCCATGCCGAGACCGACCATCGGGATCAGCAATCCATATTGCGAGCCGAACAGATGATAGCCAACAAATCCAGCCGCGCCTGCTAGCAGGTTGAACGCATGTAAACCGCGCGTGCCAACACGGCGGGCAATGCTAGCGATGACAAAGGCGTAGAGGGCTGCGACGCCGTTTTGGACTGCGAACATGATACCGACCCAGTCACCGGCGTCCTGGTATGCCGCCGAGGCTGCATCAGCGGTTCCCCAAGCTTGCAGCGCGACGGCTGGCGTCGTGTAGATCCACATGATGAAAAGGCCGACCCACGAGAAGAATTGGACAAATGCCAATCGCTTCATGACGCTCGGCATCGTGGTGAGATCGCCCAAAACATCCGAAAGGAAATTCCGCGCGTTTCGATCAGATTTCACTAGTTGGCTGTTCCAGAGATAGAGCAGCCCTAGCAGGATCAATCCGCCGCCTAGAATATAGAATTGTTGGTCACCGCTTAGCGCATAGACCGCGGCCGTGAACGCAGCGCCAGCCAATGCGATGATGCCACCCCATTTGGCGAAGAAACCTGAGGCAGGTCGCTCCTCAGCGGCAAGGCCGCCTTCTTGTTCGAAGATATTGTCTTCATCCTTGCCGAACGCTTCGAGTTCCTCTGGCGAGTATTCCTTGGTCGAGAACACCGTCCACAAGACGGCCAGCAGCAATGCGACGCCGCCAATATAGAAAGACCAACGGACATTGTCCGGGATGACCCCTGCAGGAGCTTCATTTGAAACACCAAGCGCATTGAAAACGAACGGAGCGATGCTGGCGAGCACAGCCCCTGCGCCAATGAAGATGGTCTGCATCGAATAGCCAAGTGGGCGCTGTTTGCTGGGCAACATATCGCCGACGAAGGCTCGAAAAGGTTCCATCGTGATGTTCAGGCTGGCATCCAAAATCCACAACGTGCCTGCCGCGACCCAGAGGTAGGGCGAGTTCGGCATGATGAAGAGTGCGAGCGTCGTGAGGATTGCGCCGATCAGGAAATAGGGACGCCTGCGCCCCAGTGGGCCCCAGGTCTTATCGCTGAAATACCCAACAATAGGCTGCATGATCAGGCCGGTGATTGGCCCGGCCAGCCAAAGCAGTGGCAGCGTGCTCATATCCGCGCCTAGGGTCTGGAAGATCCGGCTGACATTGCCGTTCTGAAGCGCGAAGCCGATCTGAATGCCGAAGAAGCCAAACGACATATTCACAATCTGAAACAGGTTGAGTTCCGGTTTTCGTCGATTGTCGTCCGCGCTTGCGGTGCCTCCTGCAACAGCCATTTGCTTCCTCCGCTAAGTATCTTTTTTGTTGATTATCAGAATTTTGCCCTGCCAGGGGGCGAGCGTTGTTTCGGCGCCAAAGTCTATGTTCATACCCGCGCCCGTGAAGACGTCAGTCCATGCGCCCTCGGCTGGACCGTCAGTTACACTAAAGCTCGCCGTGGTTCTGGAGAGATTGAAAAGAACGAGCACGCGATTGCCGTCCTTCTCTCGTGCAAAGCTCAGGATCTGACTGGGATTATCTGTCGAGACGGGGATGATCCGGCCGCCGGATGCGCCATTGTGCAAAGCCTTATTGGTGGTCTTGATCTCTATCAGCTGTTTGATCAAATCTCCGTCGGGATGCTGGTAATCGCCCCAAGCGATTGGGTCGCGCTCAAAGAACTCCAATTGGTTTTGGTTGCCCACTTCCTGTCCGTTGTGGATCAGAGGGATGCCCTCAGTCACAAAAGAAAGCGTCAGCATGGCGTGATAGGCGTCGCCATATATGTCTCGCGTTGAGCCGTCCCAAGCATTCTGGTCATGGTTTTCGGTATACAGCATCCGATACGCATCGAGCGGCCAGGTGGAAATCTGTTCGCTCAAGTAACCGCGAAGATCTCCAGCATCAGACTGGCTTTTGGCAATGCGCTGCGCCGCTTCTTTCCAAGCCCAGGCATAGGTCGCGTCGAATGCATTGCGGTGTAGGTCACGTTGTTGCCACTCGGCGAGCATGAAGACGGGTTTGATCTCATTCAGTTCTGCACGAGCGGTTTCCCAGAAATCGAGGGGCACAAAGCCAGCGACGTCGGCGCGGTAGCCATCCACGTCAAATTCTTCGACCCAATATTTCAAGGCGCGGGTTTTGTAGGCGCGCAGCCCTGGGTTGGAATAATCGAGATCGATTATGTCGGCCCAATCTGTCCAAGGCGTAGGGTGGAAGTCACCTTTCCAATCGGTCTCATACCAATCTGGATGCTCGGTCACGAGGGGATTGTCCCATGCTGTATGATTGGCCACCCAGTCCAGGATCACATTTAAACCTTGCGCGTGCGCGGCGTCGACGAAGGCGCGGAAATCATCTTCGGTTCCAAACTCTGGATTGACGCCGAAATAGTCTTTGATGGCGTAGGGGCTGCCGAGCGTACCTTTGCGATTGACCTCGCCGATCGGATGAATTGGCATCAGCCATAGAATATCGACGCCCAGCTCTTTCAATCGCGGCAGCTGTTCCTGAGCAGCCCGAAAAGTGCCTTCGGACGTGAATTGCCGCGTATTGATCTGATAGATGACGGCGTCTGCCGCCCAGTCAGGGTGCGCCACTTGAACATAAGGAGCCGGCGCATAGCCCGCGGCCTCTGTCTGCGAAACAGGTGCAGGGGTCGTACACGCCGTGAGGGCGAGCATGGTGAGGGCGAGAGCGGCGCGTATGAGCATTCTAAAATTCCTCCCTGAAACGCTTCTGCGAGCGCTTTGTGGGTGCGGGGTTTATTCTACTGGGATGAAGGCGATCGCGGTCCCGCCACCCGGCGCGAGCGTCAGCGTCATTTGGTCATTCTGCTGAGCCGTTTTGAAAGAGATGTTGAGCGGATACGGATTGGAGCGCCAATCCGCCTCTTCACCGTCCTGATAAATTTTGGCTTCATAGGCGAACTCTTCCAGAAAGCTGAGGGAGATCTCAATTGTGCGGGCGTTCTCATCGGTGACGGCCCCGAGATACCAGGCGTTCGAGTTGCGATCCTTACGCGCCATGACGGCATAGTCACCCGGATAGCCGTCCAGCATGATCGACTCGCTCCAATCGACGGGGACGTCTTTGATAAACTCAAACGCCTGCGGACGAGCCTCATAGTTGCGGGGCAGGTCGGCCGCCATCTGGATCGGGCTGTGCAGCAGCACATAGAGCGCGAGTTGTTTTGCCAGCGTGGTTTGGACGCGCGGATCTTCCTCAGGGGATTTCCCGAAACTCAGGTCAAAGATCCCCGGCGTGAAATCCATCGGCCCGGACAGCATGCGCGTGAATGGCAATATGGTCGTATGCGCGGGATCATTGGGCGGCACGCCCCAGGCATTGTATTCCTGGCCGCGCGCGCCTTCGCGAGAGAACGCGTTCGGATAGGTTCGTCTTAGCCCAGTGTCTTTAATCGGTTCATGCGCATTGATTGTGATCTGATGTTTTGCCGCCAGCTCCAAGGCACGCGTGTGGTGGTTTACGGCGTATTGCCCGTCATGCCACTCTTTGTAGATCTTACCGTCAGCATCACGGCGCGAGATCTCGCCGCCATCCGCGACATAGCCGGTTTTCACGGCGGGAATGCCAAGGCGTTGATAGAGTGCATATGCGGCTTCAAACTGTTCTTCGTAATTTGTGATCGCGCCGGACGTTTCATGGTGACCGATCAGGTAGACGCCCTTTTCGGCGCCATAAGCTGAGAGCGCTTCGATGTCGAAATCTGCATAGGCTTCCGTGAAGCTGAAGATCTCGCCATTCGAGAACCAGTCGCCATCCCAGCCAAAATTCCAACCCTCGACCAAAACCCCGTCAAAGCCATGCTCCGCCGCGAAGTCGATATAGGATTTTGTTCGCTCGGTCGTAGCGCCGTGTATCTCGCCAGAGCCCCACGTGCACTCTCTGATATGCATGCACCACCAGATGCCGACATATTTACTTGGCTTGGCCCAAGAGACGTCGCCGAGCTTGTTCGGTTCGTTCAAGTTCAGAATCAAATCGGAATTTGCGAGCCCGGCTGCGCGATCTGAAACTTGCACGGTCCGCCAAGGTGTAACGAACGCGCCTTCTATTTTGACTTTCGCGCCATCGGACCATGGGGCGAGGTCTGCCTCCAGAATTCCGGGGCGTCTTTGGTTGAGCCACATGCCTGCATAATCGATCAGAGCTGCCTCGTGGATAGACACAAAAGGCCCGCCGTCCGGCAACTCCATCGTGATCGGCGTATGTGCGCGATGCACGCCGCTCAACGCGGTCTCGAAATAGAGTTCCTCGTAACGGTTCCAGCCGGCGGCCGGTATCCACCAGGTCTTGGCGTCAGACGCGATCCGAAACTCCGTCAGCTCATCGGTGATTTTGCGCGAACCAGTATCAGGTACTTCGTACCGGAAGCCGAGGCCGCCATCGAAGACGCGCAGGCGGATGGCCATGGCTGGGGTGCCGTCCATAAACGCGAGCTGAGCGAGCATGTCGTTTGAATGATCGCGGACATATTTGCGTTCGCCCCATGGCTGCTGCCAGGTTTCGTCGGTTGAGGATCGCTCTACGGAGGTGAGCCGCATTTGCTGATTAAGGTCGCGCCCGGTTTCGAATACCAGACCAAGGGCTGACGGTTCGATGACGGTTTCGCCCCGCCACTTGGCGCTCCAGGACGGTGTGCCATTCTCTGCGTTGAGCGTGAGTTCCAGATCACCCGACGGGGAGGCGATGGTCGCGGTGCCTTGGCTGGCGGCATCTTCCGTCACTGTATATGTAGGAACTTGGTCTTGGGCTTGCGTGGTGCACCCGGAGGCAAGGCCTGCGAGGATCATGGTAAGGCTTGCGGCAATCAGGTGTTGCATCTCATTCTCCCGGGGCTTTTGGGGGAGTATGACTGTTTTGCAAATCATTGCAATTAGTAAATTGTAATTCGCCATAATCTTCCATAAAGTCATATAGCATTACATATTCAGAGCTTGCGCATATTGCAAAATGATGAAAAGAATAGGCGTGAAGGCCTGAATTAGTGGGTCCAGGGGAGGTTGTCATCCGTTTTAAAAGAAACGCCTTGAGCTTGGGTTTGGGAGCCGTTCTCTCGGCGCTTGCTGTGACTGCGTGTGCGACAGGCGAAGAGGTGAAAGCGCTTCCGTCTGTAGAGGCTGAGCGCGCCGATTATGCTGACCGTCAGATCGAAGATGAGATTATTTACTTCGTCCTTCCTGATCGCTTTGAGAATGGAGACGCCTCTAACGATCGCGGCGGAATCGAGGGCGGTCGCCTAAAAGACGGCTACGACCCTACCGACTTTGGGTTCTATCATGGCGGCGATCTGAAGGGGCTAACGCAGCGCCTGGATTACATTCAAGGGATGGGCGTTACGGCGATTTGGTTGACGCCAATCTTTGAAAACAACCCGGTGCAAGGGCCCGACGGGGAAGAGTCCTCTGGGTATCACGGTTACTGGATTACCGATTTCACAAATGTCGATCCACATATCGGTACGCGAGAAGATTTTAAGGGCTTTGTCGACGCTGCGCACGCGCGCGGGATGAAGGTCTATATGGACATCATCACTAACCACACGGCGGACATCATCTCCTATCGTGAATGCCATGATCCAGCGGTGACGGGCGGTCCAACCTTCCGATGCGATTATCGCTATATCGGCGACTATCCCTGGACGCGCCGCGCGAGCGATGGGGCGTCGATCAATGAGGGATTCATGGGGGATGATGGGGTTCATCAAACCGAAGAGAACTTCGCCAAGCTGAGCGATCCGACTTGGGCCTATACGCCATTTGTGCCGGATCGATTTGACGGTGTGAAGACGCCGGAATGGCTGAACGACCCCCTCTATTACCATAATCGCGGCGATACCGATTTTGTCGACGAGGACTCTCTATATGGCGACTTTGCGGGCCTCGATGATTTAAACACGGCTCATCCGGCGGTGCTGTCCGGCATGATCGATATCTATAAGGATTGGATTTCGACTTATGGCGTGGATGGCTTTCGGATTGATACGGCGAAGCATGTCCGCGACGAGTTCTGGCAACAATTTGCGCCAGCTATTCTCGATCATGCGTCCGATCTCGGAATTGACCATTTCCACATGTTTGGAGAGGTCTATGTTGATGATCAAAAGCCGCAACACCTTGCGCGTTTTACCACCAGCGCTGGTTTGCCGACCGTCCTGGATTTCGCTTTCACGGCCAGCGCAAAAGGTTTGATCGTTGACGGCAAGCCTGGGCTGTTCATGGACGAGCTCTACCGCGCCGACGTCATCTACAAGAATGGTACAGAAACCGCGCGTCAGTTGCCAACCTTTTTGGGCAATCACGATATGGGACGGTTCTCCGGTTTCTTGCGCGAGTCGGACCCCAGCATGAGCGATGAAGAATTGTTCGCCCGGGTGCGTCTTGCCAATGCTCTGATGTTCTTCGGGCGCGGCGTGCCGACGATCTATTATGGCGACGAGCAGGGCTTCGTCTCAGATGGCGGAGACCGCCTGGCGCGTGAGAACATGTTCCCAAGCCAAACCGATCTCTATAATGACAATGACCTTATCGGCACGGATGCGACGACGGCGGAAGAAAACTTCGACACAGAGCATCCGCTCTACCTGGCCATTCAAAGCTTTGCCAAAATCAGAACGGCTGAACCGGCGCTGCGCCGCGGCGAGCAGCTGACCCGTCTCGCGCATCGCGACGACAGTTTGTTTGTTTTCTCCCGGGTCGACTATGAGGCGGGCGTCGAGATCGTTGTCGCAATCAATGCGGAAGAGCAGGCGCAAAAAGTGAATGTTCCTGTCGATGGTCGCGCGGATGCGTTTTCGTCGCTTCTCGGGCTTTGTCGCACGACTGTGACAGCGCCGACGAGCTATGCGATGACGGTTCCGGCATTGGGTGTCGTGGTTTGCAAGTCAGAGTTTGAGGTCGACTGATGACAGATGTGAAGGCTGCAGAAAATGCCGTGACCCACTCGGCGATGACAGAGCTGCCATGGTGGAAAGGCGCCGTGATCTATCAGATCTATCCGCGTAGTTTCCGGGATACTAATGGCGATGGAATAGGGGATCTGAACGGTGTCCTGCAGGGGCTCGATCATATTGCGTCGCTCGGCGTTGATGGCATCTGGATTTCGCCTTTCTTTACATCGCCGATGGCTGATTATGGTTATGATGTTGCTGACTTTTGCGGGGTCGACCCGATCTTCGGAACGCTTGAAGATTTCGATGCGGTCGTCGCCAAGGCGCACGCGCTCGGACTGAAGGTGATTATTGATCAAGTCTACTCGCACACGTCAGATCATCATGACTGGTTCATTGAGGGGCGCAGCAGCAGAGATAATCCGCGTGCGGATTGGTATGTCTGGGCTGATCCAAAGTCGGATGGCTCGCCGCCAAATAATTGGCAATCTGTTTTCGGTGGGCCGAGTTGGGAATGGGACGCACGCCGAGGGCAGTACTACTTTCACAACTTCCTGAAAGAGCAGCCGGATCTGAATTTGCACAATACGGAAGTGCAAGAGGCATTGATCTCGGCAGGGCGGTTTTGGTTGGACCGCGGCGTTGACGGGTTTCGCCTCGATGCGCTCAACTTTGCAATGCACGATCAGAGTTTGCGGGATAACCCGCCGTCTGGCGTCTCGGCGCATGAGGCAACGCGATCCTTCGATATGCAGCTGAAGACCTACAACATGTCTCAGCCGGAAATTGTTGGCTTCATCGAAAAATTCCGAGCGATGCTGGATGACTATCCGGACGTGTTCACCGTTGCCGAAGTGGGCGGCGCCAATCCAATCGACGAGATGAAGGCCTTCACCGATGGTGAGGCGCGCCTGAATTCCGCATATAATTTCGATTTTCTATATGCGCCTGAGCTTAGCGCTGGCCGGGTCATTCAATCCGCAAACCTTTGGGATCAGTCCGATCGCGAAGGATGGCCCAGTTGGGCGTTCTCGAACCATGACGCACCCCGCGCTGTCACCAGATGGGCGTCACCTGAGCACCGGGATGAAATGGCGCGTCTTTACATGATGTTGTTGCTGACCTTGCGCGGCAATCCGATCATCTATCAGGGCGAAGAGCTCGGTCTGCCGCAAGCGCAGGTGCCGTTCTCGCATCTGAAGGATCCAGAGGCGATCATGAACTGGCCGAAGACGCTTGGCCGAGATGGCGCGCGCACGCCCATCCCATGGGAGGCGGCTGAGCTGCACGCCGGCTTCTCCAGTGCCGAGCCTTGGTTGCCGGTTGATCCGGAGCATACAAAACTGGCCGTGGATCGGCAGCAAGGCAATGATAGCGTGATGCGGTTTACCCAAGAGGCGTTGGCAACCCGTAAGCGGCTAGAAGCATTGGTCAGCGGCGCGATGACATTCGAGGGCAGCGATGATGATGCGTTGCTCTGTGTTCGACGCAGCGGTGACGGCCCAGCGATCCAGGCGGTTTTCAACTTCTCAAACACGCCTGCACCATTGCCTGATGTGGTTATGGATAAGGGCGATCTGGTCCTGTCTTCAAGGCCTCTTAAGGAAGATCTGCTAAGCACTCGGGTCATATCTGCGCGCACCGGAGTTTGGCTCCGCGCGCTATAAGAAACGAGAGTGGATGATGGAACCGAAGCCGACGACAAGACTTGAGGATCTCGCCAAGCAGGCGGGTGTTTCGATCTCTACGGCTTCGCGGGCTTTGAATGACAGCCCCGCCGTTAATGTGCGCACCAAGCAGAAGATCTGGAAATTGGCGCGCGAGCTCGATTATCCGTTTCGCGATTATATGCCGGCTGGGCCGATTGGCGCGAACGCGACCATAACGATCGTCGTGCCGCGGCCGCAAAGCCGAGAAGGCCGTATGGCTGACCCGTTCTTCTTCGAACTGTTGGCGGGCATCGGAGACGCGGCACGTGAGCGCGGTTGCGATATTCTGCTAAGTTACATTGCGCCATCTTCTTACGAAGAGTTGGCGACGGCCATGTCGACCAGTCGCTCTGATGGCGTGATCTTTTTGGGGCAGTCGACATTGCATGAGGCATTCAACCGTCTCGCGGACGTCGAAGACCGGTTTGTGGTTTGGGGTGCGGCGCTGCCCGAGCAAGGGTATTGTTCGGTTGGAAGCGACAATATTGCGGGAGGTCGCCGGGCGACCTCGCACCTGGCGCGGCTGGGCCGAAAGCGCATTATTTTCCTCGGCGACTCAGATGCGCCAGAGGCGGCTCAAAGAATGCGTGGATACCGCGAGGGGCTAGAGTTGTCCGGACTGGAATACGAAGATCGTCTGCTTGTGCCGTCGCACTTTCAGGTCGCATCCGCGAGAGCGGTGGTTGAGACTTTGATTGCCGAGAAGGCGGATTTTGATGGGATCTTTGCAGCCAGTGATTTGATCGCTCTCGGCGCTATTCAGGCCATACGCCGCGCGGGATTGTCGGTTCCGAATGATATCTCCGTCGTCGGGTACGATAATGTGCCATTCGGCGTTTACGCGGAAGTTCCGCTCAGCACGATCGATCAGGATACAGGTAAAGCGGGTCGCGTGCTCGTTTCCAAGCTGCTCGACAGTTCGGGTCAACGCGGTCCTGACAATGACCGTATCCCGGCCGAATTGATCGTCCGCGCGTCTTGCGGCGCGCCTTAGGCAGAAATTCCTCCGATCCTGCATTCGTTTGCAGTCATTTGCAAAAAATTGCAAAACTTTGCATTCCTTTGAAATATGCGGCTTTGGCTGGTTTCTGAGCATCGATCGCGCCATTACACCTTTTGTATTGGGCAATGATGGTGCATTAAGGTCACATAACCCTTGCTAAATCGCATGACTTTTATGCGAGAGGGGTTGGCGTTTTCATAAATTTGCAATAAGACGAACGAGTCACATAGTCATGGAGTCCATAAGACTGCGTGCGATTTTCAGGGAGGATAAATTGAAACCAAGAATTCCAAGCAAAAAGAGTTGGTTGCTAGGTTCGGCTGCACTCGCTTTGGCGGTGAGCTCGCAAGCCTATGCACAAGACGCTCCAATTACGGATGAGGATGAAGAGGCGACGCTAGACGTTATCACGGTTACCGGTATTCGTGGGTCGATCCAAAACTCGTTGAATGCGAAGAAGAACTCGACCTCTATTATTGAGGCGATTTCGGCCGAAGATATCGGTAAACTGCCCGACCTTTCAATCGCTGACTCTCTTGCGCGTTTGCCAGGTGTTACGGCGCAACGTGTGCGTGGTCGTTCGCAGCAAATCTCGATCCGTGGTCTCGGCCCAGACTTCTCTCTGGCGCTTTGGAACGGACGTGAAGTTGTTTCTGCCGGTAACAATCGCGGCGTTGAGTTTGATCAGTTCCCATCCGAGCTCGTGGCGCAAGGTGTGGTCTATAAGACCCCTGATGCGACACTTGCGGCGACCGGTATCGCTGGCGCGGTTGATCTGCGCACTGTGCGTCCGCTCGACTACACTGAGCGCAAGCTGAACGTTTCAGGCAAGTATGTTCTGAATGATAATGATCAGCCAAACCCAGACTTTGATGAAGACGGCTACCGTCTGTTCGGATCATACATTGATCAGAACGCTGCAGGCACTATCGGTTGGTCTCTTGCGGCGACGGTCCAGTCTAACCCGACACAATTCACATCGCGTGAGTTGAAAACCAATAGTGGTCAGAGCTCGATCGATCCCGCGACAGGGCTCGTATATCCTTCTGATAACCCTCGGACGGGTGTGGTGTCGCGTGAGTTTGAGAGAACTTCCGTTGCGGGTGCGCTTCAGTTCGAACCAAATGATCGTTGGCAGACCACAATCGACGCGTTCTACACAGACACTGAAGATGCGGGCATCTTCCGCGGTGTTGAAACACCGATCGCCTCTTGGTCTTCTGCTCAGTTCCAAGGCACCGAAGGCTCTAGCGGTTTCGCAGATGCAGCGACTTATAACAATGTCACGACCTTCCTGCGCACGGATACTGAGGGCAACACGGCTGAGATTTTCGCGGTTGGTTTGAACACCTCTTATGACGTCTCCGATCGTCTCACTTTGACCGCCGACTATGCGCGTTCAACGCTGGACCGTAATGACATCGACTATGAGTCCTACGGCGGAACTGGTTTCGCAGGTGCAGGCCCAACCGATACATTGGGCTTTGGGTTTGACGATGATGGCGAGTACGGCATCGCAGCGGGACTAGATTACACCGATCCCGGCGTTGTCCTGCTGACCGACCCAGGTGGTTGGGGCCAGGTTGGCTTCCTCAAGCAACCAAAGATCGAAGATGAATTGAACCAATTGCGCCTCGAAGCGGAATATGCGGTCGAAAACAAGTTCATCAGCGGCGTGAAGGGCGGCATCTTGCTGACCGACCGCGAGAAGACTTTTGACTCGAACGAGAACTTCCTTCGGGCTGGACCGAGCTTCGTGAACGGCTCTCTTGCCATTCCGACCAATCGGATCGTTGGCTCGACCAATTCTGGAAATATCGGCCTGGACATCATCGCGTATGATCCATCCAGCTTCCTGTCGGACGGCACTTACACGCTTGATAAGGCGACATTCGATACTGAATGGGTGGTCGAAGAAGAAATCACCACGTTCTATGCGATGGCTGAAATCGACAGTACGTTCAATGGTATGCCGGTTTTCGGTAACTTTGGCTTCCAGTATCTGGACGTTGACCAATCTTCCACCGCGAACCTTCAAGGCGGCGGCGAACGTCAACAGACGCTTGGTCTTTCAGAGAACTATTTCTTGCCGAGTGCTAACCTGTCTTTCGAGGTAACACCTGATACGTTCTTGCGGTTCGCCGCAGCGCAAACGGTGACGCGTCCTCGCCTGGACAATTTGGCGGCCAATCAGACGGTCACGATCAATAACCAGGTTTGCGCCGATACGGACGGCGACTTCGTCCCAGATTCTCTGGTCGGCTTCACGCTTCCAACCAATTCGTGTTTCAGCATTAGTGGCGGTAACCCACAATTAGAGCCTTACCAGTCAACATCATTGGATGTGTCTTACGAGAAGTATTTTGGCCCTACGACCGCGCTGTCCGTGGCCGTCTTCTACAAAGATCTCTCTGACTGGGTTGAAACGGCATCCGATACTCTGGATATCACCGAGCAGTTGACCTCGATCGGCATTCCAGCGTTGGACGCCTTTATCGCTGCCAACCCTCAAGCCGCGACTGCGGTCACAAGCTTCCCGGAGAACATTTCAGACGGGTCCATCACGGGTATCGAAGCCACGCTTCGCATGAGCCTTGATGACTATCTGCCAGAGACGCTGGAAGGCTTCGGCTTCAATGCCAGCTACACTTATGCGGATAGTAGTTTGTCAGGTGCCATCTCTGGGGATGACATTCGTATTCCGGGCTATTCCGACAATGTCTGGTCTGGCGACATCTATTATGAGAATCATGGCTGGCGCTCGCGCATCAGTGCACGTCACCGGTCTGGCTTCTTGTCAGAGGTGCCGCAATTTGATGGCTCTCTCACCGGCGCAGAAGCGCAAGACGAAACCATCGTTGACTTGCAGGTCGGCTATGAGTGGGAAACAGGTTCGCTTGAAGGCCTTTCGGTCAATTTCGAAATCTTCAACCTGACCAATGAGCCATTCATTACTGAAGCGGAAACCATCGATCCAAGCGTGGTCTTCCCAAGCCGGCACGAAGAATATGGCACGACCTACAACATCACCGTGTCCAAGAAATTCTAGCTCTCCCTAAAAGAGTTAGTTTCCTCCCGAAAAGGCCCGTCATCGTGCGGGCCTTTTCTATTTGCCCAGGTTGTAACCTCTGGGCGAGCGTTGAAGTTCCGGATAGGACAGTAAGATGCAAAAGCAACACATTGAGAACGTGGTCATTGTCGGTGGTGGCACAGCCGGTTGGATCGCTGCTGCGGCAATGGCGAGATTGCTCGGCGAACAAGTTCACATCACGCTGATCGAGTCGGATGCGATCGGAACAGTTGGCGTCGGCGAAGCAACGATCCCTCAAATCCGGCGATTGAATGGTGTTCTTGGTCTCGACGAGAATGAATTTGTTCGCGAGACAAATGGCTCCTTCAAGCTCGGTATCGAGTTCAACAATTGGGGCCATATCGGCGAGTCATATCTGCACACTTTTGGCGATGCCGGGATCAATCTCGCAAACCTACATTTTCATCAGTATTGGCTACGCAGCCGCGCTGAAGGAAATTCGGCCAGCCTGTGGGATTATTCGCTGCATCATAAAGCGGCCTATGATCACAAGTTCGGACGTCTTGACCGGGTGGGTAATACCAGCATGACGGGGCTGGCTTATGCGTTCCACTTCGATGCGGGCCTCTACGCAAAGTATTTGCGCAAGCACGCCGAAGCGAATGGCGTAAAGCGAGTTGAAGGCAAAGTCGTCAACGTTGCGCTCGCGCCAGAGAGCGGCTTCATTGAGGCGGTTCAGCTTGAGCGCGGTGAGACCGTTTCTGGAGACTTGTTCATTGATTGCTCTGGCTTTCGCGGTCTTCTCATTGGGCAAGCGCTCGGCGTTGACTATCTGGATTGGTCACAATGGCTGCCCTGCAACCGGGCCGTCACAGTGGGCAGTGCGGCGACGGAACCCTTGCTTCCTTACACCAAGGCGACGGCGCACGATGCGGGCTGGCAATGGCGTATTCCGTTGCAGCACCGCACGGGTAATGGCCACGTGTTTTGCGATCATTTCCTGAGCGAGGATCAAGCCAGCGAAACACTCCTCAAAAACTTAGACAGCGCGCCGAAGGGTGACCCTAGATCCATCGGATTCACGACCGGACGCCGCGCGAAATTCTGGCACAAGAACTGTGTCTCCTTAGGGCTTGCGAGTGGCTTTCTTGAACCGCTGGAATCGACCTCAATCCACCTCATTCAATCGAATGTCTCGAAACTCGTCGAGGTGTTTCCGGATGCGTCTTACTCGCCCGCCTATGAGGCGGAATACAATCGCCAAGTCAGTCATGAGTATGAACTGATCAGGGACTTTTTGATCTTGCACTATCATCGCACCGACCGTGAAGACTCGGAGTTCTGGCGCTATTGCAAGAACATGTCGGTGCCAGACAGTTTGACCGAAAAGATGAACCTGTTTGAGGGCACTGGCTTGCTCTACAAGGATGCCGACGATCTGTTCCGAGAATCAAGCTGGGTGCAGGTGATGATCGGGCAGGGACTAATGCCAAAAAGCTTTCACGCGATGGCGAACCGGATTTCGTCAGACCAGCTTTCGAAATTCATGAGCGATGTTCAGAACCTGATCGCGAGAGCGACCGATGACCTTCCCGAGCATCGAGCCTTCATTGACGCTCACTGTAAGTCGGATTTGCAGTAGCGATCGATGAACGCTTCATGCATCGGCATGGCATCAACGGCGCTGGTCATTGCCGACTGAATGGCCTGCATACGCTCTGCAACCGGAACATCGGAGCGATGGGCCGATATAGCCGGTGCGCGGTTCGGGAAAATGTCCTGACCGAGATAGACGGCGATCCAGCTTGGATTATGAAACAATTCGCGCTCGTCAGAGATGACCATGCCATGGCTTCGGAAATGCTCGATTTTGTAAGCAAGCCGATCAGGGATCGGCATGTTGGCGCAGTATTTCCAGAACTCTGAATCGTCGCGCTGCGTCGCGCTATAGTGAAGGATCAGGAAATCTCTGATGCGTTCATACTCAGCGATGGTCAGGGCATCATATTCTTCGGCGAGGAGGGGCGACATGTTCTTGTCCGGGAACAAAGCAAGCAGGCGCATAATGCCATATTGAATGAGGTGAAGACTGGTCGATTCCAGGGGCTCCATAAAGCCCGCCGAAAGCCCAATTGCGACACAATTCTTAGACCAGAACTTGTTTCTGCGTCCGGTCACGAACCGCAAGTGCTTTGGGTCCGCTGTTGGCGCTCCGTCGAGAGAAGAGAGAAGCGTATCTTCCGCGTCACTCGCTTCGAGATAGTCGCTGCAATAAACGTAACCATTGCCGGTTCGGTGCTGCAGCGGAATACGCCATTGCCATCCCGCCGACTTGGCGGTCGACTTCGTGTACGGGATGATCTCGGACGTCTTCTCGCACGGGGCGGCGACAGCGCGGTTGCATGGCAGCCAATGCGACCAGTCTTGATAACCAGTTTCGAGCGTCTTCTCGATCAACAACCCGAAGAAGCCAGAGCAGTCGATGAAGAGGTCGGCGCCAAACGCGCGCGCATCTTCAAGGGTCACCGTCTCAATGAACCCCGAGTCCGGATCACAGTTCGCCTCAACGACTTTGCCTGCGATACGAACAACGCCGCGCGCTTCAGCGTATTTTCTCAAATAGGCAGCATATCGTGTCGCATCGAAATGATAGGCGTAATCGAAGCGCGACTGGATGTTTCGCGGATCTTTAAGCGGATGAGAGAACTTGCCGGCTTTCGCGGCGGCCCACGCCATACAGTACTCATCGATCGGCGCGGCCGAGCCATTCAAATGCTCTCGCATCCAAAACTGATAGAACGGAACACGATCGAACTCAGCGCCGTAATGTCCGAACGGGTGAAAGTAGGAATGCCCCAGGCGCGACCAGTCGATGAACTCAATGCCCAGCTTGAAAGAGCCATGCGTTTCGCGAACAAATGTTGCCTCATCTATGCCGAGGCGCTGATTGAAATAGCGGATTGGCGGGATCGTCGCTTCGCCGACGCCGACTGTGCCAATCGCTTCGGATTCAATCAGTGTGATCTCGCAACTCCCGCCAAGATCATTCGCCAATGCGGCGGCCGTCATCCAGCCTGCAGACCCGCCGCCTACGATGATGATTTTTTCGATGGGAGCATTAGATCGTTTCATCGAGAGGGGCGGTCCTTTTTCACTTATTCGCGTTATTTGTCTGACGCTTTGTATAGCTGTTTTCAATGACCGGGTTAAGGTGATAATGCTCCGTCTTAGAAGATTGAATCTATTGGTGATTACGCATGAGTCGATTTGAAGTTGATCTGACCGGTTCGAGGCTGGAAAAAGTCGGCAATGAGGGCATTGAAATCGTCCAGGTTTCTAGTTTTTTCAAAGACTCGGACGCAGTGACACAAGCGGCAAAATCGCACGAATTTTCACGCATCAATCCACACTATCCGGGGGTGCGTGCACCTGTTGAGCCTGAATTATTAGATCAACTCTGCGGGGCGGTTGCGCGGCTTGCAGATGTTCATTTTGGAAAACTCATGGGGCGCTGGACGGGCGATGCTTGGTATTCAATCGTCACTAACCCGCCTGCGAGTCTAAAGCCATTGCAACGATTTCCCCATTTTGATGGCTTCGACGACAATCTGTTTGCGGTGATGGTCTACGTCAATCACTCCGGACACGGCGGAACGGCTTTCTATCGGCAAAAATCAACCGGTTTTGAAACCATCACCGAAGAGCGGTTTCCCATCTACAAAGAACAACTTGAAGCAGACGTACGGGCGAATGGCCTGCCGCCAGCAAGGTACTTTTCCGAAGGCGCAGCATATTTCGATAAGATTGTAGATCTTGGCGCAGCCTATAACAGCCTGATTTTATATCCCGGGAAGGCTCTGCATAGCGGCGTGATCGACAATGCATTGCCGCTCCCCAGCGATCCAGAATCGGGGCGCTTGACGATCAATGGGTTCTTCCGCCCGGCCTGAGTGCTCGAGGCTTCAATGAGTTCAATTAGCGACAAATTTTTCAATGATGTCAAAGATACGCTTTGTGTCTTCTAGCTCCGAGAAATGCCCGAGATCTTCAAAGGTAACATGCTCGACATTATCCGAAAAATTGAGCGCACTGGACGCGTTCTCTGGGGAATGGGATCGATCGGCGAGTCCCCAAAGGGCTAGGATTGGCTGGGATGGTCGACCAAGGACGATGTCTTTATCCATATACGTTTGATAGGCGCTGGCCAGCGACCACATTGCGCCATGTTCGAAGGACTCAGCCGCGCAGGTGCAAAAGTGCTCAACCTTGGCTTTGTTCCCAACCGACAATTCGTACCAATCAGGCATCCTTTTGTGGGCGATGCGCTTCATGATGAGTTGGCCAAGTAGCGGTTTCGCGAGAATGTGCTTTGGATCTCTCGCATCCTTCCATGTCGCGAATGCCGCGACATCGCCTGTTTGCATCAGGATGATTTTCGAAACCAGTTCAGGCCGGCGCACTGCTAGGTCAATTGCCGCCAGACCGGCAACACAAGAAAACGCCCAGACCGCTTCTTCACCGGCGACATCTCGAAGAAAGAGGGCGAGATCATCATTGGTTTCTCGAAACCCAAAGCCATAATCATTGCTAACAGCAGAGAACCCCATCGCGGGAAGCTCTACGGCAATCACGCGAAAACGGCTTGAAAAAACCGAGAAGAGTTCATCATATACTTCGAGCGTCGCCGGCGGGTCGGCGGTAAACACAATGGTCGGTCCGTCCCCATGCAAACAAAGCCGCTCGCGATAGCGATATTGGACTTTGTCTGTCTGGTAAAACTTGATTTCGTTTCGATTGCGGCCGGGCCAGCCATCTTTGAACGCGCGCATTTTTTGACGTCCACCCGATGTATCGAGCCGAGTCCCCAACCGTTTCAGAATACTCATCTTTAATGCTCCATCTCTGAGGCTGCGGTGCGGCGGAGAATGAAGAATGCAATGACAACATAGACGGCGATTGCAGCATGCCTGAAAACCGTGATTGACGATGCGCCAGCGCTTTGAGCGAGCAGAGCGTCTCCGACCGGCATCAATAAAGCCGCGACCGCCGTCCAAGCCAGCGCGTCAAATCGACGAACGGTTAGAAACAGAATGACGAGAAGTGAAATAAACGCGGCGCGAAGCCCGTAAACATAAACAAAGCCAACGTCCGACGCGTGGGCTAATGGCAGCCCCATATAGTCGGCAAAGCTGACGGGCGCGCTAAAGGCTCGGATAGCATTTAGGGCCTGTAAAACGGCCATAAGTGCCGCGATCCAAAATCCAACCGTCTTGAAAATACTCTTTTGGGGAGAGGGGTGTAACGTCATGCCGAGGCTCCTTATTGAGGAGACACTGGCATTCGCGAGGAATATTCGCTATTTCAATTATGAATTATTGAATTGCGGAAATGAAACATGTCTTCTTTGAATTGGGACTATTTACGTTGCTTCGCTGCGGTCGCTCGAGAGGGCAATCTCGCCGCCGCTTCGAAGGCGTTAAACATTTCGGGAGCGACGCTTGGGCGCCGTATAGACGCGTTGGAAACGGCGCTCGGCCTTAGGCTTCTCAATCGGCGACCTTCAGGGGCAACGGTTACGCCAGACGGCCTGGCCATTCTGAATTTGGTCAACCCTGGCGGCGAATATCTGGATCAGATTTCGCGCCTTGCAAAAACGTTGAGGCAGGCGCCGGAAACTCCGGTGGTGCGGATCTCATCGACCGAGCCAATTATATCCGATGTCCTGGTGCCCGCGCTTCCTGCATTTCTCCTGGAAAACCCCACCACAAGACTGGAATTGGAGACATCGCTTGAGGTCTCGAATTTGAATATCGGGGAGGCAGACATTGCTGTTCGTATGTTCCAACCGCAGTCGGAGACCCTGATCGCGCGAAAGCTGCCCCGCATTCGGCTCCAGCTCTATTGTAGTGTGGGCTATTTGGCTGGACGAGACCCAACCGCGCTTTGTCTGAGTGATGAAAGAATGGTTTGGTATGATCAAGCCTATGGCGATATCGCAGAGAATGTTTGGATCAAAGAAAACGGCCTTACGGATAGAATCGCTATGCGTTCTGGAAGCGTTCGAGCGTTGCAAAAAGCCGCGGAAGCAGGCGTGGGAATCGCACCTGTTCCAGCCTTCCTCGCTCAAGGCACAGATTTGGTTCACGTGCCGTCCCAGAGTCTTCCAGCCCGACAGACCTGGATTGTTTTTCACCGCGACGCTCGCTCAATCGCCCATCAAAAAAGTGTGCGAAACTGGATCCGGAAGGCTTGCGATGTTTTTGAATGCGGCTCCGTTTGAAACTCTCGCGCTTAATTGAGGCATTCAACCTATACTGCTTGGGGCGCTGATCTAGGTAACGCGTTCAGGCATGCTCCCAAATTGGCGGCGATCCGATTTTTTCGATAAGAAAATCAATGAAGACACGTACTTTCGCGGTGAGCACATTAGATTTGGGGTATACCAGCCAAATCGCTGACCCGTCATCAACTTGATAGTCAGATAGAACCCGCACGAGCGAACCGTTCTCGAGGCTGCCTTTAAGGCTCCAAATCGAACTCATCGAAATTCCGACGCCTGCCTCCGTCGCGAGACGCATGCTGGCACCATCGTCACAAACCAACCTGTTATTCCCTCCAGCAGGAGGGAAGATGCAAGAGCGATCGAGTCCAGCTTTTAGGGTTCGAGGCTTACTGTTGACGAAGGCCAAGATGCGGTGTTCGGCGAGGTCGTCTGGAGACTGCGGTGTTCCGAAAGTTTTCAAATATGAGGGCGCCGCGCAAAGGATGCGTTTATCGTCTGCCAGTTTTCGGCCGATCATAGTGCTGTCTTCGATCGCCAAATTGCGGAGCGCCAGATCATAGCCACCCTCTATCAGGTTCATCTGAGTGTCAGAGAATCTCAGCTCCAAATTCACACCCGGGTACCGGTCTAAAAACTCCGGCAAGATTGGCGCGATATAAAGTTGCGCGAACGTACTCGACGCGGCGAACCTGAGTGTTCCACTGACGTCAGAATTCCCCCGACCAAGCGCGGCGTAGGCTGCATCCTCTTGAGCCAGAATGTCTTTGGCGAAGGGGAGAAATTCCGCTCCCTCCAAAGACAGTGAGACCTTTCGCGTTGATCGATGCAGGAGGTCGGCGCCGACTTGTTGTTCGAGCTTTGCGAGCCGGGCGCCGGCGACAGCAGGCGATAGGCCGAGTTGCCGTCCCGCGGCGCTGATATTCAGCAGCTCAGCGGCCATGACGAAAAGGCGAATGGCATCGGTGTCCATAGGTGATTATATCCAAAATAGATATTCTGTTTCCAAAACATGACCATTTATATTATATTTTCAATATACTATTTGCTGGGCTCGATGAAACGAGGGCGACGACGCCGGTTCGGGGAGAAGAGCGATGCAAGTCTCAGCAAGTGTGAACTACCACGTAAAGAAAGACGTGCCGCAAGCGTTTGAATTTGATGTCGATGGCATCATCGGGAATTTGCTTTCGCCGGAATTGGCGAAGACGAATGTGGATGTTTCCGATCTTAGGAATGATCCACGCGCCAATCGGTTCGATGCAGAAGGCATTGTGTTCGTCGACCAACCAACAGCCGTCAAAAACTTCACTATTTCGCCAGACTGGGAGGCCTCATATGATGATGAGTTGCAAGACCTCCTTGAGTCCGAAATTGGGGCCGTTGAAGTGATCGTATTTGACCATACGGTTCGAATTGATGACCCGAAAGCGCCGCGACGACCGGCACGCAACGTTCACAATGATTATAATCAGGCAGGCGCTGAACAGCGCCTTATCGATATCCTCGGTGAAGATCACGCAGACGAATTTCACAAAGCTGGATTCGGCTTCGTCAATGTCTGGCGCCCGATCGAGCATACGATCCGCTCTTCGCCTTTGGGCTTCATCCGACCGAGCTCTATGACCGAGAAAGATTGGATGGACATTGGCCTAATCTATCCGGACAGATTCGGGCAAATTCTTGGGGTCGCGGCTGATCCTGCACATGAGTGGTTCTTCTTGTCAGAGATGACGCCGGAAGAAGCTATCATCTTCAACATTTATGACAGCACAGGGCGCCCGCATTTGGCCCATAGCGCCTTGGACTTACCAGGCGATGACCTGGTGACAGTCCCCCGTAAGAGTATCGAGAGCCGAACGCTGGTTCGGTATTCGTGACGCTCTGACTTGCGCCGAGGCACGACCAGAAAATCAATGAAAGCTATTCAAATCATGTCGACCAACTCACTTCAACAGGCGCGCACTGTCGCGAGACCTAGCCGGGAGGCGATGCTCGAGAGGGATCCTTCCGTGAACACTTTTTGGTATCAGAATAAGGGCGTGTTCAAAGACGCGTGGAATGAATGGGAAGCCGATGGCGGCAATGGTGATATTATATTGGATCGCTCTTTGTATGCCCCAAAGTTACGGGATGCGATCGAACAGAGCTGGGACGATCCAAATCAGGAAAACGTGGTCAAACAGCTTTGGACCGAAGTTTTCCCGAACGTTTATAAGGCACAATTCTTCGATCCAGACCGGCTGGGAGAGTTCAGAACTTATCTCGACCACGTCGCCGATGCAGGTATTCCGCTCCGTCCGCCCTATGGAATTTCTCTAAACCGCGGCGGCGCCATGCTTGACCCGCGCTCCGAGGGCTATTTGGCGGCGCCCGTGTTTCAAGAGTTTTATAGCGATCTCATGAGTCACTACATGCGGCCAATCTCGCGGCTCTTGTTTCCGGACGTATTTGGATATGACACGCAGACTTTTGGTTTTTCTATCCAATGGCAGGCTGGTAAAGATACCAAGTTACAGCCGCATACGGATGCTTCTGCAGTGACGCTCAACATCAACCTCAATCTACCCGGCGAAGGCTTTTCTGGATCTGCGGTGCGCTTCATGGACCCTGCCACAAGACAGGTAGAGAGCCTGACCTTCGAGCCCGGTACGGCGCTGATCCATCATGGCAGCGTGCCGCATGCCTCGGAGCCGATCACGCAAGGTGAACGTCACAATTTTGTTCTTTGGTTGTATGGCGAAAACGGCCAAATCCCTCGCCATGGCTTGGATGTTAAGACTGTAAGCCCGCACGACCGATGGACTGTTCCAAGAGTGCCATCTGATGGCTTTGCCCCGTTCTAAAAGCCTAGCTAGACGCCTCTGGTTCTCGACGCAAACTCAGGATAACCGATATGACGAAAACGATCTTAATCACGGGTGCCACAGACGGCATTGGTCTCGAAACCGCAATAATGATGGCGCCTCAAGGTCATACGTTGCTGCTCCACGGGCGAAGCCCGGAAAAGCTTGTTGCTGCTGCAGCAACTGTCTCGGCGATCCAGGGCGCAGGCGACATCAAAACCTATCGCGCAGATCTCTCTATCTTGTCTGAGGTGGCTAAGATGGCGCGCGCGATCAAAGACGATTTCAACTCGATTGACGTCCTGATCAATAATGCGGGCGTATTCAAAATGTCGAACCCGCAGACAGAAAGCGGATATGATGCGCGTTTTGTCGTCAATGTTGTCGCGCCCTATTTGTTGACCAAAGCCTTGCTTCCAGCACTTGGTTCTGGGGGGCGGGTGGTGAACCTTTCCTCCGCAGCGCAAGCGCCGGTCAACGTCCAAGCATTCTTAGACAAGCGATCCTTCTCCGACGGTGATGCATACGCCCAAAGTAAACTTGCCCTGACTATGTGGTCGTTTGAGTTGGCGAACGAGCTAGGCCCAGATGGCCCGATGATCGTCGCTGTAAACCCGGCCTCCTTCTTGGGCAGCAAAATGGTCAAGGAAGCTTATGGCCAAGAAGGCCATGACCTACGGATCGGCGCTGACATTCTGACGCGCGCGGCGCTCAGCGATGAGTTCGCCAATGCATCCGGTCGGTATTATGACAATGATCGTAAGATGTTCTCTCAACCGCATCCAGATGCGCTGGACGCGGCTAAAAACAAACGCCTGATCGAAGTGGTCGAACAGTTGATTCGCTAGCTCACTGTCCAAACGGCCAGGATGTGGCGCTTTTGAAGTCGCGTGCGGGTTCTGAAACGCCCGCAAAAACACGCTCATAATCGTCGCCAAGGGGCTGTCAGTCTACTGCGAACCAGTCTTCAGCAAATGAGGGAGAAGGGGCTCTTATTCTGCGAGAAGCGTCCGCAATTGCAGAAGGAGGCCAGACTTGGGAATTTTCTTATTCGAATGACAGAACTGTTCTCAAGTCCTTACCTGCCACCAAGTCACCGTCCGCCTCATTGATTTCTTCGATTGGGCGGCGGGCTGTGATCAGGGCGCCGATATCGAACTTTCCTGTACCCCGTCAGGGCCGAGGCGCGTGTGACGTTCTCCGCGATCAATTTTGAACTCGATTTCGCGAGCCCAACGATCAGCATCCGACTTTAAATTGAACGTCTTGGACGCATAAAGACCATGCTTCCGAAGTTGGACGCACCATTTGCCTGAACTCAGTTTGTTGATACCCGCCACTTTTTGCTGCGTCCAATCGCCCTTTTATGCACGCTATGTGCACACCGAGCATGAAAAATGGTGTGACGTATCGTGAGCATCCGTGCACAATCGTGAAGGATTTTGCCGGCACGTTATCGTTTGGCGCCCTGAAAGAGCGAAATATATGTACAAAAATCAAGACTACAGATTTTCAGTCGCTCCAATGATGGACTGGACTGATCGTAATTGCCGCGCGTTTCATCGAGTCTTGTCGAAGCGCGCCCTGCTCTGGACGGAGATGGTGACAGCAGACGCCGTCATCCATGGCGATCGGGAGCGCTTGATCGGGTTCTCACAGGGAGAGCATCCGATCGTCCTGCAGCTTGGCGGCAATGAGCCTGTAAAGATGGCTGAGGCAGCGCGGATTGCCGAAGAATTTGGCTATGACGAAGTGAACATCAATTGCGGGTGCCCGTCCGACCGGGTGCAATCAGGCGCGTTTGGAGCTTGTTTGATGCGAGAGCCCGCCACGGTCGCGGCATGTGTGGCGGCGATGCGCGATGCCGTTTCGATACCGGTGACTGTGAAATGCCGGATTGCGATTGATGAAGATCCGCCGCGCGAGACTTTGTTCAATTTCGTCGATCAAGTCGCCGATGCAGGGTGTGAGGTGTTTACCGTTCATGCCCGCAAAGCCTGGCTGAAGGGGCTCAGCCCGAAAGAAAACCGTGAAGTGCCGCCGCTCGACTATGAGCTGGTAAAGGCTTTGAAGCGGGAGCGGCCGGATCTGACCATTGTGCTCAATGGCGGAATTACCTCTTTGGAAGATAGTGCGCAGCATTTGCTCGACTTTGATGGCGTCATGCTGGGGCGTGCAGCATATCAGACGCCAGCGCTATTGGGCATGGTTGATGAGGCGCTGTTCGATCCTGAGGCGTCGATCTTGAGTCCGTTCGGCGCTGTGGCGGACTTTCGGCCCTATATTGAGGCTCGCCTCGACGAGGGCGTCCGGCTCTCATCCATGACGCGACATATGCTTGGCCTCTTCAATGGTATGCCGGGCGCGCGTACGTGGCGGCGTATTTTGAGTGAAAAAGGGCCCAAACCCGGGGCAGGGTTGGACGTGCTCGACGAAGCTTTCGATGCAGTAGCGCTGCGGGTCATAGCTTGTTGAGCGAGGCGTCGATGCTTATCTTTTAGGCCTGCAACAAAGGGGAACATCATGGCAGGATTACTCGATCTACTCGCGGGCGCGCAGGCACAACCAGCAAAACAACAACTCGGGCAGCAATTCGGCTTGAGCGAAGATATGACGCAACAAGCTATGGCGGCTCTGATCCCAGCCTTGGCGGCTGGGCTGAAGTCCAATGCGGGCAAATCTGGCGGCGTCGAGGCGCTCTTGGGGGCGCTAAACAAAGGCTCTCACAGCCGATATTTGGACGAGCCGAGTTTGCTCGGTCAATCTGCGGCGCGCGACGAGGGAAATGGTATTCTCGGTCATTTGCTCGGCTCGAAAGAGGTCAGTCGATCGGTCGCGAGCCGTGCATCCGAGAAAACCGGGCTCGATAGCGGTATTCTAAAACAGATGCTGCCAATTGTGGCGACGATGGTGATGGGATCTTTGTCCAAGAAAAGCGAGCAGCCCGATACCGTATCGCAGCTCGCAGGCCTGCTTGGCGGCGGCCAGGCGCAGCAAGGCGGCGGCTTAGGCGGCCTTTTGGGCGGCCTGCTCGGCGGTGGTCGTCAGCAACAACCGGCACAATCAAACGGACTGGGTATGTTGGGTGCATTGTTCGATGCCGATAAAGACGGCTCTGCCATGGATGACATATTCCAGATGGTTCTGAAAAACCGCGGCTAAACGGCCCCGTATTTATGATCGCACCTAGGTGTGACAGTCTAGCGCCCGGCCCATTGGTTCGGGCGCTTTGCTTTTTTGCGAGATTTGTGAAAATGTAGCGAGCGCTACAAATTCGGAAGGCTGCAGAAATGTACACGATTAAAACCCACAAAACCTATCTCAAAATTTCGGCCATACTGGTCATGCTCTTCGGGCCTGTCTTTTTCCTGGGCACGATGGACGCGACAGTGGAGCCGATCAGGTTCTCCGCCGACTTTTTGGCCTGGCCAATTGACGGGGCACAGACCTATGACCATCCCGACACACGGTTTGTCGGCGCGCTTGCCGGTGGGTTTCTGATGGGGTGGGGGTTTTTGATTTGGCTTTTATCTGGGGACGCATACGACGCGGCGCCAGAAGCGATCCGCCGCGCGATCGTTGGCGGGTTTGTAGCTTGGTTTATTCTGGACAGTGCAGGATCGATCACCTCAGGCCATGGTTCGAACGCCTTGTTCAATGTGATCGTTCTGATCGCCTTTGTTGGACCGTTATGGCGTCCCGCGAAAAATTGAACGCGTTCGATAAATTAGTCCAAACCGATTAGCCTATCCCGGCGAGAGGGCTTGTGGTTCGCGTGAAGCCGCATACTGTCTCAGTATAAGCAAATACGATATGAGGAGACCGCCATGATTGGGGTTGTTGCAACACTCGAGATTCAGGACGGCAAGCAAGGCGAGTTTGAATCTGTCGCCAAAGATTTGATGGCCAAGGTTAAAGCGAATGAGCCTGGGTGTACGACCTATCAGCTCTACAAGGCTAAAGGCTCGGAAACGACTTATATCTTTATGGAGCAGTACGCCTCAGGTGATGCTCTGAAAGCACATGGTCAAACCGACTATTTCAAGGCGGCTCAGCCCGGTCTTGGAGCGTGTCTCGCGGGCGCGCCGAAGATCGAAATGTTTGATATCGTCGAATAGGAGCCTGTCATGGATCTCTCATTTACCGCCGAAGAACTCGCCTTTCAAAAAGAAGCCCGTGAGTGGATTGCAGCCAATTACACAGACGAGCTCCGCCGCCGAAATTCGCTCTCCAAGAATGGCTATCTCGATAAAGACGGGATGCTCGAATGGCAGCGGAAACTGGATGAAAAAGGCTGGTTTGTCCTCAATTGGCCAGAAGAGTATGGCGGCCCCGGCCTAAGTGCAGGTCAGCGCTATATTCTGAACATGGAGCTGGCAGCGGCGGGAACGCCGCAAATGTCGCCTATGGGCAAATCTATGGTCGCCCCGGTGATCATGGCTTTCGGAAACGATGCCCAGAAGGCTGAGCATTTGCCGAAGATCAAAGCCTCTGAGATTTGGTGGTGCCAAGGCTATTCAGAGCCGGGCGCTGGGTCTGATCTCGCCTCCCTGCAAATGAGCGCAGTTCGTGATGGTGACGAGTATGTTTTGAACGGCTCGAAGATCTGGACGACGCAGGCACAATGGGCCGATTGGATTTTCTGCCTCGTGCGAACCTCCAAAGAAGGCAAGCCGCAAGAGGGAATCAGCTTCCTCGTCTTCCCAATGGACTTGCCGGGTATTTCTGTTTCGTCACTGCCAACCCTTGATGGTCCAACCGACAATCAGCAGGAGATCAATCAGGTCTTCTTCGAAGATGTTCGGGTCAAAATTGATGACGCGCTCATCGGTGAAGAGAATAAAGGTTGGACCTATGCCAAATACCTGCTCCAGTTCGAGCGCGGTAATGCTTATGCGCCGGGCCTGAAAAACGCGCTTCAGAAAACCAAAAAGCTTGCCAGTGTCGAACAATCAGGCGGCGCGCCTTTACTTCAAGATCCAGACTTCCAACGCAAAATTGTCGATATGGAAATGAAGGTCGAAGCATTGAACGCGACTGAATTACGGATTTTCTCAGCCCTGTCCGCCGGACAAGCGGTTGGTCCTGAAAGCTCGATGCTCAAATGCGCAGGGTCAGAGGCTCAACAAGCGATCTCAGAGCTCTCGCTCGAAGCGGTTGGCGGCTATGCCGCGCCATTCGTGCAAGACACATTTGCGATCGCACGCGATGGTGCGAACAGTGATCTGGCGACACCAGACTATGCTGCGCCAGTGGCACCGAGCTATTTCAACTATCGCAAGACATCGATCTATGCCGGCTCTAACGAGATCCAGCGCAACATCATGTCAAAGATGGTGCTCGGGCTTTAACGCCTCAGCGAAACAGAGTGTGAGCGGACCGAGATAGAAGTCCGCCGCACCTAAGGGAGGACGAATGGCCGACGCACCTGCGAGGAAGGCCGGGACTTGGACTAAGCTTGCATACGGCTTAGGCGCGGTCGCGAACGGCATCAAGAATAACGGCTTCGAGTATTTCCTGTTATTCTATTATAGTCAGGTGCTTGGGGTCGATTTTGCGCTGGTCGGCGCGACCTTGATGATCGCAATGATCGTAGATGGGATTACCGACCCAGTTGTTGGCTATTGGTCGGACAATCTGAAAACCAGGTTCGGGCGGCGGCACCCGTTTATGTACCTCGCCGCGATCCCCGTTGGCTTCATGTACGTTTTGGCCTGGAACCCTCCAGCAAGTCTGACCGGGAATGAGCTGTTTCCCTATTTGCTATTTGTCACCATCGGGGTGCGGGTCGCCTATACTTTCTATGAAGTGCCTAGCAGTGCGCTCGTGGCTGAACTGACCGATGATTATGATGAGCGGACGTCGTTTCTGTCCTTTCGATACGTTTTTGGCTGGCTCGGCGGCGTCTCCATGGCCGCGTACACCTTACTCATTCTGCTCGTGGATACCGAAGCGTATGGTAGCGGGTTTCTGAACGTCGATGGCTACAAGGCCTATGGTAATATCGCCGCCGTTGCGATTGTTGCCTCGATCTTGGTTTGCGCGATCGGCACGCACTCTCACATCCCGCATCTGCGCCAACCTCCGCCTGCACGGAAGATCACCTTGGGCCGCGTGTTTGGTGAGATTGGCGAGATGCTGTCGAGCAAATCGTTCCAAGGGCTCTTCATCGCGGCCTTGTTCGGGTTCATGGCGGCCGGGGTCGCGGCATCTCTGAACTATTACATCAATGGCTTCTATTGGGAGTTCACGACCACCCAGACCTTCTTTCTGACAATCTCCGTCTTTGCCTCTGCGGGGATCGCTTTCGTGCTGGCTCCGCTTGTCTCGAAGACCGTTGGGAAGAAACGCGGTGCGATCATCGTTGGCGGCATCGCGTTTACCGTCGCGCCGATGCCAGTTCTCTTAAGATTGCTTGGTTTGATGCCGCCAAATGGCACCGAGGTTTTGTTCAACACCATCCTGATCATCACCATTCTCGATGTCGCGTTGATCATCACCTATCAAATTCTTTCAAGTTCCATGATCGCGGACATTGTAGAGGAAAACGAACTCAAAACCGGACGACGCTCCGAAGGCATATTCTTCGCAGGTATCAGCTTCATGCGGAAACTCGCACGGGGCAGCGGTCTATTTCTGGCCTCTCTGGTTCTGGCGACGGCGGACATCTCTCGCGATATCCAACCCGGGGAGCTTTCCGAAGGAACGCTGACATTTCTCGGCGCCGGCTATGCGTTCGGATTGTTTGCCCTTTGGGGCACGGCCATCGCGTTCCTGTTTCGATATCAAATCAGCCGCGAAGATCACGAAGCCAATCTCGCCGCGCTTGAGCGTGGCCGAACTGCGCCTGACGTGGTTGAGTAAAGAATCAGTGTTTTCCCGAGGAGACCAGCATGGCTGAAGCAACCCTAGCAGCGCATCGTAAACCTGGCCTATTGACCCGCATTGCCTATGGGATTGGCGGTGCAGCTGGCGGGATCAAGAATAATGGTTTCGACTATGTGCTCTTGCTCTTCTACAGCCAGGTGCTTGGGCTCTCTGCTGTTTTGGTTGCAGCGGCGCTTTGGATCGCGCTGCTCTTCGACGCGGTTTCAGACCCGGTCGTCGGGTATTGGTCAGATAATCTCAGCAGCAAGCTCGGCCGTCGCCATCCGTTTATGTATGCGGCGATGATACCGGTTGCGATCGGATATTTCTTCGTCTGGAACCCACCAACCGGACTCGAGGGCATGGGACTGTTCGGTTGGCTGCTCACGCTGACCATCCTTGTGCGCATTGCTTATACGCTGTTCGAGGTCCCCCAGCACGCGCTCTCGGCGGAACTCTCGCAAGACTATGACGCTCGAACCTCGCTAATGTCGTTTAGGTACTTTTTCGCTTGGGTTGGCGGGTTGGCCGTTCAGGTCACGCTATTTGCCGTTTTGCTGAAACCAAGCGCGGAAGATACATCCGGCATTTTCCACGTCGAGGGGTGGAATTCCTATGGCCTGCTGGGGGCAAGCTGTATCTTCCTCGCCATCCTGATCACCTCGGTTGGAACGCATCGACACATCCCGCACCTGCAAGCGCCGCCGGCGCCGCGAAAGCTGACACCGTTCAAAGTTGTGGCAGAAATCTGGGAAACCGTCTCCAATCCATCATTTCGCGCCCTGTTCATTGCAACCCTGTTTGGCCTGCTGGCAACAGGGGTTTCAGCGACCTTGAACCAATTCATCAACACCTTTTTCTGGGGCTTCAATAGCCAGCAGATCTCAGGTCTTACGGCTGCTGTATTTCTCTCACCCGTGCTGGCTTTGGTGCTTGCGCCAATCGCTGGAAAAACCTTTGGGAAAAAGCGTGCCGCGATCGTCATCGGCGTATTGGCATTCACGCTCGCGCCGGCGCCGATTTTCGCGCGTTTGCTCGGTTTGTTGCCGGCCAATGGCACGGATGAACTCTATTGGATGATCATGTTCATTACGATCTTCGATATTGCACTGATCATCGCCTATCAGATGCTCGCAGCAGCGATGGTCGCGGATATTGTCGAAGAGAACGAACTCGCCACGGGGCGGCGCTCCGAGGGGATCTATTTCGCAGGCATCAGCTTCATGCGAAAACTCGCTCAAGGAGTCGGCGTCTTGGCGGCTTCGGTCATTCTGGCGGTTTCCTCAATCACACCAGGTATGAAGCCGGAAGACGCAGGGTCGGATTCGATCGCAACGCTGGGCCTAGGATACGCCGCTGCGCTGCTGACTCTCTGGTCCTTGATGCTGATCGCTGTTGGTTTCTATCGTATCAGCCGGGAAGACCATGAAAAGAACTTGCAGGCCTTAGCGGAGAAGCGTGCGGAGCAGGGTTAGGTTTCAGTAATAAAAACAACATTCTAACTGAAATGTCATCTGTGCCCAATTGCGTCCGCCAGCGCGCCGGAATAGAGCCATAATCATGATCTACGCTCTTCCTATGACAAAACACGTCTCGAAATTTTTAGTGGCCGTCCTTGTGGTCTTGGTCGCCCTCGTCATCGTTTTGGTTAGCCCGCTCTACGGCGCGGCGGCTGCACAAGGTTTTTGGGACAAGCAAGTCCCTGAAACGCAAGCTCAAATCGAGCTCAGCTATGCGCCGCTGGTGAAAGAGGTCTCGCCAGCCGTGGTCAACGTTTACACCAAGAAAACCGTGCAACGCCGAACGACGATGCAGGAATTTATGTATGGACGCCGTTTTGGCAGCCCGGACAGCCGGAGTGTGCAAAACTCGCTCGGTTCTGGCGTGATCGTGGGCGAAGATGGTGTGGTTGTAACCAATAATCACGTGATTGACGGCGCCGACGAGGTTGTCGTCGTTCTGGCTGACCGCCGCGAATATCCCGCAGAGCTCATCCTCGCAGATGAGCGAACAGATTTAGCGGTGCTGCGGATTGATACAGAAGGCGGCCCGCTTCCATATTTAAATTATGCCAGCACGATCGGCGTAGAAGTTGGTGATCTGGTGCTCGCCTTGGGCAATCCGTTTGGGGTCGGGCAGACTGTGACAACCGGAATCATTTCGGCGACAGCGCGGACGGATGTCGGCGTGTCAGATTATGCTTTTTTCCTTCAGACAGATGCTGCGGTGAACCCAGGCAATTCTGGCGGTGCGCTGGTCAACACGCGCGGCGAACTGGTTGGGATCAACACGGCGATCTTTTCGCGCTCCGGCGGATCCAATGGCATTGGCTTCGCGATTCCCTCAGAGATGGTCAAACGGGTCGTCGATGCCGCCGTAAATGAAGGGACGATTGTTCGCCCATGGCTTGGTCTGAAAGGCCAATCGGTTACATTCGATATCGCCAAGGCCCAGGGCCTTGAACGCCCCGTAGGCGTAATCATCACAGAGGTTTATGATGATAGCCCAGCGGACCGCTCAGAATTGCGGCGCGGCGACCTGATCCTCAGCATTGATGGGCGCGAAGTATTTGATGAGCGTGGTTTGAAATTCCTCGCGGCGACAAAGTCACCTGGCGAAGATGTTAGTTTGAATGTGCTTCGCGGCGGTACGCAGCAGGTTGTGCAGGCGCGTCTGGCGCCGCCCCCAGGAACCAGCGAAGCTGAAGTTACTCTGCTGGAAGGGCGTCACCCTTTCACCGGCGCCGAAGTGGCAGAGCTGTCGCCAAGGCTTGCTGAGGAACTCGGCCGAGATCCCTTCGATAGCGGCGTTCTGGTGACCCGGGTTATGCGCCGCGCCTATGCAAGGCGCGTGGTTCGATCCGGCGACATCATCCAGTCGATTGATGGCCAGCCGATCAAAACCATGGAAGATCTCGACGCCGCCCTCGACCGGGATTCAGGCCGCTGGGAAATCGAGATCGATCGCAACGGCCGCAGCATTAGCGGGTTTGTGACGCTCTAGGTCGGGGCTTGGTCGATGATATGGGCGTAAGACCCCATCACCGAGCCGCGCCGTCCTCCCAGCATGCCGAGATCAATTCCGCGAGCATCTGATTGTTGGAATAAAGGCATGTCCGTGCCTGGCTCCTCCAGAACGGAAAAGTGGAACTCATGGCCCCGTAGAGGCGTCTTCCAAATATCATCCTGCTGCGGGCGCAGCGTGCGATAGCCGAGATGCATCTTTCGGGATGCGAAGCTGGTAACATGGTCCAACAGATTGGCCATACCATGCGACTTGCCGTCTGCATCCACCAACGCGGTGCCGAGGACCATATAGCCACCGCATTCTCCATAGATCCTTGTGCCTCGGTCCGCAGCAGCTTGTAGTCCAGCGAAAAACCGTTGGGCTTGCGCCAGTTTGCCTGCATGCAATTCAGGATACCCGCCGGGCAAATAGACCGCATCGCAGTCTGACCGAGGCGCCTCATTCGCGAGCGGCGAAAACGTTGAAATCTCCGCGCCTTGGGCGCGCCAATCTTCCAGAATATGCGGATAGGCAAACCCGAAAGCGACATCGCGCGCAACCGCAATGCGCTGGCCGAGAGGCGGTATTCGGACGGGCGCTGCAGCTGGCGCAACTTCGCCTGCGACACGAAGAAGTGCGTCGAGGTCGACGCCGCTCAGAACCGCTTCTCGCGCCGCTTCTGCCAGATCATTTGGCTCATCGCGTTCAGTCGCTTGCACCAAACCCAAATGCCGGGATGGGACCGTGAGTTTGTCGGATCGCAAAACGGCGCCAAGGAATGGAATGTCTGAACCGTTCAAAGCCTCGCGGAGAATATTCGCATGTCCCGGGCTTCCGACCCGGGTCGCGACGACGCCGCATATGCGCGGTTCACGCTGCAGCGTCGCAAAGCCGTGCACGATGGCTGCGATTGACTGCGCCAATCCGCTGGCATCAATGAGCAGGAGCACAGGAAGGTCTAGTGTCGCGGCGACATCTGCCGTCGATCCTGAAAGGCTCGCGGCACCGTCAAACATCCCCATCATGCCTTCGATCAAGAGCAAGTCGTGCGGGCCTGCGATCTCATGCGCGCGGGCCCGCAATTGATCCGGTCCGAGCGCCCACTTATCGAGATTGTGACAGGGCCGTCCGGTGGCGAGGCTCAAGAATTGGGGATCGATATAGCCCGGGCCACCTTTCGCGACTTCGACGCTCTGACCTCTTGAGTGCAGGGCACTGGCGAGCCCCATGGTGAATACGGTTTTACCTGTATTGGAGTTTGGGGCTGCGATCACGAGCCCTTTGGGGCGCGTGGTTGGCGTGTGAAGCGTCATTAAGTCATCTCAAATCTAATGTTTCACGCAGCACCGCATCTATGGCAAAGGCGCAGCACGCCGCCAACCCGTATTTATCTAGCTGAGATCCAAAGCCGATTTAGGTCGGTGGCATTTCCGGACCATGCTCGGCCATGGCTGCATCATCAATCTCTGTCGCTCGTGCGTACGCTGGCCTTGCATGCACGCGGTCACGATAGGCCTCCAGCGCAGGATCGGCGGGTATGGTGCCAAACTGCAACCCCCAAGCGACTTGCGAACCGACATAGACGTCCGCGGCGGTGAATTGCTCGCCGCAAATGTAGGATGGACCTGATACGGCTTTGATCAAGGTCGAGCGCGTGGTTTCGAAATCGCCATATCCAGCCATCTGTTCGTGACCTTCCGAGCTGATATTCATCGCCTTGTTCATGGTTGCGCTTTCGACCGGTCCGGCGGCAAAAAACATCCAGCGATAATAGTCGCCGCGCTGCGTGGGCGGCGGTGCAAGACTAGCCGCTGGGAAGGCATCCGCCAAATAGGCACAGATCCCGGCACACTCGGTCACGACCGTATCGCCATGCTTGATCGCGGGAACCTTGCCCATCGGATTGATGCTTAGATATTCGTCGTCTTTCATGGTGTCGCCGTAAGACAGGTAGACCGTGTCATACGCGGCACCGACCTCTTCAAGCATCCAGCGCGCGATCCGTCCGCGCGACATTGGGTTTGTGTAAAAGGTTAGGTTCGCCATCGATGCCTCCAGTTTGTTCTTTCTATGTTCTTGTCACGCCATGCAAAGCGTGACAAGCCGGTTCTTATCAAACCGGGGTGACACAGGTATGGCAGATGGCATGAGTGATTTATTCGCAGCCTCCGGCCTATCCGACTCCGCCCCGCGACCTCTCGCGGACAAATTGAGGCCGCAGGTCTTAGGCGACGTCGTAGGCCAGGATCACCTGCTCGGAAAGAGCGGGGCGCTCGGCCGAATGCTTAGCACAGGGCAATTGTCATCGATCATTCTTTGGGGGCCTCCAGGTGTTGGAAAAACGACGATTGCGCGCTTGCTCGCCCAGGAAACAGATCTTCATTTTGAGGCGATCTCGGCGATCTTCTCAGGAGTCAAAGACTTGCGGGCGGTGTTTGATGCCGCTCAGCATCGGCGGGATATGGGGCAGGGGACATTGCTCTTCGTCGACGAAATCCACCGCTTTAACCGGGCTCAACAAGATGGCTTCTTGCCTTATGTCGAGGCGGGCACGGTCACGCTGGTCGGCGCCACAACGGAGAATCCGAGCTTTGAATTAAACGGCGCACTGCTGTCCCGATGCGCCGTCCTGGTGCTGAACCGACTAGACGTTGACGCGTCAGAGGCTTTGCTGGTGCGGGCCGAAGCGGAGGTAAAGCGAAAGCTGCCGGTTGATGCCCGGGCGCGGTCGGCTTTGATCGATATGGCGGATGGCGATGGGCGGTATTTGCTCAACCTCGCAGAGCAAGCCCTTACGCTCGCCGAAGCGGGAACGGAGCTCAATGTCGAACAATTGTCGGAGGCCTTGCAGAAGCGGGCGCCCGCCTATGACAAGAACCGCGAAGAGCATTACAACCTGATCTCGGCGCTGCACAAATCGATCCGTGGCTCCGACCCAGACGCGGCGCTCTACTGGTTTGCGCGGATGATTGAAGGGGGTGAGGATCCGCTCTTCTTGGCGCGCCGGCTTGTGGTCATGGCGAGCGAAGATATCAGCCTCGCCGATCCAACCGCGATGATGGTGGCGGGTGAAGCGGCACGCGCTTTCGAGCGATTGGGCGCGCCCGAAGGCTATATCCCCCTGGCCCATGCGGTGGTTCATCTCGCGATCGCGCCAAAGTCTAACGCGTCCTATATGGGGATGCGGCTCGCCCGAGCGGCGGCACGGGAAACCGGCTCTTTAATGCCGCCAAAGCATATCCTGAATGCACCAACCAAGATGATGAAAGAGCAGGGCTATGGTGATGGCTATGCTTATGACCATAACCAAGAGGGCAGCTTCTCAGGTCAGAACTATTTTCCCGATGGCATGGACCGGGTGGATTTTTATCAGCCGAAAGGGCACGGTCGAGAAGCTCCGATCGCAGAACGCCTCGAGAAATGGCGCGCGATCAGAAAGAACAAGGCGGAGGAATAATGAGACAGACTTTTTGGAACGCTGCAAAAGCGTCCGTTGCAGTCGCGGCAATGATGACCTTAACGGCATGTCAGGGCGTGATTGCGCAACCCGAAGCAGAGACGCCGATTGTCTATGATGAAATTCCTCCGCACATCACTCAATGGATGCAGCAGCCAGCAATCTTGGTCTTCTCCAAAACCAATGGCTGGCGCCACAATGAAGGTATTGCCGGGGCTGACAAATTCTTCGTCGAATTGTCGAGAGAACGCGGCTTCGGGATTTTCACGACGGTCAATGCTGCCGTATTCAATGCTGAGGATTTGGCGCGTTTCGACGTGATCGTGTTCAACAACGCAACCGGCGATACGCTCAGTCTTGAGCAAGAGCAAGCCTTCCAAGATTGGCTAGAGGCGGGAGGCGCATGGCTTGGTTTGCACGGGTCCGGCGACAACACACACGGTGAATGGCCCTGGTACATGGACTCGCTCATCGGACCGACATTTACGGGCCATCCCCTAACGCCGCATTTCCACATTGTCCGGGTCGAGACGCTGGAAAGTGAGCATGCGATCATGGCGGATGCGCCTCAGGTCTGGGACCATGACGACGAATGGTATTTCTTTGATAGCCATCCGAAAGACTATGGCCTGCACCCGCTCGCCGGCATCCATGAAACGGACTTCAAACCGGAAGGCGCGGATATCGAGAACCTCACCAATTGGGCTATGGGCGATACCCCTGCGGACCATCCGGTTATTTGGGTTGGCTGCCCTGGCGAAGGTCGCAGCTTTTACTCAGCCCTTGGCCATTCCGATCTCTCCTATGAGCGCGAAACCTATCGGCAGATCCTCGGCAATGCGTTCGATTGGGTGTTGAAAACGTCAGACGAAGCCGGAGACGGTTGTCCGACGCAGGGCTAATCGTGGTCGAGCGCACGCCCCTTCGTATTTCAAACCGCGATGCCCGCCGCTTATGGCTGGATGGGCAGGGTTTGGCGGAAACACCGACGGGTAAGCTCAATCTCGATGACCTGATCAAGCAGCTTGGATTTGTCCAGCTGGATACAATCCAGATCGTCTCTCGGGCGCATCATCACATCCTCTGGAGCCGCAATCAAAGCTATCGCGAACCGATGCTGGGGCGCCATATGGCCAAGCATCGCCGCGTGTTTGAGCATTTCACGCATGATGCATCTGTCATCCCGATGGATTTCTATCCGATGTGGCAACGCCAGTTTCGGCGCCTGGAAGAGAAAGTCCGTAAGTGGGAATGGCATCGCGGTATGCTGGGCCCCGATGGACGCAACATGATCAAAGATCGCATCCGTGACGAGGGACCGCTCTGCACCAAAGCGTTCGATACAAAGGTCAAAGGCGAGAAGAAAATGTGGGCGCGTCCGCCGCATAAACTGGCGCTCGATTATATGTGGTATGCGGGCGAGCTCTCGACCTCGCATCGGCAGAACTTCACCAAATTCTATGATCTCAGCGAGCGGGTGATCCCAGCTGATATCCTGGCAAATGTGCCGTCTGACGAGGCGCAAATAGATTGGCTCTGCGCCGCCGCCTTGGATCGCATGGCGTTTGGATCGGAAGGCGACATTCAAAGGTTTTGGGACGCTGTCACCAATGCTGAAGCCAAGGGATGGGTTAGCGATCAGGCGAAGCATCTGGTTCCCGTAGAGGTCGAGACAGCGGATCGGTCATGCGTCACAATTTGGGCGAATGCAGATATCGAAACGCGGATCGAACAAGCGGTTTCTCCGTCTTCGCGGTTGCGCATTCTCAATCCATTTGACCCTGTTGTGAGGGACAGAACTCGTCTCAAGCGCTTGTTTGGATTTGATTATACGGTCGAAATGTTTGTGCCGGCCGCAAAGCGCCAATGGGGCTATTATGTCTATCCGCTGCTCGAGGGTGATCGGTTCGTCGGGCGGCTCGAAGTCAAAGCAGACCGCAAAGCTGGGCATTTGCGGGTGCTGAACCTCTGGAAGGAACCGAAAGTTAAATGGACAGATGCCCGCGCGGCGAAACTTGAAGCAGAGCTTGCTCGTTTGATGCGCTTTGTGGGCCTCGAGCGGGTGATATGGGACCCGAGCGCGTCGTCGGACTTGCTTTGAGGCGCAGCTCCATTAGGTCAGATTACTGATTAAAGGAGTTCGATCATGATGCGTCTTGGGCTTGGCAGCATAGTGGCACTTTGTTTAGCGGCGTGTGCGCCTCAAATGGAAGGTGCTGGAAGCACGATTACAACCCAGCAGGCGCCTGAGAACGTGCTCAGCGAGGTTGATGCTTTTCATGAGTCGATCGCTGTCTTCGATAGCCATCTCGATACGCCCGCTCTGTTTCACACCGAAGACTATACGTTCACGACGCGCGGCAGTTTCGAAGAAGACGGCACACACGTTGACCTTCCCCGTATGAATGAGGGCGGCCTGGATGGCGGTTTCTGGGTGATTTTCACCCGCCAAGGCCCGATGGATGAGGCAAGCTACGCAGCGGCGCGCACACACGGACTGATGCGCCAGACCTCGATCCGGGAGTTTGCAGCTAAGTATCACGAGGAAGTTGCGTTGGCCTTCTCTGCGAACGATGTCGAGGCGATCCTTGCGGACGGCAAGAAGGTTGTTTTCCAGAGCATGGAAAATTCCTACCCACTCGGCACGGATGTCTCCTTGCTCGAGCATTTCTATATTGGCGGCCTGCGTATGATCGCACCGGTTCACTTTGCGAACAATCAGTTCGCTGATAGCGCAACCGATATCAATCAGCTCTATGATGGCCTCAGTCCGCTCGGCGAAGAGCTCATTCGCGAAGCCAATCGCCTCGGCCTGGTCCTCGATGGCAGTCACGCCGCCGATGCCACCGTACGCGATATGATGGCGCTCTCGACCACGCCGATCATCCTGTCTCATACCGGCGCAAAAGTGGTTTATGAGCATCCGCGTAATATCGATGATGAACTCCTGCTCGAACTCGCTGAAAATGGCGGTGTCATTCAGATGAACATTTTTGGCGGCTATCTCGAACAACTCATTCCAAGTCCTGAACGGGCTGCGGCACTTGAGACTTTGAATGAAGAATATGGCGAAGATCCATCTCAACTGGACGAGGAAACGCTAGCGGCTTGGCTTGAAGCGCGCACCGCGCTTAACGATCTCTACCCAGCACCGCGCTCAACCTATGAAAAGTTCATGGAACACACCTATCATGTCCTAGATTTGATCGGCCCTGACCATGTTGGCATCAGCGGTGACTGGGATGGCGGCGGCGGCGTCGACGGCATGAGCGATGTCTCAATGCTCCAGAAAATCACTCGCGATCTGCTCGCCGCTGGATATAGCGAAGAGGATGTTGCCAATATCTGGGGCGGCAACATGATGCGCTTGGTTTTGGCCGCCGAAGAGGCGCGCACGTCTCCTCTAATCTCTCCAAACGTCTTGAACTAACGCCATGGATTGGCTGACAATCACGCCGCCACTGTTTGCGATTATTGTCGCGGTCTGGACGCGAAATGTGTTCTGGGCGCTGGGCGTCGCGATTTGGTTGAGTGAGACGATTATTGCTGGGTTCAATCCGTTTATGGGGATCCTCGGCAGTGTCGATCGCGCCGTTGGCGTTTTTGATAGTTCTTACAATACGCGCGTCCTTCTGTTCTGCCTGATCATAGGTGCGTTGATCGTTTACATGCAGCGCTCTGGCGGGATCAGCGCTATGGTTGAACGTTTGCAAAAGTCGGGGTTCGCCTCGACGCCGCGCCGCGCTGGTCTCGTCACAGCGATCTGCGGCGTGCTGATTTTCGTTGAGACGAATATCAGTCTCCTGACCACTGGTATTCTCGGACGGCCTTTGTTCGACAAGCTAAATGTCAGCCGAGAACGTCTGGCTTACATTATCGATTCTACCTGCGCGCCGATTAGCGTGCTGATCTTATTCAATGGTTGGGGCGCGTACTTACTAGGCCTTTTGAATGAGAATGGTGTCGAGGGCGCGACGAGCGTCTTGATGGCAACGATTGCGCTCAATTTCTATGCTTGGATTGCCATCGCGCTTGCTTTCTTCACGGTGCTTTCTGACCGTACCTTCGGTCCGTTGGCAGCGGTTGAAGCGGCGGGCACGGGAAGCGTGGCCGAGGCCGCGTCCGGTCCGTTTAATGAAGCGCCTGAGCCGCCGTCGAATTGGCTTTACATGGCGATCCCGATCCTGATTATGATTGGCGGCACGATTGGCTTCATGCTGTGGACAGGCGATGGCGATATTCGCCAGGGCTCCGGCGCGCAAGCGATCTTGTGGTCGGTTATTCTAGCGACTGCCGCCGGTTTCATTTGTCTTGCACATTCCAAGCGCGCCAAAGGCGAATTGGTCGAAATCGGATTTAAGGGCATGGGTGACCTGCTCCCCGCCGTGACGATGATTTTCTTGGCATTGGTCTTGGGATCGAGTTTGAACGCCGTCGGCATGCGTGAGTTTATTGCCAGCATCGCCTCAAGCTTCCCGGCGCCGTGGGTGATCCCAGCCGTCCTGTTTGTGGCGTCGGCGATTACCTCTTTTACGGCCGGAACCAGTTGGGGCACATATGGGATACTTGTCCCTGTGGCTGTTCCCTTAGCGGTTGGAGCAGGGGTTCCGATGCCGCTTGCAATTGCCGCAGTGATGGGCGGCGGCGTGTTTGGCGATCACTGCTCGCCGATCTCGGACACGACGATTATTGCTTCGCTGGCCTCAGGCTGCGATCATATGGAGCATGTCCGAACACAGTTGCCGTATGCGCTGTTTGGCGGTGCGATCGCGACGGGGCTTTATTTGGCCGCCGGGCTGGCTTCGTAAGCCGCGATTACAGCGTCCATGAGGATTTCGGTAAACCCATCTAAAGACGGGTGATGCTCACTCCGCGCTGGCGGTGTATCAGGTGTGCCGGTCACAGCATAAGCAAAACTCAGATTGAGATCCGGCGCATACCAAGCCCCGGCGTAAAGCCCATAGGCCTCGCCTGGATGGCCCCAAAGCGTTTGTCCGGGCCAAGGGCTCTCTTTGGCAGGATGGACTTGAACGCCAGTGCCGAATTGCGTGAAGTAACGTTGATCATGGACCCCATTGGTCTCGGCCTGATTGAGGGTCCAGACCGGACGCGTCAGTTCCGGGGCGTATTTCAAGCGCGCCGCAACCGTTGCCAAATCGATCAGATTGGCGCGAAATCCGCCCTGCGGCGAGAAGAGCGTCCCATTTGTTCCTGGAACATAGGTTGAGAGGTCGGCGCCGTCTTCCATCAAGATGAGCGGCTCTGGATCCCGAAGCGTATCGCGATCATCAATTTGGCTCGCCCAACCGGTTCCAAATTCGCGGTATAGCGTGGCGCCCTCGAGCTTTTTCTCAGCGCTAACGCCGGCCCAATTAAACCCAGCATCCAGCCCCATTGGGGTTAGAACGATATCGCGGGAGATGCGGTCGAAGCGGCGCTGCGTGGCGGCTTCCAACGCTGTCGCGACAATTCCATAGGCGAGATTGCAATATTCGAAATCTGTGGTGTCTCGAAACGCATCAAAGGTCAGTAGACTCTCAATCGTTCCAGGATGCGCCATCCAGTACTTTTCAGGGTCCTTCATCCCGCCCGTATGGCTAAGCAGGGCGCGAAGGGTCGGGCCCTCTTCGCCAGCCACCGTATCTGCAGGGTAGAAAGGCAGCCAAGTGCGCACGCCCTTGTCTAAGTCGACCGCGCCGTCGCGATGCAGCTTCTCAGCGGTCAACGCGACGATCAGTTTTGAGATCGACGCCGCACGGAAAGCAGTCCTCGGCGTAAACGGTCGCATACCAACGACGGCCTCGCCTGCAGCCGCTTGCGCAATGACGAGATTGTTTTGCATCACAACGATGCCTGCGGCAGGCGCCCGGCTTAACTCCGGCGCTGCAACAAGCATATTTAGCAAGTCTTGCGCGCTCGCTTCAGCGCGACACCCAGAGAGCAATAGGGCGCTGGCTGGCAGGCTCGCCAAGACGCCGCGTCGGGTCAGCGAAAAAGTCTCGCCTTTGGACATTTAGCCGAGCACTTCGTTCAAGAAGTCTTTGCACGCTGCGAAGCTGCGACGGTCTGCGCCAGCATCATACATAATGCCGAAGTCAGGATTGTTCGCCTCTGGATTTGAGAAAGCATGCAGCGTCGCGCCATAGGCATGCAGCTGCCAATCCGCCTTCGCAGCAGTCATTTCGCGCGAGAAATCCATGACATCGTCAGGTGTCGCCATCGGATCTTCCCAGCCATGCAAGGCGAGGACTTTCGGTCCGATTTTGTCGTCTGTATTCCCCGGCGCGCCAAACAAGCCGTGGAAACTGACCACGCCCGTGACAGCCATGTTCTTACGCGCCATATCGAGGACGTTCATCCCGCCAAAGCAAAATCCAATCGCCGCGGCTTTGTCGATCCCAGTTTCCTTCTTTGCGACATCGATCGCAAACGCGAGACGAGACTGTAACTCTTCGCGGTTCGTCGCGAGCGGCGTCATCAGCGCTTCGCATTCTTCAGTGGTCTCGCCGCGTTTACCCTTGCCATAAACGTCGATGGCAAATCCCGCATAACCCCATTCGGCCATAAGCTTGGCTTTGTCCTGTTCAAAGCCAGATTGGCCGCCCCAGGCATGGGCAACAAGTATGACGGCTTTCGGCGCGCCGCTCGGCATGGCCAGAAACCCTTCATAGGTTTGACCGCCTTGCTCATAGTCTACGATCTGCGTGGTAACGCTCATTAGCCGACTCCTGCTTGTTTTCCCGGTGTTTCCTAAGGTGTAGCGAAGACAGAAACGCTTTCAAGGCTTGCAAAGGCGATTTTGAGCGCGCAGATCAGTTGAATGAACAGCGTTATTATAGATTGCGATCCAGGTTTGGATGACGCGGTCGCTCTCTTAGCGGCGTTTGGGGCGTCAGATCTGGATGTGTTGGCGGTGACGACGGTCGCCGGCAATGTCAAAGGCCCTCAAACGGCTCTGAACGCGCGGATTATTCGCGAAGCTGCCGGGGTTGATTCCGATGTGCCGATCTGCGCGGGAGCACCGAAACCCCTGATGCGGGATCCGGTGACGGCTGAGGATTTTCACGGGACAACCGGACTAGGTGATATCGAGTTTCCCGCGCCGCGGTTTGCTTTGTCTAAGGCGCACTCGGTCAATATGATCGTCAGAACCTGTCAGGCCGCACGCCAGGCACCGATTACGCTGGTTGTTACAGGGCCGATGACCAATTTGGCGCTGGCGCTGACAATGTCGCCTGAAATCGCCCGGGGCATCTCCGAAATCGTGCTCATGGGCGGTGCGCACTCTGAGGGCGGCAACATCACGCCATATGCGGAGTTCAACGTGTACGCCGACCCGCATGCCGCAGCCAAAGTCTTCTATTCCGGCATTCCAATTCGCTGCCTCAGCCTTGATGTAACCCACCAGGTTCGTGCGACCGCAGATCGGATCAAACGTGTGCGCAAGGTCGACAACCAGCAAGCAGAAATTGCGGGGGACCTCTTGCTGGCATCCTGCAAACTGGAATTTTCCGCCAATGGAGACCGCGACGCGCCCTTACACGACCCAACGACGATCATCGCCTTAACCCGCCCGGATTTGTTCAGCGGACGCCAGGCGCAAGTTGAGATTGTGACAGAGCCAGGTGAAAAGTTTGGGCGCACGATTCCCCATTTCTGCGAAGGTGGCCATGTCACCTGGTATGAACAAGCCGACGATGCCGGCATATTCGAAGAACTTTGCCGTCTGCTCGGAGGCTTTTCATGAGCGTTACCATTGGCGTTGTTGGGTCCATAAATCTCGATCTAGTCGCGAGCGGGGCGCCCTTGCCGCAAGCGGGTGAAACGGTAACCGGCGCGCGTTTCGCACAGCACCCAGGTGGCAAAGGGGCGAACCAAGCGCTGGCCGCGCGACGCCTTGGCGCGGCTGTGAATATGGTCGGTTGTGTTGGTGATGATGCCTTGGCCGAAGCGGCGCTCGCTTTGCTGCGCCAAGACGGCGTGAACGTCTCAGCGGTGATGAGCGAGATCGGGATCTCAACCGGCGTCGCTTTGATCGCTGTTTCGGCCGAAGGTGAAAACCAAATCACCGTCGCGAGCGGTGCCAATGACCGGGTCAGCGCCAGTGATGCGGGTGACCTTCCAAAATGCGATGTCATCCTGTGCCAGCTGGAAGTGCCCGTTCCTGCGGTGGAAGCAGCGGCGGCAAGCGCAGCAGATACCGGCGCGCTGATGGCGATCAATCTCGCGCCTGCAAAAACAGTTCCCACGACTCTTCTCAATCAAGCTGACCTTCTAATCGTGAATGAGATAGAGGCAGAGTTCTATGGCGATGCTTTGCATGAAGGCGGCGGACTGGTCGCGCTGACTTTGGGCGGCGACGGCGCTGCACTATACAAAATGGGCAAGGAAATCGCCCGCGTTCCGGCGTTCTCGGTTGATGTGGTTGATACGACGGGTGCTGGTGACACATTCTGCGGCGCGCTATCTGTGGCTTTGGCAGAAGGCATGGTACCCGATCAAGCGCTCAGGTTTGCCTCAGCTGCGGCCGCTCTCGCGGTTACTCGCCCGGGCGCTCAACCGAGTTTGCCAACGCGGGATAGAGTTGAGGCTTTGCTGGTGCAGCAGACTATATGACGGATATCCCGATTACGCGCCGCGAACTGTCGGCGGTTCGGCAAGACGAGATCCGCGCTGCGGTGCGGAATGCGACAGGCATACCGTTTGGAGATTTCCCCAGCCGACTCGCAGAACTTAGTGACGCCGAAGCCTTCCTGGCGTTTCTGAGCGATCCAGATATTCACGGCCCGATCTACAATTTGCCACGTCCACTAACCGTATCGTCAGTCCGGGCATTTATTGAGGCGAAACGCCTTACTCGTGAAGACGGAACGGGATTATTGTTCTTGCGCTTTGATGAGGCCGGAGATGTCGTCGGCTATTCCGAGTTCGACATCTGGCCTGAATGGGGAGCAGGGGATCTTGGCGGCGCGCTTCGCAAAGACCAACAAGGCAAGCGCGCTGGGGTAGACGGCGCAAAACAGTCCTTCACCTGGATGTTTGATGGCCTCAAACTCGATCTCATTGTCGGAACTGGTGCCCTCAATAATATCCGCACAGCCCGCATGTTGGATGGGCTGGGTTTCGCTCGAAAAGGTGAGATCACGAATTTAAGACCTGACGGGTCTGAGCGGCGATCAATTGTCTGGGAAGTCACTCGCGATGAGTGGTTTTCGAAACACCCGCTGCAAGACTAAGAGCGCATCAAACCAATTTCACGCAGACGTTCCATGAGATAATCATTCGCTGTGATCGGAGCTTCCGCTTTGCCGCCTTCTTCGAGGCATTGCGGCAAGGCTTCGATCATCACATCCTGATTGAAGTGCAGGAAGAAGGGCGTTGAGTAGCGCGGGAAGCGTGACCGCTCAGGCGAAGGGTTCAGCACCCGATGCGTGGTTGAGGGCAAAATCCCGCCGGTCAGACGCTGCAACATATCCCCGCAATTGATCACAAGCGAGCCGCCTGGCGGGTTCACATCGAGCCATTCGCCAGAGCGATGCAAGGCTTGCAGCCCGGCTTCTTCGGCGCCCAGCAGGAGCGTGATGACATTGATATCCTCATGGGCTCCGGCGCGCACCGTGCCTTGTGGCGGTGGGTTCTTTTGCGGCGGGTAGTGCAGTAAGCGGAGAATGGAGTTGCCGAACTGAACTTTGTCATCAAACCAGGTTTCTGGCAGCCCAAGATGCATCGAGACCGCGCGCAAGAGCTGCGCACCAAAACCGTCCATGGCTTCGTAGAAAGCGTTCGTGGCTTCGTCGAACTCGGCCACCTCAGCAACATGAGGGGTTTCTTTCATCGTCGCGCGGTATGGGCTGTCCGCTGGCAGCGACCGCCCCGTGTGCCAGAATTCTTTTAGGTCGGCGGCCTTTGCGCCTTTCGCATTTTCAGTTCCGAACGGGGTATAACCACGCTGTCGCCCGCTGGCCGCATCGTGGTATTTTTCCTTCGTCTCTTCCGGCAGGTCGAAGAAGACTTTTGAGGCATTCACGGCGCGGTCAATCACGCGTTGCTGGATTGGATGATCGCTAATCACGGCAAAGCCAGTTTCGCGGAATGAGCTGCCCAATGCTTCTGCAAAGCCGCGTTTGTCAGTCTGCCAGCTTTTAAACGAGATCGGTTTGAAATATTCGGTCATGCGTTCTCATACGCCTACCAAAAAAATAGGGGAAGTGCGGAACTTCCCCTATTTGCGATTTTGATTGGTCCCAATGGGCGCGTTAATAGCGCGATACAGGTCCCGGCATCTGCCAGCGACCATCATCGGTCTGGCAAACCTCAACCGGTTCCCGGATGATCGTGCCATCAGGCATGCGGGTTTCGCGGCGAACGGTTGTACATTCTGGGGTTTGCGGCGCTGCTTCTGGTCCGCCAGACAGACCATACTGATCTTCCGTTGGATAAGCAGGAACGCTTGGATAGGCCGGAGCCGTCGCGCTCACAGGTTGTGACTGCTGGTAGTCCGGACTTTCCCACGCTGGCCCTGTTGGCGAGCGTGTTGGCGCGTATGGATCGCTCCAGGTGTCGTTTCCAGTCGCATAAGATCCGGACCCAGCGCTGTAAGTTCGACCGCAATCGGTTGAGTCGCCAGCGACTTCACTCCCTACGGCCGCGCCTAACAGGCCGCCAATCACCGCGCCGGCAATCTCTGCGCCATCATCGCCGCGATCATGATAGAAACCGCGTGCGCGGCGGCCTCGATACCCACGGTATCCGTTATATCCTCGATAGCCGCGATGCCCACGATAGCGATTAAAGCCATTGTCTGGCTCTAGTTCGCCGCCAATCGCGGCGCCCAGCAATCCACCGGCGACAGCACCGACGAGACCGCCAGCGAGGCGATCATTGTTCTTTTGGCGTTCGCAAGCGGCGCTCGCAACGGTCGGCTGAGGGCCATAATAGCCGTTGCCATACTCATGGTCCGCATGGGATGCGGGCGCGACGCAAAACGCGGCTGCGGCGAGGAAAAGACTGGTTCGGATCATCTGTTTGTCTCCGGAAACTGAAGCGATTCTGCTTCAAAACGCTCGTAAAAATGGATCTTGCAAAAAATCTGCCTGAATCAAGCTGAATGGAAGCTGAAGGCCGCGGCGTGCTAGACACTGGACGATTGGCGCGCTCGACGCCATGTTGAGCGAATGGGTTTGCTATCGAACGCACTAAAAAACGCTGGCCGCGCGCGCTACACCGCCGCGCAGGGCCTCCGATCGGCCTGGTATGGCGGGCAATATGCGCTGGCCCGGCGTCGCTCTGCGGGGTTTAACCGACCGGGTGAACCGATCTTCAAGCCGAAGAATAGCACTGATTTAAAAGCGCTGAGAAAGGCCTATTTCGATTTGTTCAAACAAGACCGAGCAAACATTGAGGCGGGCCTTTATCCAGATCCGGTTAGCCGCGAGATGCGGCTGCGAGACTTTCCCAAAGCCGTTCAACGGGCTCAGAACTTTCTCACCGATGTCGCCGAAGTAGATCGCCGCAGATTGGATCGGAACGGAACAGAGGTTCGACAGAACGAGGCGGCGGATCCGAAGCGGTTTCCTGCCTATTATCGGCAGAACTTCCACTATCAAACTGATGGATGGCTGAGCGACGACAGCGCCGAGATCTATGACCATCAGGTCGAAGCTCTGTTCACCGGCGCTGCGGACGCCATGCGCCGCGAGGCTTTGGCGCAGTTGGTTCTGCAGGTTAAAGGACAAGACCAGCGCAAGGTTAAGGTCCTGGACCTCGCGTGCGGGACCGGGCGTTTCATGGGGCAAACCCTGCGGGCAATGCCGAAATTGGACTTAACCGGGCTAGATCTTTCGCCGCCCTACGCCGCCGCAGCGCGAAAGAATGTGCATCATTGGCCACACGTCCAAGTGGTCGAAGGACAAGCCGAAGCCATGCCATTCGAGGATGCGCAGTTTGATCACCTCATCTCGATATATCTGTTCCACGAATTGCCTCCACGCGTTCGTCCGCAAGTGATCGCTGAAGCCGCCCGCGTCCTAAAGCCGGGCGGGACATTCATTATCGCGGATAGTTTGCAGTTCGGCGACAATGAAGGCGTGGATGGGTTCCTGGAATACTTCCCTGAAGGCTTCCACGAACCCTATTATAAGGGCTATTTGAATTGGGATTTCGATCCGCATATGGAAAAATCTGGTTTTACATCAGAACGCCTCGAATTGGCGTTTCTCACAAAGGTTCGCGTCTGGCGGAAAGACGCCTAGGAGATATTTATGACGTCTAGAAAACTAATGCTGATCACCGGTGCATCGGCGGGTATAGGCGAAGAATTCGCCAAACAATATGCTGCGCGCGGATGGGATCTGGCGCTGACCGCTCGGCGTGCGGATCGTTTGGAAAAATTGGCGCGAGAGCTGGAAGACAAATATCAGATCGCGACCATCGTAATCTCGCAAGATCTCTCGCGAGCGAACAGTGTCGATACGATTTTGAAAGAGATCAAAGAAGCGGGCCGGCATGTCGATGGCGTCGTCAATAATGCCGGATATGGCCTGCCTGGGACCTTCTTCAACACCAAATGGAAGGATCAAGCGACCTTCCTCCGCGTGCTTTACACGGCGCCGATCGAGCTGACCCACAAAGTTCTGCCCGGTATGTCAGAACGAGGCTTTGGCCGGATCATTAACGTCGCTTCTCTCGCGGGTTACACACCCGGCTCCAATGGGCACACGCTGTATGCCAGCGTGAAATCCGGGATGATCAAATTTTCTGAGAGCATTCAGGCCGAAGCTGCGGCCGCTGGGCATGACGATGTTCATTGCACCGCGCTGTGTCCGGGCTTCACATGGTCGGAATTCCACGATGTGAACGGCACACGCGAATCGACCAATGAAATGCCGGATTGGATGTGGATGGAAGCTGCACCCGTGGTTGAAGCCGGAATTGAAGCTTGCGATCGTGGCCAGCCCGTGGTCGTGCCAGGCGCCGTGAATAAAGGGTTGGCAACCCTGACGAGGCTGCTGCCAGAACCCATCGGACGGGCGGTGGTTGGCGCGCAATCCAAACGCTTCCGCAATACGGAGTAGTTGCTGTCTTGCGGCCCAGCAGGAAGCGCTCTACCTGACAGAAAAGAAGAACGGAGACTGAGCTTTGCGAGCGATTTTAGACATTGTACTGATCCTCTTGAATTTCGCCACGATGGTGATTTTCGTGCACGTCATTTTTTCCTGGTTGGTGTCGTTTCGCGTGCTCGATACGCGCAACCAGTTCGTCTCTACAATCTGGCGGATGCTATATCAGATCACGGAGCCGGTCTTCGCACCGATTAGACGGTTCATGCCTAAAGGCTGGCAGATCGACCTTTCGCCCTTCATTGCGATCCTGGCGATTATCTTCCTGCAGCGTGTGATCGCCTATTATATCTACCCGAACGTGATCTAATCCAGGTGCAGCTGCGTCGCTTCAGCAGGTGACGCGGCCGGAAAATCCAATACAAGGCCAGGAAAATCAGCAAACCCGATTCCTCGGGGCTGAAAGACGGGAGTAGGCAACCGGCATGGCAGCGCAAATTATCTCAGGAAAAGACGTGGCCGCGGATGTGCGCGCCTCTGTGGCGCGGGCGGTTGAAGCCTTGCCCGGACAACCGACCCTGGCAGTCGTTCTGGTCGGAGAAGATGCCGCCAGCCAAGTCTATGTTCGCAATAAGGTCCGTCAGACCGAAGCTTGCGGCATGCGATCGCTGCACCACAATCTGCCCAAGGACGCGACGCAGTTCGAAGTTGAAAACCTGATCTCAGACCTCAACGCGGATGATGAGGTGGATGGCATCCTGTTGCAGCTTCCTCTACCGAAGGGCCTCAATGAGGCCGCTGCGATCGAGAAGATCGATCCTGCCAAAGACGTAGACGGCCTGACCGAGACGAGCGCTGGACGCCTGTCTCTCGGCAAGCCAGGGCTGCGACCTTGTACGCCAACCGGATGCGTGATCCTCGCCAAACGCGCGCTAGGGGATGATCTTTCTGGCAAACATGTTGTCGTCATTGGGCGATCCATCCTGGTTGGGAAGCCTGCCGCGCTTCTTTTCCTCGCGGAAAATTGCACGATCTCGATCGCGCATTCGCGCACAGCAGACCTACCAGCCCTGTGCCGACAGGCCGATATTATTGTGCCTGCGGTTGGACGACCGGAAATGCTCAAAGGAGATTGGTTGAAACCGGGCGCTTGCGTCATTGACGTCGGAATCAACCGGGTTCCCGCACCTGAAAAAGGCGATGGGAAAACCAAGCTCGTCGGTGATGCGGATTTTGAAAGCTCAGCAGCGGTCGCCGGATCGATCACGCCCGTTCCTGGCGGCGTTGGCCCGATGACGATCGCTTGCTTGCTTCAGAATACGGTGCTGGCTGCCTGTGCCCGCCGTGGCTGGGATGTGCCGAACGGGCTTTGAGCCAACCTTACCAACTCCGAAAGAGTGAGCTGGCAGATGAGCTTTGGCGACGTCAGACCGGGCGCTGTGCCATCTGCGATGAGTTGATGCTGCAAAACAGATTTGAGGCACCGCACGCGCGCATTTGGGCGAAGCAGCGCGCCACGTTTGATCACATCATTCCGCGCTCAAAAGGCGGACCTGACACGCCGGAAAATTTGCAACTTGCGCATGCGATCTGTAACAAGATCAAAGGCAATCGGACTTAGCTATTTCGCGAAATCGTCTGGGATAGCTTGATCCATAGTCCGGGCAGGTTCGCAGCAAGGACCGCCCACTTGCTTGGCGGGAACACCGGCAACGGTGCATTGCGCCGGGACGTCTTTCAGAACGACCGAGCCAGCTGCGACTTTCGCCTCGTCGCCAATATGGATGTTGCCGAGAACTTTCGCGCCGACGGACAATAACACGCCAGTACCAATTTTGGGGTGTCGATCCCCAACTTCCTTGCCTGTACCGCCGAGCGTTACCCCATGCAGGAGCGAACAATCATCGCCGACAATTGCCGTCTCGCCAATTGTAATATCGGTTGCGTGATCGAGCATGACGCCCTTGCCAATGGTTGCGGCTGGATGGACGTCGACCGCAAACAATTCGCTCGCTCTCGATTGGAAATGGAAGGCCAGCGTTTCGCGGCCCTGCTTCCAGAGGTGATTGGCAATCCGGTGTGTTTGCAACGCCAGGAAGCCCTTGAAGAAAAGGAAAGGCTGCAGCATCCCGCGGCAGGCCGGATCGCGCTCGAGCGTGGCCTGCATGTCGGCTTCGGCAGCTTCGACGAGCGCGTGGCTCGCATCATAAGCGTTCGCGATCACCTGACGAACTTGCTGCGCGCCCATTTCTGGACCGGCAAGCTTTTCAGCAAGGTGGAAGGCGAGGGCTTGGCAAATTGTTTCATGGCTCAGGATAGCGGCATCAATATAGCTCGCCATTGTCGGCTCGTCAGACGCCGCCGCACGCGCTTCGAACCGCAAACGAGTCCATACCGGGGGCGGTGCACCAATATCAGGATTGTATTCCATGACCGTCTCCTCCGTTCGGCGTTCGATCTAAATGGAGGGCTTGGCGGTCGACTTCAAGTCAAACCTTCGTCAGCTCAGGTCTTCTTGGAGTGGAGAAAGCGGATCGCAAACTCACCTGTGACGGCACGCACCACTTCGCCGCGCAGCGTGCCGACATGGACATGTTCACCGACAACGGGGATTGGGCCGTCAATTTCGAAAGCCGCGCCGGTCAATGAAATGTCGATAACGCGACATTGCATTTTGGTGCCGTTTGAGCGTGTCACCAGCGCCGGACCACCTGCGGCTTTACGAGGGGATGTCCGCTCATCTTCAAGATCGTATTTCTTGTGATTGAGAAGCCAAACCAGTCGGTCTGCGAGCTTATCTGTCTTGTGCTGGGGGGATTGAAACTTCACCGCGAAACCATTGTCTGTTTTTCGCGCAATGTTTGCTGCAACGCGGCCGAGATCATCAAAGTAACAAACCACGCTCGTCCCAATCGGCGGGAAAGCGACAGCCTCGAGGCGCGCACCGCCGCAGGAAATGTCTTCAGTTATGAAGGTGTGGTCTGCGCCTTCAAAAAGGAAACGCCCGCTAAGTTCTAAATCCACCCGCTGATGGCGCCGTCTATCGGGTTTCGAACGGACATTTGCGCGGGTTGGGTCATCTTTGCGAAGGGGAACACTCATATCATATCTCAAATGGGTGCGGCACCACGCACGGGCTGATCTTCATTGACAATAGGCGGCTTGGGTTCACAAATGGTTGATAAAGCGACCCACCCGTTAGTATTGGCGGGACAGCGCAAAACACTGGGGAAGTATATATGGTCGAGAAAAAAGGGTTTGATTACATCATCGTAGGAGCGGGCAGTGCAGGCTGTGTTCTTGCGAACCGCTTGAGTGAAGACCCCAGTATTTCTGTTTGTTTGGTTGAGGCGGGCAAAAAAGATACGTCTCTGCTGATTCGCATGCCCGCCGGGGTTGGCGGCTTGATCAAAGAAGAAAACCCTCAAAATTGGGGGTTTTGGACGACCCCGCAAAAGCACATGGAAGACCGTAAACTCTACTGGCCACGTGGTCGGGGATGGGGCGGATCTTCATCGATTAATGGAATGATCTATATTCGCGGACATGCCCGGGACTATGATCAGTGGCGTCAAACGGGTCTGACCGGCTGGGGTTTTGCGGACGTCTTGCCATACTTCAGGAAATCAGAGGGCTATGAAGGCGGCGCCAGTGATTTTCACGGCGGTGACGGTCCATTGAAGATCAGCGAGAGCCCGCTGCAGGACTCGCTTTATGATATGTTCGTGCGTGCGGGTGTGGATGCTGGCTATCCTGAAACCAAGGATTTCAATGGCGCGCAACAGGAAGGGTTCGGCCCTTATCAGCGCACCATCCATGAAGGCGAGCGCTGGAGTGCCTCCTTTGCCTTCCTACGCCCGATCGAGAAAGAACGCTCAAACCTGACCATCGTTTCGACCGCTTTGGTCTCAAAAGTCGTGTTTCGTGGTGGTAAAGCCTATGGTGTAGAGATGGTGGCCGAGAAGGGCGCTCAGCCTGAAGTTTTGCATGCGGAACAAGAAGTCATCGTTTGTGCAGGCGCGGTGCAATCACCGCAAATCCTCCAGCTATCGGGCATCGGCCCAGCAGACACGCTTCGAAAGTATGGTGTCACCAGTTTGGTCGATAGCAAGAATGTCGGGGCTAACCTACAAGACCATCTCGATGTTTCGGTCATTCATGAGATGACGCAGAAAGCATCCGCCTATTCTAAACAGGCGGGGCTGAAAAAGCTCGCGGTTGGAATCAAATACCTATTGTCCAAATCCGGACCGGGCGCCGATAATTTCTTACAAGCCGGCGCGTTTCTGAAAACCCGGGAAGGGCTCGATCGGCCGGACATTCAGCTCCATTTGGTCAATGCGATGATGCGCGATCACGGCAACTACGATTACAAGCGCGACGGCTTTACCATCCATTCGTGCCAGCTGCGTCCTGAAAGCCGTGGCACCGTTCTGATTGAAAGCGATGATCCATTCGCGCATCCAGCCATTGACCCAAATTATCTGGCCACTGAAGGCGATCGCATGACAATGCGTCAATCGGTGAAGATGATGCGCGACGTTGCTGGGCAGAATGCCCTTTCACCGTTGCGGGGCGCAGAGGCTTTACCGGGGGCGGCGGTTCAAACTGATGACGAGATCGATACGTTTATTCGCACCTATGGCGAGACGATCTATCACCCGGTTGGCACCGTTGCGATGGGAATCCATGATGATGATCCGGTAGACGGTGAGCTTCGCGTGCGCGGCGTTGATGGTTTGCGGGTCGTTGACGCATCAGTGATGCCGACTTTGATTGGGGGCAATACAAACGCACCGACGATCATGGTCGCAGAAAAAGCGGCCGATATGATTCTCGGGAAATCGCCGATGGCTCCGATGGACGTTGAGATTGCCGCTTAGGCGTCTCGTTTCCAAACGAGTTTCGCATGGGCGTTCGCATCGTCTGTGAGGCCCATCCAGGCCAATTGCCCGGTATTGGCATTGACGATAATGAAGCGCCCGCGTTCCGCCAGTACGGCCGACATTTTTTCACGCAGGTCTATGACTGTTTTATCCGTGTGCAGGATGAAACTGCCAGGCATCAATTCGGCAAAACGCCCGACTTCATTCAAGACTGAGATCGCGGCGCGGCGACCGTCGCCGTCAGTTTGCAACGTAATCAAATAGTTTGCAGGCTCTGGCGCGGTATCGGTTTTTACGCTGTCCTCATAGCCAGGAATTAGGCCACGCAGCTCTGTATGCTCGAACGCAGATAAGAAGGCGCCGCCGTCGCCAGAGGCAACGCGCGAAGTATCCGAGAGACGACCCTCTTCGGCAAAGGCCTGCATCTGCCCCAAAGTGTAAGGGCCATAGACCGCTTTATCGACCATGATCCGCCAAATCGGCGGGTCGATCGAGGATAGATCGAGAGCGTTTTCTGTCGACATGTCGCCACGTCATCCTTGATTCGGCTTAACCAAGTCATAGCGTAGCGCGAAACGAAGAGATCCGGGAGGTCATTATGATTGATAGCGAGTTTGTGAACACAAAGGTCGAGGGCAATGTTCTGGTTGTTGAAATCAACCGGCCGGAGAAAATGAACGCGCTGCATCCGCCAGCCAATCGCGACTTGGGCGAGGTCTTCGACAAGTTCTCGCAGGACAAAAACCTCTGGGTAGCGATCATTACCGGCGCCGGCGACCGCGCCTTCAGTGCCGGGAACGATTTGCGTTACCAGGCCGAGGGCGGTGAGATGTTCCCCGTGCCAAGTGGCTTCGGAGGACTGACCAATCGCTATGATCTGCACAAGCCGGTCATCGCTGCGGTGAATGGCGTTGCAATGGGCGGTGGATTTGAAATCGCGCTTGCTTGCGACCTGATCATTGGCGCTGATACGGCTCGGTTCGCGCTCCCAGAACCAAAGGTTGGCCTCGCGGCGCTGGCGGGTGGATTACACCGTTTGCCGCGCCAGATTGGGTTGAAGCGGGCGATGGGCATGATCATGACCGGCCGTCATGTCTTCGCTGAAGAGGGTAAAGAGCTTGGTTTCGTGAATGCGGTTGTGCCGCAAGCCGACCTGATGGATGAGGCTATGCGCTGGGCCGGAATGATTGCTGAATGTTCGCCTTCTTCGATCCGCACATCGAAAGAAGTGGTTATGAAAGGGCTCGATACCGCCAACTTCCAGGAAGCCTTCTCTCAGAAGTATGATGCGATTGGCCGGATGGTCAAAAGCCCCGACTTTATCGAAGGGCCGCTTGCCTTTTCACAGAAGCGCAAACCCAATTGGAGCGGTGAATAAGACATTTGCGTTTTACGTAACCCCGTCATCTCGGTATGGTTGGATGAAGCGACGACAAAGGGGAGAGTGTCATGTTTATGTTTTTTAGGGCGCTATCGAACGCGTCTGCCAAGATTATAGCCACGTTTTTCATGGTTTTGGTGTTGATTATGCTCGGCGTATTGTTCGTGCCGAGCGCGTTCAATGGCGTGAATGATTTTGCCAATTATATCGCCAATATGGAATGGGTGAGAAACCCGGACTTTGGCGAGCAAGGTGTTGCGGTGACCCGCGTCTTCATCAACGAATCCTCGATCTTCGGGATCGTTATGACCTTGATTGCGCGTGTTTTTGTGGAGCTGATTTGGTGGCTGAGCGGCCTGTTATGGCGCACGGTCAATCCGCCGGATGAAACTCAAGCTTAAAAATACGCCCTGAGCGTAGGAGCAATCGCAGCAAAGACTGTTGAATTCGTCCGTCACTGGTTTTCAGGGGCGCTGCTAATCGCTATGTGGTGGCGAGAAGAATTTAGGAGTGTGCCATGGGCCGCGAAGAAGTCCTACGCCTTGAGGCGTATCTGAAAGAAAAACTCAATCCGGGCCTGCGTTTGATTGCGCGCAAAGAGACGACGGACTCTGTCGAAGTCTATCTCGGCGCCGAGTTCCTGGCTGTCGTCTATAAAGACGAAGATGATGGTGAGACGAGCTATGCGTTCAACATGACGGTTCTGAACGAAGACCTGGCGCCGGAGTAAGAACCACACCAACCTAATATCTAAAAGGCTCGAAGCATTTGCTCCGAGCCTTTTTCAATTCTGCGCTTAGGGCCGTCTGCCTAGAGGACGTCGAGCATTTCGGCGACCAGTGGGTGGCGCACGACGTCCTGGCCGACCAAACGGATCACAGAAGCGCCGCCAAGTTTCTCCAAGCGCTCTGCTGCTGTGCTGAGACCAGACAGTTCCGGCAGCAGGTCGCTTTGCGCTGGATCGCCTGTCACGACCATTGTCGAATGCCAGCCAAGCCGTGTCAGCAGCATTTTGATCTGCGTGTAGGTGCAATTCTGCGCTTCATCGATCACCACGAACGAATTGTTCAAAGTCCGGCCGCGCATAAATCCGATCGGAGCAATCTCGATCAGGCCTTCAGCCATCATGTGCTTTAATTGCTGTGGGCTGAGGCGATCCGATAGGGCATCGTAGAGCGGGCGAAGATAAGGCGCGAGCTTGTCTTCCATGGCGCCGGGGAGGAAGCCGATCTGCTCTCCAGCCTCAACCGCGGGGCGGGACAGTATGATCCGCGCGACTTTGCCTTTCTGAAGCGCTTCAACCGCTTTGCAAATAGCGAGATAGGTCTTGCCGGTTCCGGCGGGTCCAAGGGCGCATACCAGGTTCTTCTCTTCGAGCGCCTCCAGGAGACGGGCTTGGTTCTCCGAGCGTGGTTTGACGGTTTTCTGATAGCGTTGATTGCGAGATCCATGAACGGGCGGTGAGGCAGCAGCGGTTGGCGGCGGCCCTTTTGGTTTATCTGCGTCATCTGGATGCCAATCTTTCCCACCTCCCGGAATGGCATATAGCTGTGTTTCACGGGCAGCTCCTTTTTCAAAGAAGTTCGAAGCGTCGAATGCGGCTTGTGCTTTCTGGCGTTTCGTTGCTGCGCGTTTACCCATGGGAGTCTCCTTTAAGGATTGAAGTGAGGGCAGAAAAAAACCGCCGAGCCAAAGGCTGGGCGGTCGGTGAAACATGAAGGAGGGCTGCTGCCTCCGGGCTGGGTGGTGTAACCAGCCCCGGCGGTGGTGTTTGCAATGACGGTCTATGGACCATCGGCAATCTTCCTTCCGAATCTCTATCTTGAATTACACTCTAAGAGGGTTAACCGATTGTGACAGCGATAATCCGCGCGCGAAACAATTGATGGGAGAGAGACATGGCTTTGTACGATTTTGATGGGGTTTGCCCAACAATACCGCAATCAGGAAATTATTGGGTGGCAGAGAACGCAACCGTGCTCGGCAACGTGATTCTAAAAGAGAATGCATCGGTTTGGTTTAACGCGGTGCTGCGCGGCGATAATGATCCGATTACTATTGGCGAGAATACCAATATTCAGGATGGCAGCGTGCTTCATACCGATATTGGATGTCCGCTAAATATCGGAAAAGATGTGACCGTTGGACATATGGTGATGCTGCATGGCTGCACAATTGGCGACGAATCGCTGATCGGCATCGGCTCGACCGTTATGAACCGCGCCGTGATCGGCAAGAATTGCATTATCGGAGCGCATGCGCTGATCCCAGAAGGCAAGGTGATCCCGGATAATTCCCTCGTGATGGGCGCGCCTGGAAAAGTCGTGAAAGAGCTGAGTGAACCTCACGTGATGATGATCAAGGGCTCTGCGCAAGTCTATGTCGACAATTGGAAACGCTTCAAATCCGGACTGAAACGGATTGAGGGGTGAGATGGAGTCAATGTCCGCTTTTGGTCATTTGGAGACATTAGCCGAGCTATATAAAACACATCAATCGCTACTTTTACGGTTTTTATCTGAAGACGAAGAGCTTAGTGGCTTAGGGCCAGTCGCGACTTATCTCAGTTTATCGGTCGAACAAGAAACCAAAACGTGTTTTCACGGAGTTGCGTTGCCATTCGACGCTAAGCTTCCAAAATCCTGCATCAAGGATAAAATGCCATATGACCAATCCGACAGCTGCGCCTACAATAAAGCCTTCGAGCGCGCCCCACATAGCTGACTCGCTGGTTAGAACAATTACGGTCCATGTCGCAAGCATCGCAAATACTAGAACCATCAATGATCTACCAGCGCTCTGCCGCGGCTTTCCGGACGCCAAAAATACCATAAAGACGAAATACTGCAGAGCGTGAGCAATCGCATAACCCAAAACCGCTTGGGTGTAATTATCGAAAAAGAAGGTAGGTAAGTAAAACAAACTCAGTCCAAATACGCATACTGACCTTTTTACGCTGCCATGGGTTATCAAATTTTGAAGGGCGCTGGTCGCCGCAGACAATATTGCTATTCCTGTGATAACAGCCCCAATAGTGAAAAATTCATCTGAAAGAGAACTAAATACTGTCTGGTCAAAGGCTCCTAGAACTGAATTAGCGGCCAATATTCCGCCTATAGGTGCTAAATGGAGCGCCATTTTCTCAAGTCTATTCGGACTCTTACCTTTCGTTGCTAAAGTAGTGAACGCTAACAATCCATAATTTTGCCTACCATAGTGAAACAAAAGCCAAGCATGGTAGAACACTAGAAGATAGTGAATGCCAAGGTTTGGAAAGTTCATCGTAATGGCCCCGCATAGAAAAATAACGATTAAAGGCAGAGCGATATAGTATTTGTAGTGGTTAATTGCGTGGCGGCGATATTCACCTTCAAAATAGAAATAGGCGGTGAGCCCGACATGCATCGTGCTCATCAGAAGTAATACTCGAAATACTTGATCCACCGTGTCAATCGATCCTCGGAAGGGAACCGCGAATGGGATGAAAATCAGTGGGAAAAACGTCACTGCGGCTAATGAAGCCAAAAATACAGAACTATCAGAGAGCCCACCGTTCTCCTCTTGGGTGGAATGCTCAAAGGTGTGTTCGTGCAGAGAATCGGCCATCGGTTTCCAAATTAGCAATTTTTGCCCGATGCTATTAAACTCATTTGCTCACCGGACAACACCCCCCAAAATAGCGCGACTTATTCCTCGAGAACTGCTAATGCGAGTAAAACGTAAGGTGACTGGCACTGTTTACGCTTTAGGGTGTTTCGACGTCCCCAAGGAGCGTATGTTTTTCGATGCTTTAGGCCACTCAATAATTCCCGCTTAGACGCCGGGAGCAGACTGCCGCTTTTGGTCATTTGGAGACGCTAGCTCGGTGTCTTAAATGGGGCGAGCTTAATACGCTCAACCATTGTCCACTTTCACGGTCGGAGCGGACGACTAGCGGTTTCAATAGCTGACTGGTATTGCGGTTCGTTTTGTGTTTTCATTCACGATAATTGGCATAGACAAAATACCTAGTGCGAGGACAGCAAAATAAAAAAAGTGCTGAAATATGGCCTAATAGGATGGCTCGTTCTGAGCGTGTTGACCTTCCCATTGTATTGGCCGTTCATCCGCATGTTTTGGGTATTCCTTCCGAGTGTCGAAAAGCCGAACTACGAACCTCCAGCGTCTGCATACGAGGCGCGGTTGCAGGATATCGACTATCTCTCAACCGTGCTGCGCTATGACCGGTCTTTCAGCTATACAGCGGAGCAAACGTTCTTTGCAAAGCTCGAAGAAATGAAAAGCGGTGCGCAGGAAATGACCGAGGCGCAGTTCTATCTCGGGGTCGCCGAAGCCATGGCGCTCGCCGACAATGGCCATACCAATGTCAGCTATCGCCCTCAGTACACGGCGTTTAACACGATCGGCGCGCGGCTCTATCAGTTTCAGGATGGTGTA
>JBDVMC010000013.1:0-2742 GCA_039970335.1 Henriciella sp. | reverse complement strand
GGGCCAGTGCGCCTGTTTTTCGCCAAAATGGCGGGAATCGGGCAAGAAACACACAACTAACGGGAAAATAGTGTCTGAATCTTCGATTTTTTGCCGGTTAAACCCAAGATCGGCAAATATCAGCAGTTATTCAGACCTTCCTTAGTAAGAGACACAAGGTGCAGGCCATCTTTATAAAACCGGTCTGCTTTCGGCAATTCGCTGGTCGGAACCCAGCATTCACTCTTACCACTTTCCAACTGATAAGCTTTTTTCCTGTCTTCTTGCGTGGCGCTTTTATTGAATCGACGACCGGCGTACTCGTAATTCAAATAAACCAGCTCCCTTCTTGGCTTTTTATATATTTCGCCTGTCTCGGGATCGCTAACGGTCGTGAATGCGCGATTCAGAGTCCGCTTTTTCAGTGACGTCCCACAATGAGGACAAGGAAACGGATTTTTCTGCTCCCCTTTATTGAGATCTACAGCACCATCCCAGTAATTAAATTCCTTAGAGCAGTTCGAGCAAATAAAAACATCGCTCCACACACAGTACTGAATCACTCCCTCCTGCCCATCTTCATTCACAGTTGTGAAATATTTCTTGAATTTTTCCGTAGCTAGTTCAAGAAGTCTCGCAAACTGCCTCTCAACATCTCTACCATGTAGCTCTGCATTAACATTAGACGCGATAAAGCCTGGTAATACCGAAAGATCTAACAGAATACTATGTCGCATACCTATATTCGATTCTATTTCATTGTTAGACAATCGGACGCCGCATTCTCTCGCTGCAATCCCTGTCATGCCAGTACCACAGAATCCATCAAATACAATGTCACCTGGCTCGGTGTAATGCAGGATATATTGCCTGATAGCCTTTGGTGGGACCTTGGTGTGGTAGGAGTGCGCGTTGTAAATTGGGTCGTTTTTCCCCTCGCTCACATCGGCTGCAAAGGGCTCACGATGGTAATGATAATCTTTTGACCGCTCAGGTTTCTGCTTCTCCCACTCGGCGATGAAATCTGGGATCCACGGATTAGGGCATGCTGTGTAGTATGGCGGATCACTAAGATTCAAAATGTCTTCATCATTGCCAATGGGAAAGCCTTCGATCTTACGGAACTCTGGGTCTTGAAGCTTTTTTCTCAGTTCACCAGAAAAGTGGGCTTGGCGAGCCTCATCGCCTTCAAAAGTAATGCCAAGACAAGTCACTAGACCAGACGAATTTTGCTCAACCGACTGCTCTTGCTCAGAAAATAAGTCGTCCATATTCATAACTTGCCCCAATTATTTGCTAGCTGCGGAATCGCGTGCATTTTGCTCCTGAGCGTACTTCTTCATACCGTCCCGTAAAATTTCAAGGAAGGTGTGATTTCTACTTTCCGCGTCCGCCACGATAGCGTCAAAAGACACTACAAACGTAGGCGTTGGAACGATTCGCCCATCAGGATGTGGAGTGTCGTATTCTTGATAAAAGACACTGCCTTTGGAAAAGAGAGGAGCCCATTTTAATTGTCGCAAGCGAAGAGCCATCGTGTCATTCACCTGCATGACTGCGTAGTACCAAATTCTCTGGATATTAGGACAGTGCTCCACCAATTTTACAGCTCGATCAAGCAATTGATTGATCGCGTATATATTATCCTTCTCGTCATCGGTCTTTTTCTTGATCTCGACAACAACTACATCCACCGCCTTTGCGTCAGCTGGATCTGCAGAGAAAATCATTGCGATATCCGGTCTTCCATCCTCTGCCGTATACTCTCCACCGAGTCGTACTGCGTTGATAACAGAATCCATCCTTTTCTCGCTTAGAATCGTTTGAAAAACCATGAACTTGTCATCCAATAGCCAGGCGTTGTTCTGGTATAGCTCGGACGCGATTGATTCCTGACCAAATTCCTTATAGCGAGGGACAATTAGATTATGTATATCCGCTTCGGCGTTTTGATCCGACATTTCCTTCATGCGGCCTATAATTTTCTCTCGGTAAAGCACATATTCGGTCAGCGTTCGAGAGGACAATTCGAGTGATTTTTCGTAAGCAGCATCGCTAAGCGTTTCACATTGAAGAACTTCTTTCTGAACACGGAAAAATTTTTGCTGAGCAACGGTCAACGCGTCATCTTGGTCTATAAGCCCAACTGTATCTTGTTCAAAGTATCCCAATAGATGTGGAAACGTTTTTTCAAACTGAGCTTTGGTTTTTTCATTTCTTTCGTTAATGATCGGAATCTTTTCCGCCAGTACCCTGCCGAGCTCACGCGTCAAAAATCTATACAGACGAGCTTCCGGTATGCCTTCAGGAAGAACTAGTTTTTGACGTGAGGTATCTGAACTCGACTGAAAGATCTCAGACTCAAACAAGAACACGCATAGGTACCCGGCTGGAAACGATGAGGCTGGGAGAAGGTTGGCAGGTATAGTTCGCCCATCAATACTGAAAGCAGTGAGGCTGCTCCCCTTCCCTGTCACTTTCTCGATGTGATAAAGCATGTCTATAGATGTGATTGCGTCTAATGTGTCATCTTGAATTGTTACTTTGGCCATCGATGGCAAGTCGTCTTCCGTGACGGTTGTTTTATGAGGGAAGAACTCTTTTTGGGAATTACTCTCCCGGGTGTAGTGGTCAACTAATCCCGGACAGTATTTTAAGTTTTTCTTCCGCGACTACAGGTGGCATGCCGTCATTGAATGTATGGGGACGCTGCCGGTTGTAGTAGTCCATCAGGTAGTCACCAATATCCTTTCTTGCATCAGG
>JBDVMC010000012.1:0-277466 GCA_039970335.1 Henriciella sp. | reverse complement strand
TCACCGCGAGCGAGGCGAATCTCAACCTCCCGCAGCTTTGCGATAATCTCTTCAGGCTTCAGTCTCTTGCCCATAATTCGGCTCCATATCTGAAGCCGGTACTAACTCAAATAGTGGACCACTTTTCGGGGAGCAGACCACCCGATCCGGTCGGCTGGAAATAAAGCAGGTTCGGATCTAGCATCATCCAACTGCTGAATAGGCGCAGATGCCTGAGTATCGTTCTGAACCATAGATTTAAAGCGCAGGCCCCAATCTTTGAAAATTCACTACCGCACGTGCATTACCTTTTTGCAGCACGAGCTATAGGTTGATCGGGATAAGAGCGACGGACTTTCTCTCTATGTTAAACGCAATTCGAACGCGTTAACTCGGACTAGATTACAGATACACAAAGATGTTCACGCGATATATTTTTCGACTTTGTTCTCGATGCGACCAAACACCGAGATTCCGAGGTGGTCTTTTATTTCGATCCCGACGACGTCACCAAATCGCATGAAAGGCGTTCGCATCTCTCCTGTCTGAATTTGTTCGATCATCCGGATCTCCGCGATACAAGAGTATCCAACTCCTCCATCATCGATCTTGCGACCTTCTCCCCCCTCAAATTTGTTCGATACAGTGCCTGATCCGATAATAGTTCCAGCGCATAGCCGGCGCGTCTTCGCTGCGTGGACGACGAGCTCGGCCATATTAAATGTCATGTCGGTTTTGACGTTGGCCTTGCCGAATGGTATTTTATTTAGGTCAACCAAGATCGGTAAGTCGACCGTTCCATCGCGCCATGCATCACCTAAACTATCTGGCGTCACTGCAACTGGGGCAAATGCGCTAGATGCCTTACTTTGTAAAAATCCGAAGCCTTTAGCGAGTTCGTCTGGGATTAGACCACGCAATGAAACATCGTTCACGATTGTTACGAGTTTTATGTGTTGATGAGCTTCTTCAATCGAAACCCCCATGGGAACGTCATCAGTGATGACAGCCAGCTCCGCCTCCATATCGATGCCATAGGCCTCATCTCGCACCAGGATGGCATCACGCGGTCCGATGAATGTGTCTGATCCTCCCTGATACATGAGCGGGTCTGAATAGAAGCTCTTTGGCACCTGAGCCCCGCGTGCTTTTCGAACCAGTTCTACGTGATTAAGGTAAGCTGATCCATCTAACCATTGATATGCTCTGGGCAGAGGAGAATCACACGCGTCTTGATGGAAAAATGACGATGGAACTGATTTGTCCTCGACCTGCTCAGCGAGTAGTCGCAAGTTCGGCGCGACATTAGCCCAGTTTTCAAGTGCTGATTGCAGTGTCGGAGCTATGTGCGTCGCGTCCGCATAATGGGTAAGTTCTTGCGACACCACGATCAGTTGACCATCGCGCGATCCATTTTTGAGACTAGCCAATTTCATTGCGAAGCCTCATCGGGATCTTGATGCAACAAAGCGGTGTGTTGCGGTGCTTTTTTGGTTTCATCCCATTCATCAAGCATGGGCCGTGCGACATCGCTCAAGATTTTATACTGTTCGTCTGTTCCTATATCGCAGGCGAGTTCCAAGCGGTGACCATTTGGGTCGAAGAAATATATGGACTCGAAAATACCGTGATAAGTTGGCCCAATGACCTCTAAGCCTTCATCCTCTGCGCGCGCTTTACCCGCAAGGAGACCGCTATAGTCGGAAACCCTGAAAGCGATATGTTGAACCCACGCTGGCGTATTTTCATCGCGCCCCATTTCCGCTTGGTTCGGCAACTCGAAAAACGCCAAAACGTTACCTTTTCCGCAATCGAGAAATACATGCATGTAAGGATCGTATTCACCGGTTGACGGCACGACGTCTTCGGCAAACGCTGACACATAGCTCATGCCCAATACCCGTTCATAGAATGCCACAGTTTCTTTGGCATTCTTACAGCGGTAGGCTACATGATGAATGCCAGCCAGCCTCAAGGCTTTTCCCGCCGTCATTGGACGTCTCCATGATCAGGTTGTTCAGAATTCGGAGACTTGGAGCCTGCAATAGCCGCTGCAGCTCTGATAATGCTTGGATCGCCAATGTGATTTGCGAGAAGTAGAGCGAATTTGGACGTTACTATAAGACTATCTTCCATTGAGCGATTATCATGCATGTCGACGATGCACTGATAGACATCATCATGATCTGTTAAATTTGGTTCGATAATTAGACCGTTCATCGCATGATTGCTTTCTTGTAGGCGTTTTCGATAGATTTAGCGGTCGCGTTTTTCCATCGTGCTGCCACAACCTGGTCAGGGCGAACCAAATACGTCCCACCGTCGCTTGCACCATAGCGTTCAGCTGCAAGACTGTCCGTTGGACAAAGGATCGTTTCGAAATCTGATGCAGGCGGTTCGTCTCCGAAGTGAACAATCTTAAACGCATTCCCAACTTGCAAGAGCAACCAGTCTAGATTCCCGTTCCAATCAATCGGCGCATCCAAGCAAGGGAAACCGGGCTTCGGCCCCTTCGTCCAGCGCTCAGAGTCAGGCGTGGAGAGAGGGCTTTCATAATAAGGAGTGGGTGTGGAGAGGCGGCCGGAGTTTATAAATGGCCGAGCGAACTCGAATTCGCTTGAAAGCTCCAGAACGGCATTTCGAAAAGCCAATGAACCTGAATTCTTAGGCGTCATAAAATCAGTCGAGCGCGTTGAGTTCAAAATATTCTCGTCAGCGCCAATCGTCCTTTCATAATCGTACGATTTTAGCAGTTCAGGCCCCGCTTGACCGGTCAATACAAAATCTAGTTTCCAGGCTAGGTTTTCAGCGTCAGACAAGCCACCATTCGCTCCCCGAGCTCCAAACGGAGATACCAGATGTGCACTGTCGCCAACGAAGATGACGGGTCCATGTACAAAGCTATTCATCCGTCGACATTGAAACGTATATACAGAGTACCATTCTTCTTCGTATTCAATATCGTTTCCCAACATCCCTCGGATGAAAGGGTCAACATTCTCGGGTTTGACGGCAGCCTCGCGATCGATATCCCATCCGAGTTGGAAATCACAACGCCAGACATTGTCCGGCTGTTTGTGCAACAGCGCCGTTCCGCCTTTGCAAAAGGGCGGATCAAACCAGAACCAACGCTCGGACGGACGATTGTCCGCATCAGTCCCGGAAAACTTGATGTCAGCGATCAAGAAATTATCTTCAAATACGCGCCCCTCGAAAGCGAGCCCCATGAGATCGCGAATCGTGGATTTACTGCCATCGCTCGCCAGAATGTATTCCGCTTCTACTGAATATGTTCCGTCTGCTGTTTCTATATCCAGCTTTGCGTAACTTTCGACAGTCTCGATTTGGACGACCTTGTGTCCCCAACGAATGTCAACATTGTCCATAGCTTCGAGCGCATCGATCAGGTATTCTTCGCAATAATATTGTTGCAGGTTTATAAAACCTGGGTTTTTTTGATTTTTTACGGGTAACATATCGAACTGGAAAACGGGGTCTTCTTGATCTTTCCAGAACAGTTTCCCGACGTTCCAGGTTACGCCCCGCTCCAACATGCGATCACCGACGCCCAATCGATCAAATATATCGAGGCTTTGCTTTGAGAAGCAAATCGCTTTCGATCCGTGCGCGATGAAATCAAATGCCGTGAGGATGGTAACGTCATGACCTTTGTGAGCTAAGTCTAGCGCCAGGGTAAGTCCGATGGGCCCTGATCCTACAATCACAAAAGGGAAACGCTTTGTCACAGAGCCGCTCAGTTCAGGGGGGCGTGTATAAGGTTTGCATTTGTAAATTGGGATATCCGTAGTGGTCATCTGATTACCCCTGCAGCTGCGCCCAAACCTCTCTATCGCGTTCCATGGTCCATATGCGAGGCCAATCGGTTCCGCTTAACTCGTCCCACAATCGCTGCACATTGAACGGAAGACAGTGTTCGAATATCGGCCACGCGCCGAACTTCGGCTCTAACGCGGCATGCGTGCGTTCAAATGCTTCTTTCAATGTGCCTCCGGAGACATGTACCGGGCGCACACTCTCGATCATTCCAATTAGAAATCCGCGTGTTTGTGCGATGGCCGCATTTACCTGTTCAGTCCCTTGTGCGACCGCCCCTCGCCCGCCTACGAGTTTATCTGCTCCGTAAGCTTTGATACGATCGAGCGTGCCAGCTGACCAATCCATGTGAAAGGCATCACCTGTATAAAGTGCGGCCTCCGCTTCCACGAGATCCCCCGCAAACAATGATCGAGATTGTGGGTGCCAAACCGCGATATCGCCAGCGGTATGACCTCGCCCACAAAAATCTAGGTCGAGATGGCCTCGATCGCCGCCGAGGTCGATCCTAGCGCTTGTGCCGAAGGTGATGCTTGGACATGTTAATCCAGGGATTCCATCTGGCTCTAGGAACAGACGCGGCATGCGACCGAATTCGCTATCCCAATCCTCCTTACCGCGTTCTTCTATCAACTTTCGGGTGGCGTCAGAGGTGATGATTGTTTCTGCCTCGAACGCACTCGCGCCTAAGACGCGGACAGCATGATAGTGCGTAAGAATGAGATATTTAACGGGCTTGTCTGTATACTCACGAAGCTTAGCTAGCCATTTTCGCGCTGCCGCCGGTGTCGCACGCGCTTCAATTGCCACAACAAAGTCTTCGCCTTCGATCGCTCCGACGTTTGGATCACCCTGAGCGGTTAACGCGTAAACGCCGTCCGCTAAAATCTCCAGCGTTTCCTTTTTTTCTGCGGTATCCGCGGTGGATGCGAAAGGTTTTGCCATTGCTGCCTCTTAAACAATTGTTCTTGCTGTCAATTCCATGCAAGTTAGGTCTCTTAGGACCAATGGTTTAACTTAGAACGGTTTCGTTCGCAACTATTATTTGTTTCATGGATTTTGACCTAGACGCTTTTCTACCATACCGACTGTTTCAAGCTGCAGAGCATGCAAGTCGGGAATTCCACCCACTTTATAGAAGTGCTTATAATCTCGCGCGCACTGAGTGGCGGGTGCTGTTCAACATTGGCCAATACGGTCCCTTGAGTAGCATCGATATCGCCAGAAAATCTGGCCTAGAAAAGCCGAAAATTTCTCGCGCTGTATTTAAACTTGAGGACCGAAACTGGGTGCACCGCATCCATGATCGCACTAATCGCCGAACTCATGACTTGGAACTAACAGAACAGGGTAAATTGGCTTTCTCGAGTTTGCGAAACATGGCCTTAGATTTCGACAAAAGGCTGAAAACGCACTTAGGCGAAGACGCGGCAAGAACACTATCAGAGCAGTTGAGGCTCATCGAAGCGTTTTCATTCTCGTCTACCCTGTCCGAAGAAAGTCAAAAAAAATAGCATGCAAACTACTTTGTAGAGACCTTCGACATAATTCAAAAAGTCCAACATCGACATTTTATGCCGGCACACCGATTCAAAACTTTAAGTAGCTATGTCCACTTGGACCAATTGAGGATATTTTAGCTGAGCGTTGCACATTTGGTTGCAAGGCGGACACGAAGGTCAATCTGTCGTGAAAATTACTGACTTAATCAGTTTACTCACCGCGGCCGTGTTCTGCGCTTGGTTGCTAGCGTCTAGCAAAGTCATCTCGGGCTCAAAGCTAAACATCGATCCCGCTATTGCGATGATCGTGTAGTAGAGCATCGTAGGATCGCCCACTCGCACAACGCCCTGTTTCTGACCTTCACGAATTAGGTCACGTGCTGGTTCAAAAAAACCGGCGAAGGTGTGTGTTGACCATCCAGGATAGGCGATCAGAATCGCTTCGTCCCTCTAGCGTCATCAACCGGTGCACATCGGGATCTTGAGCGCAGATCTGAACGATAGAATCGATGCTCGCAGACACCCTCTCTCTGATTGACTCGTCTTCTTTCAGTGTACCGGCGATGTTCAGACGCTCTACAGACGCAAACATGTGATCCATAACTGCACGCCATAACGCATCTTTCGACTCAAAATGGTAGAGCAAAAGGCTTTGAGCGACACCCGCATGATCAGCGATTTGCCGGGTGCTCGTTCCTTCAAACCCAGCGATCGCAAACCGCTCGGTCGCGCGGCCCGGCTCGATATTCCAACTTTCTTCGATTTCGACGAAGATTACGGGTACAAAGGCGCCAAAGAGCAGAAGATGAAGGACCCTTGGAATACCTGGTCCTATGATCTGGCATCCTGGGCATCGCTTTTTCAGTACGATCCGCCTGAGCTCGCAGACAATACAAAACCGGTTCTGTACACCGCCGGCGAGAAAGACCCTTCCTTCGCTCCAGACGTCATCAAGATGGCGGCAGGCGCGATTGGTGGCCCAGTTGAAGTCCAGATTTTCGAGAAAGCAGGCCACCAGCTGATGCTGTCTCATACGGCCGAATTTTCCGACGCCGTCCACAATTTCTGCCTTGCCAACATTTAACCCTATGGAGCGCACTATGCCGAGAGCAAATGGCCTACACCACCTCGCCGTCTCAACCGGATACATGAAATCACAAATCGAGTTTTCACGGATGTACTCGGCATGGAGCTTGTCGCTTTGTATTGGATGCACGGTGTAGAAGGCGCTTGGCATGGGTTTTTGAGATTGAATGACACGGCCGCCATCGCATTTGTCTTCAGCGATCAAATCAAGAAGACCAAACCGGTGAAGAACGTCACCTACGCTGGCACCCTGCTGAACCGTCGGCAGCGGGGACGATGCAGCACCTCGCTCTGAACGTCGATACTATGGCGGATCTACTGAATATGCGTGATCGCATTCGCTCGCGCGGCGTGCCTGTATTTGGGCCTATCCATCACGGATTTTGTTCGTCGATCTATTTCGCGGGGTCTGAGAACCTAGCCTTGGAGATTGCCACTTCAGGCGGTGTGGAACACCCCCTTTCCGCCAACACCTGGATTGACAAAGAGGTGCAAGCACTTGCTGGAATTTCTGATGAGGAGTTGCAGCGTTTTACCAATCCACCCCCTTTTGAAGGAGGCGATGGGTTACATCCGCAGCCCGAATATGACCCTTCGAAGCCGCACCTGGCGGGCGAAACTTATGATGGCGAACTCAAATTGCCAATCACGCTGGATACACCGATCAAGGCGGTGCTGTTCGGTAGCGCATTCATGCTGCTGATCGGCTTGATCGCGTTCGCAGTGCTCTCACAATTTAGCGTCTCGCCGGTCTCAGTATTCTGGGCGATTACGGGGATTTTGATTGGGAAAGAACTGATCAACACATTACAAGACGACGCCTATCACGTGGAAATTAGTGAAATCATCGATAATGTTGGCGAATAGGTAAGCCCGATCAAAATTTCTCATGACCTCTTGTACTCGTTTTTCGGGATTCCTAAAAGTCCGTTTCGGGGCGGCAATAGAACGCTGATCTGAGAGTTCCCATAATATGAAGTGATTCGGGCTAAAGCGCTCGATAGGGTAAAACCTTCAAAGTGCGCCGACATTGAGTTACTGTACACTCGAGAGTGCGAAGGTCAGTGAACCAACCATGGGCGACAAAAACAAATTTCCCGCTGAACTGTCGCATTTATTTGGCAGCCAGGATAGTGAACAGGCGTTCATCACAGATTACCTCACGGTTCTAATAGATACGCTGACAGTTCTAAATTCCAGCGTCCACAATGACCAAAATCAAGCGATCATCCAATCAATCGAGAACGCCATTCGCGTATTATTACCGGATGAGGAGTGAACGAAATAAAGCAACCTAACTCTGCACCACACTTCTGTGATCAAGAACATTGAGAATTGAGATAGAATATGAAACTCAAGAAGCGGTTTTCTATAGGCTTGGGTGATTTAAAAACCAACCAGGCCGACCCTGAAACGCCTTTTCGCGGCGCAAAACCAGTTGCTCCTACCTCGGAGCCAAACGTAGCTAGCGATCCTCGAGTTTTTGAATTGGTCCGCCCTTCTCTCGGCGGCATAGAAGTTGAAGTTATGTCCTATGTTGAGGGTGAATCTGATTTACGACCTCTTTTGATCCTCAACTCCATTGAGTTTCCAATGCCGCCTTCTGTCTCGTTCTGTGAAACGATGAAACAGAATGGCCTGCGGGTTGTATTTATCCGTCGCCTTGGGTTTGGCGGCACGCCTGGCCTGCCTCATGTTTTACTCAGTAGAAGGAATATCGATAACGGCGCCGCCTGCATAACCGAGGCCTCTATAATTGCAAAAACCATCAAAGCTCTGGATTTAAAAAGCGTAGTTTTACTGGGGGTAGGTAGTGCCAATTCCCTTTGCTATCGCTTGAGCTGCATGAGTTCTGAAATTGCGCTCTCTATCTTCTCAAATCCCGTCTTTAACCAAGACTCTTGGGTAGGATTCAGACCCGCATGGTTTCGCGCAGTGCTACGACAGACTGTGATGACCAAGTGCGCATTTTGGATCGGAGCCAAAGGCTTAAAGTTTCACTTGCAAAAAGATCCGGTTTCCTTTTTCCATCAAATGTTATCCAAGAGCTTATCAGATCAACAATACCTTGCGGAAAATGCTAAGGACTTTCTCGCTGCGAGCAAATATATGCGGCGGGTCGAACCCGAGACTTTTTTCTATGACCTATCGATGTCGCTTAGAATTGATGGGTTCCTGAAAGATCGATTCTTTGAGAATCTACCGGCGGTTGCTCTCGTAGGCCCGGAGACAACTGCTCACTGGATTAAGCGGACGAAATCTGAAGCCGAACGTCTGGATATCCCCATCGTCCACGCGCCGCGTGGTGGAATGTTAGTCGCTTATCTATGCCCTGACACCATCCTGGAAATTATCGCTGCTCGATCCGTGGCATGTAAATGATGCAATGTCCTGTTTAGGGCGTTTTTTCACCGTTTAGCTCAGCGGCCTTTGTGGGGCGATTTTGAGACTCTCAATTCTTCGGGCATATAGTCTCGCAACACGCCGCTCGAAGGCAGAACGGCGTGTTACGCGATTGAACTCCAGACGATTTCAATGCCGAAAAATCAAACCCGCTTTCGTCTATCTTTTCTGATAAATGGTGGAGCTGCCAAGGGCTAATGTTACGCCCTGTTCGGATTCTGTGCACTGGAACGATGCACCCGTGCCGAGATAAAGAAAGGCGCCGTCACCCAAATGGACCAGGGGGTATTCTGATACCTCATTTTCAAATACCAGCTCGCCTGCTTCTTCTTTTAGGAAAACGGGCGCATCGGGCGTTTCAGCGGGATTATAGGTTCCGAGGCAGCGGTTGCGCAACGCGTCAGTGAAAGGCGCACGCGTGAAGGTTTTCGCAACTGGATCTTTATATCCCAATGTCTCTCCGAAGCCGCGATTGGTATCGGTTGCGACGGCGTACCCATCCGCATTATTGGTCAGAACGATTGATAAGGCACGGTCTGTCGGGAAGGCGCTGAAACTGGCCAAATATCCGAAATTCTTGCCATGATGCTCAAACGACTGAACGGTGCCGTCATCATTTGGTAAGATGCCAAAGCCCAAGCCATATCCGCGGATGGGGTTTGGGTTGCCCGCAACGGTCAACATTTCCTTGGCAACCTCTGGCGCGAGTCCAAATCCGTGCTCGCCGTCTGCAGCAGACATCACAGCGACGAGAAACAAGCCGTAATCCTCGGCTGTGGTCCAAAGCCCAGCGGTCGCAATCTCGGGATAATTATGCCAGCCGCCTTCAACTGGGCTCTTACGCTCTACGCCAGTGACCGGCGTGACGGAAGGCGTGCGCGCGCTATCAAATGTTTGCGTCATCCTAGACCGTGCCATGCCGATGGGATCTAGGACCAAGTCCTGTGCAAGCTGATCGAATGGAAGGCCGGAGACGTCTTCAGCAAACGCTTGCGCGATTTGATATCCACCTCCGGAATAAGACCATTTTCCGACCGGCTTGGAGAATGCCACGCGATGAGAGTTAGATTTTTCAGAACCGAGGATCACGTCCAAATTGCTCGGCAACTCCGCGGATTGAGGATATCCTTGAAACCCTTCAACATCCGCGCCGGATGTGTGCGACAGAAGCTGTCTGAGTGTCACCGGAGATTCGTATCCCTCAAGGATGGTAAGGTCGAAACTTGTGATATATTTTGAGACATCTTCGTCTAAGCTGATGCCCTCACGCATGGCGAGCGTGGCGATCGTTGCGCTGGCGACCGCTTTCGCCAGCGAAGCGGCTTGAAAGACGCTGTCGGGTCCGATGCCGTCGCCTTTGAATTCTTGGTAGATCATCTCGCCATGTTTAAAGACGGCCATGCTGCCAGCCGAAACATCATGTTGGTCGGCATATTCGCTGAAACTTTTGGCGGCGATGGGTTCGCCTTCGATCGCGATGCGAGGGACCGCCCGATACTCAAATACAGGCGGCGTGTCGGTTGCGCTCGTTGCAGGCGCAGAGACTCCAGCAACGGAGCAAGCGGCGAAAAGCATGACCAGCGGAAGAAGAGAGAGTGACTTCATAAGATAGATCTTTCTAGACGAGAAACTGAATTGAATGGGCCGGTTGGAGCCGACATAGACCAATACCGGCGAGACTGGTTTGCCGGACGTGCGATCAGCCTCGCTCTGGTAAGAAAGACGTCCTTACTCGTCTTGCCAAAATCGCAAAAACGATGACCGATTTCACAGGCCTCTGTTATTATTGAAAAAATTACCTATTCGGCGCGTTGCCGATAAGCCGATGGCGTCATGCTTTCGCTATCTTTGAAGGCACGATTGAATGTGGTGAGCGAGTTAAATCCGCTATCCAACGCAATCGCCAGGATCGACATGCTGGCCTGGCCCGGGTCTCTGAGGGCAGTTTTGACAGCCGACAGTCTGTAGCTATTTACAAAACTGTTGAAGTTCTGATGCCCGAGCGTCTGATTGATCAGCTGACGCAGCCGGTGTTGTGTCACCGCCAATTTTTTAGCCAATTTCACGATGGTCAGGTCCGATTGCCGGAAACCCTGGCCGGACTGCATGATCGTTTCCAGCTCTGCCAGGAGTTTCTGATCAGCTGGGTTTTCAGGTTTCTCAGTGTCGGCTTGATCCCCGAATGCCAGGGCCTCGCGTTTCGCCCCGAAGAGCCAGAAGCAGGTCCAAACGATCCCTGGCCAAACCGATGCGGTCCACAGCGTTGCATATGACACTTCATACGGCAGAAACATATCTGTATGGATGAATGTCGTGACGGTTGCGACTAAGGCAATCACGATCACGAAATAGATCCGCGCGCGCCGTCTCTGCTCAAGCAGGTCGTCGGAGCGTCCACGCAGAGTTGAGAAGATCAAATGCCCAATCAAGGCGATTGAGAAGATCTCTGCCACCAACAGAACCGGCCGAGGGTCCATGTCGACAATGTCGAACTGATAAAGTCGTATGATGAAAATGGGTAAACTGTAGAGCGCAATCGCGGCGACATGAAACCAGCGCAAATTGAACTTTTGTGCAAATAGCGTCAGGGCAAAGAGCCAGACAAAAGCCAAATTTGGAATATCGATGATCCGTACGACCACGTGGAAGATATCCGGCAGTCGGAACTCCGGTAGTGTCAGCCCCAAATAGGCCGCCAAAACTGTGATACTGGCCAGAAACAGATATGGCGCGCCGTGCCATTTTCGTAGATCTCGAATGGTGAGAACAGCCAAAAAGATCAGCAACCCCACCCCTGTGAACCTGATAAACGCATCGAGAAGAATCATTTTTTGGGGTCTACAGACGATCCCGCTCACTCGCAATTAGCGCAGCTCATGTGACAAAAAGTCAGATCTGCGCCCCTAATGAACTGAATACCTTGGTTGAGCGATTCAAACTGACGAATCTCACGCCTGCTGTTGCACGCCATACCGGAATTCCGAGCGTCCTTTTTAGGGCGCTTTGCGACATTGGATCAGAGGCTGCTCTGGGGCGAATTTAGGACTTTCGCGAAATGAATTGAACGACCCAGTTTAGATGTTCCGGTTGCAAGTGTGACCACATTCATTCATCCAGGCTAAGAATTTTATTGTGGGGTGACCAAATGCGAAACCAATTACCCGCGGCATTTATACTGGCTGTCAGCCTAGGAGCTTGCCAGTCTTTCCCGGACGGTTTGTCAGAGGCCGATATTTCAGCGATTCAAGCGGCTTCAGATGAATGGGTCGCCACGTACAACGCGAATGACTGGGAAGCACTTGGGCAACTTTTCGCGGAAGATGCGAGCATGATGCCACCAAATAGCCCCGCGGTGGTTGGGCGAGATGCAATTGCGGCTTGGGAAGCGGAATATGAAACTGGTTTCCAGATCGCTTTCGACGTCCAGGAAATAGAGGGCGAAGGCGATATTGCTTACGTTAGAGGCAGGTCTTGTGTCTTCATTCCGCTAGAAACAGGTGGTTATGGCGTCGATGTCGGAAAGTATCTTGAAATTCGAAAGAGAGATGAAAACGGCGAATGGCTCATCCTCACGGATATATTCAACTCAGATGCGGCCATGGGAAGCGACCTGCTTGAGGAATGCCCATTCTAGAGACGCAAAGTTCGTAGCCTCCGAGTCCTATTAGGGGCGATTTTAAGACACTGAAAATAGTGTCAATACGATGAAGCAAGACCTGTTAGAGTTAGGTGGCTGAAAACTGCGGCTAATATGGATATTTGTGCGGCCTCTTGATTTCACTTACATTAATACAAGTTTCGAGTGGTATATTCGTTTGAGGATGCACTAAACCTCTCTAATAGGTGAAGCAGATGCGGGGCAAAGATGACAGATAATGGACGGCGGTCAAAAAAAACGGCAGTCAACGCGGCACAAGAACGAGCCCGAATCACGCAATCAGGGAAAACGATTCTTCGGCTTGCGCAGCGAAGCGAAAGCATCACTCAGCCTGAAATTGTTCGTAGCAGCGGTATGTCCCAACAAACGGTCTCGCGCCTTGTGAATTCGTTACTGTCGTCGGGTGCTCTTATTGAAGGAAAGAGAAGTTCGGGCGGAAAAAGGGGCCAGCCATCTATGTCCGTCGGCGTGTCCTCGGGCTATTGCTACTCATTTGGCGTCGCTATGATGACGGACTCTATAGCCGTCACTCTGATGGACTTTTCAGGTCGCGCCTTGGAGCAGGTCGAACAACCAATGGTCGCGATGTCGAAGCCGGCTGTGACAACCTTTCTGACCCAATCGCTCCGCCGTTTTTGTCAGAAAAGAAGTATCCCGAAAGAAAAGGTGGTTGGGATCGGTGTTGGTATATCAGGCTACTGTCTCGGTGGTGAGGGCATGTACAACACGCCGCGCAATCTTGATGACTGGGCAATGGTCAACATCGCCGAAGTGCTGGGCGACGCGCTCGGTTTTGAGGTTTGCGTAGAAAATGATGCCAACGCCGCCGCGATGGGGGAGGCTTTTGTTGGGGCTGGGAAAAACTATTCCAGCCTGGCTTACATCTACATCGCTGCCGGTATCGGCGGCGGGGTAATCATAGATCACGAACTTATGCGCGGCCACAATGGCAATGGCGGTGAGATTGGCTTGCTTTTACCAACATCCGTTTATCCAATGCCGCAACTAGAAATGATGAGACAAATCATCATCGAAAATGGTGTCGAGCTTCAAGGGATTTCGGATATGCTGACCAGGTTTGATATCAATTGGCCAGGTGTTGATGAATGGATCGCGAGAACTCAAGGGTCAATCTCGCTCTTGGCCTCTTCGCTCGCGGCCATTTTAGATCCGCAAGCTATTGTTATTGGTGGACGAATCCCACGAGACCTTGCGGATAAGATTATTTCGCATATCGAAATTTTTGACGATGTACGTCGGACTCAACCTCGAAAACTGCCGAGATTGTTATCATCATCGACGGTCGGAGACGCCTGCTCTATCGGCGCAGCCGCGCTTGCTTTCAATGAATTGTTTTTTTCCGATAGGTGATGATTAGCACCGCGCGTTTTAAACCAGTATTTTTGCGTTGTTCTGTTCGGATCGAGCAATCTGAAGGGCACCAATAACGCCCGCATCACCGTTCAGCCCTGGCGGTACAATGAACTCCTCCAATGCATTTAGATTCACGCCCGAGCGACCATACCCATTTAAGTTGGCGCGAAACGAATCTCGAACGAGCGGAAAAAGCTTTTGCTGACGCATCACTCCGCCGCCAAGAATGATCTTGTCAGGAGCTACGCACAATTGAACGTTCATGCAAACAATAGAAATATAGTGGGCAATGATTTGCCAAGCCTCATGCCCTTCAGGCAATTCTGACGAGGTGAGTTGCCATCGTTTGTAGATCGCTGGACCGCTCACCAAACCTTCAAGACAGTTTTTTCCATGATAGGGACACACGCCTTCGAAATCCTGATCAAACGGCAAAGATGGCGCATACATATGACCAATTTCAGGATGTGAGGCACCATACAGTACTTGGCGATTCGTCATAATGCCTGCACCGATGCCTGTTCCGATCGTCACATAAGCAAGATTCGCAAAGCCGCGACCGGCGCCAGTTTCCGCTTCAGCCAATAGCGCGCAGTTTACATCGGTATCTAAAGAGACCGGTGTCTGAAGCGCACTACTGATCTCTCCAACGATATCGGTATTTGTCCATCCCGGCTTTGGCGTCGGTAAGATACGACCATAGGACATGCTCTCAGTATTTAAATCGATTGGCCCGAATGCCCCCACGCCAATGGCTGAGACTTTTTGAGGTTGAGAACGAAAGAATCCAAATACGCTCGACAACGTTTCTTGAGGCGACGATGTCGGAATGGTAATCTGCTGCAAAATTTGCCCGCGCGCATCTCCAAGCGCGCAAACAAATTTGGTGCCGCCCGCTTCAATACCTCCATAATAATTATTGGAGCTTCTATCTAACATCATCGCCCGTACCGATCCTCGAACCGTTCAATATCATTCTCATCGAGAATGGCGCCGACTTGGATTTCAACAAACCGGAGCGGCTCTGCGCCTGGGTTTGCAATGCGGTGCTTTTCGGTGCGCGGAATAAACACTGTTTGGTTTGCGCTAAAACGAATAATCTCTTCGCCGAGGGTCACATCAGCAATACCGGAAAGGATGATCCAGTGTTCACTGCGATGCTGGTGCTTCTGCAGAGACAGGATTTGGCCAGGCTCGACAACAATCTCTTTGCAGATATAGCCTTCGCCTGCAGCAATTACAGCCCATTTACCCCAAGGTCGTGTGTCTGCATCGCCGACGGCATATTTTGCAGTATTGGTTGTATCGTTAGGCACCCTGCCCCTCCAAAAATTGTGTCGATGAGTGAGCAAACCTTGCCCAATGAAGCCATATCGCTGCGGTCCATGTAAAATCGGAGCCACCAGAGCCTTTTCCGGTTACTGGATCGAACGATTCGAAGAAGCCGGACCGCTCAATCACTTTCTTTGTATCGTGTTGAACGCGTGCGGCTTGATGCTCGCATCCTTGTTCGCGCAAGCCTTCTGCAATCATAAAATTGACCACCACCCAAATCGGACCTCGCCAATATCTTTTTGAGTCGAATTCTGGATGCTCTGGGTCAGTACTGGGAGCCGTAAACGTCGCTGCGCTCGCGACGCGTTCGAAATTTTTTAAAAGCGCAGAGCGCTGTTCGGTCGTTCCAACATTCGCATAGAACGCGAGAAAGGACGCATTGGTACAAAGACTGGATGACAGGTCTGTTTTCAAATCTTTAGAGCAGAAGGCTCTGGCTGTATCGTCCCACAAGTAAGAAGCGCCAGATTCAGCCTTTTCGATTTGCTCCCGCAAATAGTCTGCGTCTTCGTCCCTGCCCAATTGCTCGGCGAGCCAAGCAAGGTCACGGTTCGCACGAATGAGGATCATGGTCATGCCAACATCGAGCACACGAAACGGTCCATTGCTTGCGATCTCGGCATGATCCCATTTTGCACTGCGCCCAAATTCAAGCATTGCCATGTAGCGATCATAATCCACGTTCTGTGGGCGCATGTCGCTATCAACATGGCTCACGTCCGAGCGCTGGTAAGGTGATACATTGGATATATCGACATTGCGCGCAGGCGCATCCCATTCTGGACAATTGTCACGGCCCGTTTCCCAAGGATGGGTGGTCATAACCAATCCATTATTCAAAGGATCCCGGAACTCCGCGAACCAGCGATGCGAGGCGAGCAGTTTTGGATACAATGCTTCAAGGCGCGCTTTGTCCTGGTCTTGCTCATACAAGATGCGAACGATAGAGGCCGCGACGGGAGGCTGAGTGATCCCTGAACTCAAAGGATCTTTGTTCGTCTGCCAAGCATCTGGCCCTGGAAAGTAGCCTGGTTGAGTGGCTCTAAAAATAATGTGTGGAACCATTCCGTCGGGCCACTGGCCGTCAAACAGTGTTTCTATTTCTCGCCAAGCGCGGCTCATGTCAAAGGCTGCAAACCCCAGCGCAGCGAAAGCGGAATCCCAGTTCCATTGATAGGGATAAAGACCGGGTGTCGGCACTGTGTAGCCTCCGCGATCATTGTCTCGCAGGATTTGTTCGGCAATCTGATCTAGTTGTGTGCTCATGCTAGTTCACCAGAATAATTCTAATATCGTTGACATTGGTCCGGGTCGGCCCGGTAATCACCAAGGCATCTAAGGCTTCAAAAAAGGGATAAGTGTCATTCCTCGCGAGCGCTGCATTAGGATCGAGCCCAAGGCGGTGCGCGCGGTTAAGCACTTGTCGCGTCAAGAATGCGCCGGCGCTGTCTTCGGACCCATCAATACCGTCAGAATCGCATGCAATTGCCGAAACCGGGGCATCCGCTGGCAGTTCTGACATTAGGCCGGCAATATATTCCAAGTTTGGTCCACCACGACCAGCTGAATTCTCCACTTTGACGGTAAACTCTCCGCCCGAGATGATGGCAATCTTTTCGCCCGTTTGCACGGCCTCAAGAGCAAGACGCGCGTGTATCTCTCCAACGGTCTTGGCATCGCCTTTAAGTCCCGACCCTAGGTTCTTGACCGACCACCCATCTCGCTCAAGTTCGGCCTGCACCGCTTGCAATGCATCATCTCCAGTTGCGAGCACTTTGACCGGATGCACCTTCGCGGATTCTTCAGAAGCTGACAGAATGGCATGTGCAAGGTCTTGATCTGGCGGACAGCCGTATTGGCGCATGACCTCTATGGCGCGGACTGGTTCAAAGGTCATCGGAAGCGTCGGACCTGACGCCACATCTGAAGGATTGTCTCCAACCACATCTGAGATGATAAGCGTCAGCTGATCGGCGACTGCGCAGCGTGCCGAAAGACGGCCGCCTTTGATTTTCGACAAGTGTTTTCGAACAAAATTAATCTCTTCAATCGGCGCGCCGCTTGTTAGCAAGGTCCGTGTGATCTCTTGTTTGCGCTCAAAAGAAAGACCATCGATCGGATAACATAAAAGCGATGATCCGCCTCCAGAAATCAAAAAGATCACCCGGTCATCAGACGTGGCACCTTCGGCCAAAGCCAAAATAGCCGCGCTTGCATCTAAACTTCGCCCGTCGGGCACAGGGTGTGCAGCCGGCACGGCGATGATGTCCTCAATGGTTTCTGTATGCTCATAACCATAGCGCGTGACGATGAAGCCAAACTTTGGACCGCGAACTTGAGCGCTTGCTTCTAGCGCCATTTCAGCGGCCGCTTTGCCTGCCCCAATAATCAGTGTTCGTCCTTTCGGCTGATCAATGGGGACGATATTGCGCATCGCGACGCTCGCGCGGCACCTGTCTACACCGATCTGGACATATCGTTTTAATTGCTCACGTTCATCCAATAAGAGATCGGTCATGTTGATGTTCCAAGCGCAATCGCAGTGAAGACGGCTCCAATGGCGAGCATGACGATAAAGGACATTGCGAGAATGCCGACAGCCTCCTTGCTTGGCCAGTCTTCGCTTAAGCTTACTGGATCGGCGTCGTTGTCCCTTGTCAGTCGAGGCTTAAATGCAAGTGAGGCTAGAAGCGCTGCAAACACGGTCACCATCAGGCCGATAAAGTTCCACCACATCCAAAACAGGTCCGGAACGTAGAGCCAGAACCACATGTTCAGCGAAAGACCGACGAGCAAACCAATATTAGCTCCGACCGCACTGACGCGCTTTGACAAAATGGCGAGCGTGAAGACGCCAAGGACCGGCCCGTAAAGTGCAGATCCTACTTTATTGATCGCTTCAATTACGGTGGGTGCGATCTCGCCCGCAAAAGCCGCCATCAACAGGATGATAATACCCCATACTATCGAGAGCGCTCTTGCAAAGAAGACCTCCCGGTCTTCGTCAGACGCTTTAATACCGAGCGCGCGAAGGTCTTCCATAGAGACAGCGGCAAGCGAATTCATACCCGAACTCACCGAGGACATGGCTGCCGCGAGAATTGCGACCAGCAGCAATCCGATAATGCCATTCGGAAGCGTCTCAACAATAAAGACTGGCATCATGTGGTCTGGGCGGTCTGCAGGTATCTGCGCCATCATTTCGGGGCTCGCAAAAACAGCGGCGCCAACCACCAGTCCGGTCAGACAATAGATTAAGACCAGCGGAAATCTCAGAAGTCCATTGGCAAACAGGAGGCGCCGTGCGGCGGGCAAATCTTTGGCGGAAAGCACTCGCTGAGCCTGACTCTGATCGCAGCCGTAGTAAGAGGCGTAGAGAACAAACCCGCCGAAGAGCATCGGCAGCAGGCCGAACTCATCTCCATTCAGTCCTAGCGATCCAGCATCAATCACAAATAACCGTTCAACGTCGATGGATGCGACTGCGGCTGACAAACCGCCAACATTCGCAACAGCAAAGGCAGCAACGACAAGCAAACCCAAAAAGATCAGAACCATTTGAATAGCGTCACCATAGACGACGGCCTTCATGCCCCCAGAGGCCGAATAGACGAGCGTAATCACACCGACGACAGCGATGGACTGCCACATTGGGACATCGAGCACCGCGTTCAGAATAAGCGCTGGGGCATAGATCATAATCCCGGTACTGAAGGATCGAACAATCTGGAAGAAGACGCTGATCAGAAGGCGCGTTGAAAGCCCAAACCGACGCTGCAAATATTCGTAGATACTTACGACTTTTGCGCGGTAGAGCGCAGGCGCCACAACGAACATCACAAAGAGCATGGCAAGCGGCACGGCAAATTCGTAGGTCAGCCACTTGAGACCACCGCCCTCTCGCATGCCGACAAAGGCGGGAGCCGATATGAAACTAATCGCCGAAAGTTGGGTCGCCATTGTGGACAGCGTGAGCGGGAACCAACCAACCTCATTGCCGCCCAAAAAGTAGTCGCGTCCAGTTTCTTGGCGGCGCAGGATATATCCAAAGCCGATCAGGCCGATCAAATAAGCTGCGATGACGGTATAATCGATGATGTTCACGGGAGGCGCCTAAATAGTTCAGAGTTGAAGTCAGACCCTCAACTCTAAGGAAATTCATAAAAACGGGAAGGCAACGAGAATTGACCACAGGGAGGAAGGAGTGTGCCCCCTTCTCGCCAACCTTCCCCTTGTTCTTTGCCGTTCGGTAATTGGTAATACCGTGTGGTGAAGAACTCGGGTGAAGCGAAGAGCAATGCGGTGGAGCACCGCCCTTCACAGGAGACGGCTAAAAGTCGTAAGTCAGACGCGCGGTTACCCGGCGGGGCAAAATTGGACGTCCATTAAAGAACTGACCGCCTGTCAGCCCAGATTGGATGACACCAGCGCGCGGATTGCCTTCTGCCAAACCCTGAGAGTCGAAGATATTCCACACACCTACGCTGAGACGCATCGTATCTTCACCATCATCACCGACACCGAATGAGTATCCAAGCTCACCTCGAGCGAAGCTATAAGCGTCGAGCGGTGTGCCGTTACCAGCATCCTGGAATGTATCGCCATTGTAGGTCCACGAGAATGTTCCATCGAAATTGGCGTAATCGAAGGATGCACCTACGTTTCCATAGACATCCGGATTACGCTGAATAGAATTCCCCAAAATTCCTGCGTTACTTCCTCCGACGTACTCAGACTCTTGGAAAGTTACGTTGCCAAACACTGTGAGGTATTCGTTAAATGCAAAGCGACCATCAAACTCGATACCGATTGTATCAGTTTCGGTCGCGGTCAAAGTCGGGGTTAGATTGGCCCCCACGAAGCTAACTGCGTTGCGATCGCGAAGGCCGACATAGAAGGCTGCAACAGAACCATCAAACCGAGATGTGCGGAACTTTGCACCGGCTTCCGCCTGTACAATTGGCTCTTCGTCAAAAACCTCAATGTCGCCGACGGTCGCGATCTGACCATTCGTACCTTGAGCCTGCGGGAAGAAGAAGCCACGCGACGCGTTGGCGTAGAGGTTTACTGTATCGTTCAGCTCGTACAATACGCCACCGGCCAGCGCCCATGCTGTGGCGGTTGCATCACCGTCATTGAACTGACCCGTGCCGAAAGACAGCGTCGTGATTGGCGAACCAGGAACAGGGGTTGTCGCCAAAGTGGAAGGGAAAGTCCCGTTGATTTCCACACGGTTTTCAATGGTCTGTTCTTCGATACGCGCACCAATGTCGAATTGCCAACGCCCCGCATCGATTTGGTCAGCAAAGTAGATTGCTCGCGTAAAAGCACTCCGGTCGCGATAAGCATACCCTGACGTGCCTCGTGTGATACCTCCGACCGTAAATTGCTGACCGCCAACGGTCACATCTACCAAATTCGGGATCGCATTAAATCCGCTCAAAAACTGAACTGATCTTGTGTCTTCAGTCGATTGAGCCCGCCCAATGAACGTACCAAGCGTGAAGGTGTGATCGACTTCTCCAACAGACATTTCTTTGGTCAGATTGACTTCGACCGTGCCGTCGGTCGTCGGACGGTCGCGGTTATTAAACCCGCTATTGTAGACAAGATCGGTCGGAGCCAAAACTGCGCCAGATTCAACATCGGTAAACACAACACTTCCGACCAAATTGTTTCGGGCAGTGAATTGAGCCTGGGTTTCTGGAGCCGCAGGTCCTACGCCATTGTTAAAAAAGTCAGACGTGGAATCGTAGTCCGAGTATTTAATCTTAGCGTCAATGCCCCAACCCTCGCCGAGATCCTTTTGAAGGGCGGCGGCGACAGTCCCTCCGACAGTGCTGAAGCCGTCATCAGATGAAAACTGCGTCAATCCTTCCGGTGTCGGAACTGTACGTCCATTGATCTGCGCCTGGTTGGTGTTGAAGACTTCTGCGCCGTCGTTGCCAGCCACACGCTCACGGCTCGACCCGTCGAGAGGAATTGGCAGGTAGAAATTCACCCGGTCATTGATGTAGGACCCGAAGAGTTGGAACTTACCAGATCCATCAGCGAATTCGCGAAGAATATTTCCGCGCAGCGCAAAACCTTCCGTCGGCTGCCCAGTAAAGATCGGGCCCTCATCATAGCGGTAGAAGCCTGAGACTGCGTAGAATGTATTGTCGTTGATAGGGCCCTGGAATGCGAAGTCGCCACGAACACGGTTTTCGTCCGATAGCTCAAGCTGGAGAGTACCCTGCTCTTCGTCCGTACCGGTTTTAGAAATATAGTTGATGACGCCGGCGGTAGAGCTCACACCAAATAGATTAGACACCCCGCCTTTAACAAATTCGAGGCGCTCAATACCGAGATCGTTCCGGGCGAAAAAGTCGATTGCCGATGAGTTAAGTCCTGAATTACTCAGAACCGTAATCCCATCATAGTTGATTGGGGTGAATTGCAATTGCCCCGGCGTTGGCAGACCACGGACGAACAAGTTAGTTGCGACTTCACCGCCGCCACCTTCTGGCTTTAGGCCAGGGATCTGTTGCAGGATGTCTGCTTGGCTACCGGAACCGGCAAATGTGCGAAGCTCCGCATCATCAAGCGTGTTCACCGAGAGCGGCGTGCCATGCGCGGTCCGGTCAACGGCAGTACCAGTAACAATGACCTTGTCGAGCTGTTTAGCTTCATCGTCTGCTTTCGCGGCATCCTGAGCCATCGCGACCATAGGGGCTGCAAGAAGCGCAGCACCAACAAGCAGACTAAATCTGAATCTATTTGGGATCATTTCTGTCCCTCCCTTATGAGCGCGTTTCGCGCAGTTATCCATGCACTTTTCGAAAAAGTGTCCATCGTTGTGGAGAGCTAAACGTAACAATTATTACATATCATACAACCCATTATGGGTATTAATATTTAGCCCCCAAAATATCACACAAATACAGTTACTTGGTAGCTTTTCAGGTCTGGGATGAAGAGCGCACTAAACGGCTATGTGTCAAAAATAACACTCTAATGCGAGGCCAATTGTTCTGAACGCGAGGCTGTCCAGTTGCATTAGGCAACGCTCACAGAATTATCATGTCAGGCACAACTTTGAGACATTCCACATCGAATCGCTGTTAGGGCGTCTTAAGCCTCTCGAACATGCCGAAATCAAATGAACGAGCGACTGTTTTAGGGCGATTCCTGCGTTAGATTGCAGAGACGGTTCGGGGGCATGTTTGAGACACTGCGATTTCGTCCATTCTTGGCGCCAAAGCAGTTACGTATAAGCGACTCAACTCGCTTTGATCCGGAATTCGCAAAGCGTGAAAGGCGTCCCGAATCTCTTTCAACACCACCGAACAGGATTGCCCACGATTATTGACAGACGAGAGCGAATTAGCGTGTGAGTTATCGATGCCGCGCCGATGCAGAACGAGATCAATTCAGCTTACTCTTCCAATTAGCTGTTGATCTAAACTTGAAGGACGACGCAGTAATCGGCGTTCTAATAGGGCTTTAGCTCGCGTTTGCTCGCCAGCGTTTACCAAGGCCATGACTAGCGTGTCTTCGACTACTCTTCTTTGTGCGTTGCTTCCACCGATACGGCTCACATCTTGATGAATAGCTTCTAGAATACTCGCGCTCTCACGAAATTGCCCGTCCAAAAACGAAATCAGTGCGGCGGAGACCTGCTGAACGATGATCCCTTTGGTCTCGTGCGAACCGCTGTTCAGCTGGTCAAGCTCTTCAATGCGTTTCCGGATCCGTTTTTTATCCCCAATCAAAGCATCTAGCAGGCTTAGGTGCATATCGATGAAACGGTGCCCTGATTTTGGGAAGTTCTCTCTGCTATAAATTTCAACCTCCTTGAGCAGATCGTCGGGTAACCCGTAGTCCAGAAGCTTCATTCGCCAAAATAAAGAAGCCGCATCACTCAAGATGTTTATCGGCATCCCCAAAGAAACGGCGGGCCTGATACTCTTCTTGTATATGTCGAGAACGCGTTTTGTGTCACCGACCTCGAAAGCACTGAGTGCAGCGTGCCAACTAATATGTCCGTGTAGGAGGCCGCTTCGATCGTAGGAAGGAAGCCAATCTCGAAGCAAGCTGTCGGCTTCATCCATATGCCCAGCATCAAACATAGCGTGCGATAGTGCGTGAACGCAGTTCGCATTCTCTTTGCGCAATTCAAATCCACGTTCAATTAGTGGGCGCCCTCGCGTCAAATCCCCGTTCTCGCATAGCGACCAACCATGATAAGTTAGAAACCACCAATCGTCCGGATCGAATGCTGAAGCGATACGCTCACATATATTGGATTTTGCCTGATTGTGCTCTCGCATGCCAGAGAAAGCAAGCAAGCCGAATGGGCTCAATAGCAAAGACGCGATCATCGTATCTCGAGGCCATTCATCGACATGTTTTTGAGCGAGTTCGAGTGCCTCTTGCGCCTTACCGGCATGGGTCAGTGACAGAATTTGAACATGACTGCGTTCCCGTGATGATCCTGAAACCGCGATCAACTCTTCTGATATGCGCATCTTTTCGATGGCTGCATCGCGCTCACCATCGAGCATGTGTTGCCGCGCGCGCGCGGCGAAACCGAGAGAAAACTCATTATCCGCCTCTAAACATGCATCCAATGCTGTGGCGGCACCAGGGATCGCCATTAACATTCTTTCGGTCGCATCTCGATAAAAATGCGCCGCGTCTTTTGAGCAGGTGCTTATCGGCAACTCATATAAATCGACTTCTTGCATGGAGACCCTCCCTGACTAGCTGAGACAACACGGTAAACGAATACTGATACTATTGAGTTCATGACACGCGCGCATGTGCCGCCGAAAGTTGCAGCTTCTGATGGATCATCTCAGCGGCTTCCAATGCGCCCTCAAGATAACCTCCATGGGTTTCTGCAAACTCGGTAGCCCCGAATAGTAGCCTTCCATTCCATACATTATTAAGCGAATGCGGGGTCCCGTAAGTTGGATGTCCTCCAGGCGGCTCTTTGTCTCTTTCGGTCGCGACAGTAGGCACGCTTGCCCAGTCTTGCAGGCGGATCTCCAAAGGATCGCTCAAATCTTCTCCAAAGATATCCACAAGTTGCGCACGGGCGAGCCTTAAAAGGTCGCTGGCGTGCTCAGCTCTTATACTCGCTGGCACACCTACAAAGCCGAACAAGGCATATGGGCGTCCAGTCAATGGAGACGCGTCATGGATCTCAACCATAGGGCCACGATGGCTCATAGCATCGCCGGAAAGCCCAGCGTTTCGCCAGTAGGGCTGATCGAAGACGGCCACGATTTTCGCTTGACCCGCCATCCATGTTGGGATTTGAGCCAAATTCGTCTCTGCATCTTTTGGGAGCGACGGATGAAGTGTGATCGTCTCGGCAATTATTCTCGGCGGCACGGCAAAAACAATTTGCTTCGCGGTATACTGTTTTTCATTCGCGAGAACGCGAACCCCATCATCTTCAAGGCTCAAGTGCTCAACTGGCGACTTTAGGTCATATCGATGACATGGAAGTCCGTTTTTGAGCGCGACAATCAATGCTTCCATGCCGCCCTCGATCCGAAACGACCCTTGCATCGAAGCAAATCCTCGATTTCTGTGAACGGCACCCGTTTGATCCTGGAAGCAGACGGCTCCTTCACTGTATTGCTCAAACGCTCGCAGTTCATGTCGGCGAATGAGGGCGTCTATTCGCGGTTGTCCTGGCCAAAACCAAGCTGGCCCCAAATCGAACTTGGCCCCGTGTAGAACTGGAGAGAAGATGCGCCCACCGAGACGATCCATCGCTTCGAGTAAATGCCAATCCCGCCCTTCTGTCTCTAGCCGATCCGCCAAAGCAAGACCCGCTAAGCCACCTCCTATGATTAGAATGTCCGTTTGCATTAGTTCCGGCCCGGCGCGGTTTGAGCAACTGATAAGTGATCAGACTTGATCCATAACCTCACTTTTTGGTCCCCGACGCGGACTTTCGCATGGTCATTTGGGGGCAAACGCACCCATGAATGCTGGCCAAACGTTTCGCCGTCGAGATCAAACTCCCCGTCGAGCACCAAGGCTTCGAAGCCTAAGTGTCCAGAAATCTCTATTTCAGATTCTGCGCTCCACTCTTCGATCCGGACGCGTTCGCGATTATCGCGATAAAGCGGTATTTCTGCTACGCCTGGTTTTACTAAAATCGGCTTCATAGATAAGGTATCGGTTGATTGGTGATGACGGTCTTCCGGGTCGAACTGCCAGAGTTTCACAAGAATGACTGCGCCGCTATCAGCGCGGGGCGTGTGTCGCGATGTCGGTGGATTACGAACATAGGTCCCAACTGGAAAATTGCCGTGTTCATCTTGAAAGACGCCTTCGAGAACCAGATACTCTTCGCCCCCATCATGAGTATGCGCTGAAAACGAACTGCCAGGAGCGTAACGCACTATAGTCGTCGCTCTAGCGACCTCTTCGCCTATGCGATCCAGCATTCTTCGTTCGACGCCCGGCAATGGCGAAGGCGTCCACGGGATCCCTTGTGAATGCACAATTGCGCGTTTTGTAAAGTCAGCATTGAGTTCCATTTTAACCTTATCCTCATCGCCAATATCTATCAGTAGGTAGCTTTACAATTGAGGCCTGCACCCGGTAAGGTCAACCCCCTATCTATCGGTAGACAAAAATTAAGGTTGAACTGGTGACAAAAAGACAAGAGATTTTGAAGGCCGCCGAAAAGCGCGTGCGCGCGGCAGGATTTACGGAGATGAGTTTCCGCGATGTGGCGAATGATGTCGGAATAAAAAGCGCAAGTGTTCACTACCACTTTCCAACAAAAGCCGATTTGGGTGAAGCGTTGGTGGAGGGCTATGCGTCGAGATTTGAGCAGCGCTTGAACGAAATTGATAAAACAAATCTTCTTGGAGCTCTCTCTGATTTTATCGGATTGTACGATGAAGCTCTTGTTCTCAATGAGGCGATTTGTTTGTGTGCTGTTCTCGGCGCCGAGGCGATCGGGCTTCCAGATACCGTTACCGACCGCACCCGAAGGTTTTTCGCAATGAATTTAGACTGGTTGGGCGACCTCTTCGCAGCTTACGGCATCAAAGATGAAGTAGCGCTAGCGAGCGTTATCGTAACTGCGCTTGAAGGTGCAATGATCGTGGCATCGACCTCGCAAGATCGGCATATCTTTGACCAAGTGAGCCGCAAACTAAGCGAATTGGTAGTCTCGAAAGCTCACAATTAAAGATGAAGTGTGGCTTTGGTTGGAGGCGAAAAGTAAGCATGCCAGTTGCGCTTTCAGGCAATTCTCCGAGTGCGCGCGAGCAACTCCCATAAACTCTAGAGGCATCGATCGCTAGATTAGACCGGGCTTTGGAGACTGTGACTTAGTTGCTCGGCTCAGATTCGAGAGAAACAAACTACCTATCGCAAGATAGCTATTGACATCGCACAAGTTGCGCCTATTTCGTTTGATCAACTACCTATCGATAGATACTTATGAGGCTCGCTATGACATCAGTTAAATCCACATCCACCCCCCTGGCCATTATCGTGGGCGGTTCAAGCGGCATGGGGTTAGCAACAGCGAAACGGTTGGCGGAAAAAGGCATCGACCTCCTGCTTATCGCAAATAATCAACAGAAGCTTGATAAAGCAGCGAGCGAGGTTAGCGCCGTCGGGGCCGTCGACGTACAGACAAAGTCTGTTGACCTGTACGATGAGAACTCGGTCGATGCTTTGGTTTCCAACATCCAAGGTGAGGAGCGCGCTATCTCTTATCTCGTCAATGCAGCCGGCGCATTTAAACCGACGCCGTTCTTGGAGCATAGTAAAACAGAATATGACAAGTATCACGAGATCAACAAAGCGACATTCTTCATAACCCAAGCGGTTGCGAATAATATGAAGGAACACGGACACGGATCTATCGTAAACATTGGCTCTATGTGGGCCAAGCAAGCTATTAAAGCCACTCCGTCGTCTGCCTATTCCATGGCTAAAGCAGGTTTGCATGCGTTGACCCAACACTTGGCTATGGAACTCGGCGAGTTTGGCATACGCGCGAATGCCGTATCTCCAGCCGTTGTGGCGACGCCTATTTACGGTGCGTTTATTGACGAGGATAAAATCGAAAACACGCTCACTGACGCGTTTGATTCATTCCATCCAATCGGCAGGATCGGAACCTCGGATGATATTGCGAAGACGATCGTTTTTCTTCTAAGCGACGACGCCTCTTGGGTTACGGGCGCCACATGGGACGTGGACGGGGGCGTCATGGCGGGCCGTAACTAGTCGTAACTGCCGCGCGCGGGCGTGATATTCCCCTGATCCAAGTGCAGGCGCAGAAAAACATGAGATACGATTGACAATCGCTGTCGCTCACTCAATGCGATAACGAGACTTGATTGAACTTATGGGGGTATTGATCGGCGGGTCATTTACCGCTGGCACTCAGCTAGAGTAAGTCACTTGTGTGACTAACCTATCCTTTGAATTGGAACCCAAAACTATGGAATTTGTAAGAACGCCGGAAGCGAGATTCGAAAACCTTAAAGAGTATGATTTCGATCCGAATTATTTGGAAATTGTGACCGCAGATGGAACACCGCTGCGCATACATTATCTCGACGAAGGTCCGCGAGACGGCGAACTCATTCTATGTATGCATGGCCAGCCAAGCTGGAGTTTTCTTTATCGAAAAATGATCCCCTTGCTAACAGAAGCAGGGTTTCGTGTGATTGCACCGGATCTTGTCGGTTTTGGAAAATCTGACAAACCAATTTCTGTGGATGATTACAGCTATCAGGCGCATGTTGATTGGATGACGGCTTGGCTAACTGGGCTCGATATCAATGATATCACACTCGTGTGCCAAGACTGGGGTGGGCTGATCGGCTTGAGACTCGCTGGAGAACAGACGAGTCGTTTTAAGCGACTCGTCGTCGCGAATACAACACTGCCAGCGTCTAACATGGTTTCCGAGGAAATGAGTGAAACGCTACAGAAGTTGTATGAAGCCTTACCCGAGGTTAACGCAAATGATGTGCGAGAACAGTTTGCAGCTGGGTCTCCAAGCGCATTTCTTTACTGGATAAAATATTGTGCGAGCTCACAGGGATTGTCTGTGCGGGACGTATTCGGGCTGCTCTCCAATATTAAGGAAGAAGCTGCGCTTGACGGGTATGAAGCCCCTTTTCCTGATGAAACCCATCTCGCCGGCGTACGAAAATTCCCGTCGCTCGTTCCGCTCCGGCCCGCTGGCAAACCTGATCGCCTAAAGGGCGATGCAGCTTGGGAAGCACTTGAGGCGAGCAATCTTCCAGTCTTAACCGCTTTCAGTGACCGAGACCCAGTAAGTCGAGGCGGCGAAAAACACTTCATCGATCGGTTAAGAAACGTAACGAATGTGACGATCAAAGGCGGTGGTCACTTCCTTCAAGATGATCGCCCCCATGAGTTTTCCGAAGAAATTATCAGATTTATGCGCGGAACGTAAACTGTATTGGCGAAACCGAACTGGCCTCGCATTCGCATCAACAAATACAATAAGATTAAGTCATTCATTTGCCTCTGGGTGGACCAGAACTGCTTGAGGCGCTCTAACCAACGGACGAAATAGGAAGCCCCTATCCGGTTCCCTCGCTCTTGGAGTTGGCAGCAAATATTAACTCTCAAGAGCGTGAAAGACCTATCTCAGACTACACAGGAATCATCGAATCTGCGATTTTCTCCGCTATCATGATGGCCGCCGCATTGGTGTTACCTCCTATCAAGGTTGGCATTACGGAGGCGTCGACAACGCGAAGCCCACCGATGCCGCGCACCCGTAAATCTTTGTCTACGACACCGCCGGGATCATGATCAGGCGCCATTTTACAGGTTCCCACTGGGTGATATATCGTTTCTGACTCTGCTCTTATCCAAGCGTCAATTTCGGCATCATCAATAAGCGAATATGAAGGCGTGTATCGCCCTTTAACATATGGCTTCATCGCATCTTGCGTGATGATCTGTTCAACCATCTTATACCCTGCTCGCATGACCTCGCGGTCGAACTCGTTATCAAGATAGTTTGCGTAGATTTTTGGGACATCATCCGGATCGTTTGAGCGGGGCCGGATGCGTCCGCGGCTCGCCGGACGAAGTTGGCATGCATGGATCGCAAATCCATGCTCGTTGACGGGTCCCTCGTTGCAGCCTTCGCTTATCGCAGCAACGACATGGATTTGCACATCGGGTCGTTCAAGTTCCGGGCGGGTTTTAAGAAAGCCTCCTGATTCCAGACCGTTAGCTCGCCCCAAGCCTTTCTTTCTCAAAATGTAGTTTAGGCCTGTCATGAGCTTTGCGAGCGGTTTGGTCGCTTGATACAAAGAGTGTTCTGGATCCGTGAAACACCCAACGGAAAGATCTAAATGATCCTGTAAGTTGGCGCCCACACCGGGGAGCTCATGGACTACATCAATATTGGCCGCCTTGAGGTCTTCCGGGTTTTCAATCCCAGAGAGCTGAAGGATATGGGGTGAATGGATCACAGCAGCCGATAGTACCACTTCTTCGTTTGCAAGAACTTTGACTGTTTCAGCGCTCTTTCCTTTGCGATATTCAACGCCGATGATCTGGCCATGTTCTAGTATGAGTTTTGTCACATGTGCATCTGTCTGACAGTTTAAATTTGATCGATGCAAAACCGGCGACAAGTACGAAACAGAGGAACTTGCTCGCTCCCCGTCGCGAATGGTGTATTCGTACCAGCCCACACCTTCCTGCTCGACGCCATTAAAGTCATCCGTATATGGAAACCCGGCTTGTTGTCCGGCTTCGATGAATGTCCCCATGAGCGGATTGCGCGGGTTTTCGGATGTTACGTTCAAGTGTCCGCCGACACCGCGATGAGAACTTTCACCGCGCTCCGCATTTTCGGTTTTCTTGAAGTAAGGCAACACGTCCGCGAATGACCATCCTTGCAGCCCCATTTGAGCCCATTCATCGTAGTCTCGCTTGTGACCGCGTATGTAGATCATTCCATTGATCGCCGATGAGCCGCCGAGCCCTCTTCCGCGCGGCCAAAATAGTGTGCGGTTGTCTAGATGTGGCTCCGGCTCCGTTCGAAATCCCCAATTGAACTGGTTCTTCTCGTTGATGAGGTTGCCGACTCCCGCCGGCATTTTCACAAGAATAGACTTATTCTTGCCACCTGCTTCTAAAAGCAGAACTTTTTTGTTGCGATTTGCGCTGAGCCGATTGGCCATAACGCAGCCGGAAGATCCAGCACCAATGATGATATAATCGTAACGATCCATGTCATCCTTCTCCTCAGGAATTAACAGACTTACCTAATCGGCAGCGCTTATCGTTTTGACTTGCACCCTCGTTGGCTTGGTGTTGCCACGGCCGTACAAATTTGCCTTTAAACTTGAAATGGCGTGCACGAGCGCATTGGGCGAGATCTTCATTTCTCCTGTCCACTCTATGTTTGGAAAGCGTTCAAAGATCTGTTCATACGCCGTACGGAGCTGCATTTGCGCGACCCGTGCACCGAGGCATTTGTGCACCCCGTGTCCAAAGGCGATATGTTTATCGACATTGGGCCGCATCATGTTGAATTTGTCTGGATCTGGAAACACGTCTGGGTCTCTATTCCCGGCCCCATACCACATGACGATTTTCTCATCCTTCGCTATGCACTGACCATTAATCTCAGTATCTTGTATGGCGGTACGGCGCATGTGCATGACAGGCGAGACCATTCGCAAGGCTTCGTTAGACATGCGTGGTATAAGCGACGGATCATCAAGGACCTTTGCACGTTGGTCAGGAAATTCTGTCATAAGTTTGATAGTTCCAGACAATGAATTTCGCGTGGTATCATTTCCGGCGAAAATTATGAGTAGCCAGGATCCATCCAGATATTCTTGGGCCAAGGGCTTCCCGTCGATCTCCGAATGGGCGATCACGGAAAGCAAATCCTCTCGCGGGTTTGCTTTGCGATCCGCCATAACCTGTTTACCATATTCAAACATGTCGTTGACGGTGGCCTGCCCAACTTAACTGGCCCAACCTATTTGGGAGAACCGGCGGTTGGTTAGTAGCGGCGTTCATGCCGCCTTCACCCTATAAGGCGGCGTGAAGGTCGCGGGCAAGATAGTTCTTGGAGCGGGCGGTTTGTATCCAATCGATGAGTGCGGTCTTGCGGTATTGTAAAACAGTCTCCAGTTTTCGATCAGGACTTGCGCCTCGCGCAGATCATAGAAGATTTCTCTGGCGAGCAGCTCGTCTCTGAGCTTGGAGTTGAAGCTCTCGCAATAGCCATTTTCCCAAGGGCTACCTGGCTCTATATAAAGCGTTCTGACGTTCAGTTTCTCGAGCCATTCGCGCAGCGCCGTCGCAATAAACTCGGGGCCGTTATCTGAACGTATATGCTCTGGCGGGCCGTGTTCAACGAAGAGTTCGCCCAAAGTGTCCAGAACATCGCGGGAGTTCAGCTTGCGTTCGACACGGATGGCGAGACACTCACGCGTAAACTCATCGATCACGCAGAGCATGCGAAACACTTTGCCATCATGAGTGCGGTCTTGAACAAAATCGTACGACCAGACATGGCCTTTATAGGCAGGCCTGAGACGGACACATGATCCATCGTTCAGCCAAAGCCGCCCACGTTTGGGTTGTTTCTGTGGGACTTTCAGCCCCTCACGTCGCCAGATGCGATAAACGCGTCCTTCGCTCACCGACCATATGTCTTCGTTGAGAAGAGCAGTAATACGTCGATAGCCATACCGACCGAAGCGTTCAGCCAAGTTGATGATCGCATCTGTCAGTGCGGCCTCATCTGCTCTGGGTGTCGGGACACGTCGCTGCGTTGAGCGATGCTGGCCGACCACGCGGCAAGCTCGGCGTACTGAGACGCCAAGCTCCTCCACCACGTGATCGACTGCGATGCGCTTACGTGAGGGGCTTAGAACTTTCCCCGCACGACTTCTTGAAGGATTTGATTGTCCAATGTGAGATCAGAAACTGCTGGCCGTAAGCGGGCGTTCTCCTTCTCAATATCCTTCATGCGTTTAGCCTGGCCGATCTGCAGACCGCCATACTCCTTGCGCCAGCGATAATAAGACTGCTCGCTCACGCCGATCGCGCGTACAGCATGCCCAATCGTTTCACCCTGGCTCAGGCGCACTTCAACTTCGCGCAGCTTTGCAATGATCTCTTCAGGCTTGGCTCTCTTGCCCATGGTTCAACTCCATATCAGAGCCGATCCTCTCTCAAAACATGGGCCAGTTTTTCGAAGGCAGTCCAAGTGTCGATCTGCGTGATTGATAACTATGGTAAGATTGCACTAGAGCGAACCGTCCCGTTCGAGGTTGAAGATGTGATCGCATGTTTGTGGTCTGTTGATGGAACCATCGAACAGGTCGGCTTTGAGGCTGGCGTGATGAGCCAACATCTCTACCACGGTCTGGTCGCCGCAGAGTTCAAGACGATTTGCATGGAAGCACGCCAAGTCGCAGCCGCGCTGTCGGCGATGCGGAACAAGACGGACAAGAACGATGCTCGCGGGATCGCTCAAGTGTTGCGGTCTGGTTGGTTTAGCGAGGTGCATATTAAGAGCCGGGATAGCCACTATCACCGCGCTTTGCTGACGTCGCGCAAGACTGTGCTGCGCAAATGTATCGACTTGGAGCAGGAAGTCCGAGGCTTAATGAGAGTGTTCGGGGTGCGCCTGCCGACCCCGCTTTCGCATCATGAGTTTGAACAGACCGTGCTTCCGATTATCGAGGCTGACGAACTGATCGCTTACGCCCTAATGCCGATGATCGAGGCCTGGCGGTCGCTTTATTCGAGCTTTCTGGAACTTAATCGAAGGGTAAAATCGACCGCGAGAAAGGATCCGGTTTGCCTTCTCCAAATGACCGCACCCGAAGTCGGACCTCTGACAGCGCTCGCGTTCAAGGCAGCAATTGATGATCCCGCCCGGTTCAAATCATCCCGGATCGTGGGCGCACACTTCGGCTTAACGCCAAGGCGCTTCCAGTCTGGCGAGAAGGATCAGACCGGTCACATCTCGCGCGCTGGTGATGCCGATGTACGGGCCGCTCTCTACTCAGCTGCCAACTCGTTGCTCATGCGCACCAAGACGCCGTCGCAGCTGAAGACGTGGGGCATGCGCCTTGTCAGAACGAGAGGTCGGCGCCGCGCCACAGTCGCGCTCGCCCGCAAGCTCGCCATCATCCTGCATCGTATGTGGGTCGATAGAACAGAATTCCGCCTGACCGGAATGGAGGTCCAGACATGAGATAAGACCTCCACCCGATCAGGCGGGATCGTCCGGCTTGGACGAGGTCCGTGGATGACGCCGATTACGTCTCCTGTGCCCGACTAAGAGTACGTCTAAAAGCAAGGCGCTCCACGACCGGTCCGACACATGCATGCAGCGGATCAGGGAAACACTATGTCCTCATCCGAATGCGAAGCGAAGCGTGACCCAAGCGAGACGAACTAAACCGCCAGGAAACCAATTTCAGGAGCTTGACTGAAACACCCGATTAGAGAAGCGGACGTAACGAGACAACTGTTTGAGCTCAAAAGCTTCTGCGTTTGAATGTTCCAGTGATATCGAGCAGCTTCACTAGTCGGAGGGCTTCCTTGCATACTTAACAAATGAGCTTGCGCTCTCAAAGTACTTGGACGGCCCTCTCCAACCTGCGCTTTTTGCTTTTGGGCGTGGCTGTAACCAGATAATATCGACCTGTTTTCCCATCGCTTTCACTATTCTCATTGGCTCCAAAAGATCAGAGTCTTGAGATACCACCAATGCCACATCAAATCTGTCTAAGTGAGCGTCGTTAACGAGGTGAACACCGAGGTTAACATCCGAGCCCTTTTCTTCGGTTAGTGTAACGCAAACTACGGTCTTTTGCCTTTTTGCGTGACACTCTGTGATTTCTAATGAACGGTAAAGCTCTGTTTTTATGAAGCATTATCTTTCTTGGGTTTGTCGCCTTTCAACTCATAAGCGTGAGTTCGTACGCTAAAACAGTTCCGCAAACCCAAAAGCTGCCGACAACACAATGCCGACTGAAACCGTGCGATATGTGGTATCAAAAATTACCAAAATTAGTTGACCGTTAGGAATTGTGCGCCCACTTCCGAACCAACAACACCCCTCAGGCCTATCCTTGGAAGCTCAATATCGAGGGGTTATTTCTTTGGAGGCTTCTCGAATCATTCGAGAAGCCTTTTTTGATGCAGTACAATAAGTCCGCCACCACTATAGATCAGCAAATCGCACTTTTGAAACGCAGGGGTATGGTCTGCGCAAATGAGGAGTTGGTACGTCGGTGGCTTGTTACTGTGGGCTATTACAGGTTGAGCGCATATTGGCTTCCATTTGAAGTGCCCCATCCCTCCGACCGTACTCGCAGCAAGCAATTTGCGCCGAAAACCATGTTCGAAGATATCGTCGATGTATACACGTTCGATCGAAAACTCAGGTTGTTAGTCACAGAAGCTATTGAACGGGTTGAAATCGCGCTGCGATCAAGTTGGACGCATAGAATGTCATTGGATGGAGGGCCGCACATTCATCTCAACGACGCTGCATTCGATTGTGGCTGGATGCACGCCAAACGAATATCAGCAATGGCAGACCGCGTGGGGCAAAGCCGAGAAGTATTCATCACCCACTTTCGCGATAAGTACACCGGGCCCTACATGCCGCCTTTATGGGCGGTCACAGAGCTTATGACGCTGGGCGAATTATCAAAATGGGTTTCAGCAACCTCAAACAGACGCATTGGATCAGCGGTTGCGAAAGACCTTGGACTGCCCACGCGAGAGACTCTGGAAGGAGTTATCCAGGCGATCGCTTACGTTAGAAACATGTGCGCTCATCATGCGCGTTTATGGAACCGTCGGTTTGTTAAACGAACGCCAAATATTAAGCGCTTCAGGAAAGATCTTGCCATCGATATCGTCGGCGACCAAGCTCAACCCCAAAACTACATCTACAATGTTCTGGTCGTCCTCGCCCGACTGATTGTGCACCAAAGCCCCGACACCACATTACCTGATCGGATTGCCACTTTGGCTTCATCCAGGAGCAGCGATCAGTTGTCCGCAATGGTATTCCCCGATGACTGGGTATCAAGACCGATCTGGAATCTGAAAGGTGATTAGGCTTAAACAAATTTGGGATACAAATTGAGTACAATTTGGGCTACAATTAGACCCCACAAAACACTTAATACACTGTTTTAAAATAATTTATAATTTATAGTGGAGCTCTTCGCCCGCTCCAAATAAGACAATGAAAACAGAGACCAAGCTAACCGCCCTCGGGCGCGCATTTTTGCAAATAAGTTCAGGGTAAGGTCCGGGACTCAAATAGAAGCAATTTGCGTTGGTGATTGTCAACCGCAGGTGAGCCCAAGACTAACATCTCGGACTTAACTCAAAAACGCTCTTCTTTTAGAATTCTATTGGACCCTGCCGGAAGGCTGAATAGCGTTCCATCGCTAGCAATTTTGATGGAGCCGTTAAACTCCTTAGGGGCATCCCCGAGAAAGACGAGCTCCAGGCCGCGGGTCGGCACAGGTGGGACGATATGATAGTAGACGAGCGAGTCCGCGTTGGCTTTCTCCGCGGCTCGCGCAGCCTCTTCCGGCGTTGCATGATAGGTGAGCGTGTCGGATAGAATCTTCGACATGCGCTCTTGTCCGCCATCGCGCAATACAGTGACCATTGTGCCGACCATTTCCGGATCGAGCGCCTCGTGAAACATGATATCAACGCCATCTGATGCGGAGATAAACCCTTCATGGAATTTCGTGTCTCCACTGATCGAAATCGAACGATCCTTATAGTCGATCCGGTATCCAAAAGCCGGCTCCACCGGGGCATGTGACATGCGAATTGCAGTGATTTTGAAGTCTTGCGCTTCGGCGATGATCTGCCTGGAACTTGGTCCCGCTGGCAGCAAAATATCCTCACCAGCTCCGCCGGCGCCGCTGGGCACCAAATAGTCTGGCCCATGATGCGCTATGCGGAACGTCTGGTCCATTTTGTAGGCTTCATTCATCGCCGAAATGAAACTGGTTGTCCCGCTTGGGCCAGACACCGGCAAAGGTTCAGTTCGACCAGCAATCCAAGCCAGCGTGAGGAGTTCGCCGACCCCATCAATGTGGTCTGAATGCAGATGAGTTATGTAGGCATGTTCCAAATTCTCCAGTGGAAATCCCATACGTTGTAATTTCCGTATGCTTCCAGAGCCGGCATCAAAGACATAACCTTTTTGGCCTGCCAAAACGCCGATACAGGCACCAGCTGTGTTGGCATCCGCCATTGGTGAGCCCGTGCCGCACATATACACGTGCAAGCCGTCACCTAAATCCGCTGCGGGATCAGCCAAAACTGCGCCTTCAACAAACCGTTCAAACAAGAAGGCGGAAATCGGTTTTTTAAAAACCTGATACCCAATCATGGCCAAGGCCACGAGACCGATCAGCAAAATCCCGATGCGTTGTATCCATTTCAGCAAGGCAAGTCTCCAAGAGTTCGAAAGCGTCCAGCGCCGCTGCACTGTCCAGACGAATTTTACAGAAGGGCGAGTAAACTCGGCGAGTGGGCGTACGCCAAAGCGCACATCGGAATGAGAAACAAGATAACCACGCCAAGTCCCATGCGCGTGTTGCGGCGTGCAAAGTTGACGATCGACGCGCCGATCATAACCGGGATCATAGCCAGCGCGGCAAAGCCAGCGACGACGGGATTCCAAATTCCGGCAATCAAAGCCGGACCGCACACAATTTCGAACAATCCCGAAGCAATCGCCAGCGCATAAGGAAGCTTCAGGTCTCGAAACTCATCCACCATGTGGCTGTGTCGGCTCAGCTTGAAGAACGCCGTTGCGGTGAAGAACAGGCCGTAAAGCCCGAGCGCCACGCTCGTCAAAATTGCCAGCATTGTTAAATTATCCTTGTCGGTCGCGCGCGTGAGTTACTTGCTCGCAAAATTATCGAGCCATCCCTAGCTATACACCGATGCCTTGGCGTTCCAGCCACTCGCGAATAACGCCGACCGCTTCCATCGCTTGCTCGCGTTGGCCTTGGTAATAGTGCGTCGCGCCCTGGATTTGGTTGATCTGCTTATTGTCGTGCCCCACACCATCGAACAGACGCTGGGCGTGGCTCGGCGTACAAGCGTCGTCGGCTGTATTGTTGATGACCAAGACCGGTTTCGTAATCGATGCCGCGCATTTTGGACCATCACCATTGGCATCATCCACGCTCCATTGCGACAACCAGCTGCGCAGCGTTGAAGCGCGTGCCAATCCAACAGGGCCCATATTCACAATCCTCGGGTCACCGAGATAGCATTGACCTGGAACGCGGTCATTCGGATCAATCGCCGGGTCCAGCCAACGTGGATCAGCCATCGTCCCATGGGTTGTGAACGCAAACTCTTCATTCTCGCGGCCATGGTCTTTTAGCCAGGTCAGCCTGTCTTTCACCGTCGCCGTTATTCGACGTATCCGAGCGACCTGCGCAGCGCGGTATTTTTCCACAAAAGCAGCTGTGTATGGCGGTTTAATCTCGCCTGAATAGAGATCGAGATCTGGATCACGCGTGTACGGATCCGTTTCGTTGGTGATCGCAGCATCAATCCACTCGCTCAATGTGCCATGGCGCGAGATATGCGCTGCGATAAAGATCACCGCATCAGCCGGGATCAAATTCGCTTTGGTCAGGTCAGGCCCTGTACCGCAAGGCGACGAGGTCACCGACGGCGCCTCGGCTTGTTCCTGATAAAAGGCAGATAATGACCCGCCGCCGCTCCATCCGAGCAAGACAACTTTCTTGTAGCCGAGCGTTTCCTTGGCATGACGCACAACAGCGCCGAGATCGGTTACGACCTTTTCCATAATCAGGGCATTATCTACCCCGCGGTAGCGGCTGTCGGCACAAATCAAGTGGAGCCCTTGCTTTGCGAAGCTTCGCATCACGGGAATACTGCCGGTTCCGCCGATCGGGTGCATGCTGATCAAAACGGTGTCCGATGGTGTTTTCGGCTTGAAGTGGAATCCCCCTAAACCGACCCAGCCGACCGCCCCGCCATAGGTGTCCTTAAAGACCGCCTCCTCCTGATACGCCAGAGCCAACCGGGTGATGTCGAACTCTGGGGTGCTCGCGGGTATCGATATAATCTTGGCAGTCATAGATTTCTCTTTGCTATTTTAGGCATCTTTCGCCGGCAGTGGTGGTGGGTCAAGACGTTACGAAGCACTCCGAGCGAGATTGAAAAAACTTTGGCTCACGACCTATGTGCCACTGGATCGCTTGTATGAAAGCGCGTTGCCTATGAAATTTAGTCAATATTTTTTACAAGCATGACGGACTGAGTCAATCTGAGTGCTGAACCTTCGAGAATGGTCATTCTGGCTTCAGGTCAGCGGCGCCAAATAGCCCGTGATGATGGCGCGAGGATTTACGGGTGAATGGAATCGTTAAGGCTGCTGCGTCACCGGACTTTTGTCGGGGCTATGTTATGACGCGATCAACCACAATTGTCTTTGTCAATAATATTGACTACCAAGTTCACCCTGTGCAGACTGCGAAGCATGTCAAATTCAGAAAATTCCTATGATGTCCTGATCGTTGGATGCGGCCCAACAGGCGCGACGCTTGCGAACCTATTGCGTATGTCCGGGCGTCGTGTCGCAATCTTCGATCGCGATGCCGACGTGTTTCATGCCCCCCGCGCAATGGTTATTGATGCCGAGAGTTGCAGAATCTATCAACGCATGGGAATCCTGGACCGACTTACAAAAGAAGACGCCGCTCCGTTTCTGAAACATAAATTCGTCGCTCCGAACCGTAAAACCCTCGTTGCGTTCGATTTAGAGATCATCCCTGAAACGTTTGGACAGCCTGCGTCCGGCATGATGTTCCACCAACCCGCTCTGGAACGCATGCTTCGAGAAGACTTTTCAAAAGCGCCAACTGTGGACGCCTATTTGGGGCATGAAGTTCTTAGCGTTGAATCCCATGACGAACGAGCGGTCGTAAAAGCGCGCAATGTCGAAACCGGCGAAGAAGCTGAATATGAAGCCTCTTACATTGTCGGTAGCGACGGTGGCGTAAGTTTGTGCCGCCGCAGCATCGGCGCCAACCGTATTGATTTAGAATATCGCCGCAAATGGATCGTCATTGATGTGATCCTGCAGGATCGCGATTACTGGGATTCCATAAGAGAAGGGTCTGAGTTTAAGTGTCAGCCGGATTCTGCGGTCGTGTTCGTGAAAGGGCATCATGGGCACTTGCGTTTTGATTTCGAAATTGAAGAAGAACGCGCGGATTCATTTTCCAAAGAAGATGCGATTGCGTTGATCTCTGATTTTGTTGATCCGTCATCGGCTGAGATCATACGACTTACGCCTTACAATTTTTATGCAGGTATGCCGGATCGGTGGCGCAAGGATCGCATTCTGCTTGCGGGCGATGCTGCGCACCAGACATCTCCATTTGCAGGGCAAGGGCTCAACATGGGCATCCGGGATGCGGCGCATTTGGCCTTCCTGTTCGACCTGATTTTTGATGGCAAAGCAGACGACAGCATATTGGATAGCTATCAAGAAGAACGCTGGGATCATTGCAGGGTTCTAATTGATGTCGCGTCGGAACGCGGGAAGATGATTAGTCTCACTGGCCTTGGGGCCCGGTTTCGCCGAAATACGATTTTTGCTTTCGCACGCCATTTCCCACCGTTTCGCCGCGCCATGACATTGGCACGCTCAGACTATCCGCTCTACACAGGTGGCCTGATTGGAACAGGCCATGCACTTTGCGGCGCGCGTCTGATCCAACCTTGGATCGTGGACGCAGAAGGCGTTCGAACAAAGCTGGATGATGTCATCGGCGATGGCTTTAGCTTGTTGACGTCGACATCCGTTTCCGGCCCTGCGATTGATTGGTTCGAGAACGAATTTGGCGGCCGAATATTCCGCGTTGGCGAAGACTTCACCGACCCCGAAGGAAAACTGACGGAGGTTCTAGACGGTCATTCGATTCTGGTTCGACCAGATCGGTTTATCTACGGAGCGAGCACGCAGCCAAACGAGTTGTGCGCAGCGTTTCATGATCACCTCTCTAAGTATCACACGTCCCATTCAACTGAAGACGCACCGTCCAGCACTGAACAGTCTCTTGCATCAAGTGTGACCGGCTGAACTCGTAAGGTCTAAAAGCATGAAACGCTTAATCCAGCGCGCAACCACCCTGCTCTCGATGCTCTTTGTCAGTCTGGCCGCTTGTTCGGGCTCAACTGGTGATGAGATCGCCGCCGATGTGAGCATCGCCAATGATCTCAGCCCGAGCTGCGCAGCATTCTCTGACGACCGAAACTTGTTCTGGGGCGACCTACATGTTCATACCGCGTACTCATTGGACGCTTACGGCTATGGAACCATAGCGGATCCAGACGATGCACACAGATTTGCCAAAGGCGACCCGCTCGAAATAGACGGTGAAAGTATCCAGCTTCGCGAACCCCTCGATTTCGTTGCGATAACCGATCATGCCGAGTGGTTAGATCTACTCTACCTCTGTACCGATCCCGAACAGCTCGATGACCTATATTGTCAAAACCTTCGAGCCCAGAGTGGCCGCACCACGGGACGTCAGGTTTTCGTCGACTATGTGATCCCGACGATCACCAAGGAAGAGCCGCAAGCGAATCCGCTTTGCGTGGATCAACCCGAGCTTTGCGAGAGGGCTTGGTTGGATAATTGGCAGCGCGTTCAGGATAGCGCCAACCAACACAATGCACCGTGCGAATTCACGACCTTTGTTGGGTTCGAATGGAGCGCGACCCCGAGATTTTCTCACACCCATAGAAACGTCATTTTCGCATCAGATACCGTTTCCAAAGAAGCGATCGATTATGTTCGATATCCAACCTTGGATGATTTGTGGGAGCAGTTGGATTTGCAGTGCAAAGCCGAAGACGGATGCGACGCGATTACCATTCCACACAATACAAATATGGGCGATGGCAAAACGTTCGACGTCGAGACAGCAACTAGTCGGTCGCTAGAATTGCGGGTGCGTTATGAGCGTCTCATCGAGGTTCATCAGGAGAAGGGAAACTCTGAATGCTTACCGCCCTATGGCACTGATTTGGTGCCAGAAACAGGACGCGTTGATCCGAATGCAGATTGCGGATTTGAGGTGGATGTTACGCTTCGCTCTCAACCAATAGCCGCTGAAGACTTCACCGAGTTAGAGTGGGAGAAAATGCGGCAGACTTATGTGCGCGGGCTGCTTCTTCGCGGCCTTGAGCACCGGGCTAAGCACGGTCACAGCCACGACAATCCGTTGAAACTCGGCATCGTCGGCGCAACGGACACGCATTTGGCGGCACCGGGATATGTCGATGAAGAGCATTTCGAAGGAACAGCGTTTTCTTTCGGGGATGTCGAAACAACAATGCAACGTCCACATTGGAACCCCGGCGGATTAACCGGCATCTGGGCTGAAGAGAACACCCGCGAAGCCCTCTTCGCATCCCTCAAACGTCGAGAAGTCTACGCAACCAGCGGGCCGCGCATATCCCTTCGATTTTCAGCAAGCACTGATGGCGTCGAACCCCGTTGTGAGCCGGGTGCACGCGGTGACATTCGGATGGGCGCAGAGTTCTCTTCGACAAGCGTCCCCCCCGTTTTCGCCATGGACATTGACGCAGATCGCACTCCGATCGCATCCATTGAAATCATCAAAGGCACCTGGCTCGACGGATCGCTGACGGAAACGGTTATTCCTGTATGGAGGCAGAATGATGCAGACGGGCAAACCGTTTGCGCGACCTGGAAAGACGCAGCATTCGATAAGAGCAGTCCGGCCTTCTGGTATGCGCGGGTGTTAGAAGAGCCAACGCCGCGTTGGTCGAAGCATATGTGCGAAGCGACCGATACTTGTGATCAATTCGAGGGCGCGGATAGAATGATTCAAGAGCGCGCCTGGTCTTCGCCGATCTGGTACCTGCCTTAGGCAGCGAGCGCTCAGTAATCGAAGGCGATCGTCGCCAAAATGAGATGCCCTAACTCAACGAGGGCCGGCATCTTCGGTCCTATCGAATACCGCGATCTCTCCCCAATTGCGATCTAACGCTTCGCGAAGATCCAACACCGTCTTTCTACCAATTCTGTCGATCAATTCTCGCTCTATTTTGACGAGTATCTCGAGAGCTTCATTCCTTATATCCGTGCCACCTTCTGGGAATATGATCCGCTTACAGCGCTTGTCGTCCGGGTCAGGAATGATCTCGATGAGCTGTCGTTCGCGGAGCAAGTTGAGCGTCAAATTGATGGCTTGCCGTGTCACACCAAGTTGCTTGGCAACCTTGCTGGGACGGGTAATGCCTGCGGAAACCAGCAACATTACTTGAGACTCAGCGCGTGACAAAGGCGGCCATCCGCGCGCCTCAAGAGAGGCTTGTAGACTTCGATCGGACCAGAAAAATGCCCGCAGAAGCAGAAAAGACAGAATCGGTGTCGATCCATCCAATTCTGGAATTCCGCGCCCCTGACCCGTTTTTTCTTTGACCATATCACTCATCAATCCGCACCTATCTGGCCGCTAACCGAACTCAGTCTATATTGAAACTATAGCAATTTCTTCAATATGTTTTTTTGAATCTTGCCAGATGCCGTGCGTGGTAGCTCTCCGTCAAACACCTGATAGGATTTCGGGCATTTGTAGGTCGCAAGCCGCTCTCTGCAAAACTCGGCCAAAACGTCCTCGTCAGGATTTGCACCCGCGTTCGGCGCAATCACCGCGTGAACGGCCTCTCCCCACTCCGGATGCGGCACGCCCACAACAGCGCAATCATCTACATCCGGGTGTTTCACCAAGATGTTTTCGACCTCCAATGAATATACATTTTCTCCGCCGGTCACGATCATATCCTTGATCCGGTCAGTGATGGTCAGGAAACCATCTTCATCTATGTGCCCTGCATCGCCGGATCGGAACCAACCGTCTTCGCTTAGCACCGAGGCGGTTAGTTCTGGTTTGTTCCAATAGCCCTGCATGACATTCGGCCCACGCGCGCAAATTTCTCCGGTTTGATTTGCCGGTAAAGTCTCGCCGGTCTCCGGGTCTCTGATCGCCATCTCGAAGCTGTAGATTGGCTCACCAGCTGAGCGCAACTTCCCCCGCTTTTCTCCTGAAGCCGTGTGATAATCAGGGCCAAGAAATGTAATGCTCGGTGCTTCCGTCAAACCATAGCCTTGGATGAAATCCACCTCAGGCCATGTTCGTCTGGCGCGGTCGAGAACGGTTGAGGATATTGGCGACCCGCCATATCCGAGCATTTGCAAGGACGGCATCTTTGTTTTGGTCTCCGCGACCATTTTGGCCATGCGGTCGATCAGAATCGGAACCGTCATGCAATGGGTCACGTTATAGGAGCAGATGGCGTCTATAAGACCATGCGCGTCCACTCTCTTAGCGAAGACATGGCACCCTCCGACCATGGTTACAGGATAGATTCCTAGCGCCGCCAAATGAAACATCGGGGCCGCGTGGATATTTACGGAGGTTCTATTGAACGGAATATATGTCAGAATGCTCAACGCGTTCGCTGCCAAATTGCCGTGACTGAGCATCACCCCTTTGGCCTGCCCGGTTGTTCCGCTGGTATAGTAGATTGCGGCGAGATCGCTTCCGCCCCGCCCCGCATCATCGACTGACTCTGCGCCAGAGAGCCGGGCGTCATAGCTCTTCTCGTCTTCAGGGCTATCGACGCTCAGTATGTGCTTTATTCCCGTCGCTTGGGCGGCAGCTTCAGCGGTCTCCCGATGCGCAGGACTGTAAACGAGACAAGTCGCCTCACAGTCTTTCAATATGTAGGATATTTCGGCGACTGTGAGCCGCGTATTAATCGGGACGATCACCCCGCCCGCCCACGGCACCGAATGGAAGAGCTCAAAATAGGTGGCACTATTGTCTGCCAACACGGCGACGCGTTCACCGTCTTGAATGTTCAGAGATCGAAAAATGGACGCGCCTTGTCGGACGCGCCCAAATACTTCGTGCCAAGTTCTTTGGCGATCCGCCTCAACCGTTGCAATGCCATTCGGACATGACATCACGGCACGTTGGATAGCTTGCGTCAGTCTCATCACTTACATAACTTCGATGAGACTGACGCTTTTAGCGCCAAAATTGACAAACGCACCGCTAGTTCCGGATTGTGAACTGCAAGGCAACAGTTCTTGGTCGCTCAGGAAGAACGGTAACCGAGAAATGGTCTGGCGTGTTTCCTGGAGGCGCCGAAAATGGCGTTTCAAATGCCTGTCCGATCGTTTCCTCGTCGGTGATATTTTTGCCGACCAAGGCGAGCTCCCAAGTGTCATTTGCGTTGCCTATCGCAACCCGCAAATCAATCTTGGAGTGCGCATCCTGCTTAGAGTTTTCAAACAATGTCGGGTGCGTAAAATAATCGGACCGGAAGGTTGCGCCCAAATTGCCGCGCCAGAGCAGATTTTCCGTGATGGCCCCTTCGGCGTTGATGCCGAACGTTCCGCTCCACTCAGGTGCATTCGCTAGGGTTGTTCCAGAGAGGTCCGCGACACAACCGGGAATGATGTGATCGGGTGAGACACAGGCCCCTGCTGGATAGGATTGATAGGTCGTATCGAGATAGGCGATGGCACCATTAATGCTCACGCCTTCCGTCAATTGTGCAACACCTTCGAGTTCAAGCCCTCTTGCTTCGGCACTGGCCGCGTTGCCAAAGTCAAATGCGACACCGTTAAACGTAGAGACCTGAAGATCAGTGTACTCGGTCGAAAACGCTGCAGCGTTCAAATTAGCGCGACCGTCCATTAGCGTCAGCTTTGCACCGACTTCGAACGACTCAGATTCTTCTGGTGAGAACTCAAAATTGCCTGCATTTGCATTTGATGATGCGCCAGCGAAACCGCCGCCTTTAGAGCCCTTTGCATATGTCGCGTAGAGCATTGCATCAGGCGTAGCATCCCACTGCAAAGTAACCGATGGGTCGACTTGGTCCTCGCTGAGATCACCAGAAAGCGGCAACAACGCCGGTGTCCCTGGTGCAAGAAGCGCTGGTATTAAACCACCAGCATTCGTTCGAACAAGGTCGGCCGATTTATCTTCCGTGGTGTAGCGCAGGCTCGCAATACCTCTGAGCGTATCACTGAAGTTCCACGTGCCCTGACCAAACACGGAAATCACTTCGGAGGTCTGATTGTAGACGCGATCATCATTGCCGTTGAATGGGCCAAAATTGAAGAATGTTTGCCGGCGAATGTCGACTTCTTGATCAAGGTGCAGAGCGCCAACGATATATTCGAACGTTTGATCGGTTGGCGATATCAGGCGCACCTCCTGAGAGAACTGAGAGTAATCATCAAAGAATGTAGAGCCAAGTGACGGCGCCGCCGTGAAAGAAGAGTCGACAAAGTTTATGCTTTCCAAATCGCCATAAGCCGTGATGAGTTTCAACACATGCTCACCAAGAGCGATTTCGGTGTCTAACAATGCAATCAAAGACTCCGTCTGGTCCTTTTCATCAACGAGCGTGTTGTCCGACTCTTTGACATAATCCGGTGAATCGCCAACCGCGATTGTCTCATAGGGCACGCCAACGTGGTCCGCTTTCGCGTAATCAAGTTTCCCCGTGAGCTTCACGTTTTCAGTTGCGTCGAAAACCGCTGTCAGCCTTGCAGCGAATAAATCAGAAGCAGGCTCGTCAGTGCCTTTGGTTTGGTTGAAAACAAAACCACCCTGGTCGGAAGTCTTAACCGCGAGACGGGCTTTCAACTGATCGCTGAGCGGACCAGAGATGACACCCGTTACGGCAGTACTCTCAAACTCGGTCTCATATTCTCCCGTCAAGCTCATCTCGAACTCATCTGTCGGCTTGCGGGTGATCACGCTGATCGCGCCCGCCGCTGTGTTTTTACCGACTAGAGCGCCTTGGGGGCCACGGAGGACTTCGATGCGTTCAATATCCAGGAATGGGGTTTGGAACAGGCGGGCACGGCCGCCATACATTCCGTCAACAAACATGCCGACAGATTGCTCAAACGCCAAGTTTCCTGACGCTGTTCCGATGCCTCGGATGTAGATTTCATTGTTGCCCGGAGTATCCGAGATGACCAGATTGGGCACCATGCGATCGAGATCGTCAAAGGTCTCGAAATTGAACTCATCCAAGGTGTCGCCGCCAACGACATTTACAGAGATCGGCACATCTTGAAGGCTTTGATCCCGCATTGTCGCGGACACTTCAACCGTATCGAGTCGAAGCCCGTCATCGGCGGCATCGCCGTCCTGAGCATGCATTGTAAAATTGAGGGCAAGCATCGCTGTCGTAGCGAATAAAGCCTGGCGAGTAGCTGAGCGAACGCGTCTGTTGCGCATGTGTATTTCCTCCCGGTGGTCATGCGGTCGTTCGCCGCATTCTGACAATTATATTGACTATACATGAGTCGCGATTGTCAACATAATTTACAATTCAATACGCAAAACACCCTAAGTCAAAAGAGAGTGTCATCTTTAGGCAACAGCTTTCTTCAAGCTATGCGGTTTTCTCATTGTCTACATAATTGACAAAATATTACCGACCCTACAGGTTGCTAGAAAGGGCCAACCAAGCCGGGAGCACATCAAATCTCATGACGAATCTCGAATTGGCTACGCGCCGCAATCAACAGGACTCCTCTGTCATTAAAGCCCCTCAGCTAAAGACTCTCGTAGCGAGCGCGCAGAAAATTTCACGCGAAATTTCCTCGAAAGCGACGGAAGCGGAGTCGAACCGGAAAATTTCGGACGACATCATTGCAATGATAAGCGATGCCGAAATCTACCAGATGCTCGTCCCGAAAAAATATGGCGGGCTGGAAATGAGTATCTCCGACTATATCGAAGTCATATTGGCACTCTCACCACTAGATGCCTCCGCGGGTTGGACGACTTCGTTTTACATTGGCCACAATTGGATGTGGAACCTGTTGCCTGAACAGGCACAGCAAGAAATATTTGCTGACGGTCCATCTGCTCGCGGCCCCGTTATGGTTGCGCCAACCGTCGTTGCGACCCCAAAGAGCGATGGCTTTGTTTTGAACGGCCGGGCAAAATGGGGAACCGGATCAGCGCATGCACAATGGTGCATGGTCGGCGGCGTCGTCGCATCGGATAAGGCGGGACCACCCGACATTCGCATGTTCGCGATGCCTTGGCGCGAGGCCCGGATTGAAGACACATGGCACACGTCCGGAATGGCTGCGACGGCCAGTCATGATGTGATTTTCGAGGATGTCTTCATTCCCGCGCATCGCATGATGAAAGTCGCCGATGTGAAGGCAGGGAGTCCGCCAGGCGCGACCCTCCATGAGAACTCACTTTATTATACGCCATTCACGCCTTTTCTTTGTCTGATCGCATCAGCTCCGCTTGTCGCCGTCGCGCGAGGAATTTCTCAACATGCCATCGCGCGCGCCAAAGAGTTCGTAAGTTCATATTCAGGTAAAACGAGCGCAGACAATCCCGCTCTGCAAATTCGTCTAGCGAAAGCAGACTTAATGTCCCGCGCGGCGGAGACCCTGCTTCGCGACCTTGCTTCTGAACTCGAAGAGGGCGGCAAACGTGCGCCTGTGCCGATCGAGGAGCGCGTGGTCATGCGCGCGAAAGCATCCTACATCGCGACCGTGGCGCGTGATACCGCCACCCTACTGAGCCAAGGCGGCGGCGCTAGCGCCCAGATGAAGGACTCCCCCCTTCAGCGCGCTATGCGTGATCTAAATATGGCGTCTTGCCATGTCGTGTTTGATCAGGATCCCACGATGGAACTCCACGGCAAAATGCTCGTCGGCATGCCGCCAGATATGATACTGGCATAAGGATAATGAGATGACGGCTAATCCAAGCACGACCGCGCAAAGCGGCGCGAGTCTCGAAAATGATGCGCCACGCTATAATGCTATGCAGGGCTGGTGGGCGGTCTTCGTTCTCTTCATCGCGTATGCACTGGCATTTATCGACCGCACGATCATTTCGCTTTTGGTGGGACCGATGAAAGCGGACTTTGGTCTGACCGACACTCAGATCAGTCTTCTGCAAGGCATCGCGTTCACGTTGTTTTACGCAACCCTTGCCTACCCGATCGCCACTTTCTCTGATCGCAAAAACCGACCCCTGATCATTGGCCTCGGCGTCTTCGTATGGAGCCTGATGACGACGGCATGTGGTTTTGCTGCAAACTTCGTTCAACTCTTCCTGGCACGCATGGGCGTGGGTGTAGGTGAGGCAACGCTCGGTCCCGCCGCTTTATCACTGGTCGCGGATCTGTTTCCGCCGGAGCGCCGCGGACGCGCGATGGCAGTATTGTCTTGCGGCATATCAATTGGCGGAGGACTCGCCTTCATCCTCGGCGGATACATTGTCGGGCTGGTGACAGCCGACGATATGTCAGTGCCATTTTTGGATGGGCTTTCCAGTTGGCGCGTCGTGTTCATTCTCGTCGGCCTGCCAGGAATTCTGGCCGCACTTTTGTTCATTACGATTCCCGAACCACGATCGCGGCGGAAAGCCGAAACGGTCGAACCGGAACCAAAACAGGAAAAGTCGGTTCCCATCCTACCGTTTTTGAAAACCAAGCCTGTGCAGATCATTTCCCTGTTCTTCGGGTTTTCGATTTCAGGACTTTTGTTTTTGGCCCTCATGTCATGGGGCCCAACATGGCTACATCGCGAGTTCGGAGCCTCATTCCCGCAAGCGGGCAAGCTGATCGGATGGGGCCTTTTGATCTTCGGGCCGATTGGTGCGATCCTCGGCGGTTGGCTGGCGGATTGGGGCATCGCGCATAGCCGGAAAGATTCACCATATTGGGTCGGCTTCGTTGGCGTGTTGTTTATGGCTTTGTGCGGAATCGCCTCGATCCTGGCGCCGACCTTTCTAATATCTGGTTGGCTGATTGCGGCGGCACTGTTCTTTGGCAGCTTCGCCTATCCGGCTGGTGCCTCGGCGGTGCAAGCGATGGCGCCTGGCCCAATCCGCGCCCGGTTTGCGGCGCTGTATTTGTTCACAGTGACCATGATCTCTGCAACCCTCGGTCCAACGATCGTCGCTGTGCTCACCGACTACGTGTTCGGTGACCCTGCCAGAATTGGCGACTCGATCACCTGGACTATTTTGTTGACCGCGCCGCTTGGATTGATCGCATGCGCGGTGGGCGCGCGCCAAGCAAGATCCCAACCTGAATAAGGAAGATGACGCGGGCCACGTCTCTGAAGACGTCCAACACCTAGTCGTCGCGGCATCGCCCATCTCGAGGGGCGCACCGCGACCAACACTCCTAGAATATTTTTGCGGCCTGTTGCGCATCGCCAATGCATTTCTGGACGATAGCATCGAGATCCGGGCCTGGCCGTCCGGTTGGTTGCACCTTGATCAGACGAATATCGGTGAAGCCTAAAAACCGAAAAATATAATCGAGATAGACCCGCTGGAAATCGATTTTCTGACCATCATCCTCAAGCGGAAAGCGCATCTCATATGGGCTTCCGCTGGCGAGAACCATCTGAAGAGGCCGGTCGGTAATCTGACCGATATATTCGCCTTTTTCGTTGACCATGACGCTTGAGCCAACCTGACAAACCAAATCAAGCCAATGCTTCAACTTGTAGGGAATGGAAAAATTCCACATAGGTGAGGACAGAAGCACCTTGTCAGCAGATTTTAAGCGTTCGATCTCTGCAAGAACTCCCGCCCATTCGCCTTCAGCGCCAAGCGCCTCTTGGCCGGAAAACACTTTCATTATGTTGTCCATCTTCTGGTTGGCGCCCTGAGCCGAAAAATTCGGGAGATCCATTTCGAAGAGCGGCATATGCTCAATTTCGTGAGTTGGGTTTTCGGCTTTGTAAGTTTCGAGAAATGCCCGAGCAACTTGGGATGAGTAGGACTGATCCTGCCGCGGGCTAGCTTCGATAAATAGGACTTTCATGGACGGGTTCCTGCTGAGAGAGACATAGAATTTAAGACGGATTGACGATGTAAGCTCTAGCCTTGCCGCAGTTTTGTCAATAAACTAGACAATGCAGACTGAGGGACGTCATCCGTTTTTGTGGTAAGCGATCGATCGCCACGGGAAGCGCAACGCTCTCAGAATGATGTCAGGTAAGCCGAGCTTGAGCCAATCATGCAAATCCGTTGCTCAGGCAACACGATCGACTTATTGAACAAGCCGAGACATGGAGACGAGAGATGGACGGAATTGTTGATCGGCTCGACCGCTTTTCGAAGCGCTACTATCCCGACCCTATTGTTTTTACGATTACGCTGACCCTCCTCACGATCTTGATCTGTCTCTTTATGACCGACGTTACGCCGATGGGAATCATCACGCTGTGGGGAGATGGTTTGCCAACGCTGCTGACCTTCATGGCGCAGCTTAGTTTGACGTTCGTGTTCTCTTTCACTCTGGCGAACACAGGTCCGGTTTCGGCTGGCTTAAAGCGACTGGCGCGTATCCCGGGGTCTGCCCGGCAAGCCTTCGTGCTGGTCGCCCTCATTACAAGCGGCCTCGCTTTGATCACCTGGTCGCTGGGCTTCGTTGGCGGCGCGATCATCGCGCGTGCCGTAGCGAAGGAAATTTCAGCAAAGGGCATTGGTCTGAACTATCCCCTGCTCGTGGCCTGCGCCTATGCCGCGACGTGCGTGTGGCACATGGGCTATTCGAGCTCGGCGGCTCTTTTCGTAGCCACCGAAGGCCATGCGCTAGAAGCCATGATGGGCGTCATCCCAGTCACGGAAACGGTGTTCACGACATGGAATGGCCTCATCATCATCGCCGCGATCATAGCGATCTGCGCGACGGCACTGGTCCTTCATTCAGAGAATAATGTGACCGAACCACCCATTGACGACACCGCAGCATCGCAGCCTTCCGACTCAACCGAAACAACACCAGCAGAAGCGATCGAGAATTCCAGAGTGCTGACATTGGCGCTGGCTGGAGTCCTTGCGCTTTATCTCGGTCAGAAGATCATGTCAGGCACATTCTCTATTGACCTCAACACGGTCAATTGGAGCTTGCTGTTGGCCTGCTTGCTGTTCGCGCGGTCGCCGAGACAGCTCACCGACTTGATGGGGCAATCGGGTCCTGTGGTTGCCCCGATTCTCCTGCACTACCCGTTCTATGCGGGCATGATGTCGCTCATGGTTGGCAGCGGTCTCGTTGCAATCTTGGCTGGTGGTTTGGTTGCGATCGCGACACCCGAAACGCTTCCATTCTTTGCGTTCTTGTCCGGGGGCCTACTCAACATCTTTATACCGTCAGGCGGCGGACAATGGGCCGTGCAAGGCCCGGTCTTCGTCGATGCTGCGAACGCCCTAAATGTCCCAGCTGAGCAAATCGTGATGGCGGTTGCTTATGGAGACCAGTGGACCAATTTGATCCAACCCTTTTGGGCACTGCCAATGCTTGCAATCGCGGGGCTGCAAGTGCGCCAGATCTTGGGCTATTGCGTGTTCTTCTTACTCAGCTTGGGAGCTGTGTTTGGGGGCGGGCTACTGATCGTTGCGATGCTTTAGCGATAGACCTGCAACCCAGCGCGCAGCCCGGCAACAAGTGTGACACCTTCAGCGCCAGCGCTAAACAGGTAGCGATCCGGTCTAATCAGAACGCTGGAGATTTCGTTTTCTGCGAAATACTGAGCAAGCTTGCCGTCCCGGTCTTCAATCGTATCGCCAAGCACCAGAACCTTGCCGCCCAGGTCGTTCTTGAACCAGTCCATGTCAGCGCCGACTTCGATATGGGTTGAGATCAGCGCGAAATTACCGCCGATCACATCGTCCAGAAGCACATCATCGCCCTCCGCATTGGTCACGAAAGGCTGAATCATTTGGGTTCCAGAGAGCAGATGGTCTCCCACCAAGCCGCCTTTATAGGCGTGCATATTGCTCATCTTCGCCGTCATCGCGAGCGCCATTTTTGGAAAGTTCTGCCCAATAAAGAACGAGAGATTGCGTTTGAGTTTTCCGAGGAAAGTTGTCCGGCTAATCATCAATCCCCGCGCGGTCGCTCCTTCGATCAACCCGGCACAATGGTCCCAACGTTCCTCTTGATAAGAATCCAGGAACTTATCCGAGACCAGGCCTTTCAAAATCAGATCCAGCTTGAACCCGAGATTGGCGGCATCGCGAATGCCCATGTTAAGACCTTGGCCTGAGAATGGTGATGTCAAATGCGCGGCGTCGCCGGCGACGAGCACACGGTCGCTGCGCCATTTATCCGGCATCCCCGCATAGAAGTGATACGGCGCGACACGAAGGAACTCGATTGAGCTTGTCTCAAAATAGTTCGAGATCAGATCTCGCGCGTCTTGTTCGGTGAAAGATTCCGCAACCTCATCGGTGACTTCAAAGTCAAAGCGGACGTGATTGTTGCACCCCTTCACAAACACGACCGCCGAATTGGCGCGGCACATAAATTCTGAGCGATCGATCAGCCCGTTCCAGAGGTCATCATCGTGGACGATAATGTCAATGACGATCCATCGCCGACTGTAATTAAAGTCGACTCTCTGTCCTCCGACGTGTTTGCGGCACAAGCTGCCGCCACCATCCGAACCGACCAGGTATTGCCCAGTAAACTCTGAGGTCTCTCCCGTATCGGCATTGCGCGCCTGAACTTTCGCCGCTGGCCCGTCACCCTCTACTTCTAGAACCTCATATCCAAGATAGGCATCGACCCCGACGCCTTTCTCAAAGTCTTCACGAAGCAGTTTTTCGAGCGCCGGCTGATGAAATCGCATTCCGGGTGCAGGATGGCCGAGTGTTTGAGGCACACCTTCCATTCGCAATTCCATCAGTCTCTGACGCTTCTCGTCGACGAAGATGTGCCGATCAGAAGGCCTTGCGTCTTTGCCCACAAGCCGCTCCATCACGCCTAATTCTTGGAAAATCCGGCAGCTTTCCGCATCGATCTGCATGGCGCGGGGCGCGTGAAACACGTCCTTGTCACGCTCGAAGATCGCGACTTCATGGCCTTTCTGGCGAAGTAGGTTTGCTAGCGTTCCGCCAACAGGCCCACACCCAACGATTAGCACATCATAGTTTTTCATCTGGGCGACCGCCTATCGAGAATATTTTTGCTGCATCATTCGCCTCAGCGCGACACTTTTCCAGGAATGTATTCGTCGCCTGCGAAGAATAAGACTGCTCCCGTCTCGGGCTTGCTCCGATGTATAGAACTTTCATCTGATTTTTCCCCTACGCGCAACGCAGTGTATTGATTTTGTACCATTGTCTGACAATAATAGTCGCACCAAGCTAGGGTGAAATGCAACACGCCCATACACCACAATTCAAAACGAATGAGGCGATGTCCAGTGGCAGATCAAGAGCATCAGACCAACACTAAGAGCTCATCCATTGCGAGCGTGAAATCCTATATCAAACTCCCACTCGTTTATAATCATTGGTACGTGGCCGGCTTGGACGAGGAGTTCGGCGAAACGCCGACCGCGAAAACGTTGCTGGACAAATCGATTGTCTTCTACCGCACCTCGAAAGGGGAAGTGGTCGCCTTTCAAAATCGATGTCTGCATCGCTCTTTCCCGTTGGCTGATGGCAAAGTCGCAAATGATCGCCTGGTTTGCGGGTATCACGGCATGGAGTACGACACCGACGGAAAAATCGCGCGTATCCCGTGTCAGGACCACCTCCCAGAGCGGAAGCTAAAAAAGTACACCCTGCGCAAACGAGGACCGTATCTATTCATCTGGATGGGCGATGAAGACGCGGTGGACGAAAGCAAATTTCCCGCCTTTGAGTTCTTGGATGATCCAAAATTCCATTTTGTTCACGGCGTCAAACGCATCGAAGGCAGCTACCTGCTTTTGATGGAAAACTTGAACGACCTCTCTCATTTTTCATTTTTGCATGCCAATACATTTGCCATTGGCGAAGAATACGTCCGCGCCGAAATCGAGGTTGGCAAGAATGATAAGGGCGTCTTCTGCCATCGACTGTTCCGAGACTGGGAAGGCTTGAAACCCACCTATCCAAGTGCTGTCCAGGAGCAGGTTGGCGACAGAGAGGTCTTAAACAAGAATGGCGGCGTATCTATCGCGCCGGGATTATGGTGGGGATATTCGCCGCTCGAAGTCAAAGGCAAGCCAGGCGAAGACGACTTCGAAGTGAAGACTTATGTCATGCATTTCGTAACGCCAGAAACCGCGACGACGGCGCATTACTGGTGGGCCCTCTACAAGGATTTCCCGTTCGAGAATGACGTCGCAAAAGATATGACGCAGCAACTCTTCAGCACGGCTTTTGACGAAGACACTGCGGCTGTTCAAAACATGCAAGAATTGCTGGAAGCGGACGTTTCCGAATACGAAGAAATGATCATCGCAGGTGATCAGGCCGGCCTCTTGTTCAGACGCGAGATGCTGAAATGGGTGCAAGAAGAGTATCCCGATTTCGTTTAGCGCAAAAGCACTTGAGCCCCCTCGATGAGGCCCGGAATGTAGTCCGGGAACTCTGCAAAGCGTTCATCCTGGCTTTCTCCGCGGGCAAACCTGAGATGAAGCTGCTTTAGAACAACGGCATGCTTCCAAAGCGCGAAGGCTTCGTACCAGGCGAGATTGTCGATTTGTCCGCCCATGGTCTGATAGCGCTCAATCATTTGAGCTCGGCTTGGGAAGGCCGCCATATCTAGGCCAATCGTCGGCGCACGCTCGAAGCCGTCACCCGCTTCTTTCCAGTAACCCAGAAGTGTTCCGAACTCGACCAGCGGGTCACCGATCGTCGTCATATCCCAATCAAGGATCACACCAACGCGGCAAGGATTGCGCGGATCAAACAAGCAATTGTCGAGTTTGAGATCGTTGTGCACCACGCAGATGCGAGTAGTTTCTGGTCGCGAAGCACAGAGCATTTCGTAGGCGCGCTCAAAGGCGGCATCTGGGATGCCATCGGAGGCGAGAGACCAACGCTTATGCCAGCCATCTAGTTGCCGCTCGACAAAGGATGCGGCGCGACCGCGATTGCCAAACCCAACCTGATCAACATCAACCGACTGCAATGCGACGAGCGCATCAACCAGCGCAAAGCTGACATCACGCGCTAAGGTCGGCGAGGCTGCAAATTCGGTTGGCAAACTGTCACGAATGATAACGCCCGTGCAGCGCTCCATAACAATGAATGGTGCGCCGATCACAGAGACGTCTTCGCAATAGGCATAGGCTTTCGGTGCTTGATCGAAATGCGGAGCGAGCCCACGCAAAACCCGATACTCTCGCGCCATATCGTGCGCGCCGGGGGCGATTTCTCCGAGCGGTGGTCGCCGCACGACGAGTTCGCGATCTCCAAGGGTCAGGCAATAGGTTAGATTGGCGTGACCACCATGAAACTGCGCAACTTTCATGTCGCCAGCGAGATCTGGAATTTCAGACCGCAACCACCTGGACAGCGCCGACCAGTCCATCTGTTCGTCCGCTCGCACCGGCGCAACATCTGCAGATGCTAGGTCAACCATAACAGGCCTACCGCATTGCTAGCGCAATTTTCAAAGGGCTCGGGGAGAATAGAGATCAATGCCACTTAAACGAGGCCTCGCTTATTTGGATGGGTCTTGAAACCGCAGCAAGTTCCAATCCTGGTTCACTTTCCGAACCGGGTCATCGATTTCGAGTCCAGCGAGTTCACAGCCTCGTAAGAAGTCGCGAATGTGTTTTGCCATCCATTCTCGCGCCGTATCTGAGTCATTCACCTTCAAAGCGTTGAAAATATGAGTGTGCGCCTCCAGTAAACGTTGCCCGGAAGGGGCAAGCGTGTTGACCAAGGCGCCATAGGCTGGAAACAGAAACTGCCCGATCGGCGCGCGTGCGAGCAACAGTGCGTGATTGCCTGAAGCGCGCGCGATAAGATCATGGAATTCAATGTCTGCAGCAACTAAAGCGTCAGGATCTTTGAGCACATCCTCTGTATGCTGAAGATTGTGCTCGATCTCCGAAAGCAGACTGGTTTCTATTTTCCCCGCTGCCAGTCCCGCTGCCATAGGCTCCAAAGCCATGTGCATTTGCCAAATCTCGCGATACGAAATTCCATGCAGAACGATGGCTTGAAGCATCGCGTCTGATGCGATGTCTGGCGAAGGCGCTGAGACGACCATACGGCGCCGTGCGCCGCGCACCACCAGCCCGGAACTTTCAAGCTTTCGCAGGGCTTCTCTGACCGTTGGTCTCGTGATGCCCAATTGATCGGCGAGATCATGCTCAACAGGAAGCATCTCTCCCGGCTTGAGCTCCCCTGCCATGATCATTTTCCGCAAAGCTTCTTCTGCGAGCTGATAGGCTGGCGCACGCTTAAGAGACTTTATCGCAGTCTTGTTTGTCATGGCTTTGCGCTTTCTCTAAGAAGGTTCCGGCGGATCTTTCCGGTAACCGTTTTAGGCAGTTCAGAAACGAACTCGATGGCTCGTGGGTATTTGTACGGGGCGGTGGTTGCTTTCACATGCTGCTGCAACTCTGCGACCAGTTCAGCTGACCCGGCATGACCGTCGTTTAGAACGATCCACGCTTTGACCAACTCCCCGCGTTCCGCATCAGGGACTCCGGTTACCGCGCACTCTTGCACTGCGCCATGCTCAGTCAGCACGTTCTCAACTTCTTGAGGCCCAATTCGATAACCAGAAGAATTGATGATATCGTCGGCCCGGCCGGTGTAGAAAATAAACCCATCTTCATCGATGTGAACATTGTCGCCAGTTTTGAACCAGCGTCTGCCGTCTATTTCCATCATCGCAGCTTGGGTTCGATTATCGTCTTGCCAATAGCCGAGCATGACTTGCGGGTTTGGAAGTCCGATCATCAGCTCGCCTTCCGCATCGCGCGCCTCTGCGGCGCCCTCTCCTGTAAGCACCGCAGCTTCAATACCCGGCAAAGCTCGTCCCATGGATCCTGGCTTAACAGGCCAGCCGGGGCGATTGGTGATCGTCATCAGGGTCTCTGTTTGACCATATCCGTCTAGAACGGTCGTACCCGTTAGAGACTTCCAACGATGTATGATCTCTGGATTGACGGACTCACCTGCTGACACAGTCGAGCGCAACCTCGCTAGAGAGACATTGGTAAAGTCTTGCAGAACGAGCTGTCGAAGCTCCGTCGCCGCGGCGCAGAAGCAAGTCACCTCATACGTTTCCAAAAGCTCCAGGCGTTTCGCCGGATCGAATGGGCCGTCATAGAACAGAACTGACGCCCCTTGGCTCCAAGGACCAAATAGAATGCTCGTTCCGGCCTTCGACCAACCTGTATCGGCTGTGCACCAAATACGTTCCCGCTCGTTCAGGCCAAGCCAGTGGATGGCTGAGTTTGACCATGCCCATAGCGCGCCAGCAGAATGCGTCACGCCCTTCGGGTTCCCAGTTGAGCCGGACGTGTAATACAGGATTGCCGGATCATTGATCTCGGTTTTCGCGGCATCGCATGTCGAGGCTTGCGAACTTGCCGCGGACAAAGAGGTCCAGCCCTCAACCATTTCGCCAACGGCAACACGCACTGTCATGGACGCCAGATTGGCGAACTTTGCCGTATCCTCGCTTCGCGTAATCACGCCTACGGCGCCAGAATGCTCCGCTCGATATTCAAGGTCTTTGGCAGTTAGCATCGTGATGCAGGGGATCGGCACAGCGCCAATCCGCAGCACGGCTGTCATCGCGATCTGCCACGCGGCAATCCGCGGAAGCATGACAATCACACGATCACCCGCAATCAGGCCATCTGCGCGCAATTGATTGGCGAGCTGGCATGATTGGCGTGCAATATCAGCGTAAGTGTAGCGGGCTTCAACGCCCTCCCCGTCAACGCAAATGAGCGCAAGTCGGTCGGGGTCATTCGCCCAGTGGTCGACAACATCGCTCGCGAAATTAAACGTCGCTGGCGGCGCCCAATTAAAAGCTTCGTCAGACAGACTTGTGCTCGACGGCATGGCTTGCGTGCGCTCCAAAAGCTCGTTTCCCCAAGGGCCCTATTGCGTTATGTAACATTGTAAGACAATACTCACAAACAGCAAGTGACAGAAAACTCGGCAAAAGATAAATCAATGATCAGCTTTGAGCTTACGGATACGCAAAAGCTTCTCCAAGAACGCGTATCAGACTTTATTCATACCAAAATTATTCCATTAGAACAGCCTGGCTTGCCCAAGCAGGTCGATGATGCGTTTCGTCAGGAGCTCGTCGCCCTGGCACGGGAAGCAGGTCTACTCTCTCCGCACGTCCCGAAAGAGTTTGGCGGATTGGGGCTCAATCATATCGATATGTCCATCGCATTCATGGAATGTGGCTATTCGCTTTTGGGTCCGATCGCGATGAACTGCGCCGCCCCCGACGAAGGCAATATGAACCTTCTCTATAAGGTCGCAACGGACGAGCAGAAGGAGCGCTGGCTAAGGCCTTTGGCCGCTGGCGAACAGCGGTCATGCTTCGCCATGACTGAGCCTTCCCCCGGCGCAGGCTCTGATCCCAGCCTGATGCAAACCACCTATCGCAAGGACGGCGATGAGTTTGTCATCTCAGGACGCAAATGGTTGATCACAGGCGCGGATGGCGCTGGGTTCACGATCATCATGGCGAGACCTGAGGACGGCGAGGACGGCGCGGCGACGATGTTCCTAACGGACATGGACACGCCAGGCATTGAGATTGTACGGGACGTTGCCACCGTCGATCGAACTTTTACCGGCGGCCATGCTGAGGTCTCCTATAAGGATGTCCGCATACCCGCGAGCAGCATCCTCGGCGAAGAAGGCAAAGGCTTTCGTTATGCTCAAGTCCGACTTGCGCCGGCGCGGCTAACTCATTGCATGCGGTGGTGGGGCGCGGCGAAACGCTGTCACGATATTGCGACGGACTATGCCAAGACCCGAATGGCTTTTGGCAACCCGCTGATTGAACATGAAGGTGTTGGCTTTCAACTTGCCGATAATGAAATTGATCTACAGCTCAGCCAACTTTCTATCTGGCATACCGCCTGGACGTTAGATCAAGGCGAACGCGCTGGGCGTGAGTCCAGTCTTGCCAAAGTGGCATGTTCCGAAGCGTTAGATCGCGTCGCGGACCGCTCTCAACAAATTCTGGGTGGCATGGGCGTTTCGCATGACACGGTTGTCGCTCAAATCGCGACTGAGATGCGCGGCTTTCGGATTTATGATGGCCCATCTGAAGTGCATCGTTGGTCCCTGGCCAAAAGGCTCGCCCGCGCATGATACGTCCTCGCACGTTTCATAATCTAGACCTCGACCGCGTACATATCGGTGTTCCAGCGCATGAAGCGGTGGTGCTCGAAGCCAAAGCGCGAAACGCCTCATGCGTCGTCGTGGTTATGCCTCAGATCATTATCGACAACACGCCGATCGTCGCTCCAATCATCGAGGCCTTAGGTGACAAATGTGCGGGGACATTTACCGAGCTCATCGACCATGTGCCTCGATCTGCCGTGCTCGCATTGGCCGACTATCTCCGGAAGACGGAGGCTGACCTCGTCATCACGATTGGTGGTGGAACGCCGATGGACACGGTCAAGGTTGCGCTCATATGTTTAGCAGAGGACATAACGACCGGAGACGCCCTCGGCCGTGCCGCCGTTTCCGTTGACGCGGACGGCAATCGCGTCGTTCCCAATATCGCAAACCCACCGCTTCGTCAGGTAATCATCCCGACGACTTTGTCCGGTGCAGAGTTTAGCGATCTCGCTGGCTGCGTGGATACTGAAACCCAGGTCAAACAACTCTTCTCGTCTCCTCAGATCGGTTCGGCCAGCGTCATCCTGGATCCCGCATTGTGTGTCCACACGCCCGATCCGCTATGGTTCTCCACCGGCATTCGGGCAATTGATCATGCGGTTGAGACCATCTGCTCGAGCGCCCCTGAACCGATGGCTGATGCCGGCGCTTTGCATGCGCTTCGATTGTTCTCAAGTTCGCTGCAACTGAACAAGTCTGAACCTGATAATTTGGAAGCCCGCCTGGATAGTCAGACCGCAGTCTGGATGGCTTGCACTGGCCTCAATCGCACGCCTTACGGAGCGAGCCATGGGATTGGCCATCAGCTTGGTGCCGTCGCGAATGTCCCACATGGGTATACCAGTTGTGTCATGCTTCCGCACGTAATGGCGTTCAACGCGGACGCGACCAAAGAGCGCCAGACTTGGATTTCAGACGCGCTCGGAACCCCGAAAACATCAGCGAGCGTGACCGTTGCAAAATTAGTTGCGACACTTGGCATGCCGACCACGCTCCGCGATGTTGGTGTCAAACCAGACCACTTTGACGCCATCGCAGACGGTGCCATGCTGAACGCCTTCGTCCGTGCCAATATCAAACCTATTGAACGAAGCGATATAATTGGCTTGCTTGAACAAGCCTATTGAGGAGGACCGTATGAAGATCGAAACCCATTTGCTGAATGAATTGCACGCCTTCCGTTACACCGGTGAAGATCCGAAATATGCCATTGTCATTTCGCATGGCCTGGGCGGGCATGGCGGCATTTACGACATCTTTTGCGAACACCACTCCGCAAAGGGCGCAGATATCTGGAGCTATGATGCCCCGGGCCATGGTCGCTCGACGACAAATCGCCCACGCGGCCAATGGACGATGGATGAGTGGGCGCAGGCCAGCCGCGATTGGGCCGCGCACGTCAAGAAAACAACCGGCCTGCCGGTGTTTACTTTAGGCTCAAGCCTCGGTGTCGCGGCCGCGATCTCCGCACGTGACGAACCAAGTGTTTCCGGTGTGATATGTATGGGTTCACTGGCCGTTCCAGGTAGTCCTCTTTTGATGGAGCCAAGCGCCCCTTGGCGCAGCGATGAGGTTAAAGCGATTTTGGAGCAGCTCGGCCGCGGCGCAGCTTTAAACATCGATAGTTTCTTCGATTTTGATAAAGACTATGGATATGTCGGTGCCAGTGCTCAGAAGAAGCTAGACCCTTACAATACCTGGACGTACGACCTGGCGTCCTGGGCGAGTTTCATGCAATATGAGCCACCCCAACCTCTAGACCAGAACACGAAACCTGTTCTGTATGCCGTTGGTGAGAAGGATGAACTCGTTCCAGCTGAAGCGCTAGAGGTTATGGTCGCCAGTATTGGCGGGCCGGTACAGCTAGAAGTCTTCCCTGATGCAGGTCACCAATTGATGCTGTTTGAGACCAAGAAATTCTCAGACGTGGTTCACAAATTTTGTCTCGCAAACATTTAGGAGGAAGCAACATGACACAACCTGTTGGCATTCATCACCTCGCCCTCTCGACCGGAAACATGAAAGCGCAAATCGAATTCTTTACCGACGTTCTGGGAATGGAACTTGTTGCGCTCTACTGGATGCACGGTGTCGAAGGCGCCTGGCACGGTTTCATGAGGCTGGATGAGAATTGCGCGCTCGCATTTGTATTCATTCCTGGCAATGAAAAAGTCGGAACAGAAATGGGCGTAACCCATCCGGGCTCTGGCGCCGGCACATCATCTCCGGGCACGATGCAACACATCTCTTTCAACGTCGACAGCATGGACGCGCTATTGACGATGCGCGACCGTATTCGCTCAAGAGGCGTCAATGTTATGGGCCCGATCCGGCATGGTTTCTGTCAGTCGATCTACTTCTCAGGCCCTGAGAATTTGGCACTGGAAGTCGCGACTTCTGAGGGGGCGGAGCACCCACTCGATCACAGCCAAACATGGATTGATCCAGAAGTCGTAGGGTTGGCGGGTATCTCGGAAGAAGAACTCGCGAGATACACAAAACCCGCACCATATGCCGGTGAAAAGGGCAACGTCGCGCAACCTCCTTTTGATGCTGAGAAGCCGCACATGGCGATGCCGAAAGAAGCGTTGGAGGGGATGTACGCTATTCCTGATGAGGCGTTCACTGCGCAAATGAGTGAAACGACACCGCCAAACCCATAACGGCGCGATCGTACAAAGAGATGGTTGGGAGGCACATCCATGAGCGCGGGCTTGAACGTCACTAAAGGTATGAGATGACGACATCTCAGAAAGCGTCTGCCTTAAGACCCTGGCAGCGCGCGCTCTATGGCGTGCCATATCTTGGGTATTCGATCGCGACCATACCCGTCGTTGCGTTCATACCTGCGTTCTATGAATCCGAACGTGGACTAGGGCTGGCGGCAATTGGTCTGATGATCGCTTTGACGCGTTTAACCGATGCCATCACAGACCCACTTGTTGGCTGGTGCTCCGACCGACTTCGCACGCCGATAGGACGCCGTAAGCCAGTTATTTTTCTGGGCCTGCCCCTCCTCTGCCTTTCGGTTTGGATGCTGTTTGTGCCGCCGGAAAATGTTGACCTTCTATACGTCTTCACCTGGGCAGCGCTTTTGTATCTGAGCTTCACGCTTGTCGATCTCCCCTTCAAGGCCTTCGGCGCCGAGCTATCGCCGCATTATGATGAGCGCGCGGAGCTCGCGGGTTGGCGAGAAGGGCTTGGCTTACTCGGAACGCTGATAGGTCTGATTGCCGCCGCCTATATAGCGCTTTCGAGTGGCGGCGGGCTGGGAGATCAGCTCTTGGTTATGGCGCTGATCGCGATCATAGCGACGCCCGTCTTGTTCTCGATCACGCTGGGAATTTTGCGCGAACCCGCGGCGCCGAGCGCGCCTGCAAATGAAATGTCAGCTTTCGCCAAAGTGCGACTGATCTGGCGCAACGGGCCCTTTCGCAGCCTGCTCCTGATCTCATTTGTTTTGCTCGCGTCAGAATATGGCGCCAATGCAGTCAAAGCCTTGATCTTTGAGCACGTCTTTTTTCAGCCGGACCTATTTCCTGTTCTATTGCTCGGCGAGTTGGTGATGATGGTCGCGTCCATCCCATTCTGGCTTTGGCTCTCAAAGCGCTATTCTAAACATCAAGCCGTGGGATTTGCAGCGCTTTGGGGCGGCGCGATCAGCTTGGCGATCCCCATATTTGGAAGCGGGTCGCTTATTGTGTTTTCAGTCTTGTCCCTGCTCAAAGCCGTCTCGATTGGGGCGATCACCGTCCTGGTGAATGGCATGGCAGCGGACGTTATCGACATTGATGAAGCGCGCACGCGAGAAACTCGAACCGGCGTCTATTTCGCGCTTTGGGGCATGGTCAATAAGGGGGCCGTCGCGATGGGCGTCCTCGCAGCCACCACCCTGCCCGGATTGATGGGATACAAATCGACCGAGGCCGGTGCGGAGGGCGCTTGGAGCCTTTTGTGGACGTTCGGACTGCTACCAGGAATTGGCTTCCTGGCGATCGCCCCTGTCCTATTTTCATGGCGCCTTACGCGTGAGCGACAAGCGCGCCTTCGCGCCGCTATCCAACGCCGGAGCGAACGGCTAGCATGAGCGGTGACAATTCATCTCGAACCCGACACAACCATATATCCAAAAGGACTGGATAAAATGAACCTGGATTTCTCCGAAGACGACAAACTCATTCAAGAGTCAGTCGATAAGTTTCTCAACGATAAGAGCGGCATTGGCGAAGTCCGCAGCGTTCTGGACGGCGATAAAACGCATTCTGCCGACGCCTGGCGCGGCCTCGCAGATTTGGGCGTCATGGGGATCAATATTCCGGCCGACTTTGGCGGCGTCGAGACGGGCTATAAGAGCCTGTGCCTCGTCGCTCAAAGCATTGGCAAACACGCTGCGGCGCTGCCATTTTCTTCTTCGGTCTATCTGGCCACAGAAGCGATCCTACAATTTGGAAGTGACGCACAGAAATCATCCTGGCTGCCCAAACTGGCGAGCGGTGAGATCATTGGCGCCCTCGCAGTGACCGAGACGATCGAACAAATAACCGCGTCCTCCATTCAGTGCTCCATGCAGAATGGTGCCCTAACCGGATCCAAACTCGCCGTGGCAGATGGCGGCATCGCGGATATTGCGATTGTGCTCGCGAAGAGCGCGGACGGCCCGGCCTTGTATATCGTCGATCTGAAGAGCGAGGGCGTTGAGCGAACGAATGTCGAGACCGTTGACCCAACGCGGAACACCGCCAAAATTGACTTTAGCAACGCTAGAGCAGTTCTACTCGGCGTCGACGGCGCCGGCTGGCAACAACTCCAGACCGTCTATGACCGCGCCGCTATCCTGATTGCATTTGAGCAGATTGGCGGCGCGCAAGCGGCGCTCGATATGGCCATCGAATACGCCAAGGGCCGCTATGCGTTCGGGCGCCCGATCGGGTCGTTTCAAGCGCTGAAACATATGATGTCGGACATGTACACGGCGTTGCGCCTGGCGGAGTCAAACTGCTACGCGGCCGCTGATGCCTTGGCGACGGGCGCAGACAATCTCTCTTTGCTCGCGGCGACCGCTCGTGTTTCAGCGATTAAGGCCTCGCAGCTTTGCTCCAAAGACAATGTCCAGGTTCATGGCGGGATGGGGTTCACCTGGGAATTTGATTGCCACATCTATTATCGCCGATCGAACTATCAGACCCTTGAGCTTGGCGGCTTGAGCGTTTGGGAAGATCGCTTGGTAGAGATGATCTTGGCGCAAGGCCTCGACACCTCAGCAGATCATGGAGAAGATCCAGACGAGCAAACAGCAGCATTCCGAAAAGAAGCCCGGGAATGGATTGAAGCCAACGCGCCCAAGCATCTGAAACAACACTTGGAAACCAGCACATTCGGATCGCTGAACACTGGCGACCATGATGAAATCGAAGTCAGCAAAGCCTGGCAAAAGAAAAAGGCTGAAGCCGGTTGGGCGACCTTGATGTGGCCAAAAGCATATGGCGGCCGAGGCGCAACGCCGATGGAGAACATCGTCTGGGGTCAGGAAGAAGGCCTGTATGGGGCGCTTGGCGGTATGTTCATTATCGGCCTCGGCATGTGCGGCCCAACCGTGATGTCCTTTGCCTCGGAAGAGCAAAAGAAACAACTCTTACCCAAGCTCGCAAGCGGCGAGGATGTCTGGTGCCAATTGTTCTCTGAACCGGCCAGTGGATCTGACTTGGCAGGCCTGCGCACCAAAGCTGTGAAGGATGGCGACGATTGGATTATCAACGGCCAGAAGATCTGGACATCTGGCGCGCACTTCTCCGATTGGGGCTTGCTGCTCACACGAACTGATCCAGACGTTGCCAAGCATAAAGGCTTGACCATGTTCTTCCTCGACATGCGGTCGGAAGGCGTCGACATTCGTCCGATCAAACAGATCAATGGCGGAAGTTCATTCAACGAGGTCTACTTTGAAAATGTCCGCATTCCGGGTGCACAGCGCCTAGGAGAAGTTGGCGATGGCTGGAATGTCGCTCTGACAACTCTGATGAACGAACGAATGGCAATTGGCGGTTCTATCTCCACGGGCTTGCCGGACTTTCTCGATCTCGTGCAAAACTTGGTCGTCGAGAACGAAAAAGCGGTTGCACGGTCGGATGTGAAGTCCAAACTTGCGGACTATTATGTCAAAGCGTCGGGCCTCAAGAATACAAGCATTCGCGCTGTCAGTCTCGTGGCGAAAGGCGGCATCCCTGGTCCTGAAAACTCGATCGGCAAATTAGTCGCCGGTGAATTGATGCAGGAGCTCACCAAGTACGCGATGGATCTCCAGGGCTTTGGCTCAGTCATCAATGATCCGACAGTCGCAGATGGAAGCGCACGCTTTCAGGCGATGCTGATGCGGTCGCCCGCGGTTCGGATCGAAGGCGGCACGGACCAAATCCTACGCAACATCATTTCGGAACGCGTTTTGGGCCTGCCCGCCGAAATGCGCGCGGACAAAGGATTGGCGTTCAGCGAGATACCGACGGGTGTAAGTTAGTGAACTTTCAGGAGGAAGTGGTTAGAGGAGTGCAGGCGTTATGCGCCCCGCTCCAGCGGCTCATCACAGTAAAATCATGAATACGGCTGAACCACGTCCACTTGCATTAACCGGCTTTGCGTCACCCGCATTCGCGATTGGCGCGCTGAGTTTGCCTTTATCGGTTATCCTGCCCCCTCTCTACGCAGAGCTGGGCCTCAGCCTAACTGTCGTCGGCACAATCTTCATGTTAACGCGGTTCTTTGATGGCTTTACCGACCCGTTGTTCGGCATCCTCGGCGACCGGATCAACACCAAATGGGGGCGACGAAGGCCAGCCATTGTGGCGGCACTCCCCTTATTGCTGATCGGCGTATACTTGCTGTTTTTTCCGTCGCAACCTGTGTCTGAGTCCAAACTGCTGATTTCGATGCTCATCCTTTATGTCGGTTGGACGATGTACACGCTGGCCCACACTGCTTGGGCGAGCGAACTTTCGGACGATTATGACGGTCGCTCCCGGGTGATGAGCTATCTGCAATATTTTGGGTTGGCTGGCATGGTGATTGTCCTGATGATCCCGGTTGTGGTTGATATGGTTACGCCTAACGCGACGATGTTGCAGCGGGCCGAACCGATGGGATGGATGATCCTGCTAATGGTCCCCCTTTTGACCGCGATTGCGCTTCTCTCGATCAAGGAAAAACCGCCTGTCTCAGTTAAACAACCCGCATGGCATGAGGCATGGCGGATCTTCACTGAAAGCGCTGCGTTGCGGCGTTTGCTCGTTGCCGACCTCTTGGCGGGGTTCCAAGCGGGCGTGAACGGCGCAGTTCACTTCTTTTTTGTGATTCATGTCTTGCTGCTTCCGAAATCCGCCTCGCTTTTCATCGTGGTGATCTTTGTCGCAGGATTGTTCTTCGTCCCGGTTTTCTTGAAGCTCAGTTACAAATTGAGCAAGCATCACGCGCTTTGCATAGGCGCACTCGTTCAAATGTTCGCAACGACCTTTTTGTTGTTTATTCCTGAGAGCTCGTTCGTTTTCGCCTTGGTGATATATTTGCTCATCGGTGCGAACGCCGGCGCCGCTACATTTCTAATGCGGTCAATGATGGCTGATATCGTCGAAGAGGATGCCGTGCGAACGGGTGCGAAACGGAGTGCTCTGTTTTATTCCATTCTAACTTTAACCCCGAAACTCGGCGCCGCTCTGGCCGTTGGGCTGGTCTATCCAATGTTGGACTGGGTTGGATTTGACCCCAAAGCGCTAAACTCTGGTGAGGTCCTTCAAAACGTTAGATATGTGGTGGCCCTAACGCCCATGGTCGCCTCGGTGGGGATTCTCTGGGCGCTCTGGAATTATCCGATCGACAGAGCAGCTCAGCTGTCGGTGAAGGCAAAAACCGTGGGGTAAATCAGCGTAACCTCCGGAATTTTTAGGGGAAATAGAACTTCGACCGCCCTGCTCCGTTTTTTGCCAACGGTCAAAAAGCGTTTCGCTATTTCAAAAGGCCGGCATTGGTGAACGGCATGTCGGCATGACGAACCAACCCGCTTTCAAGTGAGGGACGGAGGCTAGTGTTTGACCCTTAGCCTCCGCCATAGTTTTTATTTAGCGCTGAACGCGGCCCGATCCGTCACCGGACATGAGCTTCTCAACTTCGCTCACAGTGACGCGGTTGAAGTCGCCGAGGATGGAGTGCTTCAGGCACGATCCTGCAACAGCGAACTCCAGCGATTGCTGGCGATCTTCGTAAGCGTTCAAGCCATAAATGAAGGCTGATGCAAAACTGTCTCCGCCGCCGACGCGATCGACAATATCGGTGATGTCGTAACGACGGCTGAGCTTGAACCCGTCCTTGTCACGCATACAGGCCGACCAGCCATTGCGTGAGGCACTGATGCTTTCGCGCAAGGTAATGCCGATCGTGTGCATGGTTGGGTAGAGCTCCAGCATCTTCTCTGACAGAGCTTCATACTTACTGGTGTCCAATTCGCCCGCTTCGACGTCGACATCGACGCTTACACCGAGTGACTTCTGACAGTCCTCTTCATTGGCGATGCCGACATCGACATATTTGACGAGCTCGGTCATCACCTCAGGCGCGGTCTTGCCATACTTCCAGAGCTTGCCTCGGAAATTGAAGTCACAAGACACAGTAACTCCAAGCTCGCGCGCCTTCTTGACGCATTCGAGGCTGAGGTCTGCTGCAGACTGGCTAAGCGCCGGCGTAATACCCGTAATGTGGAGCCATTTGGCGCCGCCAAGGACGGTGTCCCAATCGAAGTCACCCGGGCCGCATTCGCTGATCGATGAATTGGCGCGATCATAAACGACTTTTGACGGGCGTTGGTTTGCGCCCGCTTCCAGATAATAGATGCCAACCCGGTCACCAGACCGGCGCACACGGGAGGTATCAACGCCGTAGCGGTTCAGCTCGCGAATGGCATTCAGACCAATGTCATTGTCCGGCAATGCAGAAATGAACCCGGAGGACAGACCATAATTGCTGAGCGCGACAGCCACATTGGCCTCGCCGCCCCCAAAGGTTGCCTCAAAGGTTGGCGATTGAAAGAACCGCTCATTGCCTGGTGTTTTCAGCCGCAGCATAATCTCACCAAAGGACAGAAACTCTGCCATTACTATTCTCCTAAGTGTTTGTTTTGACGTCCCGCGCGAGCGCCAATGCTTCGCGGGCGAGTGTTGTAATTGCTTCGAAGTTGCCGGCATCGATTTCGGCTTTCGGCGTCAGCCAACTCCCGCCACACGCAATCACTGCTGGAACTTCTAGAAAGGATTGAAGGTTTGCGGCTGATACACCGCCTGTTGGCATGAAACTCATTTGCCGAAAGACCGATGATAAGGCTTTCAGCATTGGAACACCGCCGACTAATCCGGCGGGGAAAAACTTGACCGTCTTAAGTCCCAAATTCCATGCAAGTTGCACTTCACTTGGGGTTGCGGTCCCAGGATAGATTTCAAGATCTCGCGCCTGGCAGGCCTCCACAACTTCGGTATGCAGTCCCGGAGATACAATAAACTGTGCCCCGTGCTCGACAGCCTCAGCAACCTGAGCGGGCGTTAGAACGGTCCCGGCTCCGACGGTCACGCCGTCAACTTCAGAAGCGATGGCCGCCATGCATTTCATCGCCGCATCCGTTCTCAAAACGACTTCCAGCGTGGTCAGCCCTCCAGCTTTAAGCGCGTTGGCCGTGCGAATAGCAATTTCGGGATCTTCCGCCTGAATCAGCGGAACGACAGGTGTGTTGAGGGCGAGGGTCATGTCATGGCTTTCAGATTAGAAGGTTGGGCCGACGCGAGGTTTCGGAGGATCGCGTCGGCCCTTCGTGACAGGATGGAGGTTATCCCGCTACGAGAAATATATGTCTGAGCTTAGGGTTCGACCCTACGCTCTGGTGACGTCTTACTTTTCTAGTTTTACGAAATAGTCGAAAATTTCGGGAACGTTCCCATCGCCCATTCCGGCATCAACCGCTGCTTGAAGGCTGGTAGAGGTGCCTTCAGCAACCAAGGAACGTGATCCCAGGTCAGCCATCATTTGCACAAAGTAACGCAGATCTTTGTTCGCATTGTTCATCGAAAATCCGAGATCGCTTACGCCATCAACAGCGTAGTTTTTGCAGAATTTCATGAACGGTGAGTTTGATGGACCGGCAGACATAATCTCATAAAGCTGCGCGCGATCGACTCCTGCGAGCTCGGCCGCCGCGAACGCTTGAGACATCGCGGTAACGGATGTCATGCCCATGAAATTGTTGATCAGCTTGGTCGTATGACCGGCGCCCAGGCTGCCCAGATAAAAGACGTTTTCGCCCTGCTCTTTGAGGATAGGCTCATACTTATCAAAGGTTGCTTTGTCGCCCGCCGCCATGATGTTCAGAAGACCATCTTTGGCGTGCGCAGGTGTACGGCCCAGCGGCGCATCAATCATGCCCGCGCCTTTGGCCGCTAAGTCCGCCCCGATCTTTTGGGTCGATGCCGGGATAGAAGTCCCGAAATCAATCAGGACAGACCCTTCTTTGATACCCGCCAGGATACCGTCGTCGCCATAGACGAGCTTTTCGACAACTTCTGATGTCGTAACGCAAAGCTGTACGATATCGCTGTTCTCGGCGAGTTCCTTCGGGGTTTTTGCTTCTGTCGCATTTCCCCGGGCCAGAACGGTTGCAACGGCGTCTTTGTTCAGATCCATGATATTGACTTGGAATCCGCGCTTTTGCAGATTTTCCACCATGTTCCCGCCCATCAGTCCGAGGCCGATGAAACCAATGACTGGTTTTGACATACTTGTGACTCCTAATTCAGTCGAAATTTCGTTTAGCTTGTTTGTAAAACTTGGTTGCGTGGTTTGAGGGGCTCAACCTTTCCGCAGAGCAACCAGACGGCCGCAATCGCGGTCAGCGCCAAGAAGGCTCCGAGCACAAAGACCGGCATATAGTTTGCGCCTTTGGTCAGGATTGGCACCAGAAGTGTCAGGACAAACCCTGTCAGCTTTGCCGCCATTCCAGCGATCCCCGAGAGCGTGCCCACGGTCTTTCCACCGAAGAAATCCGCTGGCAAAGTCTGGACATTACCGATCGCCGTCTGGAACCCAAACAGGATCAAGAACATCAGCGAGATGGCCATAGTCGAGGTTGAAGCAACGGACATGAGCAGCAAACATGGCAGCATGATCATACAGCCGAGCGTAATCGTCAGTTTCCGCGTTGCGTCGACCGACCACCCTCTGCTGAGCAGGAATTGCGCGAGCAATCCGCCGAACCATGCGCCGAACATCGCGCCGACATAAGGAAGCCAGCCAGAGACGGCCAGGGCTTTTACGTCAAAGCCATGGACTTCGAACAAATAGGTCGGGATCCAGACAATGAACAACCACCAAATCGGGTCGATGGCCGCGGATGCAGTGATCACGCCCCAGCTTTGCTTGCGGCCGAGCAGCTCTCCGGTGGACGGATTGTAGCCGTCATCAGGTTCACCATCGCCATCAAGGTCTTGGTTTTCCTGTCCGGTCAGAATGTACTCACGCTCTTCGTCTGACAGCCAGCTATGGAATTTTGGCGGTGCCTTCACGATGATCAGCCAAGGTATCAACCAGATCGCCCCGAGACCCGCGACCAATACAAAGATGATTTTCCAGTCCAGAAAGATCGCCAAATAAGCCAGAAGCGGAATCGAGATGATCCCACCAATCGCGGCGCCGGAATTAAAGATCCCTTGCGCGAGCGCACGTTCTTTTGTTGGAAACCACTCGGCATTTGCTTTTGCGGCGCCAGGCCAGTTACCCGCTTCCGAAACGCCCAGAAGCACGCGGAAGAAACTCAGGCTCAAGACCCCTTGCGCAAACGCGTGAAGGGCGGTCGCGATGGACCACATACCAATAGATATTGCAAACCCAAGGCGCGTCCCGATCCAATCGAAGATCTTGCCGAAGATCGCCTGTCCGGCTGCATAAGCCAAAATAAACACGGCCGACACAAGGCCGAGGATCTGCTTGTGGCCATCCGCGTCCATGTTCGGGAACAAGTCCGGCGCCATATGCTGCGGCCATAGAACTGTAATCGTCTGGCGATCGATATAGTTGATCACTGTCGCAAGCGCGACGAGGGACACAACCCACCATCGTAAACCTTTGATTGTCATGTTCTAACCCTCCGAACCGACAAAGTCGCGACGCATAGGGCTGAACATGTCGAGCAGGATACCTGCTTCGAGACACACGGCGCCGTGGTCTGCGCCAGACGGAACTTTGAAACAGCCGCCTGGGCCAAGCACTTGGGTTTTGCCGTCAACGAACACTTCGAAGACGCCCTCAAGCACGTAGCTGACTTGCGAATGCGGGTGGGAATGAACTTCGCCAACTGCACCTTTGTCGAACCAGACTTTGACCAGCATAAGATGCTCATCATGGCCTAGAACCTTGCGGCGAAGACCTTCTCCGACGGTCTCAGACTCGGTCTCGGGGCTGTACATAAATAGGTCGGCATGCTCGAGAACATCACTCATCGGACTCTCCCTCCAATAGGTTTGATTTTTTATCTTTTTGTTCGGACACGTGGAGGCCAACTGGTCCTGACCAGGACATGGTTTCACCATCACGCGTGATTGTATGTTTGGCGCTTGGATCGGTGCTATCGGCGATCATAATACTCACAACGCCGCCGGTCTCAGGCGTGAGTGAATAAATGTCGGTCGCGCCTAAACGCTCCATCTGAAGGTCTTGAACAGACCCGCCAGAATAGACCGTGATCTCTTCATCATTGTCGTATCGACCATGGCGCTCATACACAGAAAAGAAAGCCGCATCTGAAGCTTCGGTGCGTAGAATCACCGCTTGCTCATTACGCAAGTTATTATCTGGATCGTTTGCGCCAAGCCGGGTCAGATAGGCTGATACGGCCTGATCCGAGATGTGCGAGAACGTGTAGAATTGATCATCGATGACCAGGGACAGATCTGAAACTGTGCCGGCCTCAATAACCGGCGTTTGCGCGGTTCGCCACAAGTGTTGGTAGCCCGCATCGCTTCCTAGCGGCGCGAGGGCTTCCGTTTCATGTTCGAACGGCAAACTCGTTTCGATCAACTGCCCTTTGAAGTGAACCGGCAAGTCATAAATATGCTGCGCGTCGCTAGACCCGCGCATGATGTCGACAATGTATTGCCCGCCGCCTTCGCGGTCGACCATCGCGACCACACGCTGCAGGTTCACACCGTCATAAGCGGTGCCTATTTCGGCCGCCGTGAAGCTTGCGCCTGGCGTGTCATCAAATGCCAGAATAGTCGGCGAGGTTTTCTCAGCGACGCGCCAATTGCCTGCAAACTGGCTAGATTGGTCAACGACTAATGTATTGTGCGCGACCGTCTGTTTCGCCCAGGTTGTATTTTCCGGCAGGTAATGTCCGCCATTCTTGGGTTCGACATTCAAGAAGCGCGATGCACCATAATCGGCAATGACTTCGTCGCCATTGTCGTAATAGATCAAGCCAAGCCAATCGAAGTGGCCGTGGCCGAGCCCCTGCGAACCCGCCTTGAAAACAACCGCGGCATCATCAGGCGCAGGTCCTGAGCGCAAGACGACAAGCGCGCCTCGGTCGCCATCAGAGCCATCGCGAAATTTCAAAGTTTGGAACGGGAAAGGCTGTGTCAGCCCCGCATCCATCGCATCGGCAAGCGCTTTACCCTCTGGGGTCGGCACAACCCCATTTTGCAAAGCGGCGATACTCAGCAGGCGATCATCCCCGGTCAAACCGTAAGCAATGGCGACGCCGTAGCGCAATTCTACGGTGTTCAGCCCTTTTTCACGGATGGCGTCATTGATCGGGAAAAAGCGCCCGCCATAGCTCTGTTGGATCGTCGACATGATCGCCTTCTGGAGGATGTCATCGCGATATTCGAAGATCTTGAAATCCGGGTCATTCTCTTCGATCGCCTGAGCGAACAAGACAAATGGCATCAATGCGAAGCGCTGGTAATACGGGCCTTCAGCATAATATCCGTCCGGCGAAAACAGCACGTCGAGCTGACGCAGGAAACCCGCATCGCCGGACAAGTCCAGACCCCGGAGAGCTTGCGCCACCCATCGTTCTTCACCGATCGTGTACCCTGTCATCCCGACCGCAGCGGTGGCCCAAGTTCCATGATTGTGGATCTTGTTGAAGGTTGATGGCTGCCCCTCTGACAAGAACGTCGCAACAGGGCGCAAAACGCCCGTTTCAATATGGTCACGTGTTTCTGGGGAGAGGTCAGCGCGGATCGCGTCATATCCCTGAATGGAATAGACCAACCACATCGCTTCGTTCAGGCTTTGCCAAAACAAGCGTCCAGGCGACTGTTCCTTTTGTTCCGGATGCAGCCCGAGCGTCGGATAGAGATCTGCATACTCCTTCAAAATGGAAACCGCGAAGTCGCGATAACGCGCCTCACCCGTAATCTGATACAGCATGCCAGCTTCGTAAATCGTCTTGCCGTTCTGCTTGTGTTGCTCATGGGTGTAGCCGCCGCCAGCATCCATTGGAACTGGAACGGGCACACCTGCCTCGAGCCGCGCATCCAATCCGGCGCGTAGAGCAGTCAGTGTTTCATCAAATGAGCTGTTCATGACTTCTATGTTCTGGACCGCATCTTCAGAAACGCTCGCTGGGGCTGTCTGAGAAAGCCCCTCAGACACGCAACCTGCGGCCAACATGGTTGTGGCCGACACGCCAACCGCGAGCGAAGCCAAATGCTTTTTGGTACGCGAAATTCGAAAGCTAATCATTTGCGGTTCCTCAAGTCAGTGACGACTGAGAAGTCGCTGTCAGCAACTCCATCGACTGAATTCGATTCCATGGTGAAAACTGGCAACCCCGTTGTCAGTGTAATTGCAAGCGGCGATGCCCCCGAGACTTCATTATCTGTGAAGCTGCCCTTTTGAATGCCATGCAGCACCATAAGAGGCTCGCTTTGGCCGCCAACGCTGCTGAAGGATGATCTGGTGACGTCGACGTGCGGACCAAATGTACTCTCGTCTCGCCCGCCTCTGTAGACTGAAGCCACGGTGCCCCCGATATTTTCGAACACACTGTCGACGATCGTCAGAAACTCGGAATTGTAGATGCCATAATCATCAGTTTCGGGATCAAGCTTGAAAACGGTGCCCGACACATTCTCGAAGTGCGAGCCTTGAACATGGATCAGGTCGAAGAATGAGCCTTTTTCGGCCGAAACCACAGAGAAGCCGCGGTTCACATCGAAGTCCTCAATACGAACGTTTTCAAGGCGCACCGTGTGGTTACCGCTGCCGCGCTCTGAACTCGACGTAACCAAGCTATTGCCTTTGCCATCAGGGGCCGCCTTTCCTGTGACGGTCAGGCCATCCAAGGCAAGCGCGCCATTTCCGGTCAGCACGAAGAGGTGAGGTCGCTCGAATGATAGAACTGGCGCCTCGCCAGCGGCTGCCCTCACGGTGACCGCGTCATCCAAGGTGATCAATTTGGACTCGTGGTAATTTCCGGGCGCGAGCACGAAATGATCGCCCTGTTGTGCATCGGCCATTGCCGCAGACAGCACATCACTTCCAGGAGACAGCAATATTTCGCGGGTCTGATCAAACGGCGATCCCTCGGAAGCCTTTGGATACCAATCAACACCCGTAAGTTCACGTGCCACGCCAAATTGGCCAGAAGCACCAGCCTCGCCAACCGTCGCTAAACGAGCGTCTTCCGCCGATCGGGTGAAGTCTGAGCGAATTTCAAATCCAGCTCCGATCTCTTCCGGCAATGCGCTGGACGAATAGTTATTCGCAAATCCGATCCCTGACATGTCATCATACAGACTGAACGGACCAACCTCTTCTTTCCCGACAAGCATGTTGTTTTGAAAGACGGAATTGATCGGCACCGCTGTGCGCTCTGCGTCAGAGCCTTCGCCAAGCTCAATCGCTCGGACATTGTCGAACGTGTTGTTCTCGATCACTGCGCCATCGACTTGGTGATAGCGATTGATGGGCGAGTTTGGCACACCGTTCATCACCACCAAAGCGCCTGAGAAGCGATTGCCCGTCAGGTCTTTGAAATAGTTGTTTCGAATGGTCTGTTGGGCGTTGATAACTCGAACGCCGCCCGTATATGCAGCGCCCGCCCCATCAAACAGGTTATTCTCGATAATCGTTCCATTACCATGGCGAAGCGTGAGCGTGCCCCGCGATGCATAGAAAGTATTGCCACGGAAGGTGTTCCCACCGGACTTGTTGGAAACGATCTCGACCTCACCGCTACAACGGTCAAAATAGTTGTTTTCGACGAGCGTCTTCGACTGCGTCATCGAATAGTGACTGGTTCCGATTCGGAAAGTTTCACCGCCATTGGAGCCAAATACCGGACGTGGCCCGAAATAATTCAGCGCGATATGGTGCCCGTTTTCCTGACTGTCTTCACTGTTCAGACGAACAGCGAGCGTTGGCCCAGCATTCTGTTTGCCGACAAGATGGTTTCGGTCGAACACGTTATTCTGACCGTAAAGCCCGACCCAGAGATCGCGCTGCGTCCGATTAGGATTGCTGTAGCCATCAATAACTGTGTTGGTGACACGCGAATTGAACGCAAGCGTTTCGGCGTCTTTCCGGAAACTGATCACTTCACTTCGCGGTGTGTAGCCATCTTTGAAGACTAGTCCGGACACAACGAGGTGCTGACCAGCGAGCCGCAAGCTCGACTGTCCAGACAGAATGACTTGCCCAGGCGTTTCCGCAACCACCGTGATCGGCGAGTCGCTGGTGCCTTCTGCCTCGACCAAGGCATCGAAATCCATCCAAATGCCGTTCGCCAAGACAATTGTGTCTCCCGGCTGGGCCGAACTTATGGCGTCAGCAAAGGCATCCGGAGCACTGACAACGGTCGCGCCCGCGGGCAATTCAATAGATGATGTACTCGGCGTTGGATTCGCCGCATCTTGGCAGCCGCCGGTCGCGAATATGGCGAGCAGCGCGCCGGCCAAGGTGATGGTCGATTTCGTCATAATTCCTCCCACCCCACTCTCGAGGGCATGGCGCGACGCTAATCTCCCGGAAAGCTATGTCAACCAATATTGTATACCAATTACTCAATTGGTCAGCCAGACTCAAAATCTTGAAATGCCGATAAGTGACCAAAACTCTATCCAAAACATTGATTTTACGTAACATTATTCAATTTTGAATGGTCCTACCTGTCATCGGGTTAGATTTTTCGTGCCCTCGAACAGGCGACCCACGGGCAAAATCGATCAAAATGAAGTTAAAATTGACGACCGCGAAGCTAGTGCATCAGCAACACAATCATACCTTACTCGCGTCATTTTGCAGGGTGATTGATTTCACAATTGCGCCTAAAAAATTGGTTAGTGCAATTTGTAAACCCTTGTGTTTTAAAGCGGTTGCGCATACTTTTGTGGCGATCGGGCGAAAAAGCGTAAGCGCTCGTGGCTTGAAATAGGGATGGCGGGAATGACAGAAAAACGACTTCACCATACGGTTGCGCGCGCCATCTTAGACCTAATAGAATCAGGAACTTTTCCGCCCGGAACCAGACTCCCGGGTGAACGAGACCTCGCCAAACGTTTTGACGTTAGCCGCGTCGTTATTCGAGAAGCTGAAATATCGCTAGAAGCCGTCGGACGACTGGAAATCAAAGTTGGATCAGGTGTATACGTACGTGAGACACCGGCATCGAACGGCCTTGCATTGCCGAGCATTACACCCTTCGAACTCACGCAAACCCGACTCCTGTTCGAGCCCGAATGCGCAGCGCTCGCAGCAAAGATGATCACAGACGAACAGATCGCGGAGCTTGAGCAAAATATCCGCTTAATGGAATCTGCCCCAGCTGATTCGCCAGAAGGTGAGCAGGCCGATATGGATTTTCATATCCTGATCGCGAAGGCGAGCGGGAATGAGGCGAATGTCTTCTTTCTACAAACCTTGTGGAGAATGAGGACCGAAATTGACGTTGTTAAACGCGCCTACTCTTCAATCTGCCACGAAGACCCGAATCATCGGGCGGATGAACACTCGGAAATTCTGACGGCATTGCGCAATCGCGACCCAAAGGCTGCCCGAGAAGCCATGCGCGCGCACTTCTCTCGACTATTAGAGTCGTTGCTGGACGTTTCGGAGCAACAAGCGATTGAAGACGCAAGGCGCAGATCTAGCGAAAACCGTCGCCGCTATCTTCAAAGCAATGTCAGCGCCTAACGCCCGCGACAGAGACACCACCAACAATTAGGTTAGCTTGTCGATCAGGCCTCGCTAATGAGGCAATGACTGCGCGCAGCGCTTTCGCGGCGTTGCGGCCCTACTCTGCTCAATGCCATTTAAGCTAAATGAGCATGGCCGCCTCTAACCAAAAGTTGCACCAGAGACCGTCCCTCAGACCGCTTTCGCGAAGTGTGACGATTGTACAACACACCTCCTCAATATATAAATGGTCCTACCAATAGACGCATATTGGTTGTCATTATAGGTTGACTTGAGCGGTCGCAACAGTCTTTAGATTGGTTTGCTCAGGCTATTGGGCTCCAGATTGGCACAAAGCCAGCGACACATAATTCCAGGGAGGAACTAGATGTCTAAATCAACCTTGCATGCGTATGGTACGCAGGCCCCTAAGAGAGGCAGTGGACGAAGCTTACTTCTAGCCGGTTCTGCATTGGCCGCGCTTAGCATGTTTTCATCGGCAACTGCACAGGAAGTTGAAACAACTGAAGCTGCAGAAGAAGAACTAACGCAGGACGTCGTCGTCGTGACCGGCATCCGCTCGTCACTTCAAAGCGCCCTTCAAGAGAAGCGTAACGCTGCAAGCCTCATCGAAGTCATCCAAGCTGAAGACATCGGTAAGCTACCTGACCAAAACCTCGCTGAAGTTCTGGAGAACGTCACAGGCGTCCAGATCACCCGGACAGCCGGCGTTGGTACTGCGGTTCAAATTCGTGGTTCAAACTCAAACCGCGTTGAAATCAATGGCGTCTCAACCGTGGGCTCTGGCTCTGGTCGTAACGGCATCGGATTTGAGGACGTAAACCCGGCCATCATTTCTTCTGTTGAAGTCACGAAGGCGTCTGAAGCCAAAACCATCGAAGGCTCAGTCGGCGGCACGATCAACCTCAAAACCATTCGCCCACTTGAGCTCAGCGACACGCTGATCAATGTCCGGATCCAAGGTGAAGACAGTAGCCTCAGCTCCGAAGACATCACACCAAGATTTTCCGGCGCGTTCGGCAAAAAATGGGACACAGAGCACGGTGAATTCGGCGCGGTTATTACCGGCAGCTACACTGAGCAAGAAGCTGTTTCATTCCGTCCACGTACCGACCGAGACAATCTTGCTTCTGCGCCTGGCGCAGCGTTTGATGAGTATCAAGGCATCCAGTTCTTTGTTCAAGAGCAAGAGAATGATGACTATGAAACGCTCAACTTGGCTTCGACCCTCGAGTGGGCGCCTAATGATGAGCTGACGCTACACTTTGATGCGGTCATCAATAACCAAGAGCGTAGCCGAGACCAGTACCGTCTCCAAGCCTCTGGTATCTCTGGTTTGAGAAACCAGGCCGTGAACGCACCATCTGCTTTCGAAACGCTTGATTACACCGCAATTGGCGGCCCTATTCGCCAAGGCGCGCTAACCGGTCTGGTTGAGCCTGTCATTGCAGCAGTTGGAACACTGAACTCAAGTGACGGTAACTTCCGCGCAACGAGTGAAACCAACTCACGTGTTACCGACAGCGAAACATTCGCGATCGGCGGCGATTGGGAAAGAGACGGCTGGAGCGTAAGCGCCGAGTTCTCAACCTCTCGCTCTGACACGGAAACACCGAACTTGAGCACAACGCTCAACTTCCTGAACCCGAATGCGCCTCTGATTACCGAGGTTCGCTTCCAAGATAGCCAGCAATTTGACATTGATGGCGTAACCGGAACCGATGATCGCTATTACTTCACTCTGGATGATGCCCAGCGCGCGCTTGTGACCGCTGACATCAACAATCTGGGCGCGATCAATGATGGCTTCGAAGCTCAAGCGCTGGGCTTTACAAGCGACAATGGTGATGGCCGCGACGTCCGAAGCGTAACGCTTCTAAACGACAACGCGACACCGTTTATCTACGATCTGCGTGGCGACTCGCTCGCTTTTGGGATCAACTTTGATTCCCCATTCGCGCCGACCGCTGCTCAATTGCTTGATCCAGCAAACTATGTCCTCGATCAGGTCATCGTTGAGCGGAACACGACTGAGAACCGCGAAGATGCATTCCGCATCGATGTATCTCACGATCTAGAAGGCGGCGTCTTTGGTGACTTCATCACCTCTGTGGATGCTGGTTTCCGTCACAATGAATCCACACACACTTTCATGGATGTCGGTGACAATATCGGTGGTTTCAGCAATCTGAGAGATGCCCCGTCTGCAAGCAACTTTGCGAACCTGGTTGTAGCTGGACCGAGCAATTTCGGTGACGGCGACGACCGCTCACTGTTCATCAGCGACTTCCTGCTATTGGATCCAGATGCATCATTCTCTGATCCAGATGGTGTGATCGCAGACATTGAAGCTGCCCTGGTTGCGCATGACGCAAACCCGGACCTTCTAAACTTGCGTGATGACCAAAATGCGTTCCGCGATATCACAGAGCAGACGAGCGCTCTTTACGCTCAAGCTAACTTTGAGCGCGGTATTTTCCGCGGTAATGCGGGTGTACGTTTCATCCAAACAACCGTTGATTCTGCTGGATTTGCGCCATCTGTAAACGGCGCCGATCGAGTGATCGAAACAACATCTGGTAGCTACGACTTCTTCCTGCCGCGCTTCAACTTGAGCGCAACACCTCGTGAAGACATCGTACTCCGGTTTGGGTACAACCAAGACATCCGTCGTCCAGGCTTTAACAATCTGAGAACTGGCTTCTCGTTTGATACAAGCGAAAACGCAGCGGTTGCTTTCGGTAATCCAGGTCTCGAGCCTGAGGAAATCACCTCAATCGATCTGTCCGCAGATTGGTATTTCGCTCCTGCCTCTGTCGTCAGCATTGGTTACTTCACCAAAGATCGTACGAACATCTTCAGCACTGACTCTCAGTCAGCTCTGTTGATTGCGGATGGTCCTGATGATTTCCTACGTGAGACTGATCCAAACTGCCCAGGTGGCGGTACCTTCAACCCAGAAGTTATCCCGAACGTCTTGGGTGACCCGGGCACACCAGGTCTTTGTGTCGACTTCACAATCCCAAGCAATGACTCTGCTACGACAACTCAATCTGGTTGGGAGTTTGCCTTCCAGGGTGACCTTTCAAGCATGGAAGATCGTCTCGGCTGGGCCTCAGGCTTTGGTATTGTCGCGAACTACACCCTGCAAGACTTCTCAGGTGGTTCAGCAAGTGACACGACTTCGGGCCGTGGTCTGACAGTTCTCGGTGACCTTACGGTTGCTCGTGGTCTGCTCGACTTCTCAGAGAATGCTTACAACATCACAGCATACTATGAGAAATTTGGTCTATCAGCTCGTGCACGCTACACATGGCGTGAAGGCTTTCGCACCCAAGACTTCGGTGGCGGCGCGAACACCAGCGGTAGCTCAACATTGAGCTTGCCAGTTCACACACTCGATCGTGGACAGCTGAATGCCAGCATCAACTATGATGTCACGGAAAACTTCAATATCGGCATCGAAGCTGTGAACCTCACTGAAGAGAAAATTGTTCAGAAGTGTGGAACCGAAGATGGCCCAACATGTTTCGTTGGCCTTCCGGATCGCCGGATTACGTTTGGCGGTAGCTACACGTTCTAAACGACCCAAGTCGCAGACCATTGCGATAGAAATGAAAGTGCCTCACTTCGGTGAGGCACTTTTTTTGTGCCTGATCAAAAGTTTGGTTTTGGATTCGCGTTGAGATCGAGAACAATTGGTTGAAGAAAGACCCGAGGTCGCATTCCGGAACAAGACCAAAGGACGCTCCTAAAAAGCTGGCGCCCGCACCGCAACTTAGACTAGATATAGTGGTGATATGCGCACGATCACCTATGCAATCGGGGATGTACATGGCGAAGCGGTCCGTCTGCGCCAATTGCATGCCTCAATCTTCGAACGCCATGCTTTTGAATTTGGCGACGCGATCGCGAAGATTGTGCACTTGGGCGACTATGTTGATCGCGGGCCCGATAGCGCCGATGTCATAGAAGCCGTCATGGAGCTGGAAAGCCGCTCAGGCCTTCAGACGGTCGCTTTGAAGGGCAATCATGAAGCGATGTTGATTGAGGGGCTCACGGCGGCCCATGAAGGCGCATACGATAACTGGCTCGTAAATGGCGGAGACGCGACGGTACAGAGCTACAAGGACCGTGGACACGATACAGTTCTCAAGACGCATTTATCTTGGCTGAAGGCGCGGCCGAACATTCATGTGGATGCGGCACAAAAGCTCATTTTCGTGCATGCCGGAATTCAGCCGCAACTCTATCCAGATGATCGCTCGGAGACCTATTTGTGGACTCGCTCCCGGCGTTTCTTCGAAGTTCAAAACTGGAAAAACGAAGCGCTCATAGGCTGGACTGTCATCCACGGGCATACGCCAACGGACGACTATTACCCGGAGATTGTCGAGGCGCAGGCGACCCGCATAAATCTCGACACAGGCGCGGTCTTTGGCGGACGTTTGACCGCCGCTGTGATCGCGCCGGGCGAAAAAGTGCGCTTTATCTATAGCTAGGTCATCGCGCTTAGACTTCCCTCCACCGCATAATTCCCGCATAGCGCGATGATGCTCAATTTTCTGCGTGAAAACGCCAGGTGGATTTCTGGCGGTTTTCTTCTGACCTTCTTTTCGTCCTTCGGGCAGACCTTCTTCATCGGTCTGTCCGGTGAGGAATTGCGCGCCAAATTCGACCTCACAGACGGAGAGTTTGGCGGCATATATATGATCGCCACGATTTGCAGCGCCATAACGCTGCCGTTTCTCGGACGTGTGCTTGACCATATGCCAGGCTGGAAAGTCGCCCGGTTCGTCATTCCTGCGCTCAGCGTGGCCTGTTTGCTCATGGCGTTCGCCCCCAGCCTCATCATGCTGGTGGTTGCGTTGTTCGCCCTCCGTCTTTTTGGCCAAGGCATGATGAGCCATACCGCCTATACCGAGATTGGGCGTTGGTTCGTTGCCAATCGCGGCCGCGCCACGTCTCTGATCGTCCCGGGCCACCAAGCGGGAGAAGCGCTGCTTCCAATCGCGTTTGCCGCGATTGCAGTTTGGCTCGGCTGGCAAGCAGGATGGGTTCTTGCGGCAATATTTCTCCTGGTCTTCGCCCTTCCCGCAATCTTGTCTTTATGGCGGGTCGAGCGCGCGCCGCGAACAAGCGATCCGGATTTGACCAGCGCCCGTCTTGGGCCTGACAAGACAGTTGCCCAAGTCGCCGCAGACCCGATATTCTATGCGTTATTGACCGGCGTTCTGGCGCCGCCCTTTATCGGCACGACGATCTTTTTCCACCAAGATTATTTAATCGAGCTGCGCGGGTATAACGAACTCGTCTTCGCCGCCGCTTTCCCGGTTATGGCCGTGACGACTGTGACCTTCTCGCTCCTCAGCGGCCAATTAATAGATCGGTTTGGTTCGATCCGCTTGCTCCCATTCTATCTGCTTCCACTAGCGCTCGCCTCCCTCGCCGTTGGGCTTTTGACCCCTCTTTGGGGGATCTATGCGTTCATGTTCCTGGTCGGGGTCAGCTATGGCTTCACGGCGCCTTTAATCGGCGCTCTTTGGCCGGAAGTGTATGGCGTACGCAACCTAGGCTCGGTCAGAGCTATCGCGGTGGCTGCAGCCGTAGCCGCGTCCGCGGTAGGGCCCGGTCTAACCGGCTATCTCATTGATGTCGGAATCACGCTGCCGACACAGATGATTTATATGAGCTTCTGGTGTGTTGCGGCGAGTCTCGTCCTCGCCGCTGTGTCGCCGATCATTCAAAGGCGCAACGCCGCTGTTTAAACAGCGGTCGCCGTCTCATAAGCTTCGCTGGCCTCAAGCCAGTCCATTTCGGCTTGTTCCATGTCTTCCACCAGGCTCGCACGGTCTCGCATCAAGTCTTGAAGCTCATCGGACGACAGCCCTGATGTTGCAAGATCAGCATCAATATCCGCGATACGCGCAGCGGCTTTGCTAAGACGGCGTTCAGCTTCGTCGGCCTGCTTCTTCAACGGGGCCGCGGCCTTGCGGGCAGCCGAGGCCTTTTTCCGATCGCCGGTTTTGTCGCGCGCAGGCTCTTGCGGCTTCACTTCAGCTTTTGCCGGGCGTTCTTTTTTGGACTTCGCTTTCGGCTCAGCCGTATCGCGATCTGCACGCAAGACGAGCGCGCGATAGTCCTGCAAGTCGCCATCATATCGGGTTGCAGCGCCGTCTTTGACCAACCAAAGCTGATCAGCGGTAGCCTCAGCCAAATACACATCGTGCGTAATCAGCAGGACGGCGCCCTGGAAATCATTCAACGCATAAATCAAGGCCTCTCGGCTATCGATATCGAGGTGAGACGTCGGCTCATCCAAAATCAGAACGTGCGGTTTCTCAATCGCCATGAGGCCGAGCAAGAGACGCACTTTCTCGCCCCCGGAGAGCTTATCGACCTTGGTTTCAACCTTCTCATGCGAGAAGCCCATACCGGCCGCGATCGCCCGTTGTCGCGCAATACTGGTATCTCTCGGCAAGGCCCGCCGGACATGGTCCAGCACGGTCTCGCCTAAAGTGAGCTCATCCATCTGGTCTTGCGAGAAATAACCAATGCGGACCGCTTTTGGCACAACGCGTTTGCCGCCCATCAAGGGCAACCGTTCTGCGATCGACTTCACCAGAGTTGTCTTGCCCTGCCCGTTCGTGCCCACGATCGCAATCCGGTCATCAGGGTCAAGGCGAAGGTTCACATCGCCCAGGATCTTCGCGTCATCGCCATAGCCAAGCTCGGCGCCTTGTAGCTCCAACATGGGCGGCGCGAGTTTGCCTTCGGGTGTTTCGAATGAGAACGGCGTTGTTCGCTCGCTGATCGGAACCGTGATGTCCTGCATGCGCTCAAGCATTTTCACGCGCGATTGTGCTTGTCGGGCTTTTGAAGCCTTGGCGCGGAACCGATCAACGAAAGCTTGTAGATGGGCACGATCAGCTTCTTGTTTGACGCGCTGACTTTCCAGCTGCGCCGCCTTGGCTGCACGCAGTTTGAGCCAATCATCATACCCACCAGGACAGATCGAGAGCTGCTTGTGTTCGAGGGCCATTGTGTGCGTGACGCACCGGTTCAGCATCTCGCGATCGTGCGAGACGATAATCACGGTGTGCGGATAGCGCTTGATATAGGTCTCAAGCCAAGCCGCACCTTCCAGGTCGAGATAGTTGGTCGGTTCGTCCAAAAGTAAGAGATCCGGCTGCGAAAACAGGACGCCAGCAATCGCCGCGCGCATCCGCCAACCGCCGGAAAACTCCCGTGTGGCACGCGCCAGGTCTTCATGCTTGAAACCAAGCCCCATCAGGACCTCTGCTGCGCGGGCCTCGGCAGACCAGGCATCGATATCGATCAGACGCGTGTGGATATCTGCAATCCGCATAGGATCGGTCGCCGTATCGGCCTCGATCATCAGCGCCGCGCGTTCTTCGTCGCACGCCAAAACGATGTCGAGAATGGTCTCATCGCTCGGCGCGACTTCTTGTGCCACCCATCCCAGCCGGGCCTTATTGCTCAGCCGGATAGAGCTGTCGGCGCTCGGGTTTTCGACATCTTCGCGGATGAGCCGGAGGAGCGTTGATTTGCCGGTTCCATTCCGGCCGACCAGGCCGACTTTCCAGCCTCCAGAAATGGTTGCGGAAGCCCCTTCAAAGAGCGGGCGCGCTTCAACGCGAAAGTCGAGATTAGAAATCGTTAGCATGATCGGACGGGATTTAGCGGTTCGCGCCGCGAACACAATGGTTGTTCTCAAAGATCGCAGTTGTAGCGTCTGCCATCAAAAAGACGTTTCCGCCCGGCAAACCGATTGAGAGACAATTGCGACCACAGGTGGGACCTTTTTCGATGCGATATATCCTCTTTGTATTGGCAGCTTCTTTGGCTGGATTCGCGGCTATGACCGCAAACGCTGACGAGTGGGAAAACCCCGGAGATCAATACAAGGATGCCTATAAGGACTATCTCGAAGCCAGTTGCCCGATTGCGCCAGATGAGATCTCACATTTCGTCTACTTTTCGAGAGATCGCGGGCGCATAAAAGACCATGCCTTTCTCAGCAGTGACCGCTTTGCCGGCGCGCAAATCATGTACCCTTGGCGCCAGCTCGAGAAGAGCAAAGGCAAGTATGATTTCAGCAAGATCCGTGCTGACCTCGATTATCTCAAAGCGCATGACAAACGCCTATTCATTCAGTTGCAGGACGTCTCCTTCTCCAAAACCTACAAACCGGTCCCGAAATATTTGATGACACCGGCCTATGAGGGCGGTGTGGTTCCAGCGATGGCCGAGGGCGAGACGATTGGGTGGATCGCCAAACGCTGGACCCCGAAAGTGCAAAAGCGTTATGCTACGCTGCTGAATGCCTTAGGCGCCGAGTTTGACGGCGAGATCGAAGGGATCAATCTGCAAGAAACTGCAATTGAAGTCTCGGCTGACGTAGATCCGGCATTTTCACCCGCCGAATATGCCAAGGCGATTGAAAAGAATATGCGCGCCCTCAAAGCTGCCTTTCCCAATTCGACGACCATGCAGTACGCGAACTTTATGCCGGGCGAATGGCTGCCATGGGAAGATAAAGGCTATCTGCGGGGTCTGTACGAAACCGGCGAAGAGATCGGCGTCGGACTAGGCGCGCCCGATCTTATGGTGAAACGTCGCGGCCAACTCAATCACCCGATCGCGATGATGCACCAAAGCAGCTACACAACGCCCCTCGGAATCGCCGTCCAAGACGGAAATTATGTTGGTTCAACGGGCGCAGACGAACATTTCGCAGACCGCGCGACCGAGCCAACCGAGACCACATCAATGGTACCGATGTTACACGCTTTCGCGCAGGACTTTTTGAAAGTCGATTACATGTTCTGGGTCGATCAACAGCCCTATTTCGAGACAGATGTACTGCCCTGTTTTGAGGCCAGTTCAGGCGAAGAATAGCGTGCGAGCGATGTCGCTCACAAAGCTAAGGAAACAGCGCCTGCAGACCTGACAGCCCAAGCGTTTCGTCCCACCCCATCATCAGGTTGAGGTTCTGGATCGCTTGCCCAGACGAGCCTTTGACCAGATTGTCGATCACTGCGATGACGACCACCCGCCCCGCAACACGATCAGGATAGACGGCAATTCTGCAATTATTTGTCCCACGCACATGCCGTGTATCTGGCGGCGGTGCGCCGAACGGTAGAACCGTGATGAATGGCGCATCCGCATATTTCGCTTCGAGCGCTGCTTGTACTTGATCAACGTCGCCGCGGACATGGCAGGTCACCAATTCGCCGCGCGTCATCGGGATCAGATGAGGTGTAAACGTCACACCAATATCGCCGCGACCCGCCTCAAGGTTAAGCTCTTGCTCTATCTCGGGCGCGTGCCGGTGGGTGCCAACGCCGTAAGCGTGAAGGCCTTCGGCGGCTTCTGAAAACAGATTGCCCTCTTTCAGTCCGCGCCCCGCGCCTGAGACGCCAGACTTTGCATCAATGATAATGCTGTCAGCGTCGATTAGGTTGATGATTGGGAGCAATGCCAACAAGCTCGCGGTCGGGTAGCAGCCTGGGCAGGCGACCAGGCTTTCGGCGTGTAGCGCCGCGCCGCGCCACTCCGAGAGCCCATATTTCACAGACGACGTCCGCTCGGGATTAAGGTGAGCGCGGCCATAGGTGTCCGCATAAAGCGCCGCATCCCGCAGGCGATAATCTGCCGACAGATCCACGACCCGGATACGCTCCGGCAAAGTTTCGATCAGGTCTTGGCTGGTGCCGTGGGGCAAACACCCAAAAGCGATATCGATTTCGTCCCAAGCAACATCGTCAGCTTTCACGACCGGCAGATCGATCGGTCCTGCTAGATGCGGAAAAATCTCGGAAAGCTGTTTGCCAGCGAGACTATGTCCCGTCGCAGCAACTGCATCGACCATCGGGTGACCCGCAAGCAAGCGCACCGTCTCCGCACCTGTATATCCAGAGGCACCAAGCACTGCGGCTTTCAGCTTTGTCTCAACACTCATCACCAAACCCTTGTTTCAGATACGAAAAAGGCGCCCCTCAGGAGCGCCTTTAACACGTGTTCGAATAGATCGTAACGCTTAGCGCTTAGAGAATTGGAAGCTACGGCGGGCTTTCGCACGGCCATACTTCTTACGCTCAACAACGCGTGGGTCACGGGTCATGAAGCCGAAAGGCTTCAGAACGCGGCGCATTTCTGGCTCATAATTGACCAGTGCGCGCGCAATGCCGTGACGGACTGCGCCAGCTTGACCCGAAAGGCCAGAGCCTTTGACGGTCGCAATAACATCATACTGAGTCCGGCGGTCAGCTTCGACGAGCGGCTGCTCAAGCACCATGCGCAGAACTGGACGAGCGAAATACTCTTCCTGGTCTTTGCCATTGATGGTGACCTTGCCTGTGCCAGGCTTCAGCCAGACACGTGCCGTAGCAGACTTACGACGACCCGTTCCATAAGAACGACCGTGCTCGTCAATCTTCGGCTCAACCGTGATCGGCGCCAACTCAACCGGGGCGCCTTCGCCTTCAGTGACGTCTTTAAGGTCTTCGAGGGATTGTGCAGTCTCAGCCATGCTTAGGCGACCTTCGTATTTTTAGTGTTCATGGAGGCAAAATCGACCGCTTCCGGGGCTTGAGCCTCGTGCGGATGGTCTGTGCCAGTGTAAACGCGCAGTTTAGAGAACTGCTTACGCGCCAAGGTGCTTTCCTTTGGCAGCATGCGTTTTACGGCCATTTCGATTGCCCGCTCAGGGAACCGTCCAGACATGATTTTGCCAGCTGTCGTCTCTTTAATGCCGCCCGGGTGACCGGTGTGACGGTAGTAGACTTTGTCCGCTAGCTTGTTGCCAGTGAACTTAGCTTTTTCAGCATTGACGATGACAACGAAGTCGCCGGTATCAATGTGTGGCGTGAAGTCAGCGCGGTGCTTGCCACGCAGACGTTTAGCAACGTAGGAAGCAAGACGACCCACGACGACATCGGTCGCGTCGATGACGATCCAGTTATTCTCAACGTCGGCAGGTGCGTTATAAGTTTTCATTGCTCCGGCGGAGCCTCTCATTCGGAGTTATCGGATAATGTTCAAGCGCCCGCATCTACGCGCCGCGAAACGCCTTGTCAACGCGCCTTCGTCGTTGATCCTGCTTTTCCTTGCCACGGCTTGTAACCCAGGAACAGAGCCAGTTGATACCGGCTCCGTCGAACGCCCTGTCGAGTCGACCACTCCTGCAAAGGAAGAAGGTCTTGTTCTGCCAGCCGTTTGGCAAACCAATGATCTTGGAAGCCCGATTTCGAGCGTCGGCGTTGCGGGGGCTTTGGGCTCAACCGTTGCGGTCGTATTTGAAGATGGCGACCTGCAGTTTCTGGACCTTGAAGGCGAGCGCGTCACCGACAAAGCTGATATCGGCGTCGCGTACATCGCAGATGGCCGGTTCCTGCAACTTCAGGGCACACCCGTTACCGTGTTTCCTGGCGTCACGAAAAGCGGCGACCTCTCGCTCTATATACACGGCGGAGACCTGGACGAGCCCCTGCCCTTACCGCTCGATGCGGGAACCGATGAGTATATTGAAGGCCTCTGCAGCGGCAGCCCGACATTCGATCGTGACGGCGTCATGCGAATTGGCTTTTGGACCCGCGGCGATCGCAGAGAGTTAAAGCTCGGACGCTTAGTCGAAGTTGGCGACAATCTTGTTCTTCTGCTGGATGAGCCGGCTAAAGCTGCCAGCGATATTTCAGCCTGCGTTCTCACCGACAGCGAGGACGTCGCCTATTCCACCCCCGTTCTTGCTGCAACCGAACTCACCAATCGCAGCAAAACCTATCGCTTCCTGCTCGATGACTTGGGCGGTTACACGCTGATCACCGGTGATGATGAAGTGGTGGAGTTCGAAGTTCTGGACGGCATAACGGTTCGCCCCCCTGCACGACCTGTAGCGATGGCAGGAACCGGGGATGCTCGAGGCGGCGGATATCCAGGCGGCGTGATAATTGTCGCTGGTCAGGCCAGCACAGGCGCCCACACGGTGACTTACATAGATCCGAGCAAAGTTACGATGGAGCCGTTTGGGTTTTCTGCTGATCCACTGATCGAGTAGTCCAAACCAGCCATATCGCGCTTAGAAGAACAATTACGCCGAGGCCTTGGTGCACAAGCGCGACGGGTAAAGGCGCAGCATTGACCAGGGTAATGATCCCCCAAACCGCTTGGGCTGTGACCAAAGCGGCAATGAGACCGAACCCACGAAACGCTGCACTGCCCCGCGCTTGAAACGCGGCGACTAGGGCCAGCCCCCAAAGCAGATAAGCGCCGAGCCGATGATTGAACTGGGTTGCAGCGCGGCCTTCAAAGACGCTGCGCGCGCCAAGATCGGCTTCAATATAGTGAGACGGAATCAGCTCGCCGGCCATAAGCGGCCAGTCGGTATAGCTGCGACCGGCATCTAATCCAGCAACCAGAGCGCCGCTGAGCATTTGTAAACTTGTCAGAGCGAGGAGGCCGCACGCAAAGTATTGAAGCTTCTTGCTCGCCGCCTTTCGCGGTTTCTCGCTGAGATCGAGCCAGAACCAGGTGGTGATCGCAATGATCAGCAGTGCCAGCCCAAAATGCGTCATCAGGCGATAAGGCGCGACATCCAAGCGGTCGGTTTCACCGACGCCGCTTGCCACCATCCACCAGCCGATAAAGCCTTGCAGACCGCCAAGCGCAATCAATACGCCCAAACGTGCAGCCCATTTACTCGACATCCAGCGCATCGCGGCAAACCAGACAAAACCGCCCACCGCAACAAGCCCAATCAATCGCCCGAACAGCCGATGTCCCCATTCCCACCAATAGATGTATTGGAATTCGGACAGGGTCATATTGTAGTTTTGCTGCTGGAACTCGGCCGTCGCTTTGTATTTTTCAAACTCGCTGAGCCAGGCGGCTTCGCCCAATGGCGGGAGCGCGCCTTTCAGCGGCGCCCATTCCGTAATCGAAAGACCTGAGTCAGTGAGGCGTGTCGCACCGCCAATCAGGATCATGGCATAGACCATCAATCCGATGACGATGAGCCAGCGTTGAATCCAGCGTGCGGCGACAGGAGAAGTTGCGTCAGGCATAATGCGCTCTATTTGAACTCAAAGCGAAGAACAGCAAGCGGCCACACGGTCGCAGGAACAAGGAAATTACAGTTCATGCCCCAGTCTCAGCGCAGAATTGTCGCCAGCATCGTCTTGCTGGTGTTTCTCGGTCTCTGGATTTGGGGGGCGGCAACCATCGGGACGATGTTAGCCACCGCCCCGAAATGGATGAGCCTAATTTTCTTTGTCGTTGCCGGAATTGGGTGGGCGGTACCCCTCAAACCCGTATTCAACTGGATGAACTCAGTCCCGGAAGACTAAGCGTCAGCTTTTGAACGATCGCGTGTGCGCTGGTTTTTGCCAGGGCGCTTGCGAGAACGTTGCTTCGACTTGGACGGCTGACCGCCGCCGCCACCTTGCGAACGTCCGCCGCCTTGTGGTCTCCCACCGCGCGTGGATGGACGACCAGTTCTGCGAGCCGGACCTTTGGGTTTGCGGACACGAACACTGGGATCTGGCGTTGGCAAGACCAACTCCTCGCATCCCTCAGGGGTTGGAAGCACCATGATTTCTACACGCGTCGTTTTTTCAACTTCGCGGAGGTAATAAAGCTCGTCTTCCGCCACCAGGGAGACGGATACGCCTTCGCGGCCGGCGCGGGCGGTTCGTCCTATGCGGTGGACGTATTGCTCTGCAATGTTCGGCATTTCGAAGTTGATCACATGCGAGATGCCATCAATATCAATCCCGCGGGCAGCAATATCGGTCGCTACCAAGACGCGGCATTCGCCATTTTTGAACGCTGCAAGCGCTTTCAGTCTTTGCGGTTGCGACTTGTTGCCGTGAATCGCTTGCGCCTGATGACCTTTTGCCATCAGCTTGCGAACGACCTTATCGGCGCCATGCTTGGTTCTGGTGAAGACGAGCGCCCGGTCAATGTCGGGATCTTCAAGCAGCTTGCCCAAGAGTTGCAGCTTATCATTGTTTGCAACGTGGATCACACCTTGGGTCACGCGTTCCGCGGTCGTGCTCTCAGGTGCGACTGAGACACGGACCGGGTCATCAAGGTATTTGCCGGCAAGGTCTTCAATCAGCTTCGGCATCGTTGCTGAGAAGAGCAATGTCTGGCGATCATCTGGCACTTGCGAGACGATTTTCTTGATGTCGTGAATGAAGCCCATGTCGAGCATCTGATCGGCTTCATCCAGGATCAAAACTTCGATATCGCGCAAGTGGACAGCGCCCTGGTTCATCAAGTCGAGCAAACGACCTGGCGTTGCCACCAAGACATGGCAGCCTTTTTCGAGGTTACGGATTTGCTTGTTGATTTTGACACCGCCAAACACGGTTTGCGTCACGCAATCCATGAATTTGGAATAGGTGCGGAAGCTGTCAGCAATCTGTCCAGCCAATTCACGCGTTGGAGCGAGAACCAGAACACGGGCACTCTTTGGTTTTCTGTTTTCCGGCTCATCCAGAAGAAGATCGAGCGTCGGCAGCGCAAACGCAGCGGTTTTCCCCGTCCCGGTTTGGGCGATCCCAAGGAGATCGCGGCCATCGAGCAGATGTGGAATAGCCTGCAATTGAATGGGGGTCGGCGTTTCGTAGCCTTCAGCGGCAACGGATTTGAGGACCAGTTTGTGAAGGTCCAAGTCTATAAATTTAGTCACGCAATATCTTTCATACGTTTACGCGCAAGCGGACAAGCTCGTCCCCCTGCGCAGTGGCCCTGTCTAGGGCTGCGGTCGGGAACGACCCGCGTGAAAGGGGGCGTTAGGTAAAATCAGTGTCTGAAGGAGGAGGCTCAAACCAGACCGGTTTCGGTTGGATGCGATTCACGCTGCCAGCCCCATGCGCATATTTATGCACTGCGACGAGGGGCACATGGCGGTGATTGCGTTAAAGGTCAATGAATAGATTGCCGCGTCGGCTGTTAATCGTCCTGAGACTTACGCGCCTCTTTGCGCAAGCGCGCGAACATTTCGGAGACATCTTCGTCGTCTTCTGGGTCCACAGCATCTTTTCGCGATGGCGCCTCTGCTTCATCATCTCCCGACAAAGCTTCGAGCGTCAGCTCGTCTTCTTCATCGATGACAAGCTCGCCCTCTTCGACCTCTGGTTCTGGTGTATCTTCAACCGGCGCTTCTGCTTTTGTGGGCATTTCGCGTTCGAAAAGATCAGCTCCAGCAGCACCAAAATGTCCAAGCACTGTTTCAGATCCAATCAGGGTTTGACCAGGAACAGGAATGACGTCGACGCTCGACGGCAGGTAAAGATCATACCAGCCTCCGAGACGCAGCGTACCAATGGTTCGGCCAAGGCGCACAGCGTCGCCTGCTTCCTTATCGACTTCCAGACGCGGCCCAAGCCCGCCCGTCGCATAGCGCATGCCGACCGAGCGCGCTCCGCTTTCAAGCGATACAAAGGCGACGGTCAGACCAGGACGGTCCGGTTTCATCGCGGCGAATGCGGCGGGGTCACCGGTCTCGCGGATCACGTGATCAACGGCGCCGTCCATCGGCGCGTAAATTCCGTTCGTCTTGGTTGGACCTACGGAAACGCGAACGCGCGTCCAGCCGGCGCCATCCAGACGCAACTCATCCGGCGGGGTTGCGCCATCAACTGAGACGATAATGCCGTCCGTCGGCGCGACGATGACGCCTTCCGCTTCGGGCACCGTGCGTTCTGCAGTTCGCGTCGCCAGCAAAATCACAATGGCGGCGACAAAGCCGATCCAGAACAAAGGCGCCCACAGGAAGCCGAGCAAAATTCCAACCAACCAAGCCGCGAGTGCGCCGACATAGCCTTCTAGATCAAAGCCGCTACGAAGCCATGGGAAGGTCTCTTTGCTAAATTCTCGGTCAGACATGCGGCCAGGATCTCCTATTCTGCAGCGACAGCCAAAGCATCTCGCTTGGCTTGGCGCGCCCACATATCGGCATATTCGCCCTTCGCTGCCAAGAGGGCGTCATGCGTCCCGCGTTCAATCACGCGTCCCGCTTGCAAGACGACAATCTCGTCGGCGTTCTGAACCGTTGAAAGACGGTGCGCCACCATCAAGGTCGTCCGCCCCTTAGACGCCTCATCGAGGGCATCCTGAACGGCCGCTTCGGTCGCGCTGTCGAGCGCCGACGTTGCTTCATCCAAGACCAGAATTGCTGGATTGGCGAGAATAACTCGCGCGATCCCGACCCGTTGCTTCTCACCACCTGAAAGTTTCAGGCCGCGCTCCCCAACGCGCGTGTCCCAGCCATCGGGCAGGCTTTGAATAAAATCGAGCAGTTGCGCGCGGCGCGCCGCGTCTTCCAGATCTTCCATGCTGGCATCGGGTCTCGCATATCCGATATTTGAGCGGATCGTCTCATTAAACAGAACCACGTCTTGCGGCACCAGGCCGAGCGCCTGACGCAGGCTCTCTTGGGTCAGATCGCGCACATCTTTGCCATCGACTAAAACCCGGCCTTCAAGCACATCGTAGAACCGGAACAAGAGTTTCAGCAGCGTCGACTTGCCCGCACCAGACGTACCAACAAAGGCGATCTTTTTCCCAGCCGAAACCTCAAAGCTGACATCCTGGACCCCGACCGCGCGCGCGTCATGGGTGAAGCCGACATGCTCAAACGCAACGTCGCCGCGCGGGGTTGCGAGGTCTTTTGCATCAGGCTTATCGGCCACTTCCGGTTGCATGCCCATCAAGCCATAAAGCTTTTCAAGGTCGACCGCGCCCTGTTTGATCTCGCGCCAAGCCCAACCGAGAATGTTGAGCGGAGCGTAGAGGGAAACAAACAGCATCTGAACCGCAACGACGCCGCCAATTTGCATACTGCCCTGCGTCACATTCCAAGCAGATAGTACCAGAGCGGCCAGCATACCGGTACTCATGACGATGGCCTGAGCCGCATTCAAAACGTACATGCTGCGAACGGCATCGACATACCGGTCATTATAGTTGCTCATCGCATCATTAAACCGACCGGTTTCACGACGCTCGGCCGCGAATGATTTTACGGTTTCAAAATTGGTGAGAATATCGACTGAAATGCCGCGAAATCGCGTATCGGCGACATTCATGCGGCGGCGCTGACGAACGCGCCACTCCGTAATCATAACAGTCGCGACGACATAAACCGCGATGGTCACAATTGCGATCAAAGCAAGCCAAGGATCGTACGCAAAAGCAAGCGCAATCGCAGCCAGGATGAGACGCACAAATGTTGGACCAATATTGAAGGCGAGAAACCGAATGAGGTAATCAATCGCTCCAGCGCCGCGCTCGATCACGCGGTTCAGTGCACCTGTGCGCCGGGTCTGATGAAAGCCGAGCGACAAGCTCTGCGCGTGTCCAAATGCATCAACGCAGGCAATCCTCTGCGCATCTTGGCTGACAGGCGAAAACAACCAGTCCCGCAATTGAGGCATGCCGCGCGCTGTAAACTGAAGCCCCATCGCGGCGGCGAGCATCGTTGCGGCTGGTCCAAACCCGGCAATCACGCCGGCCTCGTTCGCAACCAATTGGTTGATCGCCAGTCCGACCAAGATCGGTGCAGCAATTTCTAGAACAGCCGCACCCAAGGTTAGCAAAATCGCCAAGACCATGATCGGTCGCCACTTGGCGAGTTCAGGTCGAAGCAGCAGTTTGATTATTCGCCCGATAGAGACACCGATCCCGCCATCGGCGCTTTCGATCTTATCCGGGTCCGCAGTTTGATTTTCAGCACTCATAGATCGCCATATGGGGCGAACTCCCGGCTCTGCATAGAGCCGACCCAAAAAAGCGACTGCCAAACAATGTCAGCAGTCGCTCTAAATGGCATCTCAGGTCGTGAGGGTCTGTAGGTTAGAAACGTCCGCTAATGCTAATTTTGGCACTGAGCGGCGCGCCGACCGTCACTTGGTGCGTGCTGTGGGCGCTTGGGAAATAAGTCTCATCGGTCAGGTTCTCAATATTCAGCTGAACCCGGAGATCGTCCGAGACATTATAAAACGCTGCAGCATCAAACCGCGTGTAAGATGGCAGGGTAGGATGCGGGTCGGTATCGCCGATATCGAAATCAGTGATGAAAGACTCGTCCTGGTAGGTCGCGCCGAGGCCTAGGCCAAGCTTTTCCGTGATCTGATAGGCGCCCCAGACAGAGAACATGTTCTCTGGCAGCTCACGCGGTATCTCAGCGCCATTGTCTGTCTCGCCTTCGAGATAGCTATATCCGGCGGTGACAAAGAACTGCTCGGTCAATTGACCTTCAAGTTGCAGCTCAAAGCCCTCGACTTCCAGGCCGCGCACTTCGAAGTCTTCGCCGGTTGTGTCATCGCGATCAGCTCGGGTTTGGTCATTCTGGAAATAGGCGGCGGTAAAACTCATGCCCGGCATGAAGTCCCATTTCAGTCCAAGCTCGGCCTGTTCAAACTGGTCCGGGTCGAGGCTGCCTGTGCTGGCAAACTGTTCGCCAGACCGCGGTAAGAAGGCCTCGCTATAGCTGGCATAGATCGAGACATTCTCTTGCGGCTTATAGATCAAGCCAAGGCGCGGAGAGATTTCCTCATCCGTACGGTCGGTTGTGACCGGATTGGCCGGGTCAAAGAGATTGGTGGTGCTTTGATCAAAGCTGTCAAAGCGCGCGCCGAGCACGATGTCGAAATATGGGTTCACTTCGATCTGATCCTGAACGAAGAGAGAGAAGACTTGGATATTCCCTTCATTGCGGTCATTCAGCGAGCCTGCCGCATTGAAATCATTTACGGTTGCAACACCGTCCGCATTTACGCCGGCGCCATTGCTGAGATTGATCGGGCGCGTGACGAGAAAGATATCATTGTCGTCAGTGAACCCACTCGAAGACCAACGGGCGTTCAGGCGGTCATTATCGTTGCTTGTATCGAGATATTCTGCGCCGCCGATCAGGGTATGGTTGATCGCACCGGTTGAAAACTCTCCGACCAGGTTGCCTGCGAGGGTAAACCTTTGGCGCTGCGTTGTGTCGATATAACCGTCCAGCGTGACCCGATCAGGCGTCGCGGTCTGGTCATAACCTGAGGCGTAAAAGTTCGAGTAAAGCTTGTCATAATCGCCGTAAGCAATTGTGACATTCCCTTTCAAATTCTCCGAAAACTCATGCTGCACATTGGCGCGCAGGATGTGCGCTTCGAACTCGGTTGTGTTGAGTTCCGGGTCGCCGAATACAATGTCCTCGAACGCCTCAACGGGCTCGCCATCCGCGCCGGTTGGGATGCCGCGATCGATAAAGCGCTCATGATTGGCATACTCATAGGACAGGTCGAGTATCGTTGCCGGGCTGAGCTGGATACGCGCTGTTGGATTGATGCCGTAATTGTCGCCATTATAGAAATCTCGGTGATTTTCCAGGCTCTCATAATAGGCATTGATGCGGAACGCCGAGGTGTCGCTAAGAACGAAGTTGCTATCAACCTGGCCACTGAACGCGCCAAACGTGTCGACGCTTGCCTGATACTCATTGAAGCGTTCACCGATAACACCCTTTTTGGTCACCCGGTTTAAAACGCCGCCCGTTCCGCCGCGTCCAAATAGAAGCGCGTTCGGGCCGCGCAAAATCTCGACCTGCTCCAAATTGTAAAGCGGGCGATAGTATTGAACATCATCGCGCACACCGTCGACGAAGAAGTCGGCTGTCGACCGCACACCGCGGAATACGATGGCGTCTCGGTGGCCCTCGCCCTGAGACGCGTTCACACCCGGCACGTAATTGATAATGTCGGAGACACTGTTGAAGCCGCGATTGAGGATGTCTTCTGCGGATACGATCGAGAGGCTTTGCGGCACATCGATGATTGGGGTGGGCGTCTTCAACGCATTCACTTGATCGGCATAGAGATACTGCCCGACAATAATGACTTCATCTTGGACATAGGTGTCGTCCTCAGATGTTTGAGCCATCGTGGTGGGCGCAGCAATCAGAGCGGAAAGCGCCGCGGCGCTGAGCAAGCGAGTTTGGAAACGCGTCATACGAAATTGGTCCTCAAAAAAATCAACTGAGGATCGCCTAGAGGACTCGTAAATGAAAATCAATCGCAACTAGAGTCGATAATGACAATCAGTCGCATATTTGGCACACTGGTTTTTCGGCCCGTTATTGAGGCATTGTGTGGCTGCGCTCCGCACCGCGCTTTTTTCTGGTTTTTGGTGAAAACTTCCTCTAAAGCTCCAACGGTTTGATTCAAAGGCGGAACCAATGGTCGGTATGAAGTCAGTTTGTGTGTATTGCGGCTCCTCGAATGACGTGAAGAGCGATTATTTGCGCTTGGCGCAAGATCTTGGGCGGACGCTCGCTCAGAAAGATATTCGCCTGGTCTATGGTGGCGGCGGCGTCGGTCTGATGGGCGCTTGCGCCCGAGCAACTCACTCTGATGGCGGCGAAGTGCTCGGCATCATGCCGCGCTTCTTGCTTCAGAAAGAACGGATCTTTGACGAGGTGCCACATGAAATCGTCGACGATATGCACACACGCAAACAACGCATGTTTGACGAGAGCGACGCCTTCATCGTTCTTCCCGGCGGCATCGGAACGCTTGAAGAAGCCGTTGAAATGCTGAGCTGGGCACGATTGGGACTACACGCCAAGCCGATGGCCTTCCTGGATGAAGACGGCTTCTGGGCACCGTTCTTCGAATTGATGGATCACATCATTGACGGCAAATTCACGCCAGAGGAATTCCGTGCAGCTTTGGTACACGAACAAACGCCTGAGGCCGCCATTCAGGCGCTCTCGGATCGCGTCGTCAAACTCGGCGACTGATGCCGGCGCCAATCGCAACGGCTATTACAGTTTGTGGGCGACCCCAAAATTTCGACCATAGATTGAATTTCACCCAAATTCATGCCTAAGATTTTGCCTGACCTTTAGCCTAGATCGCTAAAGGGATGGCATGTCTTCAATTGTCCGTTCGATTTATCACTTTGCAGACCGGCTTGCGAAACTGCCCGCCGACGTCAATTCGGCGACACGCGCTCGCACCCGCGCTTTGGTCGTCTGGACGATTTTCTCAGTACCGCTTGGGATTGCGCTAATCGTCGCCTCTCAAGACTTACGGATCACTTCACCGACGACGATTGGATTGATCTTTGGCAGCCTGGGCATGGGGCTCGCGATTCGGCACATGCGGGTCACCCAAAAACTGAACGAGGCGAGCCTGATCTTCGTGTTTAGCGCGCTGTTCGGTCTCGGCGCTGCTTCTTGGGTCGTGGACAAGCCCAATATGGTGCCACTCATATTCCTGGCCGTAACCCCGGTTTATTTTGGTTTAATCGCCGAATGGAAACAGTGCCTGAAATATACGCTGAGCCTCACCCTCTTCTATTTGCTCCTGGCCGTGTGGATCTCTGCGAGGGGTGCCGTCGACCCGCAAGTCATCATGAACATCATCGCCTGCGCCTTAGCCGCAGTGGGCGGAGGCCTATCGACAACCGCCTACGCCTACACCACCGCCCGCGCCAGTCAGAAGCTGAAACGGCAAAAAGATGAGATTGTTTCCCTGGCGTTCAATGACTCGCTCACCGGGATTTATAACCGCCGTGCCTTCAATGATCATATCAGTAAATCCAACGCCGTTTCAGCCACGCAGACGATCGCGGTCGTGGATCTCGATAGTTTCAAAGCGGTCAATGACCGCTACGGTCACGAGATAGGCGATGAAGTCCTGTCCGAACTGGCTGCGCGTCTGGTGAGCACCGCCCCTATAGGGGCAAACGCTTATCGGGTCGGCGGGGATGAATTCGCCATCATCGCTGCGGCGGATGACCTCGACGCATTGGCATTTGCCGAAGTTTTGACCCAAGCGGCTTCTGGACTGTATTCAACGTCAGCCGGAAACCTGCCAGTCAAAATATCGGTCGGCGTATCGCAAAGCACGGACGAAACGACGGATCTAAAACGGCTCTATTACCAAGCTGACACCGCGCTATTCGAAGCGAAAAAAGATGCCGGTCCTGAATGGGCAGAATATACCGATGAACTCGGGCAGCAGAAACGGCGCCGGACGCGTCTTTCCGAACTTCTGAAAACAGCGATCAATGACTCGTCCATCAACGTCGCCTTCCAACCGCAAATGCAAGTTAATCCACAGACTGTGATCGGGTATGAAGCGCTGGCACGGTGGACGACGATCGAGTTTGGCCAGATCTATCCCAACGAGTTTATTGCCATTGCCGACGAGGCGGGGTTGATCAACAGCCTTGACCGCTGCGTGTTTCGGAAAGCTCTGCAATTAAGCGAGGAATGGCTACGCGAAGATCAGAAGATCGCGGTGAACATCTCTGGCAAAACCTTGCTCAGCGAAGATTTCATGGAGTTTGTTAGCGCCGGAATTACCGCGTCAAAATTTACCTTCGAACAAGTTCAAATCGAGATCACCGAAACCGAGATCATCGAAAGTAAAGCCGCAGCCATGGCGGTTTGCGACCGGTTGCGCTTACTCGGCGTATCGATTGCCCTGGACGATTTCGGAACCGGGTATTCTTCGCTGAGCTATCTTTCAAGCTTGCCGGTCAATACGCTGAAGATCGACAAATCATTCGTTCAGGCCTGCCATCAGGAATCGAACTTGAAGATCATCAAATCGATTGTCGGCCTCGCGAACAGTCTCGGTATTGAGCTAATGGTTGAAGGGGTGGAGGAAATCCAGCATCTGAAAACGATCGAGCGCTTGGGCTGCAATGCAGTCCAAGGGTACTATTTCTCGAAGCCGCTATCGCCGGAACAATGCGTTGATTTCGAGCGCAAACACACGGCGCAATCGCGGGCGAAAAACGTCACTGCGGTTTCCAAACGTGAAGACCGAACGGGTCCACCAAAAAGCCGATCAGGAAAGACGCTTTAGCGCCCGATCCCGGCCCATCAAAACTAGCATATCGCCAACGCTTGGCCCGCGCTCCATACCCGTGAGCGCTTTGCGGAGCGGCATAAACAAGCCCTTGCCTTTGCGGCCGGTGCTCGATTTCAGCGCGGTTGTCCATTCGCCCCAAGTGTCCGCAGTTATGTCGCCTGCAGGCAATAGATCCGCCGCAGCCGAAATAAACTCGCGATCCTCGCCATCGATCATGGGCGTGATCTCGCCATAAGCGACCGGAATGAAACGCGCAGCGTCTTCCACAGACTGGCAATTCTCCCGGACCAAGGCCCAAAACGTTTCATTCGCCGCAACCGCATCCAATGCCAGCAACCGGTCTTTAGCGACCTCAAACGGCATGCTGTGCGTGATGGCAGCGTTCAGGCTCTTGAGGTCCGCTTCGTCGAACCGCGCTGGCGCTCGGCCAATCTTGTTGAAATCGAACTCGTCGGCGAGTTGCTCGAGCGACTCGCGAATTTCGACATTGTCGCTGGTGCCAAGCTTGGCGAGGTGGGAGCAAATGGCCAATGGCTCGATCCCTTGGCTGCGCAGCTCACCCATGCCGAGTGACCCCAAGCGTTTGGAGAGGCTCGCGCCGTCAGCACCAACCAGAAGCGGCGTGTGCGCCATGGCCGGGGCTTTGCCGCCAAGTGCCTCGAAGATCTCGATCTGCGCGCCGGAATTGGTCACGTGATCTTCCCCGCGCACCACATGCGTGATGCTCGCGTCGATATCATCCACACAGCTCGGCAGAGTGTACAAATACGAACCGTCAGCACGGATCAGAACCGGATCGGACAGAGAGCTGGTTTCAATCGCCTGCTCGCCGCGCACGAGATCCGTCCAGACGACGCGTTCACCGCTAAGCTTAAAGCGCCAATGCGGTTTGCGGCCCTCGGCGTCATAAGCCGCCTTTTCTTCGTCCGTGAGGTCGAGCCCAGCACGATTATAGATCGGCGGCTTACCACGCGCGCGTTGCAATTTGCGCTGCCTGTCCAGCTCATCGGCTGTTTCGTAACAGGCATAGAGCCGTCCCATCTCGCGGAGCTTGTCTGCAGCTTCATCATACTGCGCAAACCGCTCAGACTGCTTGAATGTATCGCCCCAGGTTAAGCCCAACCAAGTCAGGTCATCGCGGATGCCTTGCTCATATGCCGCGGTTGATCGCTCAAGATCGGTATCATCGACGCGCAGAATAAACGTCCCACCCTGGCCTTTCGCAAACAGCCAATTGATCAGGGCCGTGCGGACATTTCCAACATGGAGATTGCCGGTCGGAGACGGCGCGAAGCGGACGATCGGATTGCTCATAGCAGTTCCTTAGTGAACTCGAAGCGCTCCTTCCACACGAAAACGCCTCAAAAGCCAAGCCATTGCCGCCACATTTGACAGAGATGGTCGAGTCCGAGCACCACTTCATTCTGTTTCAAGGGAGCTGACCATGATCCGACTGAGTATAGCAGCCGCCAGTGCGGGCATTCTGCTCGCCGCGTGCTCACCGACACAACAAGATGAGAACGAAACGCCGCCGACATCGGAGGTCGCCGCCCCAGATGAAACCGCTTCTGAAGGGGATGCAGCGGATGCTGACGCAGATGAAGCCGTGGCAGAGAATGATGACATTCAAACCATAGGCTATCCCGAAGGCTGGGAGTTACAGCCCTTCTGGTCCGGCGAGTATCCAAACGCGTTCTCGGTCACCGAAGAAGGTGTCACCGTCATGGGACATGAAGCCATCACGTTTGAGGTGTATCCACCAATCTATTGCGGCCTGCCCCATAAAGCGACCTATAGCCCCTGGAACGCAGCACGCCGGGACGCAGATCAAGTCGACTTTGTTGCGATGATTTATCCGACCACGTTCACGATCATGGAAGATACAAGCGTTGAAGCCTTTGTCGGCGATGGCGCTGAGCAGCTCGAGCTCAAGACTGGCGATACGCTGGTTTATAAGAGTTATCTCGCGGAAGGGTTTTTCATCGCCGAAAAAGACGGCGTTCAATATGAAATGAACGAGTCAGACCTGCCGCAAAGTACGGCGTTTGAGCAAGGTCCAGAAGATCAGGAATGGGTTTTGGTCACTTGCGACGATGCTGAAAAGACCCGGGCTTGGGTCCTCTATGAAGACGCGCTGAAGGCCCCCGGCGTTGAAGTCTACGAGTATACCGGGTTTGGAGAAGCGGCGGATTTGCCCTAATCGCAATCGGCTCACGCTGCGCAAACGATTTCCTTGTTGGTCAGAATGGTCTATCTCGCTTCCACCTGAAATGGAGGAGCGTCACAATGAGCGAAACGATAGAAACCCCAAAAGCGGGATGGCGGATGAAAGTCGCAATTTTCGCGCTCGCAGTCTCCATATTTACAGTGCTTTGGTTCGTTGTTGCTGCGCTTGGAACCAAATTCGGGCTGTGGCCATGGCAAGTCGGCCTCGGCCAAATGACCATCGGCATAGGCCCTGGCATCGCAATCTTTGCGCTTGGTCTGGCAATTATCGCCCAGGTCATTTCGTTGATCAAAGCGCCCCGTAAGCAGCCTTTTATTTTGGCGCTTGCAGCCACCCTGATCGCAGCGTTTTGCATGTTCCGCCTCGCCGGGATGGGCGCGCAAGCAGGATCGCTTCCACCGCTGCACGATATTCAAACCAACTGGGCAGATCCGATCCAGTTTAGCGATGCTCTGATGGCCGACCGCGTCGCACAAGGCGAAACCAATCCGGTGCTCGATGCGCCGACTGTGCCAGACTATGCTGAAGAACGCTGGCCGGGGACCGCAGGCCGCCTGGTCTCAGAGGTTCAAGAAGAGGCGGAGACCAAGGAAGCCGGAAAAGGCACGACCTATCCAACCCTTGAAACAATTTACTTCAGCCAGTCCCCGGCAGAGGTCGCGGTTGCGGCAGAGAAAATCATGAAAAGCCGCGGCTGGGACATTATTCCGCCAGTGGCCGATAGCGGTGCCACCACGCTGCAAGTTGAAGCCACCGCAACTTCGGGTTGGTTTGGCTTCAAAGACGACGTGGCGGTCCGTATTCGTCCCAGCAATGGCGTAACCGAAGTCGACATCAGATCAACAAGCCGAGTCGGTCTGTCAGACCTCGGCGCGAATTCGTCTCGCGTCTACGGACTGATGGTTGAATTGGAAGATCGTGCTGAAGGGCGCCGCGCGCCTTAAGCGTTGACTTTCGTCAAACGAAATTCACTCTGAATAACAGGGCGCGCATCGGAAGCGGTGACGCGCCCTTCTTCGATCAGCTTGAACATGTGTCCTAGCAGGCTGAGGCACGCCGCTGGAAACAGTCGCTCCTCAAGACCGACATACATCGTCTTGACCATTTCCGGGATCGAAGTTTCGCCGCTCTTCAATTGAGCAAGCACACCTTCTTCGCGATCTTGACGATGCTGGCGGTAAGCCTGGATGAATTCTTTTACGAAATCTGTGCCTTCGATCGGCGATCCATGGGTCGGCCAAAGCACATCGAAGCCGCGAGTTTCGATCTTGTCGAGGCTTTCGAAATAGTCGGCCATGCTGCCATCAGGAGGCGCAACGATCGTCGTTGACCAGCCCATAATGTGGTCGCCGGTCAGACACGCATTTTCTTCTTTTAGACCAAAGCAAAGGTGATTGCTCGTATGGCCAGGCGTTTCAATCGTTTCCAAGGTCCAGCCGGGCCCTTCGAACACGTCGCCATCATTGGTGCATTCGTCTGGCGTAAAGCTCGGATCGTCTTCGCTGCCAAGCTCGCCCTTTGCTGTGGGTTCACCGCAGCCTTTGGCATAGACCTTACATCCGGCCCAATCCGCAAGCGGCTTAGCCAGCGGTGAATGGTCTGAGTGACCATGTGTCACCAGTACATATTTGACAGTCTCGCCCTCAAGCGCTGCCTTCAGCGCGTCAAAATGAGCTTCATCATGCGGGCCGGGATCAATCACCGCAACTTCGCCGCGTCCGATAATATAGACGCCGGTTCCGATAAAGGTGAATGGACCAGGATTGTTGGCAATTACCCGACGGATCAGGGGAGAGACTTGCTCTACTTTGCCATATTCAAATTCAATTTCGCGTACAAAAGGTATTGCCATGGGAGATAGACTGCTTTGATTCTTCTTATTTTATCGTGGGCATAACTGCCCCGCTTCAGAAATCAGGTAGATTATTTACGCTTCGGTGCAAACGCAGCGACGAAAGCTTTAGCCATCCGACGAGTGGATTTCAGCTTGTCTCCAAGATTCAAAGCCACAGGTGGGCCCATATCCGTTTTGTTCGCATCGACAATGTAAATCTTGCCTGACGCATTATCGCGTAGCACGTCGACGCCGCCCCACTCTAGGCCGATCTCATCAGCAAATCGTGATATCACGCGAATTTCATCTGGCGTGTAGCAGTTCTGCGGCGTATCGAGCACGACTTCCGCATTTTCGTTCAGGAATCGGCGTCCAATCGGGCGCCGCTTGCGGAACACAACCGCCGGCTCCCCGCCGCAAATGCAGCAGCGCAAATCTTCGATTAAGCCGCCTTCGACCTCATTATCGACCAGGACCTGATAGGTTTTGTCTTCGATCGGCTCAATTGGACCTTCAAGAATGCGGCCATCATGGCAAGCATTCTTCTCGGACTTTTCGACCATCGTGCCCGTGAAGGTCCTTGGGTCGACGGAAAGGTTATAGCCCGCGGCGCGCTCAAAAGCGGCAGCCACATTTGATTTAGAGATATCGACGCAGCCAAAATTGACCAGTTTCGCACCAGGCTTGGTCTTTGGTGGCTCATGATTGGATGTGGTGGTGTCATCAAACTGGAAAACGATGTCCGCAATGGACGGATCAGAGATCAGCTTTGCGCCGGAAGCGTGCATAACCGGCCAGATGAAATACCAAGGCCGCGGTTTTTCGGGAAAATATGCGATTGTAGGACGTTTGTGTCCGGTGATCCGGCGCCAAGTGCGCCAGGATTGCGCCATCGTATAGAAAGTCAGCCAAGTGAAAATATCGTTCACCAGCTCTCGAGTCGCCGGAACGCGATGGCCCGTCTTCTTCACAAGCCAGGCGCCGTCTTCATATTTAAAGTCTGTCAGCCAGTTTCGTGACATACTTTACTCCTTAGCCTTCGCAGCGGCTTATCCGGGGTGGATCGCATGCTTAACACACGCTAGCAAGCTCTTTCAAACACAGGAAGTGAATAAGCGCTCACAAAAGAGTAATGCCTGTGTTACAGCAGCCCGCGCAGCGATGAGAGGTCATAGCCCGCGCCTGCAGCGGCATCTACGACTTCGTCCGCCATGCCCTGCCCACCATGCGTTAGCGCCCACGCCGTAACCGAGCGCGTGCCTGTGCGACAATAGGCAAGTACTGGGGCTGGGGCTTCGGCCAATGCGGCGCCAAAACGCTCCAAAATATCGGGGGTCGGCGCGCCGGAAAAAGGAATCGCCACGAAGGCCAGGCCCAAGGCTTCTGCTTTCGCGCGGATCGCGCCCATGCGCGGCTGATCTATGCCGCCTTCTCCGTCAGGACGGTTTGCGACGACGGTCTTATAACCGGCATCGGCTATCGCCTGAATGTCGGCTTCTTCGATTTGCGGGGCGACCGCAAATCCGTCTGTCACTTTGCGAATATCGAGCATGACGCAGGTCCAATGTAGATGAGCGTTGACTTTATTTCAGAGCACGTGAACGTAAGAAGTGTTGACGGGGCTGCCAAGCCTCGATGTTGATTCAATTACACATATCATTCGGGAGCCTTGGTTCAGTGTCAGCTATCCAGCGTACACTTTCGCGTATTCCTTGGGCCTATACAGGCCGGCGCCTTCTGATCGCCATTCCGACTTTGCTGCTGATCATCACCGTCGCATTTTTTATGATGCGCATGGCACCTGGCGGCCCGTTTGACGGCGAGCGCAAACTCAATGCTGCGACCGAAGCGGCGTTGAATGCAAAATTTGGCCTCGATAAGCCCCTCTGGCAACAATACACTGACTATCTTTGGGGCGTGGTGCATCTGGATTTCGGGCCGAGCATGAAGACGCTGGGCAAGAGCGTGAATGATTTGATCGCGGATGGCTTGCCGATCAGTTTGGCAATCGGGTTCCTTTCGATAACGCTCGCTTTGATCGTTGGAACGGCCATGGGGATTTTCGCGGGACTAAGGCAGAACACATTTGGCGACTACTCGGTTATGGGCTTTGCCATGGCGGGGATTTCGATCCCAACCTTTGTCACCGGCCCGGTCCTCATCCTCATTTTCGCCCTGACCTTCGGACTCTTCGCGGTCGGCGGGCTCGGCACCTATCCCAATATCGGGATGAATTTTTACAACATGACGCTGCCCATCATCACCTTAGCGCTGCCGCAAATCGCAATCATTTCGCGCCTGATGCGCGCCAGTATGATCGAGACGATGCGCTCGGGACACATCCGAACGGCGCGCGCAAAGGGTCTCACCGAACGGGATGTTGTTCTAAAGCATGCTTTACCGTCGGCGATATTGCCGCTGGTGTCCTATGTCGGACCGGCCATGGCGCGGGTGATGACTGGATCTCTAGTTATTGAACGCATTTTCGGACTTCCCGGGATGGGCTCGTATTTCGTCGATGGCGCGATCAATCGCGATTATACTTTGGTGATGGGCGCCTTGATCATCTACGCAACGCTGATCGTGATCTTCAATCTGATCGCGGATATTCTCTATGCCCTGCTTGATCCAAAGGTGAAGTATGACTGATCCGATGGACCTGACTGGGCGCAAGGAAGCCGTTGAAACCGCCATTCAAGGCGGGCGCTCTCTCTGGGATGATGCTAAGGCGCGCCTGTTTCGAAACAAGGCGGCGGTGGTCTCGATGTGGATCCTGGGCATCATCTTCTTCATCGCGGTGATTGGCCCGTATCTCTGGGTGCATGATTATCGGCAGATTTCAAACCTAAACGAACTGCCGCCCACCCTAGAGAACTGGCATCTCTTAGGGACGGATACGCAAGGCAGAGACAGTCTTGCGCGCCTGATGATTGGGCTGCGCATCTCGCTGGCCGTGGGCCTCGTTGCGACGATCGTGTCACTGATCATTGGCGTCACATGGGGCGCTGTCGCTGGGTTTGTCGGCGGCCGCGTTGATAATCTGATGATGCGCTTTGTCGACGTGCTCTACGCCATGCCCTTCATTTTCTTCGTCATCCTGTTGCTGACCGTATTTGGTCGCAACATCATCTTGATCTTCGCCGCCATCGGCGCGGTCGAATGGCTGACCATGAGCCGGATTGTGCGGGGCCAAACCCTGGCGATCAAGAACATGGAATATATCGAAGCCGCACGCGCCACTGGCGTACCCTTCTTCACGATCATTCGCCGCCACATCCTGCCGAACGTGGTTGGCCCGGTGGCGGTTTATGTGACCCTGACTATTCCTGTTGTGATCCTTGCAGAGAGCTTCCTGTCATTCCTCGGCCTTGGCGTGAATGAGCCGCTGACCTCGCTCGGCGTGCTGATTTCAGACGGTGCGAAAGAGATGCAAGACAAGCCATGGATGCTGCTCGCCCCAGCATTGACGATGATGGTTACGCTGCTCTGCTTGAACTTTATCGGTGACGGTTTGCGGGATGCTCTGGATCCGAAGGATCGTTAGGCCCATTGGCACCCAGGCGCGCTCGCACTTGCTTCAACAATTCGGCGGCTCGCGGATGAGCGACATCCTTTAAGACCTGCTCAGCCAAGTCCAAATCGCCATTCTTCAGCGCATGATAGCCTTCAGCGATCTTGGCTTCCGCGCCAATCAAACAAACAGCTCCAGCGGGTCGCGCCCGGCTTCGCTCTCTAGAAACCCAAGGGTCTCAAACGTCTGTTGCATCGTCCCAGACAAGGGCGCCTGTACGACGAGCGGCTTGCCCGACTTGCGCGGAATGACCAGCGCACGCGCATGCAAATGCAGACCCTTTGCAACACCATGAGGGACCTCGCGCCGGCTTTCATATTTGTCATCGCCGAGGATGCTCGTGCCAAGCTCATGCATGTGAAAGCGGAGCTGATGCATCCGCCCTGTCGACGGTTTGAGCGCCACCCAGGCCGCGCGGCGCGCCGCCGTTGAGACCACGAAATAGTCGGTGATGGCGTGCTTGGAAACGCGATCGCCATGCGCGCCGAGCACCATGCGTTCGCGGCCCTCTTCATCAACGCCCTTACACATCCAGGAGCGCAACTGCCCAGCAGGCGGATGCGGCACGCCAACTGTAATGGCCCAATAGACCTTATCCATATCGCGCGAGTGAAACAGATTTCCGAGCCGCGAAGCCGACGCTGGGTGCTTAGCAATCACGAGCAGGCCAGACGTCGCTTTATCGAGACGGTGCACCAGACGGGGACGGTGCTCCCCATCCGAAAGCGCATCCAGCATACCATCGATATGACGGCCGCCCTGGCCTGTACCGCCCTGAACGGCGATACCAGCCGGCTTGTTGAGGACGAACATTTCGTCATCCTCGTGCAGGATCAGCGGCTTCAGAAATGCCAGAGCTTTCGCGTTCGGTTTGGCCGCCGCGCTCCATGGCTCATTTGAGTCCTTGGAGACTTTCGAAACAAAGGGCGGCAGGCGCACAGCCATCCCGGCCTCAAGCCGCGTATTAGCTTTCGCGCGCGCGCCATCAACGCGGATTTGCCCGGTGCGCAGGAGTTTTGCCAACTCGCCTTGCGTCATCGGCATGCGGCGCTTGACCCAGCGATCGAGACGCACGCCGCCTTCTTTTTCAGTGACCGTTTCGGTGATGACTTGCCGGCTCATACGAGAAACCTTTTCAAAGCGACGAGGCCCGCTGCGAATGCCGCGAGCGCGCCGATCATATTCAATCCAGCGAAGATCATGCCTTTGATCATCTCGCCATTCATGAGCAGGTCGACCGTATCCCGCGAAAACGCGGAGAAGGTCGTGAACGCGCCCATCATGCCGACGCCGACCAATAACCAGAGCGTGCTCTGCAGAGCGGGCTCTCGGCTGCTAAACCAGCCCATGAGCGCGCCCAGGATAAAACTACCGACCACATTTACGAAAAGGGTCGCCCATGCGCCAGAGACGCCGCCATGCTCTGTAAAAGCCAAGCCAACCCCATAGCGCATCGAAGCGCCGATCGCCCCGCCGATCGCAACAAGTAGAAATCCGTTCATGACGGGCCTCTTAAGACAGGTCGCGCAGGAGCACCAGACGCAGTGCGCGGTTGGCCGCTAATCGGCGGGAAGAAAGATGTTTCGGCTCAACCAACATCATCGAAATCGGAGCAAGCTCAGGATTTTGGTGATCGCAAATCCCAGGTCTGATAAAGCAAATTCAACTCGTTCGCGGTCTTGCAGGTGATTGTGGGAAAGCTCACGCCAGCGATCATTTTTGAATATTTGAGGCTATTGCGCGGCGTCTTGAACAGAATCCAGTCGATCATTTCCCATTTCACATATTCTTGCCCGCCTTCCAACTGGCCAGCTCGAGAAGACGGGCCCCTTAGCGTGCGTTTCAGATAACGTGCGAGCCGAAACCAATGATTTGAGGTGATAAGAATCGCCCCAGTCGCGCGCTCAAACCGCCGCGGCATAAGGCGCGAGTAATTGCCATCCATAACCCACTTGTCCGCCGCAATGGCCTCTTCATGAAGCGCCTCAAATTCGGACTCCGGGCGCGCGTCCCAATCAGTGTTCGGAAGGTGCTGCAGCCGATCGAGATGGACGGTTGGTAGATTGAGTTTTTCAGACAGCGCCAATGCCAGTGTAGATTTCCCGGCATTTGACGGACCGAGCACCATGATGCGTTCGCCCAAGGCGCTTAAGGGCAACATGGCAAAGACTCCCCCTACTCGTGCGAGACGAAGCAACAATCCAAAACTGGCAAGAACGCAATCCCCAATTTTTTAAAACTGAGCGGGTGTCACGCCTTATTATTCGATGGGCGGCATTCCGTAGAGCGGTCTCACCTCGTTTGGCACTTGGCTCATGTCGATGAGAATCCCCCGTTCAGCGCCAACTCGGCCAACAATTGCGCCGACTTCTGGAGGAGACAACGCTCCAGACGAGGCGACTTCCATCGCGATGACGTCAAAGAAATCGTCAAACTCACCCGCAGATGTTCCCACCAGTAGAACCGCGTCGGCCTCGCTGGCATTCCACATCGCGTGCATTCCGCCACGCGGCAGCATGACCAAACCGCCTGCAGTGATTGTTTTCTGCTTGTCGTCCGCCATGAAAGTAATGCTACCTTCTCTGACATAGAAAAATTCGTCCTCATGCGTGTGGGTGTGAGGCGGAGCTCCCGCGCTGTTGGCCGAGACGACAATCTCAAACAGGCTTAGACCCGCTTGATTGGAGGCTGCATCCACGAGCCTAGAGGTCGGGTGAAGCGGAAAATCTATGGTCGTGCCTTCGCCCGCATCTAGCATAATTGCGGCCTTAGGTTCATCTGGGGTCTTCGCTTCGTCAGCAAAAGTTGCCGTGCACGCCACAAGGGCGAAAGCCGGCACCAGCATTACGTTTCTGCCTATGGTCTTCATGTTCTTGTCCTCCTTGATCCGGGGCAACATCTAAACAAAGCGCAGGCAAGTCAACGCATCGATATTCGAACACGCGGCGCGACGGCAAACACCGCCCGCCATTGACGTGTTCCGCATCGCCCCGCATCCTGCGTTTGGGAGGAATTTACAATGTTTATTGGACACTACGGCGCCGCATTGGCGGCGCGCGCTGCGAAACCGGCTATCCCACTTTGGCAGCTCTTTGTCGCTGTCCAATTGGTTGATTTTGCGTGGGCCGGATTGGTTTTAGCGGGGATCGAAAAGTTCAACGTCACCCCGGGCTTTATGCAAGCGTCAATCCTCGACCTCCATCATATGCCCTATACACACTCATTGGTTGCTGCGGTCATCTGGTCGATCGCGGCGGGCGTTCTCTATGCGGCGCTCCGGCGCGGAGCGAAAGCAAGCACAGCTGGTTTGATTATTGGTCTTGCCGTGTTTAGCCATTGGATCACCGATTTGATTGCGCATGGTCCGGACCTGGCGCTATGGTTTGGTGGCCCAAAAGTCGGGCTCGGGCTTTGGAACAGCCTGCTCTGGACGCAAGTCGTAGAGATCGGATTGCTCCTTATTGGCGGCGCACTGTATCTCGCGCACACGAAGCCGAAAGGCCCGATTGGCCGGTTCGCTCCATGGGTTTTGATCGGGTTCATGCTGGCTCTGCAGCTCTACAACCATTTGCCCGTCGACCATCCACCTGCGATTCCACAATTTGCGATCACAGCGCTCATCGCTTTCAGTTTACTCGCACTTATGGCTTGGCTCGCGGATCGCACGCGGGAGCCAGCTTAGCGCCGATTAGCCCCGCGAAAAGTAAAACTCGCCGCCAATAGTACGGTCGATATAATTGGGGTTTTGCCGGTAATCCGTTGCCGCACCAATTTGATCCTGCACGCGTTTGAACAGCACGTTTGCCGGCTCATCCAACGATCGCATCAACCGCGACAAGGTTTTCGAATAGAGGCCATCATCCGCAGCGGTTTTTCCAGGCTCTGTTGCAAAAGCCTGGAACAAACCTGAGACCCAGGTGACGGGCTCATAGGTCCGCATCAATCCTTTGGAATCGTCGGCCATGACGGTTCGACAGGCATCGAACACCACAAAGCTAAGCGGCCCGACAGGGAGGCGATTGAAGATATCTTCAAAAGCGACTGCGCCATCTCGAACGTCTATTTCAGATGCACCTGAGAGGTCGGTCGGCAAAATATAATTGGTACCGTTGAAGTTCAGACCATGTCCAGAATAGTAGAAGAAACTCACCGGCGTTTCTCCAGCATCCATTCGGCCTTGCAAACGCAACCCGTGTTTAGAGAGTTCCTTTATCGTCATTGCGCGATTGAGGTCTTTGCAATGCGTGACGGTAAAGCCAACATCCTCCAGCGCTGTGCTCATCAAATCGCCGTCGATATGCGTTTGCGTGAGCCGGCTTAGCGGCGCGCCATATTCTAGGTTGGTGAACAAGAGCGCGATCCGATTTGAGTCGTTCCCGATTTTGGTGTCGCACGCCGAGGTGGGCTGGGTTGCGGCATGATTTGATTTTGGCGAAAGCGTCGTCGTCAGCAATCCAGGCGCAACATCCAACCCACTTCTAGAAATGGCAGCACTCGACCAATCTGAGGCTTGGTTTGGACGAAGATCCAAAAGGTCTTCGACGCTCGTCACAGAGATCGAAAGGGGAATATTTTTTACAGACTTTCTAACGATCCTCCCCCCGAGTTCGCGAGCGTTTGTGATGTCGAAGATGAGGGTTTTCGCGGTGCCCGTTTCGCGCGGAATGACTTCCCACTTCCAGATTGTAAGTTCTCCGGGATCAAGAGGCTGCAGCGTTTCGGTAATCGCCTGAATGTCAAAGCCGCTGCCCTTTAAGCTTACCGTCATAAGCTCGCTTGTTTTGACGGAGTCTATGTTGCTCTGAACGCGAGGTGCATCCGAACCGGGCGCCAAACCGGAGCCGATCGCTGTCTTGAGAAGCGCATCAACAGACTCAACCGTGTCTGCCGCTGTAAGGGGTTGGATAATTACTTCCAGAAAGTAAGGGCGATCCACAACCATAGAACTAGGCGCGTGATGCGCGATACGCCCTGTATCAAAAACGACCGGATCGGGCTCATCATCGCGTTCCGAGGAAGAGCTTCCATATCCGCGGCCTGTGCCGCGGCCAGTTCCGCTTCCGAGTCCGTTACCGATCGGCCCGAAAGCGCCTAGGCCGATCATCTCGCCAGTCCCGCCGCCGCCCTCTCCTTCTCCACCAAGACCTAGTCCGGCATCGTCGCTTTCCCCGATTGGGACTCCTTCCTCTTCACCGGGCAAGCCAAGGAGTTGATATAGCCGTACCTTCTCAGGCTGGTTCACAACGGCTCCGCCTGTCTCTTGTTGCGCCAAAATATGCAGTTCAATTTCTGCACCGACCACATAGGGGGAGTCTGGAAAAGTCTCGATGAATTCAGAGAATGCGGCGTAGGAATCGCCTTCAACAGCAAGCTGATAGGCCAAACGATCAGGCGCTGTGGAGACGCTTGTCTCCATCGGTTTCTGATACGGATAAAATGGAAACGACGCGCAGCCGCTTATCAAAATTGACAGTAAAACCAGAAAGAAGACTGTCCAACCGCGCATTCTATATCCCTATTGGCTCCCACCCTTAGGTTTCAGAGTTAGCATAGGGTGTTTCGCACGACCAGTATCACCGCACCTGGCGTTTCAACCTGTTCAGCGCTTCATCCAAGGCCGAAAGATAGCGCGAACGATCAGCCTTAGAAAACGGCGCTGCGCCGCCGACTTGATCGCCGCCTGCGCGAAGATCGGCCATGATCGCGCGGGTCGCTATCGCACCGCCAATCGAGTTTTCGGTGAACGGCTTGCCAGTTGGTCCGAGCACGATGGCGCCCTTTTGGAGCGCCCGTTCTGCGAGCAAAATATCTGCTGTCACGACGACACTTGCCGGATGCGCAAGTTCAACCACGTGGTCATCCGCCGCATCGAAGCCATCGCTGACCGTAACATGCTTGATCAAGGGATGCGCAGGCACGCGCAGGAAACTATTGCTCACCAGCGTCACCGGCACCTGATGCCGCAGCGCGACTTTATAGGTCTCGTCTTTGACCGGACATGCATCCGCATCGATCAGGATGTCGATCGCCGTTGCCACTATTTGTAGAGGCACCAGCGCATGATGGCCTTCTGGGCGTGTAGACGGTTCTCCGCCTCATCCCAGACGAGCGATTTCGGGCCATCGATGATCTCTGCATCGACCTCTTCACCGCGGTGAGCAGGTAAGCAGTGCAGGAATTTCGCGCCGCCTTGCGCGAGCTCCATGAGTTCATCCGTGACAGCATACGGATCAAGTTCGGCCAGACGCGCCTGCCCATCTTTGTCGCCCATTGAGACGAATGTATCGGTGATGACGACATCGGCGCCTGCAACCGCTTCTTCGGCCGTATCAAACAGATCGACACGGCCCTGTAGCTGGCGCGCAATCTCAACATCTTCATCATCCGGGGCGTAGCGGTCTGGCGTCCCGATCGCGAGCGAGAAACCAAACTTAGGCGCGGCATGCAGGAAGCTTGAGCAAACATTGTTGCCGTCACCGACCCAAGCCAAACGTGCGCCTTTGAGGTCCAGTCCGCTTTCTTCGAGCGTCATTAGATCGGCCATAATTTGGCACGGGTGCGAGCGGTCGGTGAGGCCATTAATCACCGGCACAGATGCGGCTTCGGCGAACACTTCCAGGTCGCTATGACTGTTGGCCCGCAGCATGACCATGTCGACATAGCGGCTGAGGACGCGGGCCGTGTCTTCTACGGTTTCGCCGCGCCCGAGTTGCATGTCGGAAGCGGTCGCAATGATCGAGTCACCGCCAAGTTGGCGCATCGCTGCTTCAAAGCTGAACCGAGTCCGGGTCGAGTTTTTCTCGAACACCATCGCCATCGTATGGCCGGACAGAGCAGCGTCCGTATCGGTTTTTCCTTTGGGCCAGCCTTGTCGGGCGCGTTTCATCGCATGTGCCTGGTCCATAATGACGCGCAATTCGCTCGCCTCAAGCTGCCATATATCAATGAAGTGCCGGTAGGCCATTTGCCCCTCCGTTTCAAAAGGAAGCGGCGCTCTTAACGCATATCCCAGAGGAAGGCTACTCAAAGTTAAATCATGCACGATCCTCAGGACTGGCCGCAGGATCATGCGAGCTGACCGCTGAATTTGATCTAGTCGACCGGCATCAACTCAAGTAAATGCCGAATCTCTTATTCTGAGTTTGCGAAAAGGGCAGATGCAAATGGATCGAGTTCTGATCATCGGTGCTGGGGCCGCAGGTTCCGTGGTCGCGCAGAAGTGCGCCATGGACCGTGAAACGTTTAAACACGTCACCTTGGCGTCGCGCCGCCTCGTCTCTTGCGAAAACGTTGCGGCGCTTTGCAAAACGCCAATCGAGATTGCGCAGGTCGACGCCGACAATGTAGAAGAGACGATCGGGCTGATCGAGAAGGTCAAACCGGACCTCGTGATCAATATGGCTCTGCCCTATCAGGATCTCCCGATCATGGATGCCTGCCTCGCGACCAAGACCCATTATATGGACACCGCGAATTACGAGCCGCGCGATGTCGCCAAGTTCGAGTATCACTGGCAATGGGCCTATCAGGAGCGGTTCAAACAGGCGGGGATCACGGCAATCCTTGGCTGCGGCTTTGACCCGGGTTGCACCAATATTTATTGCGCCTATGCGCAGCAAGAAGGCCTGTTCGATGAGATCGAATATATCGATATTGTTGACTGTAATGCGGGCGACCATGGCAAGACATTTGCGACCAATTTCAACCCCGAGATCAATCTGCGCGAAGTCACCCAAGACGGGCGATATTGGAAAGATGGGGCATGGATCGAAATTCCAGCGCTCTCCATTCGCACCATGATCGACTATCCTGAAGTTGGTCCGAAAATGTCCTACCTCATCTATCACGAGGAAGAAGAGAGCCTGGTCCAGAACATCAAAGGCCTGAAACAGATCCGCTTTTGGATGACCTTTGGCGACGAGTACATCAAGCATTTGGACGTGTTCAAATCGATCGGTCTGATTGGCCTGAAACCGATCAAACATAAAGGCATGGACATCATCCCGATGGAGTTCTTGAAAGACCTCCTGCCCGTACCGAGCACGCTGGCAGAGGGCTATACGGGCAAGACCTCCATCGGCGTCATCCTGCGCGGCACCAAGGACGGACAGCCGGTAACGAAAATGATCTACAACGTGTCTGATCATGCCGCGACGAATGCGGAAGTCTCTGCCCAAGCCGTCAGCTACACAACTGGCGTCCCGCCCGTCTCAGGCGCAGCGATGTTCTTCAAAGGCGAATGGGCCGGCGCAGGCGTGTTCAATGTCGAGCAATTCCCAGCAAAGCCGTTTTTGGAAGACATCGCGAAACGCGGATTGCCGTGGCATGTCGTAGATGTGCCAACGGGTGCGCAAGGTGAGTTGTTCGCGCTAGAGACCTGAGAACGCGAACACTTTTACGTGTGCGCCATTGATCGATCCTGCAAAACCGCGCATCCGAGCAATTGAGAGAGATTGGGAGAATTCGTTGAAGACTTCATTTTGGAGCGGCCTGATGGTTGCCGCCGGATTGCTTGTATCCGCTTGTTCGCAATCAACCCCAGCGATTGAATCGACGGAACCTCTTTTCGTCGACGCCATCGACTATGCTGACTTCACCCCAGCACCCGGCTGTGACGCGGATGTCGCGGACGCCACCTATCGTGCCTGTATGGACCCAGATGCGCTCTACGTGGCCGCTGTAAACTCAGCCCAAGCCGCCGATAATCCGCTCATGATCGTCTGGGGCTTCGAAGAATGCCCATATTGTCTGAAGTTCGCGAATGAAGAGCTGAACCCAGAGAACCCGCGCACAATTGGCGATTTCGTCGGCAACACACTGTCGGACAAGCAGCGAAACAGTCTGCCAAATGGCGGTGCGGATTTCCAAGTCAGTGTGCTCCACATACATGTCCGTGCGCCAGCAGGCGCCGCTCTGGCCGAGCGCTTGGGCGTAACCGACATTGCACGCGAGCGCGGTTGGCACCGCGTCTGGTCGCCGTTTGTCACATTCACGCGACCTGGGTCAGATACGTTCGTCGCGCAAACCCAGTTTGAGCAAGGCGAGAAGCCCTGCGCCTATGTCGATGATTTCGCGATCAGTTTGGAGCAGCTTGGATACGTTCCGAGCGATGAGTCCCGGATACGTGAGATGTGCGCCGCGGCTTAAACGCAGGCATTCAAACCTTCGCTATAGCGTCAGCAAGAGCGGGCAATGGTCCGAGACTTCCGGCTCTCTAACCACGTCGAATTTCATCACATCAACCCACTGGTTCACCAGCATATAATCCGCGAAGCGGTTTGGTTTGTTATAGTGTGAAGTCCGCGTCCCCTCGAAACGACCTGCGAGAACGAGGTCCTCAAAGCCTTGATCGGCAAGTATGGCCAGTGTTTCGCTCTCAGGTTCGACGTTGAAATCACCGCAAATGACGGCCGCATCTTCGGGCTCAGAAACACGATCGGAAAACTCCAATAGACGGCGCGCTTGCTCAGTCCGCTCCGGCGTATCCATCTTGCCTCTCAAATCACGAAGGCCATGCATTTGCGTGATCGATACGGAGCGGGATTTCTCAAAATCATAAAGTCTGATCGCGTGTACGCTTCGCGATCGCGGATGATCACCATATCCGTCTGGAGAAAAACACTTGTGCGCGAAGCCCTGGGCTTGAGCGATGATGGGGAAAGTTTTTCTCACAAACGTCGCAAGACCCCATTGAGACGGGATGGCCTGATCGTTTTGCCATAGAACCCCTTGGGCTGCCGGACAAAATATTCCCATATGGTTTGGGAGCGCCAAACAGATATCGCGAAAAAAGTTCGCCCGTTGAGGCAATACATGATCGCCGTCTCGATACGTCAGCCAGTCTAGATCTGACTCAGGGCTATGAACCACTTCTTGGAGACAAAGAATATCAGGGTCTTCAGACGAGATGTAGGCGGTTAACTCGCCATGCAGTTTCCCGCCCCACCCGTTCAAGCACATTATTTTCATTGCGTGAGAATAGCTTGAATCGCAGATCGTGGCGATGATGCCCTTACGCGCACGGCATCCTAGAAAGCTCCAATGCCAGCCGAATGATCAATGGCACGCCTTTGAATGCTGAAAACGATCATTCGCTTGCCTGAGTTTGCTGGGTCAGCTCTAACAGAGATGGCTTACTTGGTTGGGAGGGCGTGATGCGTCTCATTTTTGCAGTTTTTCTGGTCTTGGTTTTAGCAACAAGTCACGGACAGGCAGAGCAGCCCAAACCTTTCAACGAAGCCATCGCACCTCTTGAGTACAAACCTGGCTTTATTGATCTTTATCTGGATCACGAGGCCGGCGCCGTTTTCGCTGCCCTGCCGAGACCAGGCGAAGATGGCCTCTCGGTTCGGTTCATCTACACCACTGGTTTAACCGGAGGACTGGGATCCAATCCGGTCGGTTTGGACCGCGGCAAAGCAAGTGGCGGAATCATTATTGGGTTCCGCAAAATCGGCAATCAAATCGTCGCACAGCAAGAAAACTGGCGCTTTCGGGCGAGCGCCGAAAACCCCCGCGAAAAACTGGCGGTCACCCAGTCTTTCGCCAGCTCATTCCTCTGGTCGCAAGACATTGCGGCCACGGACGAGACGGGACGCGTATTGGTCGATCTGTCGAGCTTTTTGATCCGCGATCAATTCGGCATCGCGGATAGCTTGAAGCATGGCCAAGACGCAGGCGCCTATTTGCAAGTTACAGACCGATCCTTTGCCGATGTCAGCAGCGTTTTGGCGTTTCCGGACAATGTTGAGTTTGACGCGTTTATGACCTTTAAGAGCGCCAAGCCAAACAACCAAACCTATGCTACCGCGCCTGACGCGCGGGACATTACCCTAATCCAACATCACTCCTTCGTGCGCCTCCCAGATGATGGATACAAGCCTCGCAAATTCGACCAGCGAACCGCAAATATCGGGTTTGGTTTCTATGATTATTCCAGCGCCCTCGAAGAGCCGATTGTACAAAGGCTCTCGCGCCGCTTTCGGCTGGAACGTACCGATCCGACCCTCCCGTCCAGCCCAGCCAAAAAGCCGATCATCTTCTACGTTGATCCAGGCGCGCCAGAGCAAATCCGCGACGCGCTGATCGAAGGCGCATCCTGGTGGGCGGAAGGGTTTGAAGCCGCGGGCTTTGAAGATGCTTACCGCGTGGAGGTTCTCCCCGATGATGCTCATCCATTGGACGTGCGCTACAACATCATCAATTGGGTCCATCGACAGACCCGGGGCTGGTCCTATGGCGGGCACGTTGCTGATCCTCGCACCGGCGAAATCCTGAAGGCGAATGTCATTCTAGGGTCGCAGCGGGTGCGGCAAGATCGGATGATTTTCGAAGGCTTGGCCGGCGTGTCAGAGACCGGAACTGGCAGCCCCAATGATCCGGTCGAAATATCTCTCGCGCGCATTCGCCAGCTATCGGCCCACGAGGTTGGCCATACGATTGGCTTTGCGCACAATTTCGCTGGCAGCTCAAACAATCGCGCTTCGGTCATGGACTATCCTGCACCATATGTTCGGCCACGCGATGGCGGTCTCGATTTTTCAGAAGCCTACGGCGTCGGCCTCGGAGCCTGGGACGTCTTTACAGTGAAGTGGCTCTATTCAGAGTATTCCGATCCCGTTGCAGAGGATGAAGCCTTGGATGCCATGGTCTCCGAAGCCGTTTCGTCCGGCCTACGGTTTACCGCAGATCAACATGGGCGCTCGGTTGGCGCAGCGCAGCCATTTGGCTCGGTCTGGGACAATGGCGAAGACTCGATCGAGGCGCTTCTGGAAACGCTCGATGTTCGGCAGATCGCGCTGCAAAACTTTGGGCTAGACCGACTGGGGCCCGACCGCCCAACCTCAGAGCTCAATCAGGTTATTGTACCGATTTATCTCTACCATCGCTATCAAGTGGCGGCGGCGGCCAAGTACATTGGCGGGTTGGATTTCGCTTATGGCATCAATGGCAAGAGCCCGCCCTTGGCGACTCCTGTTGGCTTAGAAGACCAGCAACGCGCGATCGACGCTTTGCTTGCAACCCTAGAGCCGACGCAGTTAGACCTTCCCGACCGGATATTGAATTTGCTGACACCAGGCGATGTTGGATTCGCAGGGGGTGGGCAGACGATCGAGATATTCCCATCACGAACCGGCGCTGTGTTTGACTTACCGTCGGCGGCAGTGATCGCCTCAGATCTTACCCTCGGCGCCTTGCTCCATACGGACCGATTGGAGCGAATTGCTGCCTATGAGCAAAGGTCCGAGGTCGCTCTTCCGCTCTCGGGTTACCTGACGCAAATCGAGGAAGCAGCGTTCAAACGCCATGACACGATGCGCCATCGTCCGCTGGCACGGGTCGTTCAAGGTCGCTTTGTTGACGCGTTGATTGCAGTCGCCGCGGACCCAAGCAGCTCTATAGACGTGACGGGCGCGGCGAATGGCAAACTCGAAGAAATAGAGGCGCGTCTAAACGGTCGTCGAGCGGCGCGGACGGACAAAGAGAAACAGCATTTTGCGTTGCTCTCAAAACGCATCCAAATTCATCTGGAACGCGAAGTTCCGGTTGAGCGCGAAGTCCTGAAAACCCCGCCCGGCAGTCCAATTGGCGCAGGCTCTATCGAGGAGCTTTGCTGGCACTGCGACCCTTGATCAGCAGCAGCCACCCGCCTCTTTCGCGAGCGGTTGATGCGGGATCTCATCGCGCAAATCGTGTCCGTAGGTCGGGATCGAATCCATCGAATGGAACATTTCCCAGACCACGCCTTGCGGGTCTTTTGCCCAATGCTTGTTTGAAGCGGCGTAGCAGCAATTCGCGCCAGGTTCAGCTAGCGTTGATTGTTCAGCCGCTTGGAGCGACGCGTTGACCGCTTCCAGCTCATCATCGCTGTCGACCTGAATGCCGACATGGTCGACGCCGCGCGTGGCGCCATCGCGCTGGCTGACCGCAAGATTGATGCGCGGATCGTCCAGCATCCATTTCATATAGTCGGGCTTATCGACGCTTGGGGCTTGGCCAAACAGCGCGGAATAGAAGCGTTTGGTCGCCGCGAGATCTTCGGCGCTGATATGTATGTGAATGCGTTTCATTTGGTCTCCAATGCGAGGACAGGTTGAGGGCTAAAAATACCGGCGCAGCAATCTTCCATCAGGAACGCCGTCAGATCACGCAGGGCATCATAATTGGCGAAAGATATCAGGGCGCGCCCGGCACGGCTTTGTTTCACAAGCCCGGCATCCGCCATGGCTTTCAAGTGATGACCGAACGTCGTGGCGGGCATGCTGAGATGATCGCGCATTTGCGAAACGTTCAATCCATCAGGCCCGGCCTGAACCAGAAGGCGTAGGATTGAGACCCGGCTGGGATGGCCCAGTGCGGCGAAGACGGAGGCGGCTTTGGTATCGTTCATACATTCTATATATCTAGATTTATAGATATTACAAGTGGATTGTTTGAAATACCGCTCGGGCTTTCATCCTTTAGGCCGAACGCCTAGGGTCACAGTCATGTTCGACACCATCCTCTACGAAATCGACAATGGGCGGGCGCGGATCACGCTAAACCGCCCTAAGAAACTCAACGCGATGAGCCTGAAAATGCAGGCCGAATTGTCCGAAGCGCTTTGGGACGCCGATGCGCGCAAAGATGTGCATTGCGCAATTATCAAAGGCGCCGGACGCGCTTTTACAGCCGGGTATGATCTTGCGGGCGGCGATCAGGTTCCAATCTCTCGACTACAAGCTGAGAGCCCGGATGCACCCTATCGCGGCGGGCGAAGCGTGGATGATGATATCTGGCAGCTCGAGCGCGCACAGCGCTATCGCATGGCCGCTTTCGATATGCATAAGCCTGTGATCGCGCAGGTGCACGGGCATTGCAAAGCCGGCGGTACGGACCTCGCTTTGCTCTGCGACATCGTGATTTGCGCAGAGGATGCCGAAATTGGATTTCCAGCCGGGCGAGACTTGGGCGCTCTGCCGAACCAATTCTGGTTGCACAATTTGGGGCCGCAATGGACCAAGCGCCTCCTGCTCACTGGCGACAGCATTACCGGCAAACAAGCGGCGGAAATTGGCTTCGCCCTAAAAGCCGTGCCCGCAGATTTGTTGGAAGCAGAGGTCGAAGGTTTGGCCGATCGATTTGCCTTGATCGATCCGGATATTCTCGCGGCCAATAAGCGTGCTGTGAACATGGGCTTGGAGCTGATGGGCGCGCGAACCTTACAGCGCTATGCAGTCGAGAATGATGCACGCGGGCATCAAGCTGCAAGTGCCAAGGCGTTTGTCAGGCACGCGGGAGAGGTTGGCTTGAAACAAGCTTTGCATGACCGCGACGCGCCATTTGGGGATGGCCGCGTTAGAGTGCACGGGCCAGAAATCCGTGACAGCAATGGTCGATTGATCGACGAAGACTAAAAGTTCAAACCAACGCTTTTCGCATGCGAAGGATCGGTACGATGGTCCCGTCTTCGCTCGGCTGCGAAAGATCTTCCATGAACGTGTATCCCGCCGCCTCATAGAGCGGGCGACCCGGCGCGGTCGAGCCCATTTCCATCGCCTTGAACCCTTCGGCTTTGGCGGCGGTCTCTCCGGCATCCAGCAGAAACCGCCCAATCCCGCGGCGGGTAAAATCGGGATGCGTGTACATGGCTCGGATTTTGGCAGGTTCTGTCGCTGGGTCTGCGAGCGCATCATCGCGTCCGGTCGTATGGTTGCCGCCATACAGTGTCTTGCGCCGCGACCAACCTCCGCACCCCGCCAGCGCGTCTTCGATATAGACCAGGAAATAGGTTCCATCATCGACCAGAAGCGTATCGACGCCCATCGTCTCGCTCGATCGTTCAACTTGTTTTTCGTCCAGGAATTTCGGCAAAAGCGCTGCCATGGACGCCGCCATCAAGGCTTCGATCGCCGGAATATCGTCTCGAGTTGCAGTTCGCAGGTGCATTTTTCGATCATTTCCCTATTTGGGTTAGCCTAGCTCAGAAACGTTTATTCCATAAAGAGGCTTGTCGCGTGGCGGAGAAGATAATCACACCTTGCTTCGTGCTCGACATGACGCGCTTGCATGCCAATCTGGAAACGGCGCAGCGCGTTCGCACAGAGGCCGGATGTAAGATCCTGCTGGCAACCAAAGCTTTTGCGCTGCCCGCGGCCTTCCCGATGATGCGAAACTATCTCGATGGCACGACCGCGAGCGGCGAACAGGAAGCTAGGCTCGGCGCCGAAACGTTCGGCAAAGAAGTTCACGTCTACTCCCCTGCCTATGCGCCAGGCGAGGTGGAACGCCTCTCCGCGATGGCGCAGCACATCTATTTCAACTCGGCAGCGCAGCTTTCGCAATATGGCGCCATCGCAAAAGCAGCGGGCGCGCAAATAGGCATGCGTGTGAACCCTGGCTATTCGAACGCAACTTTGGGCGGCGACCTTTACGACCCGTGCGCGCCAATGTCCCGGTTTGGCGAAGTGCCTGGCAAGCTTGATCAAATTGATTGGGCGGGCGTCGACATTTTCCACGTTCACGCGCTTTGCGAGAGTATGGCGGACGGCTCAACAGGATTGATCGACCATGTCGCGGAGCAGTTCGCGCCCTATCTTGCGCAGGTCAGCGCCGTGAATTTCGGCGGCGGCCATTTCCTCAATAAGCCCGGTTATGATGTTGATGCTTTGATCGCGGCGATCAAACGTTTTCGCGCGCGCTTTGATGTGGATGTCATTCTGGAACCAGGTGGCGGCCTGGTCGTGAATACGGGCGAACTGCACGCAAGCGTGGTGGATTTGCATTGGAATGAGGGTGAGATTGCTTTGCTCGATGCCAGTGCCTCAACGCATATGCCGGACGTGCTTGAAGCGCCGTATCGCCCAGAGATTGTTGGGGCCGGAGAACCTGACGTTCTGGCGCACACATACCGGCTTGCCGGGCGAACCTGCATGACCGGTGATATTATTGGCGACTATTCGTTCGAAGCGCCGCTGCAACCGGGCGACCGCGTCATCTTCAAAGATCAGATGCATTATACGTTCGTGAAAACCAACACGTTCAACGGCAACCCGCTCGCGAACCTGGCGATCCGTCATGAAGACGGGTCGATCGAGCTGATCAGCGATTTCGGATATGACGCGTTTAGATTTAGACTTGGCTGCTAAAGGTTCTTTGTTTCAATTGACAAAAATCCGACCGTAAAGTTTCCTCTTTTTATAGCGAAAGGGGAAAACGCTAAAATGAACATCACAGATGATCTCTTAAAGATCATTCCATCCGCGCTTGCCATCGCATCGGCGATTTTCTCAATCGGTTACTTTTTTGGGAAACGAAATACGGAAGCGTGGACAGACTTCCGAAAACTCAAAAACGCTCATGCTGACCTGCAAACTACGCAGGAAAAATCAGACCGCGAGCTAAAAAAGTGCCGCGCCGAGCGCGCAGAATTGGCTGGTGAGAACCGCAAATACAACGCCCTTCGGAAAAGTCTCCTTGGGAATGATGAAGACCTTTGGCTGGTCCACGATAACAAGCCTCACAAGACATATGATGCCGATATGGGTTCTGGAGATCTCGAAGTCATCACTGTCATGAACCTTAAAGGCGGAGTCGGCAAAACTACGTTGGCCGCCAATCTTGCCGCGCATTTCGATACTGAGATGGGAAAGCGCGTCTTAATTATTGATCTAGACTTTCAAGGTTCGGCAACGACGACATTGCTAGCGACGTCTGCACTTGGATCGCTTCCAGATGTAAAAGTGGATCACCTATTTGAGCAGGGCGCAAGGCAAGTCTCACCAAACGACGTTCAGCTTCAACTCGCTGGTAGCCCACTCCAAAAAACTTTTCTCGTGCCCTGTGGCTACTCATTCACAGGTCTCGAGAACAGGATGATGGTGCAGTGGTTACTAAAAGAATCTGAAGCCGACCCACGCTATATATTGGCCGAATATCTGTATCGAGAAGACATTCGAAATAAGTTTGATGTTGTCATAATTGATGCTCCGCCACGGCTCTCTTTAGGCGCAGTCAATGCGCTAACGGCATCGCAATCTCTGATCATTCCTACCATCCCTGATCGGATGTCCGTCGAAGCAGTGCGCAATTTTGTAATGCAAGCAAATTCCATCAAGCCTAGCCTCAACAGCTATCTAAATCGCGCCTTTTTTGTCTGCAACCGAGCGAATGGTACGACGCTTTCAAATATTGAACGCCCGATTTGGGAAATCGTGGAAGGTAACGATGTTTCCAAGGCTTGGCGTGGTATCAGACATGTCGTGCCAACTATTATCCCACGGCGCGCTGCTTTTGCGAACGCAACCTTTAATCGAACGCTCGCCTATTTCCAGAACGATACAAACGATCCCAGCACTCCTGAATTGCTCAAGGCTTTTGGCAATGACATTGCTCGCGAATTGAACAATGTATGATCTAGTAAATTGCCCAAACATCCTTTTTGAAAGCGCAAAAACATGTTCGGACCGACAGAAAAAGTGAAGATAGAGGGTTTCTTGGAAATCCTTGGCAAATTGGCAAAAGCCAATCCAACGGGGCTAACGGCGACGCAGAAAAAGGCTTTGGTAGCTGTTTCCGAAAAGACCAGCGGTAATAGCGTTGAAAGCTTTGCCGCATTGATGGCTGTCCTCACGAAGAAAAAGCAGCCAGCACGCAAGACCAAACCTAAAGCTCCATCAATGTCGGCGGGTGCTATGGCCCAAATTGTCTCCGAGTTAGAAACTCTATCGCGCAATCAGTCAGAGTTTGAAAGCAAGATAGATCGTTTGAACAAGGCTCATTCGGCGCCAGAACTCAAAAAGATCGCATCGGCGTTCGCAGCGGGTGCTCGTCCGAAGACAAAACCGGAAGCTGTTCGCATTCTGAAAGCTGAACGCAATGATCGCGAACGCGCGGCAGTAAAAGCGGCAGAAGCCGGAAACGCTCGTCCTTGGTAGGTCGTCAGCCTGGATTATGCTGCGGCTGCCAGAGCTGGATCGGATTGCCTTCGGGATCCATGACGTTTGCAAACAGACCGTTCGGGTAAGGGTTCCCCTCGTCCATTGTGACGTCGTTGCCGTTCGCGCGCAGTTGCGCAACCATCTTATCCAGGTCGTCGACGCGGAAGTTCATCATAAACGTCTTCGACATGTCTTCGCCGAAATAAGTTGTGTCTGCGCTGAACGGCGCGAACACAGTCGGGCCTTCATCTTGGTGCCAAGGTTGGGTGTCATAATCACTCGGAACGGGATCGATGCCGAAGTTTTCAGTGTACCATTTTGCAAGGGTTGATGGGTCTTTCGCCCGAAAGAAAAATCCACCGAATCCGGTCACGCGTTGTTTCTCAGTCATCCTATGCTCCCACTTAGCTGTGCCCATGATAGGTTTGAAAAACCGTTTGACGCAAGACGCGTTTGGTTTATTCGAAAACCATTCAAGAGGAGCTTTCGCAGAGAAATGAACTAGCGGCACCGGTTTTCCGGATATCGAAATTTGCCCCTAACGCGCCGTTTGCGCGTCTATTCTCTTATTTTCGAAAGATCTCTCATGCCCCGTTTGAAAAATAAAATTGCCCTCATCACTGGGTCTGCCAGCGGTATTGGTGCGGCCATTGCGAAAGCCTTCGCCGAGCAAGGCGCCCGCGTTATCGTCACCGATATCAATGATGCGGAGGGCCAAGCGCTCGCCGACGCGATTGGCGGCACCTATGCCCATTTGGATGTCTCTTCCGAAGCCGATTGGACCGCCATATTGGAGGCCCACCCTCGCCTTGACATTCTGGTCAACAATGCCGGAATTACCGGATTCGAGTCCGGCGAACTCGTGCATGATCCCGCCAATGCCTCGCTTGAGGCCTGGCACGCCGTGCATGCTGTGAACCTTGATGGCACCTTTCTTGGCTGCAGAACGGCGATCGCTGCGATGAAAGCCGCGGCAGCCGGGAGCATCATCAACATCTCCTCCCGCTCTGGACTAGTCGGCATTCCCGGCGCGTCCGCTTATGCCAGCTCAAAAGCCGCGATCATAAATCACACGCGCTCAGTAGCGCTTTACTGTGCTCAACAAGGCTGGGCGATCCGATGCAATGCCATCGCGCCAGCCGCAATCCTCACGCCAATTTGGGAGCCAATGATTGGTGACGGTCCGGATCGCGAGGAGAAAATGGCGGCTTTGGTCGATGACACGCCGCTCAAGCGGTTCGGACAACCCGCGGAGGTCGCCGCATTGGCTGTGATGCTGGCCAGCGATGATGCCACCTATATGACCGGCGAAGTCCTGACCCTAGATGGCGGCCTGCTTGCCGGATCGGCGGCAAGTCCGGGGTAGCCCATTCATTCAGCAGAAGAGCGACCGTCCCTGGTCCGCAGTTATCTAGCCTTGCCCAGACCCGCGTAATCCCTAGACTGATTTTGAGGGAGAGCTTTGGGAGAGGCTCTGAGGAAAATGAGGGACGGTTCGCATGCAAAGCCAAGCAGCCGCCGGAGAGGCGAGCGCACCAATTGGTAGCGTTATCAATAGCGGTTTCATCCAAGACAAATGGTACGTTGCGGCACGCCTGACAGAAGTGCCGCGACGATCTACCAAACCGTTTAAAATTTGCGGCAGAGACCTGTTGCTCACGCGCGATGCGAAGGATCAATGCTCCGCCCAAGACGCTGTTAACGCGATCAATGTTCCATGCACTGCGAGTGAAGGTCTAATCTGGACCTTTATCGCTGCGGATGATGACGCTGCAACGACACCTGGTCCGGTTCCAAAGTTTGACGGCCCAAAGGGCAAAGTCCGTTTTATGGAGAAGGTGACCATACCCGCGCATCAAGATGATGCCGTTTATGGCCTGCTTGACCCGGCCCATACGCCATTTGTTCATCGCTCTCCGCTTTGGCGCGGCAACGGCATCTTGAAGGAAAAGCGCAAACAGTTCGAACCAAGTCCGTTCGGCTTCACGATGATGCCCCACGCGCCAGTCAACAGCGACATCTATCATCTGATTGGCGGCGCCATCTCAGTTCGTATTGCGTTTAGCCTTCCCGGATTGCGCGCCGAGTACATTCAAAACGCAAAGCATTGTGTGCTGGGTCTCACGGCACTCACGCCAATTGACGAGCACAGCACGACGCTTCGCCAAATCTTCTATTGGGATACCCCAATCCTTGGCGCTATCCGCCCGTTCGCGACTTTCTTTGCCCGGCCTTTCTTGAACCAGGATGTGAACATTATGGCGTTGCGGCAGAAGAATATGGGCTATCGCGGCAAAGGCATGCTGGTCGGCGACTCAGATAAACAATTTCTTTGGTATCTCAGTCTGAAGAAAGCCTGGGAGGCGTCAGGGCGATGCCACAAATCGTTCGAGAACCCGCTAAGCCCAGCCGTTTTGAAATGGAAAACTTGAGCGCCGCATCGAGTTGCCTCAGCTTACCAGCCTCCGCCGCCTCCTCCTCCGCCGCCGCCGCCCGAGAATCCACCGCCTCCCCCGCCTGAAGAACTAGAGCTCTGCGGCAAGGCCGTTGAGACGCCAGAACTCATGCCAGAGACCATACTGTCGGTCATACCCCCAATCGATCCAAACCGACCCGCATTCATATTTGTCCAACCAGGACTAAAGTTTGCGGCTTCTTCGGGGATCAGGCGTTCAAAATGCTTGGTCCACGGCTTTTCCACGCCGAGCGCGACTGCATATGGAAGAAACTTTTCATAACGCGCGGTGGTCATTGGCGGCGGCGCATCACTGCCGACCTCAACCGCGTTTAACTGTAGCTTCTCGGCCTTCTCCATATACAAGCGAAAGCCCTCAAAATGGGTGCGGACATCCTGGCCTTTGCGCGAAGGCGCGGGCATCAGGTACATGAAGACCCCGTTCAAACCGATCAAGGCGATGACGCCAGCTGTATGCCAAATGCTCCAATAGGAGTGCTGAAGCACCGCGAAGATTATCGCAAACAGAGCGAGGATGCCGCCAATCACGACATATCCCGCATTCCATTTGAAATAGGATTCGCCATACTTGGCGGACACTTCTTCCTTGAAACTGGTATAGGCCGCGGTGAAGTTGTCATTGTATTTATCGCCCAGGATGAGCGAGACTCTGGATCCAAATAGATCCTCATAAAGGTTTGCAATCTCTGCTGGGAACCGCGCCCCACCTATGCCTGTTCCTTTTGAGAGGGTCGTTTTTTTCTTGTCATTTTTATCAACATCAATCCGCATATGCCCCTTCGAGGCCAGATACATGAGGCTTGCGATCAGGCCATCATGCCCTCGATGCCCGCGGTGATAGATGTGGTGCGCTGCGGCGGGAGAATACCCTTTTGGTGGCTCATATTGTGGAAAGACGGGGCCTTTTACCGGATCACGTCCGACACGGTCGAAGCTGCGATAATAAAACCCAAACAGGCCAAAGACGGAGGCAATAAGCGCAGCGAGCGAGCCGTTCCGAGCCCACCATAGCCAACCTTTGTCTCCGGCGGATGGCGCGTCGATCAAGCCTTTGTCGATCCGAACAGAGACGGTCAGACCTTCGCGAACACCCAGCGCCTCGGTTGTCTGAAACTCCTGCACGCCTGCGACCGTTTGATATGACGCGCCTCGGTCTACCGCTTCGAACCCGCCGGTAAAAACATCGGTGCCTTGCACACGCACGCCATCTGGGAAGGTTATCCGCGCGGATGCGGTTTGGATTGGAAACTGCCAATAATTGCCAGTGACGTTCCAATAAAGCTCATCATAACCTTCAAAATATCGAATCTGGTTTTTGACGCGGTACCGGATTTCATAAACGTGCTCGCGATAAGCTAAGAAGCGATCTGGATCTCCGATCCGAATGAGCACCGCATTGCCATTGGTTTCCCGGTCATACGGTTCGCGGCGACCATCTTTTTGAACGCTTAAAACATTATAGCGATAGGGAAGTTTCCCGGGCCCATCCTCATCGGCGTAATAGGCGGGCAGCTCTCGGAAAATCCCGCGCCGAATATTGCGCCCCTCAACCTTCACCGCGATGGTTTCGGTGACGAGGATATCACCGTCTTTCTCAACCTCTATATCAACATCAAATTTCCGGATGTCTTCTTGCGCGCTGGCCATCGTGGCCGCGCTCACAATCAGAATGACGCTGATCCATCGCCGCAACCATTGCGTCATGCATCACCGCCAAGATTAAGCGATGGCACAGCGCGATCTGACATAGAAATCTCAAAGAAATGACGGCGAACAAATCCAAACGGACCCGCAATCAGATTGCCGGGGAAGCTCTCAACGGCCACATTCATCTCACGCACAGCGCCATTATAGAACCGGCGCGCCATCTCGATCTTGTTTTCGGTTTCCGACAGCTCATCCTGTAGAGTCTTGAAGTTATCGCTCGCTTTCAAATCTGGATAATCTTCAGCTAAAGCGACGAGTTTGCTAACCGGACTGGCCAATGCGCTTTCCTTACTGCCCCGGGCCGCAGGGTCGTCGCCGGCCTGAAGCGCCGCGTTGCGCTTCATGATAACGTCTTCGAACAATTGGCGTTCATGGCTGGCATAGCCCTGCACTGTGGTCACCAATTGCGGGATCAGATCCGCACGACGTTTGAGCTGAACATCAATGTCAGCCCAACCATTATTGACCATGTTTCGCTTGCCAACCAATTGATTGAACAGAATGACCACGGTGACGATCAAGGCCGATAAGGCCCCTAACCCGAGATAGAAAACCATATGCCGCCGCGCCTCATCAAATTGCTGAATGTCCTAGGATTAAGGATATTCGGAGCAATGTGAAGGTTTGGACGACTTGGCGGTCGAAAACGACTAGCTGGCGATTTCCCAACTGCCGATCACAGTATCCATAATGCCGACCGCTTCGCGAACGTCTGCATCTTCGATCACAAGCGGCGGGGCTAATCGCAGGACATTGTTCCCGGCAACGCCGACAAGAAGACCATTGTCACGGCAGGCGTTTTGAACGGGCTTCGGCAGCGCCTTCAGTTTCAAGCCGGTCAGAAGTCCTTTTCCTGTGACCCCCTCGACTTTATTAGGATGGCTGTCTGCGAGCGATTTCAGTCCTTGCGCGACCGTGCCTGCGACGCGGCGAACCTGCTCTAGGAAAGCTTCATCTGAGATGATGTCCCAAACCACATTTCCGACGGCCATCGCCAATGGGTTGCCGCCATAGGTCGACCCATGGCTGCCTGGTTGCATCACCGCACCGGTGGCTTCGCTGGTCAAACACGCGCCGAAAGGAAAGCCGCCGCCGACACCTTTGGCCACGCACATGATATCTGGTTCAGCCTCGGTCGCCCATTCGTGCGCGAACAATTGCCCGGTTCGACCCATGCCGCACTGGACTTCATCATAGATCAAAAGCGCGCCGCGTTCGGTGCACATTTTGCGCAGCTCGGTGAGGCAAGATTCTGGAATGGCTCGAACGCCGCCTTCTCCTTGCACAGGCTCAACCAAGACCGCTGCGGTCTTTTCAGTGACTGCCGCATCAAGCGCTTCATGATCACCAAACTCAACTTGCGTGAACCCAGCTAAAGGCGGGCCAAACCCTTCTAGATATTTCGGATTGCCGCCGGCATTGATCGCGCCAAGTGAGCGGCCGTGAAACGCGCCGCTGAATGTCACGATCTCGTACCGGTCTTCGTTTCCATTCGCCCAATGATATTTGCGCGCGGTCTTAATTGCACACTCAATCGCCTCGGTGCCGGAATTGGTGAAAAAGACGCGGTCTGCAAAAGGCAGTCGCTCACACATTTTGCGGGCCAGTTCTTCACCGGCCGGAACGCGGAACATGTTCGAGGTGTGCCAGAGTTTTCCGGCCTGGTCTTGCAGAGCCGCCACCATGGCTGGGTGTGAATGCCCGAGCGCACTGACCGCAATGCCTGCAACAAAGTCCAAATAGGACTTTCCCTCTTCGGTGATCAGACGGACACCATCTCCGCGCTCAAACGCTTCCTCCGGTGGACGATAAACCGGCATGATGTGCTGACGCGGATCCGACATGTTTTGCTCCTGTCTGATTCTATTTTGAGACTTACTGCCTTAAGCGAACGCTTGGCCACGCTCCGATTGAAAGTCAACACAGGACGTGAAGCGGGCAAATTGTGCCGCGCATGCTACAATTGTGACACATTCATTCTCTAGCACCACATAATCGGAAGGCAAATCTTCCTTACAAAACTTTCAGACAAATTATTTGAGAAAATGATTGACGAGAAACGATAAACTGTTATTGATATTCAATAATAAATGACTTGGCGGCTTCCCTTACCCTCTCTCCCCCTGAGTGTCGCTAGGTTGATAAATCTCACTCCAAACATCTTGGCGACTCCCTTTTGGGGGTCGCTTTTTCTTTGGGGAAATAGATTTTGGGAAACTCGGAAAAGAAAAAAGGCGCGACCATTCGGTCACGCCCTGAAAAGTGATTGCAGCGTTTCCTCCCAGAAACTTGCCTCATCTGTATTGCCAAGTTGTCGCAGCGCGTCAAGCGCTTTGTGACAGCTTCTTAACGAAAACATCAAAGACAGCGTTGTCAGCGCTGAACACTTGGTCGACTGTTGCAATTGCTACTATTTCGGCACCCGCATTGGTAAGCGCGCGAGCGACTTCACTCGCTCTATTGGTGGGACAGAGAGCCAAGCTTTGATTAACCAAGCGCAGGTCATATTTGGCGACCACCTCAGGCGAGATCTCTCCCGACACTTGGAGACGAGACAAGGTTTTGGCTGCCGCTGTTGCTTCGATTCCATCAAGAAACACCCGCAACGTTGAGACAGTTTCTTCCGACCACGCCGCATTCAGCGATCCAACCAAAGATGCCTCGCTTTTCAAGATCACACCGTCCTGGAGGATCTTCAGGTCATTGGCCTTCAAAGTTGCGCCCGTTGAAGTAATGTCGACGACCACTTCAGCTGTTCCGGCTGCAGGTGCAGCTTCGGTGGCCCCAGGGCTTTCGATCAGTCGGTAATCGCCAACGGCTCTGTCAGCGAAGAACTGGCGCGTTAGCTGCAAATACTTCGTAGCAACCCGCATCCGGCGCCCGTGACGCTGCCTAAACAGAAACGCGGCGGCCTCCAAATCTGCCATTGTATCGACGTCGAGCCAAGCGGCTGGCACGGCAACAATGACATCAGCCCCGCCAAACCCAAGTCGGCGCATCACATCAACATCGGTTGCGATAGAACTCGAAAGATCATGCAGTAAGTCTTCGCCGGTAACACCAACGTGCAGGTTACCGGCAATTAGCTCTTCGGCAATTTCGCGCGCCGACAAGAGCATGACATCTGCATCAGGTAAGCCTTTAAGCTCGGCGCTATACCCGCGCCCGCCGCCTTTTTGGCGCAACTTGAATCCGCTTGCTGTGAGCAAGTCTTCGGACTTTTCTTTCAGGCGTCCCTTCGAGGGAATTGCAATTGTCAGCCTGGTCATTCGCTTGCTCCTACAATCCGCTCTAGTCGGTGCGGGATAACGATGCCGCCAATCGCTGTCGCAGAGACACTGCCGCCAGACAAATCCGAGAGAAGCGAATCATACCGCCCCCCGGCTGCGAACGGACGCATCATTGCGTCACTGCCATCATCGCGCGCGATCTCGAAAACAAAGCCATCATAGTAAGTGAAACGTCGGCCGAACCGCGTCGCAAACATGGCTGCGCTATCGAACAGGCCAGCCGTCGTTTGCGCCAATTTATCGGCCCGAGCTCGAAACCGGTCGAGCGTATCAGACAGATCGTTCAAACCTGCATCGCTCGCGATCCCGGAAAGTGCGGCGGAGGCTTCTGCTATGGGGGCCTCCAAAGTCAGGACCCGGTTGAGGACAGCTTTTTGTTTTTCGTCGATTTCAAATTGTGACCCCACCTTGGAGCGCGCTGCCAAGCGTTCGACGATTTCATCTGCGGTCCGCTCGCCGACAGGGCGAATGCCTGTCATCGCGAAGATATCCTCGACAAAAGCCCCTATTTCCTCATGGGACATATCCGAGACGCGACCTGCCAGACCGCTGCGATTTCGATCTTGGCCATCAAGATAAGCGCGGACGCCGCCTTCTTGGCGAAAAGCACGTTTCAGGCCGGCTCCCACATCGCCCGGCAAATCGAGCGCATCAACAAAAGCAGGGAATATGGAAAGGTCGCCAAAACAGACATGGGCTGAACCAATGCCCGCGCCCTTGCAGACGTCGCCAAGCGTTTCAAACAACCAAGCGTCCTGTTCGCCGCTTCGGGGTGCGCCGAAGCGCTCAAGCCCAACCTGTTCATACTCAACTGGCTCGCCGGACACAGCAGGAAGTCTGAAGACCCGTCCGCGATAGTGCCGCAAGGTTTCGCCGAGATCCGCCTCTTCACGTGCAGCAACTTCCATCTGTGCAACCGGAAGCGTGAGATCCGGGCGCAGCGCCCATTCTCTTCCCTGTCGATCTGTGAAGCTGCAAATGCGATTGCGCACAGCCTCGCCTGACAGTTCGACCGGCACACTGCCTTTCATCAAAAAGTCGGGTTCAACATGGTCACCGCCCTGCGCTGCGAGCGCTTCAAATGCGATTTGTGAAAGGCTCATTGGTCGGCCTCCACAATTTCGCGCACGCGGGCGATCAAGTCTTCGCGTGGCGCTTCGAATTGACCAGGGCGCGCTTCCCGATAGGCCTCATTGCTATCAATCGCCGCCGCCTGCCGAGCGCCTTCTTTCAAGTCTTTGATCGTGACGACGCCTTTTTCGAGCTCGTCCGTGCCGACCATCAAGACGGCAGGGGCGCGTCGCCGGTCTGCATATTTCATCTGCGGGCGCATGCCCGAACTGCCCATATAGGCCTCAGCTCGAATGCCTGCATTCCTAAGCTCGGTCGCAAGCTGTAGCGCCGTTGCCGGATTTTCGCGATCCATGTTCAAAACAACGACCGGACCGTTCAACGCAGCGATGTCGCCGCTGATCGCAAATGCGGCTGCGAGGCGACTGATTCCGACCGAGAATCCTGTTGCGGGAATCTTTTCGCCTGTGAAGCGAGCGACCAGATCATCGTATCGGCCACCGCCGCCAACCGAGCCAATCCGAACCGTGTTTCCGTCCTCATCAACCGTGTCTTTGAGGAGCTCAGCCTCAAAGACCGGGCCGGTATAATATTCCAGACCGCGGACAATGGAGGGATCAAACTTCACATCATTTTCCGGCGTTCCGAGGGCTTCAAGCGCCCGGGATATTGCTTCAAGCTCCTGCAGACCCGCTTGTGCTTCCTCACCGGTACCGACCGCTGACCCAAGCGCTTCGAGGGTTTCTCCGCGCGTCGTTCGACCAGCCTCTGCAAATGCGAGTACACTTTTCACGCTTGCTGCATCGAGGCCGGCGCCTTTGGTGAAGTCTCCGCTCTCATCCATGCGGCCTGCGCCCAGAAGCTCGGCAACGCCGCCGGTTCCGAATTTGTCGAGCTTATCTAGAGCCCGTAAAATGGTCAGGCGCACGGTTTCATCGTTTGCGCCAACACTTTCCAGCACCGCATTGAGCAGACGCCGGGTGTTTACCCGGATTGCAAACTCTCCGTCGGATGCGCCGGCTGCGCGCATCGCTTCAGCGGCCATAGCGATCATCTCTGCATCCGCATGCGGCCCAGCGGCGCCCACCGTATCTGCATCACATTGCAAAAACTCTCGGAACCGCCCCGGCCCCGGCTTTTCGTTCCGCCAAACGGGGCCCGCCGCGAACCGACGAAACGGTTTCGGCAGCGTCTGCCAATTCTCAGCCGCGAACCGAGCCAGTGGCGCGGTCAGGTCATAGCGCAAGCTCATCCATTGCTCGTCATCATCCTGTAGAGCAAAAACGCCCGCATTCGGTCGATCTTGATCCGGCAGAAACTTGCCAAGCGCATCTGCAAACTCAAACGCGCCGGTATCCAGGCCTTCAAACCCCCAGCGGCGATAGACCGACGTCACCCGTTCGATCATGGTCTGCTCAGCATGAATTAGACCTTCCCGCTTATCGGGGAAGCCGCGTGGTTTACGCGCCAGATCGATCGGTTTTGGCGGTTTTTGTTTGCCCATGGTCTTGGCCTTTATCTCGGGTCGCGCTCCGCATAGACGAAGCCGTAGCGGGTGTGAAGGTTTGGCTGCTGGAACCAAGGGCACACGCTTATTGCGATAACCGACCAGTCCAGCAAAAGTTTAGGTCGATGAACACCTTGGCGTTCTGGTCAAACAAATCGAGTGGATGAGAAAACAAGAAGGCGCATCGAGATCGTTCGCGCCTCTAAGGACGCGTCAGGTCAGTGGATGCAGATGATGCAGGATCGTTTTCATGAGGGGGCTGTTAGCCAAAGGATCAAAACCCGTCAAGCCAGAGCGGATTTCGGGAGCCTGTTAGGACTGACGGTTCGGTCAAATTTGAACGAATTGATCAACCGCATTTTATCGCTGACCCAGTAAGTTGCCGGGACAATCATATGGCTGGCCTATTGGATCGTTTGTTTAACCTGCTTGGCGCCATCTTCCCGAAGACCCGATGGGTTCCGGACGATGGCAGCTTTATTCTGTCGTCGGACGATGTCCAACGGCGACGGATGGTTATGGTCTCTCTGTTCGCTGTCATAATGGCCGGGTGCTACACCGCTCTGCAAATCATGCAGCTCAATGCGCCAGGCGCGGTCTGGTTCGACCTTATAAGTTGCGTCGTCATTTGCACGGTCTCAGTCGCCACCATGCTGGTCGCGATTTGGGGACAGAAACCAGAACCCTATATTCGGTTACTCCTCATCGGGTTCTCAGCGCTGCTATGGGCGGAGATCGCATTCTCGGGCGGGGTTACAGGCTATCATGTTGGTATGCTGCCAATCCTTCCCGTTGTTGCCGCGATCATTTTGACAACGCGCGACACAATCATGCTGACCTTCTTGAATTTAGTTGTTGTGCTTGCGATTGCCTATTTGGGAATGACCGGGAAGTTCTTACCTGAATTCACAATCTCACCGCAGAACGACATTCTGATGTCCTCCTTCATCATCGTAATCTCCATCCTCGGTTGTGGCGGGGCGGCGATCATGCTGATTCAACAAAGCGAGAAAGTGAACCGGCAGCTTCTGGATTTGGTTGAATACCAGTCTCACCTCGCCGCGCACGACCACTTAACTGGTCTGGGAAATCGAATCAGCCTGCAGAAGCGATTCGAAGAACTCCAACACGGCGACGCCTTCGATATCCTTCTCATCGACCTCGATGGCTTCAAATCGGTGAATGACACGCATGGCCATAATGCCGGCGACTATCTGATCAAAGCGATGGCTGGCCGGTTGCGGGAAGTGACCGATGAGCAGGATCTCCTCGTTCGCCTGGGCGGCGATGAATTCGTTATCCTACTTGAGGATGTCGATGGAACGCTTAGCAGCGTGCGAAAATATGCCGAATATCTAATCGACATAATCAGCCGACCGTATCGTTGGGACAACGGTGTGGTCTTGCGCGTCTCTGCTTCAATCGGACATGCACGATATCCAAATCATGGCTCAAACCCGGGTAAAGTTCTCAGCCTGGCCGACAAAGCGCTCTATAAAGCCAAGGATGCGGGCAAGAGCCAATGCGTTACGTTCGGAACAGAAGCCTGCCCGAAATCCAATCGGAAAGCGGCAATCCGGCCACAGAGTGCTGAATCAAAACGCAAAATTGCCGCATTCACCCCAAATCTGCGCCAAAAATCTAAGTAAGAGTGCATTATCAACCCAGCCGGGGCTTCCGGCGGCACTCGAACCGTGGTTCAACAGCCCCCAACAAAAAGCCCGGCAAGGGTGAGTGGTTTGAACGCGAAGGGCTGTATGATGACGACGCTGGCACTGGTAGATGACGACGAGAACATCGTTGCTTCTTTGAAGATCTTTTTCGAAGCCGAAGGGTATCAGGTTCGCACCTATCATGATGGCCTCAGCGCGCTTGGCGCCCTGACAGACAGTCCGCCTGACCTTGCGATCCTCGATGTGAAGATGCCGAAAATGGATGGTATGGAACTGCTCAAGCGGCTGCGCCAAACCTCTGAACTGCCGGTAATCTTCCTGACCTCGAAAGACGAGGAAATTGACGAAGTCATTGGCTTCAATATTGGCGCCGATGATTTTGTCAGAAAGCCCTGCTCGAACCGGTTGCTTTCTGAGCGGGTAAAAGCCGTCTTGCGACGCTCGCGCTCTGCAGATGCAGGCCCAGACGAGAGCGATGTAAAACCGATCGTTCGCGGGCGCCTGACGCTTGATCCAAACCGGCATTCTTGTTCTTGGGATGGTCATCCGGTGCGGCTGACCGTGACCGAGTTTCTTATTCTACAGGCCCTTGCGCAACGTCCGGGCTATGTGAAATCACGCGATAATCTGATGGATGCCGCGTATGATGACCAGATCTATGTCGATGACAGAACAATCGATAGCCACATCAAACGGCTGCGCAAAAAGTTCCGTGAAGGCGACCAGGAGTTTGACGCGATCGAAACGCTTTACGGCGTCGGCTATCGCTACAATGAGAGCTAAGACTTTATTTCGACGGGGGACGTGACATGAAACAGGGCTTTGCGATTATAGCTGTCACGCTAGGTCTCTGCGCCTGTGGAAACGAGGCTGCAGAAACGGTTGATCCGTATGCGGATTTAGCCGAGGGCACTGTGCTCGTTCGCTTTGAGGCCAATCCAGAGATTTCAGAGGATCAGTGCAATCCGAACGTGCATTATGCGATGCGAACGTCAGAAGGATCGATCCTCATCAACGCAAATTACGAGATTGTTGACCAGAGCCTCAACGGCTCGGGCTTTGGAATTATCGATCGCGAAAATACCGGTATCGCGACCTCTACGTCGGAGTTCAATATGTTCGACGCCTATCCTGTTCCCTGTTCGGAACTGGATGTACGGGTTCAAGACCTGACCTGTCGGACCGAAGACGATGAAGACACAAACGTCTGCCCCACCCCCAAATTCGAGGGTACGGAGATGTTTGGGACCTTTAGCGGCTAATCCGGCGCGTTAGTTTGCCAGCTGCAACCAGGCACGCGCTGCAGACAGAGCAGACTTGATGTCTTCTTTGTCGAGCAAGTCGGCCATTTCTTGACGGCACACTTTTGCATCGTCGCTGCCTTTGAGCACAGCAAGGTTGAACCATTTATGCGCAGCAATCAGGTCTTGTTCGCAGTCAACGCCTTCTGAATAGGCCAGTCCCACGCGATATAGCTCTTCACCTGTTGCGGTTTCAGAATTCAAACCGGTCTCTGGTGCAATATCTATTGCCAAATCTGAATATGGCATCTTCTTATTCCTCTCATCTATTGAAAGGTGCCCCGCCACGTTATTCGGGGTCTGGGACACCCACCATCACTGTCTCCAACACCTTGGCGACAGGGGAGAGATTGCCGGACAGGCTTTGCATTAAGGTTAACGCCTAGAGCCCTGAAACAGCAGTGTATTAACAGATCCGGGGTGTCTGATTAACTTCCGGGCCATTTTGAGCTGTTTGGAGAATAAATTCGCAGCAGAGCGACAATAAAGTCGCTCCGTTTGGTCGCGACTTTATCCTGGCACGACGGCAGCGATCAATCTTGGACCGCTCGCCGCGATCGATTCTTCGAGGGCCTTGTCGAAAACTTCAGCAGTGGTCGCCTCAATCGCAGGCACGCCCAAACTGGAAGACAATTGAACCCAATCAATATCCGGTCCGCCAATCGACAACATGTCCTTCGCGGTCGGACCAGGATTGCCCGCACCGGTGCGATAGAGTTCGATATTCAAGATGCGGTAGGAGTGATTGACGAAGACGATCGTCGTGACGTCTGCGCCCTCACGGGCCATGCTCCAAAGCGCTTGATTGGTATACATGCCTGCGCCGTCTCCAGACAGACAGATGACTTTACGATCAGGCGCGGCGATCGCGGCACCGAGCGCCAAGGGCATGCCCTGCCCAATTGCGCCGCCGGTCAGCATCAACCAATCATGCGGTTCGGCATTCATCGTTGGCAAGTAAGAGAGCAACCCATTCGAGACGCCATCATCGGAGACAATCGCATTCTTCGGCATATGCCGCGCAAGGCTCTGCCCAACAGATTGCGCCGACAGCTCACCTTTTGGAAGTTCGGGTTCAGCCAAGGCTTCAACCGGCGCAGACGCCGACGCGCCCATCGCATCTGCAAGCGCGTCCAGTGATGCGGCGCTGTCCGTGCTGGCATCGCCCAAATCAAACACGGTGCAGTCATCAGGTACCAAAAGGCTCGGTTTGCCGGGATATGCAAAGAACGCCACTGGCGCGTTGGTGCCAGCAACGACCATCAAGTCGGTGCCTTCGAGATCCGCCATGGCGCCCTCGGCAAAGTACTGCAAACGCTCAGGCGCAAAGACGCCAGCGCCGCGTCGCATCTTGGCATAGAATGTATCCGTGAGGATGCGAACACCTGCGGCTTTCAATCTCGCCGCCGCTTTCAAGCCAGCCTCGGTAAGCGCTGTGCCGTTGATGATGATGACCGGCTTGTTCGCGGTCTGAATTGCGTTTGCGCCGGCCTCAATTGTTTCAACAGGAACTTGTCGCAAAGCAGGCGGCGAGAGGGTTTCTCCAACCTGCCCGCCCTCGAGCCAAGCGCTATCGGCCGGCAATAGCAATGAAACTGGACCCGGCTTCGGGCCAAAGCTCGCAGCAAACGCCTCGGCGGCGAGCTTTCCGGTCTCTCCAACTTTATTGGCGGATTTGATCCAACGCGAGTTCGGACCGGCGAGACCGACAATGTCTGACGTCAAAGGTGCATCATATTTAAGATGAGGCACCGCATGATCGCCGATCACATTGATCATTGGCGTATTCGCCCGGTTCGCATTGTGAATGTTTGCGCCGGCATTGAGATAGCCCGCCCCCAAGTGCAAAAGCGTCATCGCGGGGACGCCGCTAATCCGCGCGTATCCATCAGCGGCTCCGGTAGCGACCCCCTCAAACAAGCACAAGACCGACCGAATGCGGGGTTCGCGGTCCAGCGCGGTGACCAGATGCATTTCGGATGTGCCTGGATTAGCGAAGCAAGCGGACACACCCTGATCCGCGAGCGTTCCTACTAAAGCCTCGGCGCCGGTCATTGTTTCAGCTTTGGTTTCACTCATCGTCGCGACTTCCCTGCAATCTTTTGCATTGTCTGTAGCGCGATGGATGAGAATGAACAGGCCTTGAAATACAAGACGGGACGACCTCGCGATCGTCCCGTCAGGGTCCGTAGACAAGCCACAAAGGGGATATGGCTGCGAGTGAGAAACACTCTCACTTCGCAACCGCTATATCAGTCAGCGGATTTGGAAATTCAAGTCAACCAAACCAGATTAACTGTATTTGCAGTGTAATCATTTGTTACAAAATGATGACAGCGCTCGAAATACGTGCCTCGTAGAGCTTTCTTACATCATCAGATCTTAGCTGCTGCGCCTTGTTTTGATTGATGTAACCCTTTTCAGTGATCTCTCCGGAGTCAGATTGCGGCGGCGTTGGTTGTAAGATGACGCGGGCAATACGGCTCGCTGCATTTGGGTGCTCCGCATTGTGCGCAGCAAGACCAGCGCGCACGGCATCAACGACTTTTGGGTGTTCCGTCATTCGATCCAGCGGCAATGATTCGCCGATCAGGCGCTGACAATAGCCCTCATTCAAAAACCCTAGAAGACAGACCTCATTCTCATTCAGTCCACAAACTACGGCATCGGATAGCGCGCCTTGCACCGCCTGCACAGCCTGCACGCGGAGCTTGCCCGCTGAGACCCAGGTGCCGTTCGCAAGTTTGAACTCTTCCGCGGTGCGGCCATCAAACGCGAGCCCTTTCTCCGGCGCGTCCGGATCAACAAAACGGACCGCGTCGCCCAATCGATAAAAACCTTCTTCGTCGAACGCGGCTTTGGTTTTCTCTTCATTGCGATAATAGCCGGGCGTGACATTGACGCCTTTGACCCGTAGCTCTTGCTTGTCTCCGGCGGGCACGAGTTTGAACGTATTCCCCGGCAGAGGCAGCCCAATCAAGCCCATCGTATCATTCGGCCAGTGCACATTGCTGGCGGTCGGAGACGTTTCAGTGGCACCGTAGCCCGCCGACAGAGAGATCCGCTTTCCCGTCACTCGAACCGCAACTTTCTGGATCCGCTCATAAATGTCCTGCCCCATCGAGGCCCCGCCATACGACATCAAACAAATGCGCTTGAAGAAGACTTCTGCCAAATCATCATCGCGTTCGAGTTCCGTCACCATCGCGGCCCAGGCGGCTGGAACTGTCGTGTGCTGTGTGGTCGACACATCTTTGAGATTGCGGATCATCTCTGACAGTCTAGCCGGCGTTGGCGCCCCCCAATCCAAGTATAGCGTGCCGCCCCAATCCGTCATATTGTGCAGGATCGCATTGGCCCCGTAAGTATGGCTCCAGGGCAAGAAGTTACACATCACTTGCGCTTCGCCCGTGACTTCCGCGAGGCGGTCATCATCCCAGACTGAACGGATCATCTTGGCATTCGCCGCAATCATGCCGTGCGTATTGATCACGGCTTTCGGTTCGCCGGTTGAACCGGACGTCAGCATATATTTGGCAACCGTTTCAGGCCTGAGCCGATCGTAAGCCTCTGAGACCGAATTACCGCCTGATACAGAAAACACATCAACCGACTGGCTTTCATAGCCGTCCGGCGCATTGCGAGAATAAAGGACGAGGCGTCCATCGACGGACATACCGTCCAGACCGCGCTGATATTCCTGGCCGTCCTCGACATAGATGAATTTCGGCTCAACCAATTCGTCGACATAATTGAGGCGCGCAAAGTCTTTGCTGAGCAGCGCATAGGCCGGCGTGACCGGGACAACCGGGCATCCCGCCAGCATCGCGCCGTACATGACGAGCGCATGCTCAATCGTATTCCGCGACAGGATCATCACAGGTGCATCTGCGCCTGCATTCAGAAAGCCCTGGGCAATGCCTTGGACTTTCGACCACGCGTCAGCATAGGTGATCGTTTGCCATCCATCTTTGCTGGGCTCGATGGGATCGCGCTGCGCCAACCAGACCCGGTCAGGAGCCTGCTCGGCCCAATGCTTCAGCGGCCACAGCATGTGCGGTGGATGATCTTTCAGAGGCTGACCATTGGTCAGCAAGACCGTCCCGTCGGCGCGGCGATCTACGTCTAGTTTTTGCGGAAGATACGGAACTTCCCGAAAAGGGATATGGCTCGTTTCGCTCATGGTTTACCCCATGCCTCGCGTTTCGATTTTCAGAGATCCACCGCAATGCTTGCAGTGCACGGCGTCGGGATCATGCCGGGTCAGTCCACATGCCTCACAGGGATAGTCAACCTTGCCGCCGGGGAGGGTAATCGCGCGCAGGAGCCGTAGAAAAAGCGTCAGCCCCAGGACCATGATCACCACCGCCAGCAAGCGTCCCCACATGCCCTCCATTAGAATGTCACCATAGCCGGTCGTGGTCAGGCTGGTGACCGTGAAATAGAGCGCGTCGACATAATTTTCGATACCGGGATTGCTGTCCTTCTGGAGCACGTAGACCAGGCCCGCCATCAAGAAGACGAACACGATCAAATTGGTCACCCGGTCAAAGATCGCCTCGTGCTGCTTCAAATAAGAAGATACGCCCTTCAGCCGTTTCAGCAGCGTGAACGCGCGAATGATGCGAACCGCGCGCAGCAGCCTCAGGAAGGCGAGGTTCTGCGTAAATAGGGGCGCCAACATCGAGATCACCACGATAATGTCGGCCCAATTGTAAAAGCGCCGCCAGAACTTTGTCTTGGGTTGGGCAATGTGAAAACGTGCGGCGAGGTCTAGCGCGATGACAATCCCGATCACGTAATCAGCAATTGGATGCGAGGCTCCCGAGTCGCGGAACGGCGCCCAGAGAAAATAGGCGATCGTCAATATATCAAAAGTCAGCAAGCCGAGCCGGAAGAAATACGGCGCTTTCCCGTGCCCCTCATACAGCCAGAAAAGTTGCCGATTCAGCCCCTTACGTTCGCTCAAGGTTTCGCTCCACCGCCCACATTCAATCTGCACAGAATATGACGGAGTTGCTCAGGCTTGTCATGCAGGTCCGAACAGTCCTGGCAAAAGAACGGCTGAGCGTAGGCAAGCCCCGCAGCTGAAATTGTGATCTCAATTCGGTGTGAGCCAAGGTGATCGCGTGTTGATCAGACGTTAAGTGCCCGGCCGCTGAAGGCCGTCTAGGTCCTGTCTCGTTCGCAAGACAACAATAAAAGCACCAAGGACCCGACCATGACCAGATTTGCTACAATGGCATTTGCCATCTCAACCCTCTTCACTCTGCCAGCCATCGCCGAAAATGAGAGCGGGCTTTATGTTTCCGGCTTCATTGGCGCGGGGTTCCCTGGCGATGTGGAACTTCGCGGCACGCAAACACCCGAAGCGGGCGCCCCGGGTGTCGCGGGCGCGCCGGCCAATATTCAGGCCGAGTTCGATAGCGATTCCACGCTTGGCATCGCTCTGGGATACAAAACACCCTGGGAATTCTTCGGCATTTTCCACACACGTCTGGAGCTTGAGTATTCCACCCTCGAGACGGATGTCAGCGGCGGCAGCTTCAACAATGGCAATCAGCCCTTTTCTGGAGATGCCAGTGTCGATTTCTTCCTGATCAATAATTATTCCGACATCATCTGGGACGACAATCAAACGATTATTCCCTTCATTGGCGGCGGCCTCGGGATCGCCAATGTTGAAACCAATATCAGGTATGCAGGCGGCGGCGCGACCTCCCCCAATTTCATTGCGACCGGCGAAGATACCGGCCTAGCTGGTACATTTGCGGGCGGTCTAACTTGGCTGACCGGCAGCGAATGGGAAGTCTATGGCGAAGCGCGTTACTATCAGGTCCGCGATCTCGAATTCGATCGTCGCTTCATCGGTGGCGGCGCAAATCTTCTAAATGCCCGCGTCGAAGATGACTTTGATGGCACCAGCCTCACCGTTGGTGCGCGTTACAAATTCTAAGAGACCCTTTTCCTCCCTCGAAATCTCTTAGTCCTCGGTCCGGCAACGCCCTCCCTCTACGTTGTCGGACCATTTTCTTTTGTCAGGATGACACGGCGCGGAGAGCGCCTTACATGCAATCGCATGGCTTCTCCTTTTGCTTATCTCGCCGATCGCGCCGTCTTGTCATTGATCGGGCCCGATACAATCACCTTGCTGGAACGCTTGGTCACCAACTCCACCGAAGATTGGGCCCCAGGCGAGACGCGCTACGGCGCCTTATTGACGCCGCAGGGCAAAGTGATCGCCGATTATCTGGCGGTGCGCACGCCCGAAGGTGTTCTATTGGACGTCGCTGAGGCGCATGTTCAGGACTTGGCCAAACGCATGAAAATGTTTCGGCTTCGCAGCGACGTTGAGATCGAAATTCTGCCCGACGTGTTTGTCGTCGCAGGCATGGATGACGCTCCTGAGGGCGTACGTCCAATCTCCGGTGCGGAGCATGTCTATCTCGATCGGCGTTATCCGGGTGGTCGCTTACGCGGGTTCGCGACCAAGGAAAGCTGGGCGGCCTGGTACGGCTATCACCCTGCCGAATGGTCTCGCCCGGTAAATGAATATCATAGTGATCGCATCGCTCATGGCGTGCCTGAACAAGGCGCTGACTTTGGGGCGTCGGAGGTCTTCCCTGCCGACATCAATATGGATGTGCTTGGCGGGGTCGCGCTGAACAAAGGCTGCTTTGTCGGGCAGGAAGTTGTCAGCCGGATGCATCGGCGCGGGCAAATCCGAAAACGCACGCTGGTGGTCGACGTCCCCGCAGAATTAGAAACAGACCTAGGCGCAGACATTGTCGCGCCTTTGCCGATCGGCCAGATCACCAGCCGAGAAGGGTCGCAGGCATTGGCCCGCATTCGCGTCGATCGAATGATCAAAGCGCAGCAGGACGGACAGCAGCCGACGCTTAATGAAACCCCTGTCACAATTGCAAATCCACAATGGCTTCGGACAGAACTCAGCGCTAAGGAAGTCACATGACCGACCAAGTTCCTTGCGCCTGGGCGCCGCTCGATGATGAGCTTTATCGCACCTACCATGATGAGGAATGGGGCGTGCCGGAATATGATTCTCGTGCGCTTTGGGAAAAGCTCCAACTCGACGGCATGCAGGCGGGGCTGGCTTGGATCACGATCTTGCGCAAACGCGAGACGATCCGGGAAGAGTTCGACAATTTCGACCCGGAAAAGATCGCGCGCTGGGATCAGCCTCGGATTGAAAAAGCGCTGACCAATCCCGGAATAATCCGCAGCCCCAAAAAGATACAAGCCTGCATCGGCAATGCGCGCGCCTTTCTGGACGGCGCTGATCAGGGCGAGGATTTCTCCAATTTTTGCTGGGACTTTGTCGACGGCGTTCCGATCCTCGGTAACCTCGAAAATTATAGAGACGGTCCGACCCAAACCGAGATTTCAGAAGCCTGCGCCAAGGCGCTGAAAAAGCGCGGACACAAATTCGTCGGCCCCACGATCGTCTATGCCTGGATGCAAGCGTGTGGCCTCTACAATGATCACGAGCTCGGGTGCGAGCGTTTTAAACAAGTTCAGGAGCTCACACGATGAAAATATTTCTAGCTGTCTCGACCGTTTTGGTCCTCGCCGCTTGCGTCACGAATACGGAGTTCGATCGTGATCGCGCTTATTCCAAGTGCGAAGCAATCTCTGACAAATCGAGCCGCGATCGCTGTATTGCTGACGCCATCAAGCAGGCTGAGCGCGAGCGCGGGCGCGACAATGAGCGTCTTGAACAACAGCACGAAGACGCCGAGCGCCGCGAGCTAGGCCGCGAAATCGCTGGCGCCGAAAAAGACTAAACCCAGATTATTTTTCCGGCTGTCCAAGTTTGGACAAATTGCAGAGTCATTTTGTGAGTGAACACTCACGGAGATAATCTAATGTTGAAAGCTAGATTGATTGGGATTGCGAGCCTCGCGCTGGCGGCTTGTTCGCCAGCTGCGGAGACACCCGACACACCACCATCATGGCAGGAAGTGCTCGCGGCAGATGGACTGGCCGCCGCAGAGACTGTTCTTGCTGCGCAAGAGACCACCCCCGAAACCGCGTTTGCGCTTGGCGCCGTACAATTCCTGCGCGCCAGCGAGACGATCATGCAGGTTCGGTATGATAATTCGACCACGCCGCTCGCGATCCTGCCGGGCATGCGCAACCAATTGCCAGCCAACCCTGACGCCAAATTTGATCCGGCTTTCATCGAGACAGCGATGACGAAGGCGCTGGTTCACCTGCAACAAGCCGAGACCAGTTTAGAAAGCGCTGCCGGTGAAACATTTGAAATCGACGTCGCCCTGCCCGCCATCTGGTTCGATGTGAACGCCAACGGCACCCGCGAAGATTGGGAAAGCGGTCTAGCCGTCATGGCGGATCTGAATGCCGAACCCGAAGGCGAGTTTGACGGCGTAGTGCGGTTCGATAGCGCTGATGCGCATTGGCTGAAAGCCTATGTCCACGTGATGGCAGGCATGGCCGAGCTCACGCTTGCCGCAGATCCAACCCCAGCCATTCGAACCGTTTATGACGGCCGGCGCGATATGGATGCCTTTGGGGATGTCGAAGGCATGTTCCTGGACAATGATACGATCGACACGCTCGCCGCAGTGCTCCTCACGCTGCGCGGAACGCCGGACCAAACCCGCACCCGCGCTGCGCATCGCCATTTCCGCGCCATGATTTCAGAGAACCGCGCCTTCTGGGCGGCGGTCTTAAGTGAGACGGACAATGATCGCGAGTGGTTGCCTAATCCGGATCAAAGCTCGGCGTTTGGCGTGGTCGTAACCCAAGAGATGGCCGATGGCTGGCAAGCGGTTCTCGCTGAAATCGAAGACCTCTTGGAAGGCGAAACCTTAGTCCCATACTGGCGGTTTCAGAACGGCTATAATGCCGAAACGGGAACCGGTGTGAACCTCGCAAAGTTCCTGCAAGACCCCGGCGATATGGACATCATTCTCTGGATTCACGGTGCAGGAGCTGCGCCCTATCTCGAAACCGGGCGCCTGGCTCAAATGCAGGCTTGGGATCGGTTTGCCGGTATGACCAGTGGCGACGGCCTTGTGTTTGCGGCCTGGTTCAACTGATACAGACAGCGAAAGACGCCTCGACGCGCCTGCTCCATCGGCCTAGACCGATTAGCAACAGGAGATAAGAGTCGCGGCAAGCGACGAACGAGGCCTTTAAATGATCACCCCCGTAATTTCGGCCACCGGTCTGTGGACGCCGGCTGAATCCGTTTCGAATGAAGAGCTCGTCGCAAGCTTCAACGCTTGGGCTGATAAATGGAATGCCGAGCATGCGAGCGAAATTGAAGCTGGCACAGTGGAACCCAAAACCCATTCCAATGTCGAGTTCATTGAAAAAGCGTCGGGCATTAAATCGCGCTATGTCGTCAACAAGTCCGGGATCGTTGATCCAAATGTGATGCGGCCTGATATCCCCGAACGCCCGAATGAGCAGATTTCAGTTCTGGCGGAAATCGCGGTGAACGCAGCTAATATGGCGCTCGAACGCGCTGGGCGTGATCCGAAGGATGTCGGAGCCGTTCTTTGCGCCGCCTCGAACATGCAGCGCGGCTATCCCGCGATGGCGGTTGAGATTCAGGACGCACTTGGCATTGATGGCTTCGGGTTTGACATGAACGTCGCTTGCTCATCCGCCACGTTTGGCATTCAAACGGGGGCAGACTTTGTCCGCTCCGGCAGCGCCAAATCGGTTTTGATGGTCAATCCGGAAATCTGTTCTGGGCATCTGAACTTCACAGATCGAGACAGCCATTTCATCTTTGGCGACGTTGCCACAGCAGTTTTGATTGAAGCTGAAGATATGGCGCCTGCAGAGCATTGGAAAATCCTCAGCACGAATCTGAAAACTCAATTCTCGAATAATATTCGAAACAATTTCGGTTTCCTCAATCGCTGCGACCCGGAAGGGATTGGCGCGACCGACAAGTTGTTTGTTCAGGAAGGTCGCAAAGTTTTCCGGGAAGTCGTTCCAATGGTCGCTAAGATGATCAATGAAGATTTGGAGCGTTTGCAAATCGACCCGACGAATTTGCGGCGGATGTGGTTGCACCAAGCCAACGCGAATATGAATCGGTTGATCGCTTCCAAAGTCCTCGGGCGCGAAGCCACGCCAGACGAAAGCCCGACCGTTCTCGATACATATGCAAATACCAGCTCAGCCGGGTCGATCATCGCGTTCCATAAGAATAGCGATGATATGGTGTCTGGCGACAAGGGCCTGATTTGTTCGTTCGGCGCAGGATATTCCGCTGGAACCGTATTTGTGGAGAAAGCGGCTTAAGCCGCCCCCTCTGCGCCGCCATCGACCAACACCGCCTCTGAACCTGTGGGCCGCCCATAAAGCAGCAACAGTGAGACGAAAGCGATGCTGGTCGCCTGGGAGGAAAACAGTTCCAACATCATCGCAAAGACCCAAGCCGGCAGACTTTGCGCGGGCCGTGAGACGCGTGTTACCCCAGCCGCGGCACGCAGTTGATTTCGACCCTGGGTGATCTTGGCCTCCAGATCCGCACGTCGTTTCGCCAGACCGAGTTCATTTTGTGCGTCGCGATACGGCTTGTGATGCGTTCGCCCGGCAGCTTCGACTCCGGCCAAATAGGCTTCCAGACCGGCAATGGACCGCGTTTCGGGCGGTATGCCATCCAGCTGCCGCGTCCAGTCCTGGATCTCGGCTTCGCTCAAGGCCCGCATCTGCTCGGCATTCTGCCAAGCCGCGTTCTGGCCTTCTGCATTATTCATCATAAACAAGGTTGTCCCCGCGATGCTGGTCGCGGCTCCGGCAAGCGCAAAGATCAGCGCCCGCGCCGCCTCGCCGCGCCGACCGCCAGAGACGTGCCACCAAAAAAAGGTAAAGCCTCCAAACGAGCAGACCGATGCAATCACCCCGCTCCACCCCCAAACGCTTGCCTGGGTTGGATCGCTGACGCCGAGACTGAATGCCTGAAAATTCGCAAACCCTGACAGCCCAGCCGCAGCCAATCCTGCGCCTAAGAAAATGAAAGCGAGAAGCGAGATAATGATCCGCTCTCCCAGTTTCCCATCTGATGCTCGTTTAGCTTTGCGCACTTCCGGCGCAGCAAGTTTGAGCGGCTCGGGCGCCGCCGCCACCTCTTCGATAAATTCGGCATGCATGGTGTTAGAGGGAACCGGGCTACGTTCCTCAACCTCGATCACCTTTGGCAGCCGCGGCTCAATCGGAATGATCTCAGCTTCGGAATATGGCTCATTGTTCCAATCCGCCACCTCACATTTTTCTCTAAGGTAAGCGAGCAGTGGACCTTCGCTACCACAGGCGCCGCAGTGCACGCGGCCTCGCGCGAGCGATAATTTCAAGCCGCGTGCTGCCCCGCATCCGGGGCAATCTTCATGCGCAATCCCGCGCTCATCAAAAGCTTCCTGTAAACCAGCGCCACGTAAGGCTTCGTCCAAAACGTCTGATGTTGTCACGATTGCGTTCATGACGGCTCCAAGATACTATAATGATCACTATTTGTTCCTATTATGTTTCTTATTTGATTTGGTCAAGCCCTCCGTTTGCGTCAACGGAAGCGAATTAACTCGACGCAAATAGATCTTCGCCATATACGTCATACTATGACACGCATTCGATCCCGCACGCCCGCCACCGGAAAACGCCGCCTGCACCGCCGTCGCTGGCGGCACACGGATAGCTCCAAGCCCAGCCGGGAAGACCTGTTGCAAGCGGCCGCCGACGAAGCGCAGCTCAATGGCAAGAGCCTGACGGCAATCCGTAAGCACGTCTTGAACTTGCTGCTGGAGGCGCAGCGCCCGCTCACAGCTTATGAAGTGCTGGCCTCGCTGGACGGCGTGGGCTCGGTGTCACCGCCAACCGCCTATCGCGCGCTCGACTTTCTCGTCGCGCTCGGGTTTGTGACGCGGGTTGAAAGTCTGAACGCCTATCTCGCGCTCGACCTCGGGCCGAGCGACGTCCCGCTCGCCTTTTTTGTCTGCGAGAAGTGCGGCCAGGCCGAAGAGATCTCGGCCACGGATGCCGTGGTTAGCCTCATCAGTTCAGCGGACAATCAGGGGTTTGGCGTCAGCCATGCCTCACTTGAAGTCCGCGGTGATTGCCGCGGCAAGCTTGGCTGTGAGGCATGGACTGATAGTATTGTTCCAAGCGGTGATCTAGGAACGGTCGACCAACACGGCCACGAATAGAGCCGGATCGTCGCCATCGACCGCCCAGGCATGATTGGTAGCGCGCTGGATCACAACGTCACCCGGGCCAATCACGGTTTCTTCCTTGTCCAAGATCAGGCGCACATGGCCTTTGACCAGGATGATCGCATCCAACGTATGGGTTGTGTGCATGGCCGGATGCTTTGACGTATCCGGTTGATGATCACCGGCGCCTATTGCGATGAAGGCTTTGCGGGTCAGATCTGCGATCATTTCAGGCGGTGCGCCCTCAGGCGCAGGTGCCGCAGTGAACCAGCGGATCTTCACTTTATCCTTATCCGGCGACAGAACCGGCGTGCCGGCACCCTTGTCTTCGCAAGGGCTGGGGTCGAGCGTGCCGTGCACATCATCGTGCCAAATCTCCAGCAAGCCACCTAAGTCGCCGGTTCGAAACTCGTCTGCGGGTCCGCCATCAATCATGATGTGAGACTTCCCGTCCGTGTCGTTCGCAGTCACGATGCGGCGCAAGCCTGACAGCATCTCGTTCATTTTGCTCATATTAGTTCCTCCTCCGATCGACCCATTGTTGGCGATTTAGCACAGCTAAGGCATATTTTTGCGATCCCGGCGAGCGTGCTTGACGAAACGGGCTCAAATTTTCTATGCAAGCGCCCTAACGGAGACTTTATGTTCAACCTATCCGAGCATCGGTAGAGGCCCGTTCCGCGTCACTTCGCGGAATAAGGGCCAGAAACAGATAGACGCCCTGATCTGACCTTTCGGATCAGCCTGTTTCATTGCGCGCCCTGCGCGCACGACCGGACTTACAAGACAATGGACATTTCACGCGCCGAACAGCGCATCCTTCACTTGCTCGCTCAAGGCGGGCGGATTGAAACTGAACGCGGCGAAACGCGCAAAATCGAGCACGTCACCTGCATAAGCCGAGAAGGCTGGCGAGCCCCTGGCCTCGATCTTTTCCTGTTTCGCAAACTCAAGCGACGGCGCGCCATCGCTTCAAAACGAGGGCAACCCTACCGAATAACGCGGCGAGGCTTGGAATTGGTGCGCTCTGAACTCAACAATAGGTAAGGGATTGGCGGGAGAGGCAAAAATCGTGACTCTCCCGTCACACATCTCAATAATACCGTATTAGTTGGCAAAGATGACTTTGAATCAGACCAAACCGTGTCTTAACTGATTGGTAACGCGGCTTGGCCGCATAATAATTCAATCCCTATTGGAGGCCTTCAGAATGATCCCTCGCTCCGCTGCGATACCGAAAACTTGGAAGACCTTTAATTTTGCGAGCTTCTTCTCGGCAATTCTCTATCCGGTGCTCGGGGTCGCCGTTTTGGTGACAATGATCACTCTGGGTCTGGCGCTGTCTGGGCTCACACTGCGGTGGTACTATTTGCCTCTTGGGATCAGCATTGTCGCGTTTACGATTTTCATCTGCAATGCTGGCATCGGCCCACTTCATCGAATTCTGCAACATAAAGCAGGAGAGCTAAGAGCGCCGGGTCAATTCGTAACAATGGTCAATCTAATGATCGCGATGCAGGGCAATGTGCGCGACTGGGTCAATTATCATAGCCAACATCACCGCTTTTCAGACAAGCCAGGTGACCCGCATAACCCGTTTGAGTCTAAACGCTGGGCCTGGGTCGGCTGGATTATTTTCCGCGATGCAAAAGATATGATGCGCCCGATGCCGATGTGGCTGAAGAAGCAACCCGTCGTGGTTTGGATGGACCGGGTCTACAACCCGCTATCTTTGGTGCTTCACCTCTTCGTTCCAGCGGCCATCTATTTGATCGTTTGGGCTGCAGGTGGATCGCTTATCCTGACGGGCATTTGCCATGCTTGTTTTGTGATTGGCCGCGCCATTCAATTCCATGCGACGGTTTATGGGATCAACGTTCTCGGGCATTTGCCGACCCCGACCTGGGCAGATCATGTGATCGGTCTGCTGACCGGCGGCGAAGCGTTCCATGATCACCACCATGATCAACCCCAAAGCGCGCTGCATCGTCCGCGCCGCGGCCTATGGAACCGGATTGTCGACTATAATGGCACGATCCTCTTGGCTTATGAAAAGCTTGGCTGGGTGAAGAACCTGAAGATCGCCCCGCAATTCGCTTAGACGCTTTTGCTGCAGCGCCAATACGTGTGCCGCGACGACAAACTAGCCCAGCCCCGCTTTGCCGTGCTTGATCTCTTTCTAAGCAGAGAGAGGCTAGCCCCATGGTTGATATCGCGAACGATCCAAGACTAGACCCCCGCCTGAAGGCCATGCTGGCGATCATGCCCGCACCGGATGAAACGCATGTTGCCTCTCGTGAAGAACAGATTGCCCAAGCCAACTCGCCCGAAGCGATCGCGGCAGCGCAGCAGCTGGAAGCGATGCTGGAATTGATGGACGATGAAGCGGTTGCGCCATCAGCCGGTCTCGAAATTTCCGAAAAGACCTTCACCTCCGCGCCTGATGGGAACACGGTAAAGATCCGTTTCGTTCGCCCCGAGGGCAAAGAAAAAGTGCCGTGCGTTTATTATATCCATGGCGGCGGGATGATGATCTTCTCCTGCTTCCACGGAAACTACCGTGCTTGGTCCAAAATCATTGCCGCGAATGGCGTAGCCGTCGCGATGGTAGATTTTCGCAATTGCTTGACCCCGTCATCAGCCCCGGAAGTTGCTCCGTTTCCAGCTGGCCTTAATGATTGTGTCTCCGGTGTGCGCTGGCTGCATGAGAACGCCGACGCGCTTGGGATCGATGCGGACCGTATTATCATCGCCGGCGAAAGCGGCGGCGGCAACCTGACCATCGCTTCGGGTCTGAAGCTCAAACAGGACGGTGACATCGGGATCATTAGCGGGCTTTATCCCTTGTGCCCCTATATTGCCGGGCATTGGCCGCAGGATCATTTGCCATCTTCTAAAGAGAATAATGGGATCCTGATTGGCTTACATTCCAATCGCGGTGCCATGGCGTATGGCATCGAGGCATTGGAGGCTAAAGATCCGCTCGCCTGGCCACTCTTCTCCAGTGTTGACGACGTGGCCGGGTTCCCCCGGACAATGATCAGCGTCAACGAATGCGACCCGCTTCGCGATGAAGGGGTCGAGTTTTATCGGCTCTTATTGCAAGCTGGGGTGTCGGCGCGCTGCAGAGAAGTTCGGGGAACTTGCCACGCTGCAGAACTTTTTATGAATGTTTGTCCCGACATCAGCGGCGACACGGCGGCCGATTTGGCGCGTTTTGCAAAAGCAAGCGTCAGCTAAACACGCAAAACGCGTCACTCCGCATGCAAATTTACCATTCTGGTTCATTCCGGAACAGATTTACAAACAGGCTCCTAACGCGCCCGGCTGGGTTGTATTCAATTTTCTCCAAAATTCATCAATCGACCTGAAACCGGTTTTAATTTGAAGCCTGTATACACCAACCATGGCTGCAGAAGCGGCTATTCAAACCGTAGGAAAGTGGTTGGTAAAATGACGCAGAATGCTCAATCTCTAAGCGTGCGGGGGCCTGATGGGCGCCCGCTCACACTCGCAGACCTGCCAAAGCCGGGCATTACCCGTTGGGTAACGCGCCGCAAGGCAGAAATCGTCGCGGCCGTCGGTGGCGGTCTCTTATCTGAGGAAGAAGCGCTTCGCCGCTATGACCTCAGCGAAGAGGAATTCACCGGCTGGCGCGCGCTTTACTCTAAGCACGGCCGCAAAGGCCTGCGTACGACCCGAGCTCAGCAATACCGCTAGGCGCCTGAGGGACGAAAAGGCCGTAAGACGCCAAAAGCAATGGGTATAGCCCATTGTTAAAGCGCCGTTTACGACGCCGCCCGTATAGACTTACGGGAATGCCCGCTTCTGCGTCGGGCTAAGGTGTTGTGTATGAGCGCGAAAGAAAAAACGTCGACGTTACGTCTTCTCGCCCTCGCCGCATTTATTTTAGCGGCGGGGCTTCTTTCGTTGCGCGCGTACGATCTTTTTGGATCGGTTAAGTCCGAATCGATTGGCAGCTCCGTCGAACGCGAACTCACTTACCTCCTCGAACCCATCACCGGGACAGATCGTGTCCGCGTATCGGTGACCGGCCGAACGCCAAAAACTGTCCTGGTTATGGTCGATGGTGATGTTGCGAGCGATCTAAGGTCTTTGCGCTCACGGGTTGAGAGTGTCCTATCGGCTTCAATCGCATTTGATGCGCAAGCCGATACTTTGACGCTGTCTCAATTTCCTTTTGCGCGAGGGGTCGGCGGCACGCTGGAACCGCTTCAGATCGCTGAGCTTACCGGGCTTGGACTCTTGTCGCTTATATTGTTGGTCGCGTTGTTGAGCCCGCAAAAGCAAATCGTGACAGCAGCGTCAGCGCCAGAGCCCAGACTCGCGGAACAGCAATACGCTCGGCCTGCGCGGTTATCAGCGCCCCAAGTCAATGCTGATGAAGACCTGCACGAAGCCTCTAGCCTAGCTGAGGCGAAACCTAATGAAACCGCCAACCTCGTTCGGGGTTGGATGTCATATTCGGAGGAATAGATGAGCCTGCCCGCCCTTTCCGCGAATGACAAACCTAATTTAGGTCTAGCCAGAAGCGCTCTGCTGATGCGCGCTCTAGGTGCCAAAGCGACGGCCGTCTGGTCACAGCTCTCTCCACAAGAAGCAGAACAATTAAGCGAAGCGATGCAGAGTCTTCCTGAAGATGATGCCGGCGAACAACGGGCTTTGCAGTCTTATGTTCAATCGATGCGTGTCCCAGCAACATTGACGACCTCGTCAACCGGATCCGTCTGGGCGCGCTTGTCCCAGAAAGACGGCGCTCTCATCGCAAGCTTCATTCAGAATGAAAGCCCACAAGTGATCGCGCTGACCTTGTCGCGGCTATCGCCAGAGGCTGCAGCTGACACAGTTCGCGCCCTACCCCGATCGCTTGCCACGGACGCTCTTAAAAGACTGCTCAACCTCGGTGATGTGCATCCCGCCGCTTTGAAAGCGCTGGCAATGTCGCTTGAGCAAAGATTGGAGCTTAGCCAAACCGCCGACTTGAATGGCGGCCACGAACACGTGGCGCGCATCTTCGACCAGTTGGATGGCGGCTCCGAGAGCAAGCTTCTCTCATCTCTCGATAGCGCTGAACCGGGTGCTGGAGAGAAGATCCGGGCGCTCATGTTCACCTTCGATGATCTGGCCAAGCTCGATCCCGGCAGCTTGCAAACGATCCTGGGGAATGTCGATCGAGCTGTCTTGACCATCGCCCTGAAAGGCGCGGCGACCAGCATCACCGACGCCTTCTTCAAGAATGTCACACAACGCGCAGGCGCCCTCTTGCGCGAAGAGATCGCCAGTACGGGTCCGGTTCGTCGGAGCGAAATAGATGCCGCCCGCGCCGAAGTCTTGATGGTCGCGCGATCCCTGGTCAAACGTGGGGACCTGCTTCCGCAAAGCTCAGACGATGAGCTGATCGAATGAAGCGGCGCATCGAAAACTTAGAGCCATTTCCGTTCGCCAGCGATTTCAGCGCGCCCGCACCGAAATCCGACGATACAATGCAGCTTTCAACCACTGACCTTGCTTTGCTGCTGTCTGATGCGCAGGCCAGCGGGGCCTCCATCGCGCGAAATGATATCCTCGCTGAACAAGCCGATCGTCTGGCACAAACCTCAAGCGATTTGAAAACCGTGCTTGCCAGCATCGTTGATTTGGCGGCCTGTTTGGAGCAGGCAGCGATCGACGAAAACGACCGTTCAGATGCCCTCGACCGCGTGCGCCGCCTCGCCGCAGTTGTGATTGAGGGGCAAGGTGATTTATTTTCCGCTGAAAAGTGATTTGTTCACTTCTCGGCAACCATTCACGCTCACGCTAAATCTTCAACCAGATAAGAGACGCTGCCCTTATGACTGTTAATCGTGCTTTGGAAAACTCACTCATGGATGCCCCGGTTCGGGTGGACGTTGTGCTGGGCGAAGCGCGCGTGCCGGTGGAAGAATTGATGGCTTTGTCTGAGGGTGAAATTGTAGCGCTCGAGAATGAAACGACCGACCTCGTCGACATCTATGTCTCAGACCGCTTGATGGCACGCGGGCGTTTGGTTGTGGCAGATGGACAATTGGGCGTGACACTCAGTGAGATCGTGGATTCCAGATCTCCGAGCTATGCTTAAGCTTTATCCACAAAATCCGTTTCCTGTGAAAAACTAACAAATCAACAGATTCTGTTAACCATTTCGGCGCAACACTCAGATTCATAGAGTGGAGTGTGCTGTATGCGAATGAAAATGTTTGCCGCTGAGTCCCTAGAGGCAGCTAAGGCATTAATCTTCGCGGAGATGGGTGATGAGGCAATCATCCTATCCGAACGCGAAGTGCCCGGCGGGGTAGAGGTACGTGCGGCGACCGATAAAATGGGTGGCGGCATGGTGCCGAGTGAATCTCGGATATTGACGCGCCTTGGCGCGAACCCACCGCCACGTCTTGTTGAAAGCCCCGTTCGAAACCGCGTTCGTGACTCTCTATTATGGCATGGCGCTCCTCAACGCTTCGCAGAACGCATTGCAGACGCTGGATTTACCGGTGGATTTGAAAGCGCAGAGCCCGGTTCAGCGTTGGCTGCCGGACTTCAAAGCGCGATCACATGCGATCCGATCCCGCCTGTTCCACACAGAAACATTGTGCTCGTCGGCGCGCCTGGCCATGGCCGAACCGCGACTGCCGCCAAACTGACACGCCGCGCCGCCGTTGCGAAAGCGGAGGTTCTGCCAGTTGCAGCGGATCTCGATTTGACTGCAGGCGGCGCACAGCTCGCGGCCTATCTCGAAAAAGAACAAGATCAAATTCGCACCGCAACAAATCCCGACGATTTGTTCGCGCTGCTGAAAACCATTCAGGCGGAAAACAAACGCTGCATCATTGATATGCCAGCGATCATTCCGTTTGATCATGAAGACATGGCGAGCTTGCAAGACTTGCTCGCTGTTATCGACGCTGAACCTGTATTGGTCATCAGCGCCGAGGGACACCCGGAAGACCTAAATGAGGCCGCTAGAGCCTTTGCACGCTGCGGCGTGCGCAGAGCTATTGTAACCAAACTGGATGTGACCCGCCGACGCGGTGGGATCGTATCTGCCCTTATCTCTGCAAAGATCGCTTTCTCACACTTGGCCATCACCCCGTTTATCGGCGGTGGCCTGGTGCCGGCGACCCCATCAAGACTGGCCCAATTGCTGACAGAAGACGCACCGGCCCATGTCGCTTTGAAAGGAGCTGCATAATGAGCTTCCTACTTCCGAAATCGCAAGAGCGCCCGAACCAGCGCCCGCCGCGACGGGTTGAGCCTGCCTCGATCATCGCAGTCGGATCTGGAAAAGGCGGTGTTGGGAAGACCTTCATGTCGATCACGCTGGCCAGCGCCTTTGCGCAAGCCGGACGTCGAACGCTGCTGGTTGACGGCGACCTTGGCCTCGCAAATGTAGATGTCCAACTCGGCATCGCCCCAGAAACTGACCTCGCCGCAGTCATCGCGGGCTGGGTTGAGCTTGAAGATGCGGTGACGCCCGTCGATGGCGGATCTGGCGGCGGCGGATTTGATGTTCTGCCCGGTCGTTCTGGATCAGGCGCATTGGCTGAACTTTCTTCAGAAGAAGTCGCACGCCTCGCCGCTGGCCTCTCTGCCCTGGCCCTCCAATATGACCAGGTAATCCTGGATCTTGGGGCCGGAATTGAATCAAACTGCATGCGCCTCGCGCGCGCCGCAGATAAAGTTTTGATGGTTATTACTGACGAGCCCACTTCGATGACGGATGCATATGCCTTCATCAAAGTGCTCAAAGGTTACGCCCCGAGTGTTGAGCAAACGATTGCGATCAATCAGTGCGAAACGCGCGCTGCTGGACAAAATACGTTCTCAGCGGTCGCGCAAGCTTGTCAGACTTTCCTCGGGTTTCGCCCGCACCTCGCCGGAACGGTGATGCGGGATGAAGCGGTTCGCGAAGCTATTCGCAGCCAAAAAACGTTAATCTCAACCAACGCGTCCTCACAACCCATTCAGGACGTTATCGCCCTTGCTCATACGCTTCTCGGGCGTACTGGGCAGGACTTACATTCTTAAGAGGTGTGAATAAAAATGTCGTTTCGAATCCGATTGTTAAATCTTCGGTTACTTTCATTACCTAGATTCACAATGGTTAACGATCACGCTAGGAATGCGAATTACACCGATTCGGGGAGCTGAAAATGCGAGTTTTATTAATTGAGGATGACAATGCCGTCGCCCGTAGCATCGAACTGATGCTAAAAGCGGCTGGTTTTAACATCTACACGACAGACCTCGGAGAAGAGGGTGTCGATTTGGGCAAGGTATATGAGTATGATATTATCATTCTCGACCTCTCCCTTCCTGATATTTCAGGATATGATGTGTTGAAACAGCTGCGCATGGCGCGGGTGAACACACCGGTCCTGATCTTGTCTGGTAACCCAGACATTGAAGCGAAAGTGAAGACGCTCGGCTACGGCGCTGACGATTACCTCACCAAGCCTTTCAACAAAGACGAACTGATCGCACGGATTACCGCGATCGTCCGTCGCTCTAAGGGTCACGCTGAAAGCGTTATCCGCACCGGCGAAATTCTGGTGAACCTTGATGCGAAAACCGTCGAAGTCGACGAAGACCGCGTCCACCTCACCGGCAAAGAATACCAAATGTTTGAGCTGCTCAGCCTACGTAAAGGCACGACGCTCACCAAGGAAATGTTCCTCAACCACCTTTATGGCGGAATGGACGAGCCTGAGCTTAAAATTATCGACGTCTTTATCTGTAAGCTTCGCAAGAAGCTGCAACAGGCAACGGGCGGCGAGCATTATATCGAAACTGTTTGGGGCCGAGGCTATGTGCTTCGTGATCCTAAACCGAAGAAGGAAGCGGTCGCCGCTTAAACTTCTTCACCCCCGAATTACCTTTCAAACCCGGTGCCTTGGCATCGGGTTTTGTTTTTGGTCTAGTGTCAAAAAAATAGGGGACCGGAGGAAAACATAATGACAATAACGATTACCCCAAGCGATCAGGCATGCGGTGCATCCATAACCGGTGTCGATCTCACTCAAGATTTGGACGCTGGAACTGTAGGAGAGATCCGCGCAGCCTGGCTGGAGCACCTCGTGCTCTCCTTTCCAGACCAAAAGATGAGCGATGACGACCTTGAGCGTTTCACGCTCTATTTCGGTCCGTTTGGGGATGACCCCTTCATCGCGCCGATCGAAGGACGCGATCATATCATTGCCGTGAAACGCGCCGCAGATGAGACATCCCCTATATTCGCCGAGGCTTGGCACACCGATTGGAGCTTTCAGGAAACCCCGCCCGCAGGGACATGTCTTTACGGAATTACCATCCCACCAGAGGGCGGCGACACGCTGTTCGCCAATCAACAGAAAGCCTTGGCCGATTTGCCCGATGAGATGCGCGAGCGACTGGCCGACAAACACGCTATCCACTCAGCTGGCGGCGCCTATGGAAAACAAGGGTTCTATGGCGACGATGATGTCGGCGCTCGCAGCATGGACATTCGACCATCTGACGAGGCGCACGCCAAGCACACCCATCCGGTGGTTCGCGCGCATCCAGAGACAGGGGCGCAAGCTCTATTTGGATCGGCTGGCTATGTGACGGGGTTCGAAGGCATGGAAACGGAAGCTTCAAACGAATTACTGTTTGAGCTCTATCGCTGGCAAACACGGCCAGAGTTTCAGTACCGCCACAAATGGCAACCGAATATGCTGGTTATGTGGGATAATCGGTCTGTGTTGCACATGGCGACCGGCGGGTATGCAGGTCATGACCGGTTGCTTCACAGAACGACAATTGGGGAACGCGTCGCGCCCTAGGCGCAGGCGAAACCTTATTCGTCGTCTTCAACCATATCGGCCCAGAAGATATCTGCGCTTGTACGCACAGCTTCAACCAGAATTACCAATACAGCTGCGGAGAGCACCCACCATGCGGTGCTGGCTTGGCCAGCCCAATTCGTCATTACTTCTATCATCACCTTGCCTCGGTCTTACGCCGTCGATGACCCCAATATGCCCGTCACGTCTTAACGAGTGCTGAGTCAAATCGGGCGCTGTTTGGGCAATTCGTAATCAAAAGCGCCCTATTTCTTTACGCCTGCCGCATTTTGCGCGATCAGAGGGCAAATGACCGTTCGAAAACCTTCCGGCAAACCTCCCGCCCGTGTCTGGCAGCGCATGCTGTCTGGCCGACGGCTCGACCTGCTCGATCCTTCTCCTATGGATGTAGAGATCGAAGACATTGCGCACGGGCTTGCCCGGGTCGCGCGTTGGAATGGCCAGACCAAAGGCGCACACGCGTTTTCCGTGGCAGAGCATAGTGTCATCGTCGAAGCCTTGTGCGTTGAACTTCAACCGCGCCTCGATCCGAGATCACGATTGTTGGCGCTTCTCCACGACGCGCCGGAATATGTGATTGGCGACATGATCTCGCCGTTCAAAGCTGTTCTCGGCGACGGCTATAAGAATATTGAGTCGCGCCTCTCCTTCGCCATCCATGCGCGCTTTGGCCTCCCCGCTGAGACGCCCGCAAGCTTGAAACGCTTGATCAAAAAAGCCGACAATATTTGCGCCTGGTTCGAAGCGACGCAATTGGCCGGATTTTCAGAAGCCGAGTCAGATCGCTTCTTCGGCCATCCCCCTCGCGGCATAACACTGGCGTTAAACCCAAAACCCACCGAAGCCGCTCAAGCCGAATTTATCGCGCGCACTGTCGCATTGCTCGCGCACATTGAGGCGCCCGCATGAGCCTGATCATTGGTTTATCCGTGGTGATCGTCGCTTTTGACGGTGAGAAACCACGCGTCCTTGCCACGCGGCGAGAGGATGGTCTTACAGCGCTTCCATTCGGTGCTTTCGACCCAAAAGAGCACCGCACGTTTGAACTCGCCTTGCGCGGTTGGGTGAAAGAGCAAACCGGCTTCCAACTCGGCTATGTTGAGCAGCTTTACACGTTCGGCGATCGCGATCGTGAAAGCCCCGAGGCGTCGCTGCTTGGTGCGCCAAAAGACTCGCGTGTGGTCAGCGTAGGTTATCTTGCGCTGACGCAGGAAGCAGAACGTCTGCCGGACGCGTTTGAAGCACGTTGGCGCGGATGGTATCGCCACTTCCCTTGGGAAGACCGACGCGACGGCCCACCAAAGATCATCGCCGAAACGATTGCCCCAAAGCTCGCGACCTGGGCGGCCGGAAACCCGGACCGACTAACGCGCGCTGAAAGTGCGTTTGGATTGTCTGGAAATGACTGGCCGGATGAGGCCGTTCTGGAACGCTATGAGCTCTTGTATGAGGCAGGCCTCGTGGCGGAATGCGCCCGCGATCTCGGCCTTCAAGAGCGCGGCATGCATCTCGGCGAACCAATGGCCTCGGACCATAGAAGAATTCTCGCCACCGCGATCAGCCGCTTGCGCTCTAAGATTCGCTACCGCCCGGTTATCTTTGAATTGATGCCAGCGCGATTCACGCTCACGGCCTTGCAAAGCACCGTTGAAGCAATCCTCGGACAAGTCATGCACAAACAAAATTTCCGCCGCGGGCTGGATCGCGCTGGACTGGTTGAAAGCACTGGCGAAATGGAAAGCGGGACCGGCGGACGCCCGGCCAAGCTTTACCGGTTCAAACGTGAAGCATTGCGAAAAACCGGAACGCGCGGGCTTACTGCGCCGGTGCCGCGAGGCGTGCAAAAACCGGATACGTGAAACCTGCAGCGAGACCGCCAAGGTGCGCCGCCCAAGCAATGCTCATAATCCCGATATCACCGCCTAAAAATGCCAGAGCGATATTGATGACGATCCACGGAACGCTCATGCTCCATGCGCTTTTGAGGCCGCCTCGAATGTACCCCACGGCAGGCAGCAGGCCAGAAATTGCCGACGATGCCCCGATCGCAATTCCGTCCTTCGCTTCGAGCACATAAGACAGCGATTGTGCAAGGCCGCCGCCAATCGCACAGATCGCAAAGAATGCCAGGAACAAAAGCGCGCTTCGCGTCGTCTTGCCCAAGGCTTGCGCGACGATCGGACCAAGCGCGATCAGCATGCCCATATTCATCATCAAGTGAAACGCGCCGCCGTGCAGGAACGTATGCAAGACGTAGGGCGCGAACGCCCCCCAGGGCCGGTAGAGCCCTTCAAAACTCGGGCCTCCGATAACCGCGGCCGTGGCAAACATCCAATCCTGCGTCTCTCGTGATGCATTGAACTGGACCAGGCTAACGCCAATGATTGCGATGGCGAGCAGCAAAATTACGGTCGGAAACCCCTTGCGAAAGATGGGCGGCTTTTCTGGAACGGCGTTGGGGTCATCATAGACTTGCATCCCTCACATATGGCGATTGAAGCGATGAGCGCTAGCCCTGCTCTGCCGCAGCGTTACGGCTTGACCTAAAGCCGCATGCCGCGACGATCAGGCGTATGACTTTGACATTTGATGATCTCCGCCCGCCCTGCCCTCACATGGATGACACACACACCGAATGGCGCCGCAGCGTCCGCGGCTTCGTAGACCGAGAGATCATGCCGTTCGTCGAAGAATGGGAAGAGGCCGGGCGCATCCCGCGCGAGCTTTACAAAAAGGCCAAAGCGGCTGGCTTACTCGGCATCGGCTACCCGACAGAATATGGCGGGGAAGGCACAGAGTTTGATCGTTTCCACGGCATTGTCACCTCCGAAGAACTGGCACGGATCGGTGCGGGCGGCGTGTCGTCCGCGCTCATGATCCACGGCATTGGCCTGCCCCCGATCATGGCATTGGGCACAGAGGAAATGAAAACCGAGATCGGCCGCGAAGTCCTCTCTGGTAATAAGCAGATCAGCCTCGGCATTACCGAACCCTCAGCCGGGTCGGATGTTGCGCAACTGAAAACCAAAGCGGTGCGGGATGGCAATGGCTGGCGGGTCAACGGCTCGAAAACCTACATCACCGGCGGCATGACCTCGAAGTGGCTGACCACAGCAGTGCGCACCGGCGGCGAAGGCATGGGCGGGATCTCGCTTTTGCTGATCGATCTTGAAAGCGAAGGCGTCAGCCGGACGGAATTGCCAAAGCAAGGCTGGTGGGCCTCGGATACCGCGACGATCCATTTCGACGACGTTTTCGTCCCGGCAGAAAACCTGATCGGTGATCAGGATAAAGGGTTTTACGGGATCATGGCGAACTTCAATGGCGAGCGTCTCGGCATGGCAGCGGGCGCCGCCGCCTCTGCGCGGGTCTGCGTCGAAGAAGCTGCAGCTTGGGCGCAAGAGCGCAAAACGTTCGGCAAACGCCTCGCCGACCATCAGGTCATCCGCCACAAGGTTGCCAGCATGGCGCAACGGGTCTGGGCGACCACGACCATGCTCGACACTTATGCCTGGCATGTTCAGAACGGAAATACGCCGGTCGCAGAGCTCGCGATGCTGAAAGTCCAAGCGACTGAGACGCTCGAGTTTTGCGCGCGGGAAGCGATGCAGATCCTTGGCGGCGCTGGGTTTATTCGTGGGCACCGGGTGGAGCGAATTTATCGCGAAGTGCGGGTGATGGCGATTGGCGGCGGCTCCGAAGAAATTATGCGCGATCTCGCCGCGCGCCAGCTCGCAGTATAAGACCCCCTCGAGGAGGAGCAGATTATGGACAGTTTCAAAGACAAGACCGTTGTGATTACCGGCGGCGCAACCGGCATCGGCTTGGGGCTCGCGAAACGGTTTGGGAGCGAGGGTGCGAAGATCGTGATTGGCGAGCCACGACAAAACCGATTGGACGAAGCTATCGAAGCTCTAACCAGTCTCGGCATAGATGCCGCCGCGATGGTTATGGATGTCACCGACCCTAGAAGCATGGAGGCCTTCGCCGATTTTGCCTGGGACACCTATGGCGGCGCTCACGTCCTGATCAACAATGCCGGGGTTCCCAGCAAAAGGATGCCCATCGTCGACGCGCCATTTGAAGACGTGCGCGGCTTGTTTGACGTGAATTTTTTCGGCGTTTGGCACGGCGCCGCCATCTTCGGCAAGCGCATGATCGCCCAAGGCGAACCCGCTGCGGTCTATAATCTCGCCTCGGAGAATGCGTTCTTCAACGCCGTGCAGAACAGCTCGTCTTACATCGCCTCCAAACATGCGGTCCGCGGGCTGACCGAAGCCATGCGCGATGAGTTCCCTGACTTCATCGACGTGGGGATGATCATTCCAGGCTTTGTCGCCTCCGAGATGACCAAAGGCTCAGAACAATTTGCCATGGATGCCGACACGTTTGCGGCGAAAGTCGTCGAGCAAATTCGCGCGGGTGAGTTCTATGTCGTCACGCACGCTTACAATATGGTTCGGATCAAACCGATCCATGACAAAATCGCGGATGCTTATGCGCGCAATGCGCCGCGCTATGATGGCGATGACGAATATGATGTTCCGACACTAATTGCTAAATTACGAGCCCGGAGGGATGGCGCATGAACTGGCTGAAAAAGGGAAACACTGCGGTTGTTACCGGCGCTGCAGGCGGCATTGGATTGGAATCGGCCAGACGCTTCGCTTCAGCGGGCATGAATGTGGTGCTAGTGGATCTGAAAGAGGACGCTCTCAAAGAGGCCGAACAGGAACTTTCCGGCAGCACCGGAACCATCGTCGCAAAGACGTGCGATGTGTCTGACGCGGATCAAGTTATGAAATTGAGCGCCGACGTCGAAAGCACGCTCGGCAAGGTTCATTGCCTGATGAACAATGCCGGCATTGGCCGAATGGGCACGAAACCCTGGGAGAATCTCGACGACTTTAACGGTCTCGTTTCAATCAACCTCATGGGGGTCATCCATGGCTGCCACGCCTTTATGCCGGGCATGCTGGCACATGGCGAGCCAGCCGCGGTGATCAATACCGGATCTAAACAAGGCATCACACGCCCGCCTGGAAACTATGCCTACAATCTTTCGAAAGCGGGCGTCATTGCGTACACCGAAAGCGTCGCACACGCGCTGCTTCAGGAAGAGAATTGCCAGATCAGCGCGCACCTCTTGGTTCCAGCCTTTGTTTACACACCCATGATCTCCAAATTCATTCCGGCTAAGCCTCCCTTCGCGGCGACGGCGGAAGAGACGGTCGACTTCATGATGGCGTCTTTGGATCAGGGCGATTTCTACATTCTATGCCCCGACAATGAGACCCCTCGAGCGCTTGATGAAAAGCGTATTCAGTGGAACGCAGACGATATCATCAAGAATCGCCCTGCTCTCTCGAGGTGGCATCCAGACTTCGCCGATGCGTTTAAAGCCTTCATTGATGGCTAAAAGGCGACGTTTCTACCCCGATGCTGAAGGCTTCAGCCAGATAGCCCCTTCACATTTGGCTACAATCACCCAAAATGGAGCGTATGGCACACGCACACGCTCATACTCACGCCAATACGCCCTGCAGCCCGCAGGAGGCGGAAGCTTTTCTCGCAGAAGCGGATCAATTGGTTCAGGAAAAAGGGCAGAAACTCACGCCGATCCGGCGCAAGGTTTTGCATCTTCTCTTGGAAAGCGAGGAACCGGCGAAAGCATATGATTTGCTTGCCAACCTCGATGGCGAAGGCGCCGCGAAACCGCCAACCGTCTATCGCGCGTTGGACTTCCTTCAAGAGATGGGACTAGCGCATAAGATCGAAAGTCTGAACGCTTATGTCGCGTGTGGTCATACCAACCATGCGCACTCTGCCGTTTTCCTGATTTGCGATGATTGTGGGTCTGCCGAAGAGCTACACGCGGTCAAAACCAGCGCCGCGCTCGAAGAAGAAACCCAGTCTGCTGGCTTCACGGTTCGCAGCGCGGTCATCGAGGCGCGTGGTTCTTGTCGGAAATGCACCGCATGATCCCCCTTTGGAAGGGTATCGCAAACACCTGGGATTGCGATGAGATGGGACATATGAATGTCCGCGTCTATGTCGAAAAAGCGATGGAAGGTCTCGGCAATTTTGCCGGCGCAATCGGCATGCCGCATGCGTTTCATGCAAACGCTTTATCTACGTTGCAACCCGCCGAACACCATATTCGCTACATTCGCGAAGCCCATCCGGGCAAGCCTTTGATCATGAGCGGCTGTGTCCTGGAATGGGATGAAACCAGCGCCCTGATCTATCAAGAGATGCGCCACGGCGATGGAAGTCCGGCTGCGGCGTTCAGGACGCGCGTGCTGCATGTTGAAAGCCGATCGGGCAAGCCGTTTCCCTGGAGCACACGCTCTCGCGCTCAACTTGAGGCCCTAAAAGAAACACCTCCTGAAGAAACGAAACCGCGCGGGCTCGACCCAGAGGCGGCGCCTATTCCGTCGAGCATGGCGACGATGGCTGAGGTTGAGAAAACGGGCGCACCGGAAATCGGTCGCGGCCTCGTTTTACCGCGAGAGTGTGACGTTTTCGGCAGGTTCTGGGCCCCCTGGTTCATGGGCCGAATTTCTGATTCCGTTCCAACGCTCTTGCACGAATGGCGTTCAAGAGTTGCAGCGTCTCAAACCGGCGCACGCATGGGCGGCGCAGTACTCGAATACCGGTTGATCTATCGCAAGTGGCCCCGCGCGGGCGACCGATATGTCATCCATACCAGTCTCGCCGACGTCGCCGAGAAAACGCATTCGCTATCTCATTGGGTTCTAAATCCGGATAATGGCGAGGCTTATATAACCAGTCAGGCTGTAGCGGTGACGTTCGATTTGGATAAGCGCAAAGTCATTCCGACACCGCCAGAGCAAATCGCTGAATTGGAAAAGCTCGCCCCTAAGGGCTTGTCTCTCTAGCCTAGCGACCGCGCAACGTTCGCTTCGTGAGGCCGATTTCGTCATCGGCAAGCCCTTCGATCAGGCTCGAAATATAAGTCGAAAGCTGATCCCGAACATCATAAGGCGCTTCCATGGGCAGAAAGTGGGTCGTGTTGACCCGCTCTTTCAGAACCATATGCGGGCACTTCTTGGTCATCTTGATAACCACCTGATCGGTCATGACCGAATCACTGTCTGGACGCAGCACCGTGATCGGGATTTTGTGTTTTCTGACTGTATTCAATGCCGACCAGATGCGGTTGCGCTGTGCAGCGAACGTGGCGGCTTCCCATTTGGGATCGCACAATAATTGCCAAACCTGCTTTTCACTATCCGGATCGTTGCCATCGGTGCGGTCAAACGCGTCCAGAATATAGTCTGCCAGGAATGGGTCGCGCCAGGTCGTGAAGGCGCCGCGGCCCTTATATTTTTGTTGGATATGCTCACGCGAGTCGAATTTGTTGCGGCGGCGGCGCGCTTGCCGCGCCATAAAGTGGCTGCCACGTCCAATTCCGAACGGCGTTAGGTGCGCCGCCATGTAAACTCGCGGGGATAAAACAACCGGATCGACAAGGACCAATCCCGCCACTTTCTCAGGACGTGCGCCCGCGACCATCAAAGCGACCGCGCCGCCCATTGAGTGGCCACCGAGTACGACCGGCTTGACGGGCGCTTCACGATCAAGAAACGCAATCACGTCATCGCGGTATCGCTTCCAAGACCGTAGCGCGCTCGGTTTGGCAGGTAGCGTCGATCGCCCGTGACCGCGCAAGTCGACCGCCTGAACCTTTGTCCGCAAACCCAAAGGCGCCAAGATGGACTGATAGGTCATCGCGTTGAAACCGGTCGCATGCAACCAAAGCGCCGCGAGTTTTTTGGCCGGATCGCCAAACTCTAGCGCGGCCATTTCCCCTTCGGGCGTTTCAAAATTAAATCGGCGCATTCTGATCCTAAAATTTAGCCGAAAACTCGTCGGAGTAATTCAGTCGTTCGTGCAACCGGATTGTCTCGAATTTTCTTCTCTTCAACTGCGAGATATGTGAACAAACCATCAAGGCCAAATTGGACCGCATATGTGGTTAAATCAGATTTGTAATCCGTCGCTGCAATTGCGAGCAAAGGCTGACTGGAAGTGACGCTGTCCAAAGTGCGATATGCGCCAGAGGAATCCAGTGCACTCTCGACATATGGCGTGAAGGTTTGGCGCAAATTGGCTTCGGTGCGGCCCCGTAAGAAATCCGTCGCAGCGGAGTCACCACCGCGCAAAATCCCAAGCGCGTCTTCGATGGTGATCGACTGAACCGCGTCGATAACGATTCGTTTGCCTGCAGGCACGGCGCTTTCCGCAGCTCGGTTCATACGTAACTGGAGATCATCCAAAGGCGCGGATAGTCCAACCTTTCCCAACTCGTTTTGCACTTGTCCAAGACGGCCAGGCAGCGGGATCTGGATTTGCGGATCTTTCCAAAATCCATCGGTTACGCCAATTTGAGACGCAACGCGATCTGTCCCGATCTCCAACGCTTGTCGCAGTCCGGCGTCGATTTCCGTAAGGGTCAGTTCACCACTCGGCGATTGTGCGCCTTCGATACCGCCGAGAACCTCTCCAAGCACTTGGCCGAAATCGCCGCTCGAGCCCGTTTCGCATCCTGCTGGTAAAACACTCAAAGCGAGCGCGCCCAAAATCATCAACCGCATCGTAGTTTCCCTCATCAGATCTGGCACTGAAACAATATTAACCCACAAAATCAAACGTTTGTCTGCTTATCGCTGGGGCAGTCTGGTGAATGTAGCGCGCTTGCGGTAGTTTAGCGAGAGATTTGGAGACTTAGAGATGCTTAAGAAAACGCACGAATGCTTCACAGTGTCGGTGGAGGACAAAGTGGCACACATCGTATTGAATCGCCCGCAGGCGATGAACGCGATGAACAAAGCTTTTTGGAATGAACTTCCGGCGATTGTGCAAGAGATTGACGGGACAGCTTCAGCCCGCGTGATCGTTATCTCCGCGGTTGGAAAGCATTTCTCAGCGGGAATGGATCTCTCAGTCTTCGGCCAAGACGGCGCGGTAACAAATGGCAAAGTCGATCGCCACGTCGCCGCTGAAGCGTTTCGCTCTAACATCAAGCAAATCCAGTCTTCGTTTAATGCGCTTGAAGAGGCGCGCGTGCCTGTATTGATCGCCTGCCAAGGCGGTGTCATTGGCGGCGCTATCGACATGATTTCTGCTGGCGACATTCGCTGGTGCACCAAAGATGCTTTCTTCTGCATTCAAGAAACCAATATCGCGATGACGGCGGATGTCGGCACTTTCCCGCGTCTTCAGCGCTACATTCCTGAAGGTTGGGTCAAGCAAATGGCGTATACGGGCGAACGCCTTGGCGCGGCCAAAGCGAAAGAGATCGGCCTGGTCAATGAGGTCTTCGAAACGCAGGAAGAAATGGTTGAGCACGTACTCGGCGTTGCGAAAGAGATCGCGTCTAAGAACCCGATTGCGGTGACCGGGTGCAAAGTCCTGATCAATTATGGCCGCGATCATTCGACCGCCGACACGCTCGATTATATCGGCGTTTGGAATTCAGGCATGTTGCCGCCGTCGCACATGCAGGAAGCTTTCGCAGCTAAATCCGAAAAGCGCGACGCGGAGTATCCAGACCTGCTGCCTTTGCGCACGACACCGATGTAGGCTGATCGTCTAACTGATCCGAAAAACGACCGTTGCTTTCAGCAAATGACGCCCATCTTGGCTGGCAAGTCCGCTGGCGAAGATGAGTGTGCGCGTCTTGCGATCGATACGGCTTTCAAAACTAATTTCATCGCCAATTGCGGCTTCGGCAGAGACATCGAAGGTCACCGATACCGAGTGCAACGCGCCGTCTTCGATCAAGCAGTTTGCGTGGTGCTCTATAACAGATTGCAGCAAGACGCCGACTTGCACCGTGTTCCATTGCTGGGCTGTTGCCGTAGCGCGCTCATCTGAGCTGAACTCTAGCGCGCTCAACGGAACTGTAAGATCAGAGAGATTTTGCATCGCTCTCCCCTAGTCGGGCTGTCCCAAAAAGAAAAGGCTCACCGCGCGAAAACGCGGCGAGCCCGTAAAGGAACCTGTTTAGTTTAAGGCCGTTTAAGCAGCGGCGGCTGCGTCCTGGCGTGTGCTCAGCATGTCGGCAACGACCAGATCACCTAGGTGTCCAAAGGCTTCCATGCCGTAGGTCGTTTTCATGTAAGTACTAATCGACGGCAGCATTAGCGAGATTTGTTTGTGACCCAGACCGGCTTTGTGCAGGCTGGTGAACATACCCTCCCCAACATGGCGTCGGCCACCCGGCGTTTGTTCGATGAGGCGGGCAATGACGCTGGTGGCAGCACCGTGCTCTGCACCAGACGTTGCAGATAGGGTTCGTGCACCAGGCATTTTTCGGAAAATAGCTTCAGCGAGCGGCGATCCTTGACGCTCTGCAGTGTTGAGCACAATGCCCAGGGCTTCGCGTGTTTTAGATTGCGTGAGGCCGGTTGAATCGGCGCACGTTTTGATCAGGTTTTTCAGCATTGCTCAGGTTCCTTCTTAACTATCTAGAAGCTTGAGACTAGCCGACACGCCTTGCCCGAAAGTTACCAGATCGAACTGATTCGTTCACTTTCTGCGGTTAGAAGTTAAGCCCCGTTAGGGCCGGGTAAACAAAACCGGCGATTTGGTTAACTTTTGGCCGTTTACATGCGCTCTGGCGCTGTAATCCCCAAAATTCCCAACCCCGCCTCTAATTGATGCAGAACCGAATGGCAGAGTGCGAGGCGAGATGCGCGAACGCTTTCTTCGACATCATCTTTGAGGATCGGGCACGCTGAATAGAACGCGCTAAATGCCTGCGCCAAGCCATAAACATGCTCACAAATATAATGTGGCATGCGCTTCGTTCGAGCTAATCGCAGCGCCAACGCAAAACCGTCTAGTGCGAGCGCAAGCTTACGCTCTTCCGGCGCAGCAATCTCAATTTTGTTGGCCTCAAATCCTTGCTCGGCAGCTCGGCGTAGGATCGCTTTGATCCGAACAGCGGCGTATAATAGGTACGGACCTGTTTTACCCTCGAAACTGGTAAACCGCGCCAGGTCGAACACATAATTGGTCGTTCGTTGGTTTTGCAGGTCTGCAAAGCGCAGAGAAGCGCGTGCGACGAGCCTGCCGATCTCGGCTTTTTCATCCGCTCCAATATCACCTGACAGTCCAGTTTCGCCAATCCGCTTAGTCGCCTCTTCCAAGGCCATGGCGTTCAAATCAGAGAGCCTCAACGTTCCACCCTCACGGGTCTTAAACGGTTTCCCATCGGACCCGTTGACGGTTCCAAAGCCCAAGTGCTCAAGCCGATCCTGGCCGATATACCCAACCTTGTCAGCGGCACGATAGACTTGCTCGAAGTGCAGCGCCTGACGTTGATCGACAACATAAAGCATCCGATCAGGCGCGATCGTATCGATGCGATCCTTGATCGTGGCGAGATCCGTGGCGTGATAGCCCGCCGCGCCCCGCGAATTGACAAGCATGAATGGCGGCATCGGGTTTTTCAGCCGCGGCTCGCCATCTTTGCCGATCGCTTCGACATTTTCATTGTCTTTCGCGATATCGATGATCCAAGCGCCGTCATCCTCGATCGCGAAACCTTGTGTTTTCAGCTCCTCGACCATCGGTTCAATCAATGGATCGACATCACTTTCGCCTTTCCACAAGTCGAAGGAGACGTCGAGAAACTCATAATCAACCTTTAGAGCCGCAACCGATACATCGATGAAATGCTTCAGTAGCGCGCGGTACCCTGCCCGGCCCGCCTGCATTTCTGCAACGGCAGCTTGTGCACGTTTAGCGTACGCATCATCTTCTTTGGAGCGCACAGAGGCCATAGGATAAAGCCTGGAAAGGTCAGCCATGGTCACAGGTGGCTCTGCCGGAAACGGCCCCAGATCTGACGCGTCGAAATAGGCCAAATCTGGCTGCTCATCCATCACAGCGACAATCAAAAGCCCCATTTGGAGGCCCCAATCGCCGAGATGCACATCGCCGATAACCGTATCGCCCATGAACCGGAAAAGACGGACCAGCGTGTCGCCAATCACAGCCGATCGGATATGTCCGACATGCATCGGCTTGGCGACGTTCGGGCCCCCAAAATCCACCACAATTTTTTCAGCAAGATCAGTCGCGCCGCCGCCGGCGTGTGGGTCCGCGCCAATAAAGGTCGCTTGCTTTGCTAAAGCTTCCGGATTGACAGTGATGTTTAAAAATCCAGGGCCAGCGACATCAACACGCTCGACCAGGTCTTGATCGCCGATCAGCGGAGCAATCGTTGCCGCTAACTCGCGCGGGTTCATACCCGCCTGTTTGGCCGCGCCCATGCATCCATTACACTGGAAATCGGCTAGCTCTGGACGATCGGACTGCTTCACCGCACCCCATCGAGCCTCTAAACCTTGAGCTTCAAACGCAGCGCTGCACGCGCCCGCCAATTGCGTCGCGAGATCTGTCATGTCGTCAAACTCCCGCGCCTATTGCCCAGCATTCAGGCGGAAGCGGCGCCCTTCTTGATTGTAGGTCAGCTGTTCTTCGGTGAGATCGAAACCGATCAGGACTTCAAAGTTCGCCGCGGAAACAGATTCGTCTGCGCGTGGAATTAGAATCCGCTGGATCAAATCGCTCTTTGCGACGACCGGACCATCAGAGAAATCGGCCCTCACAGTGAAATACTCTTTCGCCAGGACTTTACCGCTTCGTCGAATAACAGCGATCCAGAAACCATAATCATGACTATTGCTTGCGCCCGCAGGGCCTTTGCCGAAAGCAAAATCAATTTCCACTTCCGCGTTCACCGGATCGGTTCCAGCATAACGGCAATACAAACGGACGTCCGCAATCTCGCCAGTATATTCAACGTTCGGAAACCGCTGGTCCCCATCATTAAATACAACAATTCGCGAGGCGTTATAGACTGCACCAGCTGGCGGACACGCGCCGACATTCTGACGCGAATCAAACGCGTCGCCGATATTTGAACCCGACTGACAAGCGCTAAGCGCCAAAAGTGCGGTGGAAAGGGCGAGAATTCGCATGTGTGATGCCTTGTCACTCTTGGCCTCGACCTCGAGGCTATCCATCTAATGCTGAGAGTGTTACCGGGCCATGGCAGGGCACGCAACGCCCTATATGCGTCACAAGCATGAGGACACTGTAACGATATGAAGCCGTTGACGATTCTCCTCGCCGCCCCGCGCGGCTTTTGCGCCGGTGTCGACCGCGCCATTCAGATCGTTGAAGAAGCGCTGAACAAGTGGGGGGCACCGGTCTATGTCCGCCATGAGATTGTTCACAATCAGCATGTTGTCTCGCGCTTGGAGCAAATGGGCGCCGTGTTTGTTGAAGAACTGGATGAGTGCCCTCAGGACCGACCGGTGGTGTTTTCCGCTCATGGCGTTCCCAAAGCCGTTCCAGCGGCTGCGGACGCGCGCGAGATGATTTATGTGGATGCCACTTGCCCGCTCGTGTCGAAAGTCCATGTCGAAGCTGAACAGCACTATAAAGCCGGCCGCGAAATTATTCTGATCGGCCATGAAGGTCATCCGGAAGTGATCGGCACGATGGGCCAGCTGCGCGACGGCGCGATGACCTTGATCGAAACGGTTGAGGATGCCCGAGCGTTTATGCCGAACGATCCGTCCAATCTCGCCTTCGTCACCCAAACCACGCTAAGTGTTGATGATACCGCAGAGATCGTCGAGGCCCTGCAATCGCGCTTTCCAGAGATCAGCGCGCCGCACAAAGAAGACATTTGCTACGCGACAACCAATCGCCAAGAGGCGGTAAAAGTCATGGCAGAACGTTCAGATCTGTTTCTGGTGATCGGCGCGGAAACCTCGTCCAATTCGAAACGTTTGGTCGAGGTCGCGAAACGGTCAGGATCGGATGATGCGCGCTTGGTTGCGAGTGCAGAGAATATTGATTGGGCTTGGTTTGACGGAGTTGAAACACTTGGACTGACGGCGGGCGCCAGTGCTCCAGAAGACCTGGTTCAGGGTCTGATCGCTGCGTGCCGGGCACGGTTCGACATCTCAGTGGAAGAAGTCACCACGGCGACCGAAAGCGTTGTCTTCAAGCTTCCTCGCGTTCTCGACCCCACATAAAATAAAACCCCCGCGAGCCAGGCTCACGGGGGTTCCAATCATTCAGATCGTAGAGATCTTAGAATGGCGATACGCCGAGGCGCTCAACTGTCGAAACAGTGAGGTAGCCAACTGGCAGACCGTTTGCGCGCTGGAAAGATTCCATTGCAGACAAGGTAGATGGACCGAACTGGCCATCGGCAGGAGCGCTATAACCAGCAGCTGTGAGAGCCGATTGGATCTCGCTGATTTTAACTGACGTTGTGTTCGTATCACACAGAACTTCACGCCATTCCAAGCCGCCACCAGAGGTCACAACACGCTTTTCAACCGTCTTATAGGTTGCCGGAATTTCGATCCGGTCTTCGCGAACTGGCGAAACAAGCTGTTGTAGAGTGACAGTTTCGTACTCAGCAGGAATTGTCTCTTCGACAACACGTGCAGGCTCAACAACGACCTGTTTGGTCACTGTTTTGCTGACGGCCGGAATAATCTGGACGTCTGTACGCTCTGCGGTGACCAGGCGTGTACGTGTAACAGTGTCATACTGTGCTGGTACTTCGACCATGCAAAGTAGTTCACCTGTTGCTACGCCATCAACACCAGCAGGCACGACGCCTGAAGTGCCGTCACGGCCGTATAGTCCAGCACCTGGCTTCCAGGTGGTGTACGCATCACGCACGAGGACTTGCTCGGTGTAGGTTTCGTACTGAGCTGGGATCACGATTTTTTCTTCGCGAGCTGGCTCAACTTCGATAACCTCGGTGACTGTCTCATAAACTGCAGGAACAGTTGAGAATACAGTCGCACCTTCTTTGACCAGACGCTGTTCAGTGATCGTCTCATATTGAGCCGGAATAACTGAAATTTCGAATGACGCTTCTTTGTCGACGACCTGCTCAGTCACAACTTCTGTTGTTTCTGGAATCAGGACGCGCGCAAAACACTCACCCGCAGTTGCAGCATTTGGTAGATCAGCTTGCTGACCGAAAGCAACACCAGCACAGGCGACAGCCGTTGCTGATGCAAACAAAAACTTCTTCATATTGTTTCCCCTTTGGACTTGCACGAATCGAAATCCGCACGTGTCACTGGCTAAATGGCTGCCCGAAACGATTCAAGCAATAAGTGCAGCCTACCCCCCTGAAAGCCCAACCATTTGGACAATCAGAGCGTTAACCATACTCGAATGAAACAGGCTGGACTAGCCTAAATTGCAGGTTTGACCCGTCCAGCTTGGCCCATACCCCTGTGTTTGCTGCGACACTGGGCCGATTGCGACTCGCGGGTTCGAAGGCTATAGCGCTGCTCAACTGGTCCCACTTTGCTTTGAAAGCTCGCTATGATTCCTCGTTATGCCCGTCCCGCGATGACCGCTATTTGGGAGCCAGATAGCAAGTATGGCATCTGGTTAGAAATCGAGACCCTCGCGGCGGAAGCCATGGAAGAACTCGGGCAGATCCCGGCTGGCACCAGTGCCGTAGTGCGTGAGAAAGCAGCTTTTGAGGTCGCGCGCATCGATGAGATCGAAGCCGAGGTCAAACATGACGTCATCGCGTTTTTGACCAATGTCGCAGAACATGTTGGCGAACCGGCCCGCTTTCTCCACAAAGGCATGACCAGCTCTGATGTGCTCGACACATGTTTGAATGTGCAGCTGGTGCGCGCCACCGATTTGATGATGGAAGGCCTGGATCGAGTCTTGGCGGCGCTCGAGAAACGCGCGTTCGAGCATAAAATGACCCCAACGATTGGTCGCAGCCACGGCATTCACGCTGAACCGACGACCTTTGGCGTCAAGCTCGCGACCTTCCATGCTGAGTTCCAGCGCGCAAAACGCCGCCTCGCAACCGCCCGGGAAGAAGTCGCCACCTGCGCCATCTCAGGTGCAGTGGGCACTTTCGCAAATATCGACCCGCGGATCGAAGAATATGTGTCTGAAAAACTCGGTCTGACACCAGAGCCGGTTTCAACGCAGGTCATTCCACGCGATCGCCATGCCGCCTATTTTGCGACGCTTGGCGTGATTGCCTCCTCGATCGAGCGCCTCGCCGTCGAAATCCGCCACCTGCAACGCACAGAGCTGTATGAAGCCGAGGAGTTCTTCTCAAAAGGCCAAAAAGGTTCTTCAGCGATGCCGCACAAGCGTAATCCTGTGCTGACAGAAAACCTAACCGGGCTCGCGCGCTTGGTTCGCATGGCGGTTGTGCCTGCGATGGAAAACGTCGCGCTTTGGCATGAACGCGATATCTCGCATTCTTCTGTGGAACGCGGCATCGGGCCAGATAGCACGATCCATCTCGACTTCGCGCTGCATCGCCTGGCGGGCGTCATCGAGAACTTGTTGGTTTATCCAGACAACATGCAAGCCGTTATGGATAAGATGGGCGGGCTGCACAATTCACAGCGCGTTTTGCTCGCTTTGGTGGAAGCCGGGAACAGCCGCGAAGACAGCTACCGCATGGTCCAACGCAACGCGATGAAGACCTGGGCAGGTGAAGGCGACTTCCTTGACCACCTCAAGTCTGATGCCGACGTGACCGCCAAACTATCGGACGAAAAGCTCGAAAGCCTGTTCGAAGACGCGTATCATTTCCAACGCGTCGACTATATCTTCGAGCGCGTGTTCGGACGCAGTTCATAACGCGTCTGTGATGCTGCTCTGGAAATTGGCGTGGTAAGGACCCCGCTTAAGGAGCTCTCGCATGCAAAGACTATTGGCCAGTTTGGTCCTCGGCGTGATGGCAACCAGTACGGCTGCGGCTGAACCCGTCATCAAGATCATCAATTTTACCGCCGATTGGTGCCCGAACTGTCAGGTCCTCAATCCGCGCATGAATGAAGCCATAGAGTCGTTCGATCCAGGCGAGATTGAGCGGGTTGACCTGGATGTTACAAATGCCCGGCGCGGCACCCCGATGATCGAACGCCTCGCTGTACAGACCGACGCCATCAAACTCGCGGGCGAGCATAATGCAGCTTACTTGTGGGACTGGTATGGCGGCGTTACGGGCATAGCGGTCGCCGTTGCAGCGGATACAGGAGAGCCCCTGACCTGCTTCATGCGCCCGATGACGGCAAACGACATTCAAGACCGATTGGAACTCGCGAAAATCCTGACAGAACACGGCAAACCCGGCGCTCGGAAGCCGGAAGGTCCGGATTGTCCAGCCCCGATGCGCGGGTAAACTTTGGTTAAGGTCTCCGCCTTCACCCTGCCTCAATTTCTATCCACTAAGCCAAGCTGAAGTGTTGCGCGAAAGGTGAGCGGGCGTGAAAGCTTCGAACGGAAAACCCGGTCTCAAGAAAACTGCTCCCAAAAAAGCTGCGGCCAGGTCGCGGGGAGCAAGCATGGGCCTCTTTCGAGGACGACCGGTCCTGAAATGGGGCCTAATTTCAAGCTTCGTTCTGACGCTCGTCGGATTGCTCGCGGTATGGCTATATTGGCAGAGCCTCTATCGTGGCATACCGGATTTGCCCGAAACGGCAGCGCTTTGGGACGCCAATCGCGAACCCGCTATCGAATATGTTGATCGCTCCGGAAAGACCATCGCCATCCGCGGACCACGCTATGGCCGGGCCATCAAGATTGATGAACTCCCGCCGCACGTTGCGCGCGCTTTCATCGCTGCAGAAGATAAACGCTTTTACGAGCATGATGGCGCCGATACGCAGGCCATGGTTCGGGCCGCATGGTCGAACGTCATTTCCGGTCGCACCGTTTCTGGCGCCTCAACGATCACGCAGCAATTGGTCAAAAACCTTGTTCTTTCGCCCGAGCAAACGCTCAAACGCAAAGTCCAGGAGGTTCGCCTTGCGCGCCAATTGGAAGAAATTCTCTCCAAAAATGAGATCCTCGAACTGTATCTGAACCGCGTTTATTTCGGCTCTGGCTTTTACGGCTTAGGTGCAGCTTCGCGGTTCTATTTCGGCAAAGACCCTCAGGATTTGACTTTGGCTGAGGCAAGCCTGCTCGCAACCTTGCCAAAAGCGCCCTCCCGGCTGGCTCTGGACGACAATATGGAAGGCGCGCGCCAGCGCCAAGCTTACGTCCTGACCGAAATGCTGCAACTCGGTTTCATTACGCCCGAAAGCGCTCAAATCGCAGTATCATCGGATGTCGCGATCGCGGCAGAGCCAGAACAAGATCCGCAATTTGGGTATATTCTGGACGCAGCAACAGAGCGCGCGAATGAGCTACTCCCCGCACTACCGGATGATTTGGTGATTACGCTAACGCTCGACTCTGCTCTGCAGGCCAAGATTTCGGAATCTCTTGAAAACCGCATGACGGCTGAGGCGGAGGAGTCGAACGCAGAGCAAACAGCGGCAATTCTGATGAACCGCGAAGGCCACATCCTGGCGCTATATGGCGGCCGCGATTACACCAAGAACCAGTTCAATCGCGCCACCCAAGCGCGCCGTCAGCCAGGCTCAGCGTTCAAACCCTTCGTCTATGCCGCCGCGCTCGAGGCTGGGATCAGCCCCTATGACGTGCGGATAGATCAGCCTGTGACGATCGATGACTGGTCGCCGAAAAATTTCTCACGCGCCTATATGGGACCCGTGACGATCGCCGAAGCGCTGCGTGATAGTCTGAACACTGTGGCGGCACTTTTGGCGCAGGAGACATCAGTTGATTCGGTAATTTCGGTCTCAAACAAGTTTGGCATCAGCACCGAGTTTAAACCCTTCCCGTCGATCGCTTTGGGCAGCCAGGAAGTGACCTTATGGGACCTAACGCGTGCCTACGGCCCATTCATGACCGGTGGACGCCGGGTCGATCCCTATCTGATCGAGAAAATCGAGACCACACGCGGTGAGATTATCTATGAGCGCGCGGAGTATGAGCCTGCGCGCGTGTACGAGCGCGCTCAGGCCGAAACGATGACGGCGATGATGGCCGAGGTGATACGATCGGGCACCGGCAAAGCGGCAGCCGTCGATGGCTGGCCGGTTGCAGGTAAAACCGGCACCAGCCAGTCCTCACGGGATGCCTGGTTTGTAGGATATAGCGCTGAGCTTTTGGGCGGCGTTTGGACCGGCAATGATGACGACACGCCAATGAATGGTGTCACCGGGGGCGGCCTGCCGGCGCGTCTTTGGTCGGACATGATGACGATTGCGCATGCCGGGCGATCTCCGAGCCTTTTGCGCGGCGCAGACAAGCTGACCCAACTGACCCCTGAGCAACAGGCCCGGGTTGGCTATTATCGTGATCTTGGAATGGCCTTTTCGGGATTGGCTGGCACCGGCACGCAATAAGCGCCCGTGTTCTTCAACACAATTTGATGCGCCGCCCTAGCGATTGCGCTGGCGCGGTTTGGCCACGCCTTCTATGAGGCGGAATGAACAGCGCGCTTCGTCTCTTCGGTCTGACCACCCTCGCCATGATTGCCTTTGCCGCAAACTCGGTTCTTGGTCGGCTTGGCCTGGTTGAGACGACCATAGGAGCGGGTAGTTTTGCGCTCATTCGACTGGTCAGCGGCGCGCTGGTCTTGGCATGTATCTGTTTGCTCCAAACCAAGCGCCTGTCGGGCTCCATTGCTGGCGGACTGTCATTGCTCGTCTATGCCGCGTTTTTCTCGTTCGCTTATATCTCACTCTCAGCAGGCATGGGCGCGATCATCTTGTTTGCCATGGTCCAGATTACAATGCTCGGCTGGGGGTTGTCGCGCGGCGAGAAACTATCATCCTGGCAATGGCTGGGATTTTTGATCGCGGTCGCAGCGCTGATCTGGCTGGTGTCTCCAAGCCTTGATGCGCCGCCGCTTTGGGCGGCGGCGATGATGGCCATGGCTGGGATCGGCTGGGGCGCCTACTCCTTGATCGGTAGAGGCGCTAAGGACGCAACTTCCGCCACAGCCGGAAATTTTGTGATTGCCAGCCTGATGGCAGCGCCTTTGCTCACGGGTCTTTTTTTAGTCACGCCGGAACCCATGCCGCCAACAGACGGCATCATCTTAGCGGTGCTCTCAGGCGCAATCACGTCTGGGCTTGGATATGTCATATGGTACCAGGCCTTAAGGACCCTCAGCGCGACACGTGCAGGCATAGCGCAACTCACTGTTCCGGCCATCGCAGCGATTGGCGGCGTGCTGTTTTTATCTGAACCGATCACGCTTCGATTTGCCCTCGCCACCTCTGCAATCCTTGGCGGTGTGGCCCTTGCGGTCTTGACCACAGCGCCGCGCTCCATCAAAGCGGGGAATGACTGAAGCTGCATCCCCCTCTCCAAAGCATGGTAAGAATGCGTTTCTCTTCGTCGTTGTCGCCGTCATTTTAAACATGGTCTCGTTCGGGATCATTATGCCTGTCATGCCAGCTTTGCTTGAAGACATTACGGGCCTACCGGCGGAACAATCTGTCGTCTATGGCGGCTTGCTCGCGATGACATTTGCGATCGCGAACTTCTTCGCCATGCCCATTTTGGGTGGGCTTTCTGACCGTTACGGACGACGCCCGGTCCTGCTCGCCTCAATTGCGATGCTGGGCATAGATCTTTTGATCATGGGCCTCGCCCCAACTCTGGCGGTGTTATTTCTGGGTCGGTTCTTGGGCGGAATGTTCTCCGCTACCTATTCGGTGGCCAATGCTTACATTGCCGACGTCACAGAGCCAGAGGAACGCGGGCGAGCCTTTGGGATGATGGGCGCCGCGTTCGGTATCGGCTTCATCCTGGGACCCGTCGTTGGTGGCCTATTGGGCGAAATTAATCCGCGCTTGCCCTTCTTTGTCGCCGCGGGCATTGCCGGGATCAACTTCCTCTATGGCTGGTTCATTCTACCGGAAAGCTTGCCAAAAGAGGATCGCCGCGATTTCAACCTGGCACGCGCGAACCCGTTTGGCGCGATGGTTCATTTCTCGAAAGTTCCACGCGTCGCCTGGTTTATCGTTGCGATTGGCTTGTACCAGATCGCCCATGCCGTTTATCCGTCGACCTGGAACTTCCACGGCGAGATCCGCTATGATTGGTCTGAGTTTGAAATAGGCCTGTCACTGGCTGCTGTCGGTATAGGCTCCGCGGTCAGCCAAGCGCTGCTAACCGGATATTTGATCAAGCGGTTTGGGGCGATGCGCGCGGCCATGTTTGGATTGGTTTTCAATGGCATAGCGCTGGTCCTGTTCGGATTGGCTGACGCGCCGTGGATGGCCTATGCCGTGATCTTCATCTCAGCGGTAGGCGGTGTTGCGATGCCAGCGATCAATACGATCACATCGAACCTCACGCCTCGCAACGCGCAGGGCGAATTGCAGGGTGCTCAAGCGAGCATGATGGCGTTCACGCTGATCTTCAGCCCGGTATTGATGACGCAGACGCTGCAATACTTTGCGACACTTCCGGATACCAACCCGATGCAAACCGGCGGGGCCGCTTTCTTTCTCGCGGCATTGATTACCGGCTTGGCATTGATCCCGTTCCTGATTGGGGTCGGTATCAACCGGCGCGCGATTGCGGAGGCCGCGGCGAGCGAAGGCGCGCCAGCAGAATGAAAAACGGAGCCGACATTGCTGCCGGCTCCGCATATTCAGGTATCTTGAAAGCTTACTTAGCTTTAGTGACCATGCCGATAATTCCGCCGATCACACCACCGCCAACGCCGCCATTGAGAGCGCTGCTGAGCATGCCCATGACCGCTTCGCTTCCGAGCAGTGATTGGAAACCAACGCCCGCTGCGCCCATGCCATAGCCGCCTGCAAGGCCGCCAATAATGCCAGCAATCGCACCTGTGCCGCCTTTGCCGCCTAGCGCTTTAGAAACGATAGGTCCAAGGACAGCGCCGCCGACGCCGTTTAGAATGAGTGGTAGAAACTGTTCCATTATAAATGCCCTCCCGAGGCTATTTGAGGGGCCTGTTTTCAGATCTCCCTAGCGTCAAGGCATCAGAATTTCTGAAACTTGCCAAGGGCTCTCGCGCAGCGGGGGAGTCTAGGTTAGGCAGGGGAATGGCTGATTTGAAACCCGCTCTATTCCTGGATCGCGACGGCGTGATCAATGTCGATCGCGGTTACGTAGCACGCTTGGAAGACTGGGAATGGATGCCGGGTGCAGCCGCCTGTGTGGCGAAGTTCAAAGCACGTGGATGGTACGTTTTTGTGGTCACCAATCAATCCGGGATTGCCTTTGACCATTACAGCGAAGCCGACATGCAGCTCATTCACGATCATATGCTCGCGGGCTTCGCCGAACAGAACACGCAAGTCGATCAAATATATACCTGCCCGTTCCACCATGAAGGCACCAATCCACGCTTTCGCAAGGACAGTTTTGACCGAAAACCAAAGCCGGGGATGATCCTTCAGGCACTTGCTGATTTTCCCGTGAAACGCGAAGCAAGTTTCTTGATTGGAGACAAACAAACCGATATCGACGCGGCTCATGCCGCCGGAATTGGCGGTTTTTTATTCAAAGGCGGCCACCTCGCAGATTTTGCAGAATGGGCGCTGGCGAGTTTTGAGGATGGCTCAAGATGAAGACAATTGGCCTGATTGGCGGGGTAAGCACGGAAGCGACCCTGATCTATTACAAGACGATCAATGCGAAAGTGCGCGAACGTTTAGGCGGCTATAATAGCGCCGACATGCGCATCCATTCGGTCAATTTTGAAGAGTATAATGGCGCCCACGAAACGCGCGATTGGCCCTTCATCCGTAACGGCTTTGATGGCGCGGCGAAGGGCTTAAAGACGTCTGGTGCGGACTTTCTCGTGCTCGCTTGCAATACGCTGCACACGGTCGCTGATGCAATCGAGGGGGCAACTGAACTGCCCTTCTTGCATATCGTCGATGCCTGCGGCGCGCGCCTGGAGCGCGATGGCCGCAAACAGCCTGGCTTGCTTGGCACCGCCTACACGATGGCGCAGCCCTATTTTGTCGAACGGCTGGCCGAGAAGACCGGCATGACGCCCCTATTGCCAGATGCAGAAACACAGAAAGAGCTCAGCCGGATTATCTTCGATGAACTTACCCATGGCATCGTCAAAGCGGAGAGCATCAAATATTACCGCGATGCGATTCAGACGCTGAAAGACCAGGGTTGTGACAGTATCATCTTGGGCTGCACCGAGCTCGGTATGTTGATCACGGAAGAGAACAGCCCGCTGCCGCCCTACGATACGGCGCTTATCCACTGCGACGCCATCGTCGATCGCGCGCTGGGGCCCAAACACTCGGAGAGATAGTCTCAGTCTATCGAGCCTATACAATTCCACTCATAGACAATTTCGCATTTCGAGCCACATTCAGTCATGAGAATAACGGGACGGAACAAGGGATTATTCGAATGCGCTATGCAATCATGGGGCTGGCCGTGGCCACCATCTCGCCCGCAGCTTTGGCTCAGAATACGGGTGGTATCTTTCCGCCAATGGTGAATGAAGGCCATAAATCCGCGCAATATCGGGTGACCTACAACCCTGACACAGAGGGCCTTTCGCAACGTGCTCACTATCAGCAAGCGCTGAACGGCAATCTAATGGTGCGCGGTTTGGTATCCGCGCGAAAGACCGCAGATGAAGACGTTGATTTCGACTTTATCCAAGCCGAGCTGTTCTGGGAACTCAGCGATGATGATGATGCCTGGAAGACCGGCTTTCGCTTTGACGGCCGCATCCGCGACGATGGTCGTCCTGGCTTGATTGGCATTCACTGGACCAATCAATTCCCGATCTCTGAAAATTGGAACGGTCGTTTTGTTGCGCTTTCCGCATTTGATGTCGGCGATGACGCCCGCGATGGCGTGTTTCTGCAAACCCGCGGCAATGTCTTCACAAAGCTTGAAAGCGGTCAGACTGTCGGGGTTGAATTATTCAACTCATACGGCTCGACGGACGAATTTCTGGATCTCGACAAGCAGGGTCACCAAGTCGGCCCGTTTGCCAGTTTTCCAGTTGCAGAGGACTGGGGCCTCTTCACCGGCGCCCTGTTCGGCCTGACCGAGGCCAGCGCCGATGCAGAGTTTCGTTTATGGGTGTCGCGCGGCTTCTAAAGCGGTTTCAGCGTCTTGCCGTCGAGCCCGCCCATTCGGCAAACTTCCATCCACTCATCTTCCAGAACCGGCTGCACGGACAGGCGCATGCTGGTGACGAGCGACATTGCCGCCAAGGATTCAGTGGCCTTCACGGTTTTCAACGTCACCGGCGTGGGCACGTCGGCCAGCGCGCGGATATGCACGCAATCCCAGCGCTCGTCATCGGTCGTTGAATCAGGGGCGCTCTCGGCAGAAACTTCAACCACGCCAACAACTTCCAGGCCTTCATTCGAGTGGTAGAAAAACCCGCGATCGCCGATCTTCATGTCGCGCATAAAGTTGCGCGCCTGATAGTTGCGGATACCATCCCACTCTTCGCCAGCATCGCCCTTGGCCTTTTGCTGATCCCAGCTCCATTTGAACGGCTCAGATTTGAACAGCCAGTATTTCATGTTCGCTCCTACAAGTGCTGCGGAGCATTTAGGTCGCTTTGCGGTCAGCGTCCACTCATCCGGCACGCTTGCGACACTAGCTTTTCGAGATCGTCCCAATGCTTATACCTGCGAACCTCCGGCGAAGCGCCGAGCCAAGCATCTTCGAACGCTTCTCGGTCCTCATCATGGCTGAGGATCGGCATCAGCGGATCGACGCTGACACGGATCGAAAACACCACCGCCTGGGTCTTCGGAAGTTTGCGGATGGTTTGCCGCTCTACCCGCAAATGCAGGTCATCAACGGTCTTGCCTGCCGTGCCTGGGCGGTCAGGCGTATATCGCTTTTCGCTCGCTTGGACAGTCCAGTTGAAGCGTTCAAGAACCACATCGGTTTGAAGCCCTGAAAACACGCGTCCAACGCGTGAGGACAGATCAGGATCACCGCCGGGCACAGGACCGTGCAGGCCCGCAAGATCCAAACCGACGCGCTCCGGCAGGGTCCAAAACGTCGGCGCACATAAGACACCCCCGGTCAGACGCCAATCGCCAGGTCTGGATGCTTCCAGAATGCATAAATCATCAGAGACAATGGATGCCGCCTCTTCCAGCGCGGTCGGCATCTCCTGGTTCGGCACCCGCCCGGTCGCTTCGACGACCATCGGCAAGAGTTCTTCAGCCGCGTCACCGATCAAATCACCGCCGGCGACGTTTGCTCGCATCATTTTCAGGATCAGGCATTTATCCCGCAACCACGTGTCGGTTTCGGTATCCGGCATCAACCAATCTTTGACGAGGATCGGTTTCAGACCAGGGTCGAATTTCGGGATGCCATCGAGAAAGGGAAGATAAGGAGGTCGCCGCGACTTAAGCGACACGAGCGCTGCCCCACGCGACAAACCCAGCAATCTTCGGTGTGTTTGGTAGATACATCGTCTCATGACGATCGACCGTGAAGCCTTCGGTTTCCAGCATCTGTTTGGTGTCGCGGGTCAGATGACACCCACCCGCCAAGCTCTTCCAGACCGGCTCGACCCGGCGCTGCCATTTCGCAACGCCTTCGTCTGGGGCCAGGCCATGCTCGGAAAACAAGACCGTTCCATTCGGTTTCAAGACGCGGCGGAGCTCACTCAGCGAGGCCTGCCAATCCGGGATGGTGCACAAGACAAAGGTCACGACTGCAGTATCGACCGAGGCATCGTCTAGCGGCACGGCTTCTGCGCCGCAGAGATGGATGTCACAGGGCGTTTCGCGGTCGATTTCTGACCAGGTCTCACGCGCCCGCTTCACCATGCCCTCTGCAGGCTCAATCGCGTGCAGGTGCGAAACTTTATTCGCATCATAGAGGTCGAAGTTCGTGCCTGATCCGCACCCAATTTCCAGCACAACGCCTTCGGCCTGCGGAACGGTTTTCGCGCGCTGTTTCATGATCGGTTTCGATGAACAGGCGCATGAAATCAGAGGCGGCACAACATATCGATCCCAAAGTCCGAACATAATTAGTTTCCCGAAACCATGCGTCGGCGTGTCTTGCCATCCATTGGCTCAACCACCAGCGCGTTTTGCGTCATTCGCACCTTGTATTGCAGATTATCGCCCATTGGAAAATAGACAGCCGATCCGAAGGGGGCCGAGCCGCCGCTCGTTTTTGAGGTCACCATGCCCGCAGAAACCAATGGAGCCGGTTCAGCCGCTTCTTCTGTATCACTCAACACACGGTCGACATCTTCTTCGGCACCGTAGCGAACCAGGGCACCATAAACGTCCAAACCAAGTTCCTGATCGAGCACTTCGATTTTGCCATCCTCGCTTACCCGGCGCCCATAGGACGTCGCGCGGGTAAGATCGGTGGAATTGTAGCGGCGTGCATACCTGCTCTCGACATAATCAAGGCGGTAAAGACTGTCATAGCCCAGCAACTGCTTCATCGGAGAAAAGCGAATAACTTGCGCGCTGACCTGAAATTCGTCGCCGATAAACCCCTCCTGGCGAATGATCTCGCCATCTTCGAGGGTCATGGTCAGCGTATAAGTATCATCTGCACTATTGTCTTTTTCAAACGTGATTTCAGCGACGTCACGCTCCTTGGTCAGCGCTTTGTAGGTCTGCAAATTGAGCCCTACAAACGTGCCAATGCCCGCTGCGCCGATCAGCCCGAGCCCCATGAGGAACCGCAGTCCGCCCGCTGCCAGCCGCAATTTCAATAAGCGGCCGAGACCCGCAAAGCTCAAGACTAAACCAACAATGCCCGCGAGCGCTGGTAAGATCCACCAGATCACCATGTGTCACCTCCTCCAGGCGACCCCTTATCGCCCTTTGATGACGACTATATCAGTGGTTAAGAAATCCGCGAGGGTTTAGCTGCAGGCCCGGCTGATAACCGACAATAAGTGCTTAGGGACCGATCAGGCGAACTTGCTCATGGCGACCCCGGCCAACTTTCGCACGTTCACGCCAGCCAAGCGAAACATAGGCCTCGATCGCGGCGTGGTTTTGAACGTCCACATCGAGCTGCAATGGCCCGCCGACAAAGCCGCGAGCAACTTTCAGCAAACCGCTGCCAACTCCGCAAAATCGCCAGTCGCGATCGACAAATAGATGCGGCACATAGGCCTTGCTTTGCTCCAATGTCAGGAACCCAATCACGCCTGCATTCTTTTCTGCCGCCACAAAGGCAACATTTGCTGAGAGCCTCTGACGTAGCCATTGCACGTCATCCCGCTCAGGGCCCCGCCAAGGAAACGCCGCCAGGCAATCTTTGAAGATTGCGTCAATCTGCGGATAGTCCTCACGCCGCCAATGGCGCACAGACCACCCAGCACCGGGATGGAACATCAAGCTCATGCGGAGAACCTAGTAAAAACTTGTGGCAAGGGAAAGGCTTTGCTTGGGAGAAGCCAAAAGACCGTGCTACGCAGATTAAAACAGGTGCATGGGAGTCAAAGAATGCGCACGAAAATTGCGATTGGGGCGATACTCGCGACCGGACTTATATCGACGCCGGCATTTGCCGATGGACACGAGGACGATACCAGCCGGAAATTCACAGCTGAGCGCGTCTTCGACATCGAGTACGCGGCGGATCCGCAAATCTCTCCAGATGGTGGAACAGTGGTTTATGTCCGCCGGTCGATGGACAAGCTGAAAGATCAGGACCGGGGCGACCTTTGGACGATTGATGTCAAATCTGGTGCGCATCGCCCACTGATCACAGGCGGCGCTTCTGCAGGCGCCCCGCGCTGGTCGCCGGACGGGACGAAACTGATCTATTCAACCTCGACCGATGGCAAACCAGATTTGCGACTATACTATTTCGATAGCGATCGCTCTGTCTCCCTCAGCCAGTTTAATTATGGCCCGGGCAGCGCGACATGGTCTCCGGATGGAAGCGCGATTGCTTTCACCATGTTCACGCCCGGCGAGACACCAAGTTTCGCCAAGCCAATCGCGCAGCCAGAGGGCGCAGAATGGTCGCCGCCCATGCGGGTGTTCGATGACCTACAGTTTCGGTTTGATGGCGCCGGCTATCTGAAAGAAGGCGCGACGCATGTTTATACCCTCTCAGCAGAAGGTGGCACACCGCGACAAATCACGGATGGCGAAGCCGATTTCCGAGCCCCCACCTGGCTCGGCAATGACACCCTACTCGTCGTCGGAAACGATGTCGAAGACCGTGACCTCGACCCGATTGAAAGCGAGATCTATGCGGTTGACCTAACCGATCTGTCCCGGGCAGCTCTGACCAGCAGAGATGGTCCAGATGCCAACCCATCCGTGTCGCCTGATGGATCGAAGATCGCCTATCTGGGGTTTGACGACCGTTTGAAATCTTACCAGCAAGCGGACCTCTACGTGATGAACGCGGATGGTAGCGAACCGATTGAGTTGGCAGCGGACTTCGATCGCGCCTTCGGATCGCTCACTTGGCACCCGAACGGACGCAGTGTGATCGCGCAAGTCGAAAATGCGGGTGTGAGCGATGTCGTTTCAGTTTCGATGGAGGGTGAGGTTGAAAGCCTCGTATCCAATGTTGGCGGCACGTCCATTGGGCGCCCTTATGGCGGCGGCGCTTTCTCAATGTCGACCAATCGCCGCCCCGTTATTGCCTACACAGCGGGTTCCCCGGACCGCCCGGCAGAGATTGCGGTTACCGGCGCGCGCATCGATGATCGTGTGCTGACAGACCTCAATTCTGACGTGCTCGATCATCTCGACATGGCGACAATTGAAGAAATCAAAGTCCCTTCCCGGCATGACGGCTTGGAGATAGAAGCTTGGGTCGCCCTCCCTCATGGGTTCGAAGCGAATGGCAGCGCGCCAATGATCCTGGAGATCCATGGCGGACCGTTCGCGATGTATGGTCCATTCTTCGCCAGCGAGATCCAGCGTTTCGCAGCAGAAGGCTATGTCACAGTCTATGTGAACCCGCGCGGCTCAACCGGCTATGGCAGCGACTTCGCCTCGGCGATCGATCTCGCCTACCCTGGTTATGATTATGAAGACCTGATGAGCGTCGTCGATGACTTAGTGGCCCGAAACTATGTCAGTTCAGACCGGCTGTTCGTAACCGGTGGATCAGGCGGCGGCATCCTAACCGCCTGGATCGTTGGCAAAACAGATCGCTTCGCAGCCGCCGCAAGCATCAAGCCGGTGATCAACTGGATGACGATGGCGCTCTCGGCGGATATCGCCCAACTCGTTCGTCGTCACTGGATACGCGCAGACCCGTGGGAAAACCCGGAGGCGTTCCTGGATCGGTCACCGATCATGTTGATCGGCAATGTGGTGACGCCAACCCTGGTCATGGTTGGCGAAGAAGACTGGCGCACGCCAGCCTGGGAAGCCGAGCAGTTCTATACGGCCCTCAAACTCAAAGGCGTTGATACCGCGCTGATCCGAGTTCCCGGCGCGCCGCATTATATCGCCGGCCGCCCATCGCGCCTGATCGCGAAAACGGACAACATCATGGGCTGGTTCGCAAAATATGATCCGGCAAAGCAAGAGCGTGAGGACGAGTGAGGTAAAGGGCCCGTGGCTATGCCTTGCGCCATAGCGGCGCTTGAATGCCAATCGTGACGGGGATAGCCTCACAAGATGCGTAAGCTCGACATTCAGTCTGCTTCATTCAAAGTCGCGCCCCACGCGATCCTTGATGAAGCGCGCCAAGATGGACCGTTTGCGGTCGCCAAGATCCCGTTCTTGGGGCTGACCAAACTCGCATTGTCACACGAGGCGGCGCACGCGGTCTTGAAAGACACTGACAGGTTTGCGCTCGACGCGCGCAATGCCGGACATAAGCGTCCCCTCGGGCTGGCCTTCATGCCAGGATCGCTTCGTCTTTTGTCGGAGAACATCTTGTCTTTGGATGATCCAGATCACCAAAGGCTGAGACGACTTGCCGATGCCCCATTCCGCCGGGCAGCGATTGAATCTGGGCGTGAGCGGATCGCGGCCCAGGTGGATACCTATTTGGATGAGGTTGCCGGCCAATCCAAAGATGGCGCAGAGGTGGATTTGGTTGAGACCGTGTTTCGCCCGCTTCCCTTGCAGGTTATTGCCAATATGCTGGGTCTGACCGATGGCGCACGTGAGCGATTGGCGAAAACAATGTCGGCTTTCACCGGGGTCTCAGGTACGATCGGAATTCTGCGAGCATTGGGCAGTATGGGCAGCGTGGTCAAACAGCTGCGCGTCGAAATCGAAGCCGCCAGACTAAACCCTCAAGAAGGCCTGCTAAGTGCGTTGATCCATGCCGAGGAAGAAGGCGGCAAGATGAGTGAAGACGAGCTTGTTTCGCTGGTTCTGGTCTTGTTTGTGGCCGGGCATGACACGACAACAAACCTCTTATCGAGCGGGCTTTACACCTTGCTGCACGAACCGGGTGCGTTGCAAACGGCAAAGAGCCTCGATGAAGACGGTTGGCGGACCGCGGTCGATGAACTGATGCGGTTTGCGATGCCGGTTCACATCACCAAGCCGCGCTTTGCCAAACAGGATACAGACGTTTCAGGCGTATCGATCAAAAAAGGTGAGAAAGTCATGGCGTGTCTAGGCGCGGCCAATCTCGATCCTGCCGTGTTTGAAGATCCGCTAAAGCTAGATCTGAACCGGCGGCCAAACCGGCACACAGGTTGGGGCGGCGGGCCTCATATCTGCCTCGGTCTTCACCTCGCCAAAATGGAAACGGAATTGACGCTCTCCAAAATCGTAGAGCGCTGGCCGGATCTTAGCTTCGGCGATGGGCTGAAATGGGCGAAGCGCATGGGCGTTCGTGGGCTCGAAAAAATGCCCATGCGTTTGGCTTAAGTTTTGGTCTCAGTCTACTTCGAAACCAACGACGACCTAGGCGTTCGCTGATTTCGCTGCACGCTTACGCTCGTGCGGATCCAAGTGGACTTTGCGCAGGCGAATGCTCTCTGGGGTAACCTCAACCAACTCATCATCAGCGATGTAAGCCAGCGAGCGCTCCAAGGTCATTTGCAGAGGCGGTGTCAGGCGAACGGCTTCATCCGTACCTGAGGCCCGCACGTTGGAGAGCTTCTTACCCTTGAGCACGTTCACTTCCAGATCATTATCGCGCGTATGCTCGCCAATGATCATGCCCTGATACACTTTCGCGCCCGGGTGGATCATCATAGGACCGCGATCCTCGAGGTTCCAAAGCGCAAACGCGACAGCTTCACCCTTGTCCATGGCGATCAATGTGCCGGTTCGGCGGCCCTGAATTTTGCCTTTATACTCAGCATATTCAAGGAAGATCCGGTTCATGATCGCGGTGCCGCGCGTGTCGGTCATCAGTTCGCCTTGATAGCCGATCAGGCCGCGTGTCGGAGCATGGAAGACCATGCGCGTGCGCCCGACACCCGACTGTTTCATCTCAGTCATATCGGCTTTGCGCTCAGACAGTTTTTGCACAACTGCGCCGGAGAACTCATCATCGACATCGATCACAACTTCTTCGATTGGCTCAAGACGCTCGCCTTTTTCGCCCTCTTTGAAGAGCACTTGTGGGCGAGAAACGCCGAGTTCATAACCTTCGCGGCGCATGGTCTCAATCAAAACGGCGAGTTGCAATTCTCCTCGGCCAGAAACGACAAAGGATTCAGCCTCGGTCGAGCGCTCCACTTTAAGCGCGACATTGCCTTCAGCTTCTTTTTGCAACCGATCCCAGATCACGCGGCTGGTGACCTTGTCACCTTCAGTACCTGCGAGCGGGCTGTCATTGACGCGGAACGTCATCGATAGCGTTGGTGGATCAATCGGTTGGGCTTCGATCGGCTCGGTGACGCTTGGATCAACGAACGTATCGGCGACGTTGGCTTTTTGCAGGCCAGAGATCGAGACAATGTCGCCAGCTTCGCCAATCTCAATCGGCTCGCGTTGGAGGCCTCGGAAAGCCAGGACCTTGGAGACCCGACCAGATTCGACCAGCGATCCATCACGCGCCAGAACTTTTACAGTCTGGTTTGGCTTCACGGAGCCGGAACTGACACGGCCAGTTAGAATACGGCCGAGGAAATTGTCCGCGCCAATGGTCGTCGCGAGCATGCGGAACGCACCCTCTTCAACTTTCGGCTCAGGCACATGTTTCACGACCAAGTCGAATAGCTCGTCCATGTCGACGCGCTCTTCTTCATACTGGGTCGACATCCAGCCATTCTTCGCTGAACCATAGAGGATCGGGAAATCGAGCTGGTCATCGTCGGCGCCGAGCGCATCGAACAGGTCGAACACTTCGTCGATCACTTCATCTGGGCGACGCTCAGGCTTGTCGATCTTATTGACCGCAACAATTGGGCGAAGACCGATTTTCAACGCTTTGGAAACCACAAACTTGGTTTGCGGCATCGGGCCTTCGGCGGCGTCGACGAGAACGATCGCGCCGTCCACCATAGAAAGGATCCGCTCAACCTCACCGCCAAAGTCAGCGTGTCCGGGCGTATCCACAATGTTGATGCGCGTATCGCCCCAGACAACGCTGGTGGTCTTCGCAAGAATGGTGATTCCGCGCTCTCTTTCGAGATCGTTGGAATCCATCATCCGCTCGGACGTCGCTTCATTCTCGCGGAAGGTTCCGGACTGTTTCAGCAGGCAATCAACCAGGGTCGTCTTACCGTGGTCAACGTGGGCAATGATTGCGATGTTACGCAGGGAAGTCGGCTCGGTCATCGGGAGGGTGCTTTCAAAGGCATATAATCTTTGCGCGCGCCATACACGGGACCGCAGGCTTTGGCTATGGCCAGTGGGCAGACGGGTCCATTTCGCTCTCAAACACCAAGCTGAGCCTATTCGATCGTTTCGTCAGCCTTAAGCATGATCGCCGCTTCGCCCGTCTCAAGCATTTCCATTGGCTTTTCGGACGCGGCTTTGGACTGCGCGCCATGCCAATCCCCCACTTCGACGCGCACCGCATAGGCGCGGGTCTCGGTTAGACCGCCTTTTGGCTCGGCTGTTGCCAAGATATTGATGTAATGGACCCCGTCAGCTTCGGCCTCGAAATCCATGCGCCAACTATGCGTGGTTACACCCCCCATATCGACCCGCAGGGTTTTCCCAGCGCCAAATATTGCAAGACCTTCCTCGCCCATCGCCTCCAAGACGAGGGTGCCAGAAGGATAACCCTCATTTACCGTCAGCACGACAGCACCGCTCTCACCGACCTGGAGAGGTTTGACGGCATCGTGCGAGAAGGTCACCGACGCCCCGGGTTTGATTGTCGCGATGCGCGGCGCGAGTTTCGTCGAAACATCTGCACGTTCCGTCGACGCCTCACCTTGATCGGCTGTATCCATAGGGGTTTGCTGGGCACAAGCGGCGAGGAAGCAGCCTGAAATCAGTCCCAGAAGGCCCGTTTTGTTTGCGAGTTTTGTCATAACAGTCTCACTCCGCGCTTACGTGACCGTAAAGCTGAAACAGCTCTCGGCAGCCGTTGCAGCGTCTAGATTATTGAAGTCGTAAAATTCAATGGCGTAGGTTCCAGCATCCAATGTCCCCATCCAGGTCTCCGTTCCATCAACCGACGACTCTGCTCTTCGATCCTGACCGCGCGTGTCACGCGTGAACAGGCGACCGGTCTCCCAAATTCGAAAATCAGGATCTGTCGTGCCGGCTGGCCCCGAGGTCTCGGACGCCGTCATCGTGAGGGCACCGGTACTCGCGAGACTTAATGTTATGAACTCACGAACGCCATGTTTGTTGGTGTCGCCATTGGCAGGATCGGAACAGACCGTGATGCCGGACCCGCCTTGTGTCGCGACTTTATAGACGGGCAAGGTCCGCGCCAAACCGCCAATATTTGTTTCCCCTATCCCGCGGGAGCCTGATCCATTGACATCTTCAGCCAAAAGCATGGCATCGAGCACGCTCCCATTCACCGCCGCCTCATTCCGAATACGATCTGCGAATGAGAAGATCGTCGTGAAGTCTCCATTGTCGATATAGGCATTGTCTGTGAAGGCGTTGTATATCGGCGCAAGACCGCCGGATATCGTGTCTTGGCCATCATTTGCGCTGTCATAGATATCATACAGGATTTGCTGGACAGTGGCTTCATTGAACCAACCCGCATCGCGAGAGGTGCCAGAGATTTCGGTCAGGTCCTGCTCTACGCTGAACGCAAATCCACTCGATTGTTGAGCGCCGCCAGAGTCGCGGTAGACGGGGTCATCGAGAATTATCCCTGAAAACGCATTGCCCCACCCTTCTCCGAACGCCAAACGTGCGTCGAGACGATTGCTCAAACTATGTGACCCGCCGGGCGAGTCGGAGCGGGAGAGCTGATCTTCGAAATAATGCCCGAATTCATGGACAATCACATGGATATCATACTCGTCAGTATCATTGTCCGCATCGCCGAGGATGCGGATCGTCGGAACATCATTCGTGACCGTGTAAGATGACGTACCGATCTCGCCATTCGCGACATCACCGCTGGTTGGCACATTCCCAACGCTCCATAACACCTGAAGCGGCGGTAGGGTCACATCGCTATCAACCGCTGCGATGTCGCTGACCGTTTCATAAATCGCGTCGAGAATTGAGAACGGCGCGGCCGCGCGCGTGGATGTGTAGCCGTTTGACGCCAAATCCCAGCCTGAGGGTGCGTTGAGGTTTCGTGTGGAGTTGGCGGCGCCCGAGCTGGTCAGGCTTCCAGACAATACATAGATCGCATTGCTGCTCGTATTATCGAGCACTTGAATGTCCCAGGTCGCGCCCGTGCTTTGCTGCAGTTCACTGCGGACACGTATTTGCACATCGGTATTCGAATTGACGGTGACATCATAAGCGCCGCTCGTATCTGTCACATCGCTGTCTAAAACCGTACCGCCAACGTTGACGGCCTGAACCACCACGCCGCGGGCTGGTTCTTGTGTGATAGCATCGTAATCGAGGCCTCGGAAATTGCTATTATGCGGCACCTTATCGAACGTCACGGCCCCCGAGATGGTCACAGATGACGGGGTTGGAGACGCGGGCGGCGGCGGAGGAGGAGGAGAAACAGTGGTCCCGCCACCACCTCCGCCGCCACAAGCTGCAACTAGACCGGCTGCGAATACAATTACGAAGACGCTGGCAGCGCTCTTGAATTTGGCTGATCGAAAACTCTTCAACGTCCCGTCTCCCGCAGTTCATTCAACTATAACGGGATATCTTCCTCTCGACGACTAATGAGAGGTTAACGCGTGTGATGTCCCTAGCGCCCTCAAGCTGGATCAAGTCTAAGGTCGGCGCAAGCTGGCAAGTCTGACCATGAACAAAATTTGATTTTTGTGCCAAGGCCGGATTTTCCAACCAATATGTCAGAAGGCACAGAGAAATATCTCTGTGCCTTCCTCTTTCCCGCGTAGCGTCCCGTGCCTGCGAGGAAGTCTGCTCAGCTCCGCGTTAGCGGTTCGAGCCTTTACGGTCTTTTACGTCTTCTTCTTCGGCAACCGCGCGGTCTTCGGCATCAAAGACGATCTCTGCTTCTTCGCCTTTGCCATAGTCACGCGCTTTCTTCGCCAGACGTTCTTGCGTGACCGACAATGAACCTGCGCTGACTGCCATCTGCTTGTTCGAGCTGACGCCGACAGCATCAGCATCCCCGAAGCTTGCGAATTCTGCGCCCAGGAAGACAACTTCCCACCCGCGGGCTTCTGCCCGGTCTAGCGCGGCTTTAGCACCTTCGCGTGTCACTTCTCTCGAGGAGTTCTCATGTCCGTCCGTCATGATCACGATCACAGCTTTTTCCGGATTATCGGCTTCGGCCATGGTGATGGTTCGGTTGATGGCATCAAATAGAGGCGTCATGCCGCGCGGGGTCACTTCATCATTCGTGACATTGTCCCAGGCGTCTGGCTGAACTTCTTTGCGGAGCACATCAAATTGCAGGCCCTCTTGGTGATCAAACACCGCCAAGGTGACTGTCGTATCAAGATCATCCGCTTCGCCTTCTTCGACTTTACCGATGGCTTCAGCATAGGCGTTTACGGAACCAAGCGCCTCGTCCCAGATATCCGACATGGAGCCGGTACGGTCGAGGAGGATATAGGAGGAAACAGCGTTCATGATGGGCGTATCCGCAATTGGGTCTGGGGTCGGTTTGGTTTTCGCATGCGCCCCGAAGGCCATGGCGGCGGCGGCGATGACGCCGGCGACTGTTAGACTTGTACGTTTCATGAGGAGCGCTCCCGTTCGCTGTTTCGATAAGAAGGACTGTCGCTTGCAAACAAGGCAGAGGACTGGCCGCAATCAAGGCATTTTGCCCTTATTTGTGACCGGGGTGCCCGAATTCAGTCATGACCTGTTCAGGTTCGCCGCTTGCGCACCGAGCTTGCCGGGTTATGCCTGACACATGACCCGATACGCTCCAGCCCTCGCGCTCTCCGCTTTCTTTGTTTCCAGCTGCGTCAGCGCACCGCCGCCATTGGAGCCATTGCTTCTGCCGGACGATTACGCGCTGGTCTGGGCCGACGAGTTTGAGGGGGACGGCCTGCCCGACCCGACGCGCTGGGCCTATGATACGCAGCGCAATGCCGAAGGATGGTGGAATGACGAGCGGCAATATTACAGCGCCGGCCGCCTCGAGAACTCTCGGCTAGAGAACGGCCACTTGATCATTGAGGCGCGGCGCGAACCCGTGCCCATCGAGTTCTTCCCCGATAGCGGCGGCCAGGACTACACGTCGGCGCGCTTGTTCACCCAGGGCCTCGAAGCCTGGCAATACGGTTATATAGAAGTGCGCGCCAAGCTACCCTGCGGCCGTGGCCTCTGGCCCGCCATCTGGACGCTGCCCGAAGGCGCATCGGAATGGCCCGATGATGGTGAGATCGACATCATGGAATATGTCGGATGGAACCGCGATGCGTTTCACGCGACCGTGCACACGAGGGACAATAATCACGTGACCGGGTCTGACTTTGGATCCAGCTTCAGGTCGCGCACCGCTTGCGGCGCATTTCACACCCATACACTGCTCTGGACCGAAACCGAGATTCGCGTCGCCGTGGATGGGGCAACCTATTTCACCTATCCCAATACCGGTGCGGGCTATGGCGAATGGCCATTTGATCGGCCGCATCATCTCATTCTGAACGTCGCGATTGGCGGCTGGGGCGGGCAAGAAGGCATTGATGAAGCCGCTTTCCCAGCTCGGATGGAAGTCGACTATGTCCGCGTCTATCAAAAAGCGGATGCCAGCTAATCACCACTAGCTCTTGCGCTGTATTGCAGAGCGCGCCATACGCGCCTGAATCAATTCATCGATGGAGTCGACAATGTCCTCTGCGCCCAAAAAAGTAGTGCTCGCGTATTCCGGAGGGCTCGACACCTCCATCATCCTGAAATGGCTGCAAACTGAGTTTGGCGCTGAGGTGATCACCTTCACCGCCGACCTTGGCCAAGGCGAAGAGATTGAGCCGGCCCGCGCCAAAGCGATCGCTGCGGGCGTGAAACCAGAGAATGTCTTCATCGAAGATGTCCGCGAAGAATTTGTCCGCGACTTTGTCTTCCCGATGTTCCGCGCCAATGCCGTCTATGAAGGCGTCTACTTGCTCGGCACCTCGATTGCCCGCCCGTTGATCTCGAAGCGTCAGATCGAGATTGCCGATCAGCTCGGCGCCGATGCGGTCTGTCATGGCGCGACCGGCAAAGGCAATGACCAGGTTCGGTTTGAGCTCGGCTATTATGGCCTCAACCCTGACATCAAAGTCATCGCCCCTTGGCGCGATTGGGAATTTAAATCCCGCACCGACCTGATGGCATTCGCCGAACAGCACGGGATCGAAATCGCTAAAGATAAACGCGGCGAAGCGCCCTTCTCCGTCGATGCCAACCTGCTCCACTCCTCATCTGAAGGCAAAGTCCTGGAAGACCCGGCGGAGCCGGCGCCAGAATTCGTCCACATGCGCACCATCGCGCCGGAAGACGCCCCGGATCAGCCTGAGACGATCACGATCGGCTTTGAAAAAGGCGATGCCTGCGCGATCAATGGCGAAGCGATGAGCCCGGCAACGATCCTGACCAAGCTCAACGAGTATGGCCGCAAGCACGGCATTGGCCGCCTCGACCTGCTCGAGAACCGCTTTGTCGGCATGAAGTCGCGCGGCATCTATGAGACGCCCGGCGGCACCATCCTGCTGACGGCACACCGCGGCATGGAGAGCATCACGCTCGACCGCGGCGCGGGTCACCTCAAAGACGAGCTGATGCCGAAATATGCCGAGCTCATCTATAATGGCTTCTGGTGGAGCCCGGAGCGCGAAATGCTTCAGGCCGCGATCGATCATTCGCAACGCTTCGTCTCGGGCGAAGTGAAAGTGAAGCTCTACAAAGGCGGCGTGCACCTGGTCGGCCGCGACAGTCCCTACTCGCTCTACCGCGAAGACATCGTGACGTTCGAAGACGATCACGGCGCTTATGATCAGAAGGATGCAGAGGGCTTTATCAAGCTGAACGCGCTGCGCCTGCGGATCTTGGCCGGGCGGGACCGGAAGTTTGGGAAGAATGGTTAGGTCTTTACGACCTTATCCTGTTTAAGCGCTCCACACTGCTTGTCTGTGGGGTCCAACACCCCACCTGTCTGCCGCAATCCGGGAGAGCCCGAAAATGCTCTAAACTGGATAAGCGCGCGGCATCAGATCGTAGGGATGTTTCCAACCCTCTGTTGCCGCGATGCGATCCATCCAGGCATTGATATTGGAATAGCTGCCTAGGTTCTGTTCCAACTCATCGCCGTAATAGAGATAACCGCACATAGAAATGTCGGCGATTGAGAGGGTCGGTGTGGCGATGAAATCTCTGTCGGCCATATGTTCTTCGACAATCTCAAGAGCCTTCTTTATTCTAACGCGCAGAAATTCGGTTATTTCGGTGTCACCCGTTTTCATAAACCGCAGGGCAAACCGACGCGTTGCCATATAGCTGGTGAATTTGTGATTATCGAACAGTATCCAGCGCAAGATTTCGTATTCTTCCTGCTGATTGGCAGGCCCGAACTGCCCCGTTTTTTCTGATAGATATTTTAGAATGACACCTGTTTGCGATATGTGCAGATCCCCATGCACCAGCACCGGGACTTCGCCAAACTGGTTGATATCTTGGCGAAATTTCGCTGTGCCCATCTCACCATTCGGAAAATCGACCAAAATCGATGCCCAGTCGAGACCGCACAATTCGAGCATCAGAGCAGCCTTATAGGCATTCCCGGATTCAGCTAAACAATGGAGTTGATATTCGCTCATCTTCTGTCGTCCTTCACATCGTAAATCATACGCTAGGCAGCGGCTTACTATGTTCGCGGTTTACCGACTCGCCGTTTTCGGACCCCACCCGGCCAGTTGATCTGGCACCGTGTTTGATGGGCTGCTACGATCCATTTGATGCTAGATTTTGAGACGTGTAATTCCGCGCGCTTGAGGCGCGACCCAAGTTTCGACGGTAGGTTCTTCACCGCGGTCAAAACGACAAGAATCTACTGCCGTCCGGTCTGCCCCGCGAAACACTCGCATACGAAAAATGTCACTTATTACCCAAGTGCTGCTGCGGCAGAGTGTGCAGGTTACCGCCCTTGTCTACGTTGCCGCCCTGAGACAGCACCATTTTGCGCCGCATGGAATGGAACCAAAACAACCGTTGAACGGGCTTTGCGATTGATCGAGGAGGGCGCTCTAGATGTTGGGAATGTCGATGATCTTGCAGATCGACTAGGTGTCGGCGCGAGACATCTATCTCGGTTGTTTGCCAAGCATATCGGGGCATCCCCAATTCAAACGGCCCAAACCCTTCGAATCGGACGCGCCAAGAAGCTGTTGGACACGACAACATTGCCGATTACGGAAGTCGCTTTTCAAGCGGGTTTTAGTAGCGTGAGACGCTTTAATGCGACCTTCTCAAAACTCTACGGACGTTCACCTTCCTCCATCCGCCGACCGCAACGATGATCGAATGAAACCATACCCATATCGATAGCAACATGGGACCCAGCACGCGGTCTTCTTGCTCAGTTCGGGAGCGAGAGCTGGTCTAATCCTAGACAATCCGCCGCGCGTCATTTGGGGCTCTAGCGGCGCGCTTGGACATACGCCTACTCTCCCCGAAACAGGAGGGCCGCATGTCTAACATCCTACTCTACACCGCCGGAACACTCACCATTCTGATCTCGATCATTCATGGTTATCTTGGCGGGGCGAAGGTCGTGCAGCCGTCCACCGCGCCGACCCCAGAAGCGAAACGTATCCTGCATGCCATCATGTTCCTTTCCGCCATCTATTGGTTTGTTGGCGGCGTGGTCCTGATCGCGGCGCCGCATCTATTCGAAGGCGAGGTGCGCCGTTGGGCCGTTTATGCCGTCGCAGCGATGCTGGCCTCTGGTGCGATCGGAAATATGTGGAGCACGCGCGCCAAGCATTTTGGCGGCTATTTCCTGCTGGTCGTCACTGGGCTGGCCATAGCGGGTGCCTAAAAGGCACCTTGCTTAATCCGCGCGGCTACCCCATCTCCGTTGAGCATTCAAAGCGGCTAGAGGAAACGCCATGACCACCCCCATTTATAAATCGACAATCGGCGTGATGATCCGCCAAGCAGAAGCGCTCGCGGAAATCGTGAAAGCTGGCCGTGAACATCTCGGCGACGGCGCGGACGCCTTCATCAATGAGGCGCTGACCGACGACATGCTGCCTTTCTCGTTTCAGATCCGCGCGGTCTGCCACAGTTCATGGGGCAACGTAGAATCAATGCGCTCGGGTCAAGCCAGCCCGCCCGCCGACATGGACGTCAGCACCTACGCGCAGCTGGAAGCCCTGGTCGCAGACACGATCGCGAATTTGAAATCTGTAGACGCCTCAGAGCTCGACACGCTGCTCGACCAGGACGTGATCTTTGCGCTTGGTGACTTCAAGATCCCGTTCAAAGGCCTCGGTTTCATGACCTCGTTCGCCATCCCGAACTTCTATTTCCACGTCACGACAGCTTACAATCTGCTGCGCCAAAAAGGCGTTGCGATTGGCAAGCGCGAATATCTCGGCGCGATGGATATGAATATGGGCTAAGCCCAAACGAAAACAGCCGGTGATTTCTCACCGGCTGTTCTTTCAGGATTGGAGTTGCAGCCTAGTCGTCTGCTTCCAGTATTTTCGCCTTGAACATCAAGCCCGCAAGCGCGGCGCCAACCATCGGGGCGATGATGAAGAGCCAAAGCTGGCTCATCGCACTGCCGCCAACAATGACCGCTGGCCCAAAGCTGCGCGCTGGATTGACCGAAACGCCGGTCACCTGGATGCCAACAATGTGGATCAGCACGAGCGTCAGACCAATCGCCAGCCCAGCAAACTGTGCCGGTGCATTCTTCTGCGTCGATCCGAGGATCACGACCAAAAAGATAAAGGTCGCGACGACTTCGAACACCAGGGCGGCCATCAGCGTATATTCGCCAAGATAACCCGCGCCCCATCCGTTCGCGCCGAGACCATTCTCTGCAAGCGAATAATCGGCTTTGCCGGATGCGATGAGATAAAGCACCCCTGCACCGATCGTGGCTCCGATGAATTGAGCAATCCAGTATTGGATCATCTCACCGGCGGACATGCGACCCGATACGAACGCGCCAAACGACACGGCTGGGTTCACATGGCAGCCTGAAATCGGACCGATCCCATACGCCATCGCAACAATGGCCAGGCCAAATGCGAAAGCAATTCCAAGCTGTCCGACGGCTTCAACGCCCGCCGTTCCAGCGCCTGCAAGTACGGCCGCGCCGCAACCGAACAGCACCAATGTGAAGGTGCCTACGGCTTCTGCTATCATTTTTTTCATTACTACTCTCCCTCCAGTCGAGTGCCTCGATCATGGGGGAAGTCGCATGAATTGGAAATAACCACGCGATTTGAGCGTCGTTTCAGCCTTTAGCCAGCGTGGAAAAGCGACGTAATCACATCAGTTCCAGCTGCTCCACCCGACCGGCGGCGGCGGCGGCGACGCATGCGTGATTGCAGCTCATCTCGTGCTAGTTTCAGCGGCTGCGCATCTGCTTCTTTCGCTTCCAGATCGGCGCGGTTTTCGCAAAACTCTGCATACGCTTCTAGCTCAGGCGCAAGATCCATCGATGCCAGATCGACCATAATCGTGTCATCCAGGAAGCCGATGCCCGGCAGATCATCCGGAATGATGTCGTTCGGGTCAGCGAAATAGGCGAGCACTTCGAGCACGCGCTCTCGATCGTCGTTTTCCAGGTTCCAATCGCGGTCTTTCAGCATGTCGACCATGTTTTGAAGGGTCAGCATACGCGATACGACAAAGGTCGGTGGCTCACTCTCAAGCGCTTTTACGGCTAAAGCCTCCGCCGCCAGGATGACGCGATCATCGTCGCGTAGGGCGCGGTTTTTGCGCGATTTCGACAAACGTCCCCGAAAATACTCGATATCTTTCGCGCCGAGTTCAAAATTGATGCGAAGCGAGTCACTGCTCTGTACGTCCATATGCTTGGTCTCCCCGTTGCATTCATTACAGATCACGATGCCGACAGATGCTAAGGGATGCAAGCAAGAAATTAGACCGAATTCTAGGTTTTAGGCTTGCTCGACGGCGAGTTCCGCGCTTCGCTCGCAAAAATTGTGAGAGGCACGATCATGACACGGATATCGCCGGCAACGCCGGAACAATTGGATGCCAGTAAAGATCTCTTGGCGATGGCCGCCGCTGCGATGGGGTTTGAGGCCAACTCCCTACAGGTCATGGCGCGCCAGCCGATGATCCTTCAGGGATTTATGGCGCTGTCCGGCGCGATCCTTGGCCCGGGCGCCGGAACTGATCCGATTTTGCGCCAAATGATTGCTCATATTACCAGCACTGCGGCGGGGTGTGCCTATTGCCAGGCGCATACCGCCCATATTGCCGAACATCGCGGCGCCGACGCTGCCAAGCTGGACGCGCTCTGGGAATTTGAAACCAGCGACCTTTTCAGCCCTGCCGAAAAAGCCGCTCTTGATCTCGCTTTGGCGGCCGGGAGCGTGCCGAACCAGGCCACAGACGCGCAGTTTAAAACGCTCCGCCAGTACTACAGCGAAGACGAAATCGTTGAGATCACGGCTTTGATCGCGCTCTTCGGCTTCCTCAATCGCTGGAATGATACGCTCGCAACGACACTTGAAGACAGCCCGCTGGCCTTTGCGGAGGCGCATCTGGCGCCCAAAGGCTGGCAAGGCGATAAGCACAAGGCCTAACAGAATGATCCGTGCATTCCGCCCTGACGATTTCCCGCGCCTCTACGAAGCGAACCAAGCCTCCGTCCCCGGTGTTGGGACTGAGACTGAGGAGAGCCTCCGCAAATGGGTCGACATGGCCACTTGCCTGGTCGCGACCGACCCAGACGATCAGCCGCTCGGCTTCATCACCGTCATGGATATCGGACAGCCCGAATATGACAGCGCCAATATGCGTTGGTTCGAAGGCTATGCCGAACGCACCGGCAAATCCGTCATGTATGTCGATCGGATCGCTTTAACGCCTGATGCACGCGGCCAAAAGCTCGGCGAGGCTTTGTATGAAGCCGCGTTTCAGGCGATCGGATCCGCCGACGAGCTTGGCTGCGAGGTCAACACGCTGCCGCCCAATCCGGGATCGCACCGCTTCCATCAACGCCTCGGCTTTGAGCAAGTTGGAGAAACCACCTACGTGCCGGGTGAGAAAGCTGTGATGTTTTACGCGAAGCCGCTCGGTTAAACCGCGGCGACCGTCTGTTCAATCGCGCCAAAAATCGACTTGCCGCTCTCGTCCAGCATATCCATGCGCACGGTATCGCCAGCTTTCATGAACGGGGTTTTGAACTCACCCGCGGCGATTTTCTCGATCATCCGGATTTCGGCGATACAAGAATAGCCGAGACCGCCTTCGCTGACCGGTTTTCCAGGGCCGCCATCTGCGCCCTTGTTAGAGACTGTGCCCGAGCCGATGACTGTACCGGCGCTCAGCGGCCGTGTTTTGGCCGCATGGCTAACCAAACGCGCCAGCGAAAAGGTTGCATCCACGCCAGCTTCCGCGCGGCCAAACGCGCCGCCATTATAGTCCACCCGCAACGGCAAATGGATGAGATGGTCTTTCCATGCTGCGCCAAGCTCTTCAGGCGTCACCGCAACCGGCGAAAACGCGCTGGGCGGTTTGGATTGGAAAAAGCCAAAGCCTTTTGCCAGCTCGCCTGGGATCAGGCCGCGCAGCGACACATCATTGCAGAGCATGACCAGCGTGATGTGATCTGCAGCCTCTGCTTCGCTTACGCCCATAGGGACATCGTCAGTGATGACGGCAATCTCGCCTTCCATATCGCAGCCCCACGCGGGATCGCCGAGCGGGATATCATCTCGCGGACCAAGGAAAGCATCGGAGCCGCCCTGGTACATTAGCGGGTCATCGTAAAAGCTTGCTGGCACTTCCGCGCCGCGGGCTTTGCGGACCAGTTCAACGTGATTGATATAGGCCGAGCCGTCCGCCCATTGATAGGCGCGCGGCAGCGGGCTTTCGCAATCCTGTTCATGGAACCGGAAGGTCGGAACCGAGCCGAGCTCAACCCCTTCGGCCATACGCGCAAGGCGCGGCGCGGCGGCTTCCCAATCATCCAGCGCCGCTTGCAGTGTCGGCGCGATCCGAGCCGCGTCTGTGCAGCGGGTCAGATCTTTAGAGACGACGACCAAACGCCCATCACGGGAACCGTTCTTGAGGGTGGCGAGTTTCATAGACTAGCTCTCTTCTTTTATCTTATCGTGCAGCCAAGCCGCGTGGCGCGGGGCCTTTTTCGTCTGGCTCCACTCTTCCAACATATCCGGCGCGACGCGCTTAAGCTCAGCATACTGATCGGGCGTTCCGATGTTGCAAGCAATCTCGAGGCGGTGGCCGTTCGGGTCAAAGAAATAGATCGATTTGAAGATGCCATGATGCGTAGGTCCGAGCACGTCGAGGCCATGGGCTTCTGCACGGGTTTTCGCCGCCAAAAGCTCTTCCATCGAGCCGATTTTGAAGGCGATATGTTGCACCCATTGCGGGGTGTTTTCATCGCGGCCCATTTCTGGCTGCTCCGGCAGTTCAAAGAAAGCGAGCACATTGCCGTTCCCGGCATCGAGGAAGATATGCATGTATGGGTCATACGCCCCGGTCGACGGCACGTGGTCTTCAGCAATCGCAAGCTCGAAATCCATGCCGAGCACGTCGTGATAGAACTCGACCGTTTCTTTCGCATCTTTGCAACGATAGGCGACATGATGGACGCCTTGGAGGTTGGGGGTGTCACTCATCTTCATCTCCCTTTTTAGGAAACAAGGTCATCCCGGCGACGGCGCCGATGAGGCCGCCAAACGCGCCTGCCCCAGCACTGGCGCCATATTCGAGAGGGCCTTCAAAATTCACGAACTGGTCTTTGAGAAAAATCGCTCCGAACACGCCAATAAGGAACATGATCATTGCTGGAAGCGAAAGTTTGCTCATTAAGCTGGCTCCTCAACCGCTAAGACCCCACGCTCAACCTGATCACGTTCGATGCTTTCGAACAAGGCTTTGAAATTGCCCTCGCCGAACCCGTCTTTGTAATCGCCGACACGCTGAATGAACTCAAAGAAGACCGGGCCAAGTTGCGGTTGCGCGAAGATTTGCAGCAAAAGCCGCGGCTCGCCGCCCTCTGTCGTTCCATCGAGCAAGATGCCGCGAGACTTCAATTCAGCTTCTGGCTGGCCGTGCGCCGGCAGACGCTCGGACAACATTTTGTAATAAGTTTCCGGCGGCGCGGTCATGAAGGGCACGCCGAGTTTTTGCAGCTTGTCCCAACACGCGACCAAGTCGTCACAGATCAGCGCAATGTGCTGAATGCCTTCGCCATTAAACTCGCGCAGGAACTCTTCGATCTGGCCTTTGCCGCCCTCGCCTTCTTCATTCAGCGGGATGCGGATCTTACCGTCCGGCGCGGTCAGCGCTTTGGAGGTCAGGCCGGTATATTCGCCTTTGATGTCGAAATAGCGGATTTCCTGGAAGTTGAAGAGGCTCTCATAGAAGTCGGCCCAATACTTCATTCGTCCGCCATAGACATTGTGCGTCAGGTGATCGACGACCTGGAACCCGCAACCTTCAGGCTCGCGATCAACGCCTGGAAGATACTCAAAATCAATGTCGTAAATTGTGTGACTGCCTTCGCCATCGGTATAACGATCGATGAGATAGATGATCGATTTTCCGATGCCGCGAATGCCTGGAATGTGCAGCTCCATCGGGCCTGTTTCGACTGAGACCGGCTCTGCGCCTTGCGCAAGTAGGTGCGCATAAGATTTGGCGGCGTTGCGGACGCGAAAGCCCATGCCGCAAGCGCTTGGGCCATGCTCGCGCGAGAAGTACCACGCGGCAGAGCGCGGCTCGTAATTGGTGATGAAGTTGATCCCGCCCTGACGCCAAAGCTCAACGTCTTTCGAGCGGTGGCGTGCGACTTTGGTAAAACCCATGCTTTCAAAGACAGGCTCAAGGACGCCTTTTTCAGGGGCCGAGAATTCAATGAACTCAAACCCGTCCAAACCCGCTGGATTGTCAAACAAATCGGCCATGGCGGCGCCTCCTGGAATATCGTTTTTTGATCGTTGAATTGTCTATATCAGCGATTAGTTGCATATGCAACTATATGCATTCGGACTGGCCTTGCCTCGAAACCCAGTCCAAAAGGGCGGCATGATCGCGGATACAGTTCAACAACTCGAAACACTCACCGCCGCGTTTGCCGCGTCGCAGGGTGATGTTTCGATCATCGTTCAATCTAAGACCGATCCCGCCATATCAGTTTCAATCAATGCTGCTGCGAAGGTTCCATCGGCAAGCGTGATCAAGACAGCGATCGCTTGCGCCGCGGCGGAGTTAGATCTCACCAAACCGACTTCCAAGTCAGACCTGGACGACACGTTCTACTGCTCGATCCTGCATGCGTTTGACGACGGCGATCAGCTGACGCTCAAAAACTTGATCGGCCTGATGTTGATCGTCAGCGACAACCCCGCAACCAGTGCAGTCCTAGATGCCATCGGCATGGACAAGGTAAATGACTGGCTCGCTCGAAACGGATTGGCGCGGTCAAATCTCTCCATCGGGTTCGATGATAATGCCTTAGGCGCGCCTTTGCGGGCGAATTTGACGACCGCGGAAGACTGTTTGAAGCTTCTAAAAATCATCGACCGCGAGCCGAAATACACTTTCATCAAGCGTATGCTGGCAAACAATTTGCGCAATGAGCGCATTCCCAAATGCCTCCCGGACGATGCGGTAATCGCCCATAAGACCGGCACGCTGGCCGGGCTGATGCATGATATCGCGATCATAGAGAGTCCGGTTGCGGCGTATTATTTGGTGATCCTGGGCGATGGTCTGGAGGATGACGCTAAATTCGCGCGCGAATTGGCTGCATTCTCAGATGAGGTTTACGCGTTGCTATCAGCTTAGCGTCGCTGCAACAGCCGCGCATCCTGAGGCACCGGATCTTCAAACGTCTTGATCGTATCGCTGGTCGCCTCGCGGATCAGATGATTGATCAATTCCGGGAACAGCATCGGCTTAGCCGCTGCCTCCCACAGGAAGAAGCCATACGACCCAGGAATGGCATTAATCTCGTTGAACCAAAGCTCGCCGGTTTCTTTATTACTCATGAAATCAATCCGAGGCGCGCCGCGCTTGCCGAGCGCTGAGAAGGTCTTGCGCGCATAGTCATGGATCTTGTCTTGCAGAGCCTTTGGCAGGTCCGGATTGATATCCCGCGTCAGCGACAGCATGCCCTCAGAGGGTTTGAAACTGCCTTTGGTGCCGCCATCACTGGAGAGATATTTCTCACGAAAGTCGAGCAGCTCCGCGCCGGATTTCGGGCGCTCGATCGCTGAGAGCCTAATCTCCTCGCCGTCGGCGACCATGGCGATATTGTATTCAACCAGGTTCTGAACCTGCGGCTCGATCAGAGCGAGCGTGTCTTTCTTCAAAACATATTCAACCAGCGGCCACACATCATCAGCGGTTTTCGCCAGCCCGACGCCAACGCTGGACCCCAGATTGGCCGGTTTCACAATGACCGGAAAGCCGAGCGCCGCCTGCACATCTGGCAAGATCATCTCAGCATCTTCGATCTGCGCGCGATTGACCGTGATGTGCGGGAGGACGTTCACGCCCGCCGCTTTGACCAGCGCTTTGGTGACGTCCTTGCGCATGGCGATCGATGTACTCGACGCCGACAGGCCTGTGACCGGAATGCCGAGCAGTTCGAAATAGGCCTGAATCCGTCCATCTTCGCCAAACGTGCCGTGGAACACCGGCAGCACGCAATCGACCGGCTGAATGACCGTCCCGTCCATGGCGCAAACGACCGGCCCATTGTCGCTCCAGCGGAATGTCACCTGTTGGCCAAGCGGCGGCCGTGGACGATATTTGGCAATATCTCTAAGGCTGGCACCGATCCAAAAGCGGTTGGCGAAGTCGGTATAGACGGGCAAAACATCGACGGCGCGGACATCCGCAGCATCCATTAATTGATGTGCGCTCACAACACTGACATCATGCTCGGAACTGGCGCCGCCAAAAATCACCACAGTTTTCAATAGTTTTGCCAATTTTTCACCAGTCTTAAGTCTTAAGGTCGCTTACTGTATTAAAGAGCGAATCGTCGAGCGGGATCAAGCGCACCTATGACTACAGCATTGAAGCCGAATTTGGTTCAAATTGGGGATTCCCACAAACCCGCCGTCGTGTTTGGCCATGGCTGGGGGCGAACCTATCGCGACTTTATTCCCGTGGCTGAAGCCCTCGCCCCCGTCGCGAGCAGCTATCTGATCGATTTCCCGGGATTTGGCGACACGCCGCGCCCTGATGAAGCTTGGGGCACCGAAGACTATGCCGACCATATGGTCGCTTTTCTGCGCGAAGCGCATGGCCTGGAACACTATAGCTGGGTCGGGCATTCCTTTGGCGGCCGCGTCGGCATGCGGATCGCTGCGAAATATCCCGCCGCGCTGAACCATCTCGTGCTGGTCGCCTCTGCTGGCGTGCCTCGCCAAGTCTCGGCGGCGCAAAAGCTTCGCCGGCGCAAGAATGGCTGGGCGTTCAAGTTTCGCAAAGCCCTGGCAAAAGGTCCGGAAGCGCTTGAGGCCTTGGAAAAACGCTATGGCAGCCTCGACTATATTCACAGCCGCGAGATTGGCATGCGCGATATCTTTGTTCGCACGGTGAATGAGGATCAGACGGATACGCTCGCGCAGATTACCTGTCCGACCTCGCTGATCTATGGCGGGCTTGATTTCGAAACGCCGGTCGAGATTGGCGAAACAATCGCGCGGCATGTTTCAGGGGCGACGCTGACCGTCTGCCCTCACTATGATCATATTTCGATCCTGGATCGCGGGCGCCATCAAATCGCGCTGACCATCAAAGATAAAATTGAGGCCGCATGAATATGGTGTCCCATCTGCCTGTCCTGTTTTTCATGCTTTGCTTTGCTGGCTTCGGAATGGTCCGGATCAATACGATCCTGACCTATTTTCAGCAGGAAGAGTATGACAGTTCGCGCTTCCTGGGTGCGGTGCTGCGGGTTCGATTGTTCGATGTGTTGGCGACGCTATTGCTCGGTGCCCTGCTGATCGCAAACGCTTATTTGACGCTTGGACCCTGGGTCTGGCTTACAGGCGCCGCCGTTTTGGCGCTGATCGCTCTGCGCGAACGAGGCTACAGCTATAAGAAGAAACTCGTCGCAACGGAACGATTGCGGCGTATTCGATGGCTTGCGCGTGGGTTTTTCTTGGTCAGCCTGGCTCTGGTTCTTATCCATCCGGTCCTTGTGTTCGCGATCCTTCAGGCCGTGCCTTTGATGATCATGCTGGCGAACCGCTTGCTTCGTCCGATGCAGGAAAAGATCAATCAGGGGTTTGTCGACCAAGCGCTTGAGAAACTTCAAGCTTACCAACCGGCTACAATTGGCATCACCGGATCGTTTGGCAAAACAACGACGAAGCACATCTTAGCCGAAATCCTGGAAAGCGCCGGGCCGGTTTTCTATAGTCCGGGCAGCATCAACACGGTGCTGGGTCTAACCCGCAACATTCGTGAAAAGCTGCAACGCAGCCATCGTTTCTTCATCGCTGAAATGGGCGCTTACGGGATCGGCTCGATCAAGCGTCTGTGTGATTTCGCGGATCCTGAATTTGCCATCGTCACCGCGATTGGCGACGCCCATACAGAACGGTTCGGCAGCATTGAGAACATCGCGAAAGCTAAATCAGAACTCGTCGAACATGTCTGCGCCCGTGGCGGCATGGCCGTCATACCGTTCGAGATCTTGCAACACGAACCCTTCGCCGACCTGAAACTGGCGCACACAGATCTGGTCAAGACGGTTGGCACGGAACCGGAAGCCGACTTCCAAATCGTCAAATCCGAGCTTGAGGAAAGCAATTGGACGATTGAGATCAAGCCACCATCGGGCGAAGCTATCACCTACACGCTGCCGCTTCTGGGCGACCATAATATCCTCAACTCCGCCTTGTCAGTGGTTTTGACTTACCTGATCAGCCCCGACACCGCGCAGCGGATTGCGGCCTTCTCGAAGGACGTGGAGCAAGTTCAGCATCGCCTCCAGAAAATCGACAATCCCGGCCAGCCTTTGATACTGGACGATGCCTACAACTCGAATGAGATCGGGTTCAAGAATGCGGTCAGCGTTCTTCGCAAACTCGCCAATCAGCGCGGCGGCAAAGCCGTGCTCGTAACGCCAGGGGTCGCGGAGCTTGGCCTGGAACATGAGCGCGTGCACGGCCGGCTCGGCGCGTTCGCTTCGGAGAATTGCGATTCAATAGTTGCCGTGAATCCAGGACGAATTGAGAGTTTCGTGGACGCCATAGATCAGGGTCGCGTGGACTTGCATACGAGAGCCTCATTTGCCGACGCGCGCCGCCTGGTGAGCGAAATGACGTCCGAACAAGACGTCGTGCTCTACGAAAATGATTTGCCTGACTTGTTGGAAGAAACCCGCCTGCTCTGATCCCGGTCGCTGGCTTAGTATGCTAAGCTGCGCGCGGAACCGACTGGATGCGATTGAGAGCCTCATGAAGCTGTTTGAGCGGCGACCCTTCTGCGGGCTGCGCATCAGTATCCCATTCTTCAGAGTGATATCGCCCGAACGCCATTTCACGTGCACGGCTGACCCGGCTTTTCACTGTTCCGGGAGAACATTCAAGAACGTCTCCAGCCTCTTCATAAGTAAAGCCCGCTGCGGCAACGAGCAGAAACGCATCGCGCTGCGCCGTCTTTAAGGACTCCACCGCCTGCAGCATGCGATTGAGCTCCGAGCGCTTTTCCAAATCACACGCGGCAACTGGCTCAGACTCCATCTGATCGATCGGATCGGCTTCGCGGACGCGGTCTGCACGCTTTTGTTGATAGAATTCATTGCGGACAATTCGGAACAACCAGCCCCGTAACGGACCCTTGCTCCCGTCAAATTGATCCCGTTTTTGCCAGGCATTAAGGCAGGCATTCTGAACGATATCGTCCGCCCGGGAAGGATCACCGCTCAAGACGCGCGCATAAGCACGCAGATCAGGAATGAATTTTTCTAGCTCGTTCGAAAACATCGCGAATTCTCTTTATTTCTACCCACAGTAGTTTTCGTTACCTAATACTTAGTTTCCAAAACCAGGGGTTGAATATTTTCTTGCAAGAAATTTTCGCCTATTTCGACTCTCTTTATCTCCAAAGTGAGACACTGCGATAATGATCAAAAAGCCCACCGCAATAGGGGATGCGTATATATTACGACAGAAGACAGAGCCCGCCCCAGGTTAAACGGAAGCAAACATAGTCGCCCCTGAAATCATAATCGCACAACTTTAAGTATGCCCAAATATTTCCGAGTTATTAATGCTCTTTACAGTTAATTAACCAACTGAGCAGAGTGGTTAATAGCAGGAGGGCGATTCCATGTTTACGACAGATCTCGAGAGAGTCATTCCAGAGCTGAGAGCCTATGCACGAATGCTTTGCGCCGATCGAGACCTTGCCGATGATATCGTCCAGAACGCTTGCCTAAAGGCGTGGAATGCGCGGGAGTCTTTTGACCCTGCAAAGGGCACTTTCAAAGGCTGGATGTTTGTCATTACTCGAAATGAGTTCCTTCAAGACGTACGTAAATCGAAACGTACAGACTATCATGCACCGACGGATTTGGAGAATTGGCTGACTCAAGAGTGTCAACTTTCGACGCGTGCAGAATGTTCCGAAGCGATCCGACAACTTTTCGCCCTAAGCCAAGAGCAACGAGACGTCTTCATTTTGGTTGTCGCGGTCGGCTATTCTTATGAAGAAGCAGCACAGTTGCTGAAATGCTCGATCGGCACTGTAAAGAGCCGGATCAATCGGGCACGCGAAAAACTGATTTCAAAACTTTCAGAACAAACGCCGCCCGAGCCTTCGGATGATGGGCTAACGATTGCGTTGCCGTTTCACGAGCTGACAGACGTTTTCGGTTATGCCGACAAGTTGGTCCGCAGCGCCGCATAAAGCCGGCCCCATTTGCAAAACCAAAGCTTCAAGGCCCTTTAGAGAGGGGCACATTTGCAATCCGCAAAATAGTTTCAAAAAAAATGGAACGCTTTTCCGATGTGAGACGTAGAGACTATGGAAACGCCCGTTTCCAAATCTCCATTATGACTGGCCCGTGCATCCCATGCACGGGTCTCTTTTTTGGTTTATACCTGCTCTCTTATGGTTAACCCTTTTCAGGTCACCTCGCTGCCCTCCGGTCGTAATGTAAACTATTTTACAACCAGTGATAGAATATAAGAATGTTCCCACTGCGATGGGAGAGAGCGGAGATTTAGGGAATGATTTCATATCCACCACCAAAGTTTGAAGAACAAAAGTCGGAGATTTTACAGCGCTATCAGATCCTGTCTGAGGACAATACGGTCAGCGCTCAATGCTTAGCGGATTCGATCGCTTTGGCACTGAACGTCCCATTCGTCGTTGCGGCGCTAAATCGCCGATACCGCCAATGGTATCATTGTGATCATGGCGTGGGGGCGTATTCACAAGAAGATTTACAGACCTATTTCGCACGGATGCAACTGGCTCAATCGCTATTTGATGTAAGCGACGTCGAAGCGGAAGAGTTTTTCACAAGCCACACGCAAGGTCTAAGGATTCCAAAATTCAAATCCTTAGCAGGCGTTCCGCTTACCGATCCAAATGGCAAACGGTTCGGCACCTTATGTGTTGCGGACCGCAAGATGCGCGACATGTCTGAGGCCGAACTCAACATGTTGAGCAGCTTTGGCCGCGTCGTAAGCAACGATATTTGCGTGCGTAGCGCGGCACGGTATGCGGTGCGCGATCTGGTCGAACTCGAGCACGAAAAGTGTGACTTGTTCGAGCTGGCAACAATTGACCCGCTTACGAAAGCCCTAAATCGGCGCGCCTTCATGCGGTTCTCTGAGCGTGAGCTCAACCGTTTCAAACGCGATAATGGGCGTTTATCCACGCTGATGCTCGACATTGATCATTTCAAACAGGTCAACGATGTCCATGGCCATGCCACCGGCGACAATGTGTTGTCGAAACTGGTTTCGATCGCGGCGAGCGTATTGCGCCAAGAAGACCTGGTTGGCCGGCTGGGCGGCGAAGAGTTTGCGATCGTGCTCGTGGAATCTGATGTAGAGGCGGCGATGAAAGTCGCAGACCGCATTCGCCAAGCGATAAAGCAGGTCAAGTTTCCGAGCGAAACTGGCCCGTTCAACGTAACGGTCAGCATTGGTGTATCTGAGCCATTCTACCATGAAGGCAGCATCAATGATGCTCTGGAACGAGCAGATGCCGCCCTCTACACCGCGAAGCATAATGGCCGGGACCGGGTTGAGATGGCGACAGAAAATGTCACTGCAGGCAAGCCAATAACGGTTGCCGAGTCCCCATCCCGCCGCGCCAATTAGAGCATTAACGGCAAGAAAATGTGAGGCACCGGGATAATTCCGGTGCCTCTTTTTTTTACGGCCGCAAACAAAAAGGCCACCCGGCGCGATCTGCACCGGGTGGCCTTTTTTGTTGCCTGAGCAATCGCGGATCCGCGCTTACATCGTATAGTGATCCATGACACCCGCGATGCGGCGTACCGCAACCATATAAGCCGCCGTCCGCAGATCTGGGCAATTCGGGTGCTCGGCGCGCACTTCGCGCATCGCGACATAAGCCGCCCGCATTGTGTCATCTAGACCAGAGCGCACCAGATCGATTTCACCGGCTCCGCATTCGAGTTTCTGTCTTAGAGACGCATCAACGCCGTTTGGTAGCAATGTTTCCAATTGCTCCAGGAATGCACGACTACGCGCTTCTTCCTGGCGTCGCTGCATGCGACCAAACCGGATGTGCGAGATGTTCTTGGCCCACTCAAAGTAAGAGACCGTGACACCGCCAGCATTCGCGAACAGATCTGGAATGATCGTCACGCCGCGCTCGAGCAGAATGTCATTGGCTTCTGCGGTAACCGGACCGTTGGCAGCCTCAATGATCAAACGCGCTTTGATGCGATGCGCATTGCCATATGTGATGACGCTTTCGCAAGCCGCTGGGATCAGGATATCGCAATCATATTCAAGGCCAACCGTGCCGTCTTGGCTGAACTCGACGCCAGGATAGTCTGACAAAGGCTGACCGTTCTTGAGGTGCGTTTTGAGCGCCTCAACATTGATGCCTTTTGGATCGAAGATCGCACCATCGCGCTCAACCACGCCAACAATTTTGGCGCCGTCTTCTTCACTCAGGAACTTGGCAGCGTGATAGCCGACATTTCCCAGGCCCTGAACAACCACCTTCTTGCCGTCCAACGACCCGCTGAGGCCTGCTTCGGCCACGTCATCGGGATGACGGAAGAATTCCTGGAGCGCATATTGTACGCCGCGACCCGTGGCTTCGGTGCGTCCCGCAATTCCGCCAGCGTTTAGCGGTTTGCCGGTTACACAAGCGCGGGCATTCATATCAGTCGGGTTCATCCGGCGATACTCATCAGCCATCCAGGCCATTTCGCGCTCACTGGTGCCCATATCTGGTGCCGGAACGTTCTGTGAAGGATTGATCAGGTCGCGCTTGATCAGTTCGTACGCAAAACGGCGGGTGATCTTTTCCATCTCATGCGGTTCCCACTCGGACGGATCGATGATCAAGCCGCCTTTAGACCCACCAAACGGTGTTTCGACGAGGGCGCATTTATAGGTCATCAAAGCGGCAAGCGCTTCAACTTCATCCTTGTTGACCTCAATCGAGTAACGGATGCCGCCTTTCGCCGGCTCCATGTGCTCAGAATGCACCGAACGATAGCCTTTGAAACTGTGTAATTTTCCGCGCAGGCGAACAGAGAACTTAACCTCATAAGTCGAGTTACAGGCCTTGATCGTCTGGGCGACATCTTCCGGAAGATCCAGAAGCTCGACCGCGCGATCGTACATGAGATTGACGCTTTGAAGGAAGCCTGTGGTTAATGGCTTTTTATTTTGAAAGTTCATTGTTTCCTGCCTTTTCGATTTTTGACAGGATACAACACTTTGTTTTATTTGAAGATAATTGGAAAAACTAATTTCTGATCGAAATCCAAGATTCTCGTAACTATGGTTTCTCTTGCCGAAGAAATTCGCCCTAAGCGGTTAAGCTTTTGTTTACTGGGAGATCCGCAAGTCTGAGATCGAGGTCGCGATTTTTCGATAAGCATCCGACAGTTCCGCCGCCGTATCCGGCTCAAAGAAATATCCCTCGCCACTGGCACAATATTCCAAGACATTCCGACCCGAAGTTGGTGCGCTCAATGCAACGGCATACACATTGACACCCGCGCTTTTCATGCTGTCACAGAGATCACGCGCCTGGGCATCTGATCGGCCTTGTTCGGGAAAGACTTCAGCGTTAAATGCGCCGTCTGTCATCAGAATAACCACTTTCGTGCTATCCGGTTCGGCATAGGGGAAAGGTGCGGATGATCCTGTGAAAACGCCGTCCCAGTACTCAGAAATCAGATACCAGCTCCATGCGACGCCAAGATGCCCCGCCGTGCCGCCGCCTGCATTCAAACTATCGATATGACGGTTCAGAACATCCCGATCATTGGTCAGCGCAACTGGCTCACTGGCGCGACATTCGGTGCCGCGATACCAGGAGTGATCCTCGCGATTTGGATGCCCGGTCTTCCAAACGCCGCCATCACGATGGCTCGAATCTTCCTCAAACCACGCTTCTTGGTGAGCAAGATAGGTGCCTGAACCTGGCGCAAAGTCGGTAAACTTCTGATCTCCATCACGCTCCCACACGCAGGTCGAGGTCAGCGTATATTCTTTTTCTTCTGGCTCTGTGCCGCCAGCGCGCGCCAGCTCAAACCGAATAGTTTCATCATAGAGTGTCCGGCCCCTGCCACGCTGCGACGAATAGAGCCGGACACGCAATCTGTAATCGCCTTCGCCCCAATTGTCCCCATAATAGTCCCCACTGCGGTCGCCATACAGCGCATAGGGGTCATAATTCTCGGTCTGGGTCTTGTATTCCTCGCCTCTAAGGTCGAAGCGAACGCTTTTGAAGCGCCCATAATATGGGCTTGAGCGGGGAACCGAAACATCGATCGTCAAGGCTTGGTCGGTCTTGTCATTGCGATCCCAGTCTTCAATCCCAATCACCGCGTCATCCCCGAGCTCTGAGATAACCTTGTTGCGGTCTGCATCAATTAGACTGAGCTCAATATCGCGCAGCAGGTCGCCAGTGTCGGTTTTCGCGCCTGATCGTGACCCCGTCCCAGCTATTGTGTGCGTATAAGTGCGCGTCGCTGGAACGCCAGCGACGGCCTCGAAATGTTCGCCCGCATTGACCATCGTATTGTATGAGACCATCGCCAGGCGTGTATTTTCGATCAATTGCGGCGATGCGTCTTCTGGGAGGAGGATATCGACCGCATCTTTTGCTGCTGATTTCAAATTGGTCAGTCGGCTGCTGCTATTCATCGATCCGGAAACGTCGAACATGAAAGCGACATCGACCATGTCTATGCCATATTCAGCAGTTGAAGAGACATAGAAGTCCATCTGCTCTTTGCCAACGACCCGGGTCAACGAGGTTGGCTGCGAGCAACCGATCGACGCCGAAATGGCTTCTATGGCGGTTTCAACGCGCGTCTCTGCCGTTGCACAGTCAAGGCCACCCCCGATTGGTTCCAGCTGGGCATCTAAATACGCATTGAGGGCAGCGTTCACGTCTTCCGTCGACGCCCCCGTTTGCTTGATCCGCGCTGCCGCCAAGACGGCAGAATCGATGATCAATTGCACTTTCTGCTTCTTCTTGACGGTGTTCTGGAAATCAATGGAGAATCCAGCAACAGCGAAAATTGGAATAATCGACAATGCAAAGATCACGGCGGTCTGTGCAGACTCATCGCGTAGTTTTCTCAGCCAACCCAAACCCATAACATTGCCTCGTCCAACGTCTTATTGAAGGATCAGGAGTTAGCAGGTTATGGTTTATGCACGCTTGAGTTGAATATTTTAATTTTCGCCCTGAAGTAACGATTTAGTTAGGAAGTCCGATTCGAAATTAAACCAAGAGTTCGGTCTGGTTTTGCTTGATATCACCGTCATCTGGTCTAGCTTCGGAACTGCGGGGTCGGGTCAAATCCGGATATTTCACTCCAACTTGGAATAAAGCGGCATGGCTGAAAAGTATCTCGAAACCACGGACTTTCAGTACGTTGCGGACCTTTTGCGCGCGATGCGCGTGTTTGCTCCCGAATTCGAGCATGTCTCAGACCCGGTTCGAAAAGAACTCGTGGATAGTCTCGGCCTATCTGAAGCGGCGCTCCGGCGGGCTGCAGCGGAAGTCGCATTGCAAAAGAACCGCGACGACTAATCCGTAGGATCGTCATCAGAATTATTGCCGCGCTGGTCTCTCAGCCAATCGCGAAGCTTATCACGATCGACCGTAATCAGAGACCGCTCTGCGCGCTGGAGCAATCCTAACTCTTCCAGCGTCTTGATCGATTTCGAAATACTAATCCGCGTAACCGCCATGATGTCCGCCAATTCAGCTTGCGTAAGCTCAACTGAAGGACGGTGTTCCGTGATCGTCAGGATGCGTTTCGCAAGCCGAATAATTAGAGGCTCAACTCTCTGCTCTCTCAAATAGCCCAACGCATCGAAAAATCGCGATGAGAGATCCTGGAAAAGAAATTCGGCAAACTTTGTATCGCTCCCGATGAGCTCATAGACGCAGGCCCGATCCAGCATGACGACACGGGTCTTATCTTCAACGGCAACAATCCTGAAAGGGTTCGGCATTTTTAGGTGCAGACCAGCATGGTGCAGAACTTCGCCTGCAACTCTGAAAATCGCGGTTGGCGCGGGCTTACCATCTTGCAAATAGACCAGCGTCGTCTTTCCAGACAGTATGATCAGTAAATGACTGTCGGTTTGCTGGTAGTCGAGGATTGTATCGTCTGTGTTAGCTTCGAAAAACTCGCCGCGTTGAGAGATAATATCCCAACTCGCCGGTAAAACTGCATCAAATTTGTCTTCTGGTTGCGCAGCCACGCTTTTCAAAACTGATCACCCCCCGGTATCGTATTAAGCCGCTTTCGATTGCGGCGGTTGCGGCGGATCTCCAACCGTGGAAGCCCTTATGAGCCGTATAAGAGCATCACTTGCTCGTGCCTTATCAAAGCAAGTGAACATATTATCATCACCGTCAATAACAGATGCTGAGCGCATTCCCTCAAAAAACCAACGAATTTCCACGTTCAATGCCGTCGCGAGGTCGCAAATATCAGGGGCCGCTATTCGGGCACGCCCTTTTTCAATGGCTTCGAGTTCACTCAAAGAGATGCCCAATCTCTCCGATAATTGCGCAGCAGAGAGCCCTGCAACCGTTCGCGCAGCGCTGATTTTGGCACCGATTTGGCAATCCAGGCGTTGAGATTCTATATTCAATTTTATTCTACCTGCGCTCTAACTTATTTGTGTAAACTACTTTACGTTGTCGGTTAATGAAAAGTAAAGAGCACTGTTCAGCGCCGTCCCGCGGCCCTGCTCCAGCGTCTCTACGACTTGCTCATTTAATTCAAGATACGTTCGCAGCCGACGTTTACTGAAAGCAGTCTTGGCTGACCCCATTCACAAACGCGTACTCATAGAAGGCCAACCCATTCGGCCCAACCCACGTGCCGATCTCGGTGCCATCACTCAGCGCCGCACAATACATTGGATACGGATTGCGGTTTTTGAGATTAACCTCTGCCAGGATACGCGGGCCGCGACACTTATAGGTTTGCGAGATTTGAACGCCGTTTATAACCTCGAGCGACTCATGGCGAAATCCAAAAGACGCCGTCAGCGACTTTCGGCAGGTATCAACCGATAGAGCATCATTAAAAGGCGTAGCTTGCACGCGCTCGAATGTCGCTTTTCGAATAGCTTCATCACCCAGTGTCGCCGCAGTCGTGCAACTTGCCAAACCAAGCAATGCTGCGGGGATTAACAATATTTTGGACATGTCAGACACCCTTTTGAGACAAGCTTTGGGAGGCAGGCTTTGAAGAGCGGCGAAGGCCAAAACCCTCACCGCCCCTTCAATGCATAGTGAATACGTAAGTTCTGAACCTAAGTTGAGTGGTGCGAACAAGCTCAGGAGTCTGTGGTGAACTCACTCATTGTCTGTTCAGCAGTTTGCCTTAACAAATTACTACCTATGGTAGAATTTATCAGGCTCGACTTTCATCACATCCGCGAATTCCTCAGTATTAACCACGGTAGTAGTTTTTCAACCTTATGTTGCAAAATTGGCCAATCGATTCGTTTTTGAACCCGGGGCAGGCATGCAAACAGACTTTGATTTGGTCATTCTAGGCAGCGGCCCAGCCGGTCGGCGCGCGGCAATTCAGGCCGCAAAATTGGATAAGCGCGTTCTTGTCATCGAAAAGTACCCGCGTGTTGGTGGGGTCTCCGTTCATTCGGGCACCATCCCAAGTAAAACGCTGCGTGAAACCGTCCTCAATCTATCAGGCTGGCGCGAGCGCGGCTTTTATGGACGCACGTACAAAGTCAAAAACGATATTACCATCGACGACTTGAAGCACCGCCTGTCGAAGACCCTGGGTCATGAAGTCGACGTTTTGGAGCATCAGTTCAGCCGGAACGGCGTAACCGTCAAAAAAGGGCATGCCCGGTTTTCAGGGCGCCATGAGATCGAAATTTCAGGGCCTACAGGGACGATTGAGAAAGTCACCTTCAAAAACGCACTGATCAGCGTGGGCACCAAGCCTTATCGCCCCGATACAATCCCGTTTGATGGAAAACGGATTCTGGATAGTGACGAGATCCTCAACATTGACGCACTTCCCCGGTCGCTCACCGTGATCGGTGCTGGGGTGATTGGGATCGAATATGCGACGATTTTCAGCGCGCTGGATATTTCCGTCACCGTGGTTGAACCTCGGTCCCATATTTTGAGCTTCATTGACGAAGAACTGATCGCTGAGTTCACTCATGACCTGAGAGATCGCGGCATGGCGCTGCGATTAGGCTGCCGGGCAGAACATGTCTTCAGACAAGGCGACCATTGCTTTGTCGAGCTCAGTGACGGCCGACGCGTGAAGTCCGAAATGGTGCTCTATGCGGCTGGCCGCGTTGGCGCCTCATCGGATCTTGGGCTTCAACATTTAGGGCTCGGTGCAGATTCGCGGGGACGATTGAAGGTCAATCCGGAAACATTCGAAACAGAGGCAGAAGGGGTCTACGCGGCTGGCGACATTATCGGTTTCCCGAGCCTCGCATCGACCTCAATGGAACAAGGGCGAATCGCGGTTTGTCATGCCTTAAAAGTTCCTAATCCGCCAACACCAGAACATTTTCCCTATGGAATTTATGCCGTCCCAGAGATCTCCACAATTGGTCTGACAGAACGCGAGTTACGCGAAAAGCGCATCTCGTTCGAATGCGGTATCGCACGTTTTCGAGAAACCTCGCGCGGCCATATTATGGGACTGCAGCGCGGCATGTTGAAAATGCTCTTCCACTTGGAAACTCAAGAATTGCTTGGCGTGCATATTGTTGGCGAAGGCGCGACAGAGCTTATTCATATTGGCCAAGCCGTGATGATCCATGGCGGGAAGCTGAGCTATTTCATCGATAATGTATTCAATTACCCGACACTCGCCGAAGCCTACAAGATCGCCGCGCTTGATGCTTGGAACCGGATCAGCCTGCATACGCCGGTTCAGGCCGCTCGTCCCGCCGATCTTGCTGTCGTGAATGGATAGAGGAACGTAGAAATTGAAAAAGACACCGCCAACATCATCCAAACAAAGTATCAACACCCTAACCTTGCTGGCGACGACCTCACTCGCCGTTTCGAATTTGTTCGTCGGCTTGATGACGGGAAATACTTTTCTGACGGCCGCAAGCGCGATCCTGGCGGGGGCTTTTGCCATCGCCTATAGTTTTCGAAATCGTCTTTTCACGCGCGCGAAAGGTGTGGAGCTGAAACCCGAAAGGCTCGGCATGGGAATACGGCTCCCGATCTGGGTCTTACCTGCATTCCTATTGGTGTTCCTGCCCAGTATGATCTGGTTTTTACAAGTGATTGACGTCCCCGTGACAATCGGCGCTTAAGACCCGGTTTACGCTCTTGCCCCTAGATGGTTTCGACGGACAAAAGATGAGTAACGCCCCTATCACACCCTCCGATGATCAAATTGGCCAGCGCATCAAAACCGCGCGCACACAGGCTGCGATGACACAGGCGCAGCTTGGGGATCATCTCGGCTGTTCCAGTCAACAAGTGCATAAGTATGAACGCGGCAGCAATCGCGTTTCCGCTGGCACGCTCTTCTTAATTGCGAAAGTCCTGGAACACCCATTGGAATGGTTCTTTTTGGATGTTGAAAAACGGGGGCGGTTGGCCGGGCTCGATCCGTACGTCCTGAATTAGATCCGGCCGGTTGGCGAGATCGCCGCAGCATCAATATCCGCAAAAATACCGGCTTTGGAGAGTATGGTCTGGAACCGCTGAAACTGGGATCTTTGCGCAAACCCGGCGAGGCGAATGCCAGCTTCAGAGCTCTTCAAGATAAAGTCGATCAGCCCGTCCGGTAGCGATTCACCCGCCTCAAACGCTCCGAATATGGGCTCATAACGCCCGATCCGGACTCCCAATCGGTCAAACCCGACGCCATAACGCTTTTGCACATAGGCAACCGGGCGCCGCTCGACCCGCGCATCATCAATCACCCGAGACAAAGTATCGGAAATAGATGGCAGAATTGCCGGGTCGAGGCGACCTATATGGTTACAAACGATGACCAAGCACATTACGCGGCCGCTTTTTTGATATCCTCGCTCGGGGATGCCGAGCCTCGAGATGCAGACTGGTCCAAAATACCTGGCGCGTCCCAGTCTCCTTCCGGTCGAATTATGGTCATCGGGTCGGAAGTTGAGCGGATCGCCTCCGGGTGCGCCGCGACAGAAATCTCAATCTCGCAATACTCAAAATCGGAGAAGAAGAAATTCGGGTGATCATCCATCATCCGGCAATTCAAAGTCTTCGACCAAAGCGGCCAGAGGCGCGCTTGGATTTGGGCCAACATCCGGCGATAGCCTTTACGCGATGCCATTTCCAAAGCCGCCGCAAGCATGACTTTGACGACGCCACTGCCGCGATAGGCTGGCAATATGCTCACCCGCTCAATTTTCCCGAAGCCGGCAAACCAGCGCAACCTGAGCGTCGCGATCGGCTGCCCATTTGCGTAGGCGAGGACGTGTGACGCGCACAGATCATTGCCGTCATATTCTTCTTCATAAGGGCAATCCTGCTCGCCCATATAAACGGTCGCGCGGACGGCAACGGCTTTTTGATAGGAATCGAGCGTGCGAACCATTTCGACTTGAAACTTATCAACAAGCTCTGGGTCGAGCGGCTTTACGAGGCCTGATTCGCCGACAGGAGATATTTTCAACATCAGGCCACCTTGCTTTCTGGAACGACCAAAGCGCCCTGCATCCACAATTTGTCTGCGCCGAAGCCTGCAGGCGTCCAACCCAAGCTTTCCATCGACCTGGCGCCATCCTCGGTCGCACCGCGCGCAAAGCACGGAACCTGGGCATAGATCGCCATCCGGATAACACCTGCGCCGCTCATGACCGCTTTTCGGGCAGCTTTGGTCGAACCTGCATAAATCCCAATATAGACCCCCGCGCAGGGCGTTCCCGCCGCTGCAACATGCGCGTCATCAGGTGTATAGGCGACGAAAGCGTTGTCTTGCACCGCATCCAAGCCGGCTTGTGAGAGCGGGACGGAGATGGTCAAACCTTCAATAGGGTCGCCATAAACCCAGGCCGTAAGACCTGTCAGATCGTGCAAATGCGCAAGCGTTTCGGGGCTAATCAGCTGGTCGCCAATCAGTTCCTCACCGAGGGCGAGTAGTTGCGGAATTTCCTCTGCATTCGCGGTGCGCCAGCCGAAGCTAGCCATCAGTTCGATCATCTTTGATTGATCTGTCACGAATGGATAAGTTGCGAGCCTATTTGGTGTTTCGGGCATGAAAACACTCCTTTCTCGCGGTTGAGTGACATATTTCGTTCGTATCCGATGCAGACAGAATCGAATTGGGGTAGTACAGAAATCGAATAAGAGGTGGGCGATGTTTGAAAATCTCGACTGGGACAAGCTTAAAGTCTTCATCGTAGTTGCAGAACTGGGCAGCATGAACGCTGCTGCGTCGCGATTAAAAGAAACCGCGCCGACCGTTTCTCGCAAAATTGATGAGCTCGAACGGTCGTTGAATGCCCGTTTGCTCTACAGATCCCCGCGCGGCGTAACGCTGACCGAAGCGGGCAAAAAGGCGTTGCGATACGCCGAGATTATGTCTGACGCGGCCGACGGCCTGCGCAGCGATGTTCTCGATCATGACCTGCCAGCAGAAGGCCCTGTTACGCTCTGCACCGGCGACGGCCTTGCGGCCCACTGGATTGCGCCGCATCTGCCAGATTTCCACCTGCAGAACCCCAAAATCGAGTTGCGCCTTGTCACAACGGATAGCCCTGATGCGGAACTGTTGAACGAAAAAGCCGATATCGCGGTTCAGTTTCGTGAGCCTGGCCGCCAGGACATCGTCTCCAAAAAGCTGGGCATGTTGCACTATGTGTTCTTTGCTTCGCCGGAGTACATTCGAAACTTCGGGCACCCAACAAGTGTCTTTGACCTGCACAACCACCGCTGCATTATTCATTCCGGTTACGTCAATCAGATGGAGCGCTGGGCGCCTAAGGCGAAGGAGTTTCGCGACCTGATCGATTTTGCCCTGGTCACGAACTCGGGCTCCGTCATGCTAGAGGTTTGCGCAAATGGCGGCGGCATCGCGCTTTTGCCCAGTTATGTGCATGGCCTCGGCAAAAACATCACACCGCTGAATCTACCAGAAGTCGCACCGATTCGGTTTTGGCTCACTTATACAGAGCGCGTACGCCGAATGGCCCGCGCTCAAATTGTCATCGATTGGCTGAGAGGCCTGTTCAATCAACAGCGCACGCCTTGGTTCAGACCGAATTTCGTACACCCCCTAACCATTGATAATTCCGGGCTAGATGACGTTTCAGGCGAGGTTTCCATGCCCGAAGTCAGCTCTATTCAATAGGTATGGCACGCCCCGTTTTAGGGGTATTACAAAAATCATATAACCAACACGCTTGCTATAACGCGAGCTTATCGGGTCCAACCCAAGAAAGGGAAATACAAATATAGAGACCTGTTTATGTCTGGTGACAAAGACTCACCCAACAAACCGCCAGAATGGCCGGACGCCAAGCCTTTGGGAAAGGCCTTGCGTGAACAATATAAAGAAGTGCTCAATGAGCCTGTCCCTGAGAAGCTCAAAAAGCTGATCGAAGAGCTCAAGCAAAAAGAACAACGCGGATCTGAGTAGGACCGCCACCTCGTTCATTGCCGCCTCTTCGCCCAGACATCCCCTGCAAATAAAAATTAAAAATAATTTCGTTTTCAGCGGAACAATTCCGCTCGTGCCTGCATTGGTAATGTATGGGATCGGTAAAAGCCGGACCAAAACTGCGTTACGACAAGAAGGGACAAGTTATGGGGACCGAAAAGCTGATCGAACGGGAAATGCCGCAATGGGTAAAGTCACAAAGGCGCCATGCACATTTCTCTCAAGCGATCGAAACTGAAGAAATGGCTGATGCGGAACTTGAAGTACAACTCAGCATGATTGACGCGATGAGTGAAAAATCAGCGAGCAGTCCTCTGGACATGCTGCTGAAACTCAAAATCTGGGAGAGCTTCGCCGCCCCCCATGAAAATCACGATACCCTACCCCCTGAAGCTCAGCTGATCTTGTCAGTCATGAGCGACCTGGAAGCCTTCGTCGAAACCGACGGTGGATCCATGCTCAACTATCAGGGCGCGCAATGGGCAAAAGTTAGCTAAGCGACGTATATCGCTTAGCCTTTTTTGATTTGGCGTGCGATCTTTATCGCGCGCCAGCCAGGCGCAGAACTTCACGAACAGGACCAAGATTTGAGCTTTGGCGCAAATCGAGCAGCATATCCATGCAATCTTTGAACTCGGTCGCTGAGTTTTCTTCAACGCCGCCAATGCGGTCGACAACGTCTTCGTCAAAGAACCAGCTGATCGGAATATCGAGCACTTTGGCGATATCGTATAGTGTTCCGGCAGAGACCCGATTTACACCTTTTTCGTATTTCTGAACCTGTTGAAAGGTCAGACCGATTGTATCACCTAGCTGACCTTGAGTCAGCTTGGCCGCACGGCGGGCCTGGCGAATACGACGACCAACTTGATGGTCCACGTGGGACGGGGTTTTTGCACTCATTTGTATCTCCATGCATTCCGGTGGCTCGTTATAATTGAATTTGCCACTCTTCGCGCTGGGATAGTACGTGCAACACAATGAACAGAACGTAAACTGGTTTACAGGGATAAAGGTTATTGCAGTGCCGACGCTGAAAACACTGTCTTTCGGAGCTCCGCCTGCACGGTTTTCGCCTGTTCCTTGAGATTGGTGATTCGCGCAGTGAGCAGGTCCTGACGGTGGCTTAGGTAGCGCAAATAGCCATTTTCAACGCTCAAACGAGCAAATCCATCGTCGCGCGCATCCAAGTTTGCGCGCTCTTTGCTAAGCTCAAGGAGCTTGCGCTCTAGGTCTCGCATCTCACCCATGATTGCGGTTAAACGCCCTTCTTGGTCGCGCTGTTTTATCTTGAGGAGCTTGGGGATAATCGGATCTATTGCGGTCATTCAGGACCTCTCAAACGTTGGCGCACGCGATCAACATATTGGATCGCCGCGGCCACGGCTGCGAAATGCTCCTGGCGGATCTCTTCGTCGACCTCAATCAGACTATAAAGCGAGCGCGCGGTTGGCGGGTCACGATAGATCGGCACATGATTGGCCTGCGCAACTTCGCGGATTTTCGCCGCGAGGTGATCGACCCCTTTGGCGACGCAGACCGGTGCCTGCTCGCCATTCGGATCCCATTTCAACGCCACCGCATAGTGTTCCGGGTTCACCATGATGACCGTCGCCGTCTCGACATTCTTCAACATGTCGCCGCGAGTGATTTGCGTACCGCGTTCCCGGCGCTGTTGCTTCAGTTGCGGATCGCCCTCGCTTTGCTTCATCTCATTCTTGAGATCTTCACGCGTCATTTTCAGCTTATTCGCATGGAAATAGCGCTGCATCGGCACGTCCATCAGCGCGAGCAATAACTGGAACGAGGCAAAAAAGAGAATCAGTTTGACCACTTGGCCAAGCGTGAAGTCGACCAGCTGACCTTTTGAGATCGCGCTTCCCGCATAGAAATTCGCGGCGAAGAAGCTCATGAAGTAAGCCGCAATTAGCCCGGCAAAGATCATCTTGGCGGCGTCTTGCAAGAAGTCCGTCAGGCCTTTTTGGCCATACTTATTCTTGATATTTTCGATCGGGTTGATCTTCTTCATATCCGGCTTGAGCTTTTTCGTCGAAAACGCGATCGCCTGCTGCAGAACCAGCATGATGAAAACGCAGGCCATGAGCGCTGCCAAGAGCGGCAAGATGGACAGCATAATCTCGCCAAAGACTTTGCGCGTTTGCGAGCCCTTATCTGTGAAGATATCAGCGGCGTAGCGATCAGCATGATAGAACATGCTGGCAAAACCGTTGCTCAGTCCTTTCGAGGTCACGGTCATGAAGACCAGCGTGGCGACGCCAATCCCGACCATCAAGCCGAGCGCATTCGCCTCTTTGGATACAGGAACATCACCATCTTCTCGCGCCTGTCGCAGGCGCTCATCGGTGGCATCGAATTCCTTTTCGCCGGACTGGTCGTCTTGCTCTGCCATGCTCTATAACCACAGCACCAATTGCGAGATGCGATCCTGCCAAACCATCAGCATCGCGGCGATTGAAACGGCGAGCAGGAACATGCCGGCACCGACCAGGAACGGCGCACCGACAAAGGCCACCATCATTTGCGGCATCGCTTTATTGATGAAGCCGAGACAGACATTGTACAGCAAGTTCATCGCGACGAATGGCCAGGCGAGCAGCACGGCGAATGCAAAAGACGCGTAAATGCTGTCGAACAGGAAAGCCTGCGAAATCCAGGATGACCCACCGATCGGGATTGTTTCATACAGGCCGATCCAGCTCGAGATCACCTCAATATGGAAGTTCATAGAGAACAATAAGGCCGCACCCGCCATGGAGAGCAGGTTTGCCGTCGCGGTCTGCGCCTCATTCTCTAGCGTGATACCAAGCGGCTGCGCCAAGCCGATCGATGCCGCGATGACACTTCCGGCAATGTTCAGCGTCCAGATCACCACCCGCAAACCAATTCCAAGAAACAGGCTGAGGAGCAATTCAGTCACCATGACAATCCCAAGATCGGTCAGGCTTTCCGGCAAGGCATAATTGGTGATCCCCATGCCAGAGACCGCAGCGGCCAAACCGAGCAAAACATAGACCCGCACCTGCGCCGGGATCATCTGTTCGCCAATGCCCGGAATCAAAATGATCACAAAGGAAAGACGCGCTACGGTGAGCATGAACTGCGTCACCCAAAAGGAAAGATCTGGTCCCAGCAGATCAAGCAGCGGGATCATACAATACCAACGATTTGTGGCTTGCTGTTCGAACGGATCTCTTCGTACGCGAGCACCGCATTGCGGATGCCCTTACTGGCCAAAACCGTTTGCAAGAACCGGCGGCGCTTGGAGGAGGTCGCAATCGCTGCAACCACCCCGCGCTGAGCGGTCTCGTTGAGTTTCTCCTGAATGCCATTGAGCAACTCGCTGAACAATTCTGGCGGCAACGCAATGTCGGCAGCACCGCCTTCAGACTTGATTTCGTGCTCGGCGAATTTCTGTTCCCACGCCGTCGAGAGCTGAACCAGGGGCAAGCGGCCTTCGCCGTCTTTTAGCTTATTCAAGATCTGGAAGGACAGGCGTTGGCGAACCAGTTCAACCATTTGCGTTTGGCTGGCCCCCTGCCCTTTGGCTTCGCCAATGGTTTCCAGGATTAGGAAGATGTTTCGCACCGAAACGCGTTCTTCCAACAAGGACCTTAGCACGCCGAGCAGCATTTCAGGCGGCACCTTGGTTGGCACATACTCATCCAGAAGGCGCTTATTGCTCTGCGCTCGATCAGTGTCTGAAACGCTGGTGAGTGCATCTAGAGTTTGGATCATCACCATACGCGTAAAGATCAGAGAGAAATTGGCCTGGATCAGTTCCAGCATATGCGTCGCGAGCACCTCAATCGGCTCGATCACGGGCGTTCCAGCCGCGACCAATTCCTGTTTCTTGGTAGTCGGCAACCAACGTGCGGCGGCTTTGTAGACCGGCTCTTTGACCCGTTCGCCTTGCAGGTGTGGCAGCTGATCTTCTTCGATCAAGGCCAGCACAGAGCCCGGGCGCAGCAAGCCAGTATCGACCGGCACGCCCTGAATTTTCAGCTGATAAACGTTCCGGGCGAGCGTCGGATTATCTGTCATCCGGATGGATGGCAGCACGAAGCCATATTCCTCGGCAATGTAGCGCCGGATCTTTTCAATCCTGGCTTCAATGCCGCTCTCACCCTGCAGCACAGTTGCGACCAGATCTGGCGCGACCTCGAGGTGGATCTCGTCGGAATGAATAGAGTCGCCAATCTTGGCGGTTTCGGTCTCAGGCGTTTCTTCTGGTTTCTCTGGATTCGCTTCCAGCTCTCGCTGAGTTTTGCGCAAGAAGTAAGCCGTAACCCCAAACCCGACAGAGGCGAGCATGAAGGGCAAGAAGGGCAAGCCCGGGAACAGCGCGAACACGGCCAGCAGGCCAGACACGATCATCAGCGACGTTGCATTCCCGCCAAGCTGCTTACCCAGCGCCTCATCAATCGCGCCATCATCCTTGCCCTTGGACAATAGGAGCGCCGCCGAAACGGAAACGATCACAGCCGGAATTTGCGAGACCAGGCCGTCACCAACGGTTAGGATGGAGTAGTTTGAGGCCGCCTCGCCAAGCGAGAGGCCCTGCGCCGCAACACCGAAGCCAATACCGGCAACCAAGTTCAGTGCCGTGATCAAAAGCCCCGCAATCGCGTCGCCCTTCACGAACTTAGACGCACCGTCCAAGGACCCCAGGAAGGCGGCTTCTTCTTGTTCTTTCTGGCGACGCTGTTTGGCTTCTTCATGGCTGATCGCGCCGACCGCGAGATCAGAGTCGATGGCCAGCTGCTTGCCGGGCATCGCGTCCAAGGCGAAGCGCGCGCCAACTTCGGCCATCCGGCCAGCACCTTTGGTGATGACCATAAAGTTGACGATGATCAGAACCGCAAAAACCACCAGGCCGACAAACAGATTGCCGCCCATAATGAACATCGCGAAGCCTTCTATCACGCCGCCCGCAGCGCTGGTGCCGGTATGGCCTTCAGAGATGATCAGCTTGGTCGACGATACGTTCAGCGCTAGGCGCAAGATCAGCGAAGCCAGCAGCACACTGGGAAAGGATGAGAAATCGAGGGGTCGTTCGATGAAAATCGAGGTCGTGAAAATTAAGATCGCGAATGCAAAGGACGCGGTCAGGCCGACATCCAGCACCCAGGCTGGCACGGGCAAAACCATCACCAGGATAACAAGCATTAAGCCGATCGCGAGCAGCGCGGTCGGCTTAGAAAGATCGAGCATTTTGGACTCAGCCATATTCGCGTCAGCCTGTGATCATGGGAATAACAAGATTGTTGAAGAGATCGAGACAGACCCGCGTCATATACCCAATCGTGAGGAAGAAGACCGAGACCACAGCCACGATCTTCGGCACGAACGTGATCGTCATTTCCTGCACTGAGGTCAGCGCCTGCGCCAAACCAATGACAAACCCCAAAACCAGCGACACGCCCAGAATGGGTAACCCCATCAGGACGCCAGCCCACAAGGAGGCCCGCAGGACCTCAAAAATTTCTGATTCGCCCATTGTCCCCGAGCTCCTATTATACTGGCATTCGCAAGAGTTCTTGATAGGCTTCGACGACTTTATCACGCACCGTCACCGCCGTTTCGAGCACCATTTCGGCATTCGCCAACGCCTCAACCATGGCATGCGGATCGGCGCCGCTGACAGCCGTATCCATCGCCGCTTGCTCGGCTTGCTGAACGGCGGCTTTGAACTCGGTCGCACCTTTGGCGATAGGGTTCTCATCGACCGCCGGTTTGGCCGGCGTCGACGTGGGTGTCGCGAGTTTCGCGGGATTGAGCGTGGCGTATGCTCCGAAGCCGAAATTGCTCATTTAAGCCTCCTTAACGACGCAGCACGTCAAGCAAGGACGTGTACATTGTCCGGGCTTGTTGGAATGAATTGAGGTTGGCTTCATAGCTGCGATTGGCCTCGCGCAGATCGGCCATCTCGGTCACCAATGAAACATTAGACAGCGTGATATAGCCCTCATCATTCGCCATCGGGTGTGAGGGGTTATACTCCTGCTCGCCTTCGCTCTGATCGAGTGCTGTGCGCAGCGCGCCGAACGACACTTCCGTGTTCGAATGCGTTGGGTTGAGCAAAATTTTGCGCTGATATCCCGGTGTGTCGGCATTCGAGACGTTCTCGGCGCTGACCGTGATGCGCTGCGAATTGGTGCGCATGCCCGACATGGCTTGCATCATGGTGAAATCAAATGGATTCATAACCTATGCTCCCTAGTTCCGGCGCCCGAGCGCAAGCTTCATCATTTCGAGTGATTTGGAATAGACGGTCAGCGCCATTTGGTGCTGGTTCGCCGCTTCGGCCGAGCGGAAAACTTCTTGCTCCACGCTGACCGTATTGCCGTTCGGCGCCGCCGCGCCCTTGCTCAGACTCTGTTGGAAGGATTGATTGAAATCGATCTGGTCGAGCTTCGGTCCATTGCGCTGCATGAAGTCAGAAAAGGATTCAACCTCAACGGCCTTATACCCTGGCTCATTCGCACGGGCGAGATTTTGCGCCGATGTCGTCTGCGACTCCGCAGCGTGACGCGCCATCGCGCCATAGACTTTCAGCAAAGAAAGGTCCGAAAACATCAAAAAATCCCCGAAGGTTAACGTTACCGTAAAATTTGCGACTATAAGTTGAAGAAAGCATTAACAGATACCCTAGGTTTAATTAACTTTTAGCATGCCGCATCAGCTTTCATCTCCAAGCCGCATCTGGGGCGCCGTGACCGATATTTTTCCGGGTATGATAGAACTATCCGGGATCAGTCATGCGGTTGGCATCGGCGACAGCGTCAGCATTGAAAAACCGAATCAAACCCTGATCGGCGAGATTATGATGGTGACGGGTACCGGCGTCCGTGTACTGATGTTTAGCTCAACCGACGCCATTCGCATCGGCGATCGCGCCTATGTCTCATCGCAAGATCAGGTTGAAGTTGGCGATCATTGGCTCGGCGCTTTGGTCAACTATCGCGGCGAAGTGCAGATGCGGCGGACGCCCGAAATGGTGTCTGGCCAAAGGGTAACAATGCCGCTGCAATGCGACGCCCTCTCGCCGGCGATCCGCAAGCCGCTTGGATCTCGCCTGTTCACGGGGATGAATGTCACCGACACGCTGCTGCCAATCTGCGGCGGTCAGCGGATTGGCCTGTTCGCTGGATCCGGCGTTGGCAAATCGACTTTGCTCGGCAACCTTGCTGGCGGAATGAGTGCCGATCGGATTGTCATCGCTTTGATCGGTGAACGCAGCCGCGAAGTTCAAGAGTTCATCGATGAGGTCTTGCCGCCAGAAGTGTTACCCAAGACCACGATCATCGCAGCGACCGCGAGCGAACCTCCGGGCGCCAAGAAACGCGCGGCATTCTGTGCGATGGCGGCGGCAGAGTTTTACCGCGATCAAGGTCACTCCGTTTTGTTCCTGTTTGACTCGCTGACGCGCTTTGCCGAGGCCCACCGTGAGACAGCTTTGATGGCGGGTGAGACCCCGGCGTTAAATGCCTTTCCGCCCTCTACCGTCCGCGTGGTTTCTGAGCTGTGCGAACGTACCGGCCCGGGCGCCAAAGGGACCGGCGATATCACCGCCCTCTTCTCTGTACTGGTTGCCGGGTCTGACTTTGAAGAGCCCGTCGCGGATATGGTGCGCGGCATTCTGGATGGGCACATCGTCTTATCCCGCAAGATTGCCGAGCGCGGCCGTTATCCCGCGATCGATGTCTTGCGCAGCGTTTCGCGCAGCCTGCCAAAGGCGGCGACGCCCGACCAAAATCAGGTGTTGCAGCTGTATCGCAATCTGATCACGACATATGACGAGATCGCCCCAATGGTGCGCGCAGGCCTGTTTGAGTTTGGTAAGGATCCGAGCGCGGATATCGCGTATTCGCTGTATCCAAGCTTAGACAAGTTCGTCACCGAACCGAGCAATGGCATCGAAACAGCCTTCGACTATTTAAGTGGGTTGATGGCGCCAGCACTCGGAGCGCCAAATTCAGAAGCTGCCTAAGTCTCTAGAAGTTGCTGAGAAACAGGTTCTGGCTGGCCACAGCACCGAAGCCAACGGCATTGCTCAGCAAGGTCAGCGCCGTAGAGGCTGAGCTCGTTGACGCGAAATTCTGATTGATACTCTGGACCGCTTGATAGCGTTGGAGCACGCGCTCAATTGTTTCCGGATTTTTCAGGTCTTGCAATGAACTCACCTGAAACTGACTGCGCAAACGATCCTGAAAAATGGCTGCTTGGTCATCAATGTCGAGATTGCTGATATCCGATGGCAAGTTGAGCGCAGTGGTCAAAACTTCGCGCATCGGCAAGCTGCCCAAGAGTTTAAACATGTTGGCATTATCGGTAGAGCCTTCGGTGACAAGCTCCTGAATATCCGCCTGATAGTTCAGGCTCAGCCGCATGCTGTCATCCTGCTCACCAACGGCAAGCTCGAAGGATTCCGCCGCATAGCGCGCAGCGATCTCTTCAACCTGGTCTGATGACAAAACCAGTTCGCCATCGATTGGCTGCAAAGCCTCAGCGAACCGAGTATATTGCGGATTGTTGAGCCGGGTCAAAAACGTGCTGTCAAAATCCTGCACTTCGTCAAGGACTTTGCGGTGGAACCCGACCTTCCAGTCTTCGCCTTCAAGGCCGAAGGCTGTGAGCGTGATCCGACGCAAGCGCTGGTCAGAGAGGAAGTCCTCAACCGGCATGCGCTGCGCCAGTTTCTCGGTCAGATAATCTGTGTCGTTTTTGATTTGCGGCGCGCTCGAAAAAGTTTCGAGCTGCCGGTCATAAGTGGACTGCAAAAAGTTCCACCCGCCGAGGCCAGATAAGGGGATGACGGGTTGGAACATATGCTTAGGCCGCCAACGCGTCTGGAGTTTCTTCGCCCAGCAATTGGCCTTCCAGCTCAATCACCTGCTTCAGATAGCAGAGCGCAGAATAGTAATTCCCGCGGCGGATCATCTCGTAAAGGATCGGAATAAGCTCTGGATTCGCTGGCTCGAAGGCCACTTTCAGATCATCACAGGCGCGGTACAAAGCTGGTAGCGTACGCTCTTCTTCAAGGTCGCGCGTGATCAGCAACTGGATCGCGTAATAAACTTGTTTGACGGGTGTGTTGACCTCGTCTGGCTTTAGCGCGTCACGGCACCGCAGCACCATAACATCAGGACCTGGCACGCGAATGCGCCCAGGTTTATCGCCGTTTTCCAGCACTGTTCCATTGATGATAAAACGCTCTCCGGGAGCGAGTTTCAACATTAATCCGGACATTCCTAGTCCCTCCTGATCTACTCAATTCCTTATCCCTGGTTCGCGAGTCCTTGAATGATGGACTCGTTAATCGCGATAAGATCTTCCAAGCCGTCTGAGCCACTCATGATTTGAGTGCTGGTGCGACGGACAAAGATTGATAATTCCAAGAGCGACTTGCGTAGCGCTTCGCTCAATTGGTTGTCGGGGTGCATGAGATCGGTGGCCAGGAGGGTCCACAAATCTAGATTTCGGTTGATCGCATCGGCCCATGTGGACGGGTCAGTTTTCTGCAACTCTTTGGCTTCGATCAAACCATCAGTCACTTGGCGAAACAGAGCGCCTTCGATGGATTTATTATCAGCTGTTCTGTTGCGAACGTCGCCATATGCTTTGTGAGCTAGAGCCTGCAATCATGCCTCCAAGGGGTACTATATTAAAGGTCCTGGAGCGTTCGAATGAACGCTCCAGGGAATTTGAGATACTATCGGAAGAGTGACAGCAGAGACTGTGGTGCCTGGTTGGCGATCGAAAGAGCCTGTGTACCAAGCTGCTGCTGAACCTGCAGGGCCTGCAAACGGGCAGATGCCGCTTCGAGGTCCGCATCAACCAGAGTACCGATACCTGAAGTCAGGCTATCAGACAGCTGTGTAACGAACTCAGACTGAGATTCGATCCGGCCTTGGTCAGAACCGAAGGCAGCGGCAGCAGAAATTGCATTACCGAGAAGCGTTTCGATATTGTCCAGAGCAGCCGTAGCATTCGTAGCTGTTGAAACGTCGATCTGGTCAAGACCAAACAGGCCACCAGACGCAGTACCTTCACCGTCGTTCGCGGTAAGGGTCAGTGTCTGACCACCAGTGGTGTCATCAACCGCCAAAGTCCAAGCGTCGTTCGCTGAATCGTACTGAACGTCTGCTGTCACGCCAGAGATGCTGGCTGAGTCAATCGCAGTCTTCAGGCCACGTGCAACGTCAGCCATTGTCTCGCCTGAACCGGCAACATACTCAACACTGTTAGAGCCAACAGTCACGCGGAAACCACGTCCCTCATCAACCGAAGCTGTGTTTGAGAAATCAATGGTCGTTGCTCGTTGTGCCAACGTTTGGCTTGTGTTGCCAGAAACAGATGCACCATCGTTGGTTTCAGCTTGGAAGTTTGTTCCTGCAGTACCATTGTTGGCAGATGCTGAGATGCTGGTGAATGCGTTTTCGTTCCGCAAGATCAGCTTGTCGGTCGTGCCAGTATCGACAGTTAGACCTTCAATTCCGAGTGCGTTAATCTGGCTGGCAAAACCGGCCTGGATTTCTGCAGTGGTTGCGTCAGCGTCTGAGGTGTAAGACAACTCAGTTCCGTTCACAGTGAAAGTATAGTTGCTTGAGTTTACCTGGGTAATATCAAACTGCAGAACTTTACCTGTAGAAGCATCCATGGTGGCGGAGTTCGTTGAACCGCCGTCAACAGTTGCATAAGCGGCAGACGGAACAGCGCCAACAGCTACACCAAATTCACCGGTTGCGGTCGTAAGGTCTTGGCGGTTGATTGAGATGTTAGAGGTCGAAACCGTACCATCAGACTGGCGGTCAAGCGATGCCAGATAGTTGACACTGTCCGTACCCTGAACAAGATTCACGCCGTTGAACTGAGCAGCGTTGACGATGTTCGTGACTTGGTCACGCTTAGCAACGATGTCAGCCTGGATCCGCGAACGGTCATCAGCGTTCAGATCATCTTGAGCTGAAACAACGAGCTCTTTAATGTCTTGCGTCAGAGCCGTGACAGACTCAGCAGCGTTACGTGCAACACCAACCGTCGCAGAACCTTTGTTCAAAGAGTCACTGATTTGCTTGAAGCTTTCGACATCTGTCGACATCACTGTAGAGATCGCCCAGATCGCGGCGTTATCTTTAGCGTTTGAAACTTCTTTACCAGTTGAAATCTGAGACTGAACAGAGGCGAGATCTTTGTTGATGCCGCGAAGGGTCTCAAGCGCAACCATCGCGCTATTATTTGTAAGAAGACTATTCATTGATGCATATCCTTTTAGGTGTCCAATACGTGGACTTTATTGTTCGATGTCATCCTGACAGCCCAAACTCGGGTAACCACTCATGGTTGAGATAATCTAGATACAACCCTAAGGTGAAAAAACATTTAATCGACTAGGCTTTACTTTCGAAACCGCCGCGCGCCCCAGAAAACTGAACGCGTGTGCCGGATTGATCATAAGAGCCGACTTGGGAATCGCTCTGCAATCGGTCTAACCGCGACAGGACGCGCTTCAGACCATGCTGCATTGCCAGGATGTGGCGACCATGTTCAGACGCCGTCGCTTGAAGCTTCGAAATGCGCTTTACCAGCGTCTCCGGCTGCCCGCGAAGCGCGCCAGCCTCGATCGCATTAGAGAGCGTCGTTAGGTGTTCAAACTTGGCGGAGGATAATTCGCCAAGCTCGGCTAATTGTCCGCTGACAATATACTCAGCCTCTTTCTCAAAGACATCTTCAATTGTGCTCAAACAATTTTCGAGGGTTTCGCTATTCATCACTTGCTCCTTTTAAAGAGGGGGTCGGTTCAGCCTGTGGCGGCAAGTCTGTATTCAGCAATCCAAGCGGGTGCTGTTTTGCGATATCGGCCGCGATCGCTTCGACGAAATAGCGAGAGAACATGGATGCGCCCTCCCCGCCGCCAAGCGTGAGAGACTTTTCCAGGCCGGTATGGGTTAATAGCTCGGCCCAAAGCATCTGCTCGAATCGGAGCTTCGTGGCGTCCGACATTTCAGCCGTAACCACCTCTGTTGATTTGCCCGTCGCCCCAGTCGCCGCGGCAGTTTGCGCGGCTAGAGGACCTGATTGAGAAGGCGTGATCTGCATCTTTGCTCTCGTGCTTGCTTAATCAATATTAAATTTAAAGTTGTTAATTCACTCTTTACGCCCTCTTGTTGTATTGGGCTTGAGTTTTGATGAGCGAGCTATGATCTCAGTCCTTCTTCCCGAAACACCTGCTTCGTCCAATGGACCGAGCCAGGCTGGCAAAACAGGCCCCGCCGAGGCGCCTCATAAAGAAGAACGGTTCTCGTCTTTCCTTTCGGATGATGATGCCAGCGATGAGGCCAGCCTCTCGCCTGACAGCCCGAAAGAAGAAGACAGTCTTGCCGCAGCACAAGCCCAGAAACAGATCGAAACGGCCGCCAGCGCCGACAAACTTATCGGCGTGAAAGCTGAAGCAATTCAAGCAGGTGCGGCAGACACAGACGCCGCCTCGGCTGAGCTTCTATCGACTGGAACCAAACCGCAGAGCGAGGCTGAGGCGACACTTGCCGCAGCCGTCAAACAAGGTGCGGGCAAACAAGATACCGTCGCTGGCGACGCTGCGCCTCCGAGCGATCGCCGCACGATCCAATCTGCGGAAATTCAAGCCGAAGCGCAGTCGGGACTGCCGGCCGACAAAGCGAACCCTCTCTCCGAAGACGCTTTGCTCACGCGCGGACAGACGCCAATAACAGCCAACGGCGAAACGGCGCCGCCAGCAGAGGCCGAGCTTAATGCTCCAAAACAGCCTCAAGGCGATAGCGTCCCTGAGCTGGAAATTCGGGCCTCAAACACAACCTCCACCACCGCCGAAGCGAGCGCATTAGCGAAAACTGCGACCCTTGAGGTTGGCACGGTGACGTCGGATAGCGTGCTATCGATCGTTCAGGCTCCAAGTACAAGCTCAAGCGCATCTGTACCGACCGGCCTTGTCCCGGTTGCCCCCACCCAGGTCATCGCCGCGCCAACTGAGCTGACCAATGTCATCCTCAACGCGCTGAAAGGCGGCGTTGATCCCCAAGAACAATTGGTCGTCCAGCTTGACCCGCCCGAACTTGGCCGGGTGACGATCGACTTTAAGTTTGATGCGCAAGGCGTTCAACAAATCACCGTCAGCGCAGAAAACCCTGAAGCCCTAAAGCGCCTCCGCGAGCTCCATTTCGAGCTGACCGAAGCGCTCAAGGAGCAAGGCCTGTCGGAGCAGAATATGTCGTTCCGTGAGGAAACTGATCAACAATCTCAATCGAATTGGCAGGCGTCCGAAAGGGGCCCCGCGCAATCAACCAGCTTCGCTGCAGATGGGCCGACAAAACCGGTCATTGCAGCGCCCCTGCCCTCCAGCGCTCCGGCAAAGGATCGGCTCGACTTATTGCTTTAGGAGTAAGCTATGAGTGAAATAAATCCCGTAACAACAACCGGAACGACCGCGTCTACCGCGTCAACATCGACCACCAGCGCGACCAATTTCAGCGAGGACTTTGATACGTTCTTGCAATTGCTCACCGCACAAATCCGAAACCAAGACCCACTCGAACCGATGGACTCGACCCAGTTCGTCGAACAGCTCGCGACCTTTTCGTCGCTCGAGCAACAAGTCGCAACCAATGATACGCTTGGCGGGATCTCCACAATGATTGGGGACTTACACGCCGTGCTTGCAAATGAGTGGCTCGGCGAAGATGTTGCCGTCTCTGCCTCACATGTCGCTTTTGAAGGCGAGCCAATTGAGTTTGAGATTAACCCTGCCTTTTCCTATGACGAGGCGGTCCTGACCGTTACCGACAGTCAAGACCAGATCGTCTATCAAGAGACACTCGATGCAGAGGCTCAGCGCCACATTTGGGATGGCTCAGTCAATGGTCAGTCTACGATCGCGGCAAACGGGGTCTATGAGCTTGAGCTAAATCTGTTCGCAAATGGACAGCCCATCGCCCAAACCCAGGCTGAGATTGTTAGCAAAGTCACCAATCTGGGAAATGAGGATGGCCAGCTGCGTCTCGGGACAGACACCTATCTGAACGCCGACCTGACCGACGTCCGCAAACTCTCGTCTGACTAGGTTTCAGCCTGAGATCGCGGCGATCGGACCTTAAAGGTCCTGCTTCGCCATATCGATGATCAGCACATTCTTGATCCCATCGGATACGGAGTCTCTCAAGTTCATCAGAACCATCGCCCGAATGGTCTCGAAATTGTTGATATCCGTTGGCCGCTCCAGCGTGCGGCCATCATTGCTGAGGCCAATCAGCGTCGTCATGATGTTGTCGCGCAGCTTTGGATCTTCAGAGAACAGTTTCTCTGAAACAGCTGGATCGGTTTCCAGATTGATGTGCAGGATGACCAGGCTTTTGACCTGACCCTCGCGCATCACCGGTACGACGAACTCACGGCTGAACTTGTAAAACGCACTATCGCTTGAGCTGCTCGATTTACCATGATCATCTTTTTTGCCGTGCTTTTTGTCATCAGCTTTGTGATCGTCCTTGTGATCACCTTCGTGACCCTCTTCTTTATGCTCGGCGTCCTCGTCGCTATGCGCAGCGGCGGCCTCGCTTGGCGATTTCAAAACCACGCCGGCAAAACTGCCGAGCGCGATAAAGATGATGGCGACCACACTTGTGATGACGAGTTTCATGACAGTTTCCTTAGAACGGGAGGACTTTTTCTAGGACTTTCGGGACCATGCCCCGTTTGATGCCCGCCTGGGTCTCACCTCGGCTGAGATAAGACAGGTTGGCATCGGCGATTTTTTCGTAAGAGACCGTATTGGTCCGCGTAATGTCTTGGGCGCGAATGACACCTGATACGGTCAGATATCGAACTTCATCGCTGACCTGAGTCTGCTGGTATCCAGCCACAACGAGGTTGCCGTTTGGCTCAACCCCGACCACGCGGGCGGAGAGTTGAAACGCCACTTGCTCAGCGCGATTAACGGCGCCGTCGCCGGACAGGCCGGACGTGCGAGAAAAGTCGATCGCGGGCGATACAGTCGCCCCGCCTGGCAACACGCCATTAGCCCATTGCGGCAAGCCTAGCAGCGCACCGATATTGAGGTTTTCATCGCTGCTACGATTGCGCGATAGCGAGGTTTGCAAGCTCGCCTGATCATTCATATCAACGACCACGGTCAGCAAGTCGCCAACATCCTTGGCGCGGCGCATCCCAAGCAATGCATTTGGGGCCGTCGTCCACAGAGATGCAGCCGACGCGCCAACCTCTTTGGAATAAGAGGCTTCAGTTGTCGCCCAATAGGTTGGCGGTTCCGCCTCAACCATTTCTGGGGCGCGCTCTGCGCCGCCTGATGCGCAAGCGGTCATTGATACGGCGAGCATTCCCGTCACCGCCATTGTTTCTAGTTTACCCATATCCAGCCTCCTGCCTGTACGGTTCCTTCAACTGTCTGTCGCGACTCAAGGTTCAACACTGAGACGCTTTCATTGACCGCAGCCGCGCCGAGGGCGCGTCCGGTCAGCGTAATTTCGAGGGGACCTCGCATATATTTCATGGTCACCAATTGGTTGCGCTTGACGATTCGCGCCGCACGCGTGTTCTGGGCTTTGATTTCTTGCCCGGCATATACAACCCGCTTGACCTCTCGGCCGAGCAGATTGGCATGCTCATCCTGCCAGACATCATCGGGCGGCGAAGAATTGGCTTGAGTGATTACCTCGCCCGGACGCATAACGTCATTGGCGGTCAAGGCGATCGGGGTCGAAACAGTCAGGCCTAGGCTTAGGCAAAGGGCGCTAATCATGATCTTATCTCAGCCTCGTGGTCGCAGCGAGCATCTCATCCGACGCAGTGATCACTTTCGAGTTCAGCTCATAGCCGCGCTGGGCTTCGATCAGGTCCGAAATCTCTTTGACGACATCAACGCTGGAATCCTCGACAAAACCTTGGCGCAGCGTGCCGACACCGAGGCTTCCAGGAACTTGGCTATTGGCCTGTCCAGAAGCTTCAGTGGCGCGGAATAGATTGTCGCCTAAGGCTTCCAAGCCCTTCTCATTGACGAAGGTCGAGAGCGAGATAACGCCGACCGATTGGCCATTTGGCTGATTGTCGAAATACGCGACGACTTCGCCGTCACGGCTGATCGAAATACGGTTTGCATCCGTCGGAATAGTGATGCCGTCGGCGAGCGAATACCCGTCCATGGTGACAATTTCGCCGTCCGCGCTGCGGTTTAGTTTCCCGTCGCGCGTAAACGCCGTATCGCCATCTGGGAGCGTGATTTCGAGGAACCCTGCCCCGTCAATCCCAACATCCAACTCACCGCCGGTTTCGCGCATAGAGCCTTGAGTAATCGCAACGGCGACCGAAGAGGCTTTCACCCCGGTCCCGATTTGGATGCCTGCTGGCACAACCGTTCCGGTCTGAGAGGTCAGCGTTCCAGGGGTTAAATGTTGTTGGTAGACTAGGTCGGAGAACTCCGCGACGCGGGGTCGATACGCCGTGGTGCTCATATTGGCGATATTGTTTGAGATGACATCGACGCGCATTTGCTGCGCGGCCATCCCTGTCGCCGCAATTTGGAGTGATTTCATGGCTTTTCTCCTGTGCCTTAACGGTCTCTAACCGCTGAAATAAACTGCGTGATACGTTGGTCTTCTCGTTCCAGAACCGTTTGCCCCGCCTCATAAGCGCGCTGAACTTCGATCATTCGGGACATCTCTAAGACGGGCGAAACATTCGACGCTTCTAATGCGCCCTGCAGGACGCTAGCGCCCTCAATCGGTTGAATGCCGCCTTGCGCCGTAAAGCGGGTATCAGTGTCGCGCTGAAGCTGACCTTCGGCGCTGAAGACGCCAACTTGGCCAAGAATTTGTCCTGCCGCTGAGATCGTCCCATCGCCGGCAATTGATATGCTTTCCGCTTCAGGCGGAATTTGGATCGGTGTAGCGCCATTGCTCAAGACTTTGGCGCCGTCCGGGGTTATCAGCTCACCCTCTGAGGACATCATGAAAGCGCCGGCGCGGGTCAGACGTTGTCCGGCGTCGGTTTCGATGGCAAAAAAGCCTTCGCCCTGGATCGCCAAATCAAACTTGCCGCCAGTGAACTTCACCGTGCCTTGGGTCAGATCGAAACTGTGTCCAGCCAGCCCGCCCATAGAAAGCGAAGGTGTATCAGTCCCCGTCTGCATGACGTATTCAGCGAATACGGCGCGGTCGGTTTTGTATCCAGATGTGTTCGTGTTCGCGATATTATTCGCAACGACTTGTAACTCTTTCAACAAGCCATCTTGACGGGCGAGGGTCGCGTAAATGCTATTGCTCATTTGAGGCTCCCGCCTGCGGATCTGAGAGAACACGCCGGGACGTTTCCAAAAGCCCCGAAATCTGGAAAGGGCGAATCTCACGCCCATCAGAATCTGTTGGACCGCTGGTCGCAGCCTGGATTTTCCGTACACGGTCTAAGCGCAAGACTTCCTCATCAGACAGCCCCTCAACCAGAGCCGGGAGGTCACTTCCCCAAAGCGTCCAATTGTTTGCAAGCGCGCCATATTCCAGCAACTCCAATTGGGTGCTGGGATATGAAGTTAGGCCGCCAAAAGCCGACGCAGCAATGGCTGGCGCGTTTGACTGAAGCGCGCGAATACCCGCCATGCGATTGATCTCTGCTTCGCCAGGGAAGGCCTCGCGAACTGCGAAAAGTGCTTTATTCTCTTCGCCCCAGAATGCCGCTTCGGCCACCATCATGGCAATCTCGGGATCGAGCTCGACAGGGCCGAGGAATTCCGTGACCATGCTGAACAAGCCAAGCTCAAGCGCTTTCGTAGCTCCGCGCTTTCTCAGGTCCTTGCCATACTCATTAAGTGGCAAATCTGAATGGAACAGAGACAAGGTTTGCAACGCATTCAATGTGTTGGCGGGGTCTTCGTCGGCAAGATAATCATTCAGCGCTTTGACGGTATATGTGTCGATCGACTCAGCCACTTCAAGGCGCGAGGCGACGGGCAGTGCACGCACGCGCTCAAGCCCTGCATAAAGATCTCCGCTGGCCAAATGATCGATCACAAATTCCAGGATCGGCGCTAAATCATGTTGGGTTTCGGTGGTCTCTAGAACGTTCCAGGCTTCCTCGAGCGCGAACGATCGGACGGTGGGGCGAAGGTCATCGGAGCGCTCGACCAAGACAAGTAAGGCCGCAAGCTTTAGCTTAGGGCGGCTCATCAACATGACCAGGCGATCGTTTGACTCCGAGCCATCCGGCATATCGACAATCGCGTTTTTGAGCGCACCAAGTCGGTTTGAATTTTCGATCTCTTCCAACGTAAACGTGGCCAGCATCTGCTGCGCAAGATCTCTGCGCCGTTCGATCAACAAGGTTGGAACGATCAACATGTAGATGTCTTCACGCAGATTGTACGGCAGTCTGCGAATAGTGGCGACGTGGTTTGCAATTCGTTCGACACCTTCAGGGTCGAAAACGGCGAGCTGCGCAACCGCGAGCCACAAGTCGGCTTCGCTATGACAGACCGCCAGATCCCTGAAGAACTCAACATCTGGCCGCGTGCGACTTTCCATAAGCTCGATGAACTTCCGCGCCGCATCCCACTCTTCTTCTGGCTGCTGCGCGACCATAGCTTTCGCTTCGCTATACAGCCCCAACGCGAGTTTCGCTTTTACGTCGCCCAGCAATTTCTCGTTCGGGGCGGCATCCTCAAGCGCCGAAAGGGAGCTGGGCAATTCAGTAAATCGACGCAGCGCCCTAACCACAGAGAAATCGAGCGGATAATCACCGCTGCAGACAGCGATCGCAGCTTGTTCAAGGCTCGGTCGGGCTTCAGCATCTTGGTTGCGCACCAAAAGGCCGCCTTGGATCGCAGTCTCGACAAACGCATCAAGTGCTTCGGGCTCAACGCCAGCATCGCCCTCGGCTTCCGCCACGACCTGGTCATCAGGTTGCGAAACGTCTTTCGCTCCGGTGTCCGCATATGCTGCAGACGCCAGAGCGACCAAGAGGCTAAAGGAGGCGACGCGACGTATCATGCGGCTTGGCGTAATCCTTTCACGGCTTCTTCCACCTCATCAAAAGTCGGGCGGACACGGGCCGGGGCGTGGCGACGCGCCACTTCGACACAAATATTGATTGGGTTTTTGTGCAGACTTGAAACGAGGACTTCGCCGATCATCTCATAAAAATAGTGTTCTTCTTTCCTTGTATGGGCAACCTTGGTCGCAAACGGGCCAACAACGCCATATGCCAAGAAAACGCCAAGGAAGGTTCCGACCAAGGCGCCGCCAATCATACCACCCAGAACCTCTGGTGGCTTATCAATCGACGCCATGGTTTTGATAACACCGAGAACCGCCGCAACAATTCCAAGCGCCGGAAGCGCATCCGCCATGTTTTGCAAAGCGTGCGAGCCGTGTAGGTGATCTTCAAGCAGGCTTTCCAGGTGCTTTTCGAGCAATTCTTCGACCTGGTGAACATTGTCGAAGTTCATGATCATCGAGCGGATCGTGTCGCAGACCATCTCCATGGCGTAATGGTCTTTGAGAATTTTGGGGTATTTCTGGAAGATCGCAGACTCTTTCGGGTCTTCGATGTGCGCTTCAATATCAACCGGGTTCTCTTTCAGGATGGTCAGCAGCTCAGACATCATACAGAGCAGGTCCTGATAGTCTTGCTTCTTCCATTTCGGACCAGCAAAAGCCGCACCCAGATCACCAGCCGTGTGCTTGATCGTGGCCATATCATTGGCCGCAACGAAAGCTCCGGTCGCGGCGCCGCCGATCATCATCATCTCAAACGGGAGAGATTTCAGGATGATGCTCATCTTACCCCCGGCGAGGATATACCCGCCAAAGACCATCACCATGGTGATCACTAAGCCTATAATCGCGTTCACAGATACTCTCCTTTAGACCCGAATTCACCCGGACCGGTCATGCTGCCGACACTTCTTGGATGAAGGCTTGATCGATGTTTGATTTTAGTTTGACGGCGCGTTGATGCTTCCACACGCCGAGCTCGCCCTGAGCGACGTCAACCGGGCCATCGACGGTCTTTGCAGCGACCGTAAGTTTTGATTGGCTCGTCCCAGGCAAGGGAATGATTGAACCCGGCTTCAGTCGGACACAGTCAGCGATATTCATGGGGATGCGATCAAGAATGATCTCTAGGCAAACGCTGGAATTTTGGACCCGCGGCTGAGACAGGCTTTGAGAGACAGGGCCGTCTTCACTCTCTGCATTGGCAATTCCGTCATCAGCGGACTTCGCCAGCGCGAGCGCTCTTTCAAGCTTCAGCGCGATGCCGATCCGAACCGCTTGTCCGTCAATGTCACAGAGATAATAGACCAGCAGGCAATTGCCTTCGACCTCAAGCGCGTCGAACGCAACCGATTCAGGGCCTTCGCCGTCTTCGTTGACCATGCCAAAGGCCGTCGCCGCAGCAACGCTTAATCCGTGCGCGGACGATTCAAGTAGGAGCTGAAGAAAGAGCTGCGGCGCTTCGGCCAACTCTGCTGGATCTTGTTCCATTTTCGCAGCAGCAACGCGCGCCGCGATCAGGTTATCGACAGAGACCGCAACAATGAATTCTTCAGCGACGCTTTCAAAACCATAGAGGTAGGCGCCAAACAAATCGTCAGGCAGAGCTTTCCCGCGGCAAACCTCACGCGATTGCAAGCGGACTTTGTTTTCGCCGCCAACAATCTCATCCAGCCATTTTGCAATAACTGATTCGAGCGTCATCCAGAACGAGCGGTTCTTGAGGACGCGCGGAGGCAGGCCCCCACTGGATTCTAGCTTTTTCCGCAGAACGGTTGTCACATTTCGCCCCTGGTGAATAACGCAAACTTACTATTTACGATTGAATTTTTAGGTTGATAAAACGTTACAGAAGCCGAAAAAATCTACCGGACGTTGTATTTCGGAAGTTTACCATAGTTTGCTAATGCTTCCTGACTGAGTAATTTGGAAATGCGTTATGTCTGCAGAAGCTGCGTCGGGTCTCGCTCCGATCATCATCAAGAAGAAGAAGAAAGTTGTTGGCGGGGGTCACCATGGTGGCGCCTGGAAAGTGGCTTATGCTGACTTCGTGACCGCGATGATGGCCTTCTTCCTGTTGATGTGGCTCTTGAACGCGACAACAGAAGAGCAGCGCAAAGGGATCGCCGACTATTTCAATCCGACCATTCCAATCAGCCGGATTTCCGGCGGTGGCTCTGACGGCTTGAACGGCTCATCGATCTTTACCGAAGAGACCTATGCCAAGATGGGCACAGGCGCGACACGAGACGCTTCTGCCGGAAGCCCGTCCACATCCAAGACCGGAGACGATGGCACAACCGATGGCGGAGCCACGCAGAGCGGGGTCAGCGAAGCTCAGATGGTCGCTCAGCTTCAAATGGCGCTGACGCAAGAGGCGTCTGGCCTGGAAGATCACTTACAGATCAAGCTGTCGCCTGAAGGCATTGTTATGGAACTCGTCGACTCTGAAGACGTCCCCTTGTTCGCGGTGGGTGACAGTCGCCCAACTGAGCTTCTGATTGAGTTGGCGCAAACCGTTGCGCAGTCTTTCGACGCGTTCGGAAACTCGATCAAAATCGTTGGCCATACAGATTCCCTTACGTTCCGCGATGATATGGTCTTCGACAATTGGGACCTCTCCGCAGAGCGCGCGAATGTTGCGCGGCGTTTAATGGTAGAAAACGGTCTTCCGCTTGACCGCATCCAGGAAGTGTCAGGTCGCGCCGATACTGACTTGCTGATCCCAGAAGATCCGTATGCTGCTCAAAATCGACGGATCTCGATCACGTTGCTGAAGCAGGAAACCTCCAGTTAAAGTTGAGTTATCCGTCTATTAACCAATGATTTCTACCTTCGGTTGCATCGACTGCAGGAGCAACCGACATGAGTATATCATCATCTTTGAACGCGGCCGTTATGGGCCTGAACGCCAACTCGACCCGCCTTTCTACAATTTCTGACAATATCGCGAACTCTGAAACCTATGGCTACAAACGTAGCGATGTCGACTTTTCGAGCATGGTTTTGGAACAACGCACCTCGGCCTATTCGGCTGGCGGGGTCCGCGTGGACACGTTTAAAGATGTCACGGCCATCGGCTCGCTGGTCTCGACCGGAAACGCGACCGACCTGGCCGTTGCAGGCCGCGGCCTGGTTCCTGTTACAACAACCCAAGGCGTCGACACACCAGCTTCAGAACGCCCTTTGCAACTCCTCCCAACCGGCTCTTTCACCGCTGACCAAAACGGCAATCTGCGGACACAGAGCGGATTGTTCCTCCTCGGATGGCCTGCCGATACGGCTGGCGATATCGGTAATGTCAGCCGAAACAGCGGCACCAATCTAGAGCCTGTAAATATCGCGGCCTCCCAGTTCACGGCGTCACCGACCTCGAACATTGAAATTGGGATCAACTTACCCGCTGAAGCGACGAATGCCGGCGCCACAACCGGCGACTTCACGCTGCCGATTGAGTATTATGACAATCTTGGCCGCGCCCAAGCGTTGCGCCTTGAGTTCACACCTAACGTTGCCGGCCCTGGGGCCAGCAATACATGGCAGGTCCAAATCTTTGATGATGCTGGTGACCCAGCGACATCGATCGGCCAGCTCGACCTGACCTTCAGCAACTCAGCCGCAACCGGTGGCCGATTGGCGACTGCCGCTGGCACTGCCGGCGCGACTTATGTCGACGCAACAGGTATCGCCTCGGTGACGCTCGCGCATGGCGATGTCGATATCTTCATTGGCCGCCCCGGCGAGCTTGAGGGCATGACGCAATTAGCGGCACCTTTCTCACCGACTGCGGTGACCAAGGACGGCGCTCCAATTGGAGACCTTCAATCGGTTGAAATTGATGAGCTTGGTTTCTTGCAGGCTATTTACGATACTGGCTTCCGCCGGGCGCTTTATCAAATTCCGGTCGGTGACGTGCCGAACTTGGATGGACTGCAAGCGCTTGATGGCCAAGCCTACAGTGTCTCTGGCGACAGCGGCAGCCTCTATCTTTGGGATGCAGGCACCGGTCCGGTTGGACAGATTTCGGGCTTTGCCCTGATGGAATCGACCACCGACATTGCAGCGGAACTCACCGATCTGATCGAAACGCAGCGCGCTTATTCTTCGAGCGCCAAGATCGTGCAGACGGTAGATGAGATGCTGCAGGAAACCACGAACCTGAAGCGATAGACCGCTAGTCGGTCTCAGAGGCTGAAGCCGTGAGCATTTCCAGCGCCCTCCTCGCCGCGCGATCCGGATTAGAAGTTGTTGGCGCCCGCGCCGATATCGTCGCGACCAATGTCGCCAACGCTTCGACCCCGGGTTATGTCAGACGCGCCTTAAACGTCAGCGAGACTATTCTCGGCGGCGAAACCGCCGGCGTGCAAATCACCGGCATTGATCGTTCAGAGAATGCTCGTCTCACCAATGAGCGCCGGCAACTCTCGAGTGATTTTGCCCAGGCCGATACCCTCAGCTCGACCTGGTCCAGTCTCTCACAGCGGGTTGGTGACAGCGTTGATAATTCAGCGCTGTTCCAACACTTAAGCGGCCTACAAACGGCGCTTGAAGACGCTGCTCTCAGTCCAGAATCGACAACCCACGCCAACGAAGTTGTCCAATCAGCAAATGATTTGGTCAGCGAGTTTAACAGCCTATCTGCCCTGATCTCGGAAGAGCGGTTTCGCGCCGACCAGGACATTGGAACCAGTGTTGAAATTATCAATGCGTCTCTGCTGGAAGTTGAAGATCTCAACAGATCGATCGCCAGTATTGACCGGAACAGCTCACAAGCTGCGGCTTTGTTTGATGAACGCGACCGGGTCGTTGACCGGATTTCCCAATACTTGCCGATCCAGACCTATGCACGCGATGCTGGCGCAATCGATATCCTCACCAATGAAGGAGTCTTCCTTTTGGCGGGGCCGGCGAAACAGATCAGTTTCACGCCAGCGAATGCTGTCGGTTCAGCCCAAACGCTCGCGAATGGTGGCCTGTCCGGATTGATGGTCGACACCACCGAAATCACCCCTGGCGCGAGCTCATTCGGCGCCGTCTCGAGCGGCTCGCTGGCAGCGTTGTTCACGTTACGCGACACAGATTTACCGAGGTTTGAAACCCAGCTCGATTCGATGGCCCAAGACATGATCGACCGCTTCTCCGATCCGAGCATCGATGCGACGATCACATTGGGCGACCCGGGTTTGTTTTTAGACTCTGATGCTGCGGCTGGCGCCGGCATAGCTGGCCGCCTTCAATTGAACGCTTTGGTCGACCCCGATCAGGGCGGCGAGGTCTGGCGCTTGCGCGACGGGCTTGGCTCAGCAGCACCTGGTTCACCGGGCGACAATACAATTCTGTCCAACCTGGCAAACGCGTTCAGCACCGTACGATCGGTTTCCGTGACCGGTCTTCAGGGCGGCTTCACGGCCACCGATTTGATTGCGCAACTCGGCTCAATCGCAGGGCAAGAACGCGTTCAGAACGAATCGGTGCGGTCTTCAATCTCTCTACAGTATGAGACAGTGAAACAGACCGAAGCGAATGAAACGGCCGTCGATATTGAGCAAGAGATGCAATTACTTCTGATCATTGAGCAGGCCTATGCCGCGAATGCCCGCGTCATCCAAGTCGCCGGTCAGATGGTCAACGAATTGATGGAGATCTAGAGCGATGACATCCCTGACTCTGAATGGATTTCTCAATAGCTCGGTGACCAATAATATCGCCGATTTGCGGGCCCAGATCGCCGATCGTTCCGAAGAGGCGACCACCGGTTTCCAAGCCGATTTGGTCACGCACCTTAATGGCCGAATTGATCAGGCACTGCTTGGCGAAAAGGCGATCCGTGAGAACGCCGATGACCGCTCGCGCCTGGACCTGCGCGGGGCACGGCTTTCCATCACGAATAATGCGCTCACTTCAATTCACGAGCTCACCAGCGGCATCCAGTTTGACATGCAATCAGCAATCGGCAGCGAGGATGATCAGCAAGCAAGACTTGTCGCGGGTGAAGCGAAAGCCGCATTGGGCGATGCATTGAATCGCCTGAACGCCAGACACGGCGAGCGTTTCTTGTTTTCCGGCAATGCCACTGCCACTCCGCCTTACCTCGATGCGGACGTGCTGCTGGACGATTTGCGCACCATCGCGGCTGGCGCTCTCGACGAAGCTGATTTCGCGACCCAGGTTCAGACTTATTTCGAGGACCCAGCCGGCGGCTTTCAAACGACCTTCTATCAAGGCGATCAATCCGCCAGTGATCCAGATTCTGTTTTGGCCAACCAGGAGGCGTTCGCGAATCTATTCCAGGGGCTCGCTCTGACCGCTTTATCAGGAACCGGTGAAGGCGTCCCATTTGCTCAAGCCGGCACACCGGCCCTAGATGCCGCCCTCGCGAAACTCGAACAAGGCCGAACCGGCATTGTCGACGTGCAGGCTGGGATCGGTATCCGCCAGGCGAGCATCGAGTCCGAGGATTTGCTGCTGGAGCGCGAAGAAACACTTCTAACGCTCGCCTTCACTGAGATTGCCGGCAAAGATCAATATGAGGCCGCGACCCAGCTGCGCGAATTAGAGGCGAATTTGGAAGCCTCCTATTTGCTAACCAGTCGCCTCTCAGACCTCTCACTTCTCAACTATTTACGGTAAGATTATGCGCTTCATTTCGACCTTCATTAGTCTCGGGATTATCTTGGCGCTTGCGGTTGCGCCAGTGGCTCAGTCGCAAACCAAATTGCGTGACATTCTCGACATTGAAGGCGTGCGCTCGAATGACCTGGTCGGCTATGGCATTGTCGTGGGTCTTAATGGCAGCGGCGACTCTGTTCGTAATGCTCCGTACACCGAAGACTCCCTCTCTCACATGCTAGAGCGCTTGGGCGTCAATGTTCAGGGCGAGGATATTCGCCCGAACAATGTCGCCGCGGTTCTCGTCACGGCGAAGCTTCCCGCGTTTGCCCGCAGCGGGTCGAGTATTGATGTTTCGGTGGCTTCTATTGGCGATGCATCGAGCATATCAGGCGGCACCTTGGTGCTCACGCCCCTGCGCGGCGCCGACAATGAAGTCTATGCCGTTGCTCAAGGCAGCGTCATGGTCAGCGGCGTTAATGTTGAAGCGCCCGGCGCAAGAGACACCGTCGGCACGCCGACCACCGGCGCTATCCCAGACGGCGCCAGCGTGGAACGCGAGATCGAGTTTGATTTCAATGCTCAAGACTCCGTAACCTTAGCGCTGCGCACACCGGACTTCACAACCGCCGCTCGGGTGGAGGACACCATCAATACGGCGCTCGGGCGCCCTCTCGCCTTCATGCGGGACCCAGGATCCATAGAACTGAACATGACCAATGCGGGCGGATCTCCCGCGCGCATCCTGGCAGCGATTGAGAACCTACCGGTCAAAGTCGAAACGCCGGCGCGAATTGTGATTGATGAAAAGTCCGGAACCATCGTGTTGGGCCAGGATGTAACGATCTCTCAAGTTGCGATCGCACAGGGCAATATCTCGATCAAAGTCAGACAAAACCCGGTCGCCGTGCAACCCAATCCGTTTGCCGAAGGCGAAACCATAGTCTTGCCACGGACCGATATCGCGGTTGGCCAAACCGGCAATCAAAACATTGCGCTGCTAACCCCGAACACAACTCTATCGCAGCTGATTGAAGGCCTGAACGCGCTTGGTGTGCGCCCGCAAGAGATGGCCGACATTATCCGCGCCATGAGCGCTGCAGGCGCGATCCACGCTGAGCTGGTTGTTCGATAGGTTTTTACTTAGGTTTTGAAGCAGCGAACAAAGGCGCCGAAGCGCCTTATCCTTCCTCTTCTTCCTCGATCCGCTCAAGCTCAATCACGCCGTCGCGCTTGAGCGACATGAGCTTCATCAAGAAGTCTTTTTCAACTTGCTCCGCCGCTTCACCGACGGGGGCTTTAACCCGCTCCAGGTCTGTCTTCATCGAGTCAGCCATCCGGTTTGAGATGTTCGACATGAGATATTCAAACACTTCCGAATACTGCGTCTCGAGACATTTCATAATCTCCAACAGGAAGGCTGGATCCAGCGCTTTGAATAAGATCGGCACGAAATTCCGATTCAAAAGCTTCGGAATATCCGTCAGTTCGAACATGCCCTTCTGGATCTGGTCCAGTTTGCTGGCATGGCTCTCGGCGACGTAATTCATCAAAGAGGAGCGGCGCTCGTTTGGCATCAGGCTGAGCATTTCTCCGACGGTTGCGAGCTGCGTCCCGTCATCCTCATCTTCGCTCTCAGGTGCCAAGAGGAAATCCATACGCACCATCCGCGCGACCACAGCATCAATTTCATAAGAGGCTGGAGGCGGGTCGAGCAATTCGCCAAGGATTTTCGGCTGGATGGCTTCGTCCATCATGCAGATCAGCTCAGAACAGAGTGTGGCGTCGACATTGCGAAGGATCAGCCCGATAATATTTGGCGTTAGGCCGGATAGATATTTCACAATATGGGCGGGTTCGCGTTTCGCGAATTTTCCCCAAAGACGGCTGAAATCTTCTTTGTTCTCAGGCTCTGGCATTTGCTCTTCGAGCGGCTGCTCGACAACTCCGCCATAGATCACTTTCAAACGGCTCTCATCCAAGACCCCACTCAAGAACTCACGCGTTGTATCCGGGCCACCTCGCAAGGCGCCGCTCGATTCTCGCAAGTGGCGGAGGAAGTCCATGACAATCTCAGTCAATTGCTCGCGCGGCAGGTAGGCGATCGTTTCCAAAGACGCCGCGACCCGGACCACCGCATGATCATCCAACCGGTCAACAATTGGTTTAGCCGCTTCTTCGCCAAGCATAGCAATAACCACTGCTGCGCGTTGAGATGGCGAAATATAGGGTGCCTTCGCCTTAGGCGCAGCATTCGGATCGGAAGCGTTGCTCACGTTAAGCGTATCCTCGTAATAGAGCTTCGGTAATCTTCAGCCAGCCATCCGCCAGCACGAAGAAACCAAGTTTGAATGGGAGTGAAACGACCGTCGGTGGAACCATCATCATACCAACCGCCATCAGAACGGATGCAACCACAAGGTCGATGACCATGAAGGGCATGAAGATCACAAACCCGATTTGAAACGCGTGCTTGATCTCGGACAACATGAAAGATGTCGCGAGCAGCGAGAATTGATATTCCTCATCAGGCCCAACTGGCCGGTTCAATGCGTCGGACAGGACCAGAAGCGCTTCAGGGTCGGTACGACGCATCATGAACTCGCGAAAGGGCTCCGTCGTCAGGGTCCACGCTTCTTGCTCTGACAATGTCCCATCGATGTAAGGCGACAAGCCATTGACCCAAGCCTCCATGAAGACCGGCTCCATGATGAAGAAGGTTAGGAACATCGCCAGAGACATAATCATCATATTTGGCGGTGCTTGCTGGACCCCCAATGCCTGACGCAGGATGGAAAACACGATCACCATGAACGGCAAGCACGTAACCATCATGGCGATGCCAGGCACCAGACTGAGTATGGTGACAAACAGGAAGAGCTGGATGACGGTGCCGCTAAGGCCCTCTCCTTCTCCCAATATGCCTTGGATTGCCTCTCCAGCGGCCTCCGGCACAAGCTGAGCTTGCGCGAAACCCGACCAGGCTAGAAACGCGATTGCGGTGAGCGCAAAGAAACGCATCGCAAATCGCTGCCAGACCGAGGCCTGCGCACTAGCCATCTTCTTTTTCCTCGATCTGTGTCAGACGAAGGCCAATCGCTCCGTCTTCCAACTCGATGAGCTCGCCGAGCGCGATCAAGCGGTCTTCAACCAGCAGCTCGATGGGATCTTCAATCTTCGCGGTGAGCGGAATAATCGTATCCGGCTTGAGCTTGAGCAGTTCTGCGATGCTCAATTGTTTGCGTCCGATCGAGACCACAACATTGACCGGCAGGCCGTATATCGATCGGCGATACTGATTTTCGGGCGAATTGCTACGGCGCTCCGATTCACCAACAACGTCTTCTACTGTTTCTGGCTCTGACATCCTGTCCCTCTACTTCGGTTCTGGCCCGGCAAGACGCGCCAGGGATGAGCTTACAAATCTATTCATATCGAACTGCAGGCCGCCCTCGCGCCAATCGGCATCGACGATCAACTCAGACTCATTGTCCACGGTCTGCAATTCACAAATTTCGCTAAAGCGCGGCGAAGCCTTGATCGCGGTCTGAAACGCCACTTCAAGGTAAGCGGGGACTTTGATTGAGAGGCGCTCAATGGCTGGTGGAGCCATCTCACCAAGTTCGCGCACGACTTCTTCAGCCAGGAAATCTTCCGCCAGTCTTGGGAAGGCTGCTTGAATAAACTCGCACAGGATATGGTTGGTGTGGGCAACGGCTTCGCGCTCTAAACCGGCAATCGCAGTCTCAAGGCTATTCAGGACGGAACCGGTATCGATATCAGGCTGGAGCGCCGTCATAGGCAGGTCTGGCGCGGCTGCCTGTTCTTCGGTTTCTGCTGGCGTCTCTGCCTCAACTTCCGGCTGCGGTTCAGGCTCGGCTTGGAATTTCTCTTCGGCCGCGACGCCCATGATCAGCCCGCGCTGACCCTTCATCGTGGATGCCAATGCTTTCACGTGAAAACGCGGCAATGCGAGCGGGGTTAAACTATTCATTCGCGGCTATCTTTCGATCTTCTTTCAGCCAATCCTGAAGCAACGCGGCGGTTTGTTCTTCGTTGTCGCGCGTATAGTCTTTCAGGTAGTCGATCGGGTCGCTGCTCGCCTCGAACAGCTCCTCTTCAGCACTGCCGCCAGCCTCGGTTGTACCGTCTGCAGCATCAGGCTCAGCCGGCGCTGCGGGGGCTTGCGAGAATACGGGCCGCATCACGCCAAAACCTAATGCCAAGACGATTATGCCGAGGAAGATGGCTTGCAACGCAGACCATAAATGCTGTTCGATCAGGCGTGAAACCATGCCGGGCGCCGGCGTCAGCTCTACTTCCGGCAGCGCCTGGAACGGCATTAGCTCAACCGTTAGCGTATCGCCTCGTTCAGTCTCGAGCCCCGCCGCATTGCTGACAAGCGCTTCAAAGTTCTGGCGAACCTCCTCGATCTGATCTGCGGCAGTGGCTGCGGTGAAATCAATTCCGAGCGCTTCCTGGTTCAACAAGACGGCGATAGAGACCCGTTCAATTTGTCCGGGCATGCGCTCTGTCTGAGTCCGGGTTTCATTCACTTCATAAGCAATCGTTTCGGTTGAGCTCTTGGTTGAGCTTTCACCTGAGCCACCTGCACCAGCGCCTTGAGGAAGGTTGCTGGCGACCGTTAGACCGCCTGCGCCGCCTTCATTGGTCGCATTCGAGTCATTGGTCGTCCGCGATCGCACCACCCGCGACTCAGGGTCAAATCGAACATCAGAAACAACGGTCCGCTCGCGGCTAACATCTACATTGACCGAAACCTCAGCATTGCCTTCGCCTAACCGCGCAGTCAGCAAGCGTTTGATTTTTTGCTCCAGCGATGCGGCTTCGTCTTCAGCGACGATCGACGGCGCTTCGTTCGTATCCACACTCGGACCGGCAAGAATACCGTTGCGCGGATCAATCACGGCAACGTCGTCTGGATTCAGTCCCGCGACGGCCAAGGCGACCAAATATTGAATAGCTTCCGCCTGGCTCTGATTCAGTCGCCGCGCGGAGGTCAGGGTCACAGACGCGGTCGGCGTTGGCTGCGAGCGCGAAAAGCCAGACCGCAAGTTCGCGCCAATGTGCACGCGCGCCGAGTCGACGCCGGGCGTTGTTAGGATCGTGCGGGTCAGCTCACCTTCCTTGGCGCGCCAATAGGCAGCGTTGTACATTTCAGAGGTGACCGAAAAGCCATTTACGTTGTCGAGCAGTTCATAGCCTTGGATGGATTGCCGCGGCAGTCCGTCCTTGGCCAAAGCAAACCGCGTCGCATCGCGCTGGCTCGCCGCAATGAAAATCGCTTCGCCGCGAATTTCATAATCGACGCCCAATTGATCCAACTCACTAATAACTTCGCCAGCGCGGGTTGGTTCCAGGCCAGCGTAAAGTAGTGATTTCGACTCTTGAAGCGTCCCGCGAACCAAAAATGTCATGGCGGCAAGCACGCCTAAAACGGCGGCCCCCAGCATGATCTGGCGCTGTAAACTGAGCGCTTGCAGATTGGCGATAAACCCCATGTGATAGAAATCCGTTTTCTCGCTACGGTTGAACTTGGTTAATTTCTCGGGCGAAACCATTAAGGCTTCCTTTACTAGGGATTGATTTAAACAGGAAAACTACTTCTGGTTTATCGAGGGCCCTATGAGCGACAAAGCTGACGCAAAATCTGAAGACGCAGCCCCAGCGAAAGGCGGCTTAGGAATGGTCGGTTTGTTGGTGCTTGGCCTCGCCTGCGCGACCACGGCTTTTGCCAGTGTCTATTTCCTGGCGCCCGCGCCAGCAGTGGCAAGTACGGTCGCGGCCGCCGACGGCGATTACCCCGTCGAAGAGAAAAAAGCCGAGCCGCCTAAAGCGCTCGCCTACACGCCCGTTCCAGAAATTTTGATCACAATTGGCAGCGCTCCGGCGACCCGATATTTGAAGATGCAGCTCTCAGTTGCGACCGAAAAAACCGAATCAAAAAAGATCAAATCCGTTGAACCGCAGCTGATCGATGCATTTTTGCTCTATCTGCGCTCGGTTGAGGTCAAAGATTTCGAAGACCCTGCTTTTTACAAGCATATGCGAGAACAACTCGGCCGCCGCGCCGACTTGGTTCTCGGCGATGGTGTTGTTGAAGGTGTTCTAATCACCGAGTTTTTATTGAGGTAAGCGCGTGCCAATTTCTCCTTTCGATATTGCGATCATTCTAATTTCGTCCGTGGCTTGCATTTACTGCATCGTGCTGAGCCGTCGCTTGAAGGCTCTACAGAACACGCGCAACGGTCTCGGCGCGACGATCAAGGCGCTGTCCGACTCGATCAGCGCCGTATCGGCGACAACGGACGAGACGCGTTTTCATGCGGGAGAGCTCGGCGCGCGCCTGGCGCGCTCAATCGAGGATGCAAAAGTTGCGTGTGAGCATGTCGAGCGTCAGATCCAAAGACTGAATGAGGCGAATGCAAAATCTCAAGCGGCACCGACGGCGCCGCCACCCGCACCTCGCGCGGACCCTATTCAATCCGCGCTCGACGCCACTAATCAAAGGATGAGCGAAATATCTGGGCTGATGGATCGTCTTAAAGATCTCACCGAAGATTCCGTCGCCTCCGCCGAGAAAGAGCCGCCGGCGCTGCGCCCGCTCCCAACGCAATTGCGCTCCAGAATGAAGGTGGTCTAGATCATGGCGATTAAATCCTCGAACCGATCAAATGTTCTTCTGACGCTGGGCGTACTCTTCACGCTGGGCGCCGCGACACGGCTTGTTCCGGCGAGTGTTGCCTCCGCGGATGCTGCTGACACCGGCGATATTGCAGTGAGCAATGCCGCTGCCATAGTTGCCGCCGAAATTCCAAAAACATTGGCGACACCAGTCGAGGGACAAATCTGTTTTAGCGAAGACCTCTCGGCTGCGCTGGCCAATGATCAGCTGCGCCTCGAAGCCGCCACTAAAGACATTGCTGAACGCGACCTTGAGCTTCAAGCTTGGGCAGGCGAGCTTGAACAAACCCGCGCTGACCTGACCGCTTTGCAAACCAGCCTGGAAACACGCTGGGAAGACATGCAAGCCTTCGCAGGCGAGGATTTGAACCATTTGGCGCAGATGTACAGCGCCATGAAGCCTGACCAAGCCTCGACAATATTTGATCAAATGGATCCAGGGTTTGCCGCCGGATTTTTGCGATTGATGAACAGCGAGCAAGCTGGGAAGATCATGGCAAATATGGAATCCCAGCAGGCCTATATTGTCAGCGTGCGGCTCGCCAGCATCAACGAAGACCTGCGCCGCGAAGAGTCTTAAGCGCGCGGTACACACGTTAGTTTGATCCAGATTATACTACTTTAACTAGAATTGGTCCGATAATTGCTTTTGCTTGGTTGATTAACCACGCAACCTTTTTGGCACTTATGGCTCATTCAAATCAGATCCATCCTTATCGCATCATTCGTCAGACCTGGATCACGCGGGAAGACCTGCGCGCCAATCGCGCAATCCTTTATGTATACGGCGACAATGTTGCGCGCGAAGGCTTTCGCGGTCTCGCTCGGCAGATGCGGGGCGAACCCAATGCTCATCCGATCTCGGTCAGTTGGGCGCCGCATCAGCCTTTTACCCACGCAACAGCAGAAGCGGCGGCAGAGCAAATCGATGCTGACCTGGACGGGCTCATTACCCGGCAGTCCGATCTTATCGTTTGGCCACTCATGGGATTAGTCCCGGAATTTCAGGAAATGCCTGACGAGTTGCGCGCGCATCTCAGACAAGCAGCTCACAAACGGTTCCAACTCGCAGACCCCATTTAGGCCCTTTGCCGATTTTGATATAAACCAAGCTATCGCGGCCGGCCTCGAAAAAGGAGGTTCGGCGCGCGCTAATCGTGCTGGAATTAACGCAAATTAAAAACAACCCTGCGTAGAATTTTGGTTCAGGATTTTTTTCAAATGGGGTTGTCTATGGCAACGGCCGCGCAAGCTACAGAATTGCAACCGGAAGATATCGCGCCCGTCAGTGAGCGCATGCAGATCTTTCAGAACTGCCAGGCGGCGTTCGATCGCATTCAACAGCATGGAACACCGCCAGACCCAAAGACTTACGCCATCTGGTATGCTTATGTATCGAGGCAGCCGGCGAATGTCCGGCTCGCCATTGATAAGCTCTTGACCAATGGCGGCGCCCTTGATTCTTACGAGTTAAACGAGATCCACGATCAGCATCTTAAGTCTGACGGATCTGGAGCGGCGAATGAAGAAATCGGCAAACAATTCGAAAGCAATATTCAAAACGTTTCGAAATTGCTGGAAGCCGGTATTTCTCAGAACACTCATTTTCGTGACACGCTCGACGATCTTACAATATCGCCTGACGGGGATGCGCCTGAGCAAGACTTTAAGTCTCTGCTCGACCAATTAATCTCCGAGAGTCAAAAAATGTCGGACGTCTCGACAAAACTGACCGACGGGCTGCGCGAGTCCCAGAACCGTGTCAAAAAACTCAATGACGAACTCGAACGCGCGCGGCGTCAAACCCTGCTAGATCCGCTAACAGCGGTTGCCAATCGCCGCGCATTTGAGAACCGCATCAATTGGCAAGTGAAGGATTCCGCAGAAACCGGCGCTTCATTCTGCTTGGTGCTCGCAGATCTCGATGAGTTCAAGCGTGTGAACGACAATTTAGGCCATCAGGCAGGCGATGATGTTTTGAGATCATTCGCTCGATTGCTGCATGAACAAACCAAAGGGCACGATCTTGTCGCGCGATATGGCGGAGATGAATTCGCTGTCGTTCTGCCAAATATTGAGCTGATGCCAGCTTACAACTTGATGGTGACAATCAAACATCAATTCGAACAAATTGGAGCCACCTCAGCGCAATCAAGCGTCGTTCGCGCCAATGCAACAGCCTCGTTCGGGATATCCGCGTTCAAATCGCGTCGCACGGCAGAAGACATGGTCGCGGCAGCAGATACCGCCTTGCAGAAAGCGAAGTCTCTTGGCCGCAACCGGGTGAGTGCTGAAGGCCTGTCCTAGGGTCCTGCATGTGAAATGCGACGCTCAAGGCTAAGCGCTCAGAGCTATTGGTTTACACAGTCCTGCCCGGCATTGAACCAGGTCTCCCAGACCCTTTGCGATGAAGACGGTTCCGGAACCGGCACAGCATTGTGCAAAACGCCCATTACAATTTCCGGTCCAATAGAGAATTGGCGCTGAAATGCTGCGCGAAATTGCGCCTCATCGTCGAAGAGACAGAGTGCTGCAATATCCTTCATACGTTTTGTACAAACGTCACCAAATGCCAGGCTTCGAAACGCATAGTCCAAGCGTCGCTTGATTATTCGCTCGCGCATGTCCCCAGTCGAATTTAGCGCTTCATAGACTCGGCCACGAGAAACCTCAGAAGCGTTCATCAGACTTTCGACGGACAAAGAGGGGTCAAAAATAAGCTCATCAAAGTTCGCTCGAATCTCTTGATCCAGACTAAGTGTTTGATCCGTGGCGTCGACATTTCGATTGATGAGAGCCGACAAAGTGGCAGCAAACGCCTCTGCCGCCTCGGGCGCGTCTTTTCGCTTCATCGTGTCCAAGCGCGACAGCATCTGATCGAGTCTATCATTCAACCAAGCGCCATCACCAGATTGCCGGTCCAGAATGATTCGTGATGGGTGTTTTTTCGGGTCGTAGCCGATCAATGCATGCGGGACGACGAAACTCACGACCTCTGAATCAGAGGAGATTGAGTGTACTTCCCTGGAATAATCGAACAGGCAGATAACATCATCGCCAATATCAAACAGGTCGCCATCATGCCAAATCTGCGTGCATCCTTTTCGATAGACCCAGCCGAGCAAAAAGCCCTGTGCGTTGGGGACCGCTACCCCGCCGCTATTATTGGTCATGGTCTGAGCATCGAAGAAAGCATGTGCGAACACCAACTTATCGACGACCCAGCTGGTTGCCCTCGTTGACAATTCTCTGGCCGGTGTCTCGAGTGCAATTGCGGTGTGAACCGCTCCCATATATTGCGTCCAGGCGACACCACGATCGTCGATTGAGTGCTCGATCGGATCAAAGATAAGCTTTGGAATCTCAAACATTAACTTTATTACCAAATGGCTATGGTGATGAAAAGTGCGCGGCGCTCCGCTTACCGGGCGGGTGATTTGCGCGTTCGTCGGCCGATCCAAAATGCGATTGCCGCAATCACAATTGTGAACAGACCCAATAGGATCAAGCCGAGCTTCATCGCCGCCGACATCACCACACCAATTGCCGGGCTGACTGAAAGTCCTAAGGGCGTGATGTTTGGCGGTGTCTCCCCTATTTCCGCCTCAAACGCAGCCATGAGCGTTTCGAGCTCGGCGACTTTTTCGGGGTGCTTTTTCGCAAGATTTTTTTGCTCCGATGGATCGTCGCGCAAATTGAACAGCAAAGCGTCATGATCCTTCAATCCTATCTCTCCACCAAGGAACATGCGAATGGGCGCGGGAATAGGATTGCCAGCTGTCGAATAGGAGCGCTTGAGTTTCCAATCGCCTTGGCGAACAGCTTCAAGCCGACCATGAGAGTAAAGCGGGAACGATCGGAGGGTCGCGTCTACAGCGCCGGAACCGCGCAGGCGATCCGAAAGGTCTACCCCATCCAGAACAAGTGTCTCCGATAAGACCGCATCGGTGAGGCCCGCAATTGTGGGAAGCCAATCCATCATTGAAGCTGGGTCTTGATAGACCAATCCAGCATCGATCACATTTGGCAGCATCGCGACCGTCGGAACCCGCACGCCGCCTTCAAAGGTTGTGCCTTTACCGTTTCGAAGCGGACCAGATGACCCACCCTCGTCTCCCATAAAGATCCAAGGACCATTATCGCTTGTGAAGACGAGCAACGTGTTTTCGGTCAGGCCGTTGCGATCAAGGGCGCCCATGATCTCACCGACACTCGCATCCAATTCTTCGATGACGTCACCGTATGCGCCGCGTGCACTGACGCCTTCGAAAGGGCCTGACGTGTAAAGCGGAACGTGCGGCATGGGATGCGGGACATAAAGAAAGAACGGCGCACCAGTATGACGGTCTATGAAATCGACAGCCGCATCCGTGATGCGCTGCGTGATTTGAGTTTGATCGACCGTATCCTCAACAAAATCATTGCCCTCCAGCCAAGGAAGCGGCGACATATCATTGCTGTAGGGAATACCCGAAAACTCATCGAATCCCTGATTCAGCGGTAAGAAACTGGGCTGGTGTCCGAGGTGCCATTTGCCAATCGCTGCGGTCGCATACCCTCGCGTTTGCAAAAGTTCGGCGATCGTCAACTCGCTCTCAGGCATTCCGCGATAGCTCGTTTCATTGAACACATGATGGATGCCCATTCGTATCGGAAGACGCCCGGTCAGGAGCGCGGCGCGAGATGGGCTGCATACTGGAGACGCGGAATAGAAATCCGTGAACTTGGCCCCACGCGCGGCGATCTGGTCGATATTTGGAGTTTTGACGTCCGTCGCGCCGAACGCTCCAATATCGCCATAACCCAGATCATCCGCAAAGATAAAAACGATGTTGGGCGGCGGAGGCGTCGCAGCCGTCTCTGGCTCGTCTACCTCTTGCGCGAAGGCAAGGCCAGAAAGGGTAAACGTGGCCAAAACGGTTGTGATTAGAATGTGCGCAATCGAACCGCGTTCAAACATTACTCTTGCTCCGTCTCGATAATGGCCGTTTCGGAGGCCGCTTGCTCATAGGTCAAACCAAACCCAAATGGATAAAGCGGATCCGCGCTATCAAAGGGGACGTCTTCGAATTGATTGCTCACGGCCTCGACGGAGGATGGCATCTCGATCGGAAGTTTTCCCGTCGGCTCTGATTGCCCAAACACCAAATCCAGAATGACCGCATCTTCCGCCCCAAAATCCGCAATCAAAGCAGCGCTTGCCTCAGATATTTCCGGCATGACGATACCTCGATCCAAATAGATATTCACGACCGTAGGGACCGTCTCCAAGAGGTTCAGAATGCGAGCCTTTTCTGGCGCTTTGAAATCGACGTCACCGGCATGCAGCATGCTTGCGATTGGGCCTTCGCGCTGTTCGTAGGGCGACTCAATTCGGATAATCGCTAGGTCCGCTTCTTCCGGCGTTTCAACCAGGTCTGCATATTCACCAGCCACCACCGGATCGACGTTCTCGATGTAGAGTTTCGGACGGGTGGAGACTGGCAGCCAATGGTTGGCGTCGTTCTGACCGTTTTTCAACAGGACGACCGACTTGCGCTGCGCCGCAAGGCCCTTCGCCATGAAGTCATCGCGGCCAACAATGGCGTTCGCTTGCTCTAGGTCTGTGTACGGCGCGTCAAACAAACCGAGCCGAAATTTGTCGCGCAACAGACGCCGAACCGAAACATCCAGGCGCGCCTCTTCGACGCTGCCGTCTCGAACCAGTTTCACCAGCATGGCTGGAATATTCTCGCCGCCAAATTGGTCAATACCGGCAGCGATCATCTTCAGCATTCGATCTTCATGTGAGAGGTCTTCAACGCCCCATGCGCGCGCCTCCATGATACCAATCGTACCGAGTATTTTGGCATCGGTGATGAGCCCCCAATCAGAACAAACGACCCCCTCAAAGCCATGCTGGTTTCTGAGCAGGTCTGTGATGATCTCTTTATTGAAGGCAAACCCAACATCTTCTGATGTTTGGCCCATTGGGATGCCGTAATATGGCATGATTTGCGCGGCCCCAGCCGGGAAAGCACCCTCAATGAACGGGATGAGATGGTAGTCAAAATTGTCGCCAGGATAGACTTGCTCCTTGCCATAAGGGAAGTGCGCGTCCTCGCCGTCCATCTGCGGTCCCCCGCCAGAGAAATGCTTGACCATGGTCGCAACGCTGCCCGGGCCCAATGCCGCGCCCTGCATGCCGCGCACGTAAGCGCCAACCATGCGAGCTGATAGATTGGCGTCTTCGCCAAACGTGCCGCTGATGCGTGACCAGCGCGGCTCTGTGGCCAAGTCCGCGACAGGATGCAACGCAACGTGAATGCCGACCGCGCGGTATTCTTGGCGCGCAATATCTGCAAATTCTTCAACCAGGTCAGCGTTGCCTATCGCTGCCAGGCCAAGCGGTTCTGGCCATTTCGAAAACGCGCCGGCTGGAAGCGAAATAGACCCGGCGCCTTTGACGCCATGCCGCGGATCGCTTGCCAAAGTGACAGGTATTCCAAGGCGCGTCCGTTCGGCCAAACCTTGCAGTTTATTGTGCCAGGCAATGAAAGTGGCGGGCTCATCAACTGGCGCAAGCAAGCTGAAATGATTCATGTGACGATGAGCGATCAAGTCTGAATTTTTGGCGAAGATAAGTGTGGTTGGGTCGCTAAGGCTTGGGATCTCGACCAAGTTCCCCTTCGCGCCAACGGGCGTAAAGTTGATGAACATCAACCCGGCTTTTTCTTCGAGTGTCATCTGTCCAAGCAGGTCATCGACGCGCGCCTCGACGGAGGCACGGCGGTCCTCATAGACATCAAGTTGATCGTTTTTGTTGAGATCCCGAAACGCGAAACCATCCACGTTCAACTCTGGCGCACTTGGCCCGAGACTCGCGAGGTTTGACCAGGAAGCCACCTGGAACCGCCCGAAGATCAAGATGAAAAGAATCAGCAAAAGGCCAATCAATCCAGCGATCAAAAACCCTAAGCCTTTGGCCACTTTAAATACAATTCCGCTCATGCCCCGAAATACTCCATTCCGCCCGAATTTTTTTCTTACTCTACACGACTGCCGCAGCGGTCACCAACGCTCAGCAGCCCAAATCGAGATGCTGGCATAATTTCCGCGCTATAAATGCCGCTTGAACCAATCGACCGTTTGGCTCGCCGACGCCGACAAGCTCTCACCAAACAGTTCAAAATGGCTTTGAGGGAATTCCACATATTCCGCGAAAGCGCCTGCCTTTTTCGCAAACTCACGAATAGGGTCGGCCGGCGTAATCGTATCTGCCGCTGCCGCGACCAGAAGCGTTGGAACCGCGAGATCTGAGACCTTTTTTCCGGGCTCATAGCTGCCGATTTTGAGCAGCGATTGCAGGGTTATCTCGTTCCGATAGTTCGGAGCTTGTTTGGTTATCCCCTGCATCCAGTCCCAGCCACCATCGCTTCCCATGACGGCAAACTGTCCGACCGTTTCTGCAAAAATCGGAATGGTGCCATGCTTGCCCCCAAAGAGCCGTTTAAGTCCGTCCAGCATGACGGCGCGTCGCATCGCGCCAACGTCCCCGCTCGGCTTTGACGAGACCAGGAAAGGGATGAGGGCAACAGCCGCCTTTATTCGGTCATCGGTCGCGGCAATCGTCACCGAATGACCGCCTGACATGCTTGTGCCCCAGATGCCCAGACGATCAGAGTTGATGTCATCGCGCTGCTCCAAATAATCCAAGCCGGCCTTAATGTCTTCGACCTGCTTGCGTGGATCAATGTGCTGTCTAGGGTTTCCCGTGCTTCCACCAAAGTGGCGGTAATCGACACTCAAGCAAGCGAGGCCTGCTTGCGCGATCGGACCAGCATATGACCCGATCAACATCTCTTTCACGCCGCCCAATCCTGGCGCTGTCACCGTAGCCGGAAAGCCGCCATCAGGAGCCGGCGAAGCGGGTAGATAGAGATAGGCCTCCAGAGTCTCGCCATGGCTTAGAAAATGAACGGTCTCGCGCTTTGTGCCTGCGCTTTCTGTGACCGGTGCCGTATCAATCGACATCGGTTTAAGCGCTTCGGTCGGATGAGAAGTACGCTATGCTGGTGCAGACTAGGCCAATAATCCACAATCCGGGTCCAATTGCAGACGCTGGAAATCCGGTTCCGCCCTGCCAAACTGGAAACAGTAAGAAGCCAATATCCTCAGCAGAGATGATGAAGGCAGAGACCCAATATGCGGCGGTGCTGTTCTTCCAGTTGAACCAAGACAAAATGAGGCCGAACACACCTAAGTAAAGCAGCGTCCAATGCCCTTGCGCGAGACGGCCTGTGGCTTCCGCCAAGGTTCCGTCTGCGGCGCGATCAGCCAGGCGCGTAACGCCCAAAGCGATGTGGAGGAGCGACCAAAGCGCATAAGCAATCGCGCCAATTTTTGAAGCTATGTTCATTCTAATCTCCCAGAGCATGTTGGATGAACGCGATGGCGTCCGGCACATCGAAAATCATCGAGCCAAAATAGAACGTCAAAGAAAGGATCGCCCATACGCCGTAGGCGGATGGTAGTTTGATCTCGGCCCGATGCAGAATCAGGAAAATCATTCCGGGAGTCCAAAAGATGACATGCAAGAGCGAAACCTGACCCGCTAATAGCCCCATTCCCTGCATCACCATAACCGCGCCGACCGCATGACTAAGGACAAACCCGGCAAATACAAATCGACTGGCAACGTGGTTTTTTAAGAACCCCAGCGCTGCGATATTTGTCAGCATCATCAAGCCGAGCCATATCTTTACCGGCGTCGCCAGCGCGATGCGGGTTTCATTGTTCCACTCGTCCAATGCGGAAATCGCGAAAGCGCTCGGCACGAATATCAGCGCCGCCGCGATGACGGAAAACGCGCTCATGCCAATTTTCATTTGGTGTTGGCTCATTGTCCATGGTCCTCGATTGTTGGCGTCGTATTGGTTTGACCGGTTTCGCTGGCATAGAGCTCCGGCAATAGATCTGCGAGGTATCCCATCTCCTCGACGCAATGGCGCATCAGGGCGACCGCGTCAGATTTGCGGATACCAAGCTTTCGCGCCAGATAAGTGTTGCCGATGACGCCTTCGATCGAACGGGTTCGGTCATTGCCTTTTCGTTTGGCAATGCGGCCAAGCCAAAATCGACTTCGCATCTCTGATCCATAATCCGTTCGCCGAACAATGTGGCACATCTCACCGGCGTAATAGGGTTGCTCTAGAAGTCCCGGCCGCGCGCAGATCGCAACATCGTCGGCGCCGAGATTATTGTTCTTTCCAAGTATCTCTTCAGGCGGAACAAACTGAATTCGAAGCTTGGCCAACTCGCCGCCAATGTATTCGTGGACGAGCCCACTGGCGCCAATGTGCTCTCCTGGCGACTTGTTTTCCCAGTCATACCAGACATGATCCGTCGGGTGCCATGTCATGTATTGCTCGGTTGTCGTTAAATAGTCGCCAAACCACCAACGGACCATCTCAGGCTCTACATCAGGCATTCGTGTCAGGACGGAAACCTCGTAAACGCCATTGCTGTGACGTCGAACGCTCGTCTCAAACCCGGTATATTTTTCGGCCTCTAGAAAGTCGCCATTCGACGTCCCTTTAAATGAGGGCCAGCCAAACACAGCAATCAGCGCGAGGACGATCAGCGGACCGCCAATCGTCATAAAGTTCATGGCGCTAACCCTCGGATTGGTTTTGAGTTTCAGCCGCGTAAAGCGCTGGAAGGAAACCCGCGAGAATGCTCATCTCTTCTGTGCAATGGTTCATCAGGTCCTCTGCACCAGATTTGCTGACCCCGAGATTGCGCACCAGATATGTATTCGCGATGAGGCCTGCGATCGAACCAACTTGTTCATTGCCATCTCGTTTGGCGACCATGCCGAGCCAGAACCGGCTGCGCATTTCGGCGCCGTCCTCAGTCGCGCGAATGATATGGCACATCTGTCCGCCATTCATCGGCTGCTCAAGCAAACCCGGTTTCGCGCAGACCGCAACATCGCCGTCTCGCAAGTTCACGTCGCCCAGGATTTCCTCCGGCGGCACGAACTGGATGCGCAGCTTTTCCAAGTCTTCGCCAATATACTCGTGCACCAAGTGGCTCGCGCCCACATACTCTCCCGGCACCTTGTTTTCCCAATCCATCCAAACGTGCGCGTCTGGATACCATCGTTGATAATGCTCTGAGGTTTGCATGTAATCGGCGAACCACCAGCGGACCATTTCAGGCGTCACGCCGGGCATCGGCGTTAGCGCTGAGACTTCATAAATGCCGTTCGGAAGGCGTTTCACTCCGGTCTCGAACCCAGGCTCGCCTTCAGCGTAACCTGCCGTCGGCCCACCGCTAAATGGCGGAACTCCAAAAATGGCGACTATGGCGAACAAAGCGATCCCGCCCAAAATGATCCAGCGTTTCATATCCGACCCTCCGGTTTCAGGTTGACTTATTCTGCGACCATAGAATATGTCAACTCAAATTCTTTGACCATAGAAATAATTGCTGGGAGACAATCATGCGCAAGTTCATTCTGATCGGACTGGGGGCGGTTTTGGTTCTGCTGATTGCGGGCTTCCTATTGGTCCAAGCCAATCGCTCAGCGATCGTTTCCGGCGGGATTGAACGCCAGGTTGGCGATGCCATTCAAGCGCAGCAGGACACAGACGATCTTTTCGAAATCGTCTTCTGCGGCACTGGCTCGCCCCAGTTCCAACCGGATCGCGGACAGCCGTGCACGGCGATCGTCGCCGATGGCAAACTGTTCGTCTTCGATACCGGACAAGGCGCTGCGCAGGGTCTCCAAGGCGCAGCCGTGCCGTTTCATAAGCTTGAAGCTGTGTTCCTGACCCACTTGCACTCTGACCACATGTCGGGCCTAGGCGACGTCCTGCACAATAGCTGGCTGTATGGCCGCCAGCAGCAGGTGGAAATTGTTGGCCCACCAGGAACCGAGCGACTTCGCGATGGCGTAGCACTCTCTTTTGAAGCCGACCTTACTGAGCGCTGGAATACGATCGGTTCAGAATACGGCACGACCGACACCAGCATGGGAACCGGCCGGGACGTTTTGGTTGATGGGGATGAATTGGCTGTGGTCTATGACCAGAGCGGGCTCACGATCAGCGCGTTTCGGGTCGAACATCCCAATTGGGAACATGCCTATGGCTATAAGTTTGAATATCAAGGCAAGACCGTCGTGATCAGCGGCGACACGCGCTATGCTCCGAACTTGGTGAAGCACGCTCGCGACGCCGACATCCTGATCCATGAGGTTTTGAACGTCGACATGATGCAAACCATCTCCGGCGCGCTCCGCAAACATGGCGGCGGCATCGACCCAGAACGAATGAACCTGATCATCAGCGTCCACACCCCAACCGATGAGCTGGCAGAGCTGGCAACAGAAGCGAGCGTTGGCCGGCTGGTCCTAACCCACCTCATTCCGCCCATTCCAGCCAGTGGGTTTGTCGAAGCAGAGTTTACCGCAGGTATGGATAAACTCTATGACGGGGACATCACGGTTGCCCGTGATGGTATGCGAATAGACCTGAGCAATTAAAGATGGCGGCCACCAGCCCAGACATGAAAACCGAAGCGAAACGCGAAAAAACAGAGCGCAAGCGCGGGCGACCGCGGGGCGGCGGCGGCGCTGATCTAAAGCAAGCCTTGTTAAAGGCCGCGATCGATCAGTTTGCGGAACGCGGCTTTGACGGTGTGTCGCTCAGCCAGATCGCCTCAAAGATTGACGCAGATGTTGGCTTAACGCGCTACTATTTCGGGTCGAAGGCCGCGCTCTGGAATGCTGCGATGGAAAATCTGTCAGAACGTTTCGCCGAGGATTTGATGGCAGCGAATACTTTCGAAGACGGCTCGAAAACGGATGCGCTCAAAGCCTTGATCAAGGCCTTCATTGTGGCATCTGCGAAGTGGCCACAAGTCAGCCGGATCATCGTTTTTGATGGCGACAAATCAGATGCACGCGGCGCGTTCATCACCAATCAACTGGTCGGGCCTTTCTATCAATTGCTCACCGAGTTGATTGAAGGCGCAAAAGCGGAGGGTACGGTCGCGAACGTCTCCAGCAGAACGATCTTCTTCATGATCACACATGGTGGCTCGTTTCCAATGGCGCTGCCAGAGCTCACCAATGCTTTCCCAGGCGACGATATCTCATCAACGGCCGGCCTCACCGCACATGCTGAAGCGATCACCAAGCTGATCCTGAATTAGCGCCGCTTAGAGCCCGCGAGATGCACTTTTGCACGTGAGGCTGTCTTCTGGGTGCAAACACAGGTCGCCGTGTTATGCAGGAAGCGCCTCTGCGGCGTAATCCGCCTGAAACTCCGGCGCGGGCGGAATTGGCGTAATCACATCGATCATAATTCCATTCGGATCGCGATAAATGGCGTGTCGCTGGCCGTGATCTTCGCTTCGCAATTTGCTGACAACGGAAACACCTTCGGCTCGGAGCCGGGCATCCTCAGCATCCACATCTTCGACCTCAAAAGTCAGTATCACGCCCTGCGTAACGCCTCTCGCCTCGGCAGGAATTGTTTCGTGGTCATGCTTTAAGACCGCGAGATTCACACTCGGCTCAGCCACGCTTTGCAAATGAACGTACCAATCACTCTCGAACATTGGCCTAAAACCGAAATGACGCTGATAGAACGAAGATGTCCCAACAACATCCTCAGTTTGAATCAGCGGGTAATATTGCATCGGGCGCATGTCGTTCTCCATTTCACTAACATTCACTGTGTATGTAACACGCCCCTAACAAACATGCAATATGTATGTAAAATGGTGGCGTGCCCGACAAGAACGAGTGAAACTCAATGCCTAAGCAGATAAGCGGTGAACGGCGAACGCAAGCCGAGCGACGTGAGCAAACACAAAACCTGTTGATCGATGCTGCTCGTACACTCTTTGTGGACCAGGGCTATGCCCAAACCGGGATGCCGGAACTCGTGCGCAAAGCCGGCGTAACGCGGGGCGCTTTGTACCACCACTATCGAGACAAAATTGATCTATTTAGAGCTGTCGCAGAGCGGGAAGCCAAGGCGATCGCGGAAATCATCACCACCGCAACGGAGAACATTTCAGACCCGGATGAGGCTATGATCATCGGCACCAATGCCTATTTCGATGCGATGCTTGTACCAGGTCGGGTAAAAATTTTGTTATCCGACGCTCCCTCTGTATTGGGCTATGAGGCCGCATTAAACCTCACCAAATCACAAGGTAGTGCGTCTTTGAAAAACGGTCTTGGACAAGCAATGCCAAATCTCTGCGACCAGGAGGTCGATGCCTTGACGGACATTCTATCTGCAGCCTTCGACCGTGCAGCACTAAAAATCGCCGAAGGCGGCGATCGCAACGCCTACACCCAAGCCTTGTTCACAACGATTGAAAAACTGCTCGACTAGGTTTCGCCTCTAACAGCTACAATGACCGTGTGAGCACATTACCGGGCCACAAACCAAGCGCTCACACAAATCCACGCCAGCACCGAACCCGACGGCCCCCCTATACCTATGAATTTCCCATACATAGACTGCGCTCGGACACCGTACCGAACACAAAATTGAAATTTGGAGGAAACCATGGAGCCTATCGACGTCTATTGGTCGTTTCGAAGTCCCTATTCATACCTGGCGACACCAGAGCTCGAAAAAGTTGCAGAGGACTATAAGGTCGAGCTGAACCTGCGCGTTGTGTTTCCAATCGCGATTCGAGCCAAATCATCGCTCTTCAGCGGGTCAAACCGCAAGCCGGCCATGTATATCGTTATGGATTCGGTACGCCGCGCAGAGTTTCTTGGAATGCCTATGCATTTCCCGCCCAAACCTGATCCAGTCACTCAAAACTATCAGACGATGGAAGTCGCAGAAGATCAGCCGCTCATCTATCGCCTGGCCAAGCTCGGAGTTGAAGCGCAGCGCCGGGGCAAAGGCTTAGCCTTCGCCAAACACGTCTCTCACCTCGTCTATGGCGGCACTGAAGGTTGGGATCAGGGCGATCATCTCGCCAAAGTTGCGACGGCCGCCGGGCTCGATCTCGCCAGCATGGACGCTGCAATCGAAGGCAGCGATCACCTAGAAGAGATTGAACGCAATCATGAAGGACTCGAAGCAGCCGGGCATTGGGGTGTTCCCACAGCTGTCCTGCGCGGTGAGCCATTTTTCGGACAGGACAGGATCGAGACCTTGCGCTGGCGCCTAGATAAGTACGGCCTGCGTCGCTGAGCATTGGGAAAACCGTTGACGCAAATGCCAGGCTTTTCAATTTGAGGATGGCCGCGCTTTATGACGTGTGCTTTCGCCAAAGGCGCTACTCTCGTTGAACCACCTTTGAACGCCACTCTATTCCCAAAACGAAAAAAGCCCCCGAAATCCGTAAAGATTTCAGGGGCTTATTTGGGTGCGGGAGTAGGATTTGAACCTACGACCTTCAGGTTATGAGCCTGACGAGCTACCGGACTGCTCCATCCCGCGTCAGCGTGGATCCCTCCTGCGAGGTTTCCAGAAACAAAAAAACCGGCACAAGGCCGGTTCTTCAATGTCCATCACAAGTGATGGGCCCGAACCAGTCGAGCAATCTATAAGGGAAGATGTCTGTTAGAAAATTGCTAGCTTTAGCTGACCCGGCAGCGACTTACTCTCCCGCGCCTTAAGACGCAGTACCATCAGCGCTAGGGGACTTAACGACCGAGTTCGGGATGGGATCGGGTGGGGAACCCCTGCCATAACCACCGGGTCGGCAAAAGCTAGCAATTCAAGAAACCAATAAGTAAAAACCGCAGATATATATTTTAATGTATTCTGGGATGTTTCTGATCTCAAACCGTATGGGGCGTTCACCACCACACACGAGTTTCTAGAGATCAAGCCTATCGAGCAATTAGTACCAGTAAGCTCCACAGCTCGCGCTGCTTCCACACCTGGCCTATCGACGTCCTAGTCTAGAACGGCTCTCAAGGGAAACCTGGTTTTGAGGTGGGTTTCCCGCTTAGATGCATTCAGCGGTTATCCCGTCCATACATAGCTACCCTGCAATGCGGCTGGCGCCACAACAGGTCCACCAGAGGTATGTCCATCCCGGTCCTCTCGTACTAAGGACAGATCCTCTCAAGTTTCCAACACCCACGGCAGATAGGGACCAAACTGTCTCACGACGTTCTGAACCCAGCTCACGTACCACTTTAATCGGCGAACAGCCGAACCCTTGGGACCTGCTTCAGCCCCAGGATGTGATGAGCCGACATCGAGGTGCCAAACGATGCCGTCGATATGGACTCTTGGGCATCATCAGCCTGTTATCCCCGGAGTACCTTTTATCCGTTGAGCGATGGCCCTTCCACTCGGGACCACCGGATCACTATGACCGACTTTCGTCTCTGCTCGGTCCGTCGACCTCACAGTCAGGCAAGCTTATGCCATTGCACTCAACAGCCGATGTCCGACCGGCTTGAGCTTACCATCGCGCGCCTCCGTTACTCTTTAGGAGGCGACCGCCCCAGTCAAACTGCCCGCCAGGCTGGGTCCCGGTCCCATCCAGGGACGCGGTTAGACAACGAAAAGAATAAGGGTGGTATTTCAAGGATGGCTCCACAACGACTGGCGCCGCTGCTTCAAAGCCTCCCACCTATCCTACACATATTATTTCCGGTGCCACAGCCAAGCTGCAGTAAAGGTTCACGGGGTCTTTCCGTCTGACCGCGGGTACCCCGCATCTTCACGGGGACTTCAATTTCGCTGAGTCGATGCTGGAGACAGTGGGGAAGTCGTTACGCCATTCGTGCAGGTCGGAACTTACCCGACAAGGAATTTCGCTACCTTAGGACCGTTATAGTTACGGCCGCCGTTCACCGGGGCTTCAATTCGACGCTCTCACATCTCCTTTTAACCTTCCGGCACCGGGCAGGCGTCAGACCCTATACGTCGCCTTGCGGCTTCGCAGAGCCCTGTGTTTTTGATAAACAGTCGCAACCCCCTGGTCTGTGCCCCTCAGTTCTAGTTGCCTAGAGTGAGGCCTCCTTCTCCCGAAGTTACGGAGGTAATTTGCCGAGTTCCTTCAGCATCGTTCTCTCAAGCGCCTTGGTATTCTCTACCTATCCACCTGTGTCGGTTTAGGGTACGGTCTATATGGGAGGGCTATTTCCTGGGACTTCCAGGCTGCCACCCCAATCCGTTAAGGGATGACAACTTTCGAAATCCGTCACACACTCCCAGGCCCACGAATATTAACGTGGTTCCCATCGGCTACGCCTTTCGGCCTCGCCTTAGGGGCCGGCTAACCCTGCGCAGATTAGCTTTACGCAGGAACCCTTGGATTTTCGGCGAGCGGGTCTCTCACCCGCTTTGTCGCTACTCATGTCAACATTCTCACTTCCGATACCTCCAGCACACCTCACAGTGCACCTTCGCAGGCTTACGGAACGCTCCGCTACCGCTCTTACGAGCCCACAATTTCGGTAAATAGCTTTAGCCCCGTTACATTTTCGGCGCAGGATCGCTTGATGAGTGAGCTGTTACGCTTTCTTTAAAGGATGGCTGCTTCTAAGCCAACCTCCTCATTGTCAAAGCAATCCCACATCCTTTCACACTTAGCTATTATTTGGGGACCTTAATTGGTGGTCAGGGTTGTTTCCCTCTCCACGACGGACGTTAGCACCCGCCGTGTGTCTGCCGATTAGTACTTCTTGGTATTCGGAGTTTGATAAGGTTTGGTAATCCGGTGAGGACCCCTAGCCCAGTCAGTGCTCTACCCCCAAGAGTATTCGATCGACGCTCTACCTAAATAGATTTCGCGGAGAACCAGCTATCAGCAAGTTTGATTGGCCTTTCACCCCTAGACACAGGTCATCCGAGAGCTTTTCAACGCTCAACGGTTCGGGCCTCCAGTGCATGTTACTGCACCTTCACCCTGCCCATATCTAGATCACTTGCCTTCGGGTTTAATGCTACATACTCAGTCGCCCTATTCAGACTCGCTTTCGCTACGCCTACACCTAACGGTTTAAGCTTGCATGCAACACTAAGTCGTTGACCCATTATACAAAAGGTACGATGTCACTCCGAAGAGCTCCATCAGCTTGTAAGCATCCGGTTTCAGGTACTGTTTCACTCCCCTCATCGGGGTACTTTTCATCTTTCCCTCACGGTACTAGTTCACTATCGGTCGGTAAGGAGTACTTAGGCTTGGAGGGTGGTCCCCCCATGTTCAGACAGGATTTCACGTGTCCCGCCCTACTCGAAAAGGTCCTCATTTTACAGCTACGGGGCTATCACCCACTATGGCGCAACTTTCCAGATGCTTTGCTTTATTTCGGACCAGGCCTGGTCCCCGTTCGCTCGCCGCTACTAAGGGAGTCTCAATTGATGTCCTTTCCTCCGGGTACTTAGATGTTTCAATTCCCCGGGTTCGCTTTTTAACACCTATGTATTCAGTGTAAAATATCTCACTATTGAAATGTAAGACCAGCATTCAACCGAAGTTGAATAATAGTCTCACATCTCGGAGATGGGTTTCCCCATTCGGAAATCACGGGATCAAAGGGTGCTCTCGCCTCCCCCGTGCTTATCGCAGAGTGCCACGTCCTTCATCGCCTCTTACCGCCAAGACATCCCCCGGATGCCCTTTTGACGCTTGATCTCATTTTTGAAACTCATGTGCAGAGGTGAACGCCCCGTACTAGACGGCACAATCACCCATACATATGGGTTTCGATCAGACTTTGTTGGTTTCTTTAACAGACTAACCCTTTATGACAGGCTCACCTCATTACACTCCATCCGGTTAGTGAGGAGCTGCTACTTACGAATAAGTAGCGAGGCGGATTAATCTTCCCTTACGATTACAAACATCCCGGAGACAAGCTCCGGAAACTTAGACACTTTCTTCATTTGCTAAACGGCGACGCCGCGCACTAATTCCACCCAAAAAATTGGTGGAGCCTAGCGGGATCGAACCGCTGACCCCCTGCTTGCAAAGCAGGTGCTCTCCCAGCTGAGCTAAGGCCCCGAAAAGGGTGGTGGGCCGAGGAGGACTTGAACCTCCGACCTCACGCTTATCAGGCGTGCGCTCTAACCGCCTGAGCTACCGGCCCCAATTACTAGGTTGCCCGGTAGCGACCAGGCTATGTCTCTGCCAGGTGGCAAGAGACAGCAAATGAAGGAAGAGAAACGAAGACGGCACAAACAACCGCATAGTTTTTGTTGGTCACCGATTGCTCGGGCCAACGATTGTCTTTGAACGTTGCCATAGAGAGTGAACTCTCAAATGACAAACATCCTTAGAAAGGAGGTGATCCAGCCGCAGGTTCCCCTACGGCTACCTTGTTACGACTTCACCCCAGTCGCTGAACCTACCGTGGCTTGCTGCCTCCGAAGTTAGCTCACAATCTTCGGGTAGATCCAACTCCCATGGTGTGACGGGCGGTGTGTACAAGGCCCGGGAACGTATTCACCGTGGCATGCTGATCCACGATTACTAGCGATTCCAACTTCATGCCGGCGAGTTGCAGCCGACAATCCGAACTGAGACAGCTTTTGGGGATTATCCCATTGTCACTGCCATTGTAGCACGTGTGTAGCCCTACGCGTAAGGGCCATGAGGACTTGACGTCATCCCCGCCTTCCTCCGGCTTAGCACCGGCAGTTTCCCTAGAGTGCCCACCCAAACGTGATGGCAACTAAGGATGAGGGTTGCGCTCGTTGCGGGACTTAACCCAACATCTCACGACACGAGCTGACGACAGCCATGCAGCACCTGTGCACTGGCCCCGAAGGGAGAAACCGATCTCTCGGAGTCGTCCAGGCATGTCAAGCGTAGGTAAGGTTCTGCGCGTTGCTTCGAATTAAACCACATGCTCCACCGCTTGTGCGGGCCCCCGTCAATTTCTTTGAGTTTTAACCTTGCGGCCGTACTCCCCAGGCGGAGAGCTTAATGCGCTAGCTGCGT
>JBDVMC010000011.1:0-9324 GCA_039970335.1 Henriciella sp. | reverse complement strand
TGTAACCTTTCAAGATTCAGGAATCGCGTTGAATATCGTGGGACGGCAGGAGGTTGCCAAACAACTTTTAGGTGGCTGTTCATACCCGGCAGGGGGAAAATTCTCCAAGAGCTTAAACGCGTTCGTAAGGGTCGCAAAGCGAACGTTCAGGGGCCAGTCCTCAGGCCTCTTTTTGAGGGGCGGGAGTGTCATGCGTATTGGGGCAAGTCCACTAGTAATACCTATTCTCCGAGCATTAACTCCAAACCTCTTAAATCAGCATCCTTCAATCCGTCGCAAACATTGGCTGCTCATGGCAATTCCTCCTATGCTCTAATCTGAACTTCACAGAAAGTTATGGTCATATTTTTGAGGGTTAAGGAGGACTTATGCTTGATCAGATAGTAGATTTGCTCAACGACGAAGGGTTGCCCTTGAATTTGCTGTCTGAAGCTATAGGTATATTAGTCACCATTGTGATAATCACGCCTTTAGTTTCCTGGGTTGTTTCAATGAAAAGGAATATCGAGATTCGGAATGAACGTATAAAAATGTGTCCACACCTTAAGAGTGCTTATGAGCCAATTCATGAATCTCTGATGGCTGTTGAAAATAGTGGTGATTCTGATTTTATTGAAGCAGGGTTTGAAGCTGTTAGGCGTAAACTAGCTGGTGAGATGCCTGATGGCCCATATAACCCATCATATGAATTGGCTTTAGGAAATCCTCACCACATATTTAGCACAATAAAAAATAGAGTGGATACACAGATTAAATATATCGATTCGCTGATAAGTCTATTCTCACCTCATTTTCGTACGACAGATGCCTACTCTGCCATGACATATCTAGATGCTCTTCGAGATCCTTCTAGAGAATTGAATATTATTCTGCAAAAAATGCAATGGTTACGTTCGGCAGCAGAGTCGTTTGAAAAATTTGGTGAGCATTTAACCTCAGTAGACGAATCCGAAGAAACTGGTGGCGAAGATGGTGTAGAAATGAGAGAAGAACTAATGAACAATATGCGAGAAAATATCACCAATGAAGTCAACGACATTTTTAGTATGTACAAATCACTCGATAACAGGGCGCAGGCTTGCCAAAAAGCTCTTGATGAACTCATCCTTCAGTTGGAGAAACGCTAAAACTATAAAGCAGCTAACAAACACATCCATCCAATCCAAAAACCGCTCTACGCTTTTTGGCCGGCTGATGTGAGGCGTTTAAGCGACGAATGTGATCTTTGGAGCACTATCTAGGCTATCCTGAGTAGCCCATTTCGGCGCGGCAAAAAGATCCGCTTTCCAATGGAAGCGTAGATCTTTAAAAAGAGGTTACTAATTTTCGCTTTTGTTTAGAGTTTGGGAAGCTCGGCCTGGTCGCAAAGCGAACATTCACATCACGCCGAAATTGGACGCAAAGCGGGCATTCAGATCAGTAGTTAAACGCCCAGCATAGGCTACAAATTTCAAGGTATGCTGCGCCGAGGAAGCCGCCAAGCCTCTCGTCGTCCGAGTTCTTATTGGGCTAACAGCTTTTCGACCTGCATTAAATGTGCGATTCCGTTCTTTTCGAGAATTTGGTCAACGAAAAACCGTTCATACCCTGATTTTTTTATTTTTTTATTTAATCCTATCAATTTTAAGACAACTCCAAGTCCTTCCAATGCAAAATTAAAAGACGAATTAATGCCGTTCTCTTGCGTCAACCTATTAATAAACTTCAAAAACTCCTCACTTGCAGAAAGATTAGCCAATATATTTCCTTCTTTGACTTTAAGGCCATAGTCTTCCGCGTTTTTTATGAACTTTTCTCTGGCAATTAAAAACTCCGTCAGGACTTGCTCCTGGCTTTCTAAACCTGAAAGTCTACTCAAATACTGATGGAAGACCCTCATTCCATTTATACCATAAGCCTTCGACCGGATATCGTTAACAATTTTTGCTAACTCATCCCAAGACTTTTCATTGGGATCATATATCAAATTACCAACCAAAACCGCAAAAGGTTGTGGTGAAAGCAAATCAATCCCATTAAAAGATTCGAAGCTAGTTTTGTCTGAAGAGTCGATTAGTATGTCACCGTCTGGTTCCAAAATAGGCTCGACGCTGAAACCTAGTTTGTTCAGCAAATCAGATAAAACCAATACGCATAAATTCTTTACGCATCTCACACCTCTGCTATCAATATAGGTATCTCCGAAAATAGCTATTGGCTCATCATCGTCGAATAATATTTTTGCTGTAATTTTCAGCCAATCCTCATGACTTGACCATTGCCAGAAATGCGGCTTTCCAACTTTTAGCCTGTAAAGTATATCAGTGCTATTTTTTAATTCGTGTTTGTCGAATCCAGTGCTCGAAAATTTAGAGATCACCGATATCAGAGCATCTGTGAAACGGACTGCTAGATTATTTTGTTCCGGGGTATCCCAAAGTGAGATCAAGTGCTGATCGATTACTGGAAAGCCGTCACCTGGCAAAAAAACCGATTTGCTTGAACAGAATAGAGACTTTCCGCTTGAGTTGTGTATACAGATACATCGCTCAAAGTAAAGAGGACTAAGTTTGTTTGGCTGATAGCAAACAGCTATCCTCTTTGTTTTATCTAGTGATATTTTCATTTTGTTGTCACCAAAACCAATTCAAAAGCCCGACCCGCATTAGAAGAGACAACCGCCGCAACCGCTAAAGCAAATAGTTAGTGGCGCCCAATCGGGGCATCCGATTAACGACGCTAAGCCGGTTTTTTATCTCCCACGCGCCCAGACGTTCTTTACCAATGATTAGAGAATAGAAGGGTCTGTCATGAGAAGCCAACTGTCGCACAAGCTCTCTCGTTGCCCCGAGAATCGAGTACATTTCTTTTTGCGTTAGTTGGTCGCCAAGATTGCCGTCCTCTTCCGTGATAGACCTCATGATTTGGTAACGCAGTCCACGGGCTTCCGCGTCAGAATCAGCATGCCAGACGTCTTCAAGAAATTTGTGGCGTGAAATTTTGGCCGTAAGCTGAAAATGGTTGGAGTAATGAAACGCTAAAGCTTGCACTGTTCCAGCTTGTTGGGCACATTTAATTGAAGCGCAACAATTGTGATCACGGAGGAACACCTCTTATGGCGTCTGTAAAAGAAATAGAACTGGGCCCGATCGTTGGCCATACCACTGTATGCTCCGCCCGGCTCTGGGGCGCCATATCTCCTGATACGGCTGAGAACCTTAATAGCGATAGCGAAAAATTCAACGTTGGCGTTCTTCGCTGGTGGCCTGAAGGTGAACCTGAAAATGCTTTGATAGCGCGCTTTCGATTTAACGGAAACTTCCATTATTCAGGAGCGCTCGAACTGAGCAAGCTGGATCGATCTCCATGCTATGAGTATCAGATGGGTTACGTTGAGGATGAACGCTGCCTCGATGAATTAGAGCAACTGGTGTGGGATGACGTCGTTGTGAGACGGTTTAATACCGCACCCGACAGGCAGGAGATTCTGCATTTTGCCATGGGATCGTGCATGTACCCCAAGTTCATGGCTTTTCGGCGGAGGAACGAAAAACCGCTCTCCCGACTCGACAAAAGAACAGACAAAATTTTCAAGGCGGTTTACCAGAGACATGAGCAAACACCGCTGGATTTCATTCTTCTCCTGGGGGATCAGATTTACGCCGATGCACTCGGCCCCCTCTGGCCAGCAACAAGCGAAGAAAAGTTTCAGCACATTTACAGCAAGGCATTTTCGCAGCCACATTTCAGTAAAGCAGCCAGTCATATTCCGCTATACATGGCGTTCGACGATCATGAAGTTCACAACGACTTCACCGAAGGGCTTGATGAATACAGTCGTAAGCATCCTGAACGTACCGACAATGCCATGAATGCGCTCTACGCGCATCAGCTGATCTACACCCCGGTCTTCGACAAGGTTGTGCCTGAAAACGAATATGTTGCCTACATCAAGGGCCAAGGTGACCATGAGCTTCCTACGCGGCACTGGTATGACATTGATCGCGGTTTCGCCCGGTTTTTCATTTGTGACACTCGGGCACAAAGAGAGCCAAACAAAATGCTCGACAACGAGCAGTTTGGGGCTCTTCTCGAATGGTTGAAAAAGGACCCAGAGAAAATCAAATTCGTGGCCAGCGGCACAACGGTCATTGTCGATGCAGACACTCCAGGCAACGGAAAGCCTGATAACTGGGCCCGTGCGAAACATCAGCGACAGCAACTAATCGATTGTATCGTCGGAGAAGGTATAAAAAATGTGTTTTTTCTGTCTGGAGACGTTCATGCCCATTTTGCGGCCCAACTGACGGTTAACGGTGAGCCTTATCCCGTCTACCAGCTCGTCTCTTCTGGCATTTTCTGGCCGACTCTCTGGCCGATCAGCAGTTTTAAGTGGAAAGAGGAGTGGGTGGATTTTGAAAACATATCCGGAACAGCGCCGGACAAAGCCTACGGACTCAAAGGACCTTTGAAGGATCAGGACTCTAAGAAGGGCTATTTCGAAGGCAACGGGATGGCGTTCGTCAAACTGGATTCAGACCAGTTGCAGTTTACTGTCGTTAACAGAGCTGACTTTCAGGAAATCTTAAAAGTCAGCTTCGATCTACGACTGCGCTAGACTCGGATGGCTCTCAGTAATCGATAAGGCATATGTTGCCGGAGCGCCGGACAAACATTGGCTGATCAAAAACTTGAAACTCAAATACCAATCAAAGCCCAGCCCTGTTATCTGTCGATTGGTCATGCCACCATAATGTGGCTGGAAATTGTCACCATAACTTGTCCGCGCTGGTCGCAAAGCGGACATTCAACTGGCCAGATTTTGAGTCCCGGAATGGATCGGTGATCTACGGCGGTCTCGCCGACGAGCGCCGTCGGGCAATGAATCTACTAGTCTCAGCACGGGGTAGATCGGCCAAGCAAAGTCCTGAGAGATAGGTCTACAGCCTTTTCAACGCTCTCAGGTAGAGTTCGAAATTATAAGAACCGCACCTGACACCGGCAGCGCCTATACTATTCTCGCCGGGCCAAACGAAATTTGTGACATCGCCTGATGGGCCGTATTGACTGCAATCTGAAGCCGCCCAATATCGAACACTGGTTCCAGGATCAACAAAGAGATTTGAGATGGTTCTTGGCGCATCAAGGGTTTGTGCCTTCTCGAGGGAGTAATCCACATCTCGATTATCGAGATCGTAATAAAACTCATCCCCTACCCGGAATAGCGAATACCACTCTGGAATGGTAGGCACCCGTGCGTTCGCGTCATTTGCCAGTCCAAGAGCGCCAGCACCACCGAGATAGTTCACTCTATTAGGCTCTCCATCGCAGCTTTGTGTGCTGTCGTTCCAGGTTTGTCCGCTAACGCATCGGTCCCATTCGAGTCGGTTGACCTCATCGATGATTGACGCACCTCCATTCGTCACGGTGTACCGCGGCGTGACGATTATTTCGTTGCTTGGTTGAGATTCAATGCCGTTCTCGATCTTGGTGAGCCGGAAAAAATACACAGGTTTCAATGAGGGAACGGTCACTGTGACTGGCGGGGTAGCGTCTTGGATTAAGTTTGCCCCCTCATAGACGCCGTAGTTGCCAACCATTTCAACGCTTTCCTGAGCGTAATACAGGTTGTAGGTGGCTCCTCGGTCGCTCCAGTCAAGAGTGATGTCAGTCGATACATAGCTTGCAGACAATTCTGGATCAGAGCCGAAAGCGATGACTGGTTCCAAATCATCTCCTCCAGATGACCCACCGCACGCAGCTAAAATTGGCAAGCACAAGAACACTAGATTTCGGAAATTTATTTTTATTACTCCGGTACCAGCCATAAATAACTCCAAACAACATTGCGAGGGGACCTTTTACAAAACTGAGTTCAGGTAATACCTGATGCAGGAAAACCTTCCTCGCAGTTGCAAATTTCTATTAAGGCCTAGTGTATTTATTTGCAGCGCCTGACGCTAACCATATGGCAGTCATGTTATTGAAATCCCCATTTGGTCGAAGTTTAAAAATATCCTTCGGCCATTAAAACGGTCGCAAATCGGACGTTTGGCTTGGACGATAACGCAGAGCTTTGGAGGCCCAAAACGGTGGGAAAATTGTGCGCCAACAGCCTATTGTTAGCTTTTTTACGGCCAACCATATGTCTCGTCAAACCCTGAATCATTCCGAAGATCCGATATCAGCTCTTCTACAAGCTCGTAGTCTGACGGATACACCAGTTTCATTTTTCCACTTGCCTTCTCGTGCTCTGATTTTCTTAATGGCGCCTGATACTTAGATGCCCAATGCACGAACATAGTGAGCCGCTCAAGAAGGTCGCGTTGAGATTCGGTGAGATCCATATCCAACTTCCATGCAACATCTGAAAGGTCATGCGCAATTTTGTGGAAATGCTTCGGGTCCAACCGGTCTTTGGAAAGATCCGGCTTAGACTTGAATACAAAAGCGCCTTTCAAGGCATTTTCAGCGGATAGGCCAAGAAGTAGCATGGCGCCCTTCATTGCCCCTACTCGACGATAATTATCATGCTCGCTCTGAATCGGTTCTCGATCTGAAAAAACTTCGTAGAGTGCCTTGGAAGCTTCATACATCTCCCACGATTGCCTAAACCAGCTCTCGGGCGTCGACACGCTTTCTTCGAACTCGATCATAGGATCTCCCTGGTTGTAGAGCTAACGCCAGTGGCAATGGGCGACAACGGATAGCAGCGCAGTTGGTCCCGTTGACCACCTAGTTAAACAGGTCAGGACTTTTGCTCCACTTTCTGCATGAATGCTCCAAAGGCCTCATGAGCAGATGATGACGTAGTGTCGGAGAACACTCCCTCAACAAAACTGCGACGCAAGTCCAACCTGACTCCTACTTGCGATGCCTCTAATATGCGTGTGATGAAATCCCTGCTGACAAGGTACCGTTTTGAGGAAACATTACCTCCGGGTACATAAACAGTTGAATACACTCCCGGCTCATAATCGATATTTGTGAGCTCCTCGAGAGCTTTAAAACTCACCACTTCTCCGTCGACATTGAAATGGAGTGACTCGCCACGAGCAAAGCTGTGCGCTCCGTCCACGAACGCCTCAAGAACAATATCGTCGTTTTCCATGGTTGATCGCCAGAGTAGGGAAAGTTTCAAGTCACTACCGCTAAAACCGTCGTTATCTCTATAAACAAAAGCAGGTTCCATGCTTAATTGAGTAGATCCGTCAAAACTGGATTTTTCCTCTGAAATATAGCCCGGCATACCGGGCATTGATGCACAGCCCGACAACACGGCCAGTAAAAATGTGACCAATAAAAATTGTTGATTCCTCACAGAGAGTCCTCTCTTTATAACGTTTAACTCCTGCCAGCATACGCGGCTACGGAATGGAGACGAAGCCGCAATGCAGTACGCGTCGCTTTGCCAGACCTTGATACTGATTGAGCCTTCTCCCCAGTCCCAGCGGTTGCCCGCTAAGCTGGAAGGCGACCAAGCAATACAAGGGTGCCCCTGACCGACCGATGGAACGACCGGTCAGGCTGTGGCCTAAAGCCACATAAGAGAGCCCCGATATGTGTTTGCTGTAAGTGCCTGACAGCTCCGCGAGACTGACGAAGCAGGCGTTCTTGCTCATGGATTTAGGTTGGCCGCTGGCGCGGCCAAAAAAATGACTATTGCCTATTGAATCCGAGAAGGCTCATATGGGTTATCTTTCTTTAAGGTCACCTAGCTGAGTAATCAGGTCGGCTACCTGATACTCCTTCGGGTTGGACACTGCCTCTTTAACCAAGGCAAGGAATTGTTTGTGGGCCTCTTTAGAACCGTGCTTTTTCAATGTTTGTTCAATAGTCTTCCGAAATGAATCAAAATTAAGCTCTGATTCTCTCTGCTGCTCCAGCATACCTTTTTCCCAAGAAAGGGCTGATGCCACTTGGTAAACAGCTGCATCATAGAACTTTTTCTCTTTCTTCAACTGGCCAGCCATCGAGCCGTAGATCTGGCTTTGGTCTACTGCGACCATTTCTTCTGATGGCGCTTGCCCATCTAATCCATCTGTCAGAGCTCGGTTGTATTCCGACCACGCCTCGTCCGATCTTCCTGCTTCATAGAGATATTTTGGCAATCGAAGATAGAAGTTAGCACCATAGGACACCCCCTCAGACTTGGCGTTTTTATATGCTTGCCTCAGGGCTTCAACCGCGCCATCCCACTCCCCAGCTTTTTTCAACTGCGTGGCTTCTTTGAAAAGCTCACCGCTTGTCTTGTTCGCGACCTTAGAGCCAAATATTTTTCCGAGAAGTCCCATGAATACTCCGAATGTTGGTTGCGACTGCGGTGAAAAGATAATGCCGCTCAGCACGCGCGGCTACGGAATGGAGGCGCAGCCGCGATGTAGTAGACGTCGCCATGCCTGGCCTTGTTATACATTTTTTGAAAAGTGCTCCCAAACCGCCGAGCGCCACTCACTCAAATAAGGCAAGCAATTGACCAACAATAAGTCATTTTCTCCACAGAAGTCAGCAAGCAGCTCTGATAATGGATAATCGGCCGAATCCCTACTATGAAGAATGGTGTCTACTGTTTTTTGTGATTTATCCTGAAGTTCCAAAAGCCAAGAATGCCATTCAGGTTCATGCTTCCAGTAGTTGGCCGCCGAGTGGACTAATTTTGCTACCGCGACCCCATTTGTGCTTTTGGGCCCTAATTCTCTAGCGAGGCCAGGGTCAATTTTCACGTCACGTAGAATGTCGAACAGGTATCTCTGCATTGCACAGAAACCCACACCGATTAGGTATTCTCCTTTGTCACACAAACAGTCTATATTCCACACATCAGACTGTTTTATTCGTGCGTTTGTTCTAACCAAGGAGACATCAATGGAGCTCAACAGCTCCGCGAGGTAAGAAAATTCTGCATCCGCAAATTTCATTTGCTCACCATCACGAAGCACAAAGAACACTGCGGACTCCTCAGAATGTATAACAGCAATTGGCAGCGCGTTTTGTCATTTCAGAAATTCGACTGCGTCATGATTACTGACTTTGAACCATCAATCGCGCGGTACATGAATCAAAAAAATATAGCTTAGCCGAGCATGGCCATCTCTGCCATGTGATCATTCAGCGTCTGCAATTTGCCCCGCCAATCACACTGGATGAAATGGCTGTGATTAGTTTGGAGACTCCGGAGGAGAGCCCTGACTCGAATGTTCGCTTTTGTTTAAAAGTGGAAGAAAAAGGTTCCGGCCAAAATCTGTATAGCACTACTCACTCGACTTCCCCCTAAAAACTGTAACGTTTTTACTGTCCAAGATTGCCGAGAGTCGGCGGTTTTCGAGCTCAAGAGTCGCGTTTTTT
>JBDVMC010000010.1:0-4077 GCA_039970335.1 Henriciella sp. | reverse complement strand
CAGCGTGTGGTTTCGGCCATCGAGCTTCAGGTCAGCGCCTTCATCGACGCCCATCTGGATATAGCTTTCAACCTTGGCTTTGTGGGCCGCTGAGACGACCGGGCCATAATGCGCATCCGCATCCGTAGAGATGCCGACTTTAAGCGCTTGTGCCGCATCGAGCATCCGCTCAACAAACTCGTCGCCGGTCTTCTGACCAACTGTAACCGCGACGGGCAGCGCCATGCAGCGTTCGCCCGCCGACCCATAAGCTGCGCCGACAATATCTTTAACGGCCTGTTCCATATTGCAATCCGGCATGATGATGCCGTGGTTCTTCGCCCCGCCCATAGCCTGCACGCGTTTGCCGTGGGCCGTACCCATGGCGTAGACATATTGAGCGATATCCGAGGATCCGACAAAGCTCAGGGCTTTGACATCTGGATGGGTCAGAAGTGCATCAACCGCGCCCTTGTCGCCATTGACCATGTTGAGCACACCCTCTGGCGCGCCCGCTTCATAGAACAACTCAACCAGCCGCAGCGGCACGGATGGGTCCTTCTCAGATGGCTTCAGGATGAACGTGTTGCCGCACGCAATCGCGACCGCAAACATCCAGCATGGGATCATCGCTGGGAAGTTAAACGGCGTGATGCCAGCAACCACGCCTAAGGGCTGGCGCATCGAATAGACATCAATGCCGGGGCCTGCGCCTTCTGTATACTCACCCTTTTGCAGGTGCGGGATGCCGCAAGCGAACTCGACCACATCAATACCGCGCTGCACGTCGCCGCGACTATCGGCAACGACTTTACCGTGCTCGGAAGACAGCAGCTCAGCAAGCTCATCCATATTCGCTTCGAGCAGACGTTTGAATTCAAACATGACCCGCGCACGACGTTGTGGATTGGTCGCCGCCCAGGCCGGGAATGCGGCCTGCGCATTTTCAACCGCCGCCGTAACTTCAGCATCCGTCGCTAGAGCAACGCGCGCTTGAACCTCACCCGTGTTTGGATTGTAGATATCGCCAAAACGGCCGCTGGTTCCAGCAACGCGTTCGCCGCCGATAAAGTGATCTATTTCCCGCATTTTTTTGCATTCTCATTTGACCTATGCGCTCGAGCATAATATCTGAATAAATACGGGTAAATAAGAAGTATTGCAGGTTGTGGCTGCAATTATGCAGGCAAAAATCCAGTATGAATTGGGACGATCTCAAAATTTTTCTAGATGTCGCGAGGCAACCCAAACTGGAACTTGCTGCGTCCCAGTTGCAACTCGACGCAACCACGATCAGCCGCCGCTTAAGGCGCTTGGAAAGCGCGCTGGAAGTCACCCTTTTTGAACGCACCCGAAAAGGCCATCGTCTAACCCCAGCTGGGGAACGTCTTGCTCAGCAAGTTGAGTCCATGGAATCGCTTTCGCTAGATATCGTATCTGAGAGCGCCGCAAAGCAAGGTGCCGCGGGGCGCGTTCGCTTAGGGGTTACGGAGGGGCTGGGATCATCAATTATTGCCCCTGCCCTCGGGCGTTTCAAAACTGAGCACAAAACGATCGATATCGATTTGATCGCGGCGACCGGCTTTGTCAGCATCCCTAAACGTGAAGCTGACATGTCGATATTGCTGACGCGGCCAGCGGCCGGGCGATTGAAGATTCGAAAGCTCAGCGATTACTCTCTCAAACTGTATGGGACCCAAGAGTATCTAGACCAGCGCGGCATGATCAGCAGCCGGTCTGATTTAAGCCAGCAGATCCTTATCGGCTATGTTGATGACCTTATCTATTCGTCACAACTCCGATATTTCGACGAACTTCTTCCCGGGCTGACCCCTGAGCTTTGCAGCCCGAGTATCCTGGCACAGGCAGAAATGGTTGCTTCCGGCGCCGGGTTGGGAATTTTGCCAGTCTTCATGGCCCACAAGAACCCTGCACTCGTCGAAATTCTTCCCGCTGAAATTCAAGTTAAGCGAACGTTCTGGCTCGCCGTTCACGAAGATGTTGCGAGCCTCGCACGAAATCGATTGATGATCGATTTCTTGGTTGAGCTTTTGTCAAAACTGCCCTGACCGGGGTAGCGATCGACGCTGGGCGAAGCGCACGCCCGCATTCAGATGACCGCGGCATCGAAGAGGCTGCTGCGGGATGTACAATGAACAAATGAAAATACTGGCACGGGCGCCAGGACTCGAACCCGGGACCCTCGGTTTTGGAGACCGATGCTCTACCAACTGAGCTACACCCGCCAGTGAGGCGCTATGTGCCTCAAGCGCGCCCCAGATGCAATGGTTGAGCACAGGAATTCAACGCTATTTTGCGGCGCAATTGCGCCGAGTCGTCGCCGAATGGCAGGCCTTTCGAAATTCCGGCCCGTGCTCTGCAATCTCGATCTCGTGTAGTCGCCAGGCTTTAAGATGGGCCAATTCATGCAAAACGAGCGGTCGCAAACTCTGCTTATTGCTTAATCGGTTGCGATCAAAATAGATGAACTCCTGCCCTCCAGCATTTTTCGCAGCAAGAGCGCGCGAAGTTTGCTTCCGTTGTCTGATCAATAGTTCGGCCTTCGTATCGGACCCGGCAGCCAGCGCTGATACGACCACAATTGAGGATGGCCAGTAACGTTGCCAAGTTTTTGGTAACAGCATGTCTCGCTCCCAGGTGTGTGGGTCGAGGCATTGCTGTTTTGGCTAAATCAGAACCTAAGCGGCGCTCTTCAATTTTTCACACCCCGAACAATCGGAATGCTCTGACAATCAGCGAGAGATTCTGAGCCAGTATCAGGCGATTTGAAAGCGTGCAGCCTTGGCGATGAAACGCGCAATCAAACCAAAATGTCGATCAGATACGCAGGGGACTTACTCGCTTAAAGCGGTGATCGGGCGGGCGACCAGCATCGCGTCAGGATCGTCGAAGCAGTCGCCTCGGATGGCAACAAAGCTTCCTGGAAAGTCCGGGTCGACAAAGATCACGCGCACACGGCCCCAATTGTTTGAGGTTTCACCCGTTTCAGGCGCCGCGATCTCGACATCGCAAGTGCCCTGCTCCGTCGCAGGTTCCATCCATACGCCGTCATAGGCGGTACGTCCGGTATACTCACCCGCGAGGCCAGCAACATAAGCCAGGCCGCGAACCTCCCCATCGGTCGGGTAAGACAGAACGGCCATGCCATTGTCGAGATCTGTCTCATAGATCACGTTACCAATCTCAGTGCTCCACACCTCGTCGGCGCTCGCCAGGCCTGTCATTGCTCCGACACTCATCGCAACGCTTGCAATAATGGGTTTAATCATAACGTCTCTCCTTTGATCCCAATTCCAGCCTAACGCGCTTTGCGACCAATCAAAGGCATGATTAAGTTACTTTCACCCAGAGGAGGCTCCAACATGGCGCGAATAGACTATGCCGACCCGAGCGGTTTTGATGACAAGACGACCCATTTGATCGGCCAGCTCGCGCCGCTAAACATATTCAGAATGATGGCGCATGCGCCAGGCCTGTTGCGGCCCTTCGTCGATCTTGGCGGCGCGTTCTTGTTTGAAGGCAAGCTCGACCCGGTAACCCGTGAGTGCGCAATTTTGCGCGTCGGCTATCTCTCGAATGCCAGTTACGAGACAGCTCAACATGAGAAAATTGGCCGCGATCTCGGCATGTCGGATGAGCTCATTGAGGCTGTGAAAGCAGGACCTAATGCCAATGATCTCAGCGAGGAACATCGTCTCACCTTGGCCTATGTCGATGATCTGGTCGCGAACGTGAAAGCCGGGGATGCGACGTTCCAACCCGCCCTCGCCCATTTTGGCACTGAGAAGCTGCAAGAACTAACGCTGGTCAGCGGCTATTACATGATGGTTTGCCGATTTCTGGAGACGTTTGAAGTCGACATCGAAGCTGGCGGGGCCGCCGGACTGAATATGGAGCCATAGAAAAAGCCCGCCAGTTTCCTGGCGGGCTCTTCGATTTCGTTTAGCTGGTGTCTCTTACTTAGAGACAGACGCCACAACGCCGGCGCCGACGGTGCGGCCACCTTCGCGGATCGCGAAGCGCAGGCCTTGGTCCATGGCGATTGGCTGGATCAGCTCAACGCTCATTTTCACATTG
>JBDVMC010000009.1:0-241878 GCA_039970335.1 Henriciella sp. | reverse complement strand
ATTGTTGGGTACAATCCAGACGGAACGATCGCTGCAGTCGTCGACGCTAAAATGATGTTGGACATGGCAAAAGAAGCCGGACAAGCTGATCATATTCACGCTCAGTTCGAAACGTAAACGACTGTGCATGAGAACTAGAATAAGTCCATGATTGAATGGCGCAACTGAGGTCAAACTTGACGTAGAGTGGGGCGTCGATCAAGATAACCATATCGGAAGCAATGGCCGACGTCGGAGGGAAGATGGCATCAGGCGCTCAACTTCTTGAGAGTGCTCACAACGTGCAGAGTTTGTTTGCTCGGTGTGACTCATTCGATTCCTTAGAACGAAGTGCACTAGAACAGATACTCGAATTTATAAGAGCGGACGCTGCCATTGTAATAAGCCGTTTATCTGGTCTGGAAAACAAGTCAGTCGTGCTTCCTAAAGCGACATTGGGAGTTGATCTTGAGTTGATGCAAGAATACGTCGAGACTTATCATAGTGATGATCCTGTAACCCGGTTTGCAAACACACTTTCAAAAAGACCCGTCAAAAAAGATCGTTGCTCTGTCTTTCGATTGTCAGATACGTGTCAAGAAGATCTTCTGCGTTCGTCACCCTATTATAAGAATTTTCTCGGTGCGACCGGAATCAACGATATTCTGGTGTTTAGCCTCCCGATAGATCAGTCCGGCGATGAGCATCTTATTATGGGTGTTCATAGGATCGGAGATGAGAGAAAATTTGATCCTGATGATCTGTCTCGCGCAAAACTCATCGCTCCGGTTATTGGGGGGTCCTTGATGAGGATCGCGCTACAAGAACGAATTGCAGCACAGTCAACTGCACTGAGCGTACTGAATAGCTGGAACCTCGCATCGAGCGCTCTGGTTATTTTTGATCGCAAGTCAAACATCGTTGATGCTTATGGATTGGCGTTCGACGATGAACAAGTCGCGCGCGCCCATTTGAGATCAACATGTCGAAAATTTATTCGATCTGGACTCAGCAATCTCGCTGCAGGTCTCGATGATAATGTGTCTATTTCTGGTGCGCGTACAAAGATTGAGTTTGAACGAAAAGGTGTTGATGAGGATTCGACATTTTACTTGGCCACCTGCACACCTACAAAGCACCGCGCGATGCAAAAGAAGCTTGATCAATGGGGTTTGACCAGGCGAGAAAAGCAAGTGGCCGAGGGATTGTTGGAGGGTGGACGAAACGCCGATATTTCGAATGCATTAGGCATTACGGTCAAGACCGTCGAAAATCACATGAGTTCAATTTTTTCGAAAGTTGGCGTCGCTTGCCGCACGGAACTTATCGCTGCGATTGTAACGAGAGCTTCAAATCGATCGAATTAGGTGGTGCAGCCCGAATTCTTTAATTTCGCACGGGTTCGTGTGCCCGCATCAGCCTCTTACCTCTCGTATTTATATGAATTTTAGAGGCAATATATAACAATACAGCCTCGGATAGAAATTTGCAGTCGACCAAGCAAGACCACAGTGATGGTGGCGAATATCAAATCTAAAGAAGAGATTTTTCCCCGCCGCGCCTTATGGGTTCTTGGTCTTAGATTGGTCTAATCTTTGGCAGCTTCAATTGGGCAGCGCAATTTGTCATCTCAACTAATCGATGCGCCGCTTTGGCCGGTGTTTGTAGTATCTAGCGTATTGCTCGTGACGTTTGCCGCGGTTTGGTTTAGTCGTTTTGCCGCTACTTTTGTTCGAGCAGCTTTGTATTAGGCTTGCTTTGTCCAATTTTCGTTTGTCGCACAGTACGGGCGACTGACACGGTATCAGTTCCCAAAACTATTGGTATACCCTTCGCTTTGTGCACTGCTGTTCGGCGGCCGTGAAACACTGCTATTTGCAATCGCATTTTTCGCGGGGCTCTTGGGCCTGGCCGTATCACACGGAGCCTTGCCTCCATTTGAATTGGAACCGGATAAAATGTTGCCAGTGGTCGCCATTAATGCTGCGGCGGTAAAGCTCGTGATACTTTCTACGTTGATTGTTTTGGTCAGAGAGCCCTAACAAGCGGCACTTTTATCGCTAAAAGTAGCTAGTCCGAATGTAGCATTTGGCCCCCAATTTGCGTGAACACCTGCATGGATACGGCGACAAATTTGAACCCAATAACTCGGCTTTCGCTGACACAAGCCGGGATGCGAGGTAACGATCGGTTGCTCTTTGGGCACCCGAAAAAGTCGTATCGTGTCTCTGAAACGCAAGAAGAATTGCGCTTCAAACCTCTACAAATTTTCGGCCTCGTTCGCTGGCGAGGCGACGAATACGGCACCCAAACCTGGCGCGTTATCGTCGTCCAAACGGGTCGCCCTGGAGAACGTCTAACTCGCATACCTGGCGTAGACCCCGGCGCCCATTTGCTGCTACATGCGTTCGGAAAAACGAGAGCAAAACGTGCGCTTCGCACGATTGATATGCTCTCCGAAGCGCACGTTTTGCACGAGGTTGCTCCAGCTTATTGGCGTCATGTTCACGTGCAAATTTCTAAGAACGAGAAGCCAGAGCCTTACGATCCAAAGATGTTCCAAGCGCTGTCGCGGGCGAGGTCTGTCTCATGATCATGACCTATCATCTGCGAGTAAGAGAATGGGTAAGGACAAAGAGCGGAGTAACGCAAGATAAAAGCACCTGTGTCCGGTGGACCCAAATTGCCAATGGGGATGGGGCTGTGGCGCGATTCAGTTGCTCGAGACGCGTGAGTCGCGCAAAGTCCGAGATACCCCGTCACTACTGCGAATACGCGCGAGTCGGATTTGTGCACGAATTGGTGCATAGCTGGCGCCTACTTGCCACGCATCTCAATAGCGATGGGTGTGTACAGGGCGCCAAATGGTGCACACCATGAGCGACGCTGGCGAATTTGACTTCCAGCCTCGGCTTGGGCGCATTCGATCGCAGGGCCGTTTCAAACCCAAGGGTATAAAGTCCTTCCTGAAAAGCGCTCGAAAGAACTCTGGAAAGATGGGCTCAGGCGGTGCCCGGACGGCGGCGTTTGCTGGTGCACGCCGAGTGATGATCAAGGCGCGCGTCCATCGCCTTTCCGCAGCTGGGGGAGGCGCTCAGCGCGCGCATATTTCTTATTTGGAAAGAGACGGCGCTGGTAAAGACCGAGAACCGGCCGACTTTTACGATGAATTGACTGAGGGTATTAATGGTCAGGAATGGCTAAAAGAACATGCCGATGAACGTCACCATTTCCGTTTCATCGTGTCACCCGAGGATGGAGAGAAACTGAAGGAGCTTAAGCCCTTTGTTCGGGACTTGGTTTCTCAAATGGAAATAGATCTCGAAACCAAGCTCGATTGGGTTGCGGTCGATCATTACAATACCGAGCATCCGCACACGCATATTGTGATGAGCGGCAAACGAGACGATGGGCGCGATCTCGTCATATCGAAAGACTATCTCTCCCACGGCATGCGTGAGCGCGGGAGTGCGCTGTTAACCCGAGAGCTTGGCCTTCAATCCGAACCAGAGCTATCTGCGAAACTGAGCCGGGAAACCTGTGCTCTGAGGGTTACTAGAATGGACCAAGTATTGCTTCGGGAAACTCACCGAAACGGCGAGATCGACCTTTCCAAAATGCAGCGCAATCGAGACCACTATGGTTCGCGTTTGAATAAGCTTCGAGATCTGGGTCTCGCCAAGCATCTGTCCGGATCTGTGTGGGTGATCGACGAGAAGCTTGGCACGACCCTGCGTTCAATGGAGAAATCAGATGAGATTGCCAAACGAATAGAACGCGCTGTTCAAGCAAAGGGATTGGATCGTATAAGCGCGCATGAGCTGGACGGGTCGCAGGGCCATCAACCCGTGACCGGGAGGCTACTCAAGATCGGCTATGCAAATGAACTGATGGATAGCCGATATACAATCGTCGACGGACTTGACGGACGAGCGCATCATTTTCATCTCGGGACGAGCTATCCAAAAGACCTTCAGATTGGAAGCATGATTGAGATTAAGCCGCGATCCTCCGGAGCGCTCGAGATGGATCGCTTGATCGCGGACGTCGCTCAGCAAAGTTCAAACATCTATGATCAGCGAAACCACCAACGGGTTGATCCCCAGGTGAGCGATAAGACGTTGAGCCTCATTCAAAACCGATTAGGCGCGCTGGAGCGCGCGGGGCTGATCGATCGAAACTCAAATGGATCCGTTCCGATCGGTGCACGCTTTGTGGACCGGGTAGATAAACACTTCAGCAATATCGCGCGCGGGTCACCGAGCATCGTGCGAAAACTCGAGCATCGGCAGTTTGAGGCCCAAGTGCATGCGATTGGTGAGACTTGGCTGGATCAGCGTCTTGCTGGAGTTGCGCCCGAGCAGGTGTCTGAAGCTGGGCTCGGCGGCGAGGTTCGAAAAGCCATGACGCAGCGTATGAAGGTCTTGCACGAGCGAGGACATATTGAGCGGTCAGATCTTGGTCGATTGACGGGTGCACAGCTAAAACAATTGCGACACGAAGGCATGGTGCATGCCGCGTCCGAAATCTCTCGGCAAACAGGTCTTCAATATCGCGCGCTGCAGCCTGGTGAGAAGATCGAAGGCACGTTCACGCGGACTCATTCGTCAGGGCAAGCAAAGTATGGTGTGGTCGAGCACGCGAAAGAATTCTCGCTGGTGCCTTGGAAAAGTAGCCTTGAGCGCCTGCGCAGGCGTCAAATCGAAATTACTATGTCGAGGGGCAGGGACATTTCTTGGACGATGGGACGTTCGCGCGGATTAAGTCGGTAGAGTGGAGACATTTTTGCCGTGCCGATGAGGTATGCGAGGTCATATTTGAGCACACCAATGACGCGAAAATGGGTTCAGGAATTCGCGTGCGGTTTTGAAAAAACTGAGATTCCGATGGGATTTGGTGAAATGGCGCCGCAACCGCCTGTATGATTTTATCAAGTTTCTTACAAAAGGAAGCAATTGCATACAAAGGCATATATATCGCGGCGCTTTGCGGCAAAAGTGTTTAAAACCAAAGGGTTGACATGATCCGATCGTGATTGACAGACTTTGCTCCTAAGCAAGGGTTTAGTCGTCTTTGGAGGCAAAAAGAAACATGAAACCGCGTTTGATAGGGTATGTGTCGAAACATCTGCACGCGAAAGTCGTTGCGCTTTCCAAGAAGCAGGGAATGACTCAATCTTCCGTGATTGAAGACGCGCTCGCGGTGTATTTTTCAGTCTCTATGCATCACGAGCGCGACGCAGCGCTGATCGAACGCCAGGATGATATGATCCGGCAATTGGCTCGGATAGAACGTGAGCAAAATGCCGTCATCGAAATGGCTGATATGATTGCATACTATCAGCTCGTCTTTGCGCCGCCGATGACAGAAGAACAGAAACAAGCCGCTGGTGCCCGGGCACTTGATCGCTTGCAGGGGTTTAGGGCAACGCTTGCATCGAGGCTAAACTCTGGTCGAAAGCTCCTTGGTGAGGCGCTCGCGGATGCGGTGTTTAGCGAAGATGACTTTGTGCAGGTCGAAACTCGACCGGTGGCCGCGGAGTAGAGACATGTGCGGTTTCTCTCGAGTTTCAGAAGTTGGCGTTTCTAGGAGTAGCATCACAACCGCAGGGAACTACGACAAGATTTATACGGTTCCGTTCATTCGCATAGGTTCTGGTGATGTCGATCAGTGACGAGGAAATTAAACACGCTAGAAACGTAGTGGCGGAGATTGTAGCCACTCATGATCCGAAGTATGCGCCGCTTTTTGAAATTCTAGACGTCGAGCTTAAGCGCCGCGAATTTCGCGCCACGCTGATAAACAAAACTATCTCCAACTCAGACTTAACTAAGCTGAGAGCCTCGCGTCGAAAGCGTCGAAAAAGTCTTTTGGGTAGGCGTGGCTGATCTTTTGAAGCTCTTTCAGCCTGTACTCCAACGAACCCCCAATTCCGTATTCAGGTCTTTTGTTATCGTGCCCCAAAATCAGCATTCGTAGTTCATAGTCGAGACCTGCTTCTTTCATCCGATCTTCGAAAGAGTGGCGGAACGAGTAGAAGACGTGGTCTGGCGTCTCGAAGAATCCGCGCCTAGTGAAGGCCGCGCTGACCGCCGCCGAAAATGAATTGATTTTGTCATGGTATTTTGGAAAGCCAAATGGCGCGCGTCTAGCTGCCCCCAACGCAACCCCCATAAGCGGAACCTCTCTGATCGAGCCGATCTCAGTTTTCTGTTGCCGGTCGTCGCGCTCAGCGATTTTTAGGTGAGGAACGTTCGCATTGAGGCAGATGTCTTCTGGCCTAAGATTTATGATCTCTCCGGGCCGGCACCCCGTTTCGATCGCTATGCATGTGGAAAGGAATACTTCTGGTGTCAGACCGTCCATAGCTCCTGTTCGAAGAAGGTTTCCGAGGACCCAGTTATTGCTGAAAGGGAGTCGCTTTTTTTGCTGACCCTTCTTGGTTTTAAATGCCAGACTTCGAAACGGGTTTCGACGTTCCTCTTCGCCCATAAATGTATAGTATTTTTGATAGAGATCGCGCATGTCACCGAAATGCTTGTTGGCGGTCTTGGGGGACTTCGGTTTTTCATCGGGATCGGCAGGCGCAACCTGATCGTTCCACCATTTAAAGTAGGCTCGGGCATCATCTCGGTTGATCTCTGAGATTGGCATATCGTCCATGACGTCGACGAAATACCTCAATGACCGGTCTTTGGTTTGACGCCAAAGCTTGAGTTGCGCAGGAGATTTTCCGCGTAAGCTAGATGACATGATTTCGGTTTGATAGACTTTCATAGCTTCGCTAACGGTGACTGCCGGTTCTTCGACGCCGCCAAGAACCGCATCAACTATGACGGGATTTAGCCTGCCATCTGAAGTTTGACGATTGTCTATGGCTAAAACCCGTTTCACGATCTCTTCGATTTGAGATGAATTGGCGAGCTGATCCATCGATCGGAACTTAAAGCCAGCTGCCAGCGCTCTGGCTTTTGCAACTTCGTATCTGGACTGAGCATGCGTCGTATCCATGCGCTCGCCAAACTTTCCCAACTTGAGCGAGAGCTTCAATTGCGCCCAATAATCGTCGTCAGCTTCAGCCAATTCATCGCGGCGCACTTTTGCCACTTCGGCAGATTTCGTGTCCAAAGCGACGCGTATTAGTTTGTTGGGATAAAACGACAAAAGCGAAGTAGGGACGCGCCGGTAATAGTAGAACCATCCATTCCTCTTTTTGAGATATTTGTCGGCGGTAAGAGCTTCAGTCATGACAGCTTGTAGCCCAAATTGTATCAAAAAAGTAGCCCAAAAATGCATTTTCGGAGATTATAGAAAGTCAAAAGCGTAAAACACCTTTGTTTTCAGTGGTTTAATTCCGTGCTGTTATTTGATTTTGGAGCGGGCGAAGAGATTCGAACTCTCGACCCCAACCTTGGCAAGGTTCGAAGAATCACTAGAGCGCTGTAATTAAGGTATTTATTCGTAGCCGATCGTAGTGTTTAGTTGCCCAAATAAGAGTGGCGTCCCCATTTGTCGTTGCCCAATAGTTGCCCGACTTCGCTGATGTCCGCTCCCGGCGTCAGAGCGGACGTCAAGGTTGTGTGATCGACCCATACAGTTAGTACGAATGAGGTTCATCGATAGGAAGCAGCGTGGCGCAAAGGTTTTTCAAAGCATTTCGGTTTTCGGCTCTTCTGATGGGATCGTTCATTCTCGTCAGCGGCATCTGGAACGCTTTTCGGATTGGCGTTCGTGAGGTGTTAGCCAACCTGTCCAACAGTCTCGTGCCTTTTGCTCTGTACACGATTTTAATCATGGCATTGATGTGGGGAGTCCTGGAACTCAAAGAACGTTACTTTGGAGGCTAGTGTCTGCTTTCGGCGTCAAAGCTGACATTGAAACGTGACCCCCATTGGTGTTCACTGTGTTTTTATTGAAGGATTTTGTACGTTGTCTACAATCCGCGTTTTATTAATCTTTGTTTCGTTTTCTTTCTTTTCGAACGGGTTAGCCAACGCATGCTCATGTGGGCCATGCGACTATAACCGATCCTACGCGGATTTGAGCGAGGACGCGCTCGTGTTTGGCGGATTAGTCGTTTCAGTCGTACTCGCCGACGACGAATCCCATTTGATGGTCGGCTTCGAGCCAATTGAAACACTTATCGGAGAAACTGCGGACCAAGTAACTGTTCGCACCCCTTCGTTTCCAGCCGCGTGCGGTGCTTCGTTTAGTGTTGGTACGTCGGTTCGTGTCGTGGCCTTCGAAAAAGACGGCGAGCTCTGGACAAATTCTTGTTCACAGCGGTGCTGGCACATGGAACGAAACCGAAGACTTTTTGAGCACACCTTCGACGACGAAGATGGATCGCCCTACGACCTGTGTGGACGATTGGTCGGCGAACCAGAAGAGTAAGAGGTATAATTGCTGTCCTATTTGCTGGGCAACGTCAGCTCTCGGCATCAAAGCGGACGTAGCAAAGATGCCGTGTTCCGCTCATGCCGTTTTGGCGTCTCGATACACGAGCTTTAGCGAGGCGAGACCTTGGCATTGAGCTCAGCAACGAGCTCCTCGATAGCTCGAAATTCGCGTGAACACTCCATTTCGTCGATTTTATTGCATTCGGCGAGCAGATTTGCCGCGGCGGTCAAACTGTCTGAGGTTTCCATCATCCCTTTCATGTGCATTAGCGCGAGCGACCTCATAGCATACGGATCGCCAAGATCCGTTGCAGATTGAAGCCATTCGGCGGCCTGAACGAGATCCTGCTCGATGTCTTGATAACAGTAGAGCAAGCTTGCACCGATCTCATTCATCGCGCTTGCGCTTCCCTGGTCCGCGGCGGTTCTCAACAGATACATAACCAACTGGTTCGACTCCAATCCACTCTCGAAAACGTACTCAGCGAGCGCTTCCTCGCGAAACTCTCCGACTATGCGTTCCGCTTGGACTTCAATTTCGGGCGTTAGCGCCCATGCGGTTTCGAGAGAGCTCAAGTTCGACGCGGCGCATAACTTGAATTTGGTCGACGCTAGCCAATCCGAAAGCACATCAAGATAGTCAGTATCTTCGTCGGGGTGCTCGTCAGGACTATTTTCAAGTTCGGTCGTACATCTGCTCAGTTCGTGGCCAGTCGCAACGCACCGGAGGTAGTCACCGAAAGGGACTCGGTTCAGTTTAATGTACGTTAGCGACATCTCGATACCGTCTATCAAAACGATCCGTTCTGCGCACAACACGATGCCTACGTCTTGCTCAACCCAGAGGTCGCAAGACCGTTCGCCCCCTTCCTGAGGCGCGAACCCGCCCCAGCCGAACTGATCAAAAAATCCCGAGGATTGTGCTGGTCCATACATCGAGACCAGGTCTGCTTTAAGTTCTCGCGCTCGAGCGTGGCGCTTTTTTGAGTTCGCGCCATACTCGGGATCGACAAGAAGTCGATGAAGGTATGAGTAGTTGAAAACGACGGGCTCGGATCGCCCTTTGACCGTAACGGTTATTTCGCCGTCCGAAAGGATCGGCGGAATAGCCTCAGGTTCCAAGTGGACCTCGCGATACTTCTGTTGAAGACATTGCTCCACAAATTCTATGCTCACCCTGGACGGAATGACGCTCGACAGTTCGTCCACATGCTTTTGGCACTGGACGATTGGGTGAGGGCCAAACTGTTTTCCTTCGTGAGTGAAGTTCTCCCATGAAAACCCGAGGGGAGTGTCAATCGATGCGAGCTTTTGTGCTGACCCAGAATCTGGAGCATCGCAAGCCGCCATAAAGAACAGGAGGAGAATTGCACCAAGGCGAGAGATAAAAAAGGAAATGTTAGCGGACATAATACTCAATATCGCTTCAGAGGATCTTTTTTTGGGCTCATTGTTCAAAGCCAACATTCAAAAGAATGTTCAGTATCGTTCAGTCCAATGTCAATGCGTCTTGGATGAATATTTGAGCTCAAAAACAGACATCTTAATCTTGTTTCGGTACTGCGACCGTTTTCGGCAGCGGAGCGGAGTATACGGTCGCCGTCATCTCGGACCCGCGCTTCGCCACGGCACGATGACGAGCAGCGTCATATTACTCTCGTTAATTTCCGCTCGACCTGAAACCGACGTCTGCTTTCGGCGTCAAAGCGGACATAAACTCAGAGACTTGAGTCGCCTTAATACGGTCTCTCATTTTCAATGCTTCAGAGTCCAATATTGCCACCATTTCGGTAGACACTATAGTGTCGTCACGCCGCTGGAGAAACATGATGCCCGATTTACGCGTGGCTGCGGCACTAAGCTTGATGGCCTCAGCCTGTGCTTCCGGTCCGCAATTTGATGATGAAGCACCGCGGTTTGCTTGTGGCTCGGACGCTTCTGGTTGGATACTGAGCGATGCTCCGGACAACGCTGATGAATACCGACGGCTGGCTGCGGAAAACCCTCCGTTCGGGACAGATAAAATTTCTGGGGACGAGTGGGGACATCATGACCGAGAGACTTGGATGGCCAAGCCATCCGGAGAAGTAATTTTATGCTTAGCAGACGGAGTTCCGTGGGAGGCGTGGTCCACAAGTTTCTGGCATTTCGGAGCACGGGATAATGAAACAGGTCGACTAACGGTCGCGGATCAAGGTGCAACGATCATTGTCGGCTAATCCAATATCTTGAATTCGCCCCACAAAGGACGCGCAAGCGATGTCTGCTTTTGGCGTCTTAAAAGACGGTTTGAGATGGACATCAAAACGGGAGAAGACGATTGAAGCCAGATAATTCCTTCATACGAAGCTTGCTGAGAGATTGCGCGATTTATGGCGCCATTTTTATCGGAATCGGCATCATCTATCTAGTGCTTGGGTAAATGAATCGGTGGAGATTGGTTCAATCTAGCGCTAGGAGCCAACTCAAACTCCAATGTCCCCTCATGACCCAAAGCGGACATAAGCATCGTAGCGAAAAACGAGTGTGGTTGCTTCGAAGTTGGCAGCAAGTTATGCGGTGACATGACCGAGCTAAAGATTGCGACTGGCAAACCCTATCAGTTATCGCGCGACGTTCGCCTACGAGCGAACCGCACAGTAGAAGTGTTCATTCCAGTTCAAATCATGGAGCCCGCCGGAACCCCATTTTCCGAGTTGGTTCGTCTTAGCAATGATAATGCCCGCGTCGGGAGTTATGAATCGCCTCAAGAGCCCGGCAACGTCACTGCGATCGTCGTCGAGCTCCTGGAGGGAGATGAGTTGTCGTTGGGCCGATCCAGTGAAGTGGTATTCGTTTCTGGAACTTCTGATTTCGTCCAGTTGCGCGAACTTTAACGTCCGCTTTGGGTCAGAAGCGGACATTGGAGTTGCGAACATGTATTCAGCTCTATAGCTAACGATTATGGGATTTGGCGTCATCGACATACGAAAAATCGGTTCAGTCGGTTCCGTTGCGACGTACGAGTACACACATACGCCGAACAATCATGGTAGTTTCAGGTTCGATGCAGACTCGGGCGCGATCGTTGACGTTTCGATCACTCCAGGCTGGGAAGGACAATCTGCACACTACGCCGCACGGCACAAAGTTACGTTGGCGTGGCGAGAGTCCAACTCCTTGCCAGAAAAACTGACGTGGGCCGGATAGGGTCAGGTGGGGACATTAGCACATTTGATGAAGAGCCTGGTTTTTGATAAACCACATTCATGAGCGCTCCTGACCCTCCTGAATTTGGACCGAATGGTTCGGTGCTAAACTCCGATGAAATTTCGCCGGAGCTTACGCAAAAGTATCGCGATGGGAATTCTGACGAAATCGGTTTGAATCCAAAAGTTTGGCCTCTAAGCGCTCTATTTTTGGCTATGGTCGGGGTTTTTCTGTGGGGAATGCGGTTCGGAAGCGACGACAGCTCTATTCCGTTCGCTCTGCCTCTCACGGTTGCCTTATCCGGAGTTTTTTGGCGGGAAGTGTGGAGTAGGTACTTTCGTCGTTAAGTTTCGGCGCATGTCTCCTGCGACGCCGAGAGCAGACATTAGAATCACGACCCTAGGAAGGTTGTGCCCGAAAAACCGTGTGAATTTAAGGCAAGTAGATCGCTTGCAACAGAACGCGCACTAATGCCAATCTCGGCATCAATTTGATTTGAACAGCCTATTTCTGAATTACCGATTACGGTCGTATACTTTGGTCCGACCAGATTTCTGTTGTTGAAGTGTTATTCTCACGCTAACCCGATAGGACAACAGCAGCAAGCAGGGGGGGCATGCTCCAAGCTTTTTTAAATCCCGTCGTCATTGGCGGCGCTATCGGCGCAACCGTCGTTCTGTTCGCAATAGGAATGCTAGTTTCTAGGGCATTCAAGAAGGGTCTAGGGGAGGGAGTTGCGCTTTTCGTCGGTTTCCTAATAGCTGGCTGTGTCGGAACGGGTCTGAGTGCCTATGGGTTTGCAGACGGCGGGAATCCCGTCTGGGTGAGGTCGGCCTATGCCTACGGCATCCCGAGCATAGTGGCTGCGGTCGCGAGCTTGGTTGCATACAACTTCTTAGGTGGAAAGCCGGGCGCGGATAATTCTTCTTCAGTCACCATGATTGCCCTCTTCTGCTTAGCTGTTGCGGCTGTTGTAGGGCAACGATTCTCGTTGATTGAAGAACATTACTCCGATGATCGTCTCCTATTCAGTGACCCATTGACCGCCGGTTTTGCAGCCGTCGAGGACGAATACCCTGAAATCTGGGACGAGTTCGCGGAGAAGGCGAAGAACGTCGACATGTTTGGTGGCGATGCGGCGGCGCTCGCGGTCGAGTTCTTTCAGCAACACCAGGGAACTTTCATGGCCAACGGTAGCGACGAAAGCGCGGCTGATTTGATGCGCGCCGTGGTGAGCAAGATGAAATCGCTCAGACCACAGCATCCTGAGATGTGCGTGTCTGTAGGTTCGGGAGTGGCACCAACAGCGATGCTCGACGTGCTCTCATACGACGTGAAACTTCGTGACGCTGAAGCTCTAGAAGCGCTAGTGAGGAGTAACGGGCAACCTAACTCTGGTATAGCGAGTCAGGCCGAGGCAGAGGCTGTGGTGATCGACGTATTCACAAGGCTGGCTAAGGAGAATCCAGTCGAGTTTTATGGCCTTGTAGAAGCCTCCCAAGGAATCGCGACAGATAATCGTACAGCCTGCGAAGCGTACATCAGGTTTCAAGAGCTAACGCTAGATCGACCACTCCCAGAATTCGCGAGAATGATTAGGCATCCGATCAACTGGGACGACAATTATGCGTTCAGCGCAGATGCGGAGCGGGAGTTAGCACTTGCATCGCTTCATGCCGAAGTGGGATTGGCGATGCCGACTCTGCCGCAAAAGCTCGACGCGTCCACAACGTGGGTTGGGATGAGATACGAGAGCGAGCGAGTTACCTATGATTATGAGGTGTCTGCAGCGATTGGTGATGGTAGCCGTCTTCGAAGCTTCTTTGAAGAGAACACTGTGCCGAGTGTTTGCAGCGACGCCAATATTCGTTGGATGATCGATCTCGGGGTGGTGATCGATTACACATACGTCGGAACCGATGGCGGTACCGTCGAGATGCACATAGACAGCGGTTCATGCGACTGAGGACAAAGGTCGACTTTAAGGGAGAAGCGAAATGAGAGCACTCACCTCTTTGGCAACGATCGTTATGGCGGCTCTCTCCATCCCGATCATGATATTCAACTTCGCAGCGCCATTTGTTGCGGGTATTTGGTTAGGATACCTCGGCGAATGGAGCCTAATCGGAGTCGGCATTGCATTCCTGTTCGTGGGTGTGTTTGCCATTAGCATCGCGCTGTTACCGGCATTGGCACTTGGCGCAGCCGCGGCCACCGCTGAGCAACGAGGAAGTACGGTCGGTGCAATAGTACTAGCAATCCCGGCGATGGCTTGGACGTTATTTCTCGCGGGCGCTACTTGTACTTACGCGATGTATTTTGCGTACAATGAGATTGATCATGAAGGATCTTGGATTCCTTACATCCTTTGGGCAATCGTCATTGCGACAGCTCCGTGGGACTATATGGCAATGAAAGAGGCTCAAGCCTCGCGAGACGTCTCCGACTCCATGGTTACAGCCAGCTTCCTCAACTTGGGTTGCATCGCATCATTTGTCGGAATCTGGTCGCTCGATAGGACTGAGCTACTTGAGATCGCTTGGCCGATCGGAATAGCAATTGCACTCGCCCAAGTCCTAAACCTTATGTACGCGCTTGCACGGAGTCGGGCGCGATCCAATTTTGAGTTTTAGCGATATCTAGAATGAAAGCATTGAGTTCGAAACCCTAAGAAGGTTGATGGCGTAAAGAAGATTCGATCTGTAACTATGAAAATAAGCCACGCTGCCGGAGCTCAAACAGATAAACATCCGTACAATCAGGGCAATTGCGTTTACCTAGGATGGTCAATCGCTATAAGTAATGGGTCGAATAAAACTTAGAGTTTTCCAACTTCAGCAAGCGAGCAATCGAAACCAATAATGAAAAGTGCGTTTATTGGCTTTCCATCATCACCAAACGAATTGGTAGACAATATTGAAGCTGGAATTCAAACTTTTAGAGCTTCGAATTCCGCGACCCAGCTTTTTCCTTGGAGTGAACTCCAAGGGCCCTCAGAGCCCATAATTGCCGATGTACTTGAAAAAATACGAAGCACTGAAGTTTCGTTTTTTGACATCTCCATCCCAAACGCCAACGTCTTCTATGAGATCGGTTATGCGGTAGGTGTCGGTAAAGCCGTTTATTTGTTGATTAATTCAAGCATCAAGGAAGCTCTAAACACACAGGTTGATCTGGGAATTTTTGATACGCAGCGACTGAAGCAGTACAAGAACGGACGCGACCTGGCTCAAATTTTTAGAGACTCATCCGAACCCTACAAACAGGCAAGGCCAGGAATGAATCTGGATGAGAAACAACCGATCTTCTTCCAGCATCACCAACAAAAAATCGAATTTGCGACGGGGTACTTCGCACGCTTGAAGAAGCAGAACTTTGGGACAAGGCATCATGATCCAGAAGAAGACCATAGATTGCCCATTGAGCGCGCGTATCGTGAAATAGCTTCTTCTGCGGGAGTATTTTTATCACTGCTTCCCTCGACCATTAAAGGGTCAGAAGAACACAATTTGCGAGCATACCTACTTGCCGGTATCGCAGACGGTTCTTCGGTACCCAAGTGTGTTCTGAAGTATCAAAAGTTTACAGCTCCGTTCGACTTGCGTGATGACGTTGTTCAGATCAATAGGATCGAAGACATCCAAGATGCTATTGTGGCGAAGCTGCCTTTCATTCATCAAAAAATTCAAGAGCAGCATCTGCCGAACAGACAGGTCGCTAAATCGCACCTGGTAAACCTTCAATTAGGTGCTAGTTCGGCTGAAAACGAAGTCAGAACTTTGGACGGTTACTTCGTTGAAACGAGAGAGTACCACCGCACGCTGCGAGGCGAAGCAAGCCTCGTCGTAGGTCGCAAAGGAACCGGAAAAACTGCAATATTCTGGCAAGTTCGAAATAGAATGCGAGCCAATGCAGCAAACATCGTGTTGGATTTGCGTCCTGAAGGATTCCAACTTCTGAAACTCAACGAGATCATTGAGGGAAATTTCACCGGCGCAACTCAAGCTCATACGCTCACAGTGTTCTGGGAATATGTTCTGTATCTCGAGTTGGCGCACAAAATTCTCAGCAGTGATCAAGATCTGTATCACCGCGATAGGAGGTTAGAAGCCCCATACGCCGCGCTCAAAGAGGCTTACGACAATGTTGATGAGTTTCGCGAAGGTGACTTTCCCGAGCGGCTCCTGAGGCTGATCAATCGGCTTCGGCTTGATTTGGGCAGTGCAGATACTGGGAGCGAGGGAAAGATACTGAGCACTCCTGAGATCACGGAGCTCATCTATAGAACTGATTTTCGGAATCTCCGCCAACTCGTGGTCGACTATCTGCAGCACAAGAAGCACGCTCTAATATTGGTAGACAATTTGGATCGGGGTTGGACCACAGCAGGTGTTTCATCTGAGGACGTTGTCAGCGTACAATGCCTTATTGATGCAGGGCAGCGAGTGCAGCGCTTTGGTAGTCGAAACAATGCAGACATTTCTGCGGTTATTTTCCTACGAGATGACGTTTATGACTGGTTAGTTCAAGAAGCGAGTGACCGGGGTAAAGACAGCGTAGTTCGCATTTCGTGGAATGACGTTGCGCTCATGAGTGAACTGGTCGACCGACGCCTCAAAGTTTACAGCCAAGATAATGGTATCTCTCCATCGATAACGTGGTGTGACCTATCGGGGGATGAGCCGGGTGAACTCAAACTATTCAACAAGCTCGTAGATAATAGCCTTCGGAGGCCTCGATCGCTTATCGATTTAATTGAGCTGAGTCTCTCAAATGCTGCGCTCGCGGGTCGATCGAAAATCGGCGAAATCGACGTGGAAAACTCCATAAAGTCTTACTCAATCGAAATGCTCAGAGATCTGAACTTTGAAGTGAGAGATATCTTTCCAGAGGCTGATAAACTCATTTACAGCTTTGCCAAAGAAGGCGTCAGATTGGATCGAAGAAATGCTGAACGCCTGGCAAACCGCCGACTGAAAAATGCGGCCAATGCAAAACGATTTGTCGATGTGATGTTATGGTTCGGTTTCTTTGGCATATTAGGTGACTCCAATCAGGAAGCCTATGTTTTTGACCATGGCGATAACCTGGATCTATTGGCGGCTCACGCAGGCCGGCCAGACAATCCCATTTTATGTGTGCACCCTCTTTTCAGAACTGCGCTATCTCTGAGGTCGGACTCACTATTTTGAAAACGAGGAAGTTTGTTCGCTTCAAACCGTTATTCTAGGTTCCGCGGAAAACTCACGAATGTTAGATTTTCCGAGCACAACCTACACAGGGTCGGGGTGGTGAGATCGAATTGAACGTTCTGACTCGTCAGCTCTTTTGACAGTGTCGTGCCGTCATTGGGTGAATTGCCCATAGAAGCTCGGAGAGGCCGGTGTGCGTCTTCCGCTTGGGGTGTCGACACGAAAACCCATTCATCGACCTCAGGGACAAAATTTGAGCAAATCAGATGGTGGCGCTGTAGCTGTTGCCTTTTGTTCTGGAGCATCTCCCTTCTGGTGTGCCATGGCGTAATTCTGCGCGGAGAACGGGACACGCGGGGCCAGTGTGAAACAGTCGTTTTGTTGAGGCAGACCGCTACCGTCGTAGCAAAGCAGGCGGTGGATTCCGCGACACTCAAGCTGAGAAACTTCGCATCCGCAAGTCGGATACATGTGTCCCAGTTCTATCTTTGGGATGGTTCAGCGGGACGGTTCGGAACAAGCCTCAGCCGAACAGTTTTTCAAGGAACGATTTTGGCTTCTCCGGCTCATCGGTTCTTTGAACGTGATGTTCCAGGAGATGCGTGAGGGTTCGCTTTTCGGAGGCGGCGTCATCGAGACGTTTTCGGAGATCTTCGATCGTCTCATGCGCCATATCAATTTCCCGATTGCTCATGGTCTCAACGCTCTTCAGTCGTTCGCGCAATTGCTCAACCTCAAGACGGAGAAGGGCCGTTTCAGCTTGTCCCACGCTGTCCCGACCCGGCGAAACGGGACGTTTCATATCTGTCCCATCAAACGCGGAGACAGATTTTGGAGCAAACGCTTCAGGGTAAACGCGGGCAAGCTCCGAAGGGTCGATTTCGTAGTTACCCGCTTCGCTGCGGTTCGCCGTGAGCTTGCCTTTCTTGATCGCACGCTGAAGCGTGGACTTGCCTTTGTTCACTCGTAATGCCGCATCCCGTAATGATAACATATGCTTATACTGTTTGTTTCATCCACTGTTTCAGTTCGTCCCGATACGTTTCATGTTGAAACGATAGGCGATATAAGTATATATTATAATATTACTTGATTCGCTTGCAGTCCTGCTTGCGATTTATCAACAAGTTTTACTGCGTAAATCAGTCATAAGAAAACCCGCCGAAGCGGGTCTCTGAAATCGTGTATTCTTTGGGAAGTTGCATCTCCAATAATACACTAGAGCTTTGTAAACGCAAGTTATTTTTGCGAAGTGTTTCTGCGGCCAGAATTTGGCGGATTTCCAACCCTTATAGGAGGAAACACCGATGCCATTCCTTGGTCATGCCCTAAAAACTTTGCCCTATTATGTCCCACCAACTGAAATTGGTCGCGGACTCAAACGCAAGCAACAAATCCGTCCCCCCACCGGATTTGCCTTCGTTGCGCCGCTCAATCAGTCTTTCATCCGCGACGCGCGCCTAATGCCAGGAACCACAAGAATGGTTTGCTTGCTCGCAGGGTGGGGCGGCAATGGCAGACCCATCGAGACAACGCTCGGCGCCATTGGCAGAAATCTGGGACGCTCCGCGCGGCAAGTACAACGCTATTTGCGTGATGCAGCCGAAGAGGGGTATCTGTACTTCAGGCGCATTACGAACCGCATGGGCTATGTGATTGGTCTTCGTATCGTGCTCTGCAAAGCGGCGATCTACAAGCGCGCGAAACCGCGACCACCGGAAACGAAACCGCTTGTAAGCCGCAGAAAACAGGCCACGACACAAGAGTCCGACATTAATCCAATACTACATATAGATAGAGAAAGCTCTGACCCGTTAGACCGGAAACTCGTGCAAATCTGTGACGATTTTGGCATCTGCTTCGAAAGCGGGTAATTCAAACCTCTTCTTTCCTTTTAAAAGTGGCTCATTAGCGATTTTCTTTGAAACCGCGCTCTACGCGCTTGTGCGCACCAAGCCGATCAGAGATCGTCTTGTCCGGGTCGGGTGACGATCGCTATCGCGCCAAATTGAATGCTGACGCATACTTTAAAGGCATTCGCCCGTTTTAGCCGCTGCACGGCGGGCGAATTCTCATTTTCGAAATCCTCATGCTCAGGCTCGCCAACATTGCATGACGAGGAGGCACGTCCACATCAGCCCTTCACTGCATGCTACGCGTGCGATTTGTTCAAACCCCAACCACAGAGGGTAAGGGCTGGAAAATCCCCCACTGCGCTCCGACCGTGATGGCGACACCGACGTTGCATGCCTAAGAGATGCGGGGAGCGGTACACCAGAGCCGAACAATCTGCGAAAGCGGCAAGATCGTAAGATTGCCTTCAGGAAGCCAAGCGGAAACTTATGGAATATGGGGACGTGCGCGTGAAGAGGATGGGAAAACCCCAATACCTTCTTAGCGCTTGGGTCTTGGATAGCGCCGACGACGCTTAGACCGCACACGCGGCGAATGGCGTGGCTTGGTTGGTTTAAACTTTTGATCATATCGACGCGCCGGTAGGCGCGTTTTGGTGAAAACAGCCGTCAGCGTCATGGCTCCCGCGCAATCTGGACCATCAACGCAGAAAACCCGCCCATTAGAAACCAAAACAAAGGATCAGAGAAAAACGCAAACATCAGGTCAGGTCCGCATAGTCGGGAAGGGGCCACAGAGCCGGGTTCTCTCTTAAGTCTCGTTCCAACAACCGAAAATTCTCGGACTCGTGGGTTTCGCGTCTAGTCGGTTTTTTAGTTTCAGGGGGCGGGGCTTTAACCCGGCTATGCGCTCCAAACTCAGTTCGCAAATCGTTCAATATCTGTATTTGTGGATCCTTATAACATATCGATTATCGATAATACAAGTTTTGCATATTTGGACGTGGGAAGCCATGATCTATCATGCCGAAACGTCAGCGGCGTTCGATCGCCGCGGTTTCGGATTGTGCCTTCAAGCGTCCACGCATTTTGAGTGATAATATTCAGTATGACAAATCGCCCAAACCGCTTTTATTCAACCGGATCAGGCGCTTAACGCGTTCGCGGATAAGAGGGCATCTGGGTTTTGGAAAACCAAGGTTACGGAAAATCACCTAACCCATTGAAAACAAACAATACTGCTGTTTCGAAGTGGGTTTTGATAATTTCGAGCAATCGAGCTTATTGCTCCTGGCCCTGATCCTTCGGTTTATCTGTCTTATGAAAACCCGATGCAGAGCGTTCTAGCGACTTGTAATAGCTTTGCGTCATTCGAATACCGCGCTGCTCCCGCGCTCGGATTTCAGCTTGCGCTTCGGAGTTTTTCGCATGCTCTGATTTGGCGTTTGATATCTCTTTTTCCAAACGAGAATAGTCGCCGCCCTTTGTCGCTTTCGCTATGCTGGCTTCACGGTCCAAGCGTTTTTGATCTTCAGGGAGCATGCTTACAAGCTAAGGCGCCTCACATCCGATGACAAGCACAGGCCAATTATCCCAAATCCACGTGGCGGCTATAGGCTTCTTCATCAGACAGGAGAATGTCGTCAAAGTCAGATCGCTCAAGATCGTACTCTTGACCTAGATCTTCCAGAAAAGCCTCAAAGCCATCGCCATACATCTGAATTTGCATCGTTGTGACGAGATAGGTTAGCCCCTCAAGGAGCCTGGGCTTCCAATCCGGCTGCATGGCTGCAACGAGTAGATTGCATTCATCTGTCGAGTGAAAAGCGGCAGCGAGGGTTCCGTCTTCCATTTCACGCATATGCATTTCAATTCCGAGATTGCGAGCGGTCTCTTCGGCGAGCGTTTTCCATTCGGTTTTGGGCGACTTCATGCAACCGGCACTCTTCGTCACGGAATCGGCAAACCGTACTGTTAGAACTTCAGGCTCAGATCCACTCTGATATTTCGACCGCTCAAGTTGCATACACCTCCACTGGCAATATGTAATTTTATCACAATGATTGGCGGCGCTGCAAATCCCAGCATTTGAGTTTGCGCTGATCCGCGCTAAGCGTGTTTCAGAGGTGAATACGATGTCTAAGAACGGCAGCAACAAGGAAGAAGGTTTTACGTCCGAAACCTTGGACGAATTCAAAACCCGCTTTGGTGAGCTTGAAGACCGGTTTGAACAGGCTGTTCATACAAATCTAGATCGCGTAGAGCTTCCGAGCGCAGAACACCCCGACCAAATTGCGGAGCGAGAAGCGGCGGAAGCCAAGTCGCAAGAAAAGGAACCAGGTGAATTCTTGCCGGATCACGAGGTAAAACCGGAGTTCGACGCTGCGGCCAATAACGAGTTCGCTAAGGACATGCAGGCGGAGCAACGCGGCTCAGAAATGGTTGGAAGCGACTCGCCAGAGCACAATATGCGCCCGCCGCCTGAAATCAGTAGTGAGCAAGACCGCGAAACTCACTACGAGCAAATGAACGACGACAACTATCAATCACGAATTTCAATGACTGATAGCTACTATGCCGATCTTGAAGCTCGCATGGAAGATTATGCACTTGAGCAGGAAGCGGCGGGACAGCAGGCCGGACAAGATCAAGATGATGGCCAGGGTTATTCTCCGTAATCATGCATTCTAGGCTTTTTAAGAGCTTCATTCATGGCCGATTCATGGAACTTCATAATGGTGGCAGATCCAAACGGTATCACTCTCGCAATCTCGATCCTCCGCTCAAAGGTCTCCTCATAGTCTGCCGGCCTGTTCCATCTTTTTGCGCTGTCTAGTGTTTCCTTTGTCCACATCGGCAGTTCTATTGATGCGTATTCGGCGTAGATTGCCTTAGCAATCTGTCGTTGCCGCCGGGTATTACGCGGCATGAACGAAGTCAGCCGGGTCAGTCTTGTCTCTCTCAGGAGTAGCTGGGAGATATCGGTTCCATCATCGAAAAAGCAGCGAGCAACATTCGATGCTTTATCTAAAATCTGACACTGAAGTCGCTCAAACTCACCGGAGCCAAACTCTCTGGGCACCTCAGCGGGAGTAAATGTACCCGGTGTTCTTGATGCGCGACGTGCGTATTGCGAAACACCTGCAAGATAAACCCAGTACCCGGTTTCGAGTTGGATTTTTACGGGGCCGTAAACCACATCGGCCATTCGTGCCACATCCCCGCTCAGTCCTTCGACCCTAATCCTTTCTATCCGGGCATCAACAAAAGCCGTTTCAGCCCTCGGCCATCGCTCAAACTGGCTAGACCGCCAATTTTGAAATTCGTCATACGCGAATTCGGCCATATTCAAACCTACTAGAATTGCGATCAAAACCCCGCCCGTTTTCAGGACATTATTGATAATTCTTTGCCTTGCTTTTCTTTGCTCGCTTAGCGCTTCTGCCTGTTGTCGTCGTTGTTCGTCTTCTTCTTCTTTCTTCCGGCGAGCGAAATAAGCGGCTTCCGCTTTCCGTTTCGCTTCCGCCAGTTGGTCTTGTTCCTCTTGGATTTTTTCCCATGCTGCCCGCCGAGCTTCGTTGAACGCATCAATGAGCGCATCAAGAGCAGCTTGGGTTAAGCCAAGTTTTTGAAGGTAGAAAATCAGCCCTTCGAACATTTGAAGCGATAATTCTTCGCGTTCTTCATCGCCGACTGGTCGCTCCATACGCAGGAACATAATGTCCCCGTCCTCGACAAAGGCGGGCTGCAAAGCGATATCTATAACCTTCCCATCTGCAGGAGCGGTGACACTTTCAGTTGTTCGGATTGGCGCACCTGTACGCTCATCAACGCTCATATAGGGTTCAGGGTCTGGCGCCAGATCAAATGGACCGAATTCTTCTGTTGAAGGGGGGGCATCTTTTGAAAAAAGCGGCTCTACAGGTTCTGTCGCAGCGGCCAGACGTTCGCTATTTGCTTGAAGAGTTGGAGCAGTCCAATCGAATAGCTCATCACCCTCATCAAACCATCGATCTGTTGACCGTTTGAGGACGACATCGATTTCTTCTTTCACGTGTTGCACGGCGAGCGGCAAACGCAGCGGGAGGAAATGTTGATCGGTGTATTGGCCGCCCACAAGCCGCTGCTTCGAAAACGGTAGATAGTTTTGTTTGAAGCGGTAATGCGGCGTGAAGCAATTCTCAAACTCTGCGTCTTGATCGTAATAGCATTTTCGCACCAAAAACGGATCTTCACCGGAAAAGTGCACCAATGCGAAGCCCGGATAGGCGAGATCTTCACGCTCATCTATGCGCTTCAGATATCGGTTGATTTCGGCGACGGTTATTAATGGCCGCTTTTGAAATGATGTTTGCATCCCTTCGGTGATGGTTTCACCTTCGGTATAGCTTGTTCCTTGCGTTTGCGTCGTCTGCTGGCTGCGTCCGCGCGTGTAGGTTTCCGAAAGGGTATTGGTGGTTGATGATTGCCTCGTATCGGTTTCGCTCTCGCTACTTCCTTGTTGTCGCGTGGTAGACGTTGAGCCACCTACCGTCTGAGAATCCTGCACAGATATCGTCCGGCTTTGATTTGTGCCGCCACCCTTCGATTTGTTTTCTGAGCTATTCGTATTAGACCCGGACGTGTGCTGAGAATTGCGTCCTTCATTGGTTGATTTGACGAGAGGCTTGAAAAACAGCCAATCATTGTGCGACTGACCGGAAGAGTGACCATGTGCAGAGCTGTTGCTAGAGCCTCGCCCGAAGCCTCGTGACAGTTGCCAGGACGAGTTACTGCCTTTGGTGTTCGATTTGGACTTCCCGGTGGTTCGGCTGAAATTTTCCGCATCGGTGACGGATGTTGATAGGTTGTGGCCAACAGTACGGGCAAAGGACGTACCCTCAGTTTGTCCGCGCGACGCTGCCTCCGCCTCGCTATAGGATTCGCCGTGCGATTCCGCCGTGCTTTCTGTCGTTCCGGTTTGTTTAGAGTGCGCGACACTTGCTGTGCGTCCGCGAAGTACAATTTGTGCATCACCAAACGCTTGCTCAATGTGTTTGCGCGTCTCCAGGTCATCAATCTGAAACCAAATATGAATGCTGGAGCCAGCCAGAAATTCTGACCACGCTTCACCATAGAGTTTTTTGAGCTTGCCGATCTGAGTAACCGCGATGAACAGTTTGACGCCAGCACCCGCGATGGAATTCATGCCATCGCCGATGCGCTCCATTTTCCCCATCGATGCGAACTCATCCAAGCACATGAGAATAGGGCGACCCGTTGCTGGAAGATTTTGATCTTCCTGCATCCGATCAAGAATGAGGGTGATAAGGGCCTTTTGCCATCTAACGGCAGGGTGGGATGGCTTATCCGGCAAGCAGATGAACACGCTGATCCCCTCGGCGTCGTTTTTGAGGTCAGAGATGTTGAACGAACGTCCACCCGCGCTCGACCCGGTCAGCGAGTCTACCATTTGGAGATCATCGACAAAATTAGTCTCGCTGCGCGCGTTTTGGATCAGCGATCCATACTGACGGGCATTTGTGCGCATGAGACTGAGATAGGACTTAGCCCGCCGCGCGATCGCACCGCGCTGCGCTGAATTGCGTTCCATGTCTTTGAACAGCATTTCGAACGGGTCAGGGATCTGCAGTAGGTCGGGCTCTTCGCCAGCAGCCTTGGCTTCTTTCAGGCGCTTCTTGTTGATGTTCTTTACAGCATCAACGGCGAGCGTTTGCCCTGCGCAGAGCCACTCCCTCACGGTCACCAGATTTCGGTGCTCATCTGGAAGCCCATCAAAGGTTCGAACATGAGCGATAACGAGCGCGGTTATCTCGGCGCCAGCTTTCGACCAGCTTTCGCTTTCACCGCCTTGCTGGGTCACGCGCATGGCTTCAGCTAAGGATTCTGCTTCGCTTAGGAGGGAGCCAGATTCAGGATCAAGAATATCTAGAAGGTTGCACGATGCACGCAGGTCATCCGGAACGTCTGCGCGTCCGTAAGGATCAAGCACATAGGTTTTCTGCCCCATGCCTTCGCAATACTCATTTCCATTCGCGCGCCTTGCTGCGGCAATAGAGGCATTTTCGCCCTTCGGGTCGACTGAGACAACGGAACCGCGCCATCGCAGGAGATTGGGCAGAATTATGCCGCGCCCTTTGCCGCCGCGCGTCCCAGAGCAAAGGAAGACATGGCGATCATCATCGATGCCGATCGTCTGGTCATAGTCATACGGATTTCGCCCAAGCCAGAAGCTCTCACCACGACGATATCTGTAGCGCTGCGCGATATCCTGAGGGTCGGCCCAAACCGCAGACCCTAATTTGTCTGGATGGTTCATATGCATGAATAACTCGCCCCAGTATTTGATGTCCCAAACAGGCGTTAAAGCCAGAAATTCCTCTATGCAAATGCATTCCCTTCATGGGCAAGTATAGGCTTGAAAAAGGATCGTTTTCGGAGCCGCGCTGCCCTTGCCCCGTCATTCGGGCGGCGCGGATGCGAAAATGATCCGGGCATCGTTTTTGGTGAGCGTTCGTCTTTGCATTTCCTCTTTCATTGGATCTGATCCGAAACCCAGCCGTAATAATGCAAGCTAAGGCAGAAGATTGCGGCCAGGCCCCTTTGGGGGATGCAATGGATCTTCCGCACCACCTCGGCGCAGAGCGCCGAGCCGTGAAGACCATGCATCGCCGCGCCATCTGCCTTTCTCCACTCGCATCGGTTGGGATCGTCTCAGCCTCAACGACAGGAGAAAAACATGTCAAACAAACCACTCGACAAACTCAAAGATGGAATGATTTCCGCAACCATCTGGCAGAACGAAACGGAAGAGGGCAAAACGCGCTATAGTGTGACGATTGCCAGAAGCTATACTGACGGCGATGACAAATGGCATGAGACGAACAGTTTTAGCACTCTGGAATTGCTCATGGTTTCTCGCCTCGCGGGTAAAGCTTACGACCGCATTGCCGAGTTAAAGGCAGCTGCCCGAGCTGCATAAAACGACCACTGCAGCAAAACCGCTCGGACTTGATTGGCCGGGCGGTTTTTCGCGTTTGCCTCTGACATCGATCCGTGAGCGCAGCGCTTAGAGCGCAAACTCGGTTCGATTACGGGTCGTGCATCAACAACGAGCCAAAACCCATTTTCCAAAATTTGCATTATCACGTCTGTTATGGCAAAAATCTACAAAGTAGGAGGAGCCAGATATGTTTTTGCATGCAAAAACCATCCTACTACCGCCCATAAATGGGCGCTAAGGATGTCTGGCGCTTGCAGCGGGCGAGCATCGATCATTGTCCCAAATGACCCGATGCTATGAGCGCGCGCTCAAACTGCGTTCGGATAAGGACATACGCTGTCCTTCCAAAACCAAACCCGCGTTTCCGCTATTGCGGGCCGCACACTGAGTATAATGAATGACCGAAACGACGACCAAAATTCGAACCGGAAAAGGCGGACGACCGCGCCTCAGTGCTGAAGACAAATTGTCCATCCAGTTCAACACCCGGTTCTCTGCGCGCACGCATCAAAACCTCATCGAAAAGGCCGATGCAGCCCATATGTCTGAGCATGACCTTGTCCGTGCGCTGATCGATGGTCTTGAAATTCGTTCCCCGCATCGTGGCTCAGATCCCGACCTTGTCGAGGCCGTTCGTGGATTGCAGCGCGAGTTGAATGCGATTGGCAGCAATATCAATCAAATTGCCCTCGCCGCGAATAGCGGGCGGGACATGCCTTATTACTGGCGAGAGATTGGTGATCATCTTCGCAGCGTCCTCGATAGCGTTCTGGAAAGGATGGATTGATGAATGTCATCATTAATCCAAGCGGCACAGCAGGATTTAGCTTCAAGGGGCTCCACAATTACTGCGCCCACGACAAAGAGGGTAACACCTCTGAGCGCGTGGAATGGATGTCTGCGCGAAATCTCGCAGCCAGCCCTAAGCATGCTTACAAAATCATGATAGCGACAGCTGCCGCGCAAAATCAGCTTAAACGGTCAGCGGGCGTGCGCGTCGGTCGACATGCTGAGAATGGCGAAGTGATGCATATCGTGATGAGCTTTGATCAAGATGAGCCGCATGATCGCGAAACGATGGAGACGGCTGCCGATCAGCTTTTGTCCCGCTTGGGAAAAGATCCGACAAAGCGGGGCGGCAAAGGCGCAACCATCCGCCAGATGGCTGACGAGCATCAAGCGGTTTTGTACGCCCACACCGACACGAAAAATCCCCATGTTCACATCATGCTCAACGTGGTGCACCCGAAACATGGGCGACGATTGCCAACCTCAAATGATCAGTTGAAGGCCTCGCGTTGGGCGCTTGGCTTCAGCAAGGAGCATGGCACAGCGCACAAGACCCCGGCTCGGGAAGAGAATATGGCTGCGCGGGATCGCGGCGAGTATGTGAAGGCTGAGCGGCGTAAATCCCGGAAAGCGTATGAAGAAGAAAAGGCGCTCGCGCAGGCTTCAAACGATAATGATCGGTTGAAGACGTTCCTGGCTAATCAGAAACACAAAGACGCTGCGCTTTACGAGCAAGGCCGTGTATTGGCTGCAAAACAACAGCAGCGTTCTGCTGACATTGAAAAGCGATTTGAAGATCGAAAAGTTCAAGCTGACCGAGCCATGAAAAAACGGATCAATCAGGCCAAGGCCACGATCCGCGAAGAATTCCGGCCCCAGTTCAGGGATCTTAAAACCCAACAGGCCGCCGAGCGAAAAACATTTGAAGCTCTGGAAGCGTCATTCTTCGGGCGCACCAAGAACGCACTCAAGACCGTTCGAAGCGCCTTCGACAAACAGGACACCGGACTTATTTCTCGCTCATTCCGCGTTCTCTCAAACGCCGGTGAACGCAAAACCTATTTTGAGCGTGGGCAAGAGCGGGCACTTCGAGCTCTAGAAAAACAGCGGAGTTCCAAGATCGAGTTAGCGATCAAAGACGCTAAGGTTGAGCGGAAGGATTCACATTCCAATGCCGGAAAGCAACTGATCCAAGAATCCGCCTCCGCTGAGCAAAAGACCTCTGCAGAAATCGGGCAGCATAAAGCCGACTGGAAGCAACGCGCGCTTGATCGCAAGTCTGATTTTACAGAGTTCCAGCAACTTGAGCGCGCTAAACCCGCAATTGGAGGCGACTTTGTCCGAGCCCAAATGACGGATGAATATTTCAAAGATTTGGAGCGTCGCGTAGGTCTTGGTGAAGACTTCAATGATACAAGCCAAACGCCCGCAGAAGAGCAGGACAATGAGCGAGATGATGGGCAAGAGCGATCGTAAAGCCGAAGTTTGGCAAAACCTGCGTTCGAGTGAACGGCTTAAAACGCCCTAAAAAGGCCGCACGCAAATTCGAACGAGCTGATCTTCGCCGCGTCCTTTCTACTACAAGTTAAGCGACACAAAATACTTGTTGCAAATGATTCTCATTGTCTATAACTCCTTTTGAGAATTATTCTCAATGGGATCGGTTAGAATGTTACGCATGACAATTAGCGCGTCGGTTGCAGCCCTCATGGCTTCCGGGGCGATCGCTCAAGGCAGCAACAACCAGGGTGATGAAGACGAGGCACGCCTTGGTACGATCATTGTTCAGGGGACAAAGTTTGAGCAGTCTTTGATGGAAACACCTGACAGTGTTTCGGTCGTGACAGCGGAAGAAATCGCACGTGAACCTGTCGCGGACCTTTACGATATTATCGAGCGTATTCCTAACGTGACAGCGGCATTTGGCGAGCAAGGCTTTGCCATACGCGGGGTTGATCAACGCGGCGTAGGTGGCGGTGGGTCAGGCCTCACCATCACGACCTATGTGGATGACGCTCCGCTTGGAAACCAGACCACGTTCTTCGGACCAACTGGATCTTGGGACGTCTCTCAGATCGAGGTCTTCCGCGGACCACAATCCACCAACTTCGGGCGAAATGCATTGGCGGGTGCCATCTACATCCGCACGCGAGATCCAGAGTTTGAACCTGATTTTCGGGCGCGTCTCGAAGTGGCGGAAGCCGACACTTATCAGATCTCTGCAGCTGGTGGCACGGCGATCATTGATGAAAAACTCGCTTTCCGCCTTTCAGGCGACTATCGCGAAAGCAAGGGCTTCATCACGAATACACTCCTCAATGAGGACGCTGATACGTCAGAGCTTAGCAACATTCGCGGAAAGCTCTTATTCACGCCAACTGAAAATATTCGGATCGTGACGACGCATACCTATGCGGAGAATTTCGCGGGTGAAGACGTAATCAATGTCGGTGAAACCGACACGTTCAGCCGAGACGTCGCTTACAATATCCCAGGCCGGGAAGGCACCGAGACATTTCTGAATGCGGTGAACCTGGAGTGGGACATCTCTGAGACTTGGTCCTTCCAATCGATTACAACTCACCAGTCTACGGACTATATCCGATTGGAAGACTTCAACACGGAACCGGGCGACACATCCGAAGTTGGATTGGATCGTCGAGGTACCGATGAGGCGCTGTCTCAAGAGGTTCGTTTAAAGTATGCAGGCGACCGCCTGAACGCCTTGGTCGGGCTCTACTATGTCGATGCCGAAGACTCTTTCGATGATGACTTTATTGTTGCAGGTGCAGCCTTGAGCCCGCTGCTTGCTGGAACAGGTTTGAACATTGGGCGAGACTCTCTGTCTATCAGCGAAGCGATGAACTATGCGGTGTTCGTTGATGGCGAATACCAGGTGACTGATCAGTTGAGCTTGCTTTTCGGTGCCAGGGTCGATCATGAAGAAACAAGTCAAGACTCCACTGCCGACACGCGATTTATCCCCGGCATTCCACCGGGCTTCGAAGCGCTTCTCGGGCCGTTTGAAGGCACCACCACTGCGTCGACAGAAGCAGAGTTTGACGCGTTCCTCCCAAAACTTGGTGTCCAATATGCAATTGCAGATCACACCAATCTGGCCTTCGTGGTTCAGCAAGGCTACCGCGCGGGGGGATCAGAGCTCAGCGTCTTGGATGGCCGGACGATCGATTACGACCCAGAGTTTCTGACCAATTATGAATTCTCTACACGATCGACGCTTTTAGACGGCGACCTCACAATCAACTCAAATATCTTCTATGCCGACTGGCAGGATCAGCAGGTGCCAGAGCCTATCGTTCTAGCCGATGGCACGACCAGTACGTTGACGCGTACCGTGAATGCCGGAGAGTCTACGTTGATGGGGTTTGAGATTGACGCGGATTACGCGGTCGACTCTACGCTCGATATTTATGGCTCGCTTGGTTACGTCAAAACCGAATTTGAAGACTTCGTTACTTCGCAGTTTGATTATACCGGCAACTCGTTCGCGTTCGCGCCAGAATGGTCATACAATGTCGGCTTCAACAAAATTCATGATGTCGGCATCTTTTACGGCCTAGATGTCAGCTATCGCGACGATGTCTTCAGCGACAACGAAAATGAAGATGTTGTTGAGGCTTATACGCTCGTGAATGCTCGAGTGGGTTACGAGTTCAACGACTATTCGCGAATTACGGTTTACGCGCGGAACCTGTTTGACGAGGACTATTACACCTTCCTTAATCGTGACTTTGATGCGAGCGGAAATTTCCTTTCAGGTACATCTCGCATCGGCGATCCACGGGTTGTAGGCGTTCGCCTTGAGGCAAACTTCTAAGGGGGATGGCACGCGGGGGCGTCATGGGGCGCCCCTTTTGCCGAGTTTAGAATGCTGACCGTTTTTTCCACAGCTTGTCTGCTCTTCGCAGGATGCGCTCTGCTTTATCAGGCAGATGAGCGGCGTTCTCCTTTTGCCAATGTTCGCGCATCGGGTTCCGTACGCTTGGGTATGCGAGTCATAGCTCTGTTGGTGTTCGTCCTTACTCTAACGATGACTGCGTCACTGCAGGGTTGGGAACTTGGAATCCCGGTTTGGCTTGGCATCTTTAGTTTTGCATTTGTGGCCGGCCTTTTTCTAGGCGCGCAGAAACCAGACTGGCATGCACGGGTCGCGATGGCTTCGGGCGCTTTGGGTGTCGTTCTTGGGGTAGGGGCTGTCCTGTCATGACGGATCTGATTGTTTTGGTGCTCTCGTTCTTCATCGCCGTGGCACTGGGAGTCGGACTAACCAAAATCATGAGCGTGAGGCCTCGGTGGATGGGGTTTGCTGCATTCCTAATCATGATCGTAAGCGTGATTGCTGGGGTCGTGCTCGGGTTCCCGGGAAGCGGTGTTGGCCGGGCCGTATTTGTGTTTGGGCTTGTGACCGCTCTGACAGCTTGGACTGTGCATGCCCCTCGGCTAACCAGTGTCATCATCTGGTCGCTGATCGCATCTATGTTTTTAAGCGCGGCGCTCATGCTTACGCTACCAATCGAATTTCGGGCCCTCGCGCTTTGGATGGCGCTTGCGGTCTCACTAATTTGGGTCGCCTTTCAGTTCTGGTGCTACTGGGACAAGCATGGGTGGCGCGTAGCCTCTGGACTGATCACAATATCCATCGTTAGTGGATACATCGTGTTCACGACCCCGCCGCCGGCATAAAGGAGCGACAAAGAAATGGATCGAGCACGTCATCTTCGAAACTACGATCTCCACTCATGGGCGGGCATCACGCTTGGCTTGATTGTTTTCATCGTCTGCTTCAGCGGAGCGTTCGCTCTGTTCGACAATGAGATTAAAACCTGGGAAGATCCGGCCTTGCGGGTCGTGATCAGCGAGACACCTGCGGAGATTGATGCGACCTTCAAAACCTGGGTCGAAGATCAAACCGGCGGCGCTGAAACAGAATTTGTCCGCCTCGATTACCCTACCACGCACGCCCCTTACTATTTCGGTGTCGTTCACTGGCATGATGCCGATGATAATCACCTGGACGCCCAGCAAAGATGGGACGCAAACACGGGTGCGCCCATCGCCATTCGTGGGGGTGGATTGAGTGAGTGGATTTTGGACTTCCATCGCGACTTCATGTGGCCAGACATGCTTGGCGGGCGCACCGTTGGGCGGTCATTGGTCGGTATCGTTGGAATCGTTCTCATGCTGGCGATCCTTACGGGCATCATCGCGCACACGAAAATTCGAGAAGAAGCTTACTCGATGCGGCTGAAGCGGTCACAACGTTTGAAATGGCAAGACAGTCATAAAGTTGTCGGGCTGTGGGGCTTGCCATTCTATATCATGATTGCGTTCACAGGCGCATATCTCGGGGTTGTTGTGATCGTATCTCAGCTGATTGCGGCAATCGCTTATAAAGGCGACGTGGAAGCGCTGGTGGCAGCCGTTCTGGGACCCGACGCTGAACCCGCCGGACAACAAGTTCAAATGATTAGCCTCGATGAGCTGCGCGAAATGCAACATCCAGACTCCGGCAAGAACCCATACATGGTGATCATGCGGAACTTTGGAGATGCAGCCGCTGAGTTCGAGATGTTCTACAAAGGATCCACGCGCCTTACGTTTGCTGATGTGACTTACATCAACGGGGCAACCGGTGAGCCAAGTCCTCCGAACGAGTTTCGAGAAGAAACCGGTGCAATGCGCGTCGCCAATGCGGTGACGCCTCTACACTATGGAACCTATGGTGGGATTTGGTTGAAGCTTTTGTACTTCGCGCTGGGACTCTCACTTGCGGTCGTAACGGCGCTTGGTTCGATGATGTGGATCGAACGACGGAAGCATGGGAATGAGGGCGAAAAAACGCAGACCTTCTACAATCGGTTAGGTTATTTCAACACGGGCATAATTGTGGGCCTGCCCGTCGCGACACTTTCTATCTTCTATCTTGATAAGCTCTATGTGGGAGCGGAGAGCGCCAGAATATTCGCCACTGGTTGGACCTTTTTCGCCGTATGGGCGCTGGGGCTGGTTTACTCATGTGTGCGTCGAAATGATTATCGCACAACACGGGAATTGCTGATCTTCTCGGGCATTTTGGCGATCGGTATTCCGGTTTTGAATGGAATTGCGACGGGTCAGTGGTTTCCAGCATACCTGGGCGCGGAGCACTCGGTTGCGGCATGGGTTGATGTCGCGATGCTGGTTGCTGGCGCGATGACGGTATTGGCTGGTGCGCTCGCCCCAAGAGAGCGTTTGGATAAACAAGCGAGACGTGCTCGCGCGAACGCTGCCGAAAAAGAAACAGCGGCTGACACAGAAGCCGCCGCTGTTCCTGCAGAATAAGGCTTAGAAGCGTTTTAGTTCTGAACGGCGATCACTGCTGCTGAGGCCGCGACTGTCACGGTTGCTAGATCCGCATCAAGAGTGTCAGGCCGAACTGCGCTTGGATAGGCGTCCTCTAGTTTTGCGATGGCATCTAAGATGGCGGTCGCAGCCGCTTGGTCTTCGACGGCGATAGCGTCTGCGCTCTGTAGAAAGACTGCTTCACCTGCTTTGAAGAACCCATAGCCGTCGAGATAGGGCTCATACGCATCCGACTCGAGGGCGATCCGGTACATGTCTGCGGCGCGTTCGATCTGATCGACCGCAACACCCGCCGCGACACTTGCATCGCTCGCGTCTGTCTCTGGAGCTTTTTCAGCCGCAGCTCGGAGTGCTGCGATAATTTCGTCCGCGCGCATGTTGATTTGTTCCGGGGTTTCGCCTGCGAAGATCGCCCCAGAGGTTGCCGTTAGGAGATCACTAAAGTCTTCGACACCAAGTTGTTCGAAGACCTCGGCGCTCTCGAACAACACTTCGGATACTGGGTGGGCAAACATTTCAGCGGCGGCGTCGTTTTCGCCGAGCGCGTGCGCATCGCGGGCCGCAATGATGTGCGCTTCTGTGATGGCTAGAATGGATAGAAACACCACAGGATCTGTCAGCGCCTCAGTCATAACCACCCCGCCTTCGCCTTCACCAGCTTCGGTCGCAGCAGGTTCCGCCGCTTCGATTGGCGGCGTCTCAGCGGCGATCTCTTTTTCGGGGGCTTCTGCCGTAGGTTCAGGGTTGCCACAGGCCGCCAGTGTGCCACCCGCAAGTGCCACTCCGAGACCAAGCTGAGACCAGCGTTTAAGAGTTGTTGTCATCACTGTTTTCCTAGACTGTTTACATCAAACACGGTGGCAGTATGACCGTATTGATAATCATTCGCAAGTAGGAATCCAATGCTCATCACCATTGCAAATGTTCTCGACGCTGAGGCGCTCGAGCAGGTTCATAGCCTTATGAAAACGGTTCGATGGAAGGATGGAGCAGAGACCGCTGGATTCACCGCGCGAGAGGTGAAACGAAACTTGCAAGCTGATCTAATCAGTCGCACCGGCGTTCAGGTCCGAGACCTTCTTATGCAAAAAATTTCGAGTAACTCTGTTTTGCAAGCTGCTGCGCAACCTTTACGTTTTTCTAAGTTGCTAGTCAGCACAACGGAGACAGGAGGTGGCTACGGTCTACATGTTGATAATGCCTTCATGGCTCTCGGCGATGAAAAGATGCGGACCGATCTCTCTTTCACGCTATTTCTTTCGGATCCAGAAACTTATAAAGGCGGCGATCTACAAATTGAACACGCGGGGCAATCGTTAATGCTGAAGCCCGCTGCGGGTGATTTAGTCTTGTATCCCTCAACCAGCTTGCACCGAGTAGTTGAGGTAGCATCTGGCCGACGTATCGCATGCGTTGGTTGGATTGAGAGCACGGTCAAAAGAGCGGATGACAGGGAAACCATTTTCGACCTGCTCAACTTGAAAGCGGAATTGTCGAAACAGTTTGAAACTCAATCGGTTGAAATGCTGACACTAGAAAAGACGATTTCAAACTTGCGCCGGCGTTTCTGGTGAGAGTCCCAAATTCGCCCCAAAACAGCCGCTCGCGGACCGGGTGTAGATTGTCGCTTAGGAAGAAAATTGCGTTGTATGCGCTAACGTTCTTGACCGTCATCTTTGGATTGGTCGTAGCTCGCTTCGCCGCCGTCATAATCTTCAAGGCGCTCTTCAAGGTCAGAATAATAGCTGTCTTTCATCTGAATGCCTTGCGATCTCGACGCGTCTGAACGATACGTCAAAACAATCGCGGCTTCAGCTTCATCCACTTCGCCGTTATTCACGGCTGTTTGAAGGTCTTGCTCGTCAATTTGACTGGCGTGGTATTCGGCTGAAAACTTCAAAATCGCTATGGCGTCTTTGACGTCCTGGTATCCTTCTCCACTAACGTCGTATTTGTTTGCGCCTGCGCTCAAGGCGCCTTCCGCTCGGTCATGCTCGTATTGAGCGCCGACCACGAGGCTCACGCGCTCAGCAACCGTTTTATCGTCGTCGGACGGACCATCAGTCGTTTCACGACCCGAAGACTTGTCCATTATCCAACCTGATAATTCCGAAACATCTTGATGTTCATTTGCCATATCGTACTAGTAACATGGTTGCGAAAATTGCAATACCGAACCGTGCAAGGATTTGAATGCAACCTTCTTCTCTTTCTCCGGACGATCGCGACAAGATGCGAGAAGGAATTGCAGGGGCAAACGGGTTCGCACCTTACAAGCGATATTCTGAAGCAGAAGCTGCCGGATTCTTGGGAATTCACCCTCAGACGTTGAAAGAAACCCGTCTTCAAGGCAGAATTCCTTATCTACGCCTCGGAACACGCCGGATTTCTTATCTCGGCATCCAGATCGCGGATTATATTATCGGGAGCATTCAATGGGACAATCCGCAGAAAATGACTTCCGCATCGGCGAGTACTGGATCGGGCGAAAAAGCGGTAGAGACACCTATTACCGCTACTGGTACGATCCGGAGCGAGGAGTCACGCGCCGCGCATCTCTTGGCACGTCAGACTTTGAAGAAGCCAAAGACAAGCTAGCCGTTTGGTATGTTGTCAATAAGGACATTCCCGAACTCTCAGAGTTAGAAGCGGTGCTGTTATCTGACGTAATCCGGCGCTATTACGAAAAGCATGCGCAGCATACCGAAAGCCACGAAACTTCCCGCGCAAATCTTCTGATTTGGCTCAACTATTTTGACCCAGAAACCACTGTGCATGATGCCACTAGGCCAAAAGCTATAGATGGTTTCATTCGCCACCTTCAGGATAAAGGGAATAAATCCTCTTACATAAACCGTATCCTCACGGACGGACGCAGCGCGATCAACAAGGCTTGGAAAGACGGGGAAATCGCATCAGCACCGTTCATCAAGGCCTTGAAGGCGGAAACTGCAGAGCCGAAGGGTAGGCCTCTGGAGATGGAAGAGCTGAGGGCGTTTTATCACACGGCGGAAACCCCGCACCTAAAGCGGTTCATTCTGTTTTCGGTTGCGACGGGCGCTCGCCCTTCTTCGATTTTGGATTTGCATCGCCAGCAGATCGATATTGCACGAAGACTAATTGATCTAAATCCGCCAGGCCGGAAACAAACAAAGAAGTTGCGGCCAGCCGTGAAGCTTCCGGCGCCGCTCGTTCCGCATATCTACGATGGGTGGCAGGTCACGTTCCGAAACAAGCCACTCGGATCAATAAAGACGTCCTGGCGCAAGCAACGCGCAAGATGCGGTTTAGATGCGCAAGTGAACCCGTATTCGATCCGCCATACGGTTGCGCGGCACCTTAGAGCATCCGGCGTTCCAGTATGGGAAGTTGGCGCGCAGTTGGGGCATAAAAAGAAAGAGGACTCGATTACCGAGATCTATGCCCCAATGGACCCATCTTATTTGGGGCAAGCTGTTGAAGCGATAGAGGAATTTATGACTGAGATGTTGGTAGACCCCAGTCAGCGACCACTCGTCTCGTTGCCCATTCGTTGCCCGTCTAAAAATGGGCTAGAGGCTGAGACTGTAGTGAATATTGGAGCGGGCGAAGAGATTCGAACTCTCGACCCCAACCTTGGCAAGGTTGTGCTCTACCCCTGAGCTACGCCCGCATCCGGTGGGTATGTCTGCCGCTACGACGCGACCGAACCCGCATAAAACGCAAATCAGTCTGCCATGCAAGCGGAAAAAGCCGGGCAATGCCGTGTTTTTGCATCAGCGCGGGCGAAGCGTTTCGAGGACGATTTCCATTCGGTCCTGAATGAGGTTTAGAACATGCTCAAACCCCGCATCACCGCCATAATACGGATCTGGGACCTCGGCATCGCCCAGGAAGAGATGCAGCTCTGCAGATGCGTCTTCGGGCCTCAGATCCAGCAAATCTGCGTAATTATTGCGATCCATCGCATAGATATGGTCGAAGCGTAGAAAATCACCGGGTTCAGTTTGCCGAGCTCTCAACGGGGTTAGATCAATTCCGCGCTTGGCAGCGGCTGCAGTCATCCGCAGATCGGGCGGAGATCCAACATGCCAAGCCCCGGTTCCGGCGCCATCCACATGCCAATCCAGCCCTTCACGCGCCGAAACGTGACGCGCGACCGCATCGGCCGTTGGCGACCTGCAAATATTACCGAGACATACGAAAAGAAGACGTGCCACCGACCTTAGGCAGGGGCGAGTTCTGGGCGTAGGACACCGCGTTTGACGAGCTCCTCGCCAATCTGAACAGCATTCAGCGCCGCGCCTTTGCGCAGATTGTCAGACACGTTCCAGAAGATGATTCCGTTCTCGACCGTCGGATCTTTGCGCACGCGGCTGACATAGCTGGCCCATTCGCCAACGCATTCGACCGGCGTCATGAACTGGTCTTCCTCGATATTGTCGATCAGTTGAACGCCGTCAGCGTTGCGGAAAAGCTCGCGGGCATCTTCGACGCTCAGCGGATCTTCCAGCTCGACATTGACGGATTCAGAATGGCCGACAAAGACCGGAACGCGCACACAGGTTGCGACCAGTTCAATCGACTCGTCGATGATCTTCTTGGTCTCCATGCGCATCTTCCACTCCTCTTTGAAGGAGCCATCCTCCATCGGGACGTCGATTTGTGGGATCACGTTGAACGCGATCTGCTTGGAAAACACATCAGGGGTCGGCGAGTCGTTTACAAACATGCCTTTGGTTTGTGTCCACAGCTCGTCCATGCCGGCTTTCCCGGCACCAGAGGCAGATTGATAGGTCGAGACCACGACGCGCTTGATGCCGGCCGCTTGGTGCAGAGGCTTCAGGGCGACGACCAATTGAGCGGTTGAGCAGTTTGGATTGGCGATGATGTTTTTCTTGCCATAGTCGAGTACAGCTTCGCCATTCACTTCAGGCACGACCAGCGGCACGTCCGGGTCCATTCGCCAGGCGCTGGAATTGTCGATGACGATTGCGCCCGCTGCTGCGATCTTGGGCGACCACTCTTTCGAGACACTGCCGCCAGCAGACATCAAGACCATGTCGACTTTGCTGAAGTCGAACGATTCAAGATCCTCACAGAGCAAGGTCTTGTCCCCGTAAGAACATTTGCGGCCGAGGGACCGCCGAGAGGCAACAGCATGGACTTTGTCGGCTGGAAAGTTGCGCTCATCCATAATGTTAAAGAGCTCGCGCCCTACATTACCGGTTGCTCCTACAACTGCCACACGCATAGCCATTGGCCTGCCTCCTCATCAAAATTCGTCCGCCCCTATGTCACGGCTTTTATTGCAGCGCAACTAAACGGACCTGTTGAAAAGAATCTGTTAGACCTATTTTAGAGGTGAGGAGATGGCAGCCATGCACGAAGACATCATCAGTCGATATATCCAGAGCTATAATGATCGCGATATTGAGGGCATGCTCGATTGCGTCACCGAGGACGTGGTGTTTGAGAATATCTCAAATGCGAGCCAATCCATGCGCTTAGAAGGCCGTCAGCAAATGGGTGAAGTGGCTGTTCTGTCTGGCAATGCTTTCTCGTATCGGCGCCAGCGCTTAATCAGCATCGTGGTGGGCGAAGGAAAAGCCGCCGCAGAGATTGAGTTCGAGGGAAAAGCCGCGGTCGATCTGCCGAACGGCGTGCGTGCAGGAGAAACGGTAAAGATCCGGGGGGCAAGTTTCTTTGAGTTTCGAGGACGCTTACTGAGCCGGATTGCGGATTACAGCTAACCAACCCCGAAGACCGAATGCACGGCAAGAAAAACGTCCAAAAGGTTTAACGATATACTACCTTGACGGACATATTTCACAATACAACCCAGAATAGATTTTTATCTTAATCCGCTATTGTGATCTCATGGTCCGGGGAGAAACATACCAGCACGACACCGAAAAGCGGTTTTCGGAACGCATACGTTTAATTGCGCTTTGCGTGGGTTCGCTTGGTCTATTCATCAATGGATTTGTGTGCCTGGTTTATGTGCTGAACGGCGCGGGCGGCGTGTCAGTTTACTCAGAAGTGGGTATATACGCTGTCATACTATCGGTGGTTACATTCTGCGCGTTCCGGCGAATTCATATTCAACAGGTTTTGTCCGGCGGCTTATTGGCGATATTTGCTGTGTTTTGGATCAGCACCTTTGTCGAAGGAATAATCGAACCTGCTACGCCGTTTGATTTTCCTTTGGTTCTGTTTGTGCCGTTATTTCTGGCGATCTCTCTCAACTACAAACTCTTGTTCGGCCTCGCAGGTGTGCAAGGCGCGTGCGTGTTCGTGTATACTTGCGAAATTGCAGTTGCGAGTTTTGGTGCAGATTGGTCTCGCACAGATCAAGAAGCGTTTAGTTTGATGATTGCCGCATTCTCTGGCGCGTCTTTCTGCGTCTTTGGTGTTGTTGCCTTCGCACGCGATCGGGCAGACCAAAAATTCTATAACCTGATCTCGGAGAAGGACACGTTAGCTTCGACAGATGGTCTGACGGGTTTAATGAATCGCCGGGCCTTCATGGACGATCTACGCAGACTTTGGCCAACTTATGAGACCGTTCAAATCGCTTTTGTCGACCTTGATCACTTCAAACCCTTGAATGATCAGTATGGCCACCTCGTCGGTGATCAAATACTCTGCACCGTCGCCGACCGTATTAGCGAGGTGCCTGGAGTCGCGGCTGCGGCAAGATTGGGCGGGGATGAATTTGCTGTTCTTCTGAACGGAGATGAGCGCGTTGAAAGCATCTTGTCGGCTCTTCACCAAAGCATCAGCGCTGATATCGAATGGGAATCGGGGCTTCTAACCATCGGGGCGTCCATAGGTTATGCTGAAGGCGTGACCGTAAAGCAGTCACTTTCAGGCCTTTTGCGATCTGCAGATACGGCCATGCGGCGCGCGAAACACGGGCATCTAGATTGGGCGGTTTTTGATCCAAATATCGATAATGCCGCGCTCGCCACATCAACCTTGGAACTCGAACTGAAAACGGCCATCAAGAATGGCGAAATCAAAGCTGCGATCCAGCCGATTGCAGACGCGAAAACCCGTAAAACAGTCGCGTATGAGTTGCTGGCTCGATGGACGGATAGTGGATTCGAGCGTGACCCAAGCCCCAAAGACTTTGTTCCGATTGCTGAGAAGCTTGGTCTTCTCAATGAAATTCTGTGGGTGACGCTTGATGAAGCGCTTGCGCATTTGGACCTTAGCGAGCAGCGATTGGCAATCAACGCCTCTCCAGCGCAGTTGCTTGCAACAGACTTCTTGCCGAGCCTGTTGAAAGTGCTTGCGCGCCATGATGTCAGCCCGAGCTCTCTAACGATTGAGATTACTGAAGAAGTCGCCTTCCGAAACGTGGAGCGCAATGTCGCTATCCTTCAAGAGGCGCGAGATCTCGGCATGACCATCGCCCTCGATGATTTCGGCACGGGATACTCATCGCTGTCGATGCTCGACACCCTGCCGCTCGATAAACTCAAAATTGATCAGAGCTTCGTTCGCAAATCAGATCAGAGTGAGCAAAGCAAAAGCATCCTGCTAGCCGCGATCCGTTTGGCCAAACAGCTTGGCCTGGAATCTTGTGTCGAAGGGATTGAGGAACAGAAATATGCTGCGCGCGTCGCGGTCCTCGGTGCCGATCATATTCAAGGCTATTGGATTGGTCGGCCTCAACTGGTCAAAGATGCGAAGGCTGCGTTGAAGCTCGCATCCTAGGGCTTGCTTCATGTTGGGCCTCAAGAGATAGGTTTGACGTCGTGTTCAGCTTCCAGTTCTTCAACCTCGGTTTCTAGTTCCTCAACCTCAGTTTCAACTTCTTCAACACGATCCTGGAGTTTCTGAATTTCTCGCTCGCGAAGTTCGTCTGAGAAAGCGCTCGCAAAGACACCCGCGGGCAGGGCGACAACGCCGATGCCTGCGAGAGAAATGATTGCTGCAAAGATCCGCCCGAGTGCTGTCACGGGATAAACGTCGCCATATCCAACCGTGGTCAGCGTGACAATCGCCCACCATAAAGCGCGCGGGATCGACGAGAAGCCTTCTTGCTGTTGCCCGCCAACCCCTTCGATGAAGTAGAGGGCCACGGCGGAAACATAGACGAGCGCGAGCGCCATTGCGAGCGTGGTGAGAAGCTGTGTCCCCGCGCGTGCAACCGTCGCGCCCAAGACATCAAACGCCGGCACGAACCGCGCAAGCTTCACCAGCCTTGCCAACCGCAAGACACGGAGCACAATCAGGACGTCATCGCCGACGCCGGCTGGCGTAAACACGATCCATAACAGTTCGGGCAAAAACGCGATCAGATCTGTGACCGCATAGGGCGTTGCCATGTATCGCAACCGCCCCGCCACACCTTTATAGCGAGGATCTTCACCCGCCACCCAGAGACGCACCAGATATTCGACCGCAAAAATCGCGACGATGGCGATATTGACGTGATCTATCCAGTATCGCCATACAGGTCCGATCGTTTGCTCGGTTTCCAGAGCAAGGGCGAGGAAGCTGATCAGTACCAAGCCGATGATGAAACTGTTGAGAAGCGATAAGCCGGTAGAGATCCGAGCGTCTGGCTCGAGTTGGCCGTATAATTTGCTGCGAAGACCGATGCGGGTAACAACGTGTTGCGTGACCATGGTCGTCCTTCCCCGCTAAGCTTTCTAAGCTCGTAGCACACCGCCTGTTGATTTGGCGACGGCTGCAACGATTTTCTGTGAGATCGCTTCAATATCCTGATCTTTAAGCGTTTCGCCGCGGGGCTGAAGGGTCACTTCGATGGCAATCGATTTGTGACCTGGCTCAATGCCTTGGCCCTGATAGACATCAAAGACATCGACCGCGCTGACCAAAGCTTTGTCCGCGCCTTGTGCGGCTTTGGTAATTGCCGCAGCAGCAGTGTCGTCGCTGACGAGAAACGCAAAATCGCGCCGGATTGGCGTCAGATCTGCCTTGTCCAGAACAGGCTTGGTTTTCGTCGTCTTGGCCTTCATCAGCGGTAGGGCGTTGAGATTTAGCTCGAATGCGTAAACCGGTCCTTCGACTTTCAAAGCTTTCAAGACACGCGGGTGCAGGGCACCAAAGTGCGCGACCGTTACTTTTGGTCCGAGTTTCAAACTCGCCGCTTGTCCAGGATGCCAATGTGGTTGTCTCGGCTCGCCGACCTGGAAACGGGCAGGGGGTTGCCCAATTGCTTCCAGCACTGCGAACAGGTCGGCCTTAGCGGCGTAGACGTCGTAGTCACCTGCTTGGTCCCAATGGCGCGTTTTGAATGGTCGAACGAGGCCTGCAACAACAGAGCGCTGGTCCTTCGGGCCGTCGCCAAGATAGATCGGGCCAGCTTCGAACAGGCGCATATCACGCTCGCCATGATCGGCGCCGCGTTGTACCGCTAAAGCCAAGTTGCCCAGAACACTTGGGCGCATCTGATTAAGCTCGCTGGCGACCGGGTTAGCGACGGTCAATACATCGTCGCCGCCACCAAACTGTTTGGCGAACGCTTTCGGCATGAAGCTCCAGGTGACCGTTTCCAAGAAGCCGCGAGACGCCAGTGTTCGACGGGCCGTGCGCACGCGGTCTTGCAGCCGTGTGGTGACAACGCGCCGCCCATTGGCAGGTTTCGGCAATGACTGTGTCGGCAGGGAGTCAAAGCCTTCTAGACGGGCAATTTCTTCGACGAGATCTGCGCTTTGCTCGACATCGAAGCGCCAGCTCGGCACCTTCAGAAGCCAAATTTCTCCAGTATCTTCAATGCCAAAGCCGAGAGACTTGATCATCTTCTTCATCGTCGCTGGTTTGATTTCCAGGCCCGTCAGACGCGAGACATCGCTTTTAGAGAACTCAACCGGCTCATCGTTCAGCGGGGCTTCGCCTGCGACCGAAATCTTGGATGCGGTGCCGCCGCCATACTCGGTGATGAGGCGCAGTGCGAGGTGAACCCCCTCTACGCAAGACAACGGATCCACGCCCCGTTCAAACCGGTAGCGAGCATCTGAGATAATGCCGGTGGTGCGACCGGTCCGTGCTGTGCGCAATGGATCAAACCAGGCGCTTTCGATGAACACGTCGGTGGTTGTTTCAGACACGGCGGTGCTTTCCCCGCCCATGACGCCGCCCAGGCCGATAACGCCGCTATCGTCCGTGATGACACACATCTCAGAGTTTACTTGATAGGTTTTCCCATCGAGCGCCGCGCAATGCTCGCTATCTTTGCCAAGGCGAACGCGGATTGGACCTGTCAGTTTGGCGGCGTCATAGGCGTGAAGCGGACGCGCGCGATCTAAAGAGATATAATTGGTGACGTCGACGAGAAGACTTTTCGGTGTGATGCCAACCGCCAGCAAGCGCGCTTGCAGCCAATCTGGAGATGGTCCGTCAGTAACACCTCGGATCAATGCCCCAGCGAAGACAGGGCATGCCTCAGGGTTCTCTAGCTTGACCTCGATCGGGCAGTCATAAGACCCGCTCACTTTGCGCACAGGGTCATCGATGAACGTGCCTGCACCTGCAGCTGCGAGATCGCGAGCAATGCCTTTGACGCCGAGCCAATCTGGGCGGTTCGGCGTGACTTCGAAATCGATCACCGGATCATTGAGGCCGAGCGCCTCTGCGGCGGGCGTCCCAAGCGGGATCGACGCATCCAGATCGGCGATGCCATCATGGTCTTCGCCAGCGTTCAGCTCTTTGGTTGAGCACATCATACCGTGGCTCTCGACGCCTCGGATTTTCCGCGGCTTCTTATCAAGACTGAAATCGAGCCCAGGGATGAAGCTGCCCAGCGGCGCAAAGATAGCTGTCATACCGGCGCGCGCATTGGGGGCGCCGCAGACAATCTGCTTCTCGCCATCAACCGTGTCGACGGTGCAAACACGCAGCTTGTCCGCGTCAGGATGCGGCTCTGCAGCGGTGACCTTGCAGACGGTGAAGGCTTTCAAGTCTTCAGCCGGATTTGTGACCTCTTCAACTTCGAGGCCGGCTTTCAGCATGAAGGCGAGAATCTCATCCAGTGAAGCGGTGGTGCTGAGATAGTCTTTCAACCAGGAGAGTGGGAATTTCATTCTGTTGCCTCTTGGGCTGGTATAATATCTGGGTTCGAAGACAGGTTCTGTAGACCAAGTTCTTCAAAAATATCGCGTTCTTCGCGTTCGCATTGAGCGACAGGCGTCGCGCGGGACCGTCCGATTTGACTGGTCTTCCAGCACTTTTGGAACACAGAGCAGTAGCAAATCTCAAGCTTCCAAGTTTGAGAATCTGCACTGATGTTTCGGATGTCGCTCGTTTCTAGCGTCCCCATTGGCCAGACCATTCTAATTGGGGTTACCGTTTCGCCCGGGGCGAGCGCGCGGCCGACAATCCCGGACCAATCCAATCGATACCCGCTTGGGATGGCTTGCATTTGATCTAAGAAACCGTCGGTGCGCTCATCGCCAACAATCAGCGTTACACTCTCAATGAGCGCTGGCCCAACTCCGCTATTGCGAATTGTTATTCCGACAGCGCTGCTCGTATCGTCATTGTTCAAGAAGCCATCAACCTGGAGAACAGGAAAGACTGCGCCGTGTTGCTGCGCGCGCATGACCCGGCCCTGATCCCAAGCCATATATACTGCCATCGAAGAGGCGATCAGGGCGCAAATCGCGACCAGGAACTCTACTTTGTTGCCATTACCCATGATGAGCTCCAAGCGCCGTGTAGCCATTCGCTTGGGCTTCTGCGCGTTCGACTTTTACCACATCTGGCGCATGTTTGGCGAAGGCATCATCCAAGATGCGTGTAACGCGGAAGGTCTCGAAAATGACCTCCATATTCGACGCCCATGTCCCTTCACGTTGAAAATAAGCCTGATGCGCTTCGCGCCAGTAGCGATAAGAGAGATCGCCTTCGCCCTCGAGCGCAGCCATTTCCGGCGTCACGTACTCGAATGGCAGGGTTTGCATCTCTGTCGTTTGAATCTCGCAGACAGGAGCATCAGCGCCGTCCAGGCAAACTTGGCGCTCGCCGACTACTGCATCCGGGCCGTGCGTAGCGGCAGAGCAGGTGGCGGTTTTTACGCCCGCGACAACCAACGCGGCCAACCGATCCGCCAGCTCGGCGCTATCGCCGAACTTAAAGGTCTTGAGACCATCATATGTCGACCTTACGTCCACTAGCTCAGGCCGCCGCTGACGCTTGGCGTCAACCAAGGACGGAAGCCATAATGGCGGGTCCAGGACGCGTCGGCTTCGAAATAGGGGCGCAGGTCCGGCATGCCATATTTCAGCATTGCCAAACGATCGACACCCATCCCGAAAGCGAAGCCTTGATACTCGTCAGGGTCGATGCCGCAATTGCGCAAGACGTTCGGATGGACCATGCCGGAGCCTAGGATTTCCATCCATTGGTCGCCCGCGCCGATCTCTATCGTTTCACCCTTTTTGGTGTATTTTACATCCATCTCAGCGCTCGGCTCAGTGAACGGGAAGAAGTGGGGGCGGAAGCGCGCTTCGACCTCGTCGACTTCAAAAAAGGCTTTCACGAAATCAATCAGGCACCCTTTCAGGTGGCCCATGTGAATGCCTTTTTCGATCACCAGGCCCTCGACCTGGTGGAACATCGGCGTGTGGGTAGCGTCCCAGTCATTCCGATACACGCGGCCTGGCGCAATGATCCGGATTGGCGGTTTGGTTTCCATCATCGTGCGGATCTGAACCGGCGATGTGTGTGTCCGCAGAACTTTCGGCGCGCCGCCCTCAGGCGTTTCCATGAAGAATGTATCGTGCGTTTCGCGGGCAGGGTGACCTTCCGGGAAATTCAGTGCGGTGAAATTGTGCCAGTCATCTTCGATGTCCGGACCTTCAGCAACAGAGAAACCCATGTCTCCGAAGATGGAAGCCACTTCTTCAAAAACCTGCATGACCGGGTGCAGCGCGCCGATATGCTCTGGCTTTGGCGGCAGGGTCATGTCGAGTTTTTCAGTGGCGAGCTGCGCTTCGAGCGCGGCGTCTTCGAGGCTCGCCTTGCGCACCTCCACGGCGTCGGCAACGCGGTTTTTCAAAGCATTCAGCTTTGGTCCCATGTCCTGGCGCTCTTCGGGGCTCATCTTGCCCAAAGTCTTCATCAGGCCAGAGACGCGGCCCTTTTTTCCAAGCTCGGCGACGCGCACGGTGTCGAGCGCAGTTAGGTCGCCTGCGCCGTCAATCGCGGCGAGCGCTTCGGATTCGATGGTTTGAATGTCGGACATAGTGTGACCCCGCTCGTCCCCGCGAAAGCGGGGATCTGGTGATACAGATCCCGCTCTTTGTTATTCGGAGACCCCCGCCTACGCGGGGGTGAGCGGATGTCAAGAAGCTGGCTTTAAGCCAGGGCTGCCTTGGCCTTCTCCACCAAAGCGCCAAATGCGGCAGGTTCTCTGATGGCGAGGTCAGACATAACCTTGCGATCCATCTCGATCCCGGCTTTGCCAAGACCGCCAATGAAGCGGCTATAAGTCATGTTTTCGTCGTGCTCGCGAACAGCTGCGTTGATCCGTTGGATCCACAGGCTGCGGAAGCTGCGCTTTTTGACCTTACGGCCGACATAAGCGTACTGGCCGGCTTTCCAGACCGCGGCCGTTGCGGTGCGGAACTGCTTTGAACGCGCGCCGCGATAGCCTTTAGCGGCTTTCAGGATTTTTTTGTGACGTGCCTTAGCGGGCACCTTATTACGTGAACGGGCCATGATGAGGCTCCTTACTTCAAATTCGGTTCAGATCTCTATTTCAGGCCGTTTGGCAGAAACTTTTTGATGACGCGCTTTGTGTCCGCGTGAGCAACAACTTCAGTCCCGCGGTTTTGGCGGATATACTTACCATTGTGGCTCATCAGACGGTGGCGTTTACCAGCGACACCATGCTTCAATTTGCCGGTAGCCGTGATCTTGAACCGCTTTGCAGCGGCCTTCTTGGTCTTCATCTTCGGCATTTCGATCTCCTCGTGAGCCGTAAGGCTCTAAGTTAGTCATTTAGAGCAACCAGGCATGCCGTTTTCGGCCCGGTCGCTGCGGAAGCGCGGGTTTAAGCGCAAAAGGGTCTGGAAATCAAGCTTTAGTCTTCAGCCTGAAACCGCACATCAACGCGGAGACATCACCATCGTCATTTGACGGCCTTCAAGCTTTGGTTCGAGCTCGACCTTCATCAGCTCGTCAAACTCTTCTTTGACCTTCTGAAGAAGTTCCATGCCAAGATGCTGGTGCGCCATTTCACGGCCACGGAAACGCAGCGTGATTTTGACCTTGTCGCCTTGCTCAAAGAATTGCGTGATCTTTTTGGCTTTCACCTCATAATCATGCTTGTCGATGTTGGGGCGGAACTTGATCTCTTTCAGTTCCTGGGTCTTCTGCTTCTTCTTGGCAGCAGCTTTTTTCTTCTGCGCTTCGTAACGCATCTTGCCATAGTCAACGATCTTACAGACCGGGACCTCTTGATTTGGCGATACTTCAACGAGGTCCATTCCGGCTTCGCGGGCAGCGTCTAGAGCTGCTTCAATCGGCATTTCGCCTTGCTTTTCGCCTTCCTCATCAATGAGGAGGACACGTTCGACGCGAATGTCGCGATTGGTGCGTGGTCCGGTAGGTTTGGCGCGCTCGGGGCGGCCGTATGGTCTGCGGGCTATGGCTAATCTCCTATGGTTGCCAATGGTTATGAGCTTAATATGCCTGTAAACGGCACGTTTTTCAACTCATGCTTTGTTTATTAACAAGCGCGCATACACGTTCAGCGTTGCGGTTTGAAGCTGCTTTTTGCTGTAATTTTCGCGAACATGCGCTTGTCCGGCGGTCCCCATGGCGGCTCTCGCGTCTGGATGCAGGCCAACCAAGGTCCGGATGCAGGCGGTCAGGGCTGGAATTGAACCGGGTTCAGCGCGCGTGCCCGTCTGGCCTTCTATGACTGTTTCCCGTTGTCCACCATGGTCGGCTACGATGACGGGTTTGGCCATGGCTGAGGCTTCAGCTGCGACGCGTCCAAAGGCTTCTGGTCGAGTTGAGGGGGCAAGAACGATGTCCGCTAAAGCATAAGCGGCAGGCATATCGGCGGTGTGTCCAACAATTGAAACTGTTCCGCCGAGCTGATGTGCGATGATTTTGTCTTCCAGCTCGGTGACATACTTGTCTCGCCCTTGGGCATCGCCGGGAAGGATTAAGTGCACAGCCGAGCGTTCAGCTGTGTCCAGCGCGCCGAGCGCATCGATTGCGAGACCTTGGCCTTTCCAGCTGGTCAAACGGCCAGGCAAGACCAGGCGCACGCGGGCATCGTCAGGCGCAATGTCCCAAGCTTGGCGCAGCGCTTCGACGCGCGCTGGTTCTACGTTCTCGGGATCGTAGGCGTTCAAGTCGACGCCGCGCGGGATCGTGACGATCTTCTCTTGCGGGGTCTCATGGATCTCCATCACATGCGCCGCGGTCCATTCAGAATTGGCGATCACTAGATCGCCGCGCGCCATGACTGAATTGTATCGCTTCTTCAGGCCCGAGTGCCCGCTATAGGCGCCGTGATACGTCGTAACGAAGGCGGTCTCAGTGCGTTGGGCGGCGACATAGGCACTCCAAGCCGGGGCGCGCGATCTGGCATGGATGAGATCTATATGCTCTTCTGCGACCAAGGCTTCGATCAGTTTTGTGTTGTTTCGGATCGTCAGCGGGTTCTTGCTGGCGGCGTTAAGCCGGATCAATTCCCCGCCAGCGGCTTCCAGCGATTCTTCCAAGCGCCCGCCTTCGCTGGCGACCAAAGCCCTACCGCCCGCGCCTGTAATGGCTTCCGCCATTTCGACAGTTGTGCGTTCAGCGCCGCCAGCCGCCAAGTCAGGAATGACTTGCAGGATGGTTTTCCCGGAAAGGTCTGGCCACGCAGATTCGCTCATCTGGCGAGTTTGGCGCATTTGCTCGCGCTTTGAAATGAAGAAGTTGCAACCATTGCCAAGCAGATGCAGTAGGGGCGGCGAGGAGCATGATATGGATCATAAAGACTTCGTTTCGTTGCAAGGCCGCCGCTTGGCGTACCGATACTCGGCCCCGCGCAAAAGCCTGACTTATGTTTGGCTGTCAGGCTTCAAATCAGACATGACTGGATCGAAAGTCACGGTGCTTGAAGCATGGGCGCAAGAGCAAGGATATGGCTTCCTCGCCTTTGATTATTCCGGGCACGGGGTTTCAGGCGGCGCGTTTGAAGACGGTACTATTTCGGCTTGGCGGGAAGACGCAATCGCGGCGATCGAAACGCTGACGACCGGCCCACTCGTATTTGTCGGGTCGAGCATGGGGGGCTGGATGGCGCTCTTGTCTGCGTTGGCTTTGAAAGACCGCGCCGTCGCCATGGTGCTGATCGCGCCAGCGCCGGACTTTACGCAAAAGCTGATGTGGCCGGAATTCACGACTGAACAACAGGCCGAGATCATGGACCAGGGGCGAACGCTTCGTCCGTCCGACTATGGCGATCCATACCCGATTACGCGTGATCTGATCGAAGACGGCGCGAACTGGACGTTGCTTGATGCGCCGATTGATTTGCAAATGCCGATCCGGATCTTGCAAGGAATGCAGGACCCGGACGTGCCATGGGAGCATGCGTTCAAACTGGTCAACACCCTGACGAGTGAAGACCTGGTCTTCACTTTGATCAAAGACGGGGACCATCGGTTGTCACGGGATCAAGACATTGAGCGGCTCGTGCAAACATGTGACGAAGTCGCTAAACTCAATCTCCGCACATCCCGGCCTTGAGCCGGGATCTCGTCCGGCTCGTCCGGAGGTATTGAGGGAGATCCCCGCGTTCGCGGGGATGAGCGGATTTAAGTTCTAACGCGCCAGCGCGTCCTCAATCAGCTTCGCAGTTTCTTCGACACCATAAAGCGCAATAAAGCCGCCAAAGCGTGGCCCTTGGCTCTGACCAAGCAGCACTTCGTACAAGCCTTGGAACCAGGCCCGCAGGTTTTCAAACTCATGCTCTTTGCCAACCGTGAAGGTCAGCGTTTGCAACTCGCCCTGATCAACTGGCGCGTCCCAAGCCCGCAAGCGAGCTGCAAGATCCGCCATCGCCTTGCGCTCCTGATCGTCCGGTGCGCGATAGGATTTCGTGGGCTCCACGAAGTCGCGATAGTACGCCATCGCATAGCCCGCGAGCCGGTCCAAAAGCGGATGGCTCGTCGCCGACGCTTCAGGCGCATAGCGTGAGATATAGCCCCAGAGTTGCTCGCGGTTTTCGGCGTTCGCAACACTCACCAGGTTCAGCAGCAGGGCAAAGCTCACTGGCGAGGTCTCGCTCGGCGGATTGCCGCCATGAATGTGCCAGACCGGATTCTCGACCTGACGCTTTGGCTCTTCGCTCGGATACTTTTCCAGGAAGGTCAGATACTCATCGACGGCTTTCGGGATGACGTCGAAATAGAGTTTCTTCGCCACACGCGGCTTCTGGAATTGATAAAGCGATAGACTCTCTTGCGGCGCATATTTCAACCATTCCTCAACCGCGATGCCATTGCCTTTGGTCTTGGAAATCTTGGTCCCGTCTTCGTCGAGGAACAGTTCATAGACATATTGCTGCGGCGGCTGGCAGCCGAGAATGCGCGTGATTCTGGAATAGATCGGGGCATTGTCCTGATGGTCTTTGCCAAACATCTCAAAATCAACGCCGAGCGCGGCCCAGCGCATGCCGAAATCAGGTTTCCATTGCAGTTTCACATTGCCGCCCGTGACCGGCAGGGTGGTGTCGGTGCCGTCTTCGTCTTCGAAGGTAACGGTTCCCGCCGCCGCATCGGTGGCTTTCATCGGGACATAAAGCACGCGGCCCGTCGTCGGCGAGATGGGCAGGAAAGGCGAATAGGTCGCCTGCCGCTCAGCGCCGAGGGTTGGCAGCATCACTTTCATAATGTCGTCGAACTTCTCGAGCGCCCGCAACAGCATCGGATCGAATGTGCCGTCTTTGTAGCAATCGGTCGCTGACAAGAATTCATAATCAAAGCCGAAACTGTCGAGGAACGCGCAGAGCCGCGCGCCCATATGCGCGCCATAGCTGTCATGCGTGCCAAACGGATCTGGCACAGAGGTCAGCGGCTTTTGCATGAACGGCTCGAGCTTTTCAGCATTTGGAACGGTTGGCGGCACTTTGCGCATACCGTCCATATCGTCCGAGATACAGATGAGCTTGGTTTCAAACGCGCCATCGGTCAGCGCTTCAAACGCGGTTTTCACCATCGTTGTACGCACAACTTCGCCGAACGTACCAATATGTGGAAGACCTGACGGACCATAGCCGGTTTCGAAAACGACGGGTCCTTGTTTCGGTTTGCCCTGTTTCTCCATATTGCGCAGGCGTTTGAGCAGGGCGCGCGCTTGTTCGAACGGCCATGCTTTTGCGGTTTCTGCGAGAGATTGGAGATCACTCATCTATCGGGCTCCTTGTTTAAGGGCCGGGAGGTACCACTCCCCGCGCGTCTGTCAAAGGCCGATTAACGCAGGACTACTGGATTTAGTAAAAAATATTTGACATGTCAAAAATGTTTTACTACATGAGGTGTATAAGATTTTTTACACGGAGATTGCCTATGACGTTTTTAGAAAAGTCCGCTTGGGTTATGATCGCGGCGCTCATCGTGTCCGGGGCCGTTTACGCTAACGCTGTGCTCGCAATGTCGTCAGCGATGGGTGCAATTGCGCCGCCCAATGTTGGGCTGATCATAGGGGTCACGATCGTGATCATAGTGATTGCTATTTTTGGGCACACAGTCGCTGCCTTGATGAACACGTCTGATGCTGAAGCCCCGGAAGATGAACGCGACCGGATCGTGGCCTGGCGCGCTGGGAACATGTCCAACTACATTTTGAGTCTCTCGGTCATGCTAGGGCTGAGCCTGTATGCGTTGACCGGCGTCGGAAACCTATTGTTTCATGTTCTCGTTGGCGGCTTAGTGATCGCGCAGATCATAGAATACGCCCTGACGATCGTGTTCTATCGAAGAGGGGTATGAGGCATGTCTTTTTGGGAACAGAACACGGTCATTCTCGGACTTGGTTCAGTGATTGGTGGCGCGCTTTATTTCGGGATTATTGCCTGGATGTCTGTCGCTGCCGGGCATTTGGTAGCTCCGAACCTACTTGTCTGGCTCGGCTATATGGTGGTCCAAATCGGACTCTCGATCGTCGGAGGCATCCTCAATGGCCGTCGGCTGAAAGAGGAAATTGCATCGGTCCCCAAGGGCGAAGACGAACGTGACCGCTTGGTTCGAATGAAGGCTGAAGGGATGCAAGGGCATGTCATGTCCGGGCTGATTTTTGTCAGCATGGCCGCATGGTTCATCCACTCGGATGCAGCGATCTTGTTTCACTCGCTCGTCGCCGCTCTCATCCTGAGCGAACTTGCCCGCGCTGGCTGGCAAATGTTCAATTACAACCGGGCTTACTAGCATGGCCAAACGACCCCCGATAACCAATCGCGTTAGATACCTGCGCGAGGCGAAAGATCAGATGAGTCAGTCAGCTCTGGCCAAAGAGATCGGCGTCACAAGGCAAACCGTTATTGCGATCGAGCAGGGCAAATACTCACCCAGTCTCGAAAGTGCCTTCCGCATCGCTCGCGTTTTTGGCGTCGGTTTGGAAGACGTTTTCGGCTGGGAGGGTGATTAAAGCCCAGCCGGATGGCTCGCGCCAAGCTGGCGGCGTCGTTTACGGTCTTCCAACTCGCGCGTGAGTTTTACCGTGACCGGATCACCGTGATCCAGAATGGTTGGCTCTCGGCGGTCAGCCGGATTTTCGCGCCGAATAAATCGGATCGTTCTGAAGCTTTTCATTTTGCGTCCCCTGGGGTTTCTCCCCAAACCAGGTAAGCAAATTTCGCGCCATTGGGGAACTCACCCCAAACCATTCTTCCAGCAGGTGTGACCTCAATGCCGCAGAGTCGAATTGTGGACCGGGCTTAAGGTGTCACCGTGTTGAACCAGAAGTCCGGTTGATCCAAGGCATCGAAAAGCGCCGAGACCGCGCCGCGCCGTCCGCCAATTTTCATCTTTCCAGATGTGACCAAACCAAGGGGTCGCGCCTCACCGAGGATCAGGCGATCAAAATCGCGGCGATCGATTGTGACTCGCGCAGTTGGCTCCTCCAAGCCTCCATCGCGCGGAACGATAACCGATTTTTCAACGAGGAGAGTCACCGTCTCACCCGTGTCCGGAAACTCGAAAACGACCGAAAACGGGTCTCGGTCCAATTTCGTTGGATTGAACCGGGCCGCGAGCGAGTCGAATAAGTCGAGCGACGGGACGGCTTTCAAAAAGTCTGCATTGCCAAGCTGCGGGTTACCGAGATTTGGCAGACCGCGGCGAAGCTCAGCAGCGCCCGTGAGATAATAGCTTCTCCAGGCGCCGCTTTCGGCCTGAAAGCCAAGCTGCTCATAGGTCGCTGACAGCCAGTCTTTCGCGTCCTGGTTTTCTGGATCGGCAAAGACGGCATGGTTGAACACTTCGGCAGCCCAGCGATAGTCGCCGGTCGCAAAGGCGTTCTGGCCGATTTCGAGCACCGCTTCTGCGCCGCCCATCGCCTCAACATAACGCGCTGCGGTCACTTCGTGAGGCAGGCGATTATACTCGGCCGGGACGCCGCCCCACCAGCCGAAATAGTGTTGGTAGACGGCTTTGGCATTGTGGTTGAGCGTGCCGTAATAGCCCCGCGTGGCGAAGTCTTCGGCTTGAAACTCTGGTTCTTCAACGGCCTCTGCCGCCTCGATCATGGTCGCGCCTGCATTGGCATTGCGCAGGGTTTGGTCATGCACATAGCGATAGATGTCGCGCTGGCTCTCAAGAAAACCCACTACGTTTTCCTGGCCCCAGGTCGGCCAATGGTGAGACGCGAATACAACATCGCTCTCCTCGCCATACTCGGCCAGCACATAGTCAATCGCGCGGCTCCATTTCAGCGCGTCGCGGACTTTGGCGCCGCGCGGAGTGAGGACATTGTGGAACGTTGCGGTGGCGACCTCTGCCGTGCATAGCGCGCCCTTTTCCGGCAAGTAGAACATGAACTCGGCGGGAGCTTCAGTGCCGGCCGCATCGATAAACTCAAACGTCACCCCGTCGATGATACGCGTTGTCCCGCGGCCCTCGATTTCTTCGGTGGGTAAGATCAAACTGATCGTCCCATTTGGCAGGCCGGGGCCCAGACCGGAGCCAATATGCGCAGTGGTCGAACGCGGCAGCGTGTTGCCGAACATCAAAGTTGCGCGCCGGCTCATCTGATTGCCAGCAATCAGGTTTTCAGACACAGCGCTCTCGGAAAATCCAACCGGGGCCAATACTGGAACGCCGGCGGCAACTTGTTCGTCAGAGATCACCCCGCGCGCACCGCCAAAATGGTCGGCGTGAGAATGTGTGTATAGGACGCCCGTGACCGGTCGTTCGCCCAACGTGTCATTGACGAGCTTCAACGCCGCAGCAGCTGTTTCTGTAGCGGTGAGGGGGTCGACTATGATCCAACCGGTATCGCCCGCGATAACGCTCATGACAGCCAAGTCGTAACCCCGGACCTGATAGATGCCGTCCATGACCTCAAACAATCCGTGATGCGCTGAGAGTTGAGACTGTCGCCATAGCGATGGATTGACGGTTTCGGGGGCGTCGGAATCGAGAAACTCAAATTGAGGGATCGACCAAACCACCGAACCATCATCAGCGAGAATGGCTTCATCCTCGATATAGCTCAATCGATTGCGGCGAGCGTCCTCACCATCGGACCCTTGGGACAGGTCCAAGCGCTCGGCCAATGCCGTATTCGCCAGCTTCGTCGCAGCGGTGGCAGTGCCGGGAGACGGCAGGCCCGCTTCGATCGCGGCTGCACTAGGCTCCGGCGTCGGGGCGATGGTTTCCTGTTGGCCGCAAGCGGTTGTCACTGCCAGTGCTAAGCCAGCAATAAGGTAGCGCATATGTTCTCTCCCAGTTTTGACACCAGGAGTGACTTAATTTCTCTCGTTCAACAAGATCGCGCTGGGGAAACAGCTATTGTCGCACCACGTTCAAGCCGCGCGAGAGGCGCTCACATAAGAGACGTTCGCCGATTTCGCCGCCATCGCTCGATTTCGCCATTCGCCAGGCGTCGCACAGGCCGTATTCGGTAAGACGGGTGCAGGCCCATTGATAACCATCACCGCAAGAGTCTTGCAGCAATTGTGCGGCCTCGGTCCGGTTTCTCTTCCCGCCGAGACCAGCATACATCATGTTCCCGAGCCCCGCGCAGCCACCTGGATCATCTAGATCGCAGGCTTGCTCGTAGAGCGCGCGCGCGTGATCGAGATCTTTGTCTCTCGCTTCGCCTTTTTGAGAAATATAGGCCTGTTGCATGCACGCGCCGGTGTGGCGGCCATCGATGCAGGCTGTGTCGTAATGCACGCGCGCTTTGGCATAGTCTTGCACCGTGCCGGTCCCGCGGCGGTGCATCTCGCCCAAAGAAAAGCAATTTCGCGCCCATTGATCTTGCGGCAATGTGCGGTCGGCGCATAAGCGCTGATAAACCTCGAGCGCTTCTTCCATGCGGGCCTCTGCACGGGCCAGATCAACCCCGTCTTCCGCTCTGACAACTTCACGGCCTTCGACGCCAAAGGTCATCCGAGAGGCATCGCGCATGGCGCGTTCTGCGAAATACTCATCTGCGTTCTTGGGCGTCGGCTTAGGTTTGCCGAATTGAGCTGACGCCGTCGCCGCAAATGCGATCGCAAAAATGAGCAGGGCCAGGTGTCGAATTAGCATTAAGCGCTCCAAGGCTTGTTCGGGAATGTAACTTTATAGCTAGGATTGAGGCGGTTTTCTGTCGAGTCTTGCCAGACAGTGTTTCGGCTGCCACCGTTGCAAAAACGGGAGATAAAGATGGCAGCAGAAAATCAGAAACCGCTCGGCTCTGGATTTGGCGCGAAGACGCCTGCCGCTGACGTGGTTCAAGGCCTCGACTTGAACGGCAAGAACGTGATCGTGACCGGCGGTTATAGCGGCATTGGTATTGAGGAAGTGCGCGCTTTGGCAGGCGCTGGGGCGAAAGTCACAGTTCCCGCACGTCGTCCGGATGCTGCAAAAGAAGCGCTGTCGGGCGTTTCTGGCGATATCGAGGTTGCGAGCATGGATCTCAGCGACATCGCGTCGACGCGAAAATTCGCAAACGATTATGTTTCTTCCGGGCGCCAGCTTGATATTCTGATCAACAATGCCGGAATCATGGCCTGTCCACTCGATCGCGTCGGCCCAGGTTGGGAGCGGCAGTTTGGGGTAAACCATCTCGGGCATATGGCGATGACGGTTGGGTTGCTGCCGGCCCTGCAAAAAGCAGACACGTCTCGTTTGGTCGCGCTATCTTCCACCGCTCACATTCGCGGCGACGTCAATTGGGACGACCCGCATTATGAGACCTCTGAATATGACAAATGGGGCGCCTATGCGCAGGCGAAATCGGCCAATGCCCTGTTCGCGCTCGGCGCAGACCGCAGATGGGACGCTTACGGCGTAACCGCCTTCGGCGTGCATCCTGGTGGCATTTTTACACCCTTGCAGCGCCACCTTACAGATGAAGAAATGGCGATGATGGGATGGAAGAACCCAGATGGGACGATCCCACCTGCCATCCAAGCTATGTTCAAAACGCCAGAGCAGGGCGCCTCCACGGCGACTTGGGCAGCGACATCGCCGAAGCTCGAAGGCCGCGGGGGTGAATATTGCGAAGATTGCGATATTGCCCAACTCGCTGGGCCAGACAGCCAGCGCTGGGAACATGCGCGCGAATGGATCTGTGACGAAGCAAAAGCTGACCGTTTGTGGGAGATGAGCGAGAAGATGCTGGCTGACGGATAATGCCGGCTGAAACCCACGGCTATTCGGGCAAGCCCTTGTATCAAAAGCTTGGGTTAAAGCCTGATATGACGTGTTTGAGCCTCCGCGCGCCGGAGCACCTTCCGCGGCTTTTAGATGGTGCGGAAGGTGTGCGCTTCATCAAGCGCGCTGCACCCGCAAATGTCGTACTCGCTTTTTGTGCCAGACGCCGAGATGTGGAGCCGATGGTCGAGCGCGCTCTAAACAGTGTCATCAGCGGTGGCATGATCTGGGTCGCATGGCCGAAGAAGAGTTCGCCGCTTTATAAGGATCTGACCGAGCAAGATTTTCGCGATCATATCCTGCCAATGGGCTGGGTCGATGTGAAGGTTTGCGCGATCGATGCTGATTGGTCAGGATTGAAGTTTCTCAAACGCAGAACACAAGGTTCTCCTGCCGCGTCAGCTTGACCTTAAACATCAGTCGGCGCAGGGACGAAGCATGCAAGGCGACAACCAAACCTCTGGCGGATCAAAACGTAGATCGCGGCACGGCTTATGGCTTGCCGCCGGTGTGGTCATTCTTTTGGTCGCAATATTTTTGTTTGGCCGATACACAGAATTTTTGAACATAGACGCGCTTCAGCAGGTGATCGCGACCTTCGCTGAAGGTCCATGGGGCTTGCCTGCACTGATCCTAACCTTTTGCGCCTGCGCCTTTATTGGCGTCCCTCAATTCCTACTGGTTGGTATCGCAGTCTATGCGTTTGGTCCTCTCTGGGGGGCGGTTTGGGCTTGGGTTTCAACCCTTAGCTCTGGGACGCTAACCTATTGGATTGGACGTGCTTTTGGTGAGGCAACGCTGCAACGTTTAGGACAGGGACGGATTAAGCGCTTCGCGGGCTTCATTGCCAAAAATGCGTTTGCCGCAAGCGCGATTGTGCGCAACGTACCGACCGGCCCTTTTCTGATGGTGAACATGATCTTCGGTGCTATTCGCGCCAAATATTCTCACTATCTGGCGGGTATGGCGCTCGGCATTGTCCCAAAAATCGCGCTAATTGCTTTTGGTTTGCAGGCGATACAGGCGGCGTTGGAAGGTAATGTATGGGTCGCTATCATGGCGGCGCTGGCGGCAGTTCTCGTGTTTCTTGGCGGGTTTTTCTATGTGCGGCACCGACGTCGTAAAGGGGAGAATATTGCGTTGGGTGCTGAATAGGCTGTTGACACTCCTGATCCATCGCAGCATTGCTTTGCAGATGCGCAAGAATTTGCCTCTTTCGAGCCTACTCCTCCTTATCGGCCCCTGGTCGGTAGCGACGACGTTTTAGCGCGCGTCCACGGCCAGGGGATAGACCTTAAAAAAGTTTCTCACATCACCAGGCCAGACAGATGACTGATACCACCGATATTGTAATTTTCGACACAACCATGCGCGATGGCGAGCAATCGCCCGGCGCTTCCATGACCCACAATGAAAAACTCGCCCTAGGTGAGTTGCTCGAGACGATGGGGGTCCATGTTATTGAAGCAGGGTTCCCTGCGGCTTCCGTTGGCGACTTTGAGGCAGTGAGCGAAATCGCCCGCCGATCCAAGTCTGCTACGATTTGCGGGCTCGCTCGTTCGACGCCTGGCGATATTGACCGCTGCGCTGAAGCGGTTCGCCACGCAGCTAAGCCTCGCATCCACACCTTCATATCGACCAGCCCCGTGCATATGAAACATAAGCTCAAAATGGGCCCGAATGCAGTTCTTGAAGCCGTTGGGCGCTCAGTGGCGCAGGCGCGTAATCTAGTTGCCGACGTTGAGTGGAGCCCAGAGGATGCGACCCGCACGGAGTTTGATTTCCTGTGTAAGTGCATCGATGCGGCGATCACATCCGGCGCAACCACGATCAACGTGCCTGATACGGTTGGGTACTCCCACCCTGAAGAGTACGGGAATTTGATCCGCAGACTGCGCGAAGCCATCCCGGATAGTGACAAAGTCATTTGGTCGACCCATTGCCACAATGATCTGGGCTTAGCGGTCGCGAATTCGATCGCAGGGGTTCAAAACGGGGCGCGACAAGTCGAATGTACGATTAACGGCCTGGGTGAACGCGCAGGCAACGCTGCACTCGAAGAGGTGGTCATGGCGTTCAATACGCGCCGAGACGATCTGCCTTTCACCACGGGCCTGGATACAACCAAACTTGCTTCAGCGAGCCACATGGTCAGCCGGATCACGGGTTTCCCGGTGCAATTCAATAAAGCCATCGTGGGCAAGAATGCTTTCGCGCACGAAAGCGGGATCCATCAGGACGGTATGCTGAAAAATGCCGAAACCTATGAGATCATGAAGCCCGAGGATGTCGGTGTCTCGAAAACCAGTCTAGTTATGGGTAAGCATTCAGGCCGGCACGCGTTTCGCGATAAGCTTGAAAGCTTAGGGTATGAGCTCGACAAAGACAGCCTGAACGAGGCGTTTAAACGCTTCAAAGACCTGGCCGATAAGAAAAAACATGTCTTTGATGACGACCTGATCGCCTTAGTCGATAATCAATTGTCCGCGGTTGGGGAGCGCATTTCGTTCGAACGACTGCGCGTCGTTGCCGGGTCTGAGAGCCCTCAGACAGCCGATTTGATCGTGTTGGTGGACGGTGAAAGCCATTCGGTGTCATCTGAAGGTAACGGACCGGTAGATGCGGTCTTCAATGCCATTCGCACCGTCGTTCCACATGAGGGTAAATTGGACCTTTTCCAAGTCAGCGCCGTCACCGGCGGAACGGATGCGCAAGCAGACGTGCATGTTCGGCTGAAAGGCGAGGGCATTATGGCAACCGGAAGGTCCTCCGACCCCGACACTCTGGTGGCGGCTGCGAAGGCTTACATACACGCATTGAATAAGCTCGAAGCCCGCCGTTTGAAACGCAAAGCGGCCTAATTCGTTAACAAACGCAGCGTTTGCGTTAAGCAGGCGCGAGGCGGGTGCCTGCCGCCCCAGCCCCAACAAACACTGGAAGTGTGACCCGTGTACGATCCGTACATGGGTCACAACTATTTCTTCTTGCTTTAATTAAATCTAAACGGCATGAGGGTATAGGGCTGATCAAGTAACCAATGCTGCGTGGATGAAAAATGACCGCGCAAACAAGAAGCGGCGTGTAAGAATATGATCGGAAGCCTACTCGGAGTTCTCTCCACAGACATGGCCATTGACCTCGGAACAGCGAACACGCTGGTCTATGTCAAAGGGCAGGGCATCAAACTCGATGAGCCATCAGTTGTAGCGTATATGAACCAAGGCGGCCGCAAGATGGTCTATGCCGTGGGGAATGACGCCAAGAAGATGCTGGGGAAAACCCCGCTCAATATGGAAGCCATCCGGCCGATGCGAGACGGCGTTATCGCCGACTTCGAAGTCGCCGAAGAAATGATCAAGCACTTCATTCGCAAAGTGCACAATCGCCGGGCTTTCGTTTCACCGCTCATCATTATCTGCGTTCCAAGTTCAGCAACCAATGTTGAGCGCCGCGCCATTCACCAGTCAGCATTAGCTGCGGGGGCTCGCGAGGTTCACTTGATTGACGAACCGCTCGCGGCGGCGATCGGTGCAGGACTTCCAATTGAAGAGCCAGCCGGCTCCATGGTTGTCGATATCGGTGGTGGTACCACAGAAGTTGCCGTGCTGTCGCTCGGTGGTCAGGTCTATTCGCGTTCCGTCCGTGTCGGCGGCGACAAGATGGACGAAGCGATCATGAACTTCCTGCGCAAGCATCAAGGCATCCTGGTTGGGGAAATGTCGGCCGAGCGCATCAAAAAGCAGATCGGTACCGCGATGGCGCCAGAGAATGGTGATGGTATGACGGTCACTGTCCGCGGCCGCGCCACCGGAGACGGCGTCCCGAACGAAGTCGAGATCAATGAAAGAATGATGGCTGAAGCTCTCGCTGACCCGGTTGGTGAGATCGTTGAAGCTGTCCGCATCGCGCTCGAAGCGATGCCACCAGAATTGTCTGCGGATATTGTTGATCGCGGAATTGTTCTGACAGGTGGCGGGGCTTTGCTGCGCAACCTAGATGTGGTTCTGCGCGAACAAGCGCGGCTTCCCGTGATGATCGCGGAAGACCCATTGAAATGTGTTGCGAACGGGTGTGGATTCGTCCTCGAGAACCTCTCGCGCATGAAAAACGTTCTGTCGCCAGAAGTCTGATATGGTTGAGGGCGACAAGCCCGTGACCAAAACGGAGGGATAACGCCCATGCCACGCCAAAGCGGCAAGGGATATAAGCAACGACCGCTTCGGCGGTACGGCTTTTTTATTGCTGTCGCAGGCCTCCTTGCGCTGCTCCTTCTGCAAACCTCACCGCGATTAAGCGAAGGCGTCGAGCCTATTCGCACAGCCGCTTCAGACCAGCTCTTTCACGTAACACGGCCAAGCCTGATCGATCGGATCAGCGGCGCCTCCGCAAAAGAAAGACGTATCCTGGAGCTAGAATCTCGGGTTCGCGAATTGGCGCAATATAAAGCGCTCGCATTGACAATGGCTGAGCGGCTTGAGGTCTATGAAGACATCCTCAACATGCAGGGCGAGCCTGGCGGCGCCGAGGTTACAGCCCGCATCATGGCCGAAACAAACGGCCCGTTCGCAGAAGCTTTGCTCGCCAATGCCGGCGATACGAATGGCGTATCTGAGGGATATTATGCTGAGAATGATCGCGGCCTGGTCGGGCGTGTGGTGCAGGTCGGGCAACGGTCTTCCAGAATTCTGAAAGTGACAGACTTTAATAGCCGCGTCCCTGTTATGGGCGAGGCGAGTGGATTACGTGCGATTATGTTCGGTGGGCGCGATGGCTTAGGTCACCTCACGGATTTCCCAGAGCAGGGCGATTTTCTGCCGAATGAGCGTATTCTCACCTCAGGCGAGGGCGGTTTGTTTCCACGCGGTGTTGTCGTGGGGCACGTTCGCGGCGGCGACAGCAAAGATATTCGCGTAGATCTCGCCATGCTGAACGGCCAGCTCAGCTATGTGCGCCTAAAGCCAACCATTACCGTGGTGCCGCCTGAAGCATCACCCATCGAAACAGAGCTTTCGGCGCTGGAACCGGACGACCCGTCATGAATGGGTTCAGCGGTTTCGCGGATTCTATGGCCCTGCGCTGGGAGAATGCGCGTCCTCGCTCCAGGCTCATTATTGGTGTGGTTTTGGTGATCCTGATCGGTTTGGTTGGTTTGACGCCCAAGACCTTGTTCGGAATGCAATTATCCTGGCCTTATATCGGATTGATCGCGGCTGTTGGTTGGGGGCGATCGGGAATGGCCTTCGGGCCGATGGCGTTTTTGCTCGTGTTTGGATTTGCGCAAGACGCATCTCAAGCGCCTTGGGGCAGTCATGGCTTTGCCAATCTATTGACCTACGGCTTGTCGGCAATTGTTTCACAAACGGCGGATACGGAGCGGTCTCCGATCCTCAGCTTTTTTCTCCCGGTTGTAACTTTGTTTTTGGGCATCACGCTCGTATGGCTCGTCGCGAGTGTGTCGTCTGGGCATGTTGTCCGCGTGACGCCCATGCTGACCGCGTATTTTGCCACTCTGGTGGCGCACATGCTAATCGCGCCGCTGTTTGATCTGGGTGTTCGGCGCGGTGCACATACAGGGACAGGGGCATGAAGGGTAGTCGGCCAATTGATGCCTTGTTCAGCCGCCGTGCGATGATCGCAGCTGGCGGTGGTGCGACGCTGTTTGGCGGCTTGATTGCGCGTCTGTTTCAATTGCAGATCATGGAGCATGAGCGCTTCGAAGTTGCCGCGGCAGAAAACGGCGTACGCCTGGATCTCGCACCGCCAAAGCGGGGTCGCATTCTAGATCGCTTCGGACGCCCATTGGCCGCTCACAGACAGGCGGGTCGTGTTTCTTTCGTGCGGGAACAAGCAGATGATCTCCCGCGCTTGCTTCGGAGTCTGTCCGCGCAGATTGAGATTTCGCCGGAGCGGCAAGCCCGCTTAATTAGCGACTCTCGCCGCCAAGCGAGTTTCCAACCGACTATCGTCAAAAGCGAATTGTCCTATGAGGATTTTTCGCGCCTCTCTGTTCTGGCCCCAAGCCTGCCGGGCTTGCAGGTCGAGATGGCGTCGACCCGTTCTTATCCACGCGGGCGCGATTTTGCGCACGTTCTGGGGTATGTTGCGAAAGCCAGCGAAGCTGATCTTGAACGTCTGAGTGAAGATGCAACGGCCCAAGAACGCGCCGCCGTTCGCCGCCTCTTCAAACACCCAGATATGCGCACTGGTCGTTCAGGCGTTGAGCGTTTCGCTGAGGAATGGTTGCGCGGGCAAGCAGGCTTTCGGAAGCTAGAGACCAACGCAGCTGGCCGCATCATTCGCGAGTTCGATGATCCGAGCTTAGCACCAAAACCTGGCCGCGACCTTTATCTCACCGTCGATGCTGAACTGCAGAAGTTCGCAATTGATCGCTTTGGTTCGGAAAGCGGCGCCGCAGTCGTGTTGGATATTGAGTCAGGTGACATTTTGGCTTTCGTCTCGACGCCGGCCTTCGATCCCAACGATTTCGTCAATGGCATCTCGTCCAAAGACTATGCCGTGCTTCGCGACGATGCAGAGTATTCACCGCTTTATCACAAAGCCTATGACGGCACTTATCCGCCGGGCTCGACTTTCAAAATGGTTGTTGCCGCCGCCGCATTGGAGGCCGGGGTTATCGATCCGAGCGAGCGCGTTTATTGTCCTGGGCACTATCGGTTCGGAAACAATACGTGGCACTGCTGGAAGCGCCGCGGCCATGGGTCGGTCAATATGCACTCGGCGATCAAAGGCTCGTGCGACGTTTATTTCTACGAAATCGCTAAGCGAATGGGCATCGAGCATTTGGCCGATGTTTCAAAACGGTTTGGCTTCGGCCAGCGCTGGGATCTCGGCATTACGGGCGGACGCAGCGGCGTCGTGCCGAATGATGAGTGGAAGCGTGCTGCCCGCGGTGAGCCTTGGTATCAAGGCGAGACGTTGAACATTGGCATCGGCCAAGGTCAGCTTTCAGCGTCGCCATTGCAGTTGGCAATTATGAGTGCTCGGATTGCGGCTGAGGGCCGGGTCATAACGCCTAAGATTATCGGGGAAGGCCCGCGTCCGGAAGCCGACATCCCATTTGACGCGCCGCTAGATCCAGAATTCATGAAGCGCATGAAGGCTGGAATGTACGGCGTAACCTCAGAAGCTGGCGGAACAGCGCTTAGGTCTGGCGATCTCGGGCTTGGTGGACCACGTCTGGCTGGCAAAACCGGAACCTCGCAGGTGCGCCGTATTTCGGCGGCGGAGCGCGCGAGCGGTATTCTCAAAGGCGATGCAATTGCCCGGAAGCTCCGCGACCACGCTCTATTTGTGGCTTATGCCCCTCATGACGATCCAAAATACGCCATCTCTGTCATTGTAGAGCACGGAGAGGGCGGTTCAAAAGCTGCTGCGCCGGTTGCGCGCGATATCATCGCGGAAGCTCTAAGGCTCGACGCTGGACGGACACCATCTTACACGCGTACAGCCTCCACCAGTGGCGGCACAAGTACTGGCAGCGGGGCGCCATAGCTATGGTCTTAGCCCGCTCTAACGCTTTCGATACTTCGCGGCGATCTTTTTTCTCGCAAGTTCGGTCCCTGCCATGGGGATTGATCTTGATGATCTGCGCCATGGCGATGATTGGCGTTGCGATCTTGCATTCAGCGACCTTTACCAATGCTGCAGAAGCGGATCTGCCAATGCGGCAAGCAACCCGATTTGGCGTTGCGTTGGGTGTTCTATTGGCGACAGCACTGGTGCCTATTCGTTGGTGGTTTTGGGCGGCTTGGCCAAGTTATATCGCAACCCTGGTTCTCCTGGTCGCAGTTGAATTTTTCGGCACAACTGGCGGCGGCGCACAGCGTTGGCTGCAAATCGGTCCGGTCGCGGTTCAGCCATCCGAGTTTATGAAAGTTACGCTCACGCTGGCATTAGCGGCCTACTATCATAAGCGCTGGACAGACTATTCGGGTGGGTTGTTGGTGCACTTGCCGGCTTTGGCTTTGATTGCCCTTCCAGCCGCGTTGATCTTCCGGCAGCCCGACTTTGGTACGACGCTCGCTTTGTTTGCGTCTGGAGGGATTTTGATCTTTCTCGCGGGCCTATGGTGGCGTGTGATTATGGCGATCTCAGTCGCGGCGGTCGCGAGCATTCCAGCGATCTATTTCTTCGTCTTACAGGACTACCAAAGAGAGCGGGTCGATACCTATCTTGCCCAGCTGACCGGCCAAGCCGTCAACGTGATGGATGATGGCTATCAAATTGAGCAAGCCAAAATTGCTATCGGGTCCGGCGGTTGGACGGGCAAAGGCTATATGGAAGGGACGCAGTCTCAACTCGATTATATCCCCGAGCAGCACACAGATTTCATCCTGACGGTCCTCGCCGAGGAGTTCGGGTTTCTGGTGACCAGCGGCGTGTTGATCTTATGGATGGTTATTCTTGGTCTTGGGCTCACCATTGCCTTGCGCGCGGCGAGCCTGTTTTCCAGGTTTGCGGCGGCTGGCGCGGTCGCAACGGTGGCTTTTTACATCTTGTTCAACGTCGCGATGGTGCTCGGATTGGTGCCCGTTGTCGGCGTGCCATTGCCGCTTTTATCCTATGGCGGCACCGTGATGATTACGACGGCGGCTTGTTTTGGGATCATCGGCGCAGTTCATCTTGGACGTCACGATCCATTACACGCGCGCGCTTAGCGAATCCGCGATAATCTTGCTTCAAAAGCCAGTGATCGCGTTGATTTTTGTCCGCTGACAGCTAGGGTCGCGACAAAATCATTCCCTGGGAGGAGAGTTGTATGGCGACGATCGGTCGAAAGACAGATACGTGGGGCTCGCGTTTTGGATTCATCATGGCCGCGGTGGGATCTTCCGTCGGTCTCGGCAATTTTTGGCGATTTCCATTCACCGCCGGTGAGAATGGTGGTGGCGCGTTTATCGTCATTTATCTCGCCTGCGTTGTTCTATTTGGGCTTCCCGTGCTCATGGCGGAATACGGCATGGGCCGAAAATCCGGAATGTCGGCCGTTGAAGGGATTCATTCGCTGGCCCGTGCGGAGAGCAAGAGCCAGAATTGGGGCTTCGTCGCCTGGGTTGGGTCGCTCGCAGCATTCTTTATTCTGACCTTCTACATGGTCATATCTGCGTGGGTGATCGCGTTCATTCCGCAAGCGTTTTCGGGCGGGTTTGAGGGCTTCACAGCTGAGAGCTCAGGCGAGAACTTTGGTGAAACAATCGGCAATCGCGGAATGATTCTATGGTGTTTGGGCGGCTTTATCGCGGTGAACACGTTCATCGTAGCGCGGGGCGTCAAAGGCGGTATTGAACGCGCTGCGACCATCCTCATGCCGCTCTTCTTCATCCTATTGCTCGGCATCGTTGCTTTTGCGCTGATCAATGGTGACGGCGCGCGCGCCGCCGCATTCCTGCTGCAGCCGGACTTTAGCAAAGTGACGTTCAGCACATTCCTTGCTGCTGTTGGACAGGCGTTCTTCTCGATCGGTGTGGGGTCATGTTTGATGATCACCTATGGCGCCTATTTGTCTCGAGATACGAACATCCCGCAGGCTTCGGTGATTGTTGCAGGCGCCGATACAATGGTGGCTTTGATCGCTGGTTTTGCGATTTTCCCAATCGTATTTGCGTTTGGTGCAGACCCCGCAGGTGGACCAAGCTTGTTCTTTGTCTCGCTGCCCATCGCATTCGGGTCAGAAGCCATGCCGATGGGAAGTCTCATCGGCGGCGCGTTCTTTACGTTGGCTTTGTTCGCGGCGTTGACCTCTTCGATCTCGCTTATGGAGGTCGGTGTCTCCTGGCTTGAAGAACGGCAGGGCGTGAATCGTTGGGGCGCCGCGATGGGCGTCGGGTTCGTCCTATTCATGATCGGTGCTGGGTACGTTTATTCTGCCGATTATATCGATTTTGCCGATATGATTACTGGGACGGTGATGCTGCCCCTTTGTGGGCTGCTGGTCGCCGTGTTCTCCGGTTGGGTGCTGAGCCGTGATATGCTGACCTCAGAGTTTGGTGAGGGGACAATCATGAACCTCTGGCGCTTCTCGGTACGTTGGATTGTGCCGCCTGCGATCGGCATCATTCTGGTCTTCGGGATCTTGGACAAATTCTAGACGATCCACGCAATTCAAAAGAAAAACCCCGTCCCTTTGAGAGGGGCGGGGTTTTGTTTTGAGCGGGCCCGTGAAGGCCCATTTTTTGGCAGGCCCTATTGAATGGGCGATAGCAGTTCGGGCGCTGTCACCAATTGGCGAACGCCGTGCGATTTGCTCTCATTGAAGACGTTGCCTTCAGATGCCCATTTGTGCAGCGATCCAATATCAACCTTGGCGCACATTGGACGCACGTTCCAGGTGACTTGCGCCGGTGAGCAAACGGCCTGGGTGTAGCTAGGCCCGGTTGTGGAGCCCGGGAAGGTGATTGGCGTTCCAGTATCGGACGGGATCATGCCAGCTTGATAAAAGCCGCCCTTTTCATCCACGACCGCGGCCATTTCGGTGAAATCCAGTGCGGTCGGATCATTCACAACCAGAAAGGTCTGAGCTTCGACGCGGAGCAGGGGATCGGTGCATCCCTCCGGAACACAGGCACCAAGGCCTTCGCCTGGGGTCGAGTCGCAAGTTGTGTGAACCCAGTGGACCTCGATGGTCTGGCCTGGAACCACGCCCTTATAGGCGCCGTCAGCCGGGGCGAGTTCAGCCGCTGTGAGGTCTGCAGTGCCATTACAAGCATAGCCGCCATTATCCGTCGCATCGACAAACACGCTAAAGCCTGGGCCTTTGTGTTCTGCATTTGTGTGCGTGTGAACATTGCAAAGGTTCATAGCGCTGGCGGGCGGAGCTTGCGGAAAGCTCACCGTATTCAGGCCAACCACGCTAGAAATATCGCGCGGGGTTTGTGGTCCTGAGCCCACGCAAAGGTCGGGTGCTGCGGCCTCGACAGTTTCCACAATTTCTTCCACCGCGCCTTCGACTTCAGTGGTTACGGTTTCGACGTTTTCTTCTGCGGCGTCCGGTGCGGATGTGTTGGCGCATGCCGCTAGAATTGTCCCCGCTGCAGCTGCTAGCAATACATTTCTCATAAAGTGTCACTCCCAAGTTCGACTGAACAGAGATGGATCACTACACCAATAAGGCGAATACTAATTTCAAATGATCGTGATAGTTTCAATCGATCAAATGCTTATGCAACCCATTTGTTCAGGCTATCATTCTAGACTCTGAAGCGTCGCCCAAAATCGCGTGTCGCGCGGATCAACTTATCGACGATGCCCGGCTCTAAGCTGGAATGCCCTGCATTGGGGACAATATCGAGCTCGGCATAGGGCCAAGCTTTCTTCAAACTCCAAGCGCTCGACAACGGTGTTACCACGTCATATCGGCCATGAACGATTTTGCCTGGCACGCGGCTAAGCTTGGCCGCTGCCTGTTCTAGAAGCCAGCCATCGCCCGCGAAGAATCCCTTGTTCACAAAGAAGTGGCATTCAATTCGAGCGAATGCATCGGCAAAATCATCTTCTTCAAAACGTCTAGGCCGACTGTTCGGGCCTTGAATGGTAATGGTTTCCCCTTCCCAACATGCCCAAGCCTTTGCAGCTTTTCGTCGTTCGTTCCGGTCGGAGCCGGTCAGGCGCCGATGAAATGCGTGCAAGAGGTCGTCCCGCTCTGAATCTGGTATTGGCGCGATATAGCGGTCATAGGCGTCTGGGAACAGCCGGCTCGCGCCTTCCTGATAGAACCAACCGATTTCCGCCTTCGTCAGCAGGAAGATGCCGCGCAAGATCAGGCCGAACACGCGTTCCGTATGCGTGACGGCATAGGTCAGAGCCAGCGTAGAGCCCCACGATCCGCCAAACAGAACCCATTTCTCGATCCCCAGAAGCTCGCGGACCGCTTCCATATCGCTGACCAAAGTCCAGGTATCATTGCCTTCGAGTTCCGAATGCGGCGTTGATTTTCCGCAACCGCGTTGATCAATCAAAATGATTCGATAGATGGTCGGATCAAAGAAACGACGCATTTCGGGGCTAGATCCGCCCCCCGGGCCGCCATGGATTCCAATCACTGGCAGGCCGTTGGGATTGCCTGATTCTTCCCAATAGATCTCGTGAAGATCGCTGACTCTTAGGAAGCCAGAACGGCGGGTTTCGATAGGTGGGTAAAGTTTGAGCATTGTGTGCCTTTGTTCACGACCTCTTCACCTATCGGCTGTTAACATCTGAATAAAGGGTATGGACGGCGATTTTCTCATCTGTATGTGATAATGCAGGTGGGATGTGATGTGGCAGGTGAGCAGCCTTGATGCGTAGTATATTTATTTCCGTCCTTCTGGCGTCCAGCTTGGGAGCATGTGCAACCGTTTCGATGGTGGCCTCCGAGGCGACTGTCGAGACCAGCCTAGCTTCAAAAGAAAGTAGCCTCCGAAAAGTCTCAGATGCTTATACCGAGCTTGCCGAGCGCAAAAGCTGGGTTGCTAAGAATAAGGGCATTCTTGGATTCGCGCGTGTTTTGATGAATGGCGCCGGGGATGACGAAGACACCGTCTCTAATCCTTATGCGCAGCAAGTCCGTCAAAATGCTGCATATGGCACCGCGCAAATTGACTTCATTCGGATCGATATTGAAGGGGCGTCGCATGGCCTCAATGTCGCAACCATGGAGGTCGACAAACTTTTCAATATTGAACCGTCTGCGAAGGCGCTCCGTGCAGATCTACTAAGTTACGAAAGCGCGCTGGTTACGGCGAAGAAAGCGCGTCGCACTTTTGTCGAAACGCTCGCAGAGCTTGAAATTGGCAATGCTAATACGGCGTCCTACGCCCTCGCTGAGTTTGATGTCAGCATCGACAAGGCGCGCGATGCGGCAGACAAATTAGCAGCCTATGCGGCCGATAAGAAGACCGCCGAATCGCTGTCTTGAGCGCCGCCCTAAACCTCTAAACACCTCAGAGCTTGAGCATGGCTTGGTTGAGTTGCCAGGACTGTTCCATGATGGATGCCAAGTGTTCGGTGCGCTTTCGCGTCACTTCCGGCGTCCACGCGACCTTATCCTGAATATCTTGCGTCAACGCGAATTCCGGCGCGTCATTCACAAAATAGAGCGCGCGCTTTTCTTCGAATGACAGATTGTCAGCTTTTTGGTTCGTGGATTGCGAAAGCAGGGCGAAATTACCTAGCGTATCAACCAGATCGCGATGCACAGACGGATTCGGCCAAGCATTTCGCCAAGGCGATTCATTAGGTAGGTTCTTGGGCAATACGTGCTCAACCGTAGCCCCCGCATCAGGACCAAGGGGAACACCGCCTTCGATCTCTGCATTCATCCGCAGCGCAATCGCCCGTCGCTGCGCGAACGCCCCGAACCTGCTGCGCAAGCGGTTGGAAATCTCACGGCGTTCGTCGCGGGAAAGGGCCAAAGGCCCGGTTTCTGATAGCAAGACGCGGGGATTGTCGGCGCTGTCGGCGATTTTTTGATACCGTCTCTGTCGGCTGCGTTGTTCGGTAATCGTCATCATAGCGGCATAGGCAAACCGCTCTAACCCTTTGAAGAACGTGTAGGTCGTCTCCGGACTGCCATTCGAATTCACCAGGAATTTCAAAGCGGGTGCGCGCCACAATTGATGGTCAATCAAACGCAGATGATTGAGGCATTCTGTGATTTGCGGCGTCAGGCTTCCAAACTCACCTTTACCGGTCGAGATCGTCACATAAGCATCCACATAGGCGGGCAGCTCACGGCTAAGAAATTCGCGCGTTCCGCCAGAAGAACGGTTGATGACCGCCTTACGAAACTCACTCGCACCCTTCTTGGTCTTGCGAGCGTAGAGCGTGCTGATTTGATTAAGCAGGTCATCAAATCCTGATCCGCTGAGACGGGACTCATGTTCGGACCACTCGCGAGAAAAGGCGTCGGCTTCTTCTGGTGTAAGGTGCGCGTTCTCGAGGAGATCCGTCTTGATGATATCATGCGTGTTGGGGGATTTTCCGCGCGTATTGAGCACGCGAAACACGTTATATCCGCCATCCCAGTCTTCCACCACAACCCGAACGAGGACGATCCTCTTCTTGATAGTATCCGCAAGCTCTCTTTGCGCTTCTGGAGACATGTCACGGACTGACTTGATAAAGCTATCGAGATTGCGCGTCATGCGACGCTGGCTCTCACTATCATTCGGCTCAACGTCGCGGTTCAGTGCGGCGCCATCAGTCTGGATTGCTTCTCGAAGGTAGGGGCCATCAATATGGTTGAGAGAGATGCGCCATGTCGGACCATTGGTGCCTTCATCATCCGCGATCAGCGCGTGAATCTCAGCTTTTCGTATTGGATCAGTCTCTGTGTCTCGCAAAACCGAAAGCAGAATGGTCAGTGTGGTGAGGCGCTGTTGCCCGTCGACGATCAAAAACCGACCAGAGGCTTCTTTTACCAGCACGATCGCACCAATAAAATGGGTTTCATTGCCATCGCTGGCATCGCGCAGGTCGGAGAGCAATGCTTGCGCTTCAGAGATTTCCCAGGAATAGCTGCGCTGGTAAGGCGGCATCGCCATTTCCATGCCATTGCACAGAAGATCGGCAAGCGTGCTTTCTTGGGCGCGAAGGCCTTGTGTCATGGTCACTCTACTTTCTATGATCCCACCAGAGATTAAATTCAGCACTAACCGGCCCAGTCATGGCCTTCAATTGAAACCCTCACTGAAATCGTCCGGTTTCAGTCAATCGTAGCGAAGAGGTCACACGCCAATGAGATGGGTAAATGTTTTAGTAGAAGGACGACCGCGCGCTGGTTTGATCAACGGCGACGAAATTCTGCTCTCTGACGCGAACGATGTTGCTGAATTACTACCAGATTTAGCTGAGGCCGCGAGGGCTGCCGGAACGGCCGGCCGCATCGCGCTGGGCGAAGCAGAGCTGTGTCAGCCGATCATGCGTCCTCGGAAAATCCTTGGCATCGGGCTCAACTATGCTGCGCATGTGAAGGAATCGGTTTCGTTCATGAAAAACACCGCGCCCAGCGTCCAGAAATGGTTCAACAAACAGGCGACAGCGGCGAATGGCCCGTTCTCACCCGTGCACTTGCCGGCGGTCTCTGAGCAGCTTGATTACGAGGCGGAAATCGTTGCGATCATCGGCAAAACCGGGCGCCATGTGCCAGAGGAGAGGGCTTTGGAGCTTATCGCTGGGTATAGTTGCGGGTGCGATTTTTCGGTTCGAGATTGGCAGCGTGCCAGCCAGACCATGATCATGGGGAAGGGCTTTGATACGCACGCACCTTTTGGACCATATCTGGTGACGCCGGATGAGATTGAGGACTTCGGTGCGCTGGAAGTTTCTTCGTATGTTAATGGTGAGCTCAGACAGCGCGGTCATGCGCGGGACATGATTTTCTCTCTGTCCCAGCAAATCGCTCATCTGACGGCGGCGTTCACGCTCGAGCCTGGCGACGTCATTTTTACAGGGACACCCGCCGGAGTCGGTGCTGGGTTTGAACCTCCGAAATGGCTGCGGTCCGGTGACAAGGTTCGTGTGGAAGTGTCGGGACTTGGCCATATTGAAAATGAGGTCGTTCAAGAAGAAAAGACCACTGTGCTCGGATAGCGAGTCTCGCTACGGATACGCCATGCGCAATTGGGTCATAGAAATTCTCGTCATAAGTGCCCTGGTGCTCTCAGCCTGCGCGCCGAGTGCGCCAAACAGGGCGCAAAACCAGATTGAGATTGCGTCTAACGCCTTCGTCTTGCTGCCCTGTTCGGAGCATGTTGTGGAGGTCCCGTGCACGCTGGTAATTGCCGGCGGCAAGCGCATCTTATTCGGCGCTCCGGCCGGGATCACGAACGAAATGCGAGCTGAGGATTTGGGGCAATTGGATGCCGTCATGCTCTTCTCCCTGAGGGCCATGGATACCGAAGGCTTAGACGAGGTTCGAAACGCCTCCTGGCGGGCAGGGCGGGACGCTCCATTATTGGTCATCGGACCAATCGGGGTCGAGGATTTCGTTACGGCTTTGAACAAAGCTTATGAGCAGGCAGATGCGCTGCGTATTGTCGATGAGGGGATCCCTCCAGGTGGGTTCGACGCTGCCATTCTTAATGCGCGCCGCGCAGTGAGCGAGCAGATTATCTTCAATACCGGCGACCTTACCGTCGAGCGATTGCCGAGCGGATATCACATTCGGTATGATGCGCGCGCCTCGGCCTACTTGCTTGATTGTGGTGAACCAGCCCCACTGGCGGATGAAGAAACCGTGCTGAGCGTATCATGCGATGGGGGTAGTGAAAGCCAGACTTGGCCCCTCGCGAAACCCGTCTTTGTAACGGAAAACTAGACCCTGAAAAAGCAACGGGGTCCCGCCTAAACGGAACCCCGGTCTCCCCCGAGACGCCCCCATCCGGTCAAAAAGACCGTGGACCTGGGGCGCAATGGGATTTGAACCCTTGATTATAAAGCGTCGACCGCGCTGTCAAATTTGTGGGTGCAAGAAACCGCGCGAAATACTGAATGGACTCAAGACTGTGACTCCCAGGTCACGATTGAGATTGACAATTCCATATTTAATATTAGTTAGATAACTAACAATAATGGAGTCTCGCTCATGTTCACTAGACGAAACATATTGATGACAGGTGGCGCTGCCGCTTTGATCGGCAGCGTTGGCGCGGTTGGCGCTGCCCACGGACCAGGATTGTCGAAAGCGCGTGCGCCCTGGACAGAGGCCGGTCAAAGCTTCGGTGACCCTCGCTTGGACGCCTTGGCGTACGCGATCCTCGCCCCAAACCCACACAATCGCCAGCCTTGGCAATTCGATCTGGTGGGGGACGACCGGATCGACGTCTATGTCGACCTTGAGCGGCGCCTCCCGCACACGGATCCTTTCGATCGACAGATAACAATCGGCTTCGGCTGCATGCTTGAGCTCCTGCGGATTGCGGCCGCTGAAAAAGACTATTCTGTTGAGCTCACACCGTTCCCGGATGGCGAACCCAAGACCCGTTTGAATGGCAACCGGATGGCACAGGTTCGCTTTGTGCAATCTGCTTCAATCGCGCGAGACCCGTTGTTTGCAAACATTTTGGAACGCCGTTCAACGAAAGAGCCATTTGATACCAACCAATCCGTTGCTGAAGATGCTTTGACCGCAGTGATTGCAAGCGGGCAGGGCGACCTGGAGATTGGTGGAACGCTGGATGCGGCGCAACGTGCGCGCATAATCGAACTCGCTTGGCAGGGCTTCCAGATCGAGATGGAGACGGATCTCACCCGCCGCGAAAGTGTTGACCTGATGCGCATAGGGAACCGTGCCGTGGTCGAAAACCCCGATGGGATCGACATGGGCGGCATTCCGATGGGATTGTTGAAAATGACCGGCATTGTAAGTCATCAAGGCCTCGATACGCCGGGGAGCACAGCGTATAAGGAAGGGCTGAAAATGTATGATCCGATCATTCACTCTGCGCAGGGGTTTGTCTGGGTGAAAGCTGGCGACAATTCCAGGCTTGGGCAATTGCAAGCTGGACGGGCCTGGGTTCGCATGAACCTCGCGGCGCAGAAAATTGGTTTGTGTGTGCACCCTCTTAGTCAAATATTACAGGAATTCCCTGAAATGTCGGACCCTTACCAGATGATCCGAGACGAGTTGGACGTGAGTGCGGATGGCGTTCTGCATATGTTGGGACGGGTCGGTTATACGCGTTTCCCGGCAGCGAGCCCGCGTTGGCCGGTCGAGAGCAAACTGATAAGCTCGTAAATATGAGCGATTCTAACCCAGCCGGCCTGATCTTTTCCCTGTTCAACGAGATCGGGATTATCAATCAGCTCAGCACGGCGAGGTTCGCTAAAGTGCTCGCTCCCGATCTCAATCCATCCGAGTTTGGTGTGTTGAACCACTTCGTCCGTCTCGGAGATGCTAAATCGCCCTCCTACTTGGCAAAAGCTTTTCAGATGACCAAGCCATCGATGACGGCCATTCTCGGCAAGCTGGAGCGAAAGCGCTATGTTGAGATTGTCGGGAGTGTTGAAGACCGCCGCCGAAAAATAGTCACACTGACCGATGCAGGGCGCGCGGCGCGGGATCGAGGAATTGCATCGATGGCACCGCTCGCTGCGATTATTATGGAACATCAAGACCTTGGGGAGCTGGAAAAAATCCTGCCGACGCTGCAGGCGTTGCGCGAATTCCTCGATGCTGAAAGAAATGCGGTGGACGGACTAACCTGATCCCTTGGCAGGGGGTGCAAATCACCTGTAGTGCTACCAATTCGTTAACGTTTGACGCATATTTGTTAAGCATATTACGGCAACTAGGGCTGGGTTTGATGATTGCCTTGTTTTTTATGATCTACGCTTTGATCGGCGCTGCCGCCGGTTGGGGCCTATACACATTCGCTGAAACCGAGCTGACACTGTCAGTTTGCGGCGGCGCGATCATGACTGCTTTGCTGGGCCAAGTTCACTTGTTTTCGACCCGCGCTGGCGAGTCGACGGAACTTTCGGCGCGTATCGATACTGTCGAATCTACTCAAAAAGACGCCAAAGAGCGGGTTGATGTGGTCGAAGCGAGAACGGCTGCCGTTGAAGCAACGGTCAAACAAGAACTTACCGAGCGCCGCGACGCCCTGGTCAGCGAAATGCGACAGCTTGAAACCCTGATTGAGCGGCTCTCTCTCAGTTTTGAAACGAAGCTCGCGGACGCTGAAACCACGGGCGAAGTCGCGCCGCAGGACGATATTATTTTGCGCCGCGTGAAAGACGCGCTCGAAGATGGCCGGGTTGATCTGCATTTGCAGCCGATTGTCTCATTACCTCAACGCCGGGTCTCTTTCTATGAAGGGTATACGCGTCTGCGAGATCCGGACGGATCGCTTATTTTGCCAGCGGACTTTTTGGATGCTGCACGCCGCGCGAACCTTCTCGGCGTGATTGATAATATGATGCTCTACCGCTCGGTAGAGGTCGTACGCCGACTGGCGGCTCGTGATCGACGCGTTGGTGTATTCTGCAACGTTTCGTCTCACTCTTTGGAAGACCCTCATTTCTTCCCGTTCTTCTTGAACCACCTGGAGCAGAATCGAGATCTCGCTGGCGCGCTTATTTTCGAAATTCGAGCCAGCCGGTTTGAGCATCGATCACGTCAAATGCGTGAAGCCATGGAGCGCCTGACGGCCCTCGGGTTCCGCTTCTCGATTGATCACGCCGAAACCCTCGATATTGATCTGCCGCGTCTTCAGGATGCGGGCATTCGCTTTGTGAAGTTCAATGGCGGCGCGCTGATTGACCAATTGCGCGACCCGTTTGGTCCACGTCCTAGCTCTTCGGTTGAACGCAAAATGTCTGGCGAGGAAGTCGCGGCGGTTTGTTCGCGCTATGGCGTGACATTGATCGCGGAGAAAATCGAAGAAGAAGTCAGCGTTGTGGAAGTCCTCGAATATGGCATCCCTTATGGACAAGGCCACATTTTCGGAGCCCCGCGTCCAATCAAGTCATCCTTGATGGAAGAGACAGCCCCGCCAGCTGAATTGGTACGCATGTTGACGGCGGCGCGCGCCTCTTAGATTGACGCCGCCTCTATCGCTGCCTAATCCGCGCGCATGACAGATCCAATATTTCCAGGCGGCCTTGCCGCGATCGCTGATCAATATGACGCCGTCCTTTGCGATGTGTGGGGCGTTATTCACAATGGCCAATACGCGTTTGAAGAGGCCTGTGAGGCGCTTATCCGGTTTAGAGATCAAGGCGGCGCTGTTTGCCTCATTACCAACGCGCCGGTCCCAAAAGAGCAGGCGATCCGCCATTTTGACCCGCTCGGCGTTCCACCAGAAACATTCGATGATTGCGTCACTTCAGGCGATGCAACGCGCGAAGTTTTGGCGCAGCGCGCCGGTGAAGTCTTTTGGCGGATGGGCGCCGATTCCGGATGGGAGATGGACAAGTTCCTGTATGAGGGCTTGGACCTCCAGTTTGGTGATGCACGCACATCTGACGCGGTTCTTTGTATCGGCCTGGAAGATCAGATAAACGACCATCCTGACGACTATCGGGACCGCTTGGCGGAAGCTGCAGACCGGGACATGGAAATGATCTGCGCCAATCCGGACATTCGGGTGCGCATTGGCGAGCAGCTTCACTGGTGTGCCGGTGCGCTCGCGAAAGTCTTCGAGGAAGAGGGCGGTAAAGTCATCTATCCTGGCAAACCGCATTCGCCGATCTATGATTTAGCTTTGTCCCGACTTGCGGACATGGGCGTTGAGGCGTCGCCGACGCGCACGCTCTGCATTGGCGATAGTCCTGCCACCGACATGAAAGGCGCGATCAGTCACGGTTTCGATGGTCTGTATGTTGGGACAGGTCTTCAGCAGCACGGATCTGATTTTGAGCAAGAAGTGATCAATCTGCTCAGCGACTATGACGTTCGTGCAAAATGGGCGATGCCGAAACTCACATGGTGACGAATCCTGAAACACACTGTAACACGCCGTGAGTGGAACCGGAGAGACATCCTCAATGACCTATAAAGAAGGCTACAAATACGAAGACATGTCTGTGGGAATGACCCATCAGACTGAGCACGTTATTACCGAGAAAGACATTGAGCTGTTCGCCGAGGTCTCAGGGGACCGAAACCCTCTGCACATGGATGAGGAATTCGCGAAGAAAACCCCGTTCGGCCAGAGAATCGCGCACGGTGCCCTAACCGCGAGTTATATTTCTGGAATTCTGGGTAATGATTTGCCGGGCCCCGGATCTATCTTTGTTGGTTTGAACATGCGCTTTCGGCGCCCGGTTCTGATCGGCTCGCACGTGACCGTGAAAGTTGAGGTCACGGAAATGAAGGATCGCGGAAATCGCGTCACGCTGAAAGTTTCTTGCATCGTGGATGGCAAGGCGGCGATCTCTGGCGAGGCTTTGGTTATGGTGCCGCGCCGGGACGCATAAATGACGGTTATTGCCCACTATCGAGATGTTCCAGAAACCGCCCGCGGCTTTTCCGTGGCGCTGGGAAACTTTGACGGCGTTCATGCCGGTCATCGCGCGGTGATTGAAGGGGCTGTGTCCGGGGAAGGCCCATTAGGGATCGCCACATTCGAGCCGCCGCCGCGAGCCTTTTTTCGCCCGGATGACCCACCGTTTCGGATCTACCGCCCTGCGCGCCGCAATGCTCGACTGGCTGAACTTGGCGCGAAGGCGATTTTTGAACTGCCGTTCAATGCGGATATGGCAGCGATGACCGACGAAGCCTTTGCGCGCGATGTCTTGAAAGACGGGATCGGCGCAGCGCATGTCACGGTCGGTTTCGATTTCCGATTTGGGCGTGGGCGGATGGGTGATGCCGCGCGGCTTTCATCCCTCGGCCGCGCGCTAGGATTTGGGGTCACGATTATCGAGAAAATCGAAGCACTTGGCGCAAAAGCCTCTTCGACCGCGATCCGGGAAGCGTTGATCGCCGGTGCGCCAGAGAAAGCGGCCGAAATTCTAGGTCATGACTGGGTTGTCGACGGCGTGGTTGAGCATGGTGAAAAGCGTGGTCGCACGATCGGGTTTCCAACGGCCAATCTTCATCTTGGTGAGCTGATCCATCCCCGCCACGGGGTTTATGCGGTGCGCGTTCGGCTCGCGGACGAAACGGATTGGCGCGATGGCGTCGCGAATTTTGGCCGAACACCGACGACGGGAATTCGCGATCCTCTGCTCGAGACTTTCATTTTCGATTTTGAAGGTGATCTATACGGACAACAAGTCGAAGTGGCTTTGGTGCAGTATCTGCGCCCCGAACTGAAATTTGATGACCTGGATGAGATGGTCGTGCAGATGAAGGTGGATGTTACAAACGCAAAAAGTGTGCTACGAACAAAGGACTAGGGGGCGACCAATTCGAATTTCACTCTGCGTTAGAGTGCGAAGAGGGAGCCAACATGCTCAAATCCATCCTTGCTGCAACTGTGGTTGCGGCAGTCTTTTCTTCTAGTTCAATTTCAGCACAAACACCGGAAGCTGAGGCTGCGGAGAACCGCATCGTCACATCTGTCAGTATGGCAGACATCAAAACGATCACTGCAGGCTACGGCCACACCGTCATTGAAGAAATGCCCGAAAAAAACGGTATTGTCCTCGAGGCCCAGAACGGATTCAAATATCTTGTTATCCTGAAAGTATGCGAGCAAGCCGACGCTTGCCAAGGGGTTCTGATTGGATCGCTTCATGATGTGCCGGAAGGCACCACCTGGGAAATGCTGAACGCCGCCGATATGCGCATGGATGCGTTCGGGCTCTATATTTCTGAGGAACAATTGATCGTCGATCGGTACATGATCCTGAGTGGCGGGGTTCGCGTCGCGAATTTTCGGCATGAAATCGGCAGCTTAATGGCTGGTGCGCCGCCGTTGGTTCGCAGCATCGGGCAATTGGCCGCCGCTGCTGAAGGCTAGCCGAAGAAACGGGCACTGCTGACAAAGCATCAAAGGCGAGTGACAGCGCCTGCGAGCCCTGCTAAGCGGGCCGCATGCTTTGGGCTGCCTTGATTTCTATCATTCGAATTAGCGGCCCGGTCGCCCGTCCTTGAGGGGACTCGCGACCGGGTGATCCTGCTTTAGCCCTTTCTTCACACGCTGATCCGAAGACGACCACATGGCCGATACTGACAAACCGAAAAAACCAGAGAATCCTTACAAGGATACACTCTTTCTCCCGACCACCGATTTCCCGATGCGCGGCGGCTTGCCGAAAGCCGAGCCGAAATGGATCGAAAAATGGGATGAGATGAAGCTCTATGAGCGCTTCCGCGAGGATGCCAAGTCTCGCGGCGCCGAGCCGTTTATCCTTCACGATGGCCCACCTTATGCGAACGGCCCGATCCACCTCGGCACCGCGATGAATAAGATCATCAAGGATATCATTGTCCGCAACCACCAGATGCGCGGTTATGATGCGTCCTATTTGCCGGGGTGGGATTGTCATGGCTTGCCGATTGAGTGGAAAGTCGAGGAACAGTTCCGCTCCAAAGGTCGCACCAAAGACGACGTCCCCGGCGACGAGTTTCGCCGGGCCTGCCGTGAGTACGCGGCGGAGTGGATCGAAGTCCAAAAAGCCGGCTTCCGCCGCTGCGGCGTCGAGGGCGAGTGGGATGATCCATATCTGACCATGAACTTCAATTCTGAAGCCGCGACGGTTCGAGAGTTCCTGCGCGTTGCTATGGGTGGACGCCTAGTCCGCGGCGCCAAGCCGGTGATGTGGTCGCCGGTTGAGCGCACGGCTCTGGCCGAAGCAGAGGTTGAATATCACGATCGCAAAGTGCCGGTGATCTTTGTGAAGTTTCCAGTGAAAGAGGCTACGGCTGACCTCGCTGATGCTTCGGTCGTTATTTGGACAACGACCCCTTGGACCATCCCGTCCAACCAGGCGGTTTCCTACAGCCCAACGATCTCATATGGCCTCTATCGCGTCGGTGACGTGATGACCGAAGAAGAGCTTGGGTTCGCGCCCTATGCGCGTACGGGCGAAACGTTGATCGTCGCTGACGCGCTTGCCGAAAGCGTGCGCGAAAATGCGAAAATCAGAGATTGGATCCGGGTTTCGGATATTGATGCATCAAATCTCAAAACGCTGTCTCACCCGCTCCACGAACTCGACCCGTTCTTTACCCACGAAATTCCGATGCTCGCGGGCGATCACGTCACCGATGATGCCGGTACGGGCTTCGTACACACCGCGCCTGCGCACGGTGAGGATGACTTCAATGTTTGGGTCGAGTCGGGGCGAACAACGCAGCAGATCCGCCAGATCGTTGACCCAGATGGCTGCTATATCGATGACGTTCCGGAAGCTCTGCGCGGCCTCGATATCATCCGCACCTCTGGCAAGAAGCGCGGGCAGCCGGGCAAAGCCAACCCGGAAGTCATCCGCCTGCTCGCTGAGAGCGGAAACTTGCTTGCGCGCGGCGTGACCACAATTCGTGATGCGCACTCTTGGCGCTCAAAAGCCCCGGTCATTCGTCGCGCGACGCCGCAATGGTTCATCGCCATGGATACGCTCGGCAAAGACGGCTCCGCGCCGCTTCGCGACATGGCCCTCAAAGGCATCGAACAAGCCAAGTTCGTGCCGCCAACCGGCTATAACCGCCTGAAAGCAATGGTCGCCGATCGCCCAGATTGGTTGATCTCGCGCCAGCGCAATTGGGGCGTGCCGATCACGCTGCTCGTCAATGAAAAAGGCGAGCCGCATACCGCCGCCATGTCGGAAGCTGATGCTGCTGCGGTCAATGATCGCATCCTGGCGAAAATCCGGGAAGAGGGCGTCGAGGGCTGGTTCTCTGCTGAGGTCAGCGACTTCCTCGACGACCCGAGCGGCTGGGACAAAGTCAATGATGTGCTCGATGTCTGGTTCGATAGCGGCACGACGCACGCCTTCGCGCTGCGCGATCGCGGGATCATTGATGATGAGACCGGTGTCGCAGACGTCTATATGGAAGGCTCTGACCAACATCGCGGCTGGTTCCAATCCTCCTTGCTCGAAAGCTGCGCAACCCGCGGGATGGCGCCGTTCAAACAAGTCGTAACGCATGGCATGATCGTCGATGGCGAGGGAAAGAAGATGTCTAAGTCGATCGGGAATACGATCGATCCGGCGGACTTTGCCAAACAGTACGGCATCGAAATCCTCCGCCTCTGGACGGCGACCGCTGACTATACCGATGACTTGCGGATCTCCGATGAAATTATCAAAGGCGCCGTCGAGAATTATCGACGCCTCCGTAACACGCTTCGCTACCTTCTTGGCGCGCTGGACGGATACACACCAGCCGAAGCCGTATTGCCGGTCGAGATGCCGAGCCTTGAGAACTGGGTTCTACACCGTTTGGCCGAGCTCGATGATCAGGTCCGCAAAGCCTATGATGAGCATGATTTCAAACGCGTTATGGCGGCGCTTTTGAATTTCTGTTCGGTCGATCTGTCGGCGGTCTATCTGGATATCCGGAAAGACAGCCTCTATTGCGACGCGCCGAGTGAGGTTCGCCGGCGATCAGCACGTACGGTTATGGCGGCCATTCTGGAGCGTCTGCTAGTTTGGTTGGCCCCGATCATGCCATTTACAACCGAAGAGGCATTTTTGATCAGCCCGTTCTCAGAACAGGCAGACAGTGTCCACTTGTTGCAAATGCCTGAGACGCCGCTTGATTGGAAAGACGATGATCTGGCCGGGCGTTGGGAGAAGATCTTCCGTGTTCGCCGTGTTGTCACCGGTGCGATTGAAGTTGAGCGCCGCGAGAAGCGTATCGGGTCTTCGCTGGAGGCGGCGCCGACGGTCTATGTCAATGACCCTGATCTGCTGAGCGCCTATAAAGGCGAAGTGGCCGAAGATATTTTCATTACCTCACAAGCCAATTTGGTCGCCGAAGATGCGCCAGAAGGGGCCTTCACGATGACGGAAGAAGCGAATGTCGCGGTTCTGCCGGGGCGGGCTGATGGCATCAAATGCGCTCGTAGCTGGAAATATTTCGATCCAACGACTGCCGATCCTGAGTTTCCGGATGTGACACCGCGCGATGCAGCGTCTATTCGGGAGGTCAGAGGTAAAACATGACCAAGCCGTTTCGCATTGCTTTATTCTTTCTGATCCCCGTCATTGTGGTGCTGGATCAATGGAGCAAATACCTCATTTTGGATGAGCCAAAATTCAACGCGCTCGGTTGTCTGGATATGACCCAGCGCTGCGGGCAGGTTGAAGTCACGTCATTCTTCGACCTCACCATGGTCTGGAATCGCGGGATCAGTTTTGGTATCGGCCAATCTGAGGGCGTCATGCGCTGGTTATTGGTTCTGATGACGACGGGCATCGCAATTGGCTTTACAATCTGGTTGATCCAAGCCGGACGACGGTTCACGGGGATCGCTTTGGCTTTGGTCATTGGCGGCGCGTTTGGCAATGTCATCGACCGGGTACGGTTTGGCGCTGTAGTCGATTTTCTCGACTTTAGCGGGATCTTTCGACCTTACTTTTTCAATTATGTATTCAATGTCGCTGACGCGGCTATTTCTGTAGGCGCGGTCTTGCTCTTTGCTGACCAGTTCCTAATGTCGCGACAAGAGAAAACGGCTGGGGCCGTCAACGAGCAATAGGCGAGGACGCCATGAAGAAAACAGCTTTAATAGTATCGACCGGGGTCGCTGCAACGCTGCTAAGCGGATGTGCTAACCTGGCAAGCAGTAATAGCCCGGACGAGTTTCGTGTCGTCAAGAAGGCACCACTTGTTGTGCCGCCTGATTACAGCTTGCGTCCACCCGAGGCAGGTCAAAGCCTGCCGTTTGAGGTTGATCCGACCCGCGCTGTAACAACAACAGCGTTTGGTACAGATATTGGCGAGAATGCCAGCGCCTCAGAACGTGCACTTGTTGCCGCAGCTGGTGCGAACGCAGTTAGCCCGGTCATCCGCGCGCAAGTGGACTGGGAAGAATCGGGGGTCATTCGTAAATCTGGGAGTGTCTCCGAACGTGTTATCGCTTCAAATGGCAGCGAAACAAGCGTCGACGATAGTGCAACCGGCGGCGGAGAGATCACGATCGAACGCGGCAGCGGTGAACGGCTAAAGCTTCCAGGTACTTGATTTAGGTCAAAGACGACAAAACCAGGGACGAGCAATCGGAGATACGCATGAAGTATTGGATTTCTGGCGGGCTCGCCGCCTTGGCAATTACGGCCAGTACCGCAATCGCGGACAGCGCGTCCTCTGAATGGGCGCCTGAGACCTTCACGCTTGGCAATGGCATGGAAGTGGTCGTGCTGCCGGACCATCGCGCGCCGGTGATCACGCACATGGTTTGGTACAAGGTTGGCGCTGTCGATGAGGCTGCGGGCAAATCTGGCATCGCGCATCTGTTTGAGCACGTGATGTTCAAAGACACGGACGATCTCGAAGACGGCGAGTTTGATTCAACCGTTTCCCGTCTTGGTGGACAACACAATGCATTCACCAGCTGGGATTACACAGCCTACTATCAGCGCGTCGCGAAGCAGCATCTCGGAAAAATGATGGCGCTCGAAGCTGAGCGCATGACCGACCTGATCATCGACGAGGATCCTGAAGGGAGCTTCATCACCGAGCGGGATGTCGTCAAAGAAGAGCGACGTCAACGAGTCGACAACAACCCGGGCGTGATCCTTCAAGAAAAGGTGCTTGCAGAGTTCTGGAAAGGCCACCCTTACGAGATCACTGTGATCGGGCTGATGGATGAAGTTGAAGCTCTGACACCGCAAGACGGTATCGATTTCTATCAAAAATACTATTCTCCGGAAAACACGATCTTGGTCGTTGCGGGCGATGTCACCGGTGATGAAGTGCGAACACTCGCCGAAGAGCATTATGGACAGATTGAGCCATCCGGCCTGGTCGATGGTACCCGTAAGTGGGCTGACGTTCCACCGCTCACCGAGACACAAGAACTTGTGCATAGCGACCCCAAAGTGCGACAGCCGGTCTGGTATCGCTATTATAATGGCACCAGCCAGAAACGAGATCGCGATTTTGCTTTGGCCTTAGACGTTGGCTTGGATGTGCTTGGCGGTGGCAATACCAGCTTGCTCTATGTCGCGCTTGTCGAAGAGCAAAAAATCGCCGTGAATGCTGGAACGTTCGCTTGGACCGGTTTGCATGATGATGGCCCGGTTGTCGTTTATGCGACGCCAAGCCCTGGCGTGAGTATGGACGATTTGGAAGCGGCGATTGCGGCAGAACTCGCCAAGCAACTGGAAGCTGGCTTCGCCGAGGAAGACATTGTCCGGGTTCGTAATTCTAAAGCGGCGCAGTCCATCTATGCACGCGATAGTCAGCAAAGCATGGCCAACCTGTTTGGGTCTTGGCTGGCGATTGGCGGCGAGCTTGACGATCTGATGACCTATTCCGACGATGTGAAAGCGGTGTCTACCGACGAGGCGCTTGCCGCGGTTCGGCAGGTGTTCGCGGAAGATAACCATTTCATTGAGGCACAGTTGCTGCCCGCAGAAGGGGAGTTTTAATCATGCGGATTTCAACCCTTGTAAGCGGCGCGGCGCTCGCGCTCGGACTGACAGCGTGCGCGCCAACGAGCGATGACGGTGCAGATGCTGGAACCTCTGCATTCGAAGTCGAGATTCACGACGGTGAATTTGCGACGATCCAACAATTTACCACACCGGGCGGCGTTTCCGTCTGGTTGGTTGAAGAGCCTTCTATCCCGATCTTGTCTCTGCGCATGGCTTGGCAAGCGGGCGAGACAAACGATCCAGAAGGCCTTGAAGGTCTGACCGGAGCGATGGTCTACCATATGAATGAGGGCGCGGGAGAGCTTGATGCGCAAGGCTTTTTCAAACGCATGGAAGAGCTGAACATGAGCTTTGCCTGCGGCGCGTCTAATGAAAGCACCTATTGCAACGCGTCGATGCTGACCGACAGCGCCTCGGACTCGTTTGAAATGATCTCGCTCGCATTCGCCGAGCCGCGATTTGATGATGGCCCGTTCGAACGTTTTCTGCGTGAGCAAGAAGTTGGACTTCAAACGCGCGAAACCAACCCGCAATATCTGGCCAGTCGCGCGCGTGCAGCCGCAATGTATCCAGATCATGCTTATGCCCGCGACTCTAGCGCTGAGAGCGTAGCGGCCCTGACCCAAGACGCCATGCGCGCTCAAAAAGACCTATTGATGGTTCAAGAGGGCATGTTGGTCACAGCAGTTGGCGCTATGTCTCCACAAGAACTCGCGCCCCTGATCGATCAAGCCGTAGCGGGTTTGCCCGCAACGAGCGAGACCACAGAAACCGCCGAAGTGGTGTTGGCTGAAGCGACTGCTTCTCCGGTGGTTATCGATCTTCCGCAACCGCAAAGTCTCGTGTCGTTCGCGGCCCCGGCAATGAAGCGTGAGGATCCCGACTTCTATACAGCCGTCGTGCTCAATTACACATTTGGCGGCGGCGGCTTTGAGAGTCGGTTGATGAAAGATTTGCGGGTAGAGAAAGGCCTCACTTACGGTGTTTACACCCAGGTCAGCAGCGAAGACAAAATCCAGCTCTGGAGCGGCGGTGGCCAAACCAAGAATGAGAGCGCGGGTGAGTTCATCGCTGGCATCAAAGAAAATATGACCAAGATGGTCGGCGATGGAATGACTGAGGATGAGCTATCCGCCGCGAAGGCCTATCTCACAGGATCCTATCCGTTGGGCTTTGACTCGAATGCGAAAATTGCGGCCCGGATGATGGGGGTTCGTCTGGACGGATTGCCGGTCGATTTCTTCGACAAACGCAATGCGATGGTCGACGGTGTCACGCTGGATGATGTGAACCGGGTGGCTGCCGAGTATTTGGACCCTGACAATTTCACCTTCATTGTGGTCGGACAACCTGACGGCTTGGACGGGTAAGTCTTGGCCGGGATAAATCTTTCGAGAGAGGCGCGGGACGGGTCCTTGCGCCTCTTTGTTATTTTTGTCCCAATGACAATTTTCATCGCCGCAGCGATCGCCAGCTTGGTCGATCTGGATGGCTTCTTCGCTATCGCCAAGACGATGAATGACTGGATCCTGGCAACGTTTTCGAGCCTTATTTCCTGGGCGGTCTTTGGGTTCGTTCTGACCTGTATCGCTGTCGTTATCTCGCCATTGGGCAGGGTCACGATTGGCGGGGCCGGCGCGGAGAAATTGCTAAAGCCATGGAGTTGGTTTTCGATCACGCTCTGCACGACGATCGCGATCGGTATTCTGTTTTGGGCCATGGCAGAGCCGCTGTTCCATCTCTACGATCCGGGTGGCACCGCGCGGGGCATCGAGGCCGCGAGCGCCGAGGCCAAACAATTCAGCATGGTCAGCCTGTTCATGCATTGGGCAATCTCGCCTTATGCGATCTACACAGTCGCGGCGCTGACCTTCGCGCTAGCCTATCATAATCTCGGCAAACCTTATTCGGTTTCGGGGCCATTCGTAGCCTTGCTCGGGCGACCTCTGCCCACCGCGGTCGCTTCGGTCTTGGACGCAGCGATCTTGCTGGCTCTGATTATGGGCATGGCGGCTTCTCTCGGCGCTGGCATGCTTCTTTTGTCAGGCGGTGTTTCGAACCTAACCGGCCTACCAGGCGGCCCAGTGTCTTTAGCCTTGGTTGCGGCGGCGATTGGCGTGGTCGTTTTAATTAGCTCTTTGACGGGCCTTATGCGCGGCATTCGCGTACTGTCTGAGACAAATACCTGGTTCTTCTTTTTGTTCGTTGGGTTCATTTTGGTGTTCGGTCCGACCTGGGAAATGGTGCAACAGGGCAGCCAAGCGGTCATTGGCTATGCGAGCGAGTTTCTCGACCGGTCCTTGATGATCGGCGCCGCGAGCGGAGACGACGAATGGGCGAAGAGCTGGACCACGTTCTATTTCGCCAATTGGCTTGCCTGGGCACCGGTGACGGCAATGTTCTTGGGCCGAATCGCGCGCGGCTATACAGTGCGGGCTTTCGTGCTGGTGAACCTGGTCTTACCGGCCTTGTTTTCGATGCTCTGGATGACCGCGTTTGGTGTCTTCGCGATGGAAACGGATCTATCGCAAGCGGGCCTTTTGAAAGAGACGCTGGATGCAACAGGGCCTGAATCTGTTCTATTTAGAGCGCTGGAAGAATTGCCGGTCAGCAGCCTGATGATCCCGGTTTTGCTGATCCTCTCTTTCATCTCTTATGTGACCGCGGCGGATAGCAATACTGAGGCGATCTCTCAGATCTGTAAGACGCACACGCATGCCATGACGGAGGCTGACGAGACGGAACCAAGCGCGCCGCGTCTCAAGATCGTCTGGGTGATCCTGCTTTGCCTGATGGCGTGGATCATGGTCGCGTTTAGCGGCATTGATGGCGTTCGCATGCTGTCCAATGTCGGCGGCCTGCCGGCATTATTTATCGTTCTCGGGCTGCAGGTTTGCTTGTTCCGGATGATGTTTCAGGCAGCATCGCTTGAGACGGCGGCGGCGCGCGACAGCTAGTCGTCTGTAAGTCGCTTCAGTTCCGCTGAGATTCCGGTCAAGCTTTCACGAATTCGCTTCAATCCGCCTCCGCGGCCATTGTGGATAACCAATTGCTTCCATGGCGCATCACCATGTTCCGGGCTGCGGACGACCAAATGCCCAGATCGGGGTAGGGCGCTCGTCAGGAGCGCTTTGGACAGCGCAAAGCCTGCTTGCTCGTCAAACGTCCCATTGCGGGCGTCGGCTTCGAAATTCGATTGCTCAGAGCGCCCAACCGTATTGAACAAAATCGAGTGCTCTGGACGCTTCTCGTCACTGATTTGCTCTCGCATCACTTGATTGAGCAATCTCACCCCGCGAAGCGAATAGACATCCGGGTGTATTGGCGTCAGGACACGATCAGCTGCTTCTAACGCGCATCGGGTCAAGAAGGTGGCGTTCGGATTGGTGTCGAACACGATCAAGTCGTAATCGCTTCGGTAATAATCGATCATTCTGCGAAAATTCGCGCCCACAATGGCTAGCGATTCCGGACTAGGCGCGAACGCATATTTCGAAATCTCAAATTGCCCAGAAATCAGGTCGAGCCGCCCGCCAGGAGCGTTCTCGCCGCTCAAGAGGTTATGCGTGATGATCTCGCGTTTGACAGGTTCGAATGGTTCTGTGCTGATCCTCGACCAGCTCTCTGCAGGTGAGATTGTGTCATAGGCGTGCAAGCGAGACCGTTCGAACAGAGAGATCACGGAGCGATCTCTCGCTGAACTTGAATCGGCATGCTCCATATCAAAGAAGGTCTGTGTGAGATTGTATTGCGGATCGAGATCAATCAGAAGCGTGCGCCCGCCCAGCGAGGCCTGCCAGGCGCCAAAAACCTGGCTGCTTATGGTGGTTTTACCCACACCGCCTTTTAGGTTCATGACCGATATAACCGGGCAACGACGCTCATATCGGGTCTTCACAGCATCAACGAGCTTTTCGAGCGCGCCGTCGTCGCCGAGGGAGTCGGTCAATTGATCCGCCAGCGCGGTTCGAAACAGTTTAGACAGCCGAGCATTGTCCGCGCGAATTGGAAATAATTTCAATCCGCGTGCCTGAGCGCGCTCCAGCTGCATCTGCACAGCCTTCGACCGGATCGAAGAGGCAGAGACCAGAACCACCATCCCAAAAGCGCTATCAATCGCTTCATTGACCGAGTCTGGATCAACCTCCTTGTTCCCGGCAGGGGTGTACCAAGTTGGTATGGATGCCCGGCGCATCGCCTCATGCACTTGCAGAAGCGGATCTACATCGCGATGGCCATGAGCAATGAAAAGCTGAGACATTTGATACAAGTCCGGCTGGGAGGCTTTAGTCTTTTGCTAGCCTGATTAGCCCTGATGGGCCACAGTTTCATGTCATATACGGTTTCCGGCGCTTGATTGTGTGCCTTTGCCTGTGCATAAAGCGCGACCTTGAGGAGATAACCATGACTTGGACGCCAAGCAGCTGGCGCGCACGCCCGGCGAAGCACATTCCGGAAGATTATCCGGACGTAGACCACTTAAACGAGGTTGAAGCTCGTTTGGCTGAGTTTCCGCCATTGGTGTTTGCTGGTGAAGTCCGCACGCTTAAGCAGCGCCTTGCAAGCGTTGCGGCGGGCGAAGCGTTCTTATTGCAGGGCGGCGATTGCGCCGAGAGCTTCAAAGAGTTTAGCGCGGACAATATTCGCGATACGTTGCGGGTGATGCTGCAAATGGCGGTCGTGCTGACTTATGCGGCGTCTAAGCCTGTCGTCAAAGTTGGGCGCCTGGCGGGTCAGTTCGGAAAGCCCCGTTCGTCGCCCATCGAAGAGATTGATGGCGTAACGCTGCCATCCTATCGCGGCGACAATATTAATGGCATGGCCTTCACTGAAGCTGCGCGGATACCGGATCCAGAACGCCTGATCAAAGCCTATTCGCAATCAGCATCGACGCTGAACTTGGTCCGCGCGTTCACCCAAGGCGGGTACGCCGATCTGGCGAACGTGCATCAGTGGATGCTCGGCTTTGTCGATCGCTCGCCATTGGGCGCGCAATACAAAGAGATGGCCGACAAGATTTCTGACGCGCTAGACTTCATGAAAGCGTGTGGGGTCACCTCACAAAGTGTCCCGCAAATGGCGCAAGTAGAGGTCTATACCTCGCATGAGGCGCTATTGCTTGGATACGAAGAAGCTATGACGCGGGTCGATTCCACGTCAGGCGATTGGTACGATACATCTGCGCATATGCTGTGGATCGGACACCGGACTCGCCAGGTTGACCACGCCCACGTTGAGTTCTGTAAAGGCGTGAGAAACCCAATCGGGATGAAGTGTGGCCCAGGCCTGGAGCCTGATGAGCTGCTGCGCATCATTGAGACCCTGAACCCAGATGATGAAGCTGGCCGGATCACTTTGATTTCCCGCTTTGGCGCAAATGGCGTCGAAACTGGACTTGCGCCTTTGGCGCGCGCGATCAAGGAAAGCGGGCGAACGGTGGTTTGGTCTTGTGATCCGATGCACGGCAACACGCTGAAAACGGACTCAGGGTTCAAAACCCGGCCGGTTGATCATATCCTGACCGAAGTTCGGAACTTCATTGATGTTATGAATGCAGAGGGCTGTGTTCCAGGCGGGGTTCATTTCGAAATGACCGGCCAGGATGTCACCGAATGTATCGGCGGCGCGCAGGCAATCTCAGAAGCGGACCTGTCATCGAGATATCACACTCACTGTGATCCTCGTCTAAATGGCGAACAAGCTCTTGAACTTGCCTTCCTGATCGCAGAGAAGCTCCTTGAGATTAAGGAAGCCTCCCCAATGCCATCACGTGTAGCCGGATAAGCAGGACTTTTACCATGACCCAGCGGGCATGGCCCGCTTGGGCGCGGGCCTCTGAAATACTAGACCTTTTGCGGCTGTCAGGGCCGATCGCGATCTCACGTCTATCGTGGATGCTGATGGGCCTGACGGATGCGATTGTGCTTGGCCAAGTGAAAGGCCAGGAGCATGAGCTGACCTTCATTCTGAACTCGTGGTTGCCAATCGGAATCACGCTCGGCTTCGGCATGGGAATCTTGCTTGGCGTGCAAGTGCTGACCTCGGAAATGGTTGGGCGCGGCGAAGAGCATAAGTCGGGCCGTATCTTTCGGCGCGGTATGGTCTGGGCGATGGTTTTGGGGGTCGTGGTATCTGCGATCGTGTACCTCATAGCTGCGCCGCTGTTCAATCTCCTATTCGTCGAAATCAACCCGAATGAAGACATCAGCGCGCTTATGAGCCCGCAGGAGTTTGCGAGCGAGACGGCACATATCACGCAGATCCTATCGCTGAGCTTGCTCGGCTTCATGATTTCAACCGTCTGTAGCTACTATCTCGAAGCGCTGAGGCGGCCACTCATCGTCACCATCACGTCCTATCTGGGCGTGGGGATCAATCTGGTGATTGATCTGGCCCTGGTGCTGGGCTGGTGGGGCATGCCTCAAATGGGCAGCGAGGGCGTTGCTTGGGCAACTGTCGGATCGCGCTGGGCCATTACGATTGCACTGATCGGGTTTGCCTTGTGGCTCACTCCGGCGCTGAAGCCATCTGAAGCGGGCCCGGAAGACGAGAGCGCGCGCCAGCTGAAAGTTGGCGGCGGTACAGCCGTATCGAATGTTGCCGAATGGGGCGGGTTCAACCTGACCTATACGATTGCGGCCTTTATCAGCGTCGCTGCGAACGCCGTGTATGGTTATTCGGTTCAAGTCATGGGGTTCTGCTTCATGTTCTTCCTAGGGATTGGTACGGCCACGAGCGTGCGCGTCGCAGAGCACTATGGGCGCGGTAACCTGCAAGGCGTGAAGGATGCCTCCAGGCTCGGCGTGGCCGCAACCTTCGTACTCGGCATCTTTCTCTCAATCTTGATCTATGTCTTCAAGGACGGCTTGGCTTTGCTCCTGGTGAATGACGAAGCGAGCATCGACGGCACGATGTTGGCGGCAGCGATATCGAGCCTGCTCATCTATGCTGCGTTGGCGGTGACGTTTGATGGCTTGCAAGCGACTGCGTCCATGGCGCTGAGGGCGCAAGGCATTGTCTGGATCCCGTCGGCGATACATTTGGCATCGTTCTTCTTGCTGATGATCCCGCTGTGCTACGTCATGGGCGTCAGCATGGGACGCGGAGCGCAAGGCATGATGGAGGCGGTTACAATCACTCTGTTATTCGCAGGCGGTTTGCAATGGTGGTTGCTAGAATGGAAAACGGCGCGCCGCGAAGAGCAGCACGCCGTTTAGAAAGAATCGCTGAAATAGCGATTGACCTTAGATGTCTTTCAGAGCCGAAGCCGGTCTGAAAGCTGCAGAGGTTTTTTCTTTGATCTTGATGGTCTCGCCAGTCGCAGGATTGCGACCCTCACGCGCGCCACGAGTTTTCGCGACAAATGTCCCGAAACCAGCGATCGCTACGGAGTCACGGCTTTTCACCGCACCAGAGATTGAGTCAAAGACAGCGTCGACGGCACGGCCGGCATCGGCCTGAGACATGTCTGCTGCTTCTGCAACGGCTTTGGTCAGTTCACCCTTATTCATTGGGATCTCCCTTAGTTGAACGGCGGTAATTGCCGTTGGAGGGCATTGTTCATGATTCGATTCCAGCGGGAATCCCGAAAAGCCAATAAATACGGGCGATTCAGCGTTATTTGGCCAAAATCCACCCTTCTTCGGCAGTTATTTTGTGAATTTCTCTACTAGAAAGCGAATTAGGGGGGCCGAAGGCTGAGGCCAATTCACCTACAGAATCGAGCGATTCGAGGCGTTCTGAGAGGGTTCGGACCTGCGCTTCGTCCAGAATTTCATCCGAATTTGGTGTGACTGCCACCGTGCTTGGGTAGATTTCAGCGAACACACAGGGTGTATCTGCGAGCATTTTTTCGCTCAGAACTTGGAACCCCGTCTCAAATGGCCACAGTTTTGAGCCTGGAATTCGCGCTCTCAAATAGGTCACGGTTGCGATCCCCAACAGGGCTTGCGATCCGACGGATCCGACTCCCAGCAATTGCCAGACGGATTTCGGGTTCGCTTTGAACTGTGACTTTATCCAGCCCTCGCTGATGCGATGCTCTGACAATGACCCCGGTGTGGAGAAGTCCCCCTTTGTCATCGCGAGGGTCGCCGCCACTTTCGTTCTTGGGACGCCCCAGAAAGGATGAGGCATTTGGGTCATGGCATCGTTCAAACGAGCGGCGAGGGCGAACCGCGAATTGGAATTGTCCTCACGCTCCTCAGTTTGCGACGAAAGGTGATCGTGCATAGCCGCCCATGGCGGACGATGATCTGTATTCAAACCAATCGCGGTCGCCGTTCCATCTGGATATCCCATCGCAAAATCGAAACCGACTAAAACTTTGTCGCCCCGTGCAACTCGGTCTTCGATGATTTCAGCAATAACGCGTCTGGCATCCAGTCGTGTTCGAGGATTGAGACTATGGAACTGGAATTTTAGGTCCTTGTTTCGGGCCCGCGTTCCAACCCAGATCGAATTTGCGCCGGAAACGGGTTTTGCCGACGCGCTCCAATCTACTATAATGTAAGCATCAAACAGGCGGGGCATGACTCGGAAATTTCATGCCAGCGAAAGGCTCTAGCGTCTCACAAATGGCTTCCGTTTTCGCGTGTGCCTCCCGGATAGAGTCGAGCGCCGCTTGTCGCGCCTCCGTTAAGGCTTCCAATTCGGCGTTTAAATTGTTGCGCCGTGTTTCGCTCAATTGTTCGCTATCAGATATCTCTTTTTCGAGCGCTTTGATTTCTTCCCAATGTTCTATCAGCGCGGCCAGTGGAATGGTCTCAATCAAGAAATGAGAGTGAATAACCTGGCGGAGTTCAAAATCTCCGACCTCGAAAAGGCGTTCACGGTTTCTCTCGTAAACAGCGGTTTCGTTGAGCGCGGTTTTGAACAGGCGCAGCGAAACATTGCCCCATCGCTCACCGCGCTCAATCGAAGCGAAAGCGAAATCCAAGATCCGATCGACGGTTGTCAGGATCTCGCCGAAAAACCGGGCGGCCTCGCGTTCCTTGCGTTTGCGTCCGAGCCGGTCCTGAACAAGTTCCGCCACCATCGCGCCGCCCGTGGCGAGCAGCGCGCCGACAACCACCGCCAACAGCGTGTCGAGATTGTCGATATATTCGAATACGGATTGGCGCATCGGTGGCGGGCCTGTCAGTTCGGATCAGCTTTAGCTAAGCTCGACCAGCATCTTACCCTTATTCTGACCGGAGAAGAGGCCCATAAACGCATTTGGTGCGTTTTCGATGCCTTCCATGACGGTCTCTTCAAACTTCATCTGACCGCCCGTGATCCAGGTGACCATATCTTTCTGGAAATCAGGAAGCATGTCAGCGTGCGTCGAGACGATGAAGCCGCGAATTTGCAACTGCTTGCCAACGATTTGGATCATGTTTTTCGGGCCAGGGCGGGGCTCGGTGTCATTGTATTGAGAGATCATCCCGCAAATTGCCATGCGCGCCATTGGGCGGGCGCATTCAATGGCCACTTCAAGATGATCGCCGCCAACATTGTCAAAATAGACGTCGATGCCTTTTGGCGCTGCGGATCGAAGCGCGGCGAGCAGGCCGTTATAATCTCCGGCTTGGCGGTAATCCACGCATTCGTCTGCGCCGAGCGATTTTACCAGGGCGCATTTTTCTGCGCCGCCTGCAGAACCGATGACGGTGCAGCCTTTAATCTTGGCGATCTGGACAACTGCTGAACCAACTGCGCCTGCAGCGCCAGAGACGAAAACAACGTCGCCTTCTTTAAGCTCTGCCACACGCAGAATACCGGCATAAGCGGTTAGGCCAGGCATACCTACGATGCCCAAGAACGCACTGTCTGGCAGCCCTGTATCGCCCGGGAGTTTCTGCGCCATGACCAGCTCGGGTTTAGCGGTCCAGGCTTCGCGCCATCCTGCCATAGACTGAACCAAGTCGCCTTCAGCATAGTCTGGATGGTTGGAAGCCGTCACACGTCCAACCGCGCCGCCCTGCAACACTTCGCCGATTTGGAAAGGCGGAACATAGCTTTCACGATCGTACATCCGGCCACGCATGTAAGGATCGACCGACATCCAACTATTGCGGACCTGGATTTCACCGTCGCCTGGGGCAGCAGCTTCGCTAGAGATCATCGCAAAATCGTCGGCTTTAGGTTCGCCGACAGGGCGTTTGGCGAGAGTCCAATCATTAGAGGTGATCGCGGTCATAGGGCTTCCTTCCAGAATTTTATCTATCGTATGTGGACGATGTCGCTTGGGAAGCAAAGGGGAACTTGTAAGAATTCGCAATGCGTTTTGATGGTTCTTACCAACAAGTTCAGTTGCGTCTCCTACCCCCAAAGTGCGATGGAGCGACAAGAGCGTGGAGTAGAACAATGACAGGTCTTAAGACCGGACTCATCGGTGCGGGCGTTTTTGGTGGCTATCATGCCGGCAAAATTGCAGCGTCTGATCAAACTGAATTTGTTGGCCTGTTCGACCCCGATCAAGCGCGCGCAAGTGTTCTCGCTGAAAAGCTGGGCGTTCCGGCTTTTCCTACCCAAGCGGCGCTCTTTGACGCCTGCGATGCGATCATGGTGGCTTGTCCAGCCACTTATCACGAAGCCGTCGTCAAAGCCGCTCTGGAAGCTGATTGCCATGTCATGGTTGAGAAGCCCTTGGCGCTGACCGGTCACGCTGCGGATGCCCTCGCCAAAATCGCCGATGACAAACAACTCGTACTGCAAGTTGGTCATCAAGAGCGTTTTGTTTTGGACGCCATGGGCTTGTTCAATATTCCCGAAACACCGACCAAGATTGAAGCTTGGCGGATGGGCCCTCCAGCGCCCGACGGCCGGGCTGGCGATGTCTCCGTTATCTGGGACCTGATGACCCATGATCTTGATATGGTCGGGAAATTGATGGGGCCAGCCTTGAGCGTTGAGGCGACCGGACGAAGCGCGCATACGGATCATATCGACGAAGCCACGGCTCGGCTGAGCTTCGCGGTTGGATCGGCAGAAGTCACTGCAAGCCGCTGCCACACAGAACGCGATCGCCGCATGGTGCTCACCTACCCGTCGGGCACAATCGCAATCGATTTCCTAACGCGCGAGATCGAGAACACAACACCATTCGAAGTCAGAGGGGACGTTTCTGACTCAATGCCTGATCCGCTGGGCGCAGCGGATCAGGCCTTTTTTGCAAGTGCGCTTGGGGAGCGTTCTTGTGCCATACCAGGGCGCGAAGCTGCGCTCGCTGTTCACATGGCCGAACAAGCAGAATTGTCGGCCCTTCACACAATAGGAGCCTGACCCATGGCATATTCCGACCCCCAATCTGCGGCCCTGATCGAGCTACCCGCTGAGGCGCCTATCCAATTGTTCGATCTGAAGACGCAGCAGGCCTTGATCCGGCCGGCACTAGAACAGCGCTGGATTGATATTCTTGATCATGGTCGCTTCATTGGCGGCCCTGAAGTTACAGCCTGTGAAGAGAAACTTGCCGAGGTTACCGGAGCTGCTGATGCGGTGGCTGTTGGGTCGGGGACACAGGCTCTGGTAATGCCTCTGCTCGCAATGGGCATTGCGGAAGGCGATGCCGTCTTCATTCCAGGCTTCACATATAATGCGACAGCGAATGCGGTTCTGTTGTCCGGCGGATACCCTGTCATCGTCGATATCGACCCGAGTACATTCAACATGGATCCGGCGGATCTGGTCCGGAAAATCGATACCGTAAAAGCCGAGGGTAAACTCACGCCTCGCGCCATTATGCCGGTGGATCTCTATGGTTTGCCAGCCGATTATTCTGCCATCCAGGCTGTCGCGGATGCGCATGGATTGCGCGTGATCGCCGATGGCGCGCAAGCTTTTGGTGGCAAAGACAATGGCCGCTGGGTTGGCAATATTGCGGAGATTACGGCGACCAGTTTCTATCCAACCAAGACGCTTGGCGGGTACGGCGATGGCGGCGCGATCCTCTGTCAGGATAAAGACTTTGCCGATCGCATGCGGTCGATTCGTTGGCATGGCACGGGCGACAATCGCAAAGAATCCGTTCGCGTTGGGATTAATGGACGTTGCGATTCAATCCAGTGCGCCGTGGTGCTTGAAAAGCTCACTTTGTTTGACGCAGAGCGCGAGCGCAGAATTGCCGCGGCCGCTATCTATCGTGAGCGGTTGGATGGAATTGTTGGCTTGCAAAAAGCGTTGGCCGGTCAGGAGAATGGCTACGGTCTTTACACAATCCGTGTCCCAAATCGTACAGCGGTTCGTGCGAAGCTCTCTGATGCGAGTATCCCGAGCGGTATCTATTACGATATGGCGATCCACCAGATGCCAGCCTTTTCGCATCTTGCGGAACTTGGAAGTCTGCCGGTTTGCGAAGCTGCGGCGGAAGACTCGCTTAGCCTACCAATGCATCCTTATCTGTCAGCGGACCAAGTTCACAAAGTCTGTGATGTTCTGATTGACGCCGTGAAGACCTAAGCGGGCACCGCTAAACTTCTTCGGTCAACTCAATCCCTTGATTGCGGACATTGCCGACTGCTGACCCCACCACCCATGCGTGCATGGCATCGGTCGCGAATGGCTCAAACAGATCCTCGACGTCCCGATGAGAGGTATCGAGCCATCTGTCATAGTCGCTCGGGTCGAGGATAACCGGCATGCGCGTGTGCAAGCCCGCCATCAGATCATTCGGTGTGGTGGTGAGGATGGTGAAGCTATCGATTTCAGAGCCATCAATCGTCGCCCGATCCCAAAGACCTGCAAAACAGAACCAGCGACGGTTCCGCAAGCCAATCGCGAAGGGGGTTTTCTTCCCCTTGGGGCCGGTCCATTCATAAAATCCACTCACCGGGACAAGGCATCTTTTATGCCGAAAGCCGCCGCGAAATGTGTTCGAGGTGGCGACAGTTTCGCAGCGTGCATTGAAGGTTGAGAATTTTTTCTCGCTCAACGGCTTGCGCCACCAACTGGGAACCAGGCCCCACATGGCGGGCGCGAGGTGGCGCTCTCCTCTCGGAACGTCTTCATCTTCGGCTGCGATACGTACGATCGGCGCGATTTGGGTTGGTGCGATATTGTACGCGGGTTCTGGTGGATCAATGCCAGCATATTCAAATAGGTTGAGGTAAGAGCTATACTCTTCCCAAGAAACGCCGTGTCTGAAAAATCGCCCGCACATCTAAGATCTAATCCACTCGAACGACACGATTTGGGTTCATGATGCCGGCAGGGTCTAAAGCCTTCTTGATGGCTTTCATCGCCTGCGTCGCGGCGGCGGGACGGAGTGCTTCCAACTCATCGCGCTTCATTCGGCCAACCCCGTGCTCGGCGCTGATCGATCCACCAAAGGCCATCGCTTGCTCGTGAACGATCTCGGTAATCCGAGCTGTCTCATTGCTGAGCACCGGCGTCGCAGCGTTCTTGGGTTCGCAAGCTGAATAGTGCAAATTGCCATCACCGACATGTCCGAAGGCGACAATCTCCGCACTTGGCGAGATGTTGCGGATCGCGGCTTCAGTTACATTGAGAAACTCTGGAATCTGCGACACCGGTACGGACACGTCATGATTGATCGACGTGCCATAGGCGCGCTTCGATAATGGGATGCTCTCGCGAATGGTCCAGAAGCTCTGCGCTTGCGCAAGCGTTTCTGCAATAATGGCATCTTGCGCGATCTCTTTTTCAAAGCCCGCTTGCAAGGCCGTTTCTAGAAGGTCACGGGCGTGCTCCTCGCGCGCCATGGAAACCTCGCAAAGAACTCGCCAAGGCAGGGCAGAGGGGTTCGGATCGCGCACATTCGGCATTTCTGAGCGCACCATCTCAATCGCATTGGCTGGGATGATTTCAAAACTGGTAACGGTGTCGCCAGCATGATCGCGGACCAAGGCGAGCAACTCGACAACGTGTTCGGCGGTATCACAGCTAATCCAAGCGGACGCTCGGGCAACCTTCGGGAATAGTTTCAAGGTTGCGGCGGTGATGATGCCGAGCGTACCTTCTGCGCCAGCGAAGAGGTGTTTGAGATCATAGCCGGTATTATTTTTGCGCAGGCCCGAAAGCCCGTCCCAAATCTCGCCATCGGGCAAGACGACTTCCAAACCAAGTATAAGATCGCGCATCATGCCATAGCGCAGAACAGCTACACCGCCCGCATTGGTCGAGATTAGGCCACCAATCGTTGCTGTCCCTTCCGAGCCGAGCGAAAGCGGGAACAATCGGTTGGCTTTTTCTGCGGCGCCTTGGGCCGTGATCAGAGGCGCCCCAGCTTCCAACACAAGCGAGTTGTTGATCGGATCAATCGCTCTGATGGCTTGCATCCGCCGCATCGAAAGCGTGATTTCACCATGCGGTGTTCCCGCATCAACCAGGCCGGTATTGCCCCCTTGCGGGGTGATTGCCACGCCGTATCTGGCGCATAATTTTACCAGTTCCGAGACTTCTTGGGTGGTTGCAGGCAGCGCCAGAAAAGGCGTGTGCCCTTGATATGTGCCACGCCATGGCGTCGACACTTGCTCCAGGCTTTCAGCGTCCATGCGCCAACCCTTGTCGCCGAGAAGCTTTTGGGCGTCTGTCAGAAATTCAGATGATAAATCCATGCGTTCTTCTTAGGCTCATTTTGCGGCTCGCGTAAGGCGGTCATTGATCGCTTCGCCAAGGCCCGTTTCAGGGATTGGCGCAACCGCGATCCGGTCAAAGCGCGCATCCAAGTCGCGCAGCATCGCAAACAAGTTCGCGGAGGCCTCATAGAGGTCCTCGCCGTCCGAGAGATTGAGCGTAGCAGTTCCAGGTCCGAAACCGAGATAGGCCTCACCTTTTTGCGGGCTCTTGGCGTTCAATCGCAAGGCGGCGCGCGGCGCATAGTGGCGTAGCAATTGGCCAGGCGACTGAGGCGCATCTGGATTTTGGGCAGGGCGCATTAAGCCGGGCCAAACCGTTTCGATCTCAGCCGGGTCGAGGCCGCCGGGGCGAAGCAGGGCGGGGCGATCTTGCCGCGCATCAACAATGGTCGACTCAACGCCTGATCTACAAGGTCCACCATCGAGGATTAGATCGACCTTTTCGCCCATATCTTCGAGCACGTGTTGCGCCGTCGTTGGACTTATTCGGCCGCTGGGATTGGCTGATGGCGCAACAACGGGACCGCCAAAAGCTTGCAGCAAGGCTTCGGCGACGGGATGGTTAGGCATGCGCAGCGCGACGCTGTCTAATCCCGCCCTCGCCAGTGTGGAGACTTTACCGCTTTCAGCTGCCTCAAGGACCAAGGTTAGCGGACCGGGCCAAAACGTTGAGACAAGATCTCGCGCGCGATCGCTAAACACGCCTTCTTGGGCCGCCATTTCAACGCTGACGACGTGAGCGATTAGCGGATTGAAACTGGGACGACCTTTTGCGGCGTAGAGCCGTGCAACGGCTTCCCCATTTGCAGCATTGGCGGCGAGCCCATACACAGTTTCTGTCGGCATCGCGACCAATCCGCCGCGGCGCAGCACATCCGCGGCGCGGGCGATATTATCTGGCGTTGGGGATAGAAGTTCGGCGCTCATTCCGCGCTAATATTGGGCTGGCGACTAAACTGCAACGCCAAACAGCCGTCCGACAAAGGCCGTGAGCGCCATCGCAGCCACGCCCCAAAACACAATTCGAGCCACCGCTCTGCCAATCGGCGCGCCGCCCGCGCGAGCCGAGAGCACGCCGAGCAAAGCCAAACCGAGTAATGACGCTGCGGCGATCGAGACCCCGACAATGTCATGGGGGGCCAAGACGGCAACGGCTATCGGCAATGACGCGCCAATTGCAAAACTGAGCGCAGACGACCATGCCGCCTGTAAAGGACGAGCTTTGGAGAGGTCTGAAATGCCGAGTTCATCACGGGCATGCGCTTCAAGTGCCCCGGTCGTCATCAAAGCATTAGCAACCTCATGCGCGAGCTCATTTGAGAGCCCGCGAGATATGTAAATGTCTGCGAGTTCTTCCAGTTCACCGACCGGATCATCACGCAGGGCTTGGCGTTCGATCTCAAGATCCGCCCGTTCAATATCAGACTGAGAGCTCACCGAGACGTATTCTCCAGCGGCCATTGAGAGCGCACCTGCGACCAAGGCCGCGATCCCTGCGAGCAGAATTTGGTTTGATGACGCCGCCGCCGCCGCGATACCGATCAGCAGGCTCGAAGTTGATAAGATCCCGTCATTCGCGCCAAGCACGGCGGCGCGCAGCCACCCCGCGCGTTGAATGTAATGCAGTTCTTCATGAGCGCTTGGGAACGTCATCGATTATCCTCTCTCGCTAGCCAGTTCGCAGGACGAATGCAGAGCGAACATTTTGGCGCGTCATTTCGAACTCAGTTGGTTCGCGTCGCTTCAACCACGACGTCGACGGTGACATCCTCCGAAACCCAATCCGCATTCGGGTCTGAAGACTGACCAAGATCGAGGGGTTTGCGTTGGAAGACCGCCTGACCCGTCATTTGCGCGCGCTCGCCGGTAAGGTCGAGATTGAAAGGGAAAGCGGCATCTACCGTCAGATCTTTCAAAGTTAGGCGAGCCGTTGATGTGAAGGTGCCATTTCCGGCCTCTGCGACATCTATAATCTCAACACTTGCCGTCGGAAACGCGCTTGAATTGAACCATTCGGCGGAAGGAAGGCTGTCAGTATAGAGCTTCTGACTGGCAGAGGCGCTGGTTGTGGAAACCGTAACGCGCACTTCAGAGGCGGTTGGCGCGCTTGGATCAAATTGGATGGCAGCGTCCCAATTTCCGAAGCTACCGGAGAATGCGTTGCCATCGTGCATCCCGGAAAATGTGATGGAGGAGGCGTCAGCGTCGACGGTCCAATTTGGTTCAAACGCCGCGTCGGTCGTCACCGCACTTCCGGACCCGGAGAGCATCGACAATAGAGGAGATGCTCCGGCTACGATGATCAAAACCCCAAGCGCGCTGCCAAAAGCTGTCACGGCGCCGCGGCCGGGCTTCTGGGGTTTGGCCGCCATGCCAAAGAGGCCTGGGATCATGCGTTTCAGCACACCTTCTTCCGCGCTGAATTCGTGTTTGATTGCGCCAGCAACATGTAGTCCCAGCAAAGCGAGCGCGACCCAAGCGAGTTTGGAATGAATGAAATTGACAATCCCGCTCGCTGTTTCGGTTTTTAACCCATCAACGAAGGGAACATCTGGCCAGCTGATCAGCCCGTAAAGCACTGTCGGCACGTCTAATTTGATGCTGACTGAGCTATACAGCCAGCCGGTTAGTGGCAGGGCGATCATCAAACCGTAAAAGCCCAAATGTACTAAATGACTGCCCGTCTTTTCGAGCCCGTTCATATCAGCGGGCAGGGCAGGCGGCGGGTTCATCACCCGCCAGATGATCCGCGCAATCGTCAGCAATAGGATCGTGATCCCAGTCGATTTATGGAACTGGTACAGGAAATACTGCCCTTCAGCTCCATCTGGCAGGTCGGTCATATACCAGCCGCCTAAAATCATCCCGAGAATCGCAATCGCGATAACCCAATGAAGGGTAATCGCGACGCTGGAATATCGCTCCGATTGCGCGTTCATACTATTCGTCCTGTAGGAATTCGCCTGAGAATTCGACGGTGACCTCGTCGCCAATGGCAGGGACCGCGGCCGTCATGCCAAAATCCGAGCGTGAGACAGTGGTGCTGGCATCGAACCCGATCACGTCCCGTCCCTGATACCAGGGCGGGTTTGCGACCCCGTTATAGGTTACGTCCAAGGTCACTGGCTGGGTGACGCCGAGCAGCGTGAGATCACCTGTGACAGTGCCTGACAAGTCGCCCGTTTTGCTGGCGCCAGTTGAGACAAAACTAATCTCTGGAAACGCGTCTGAGTTCAGCCATTTGGCATCGCGGGAAACGTCCTCGTTCCAGCTTTCCCACTGACTGTCAGCGTGGCCAGCTTTGTAATCGCCAGGATAGTTTGTTTCTACGGATGCCGGATTGATCGAGAATGAGATGGTTGAGCTTTCGGGCGCTTCTGGATCAAACGCCAGATCTGCATCGAAATCCGTGAAGCTGATTCGGTACTGCGAAATGCCGCTATTATGGCCAACGCTGATCGTCATGAACGCATGCGATTTTTCGATCGAATAAGCGCCGGGTGCAACCTCGGCTAATAACGGGTGTGTGCCGGTTTCAGAGGTGGCGCTTTCTGGCGCCGAAGCTTCAGCTTCAACGGGCGGCGGTGTCGCCGCGTCTTCGATGCTGGTGTCTTCTGCCGGGCCGCCGCAAGCCGCGAGCGCAAATACGCCTGCGCCAGCGACGAGATAGGTCTTAAGGGTCATTGGATATCATCCTTTTGGTGTCGCGTTTCCCGAGTACGGGCGCGTGCCTATTCTTCTGCTTGCAGAAACTCGCCTGAAAACTCGATCGTCACGTCATCAGAAATGACACCGCCGAGAGACGTGCTGCCAAAATCAGAGCGTGTGATCGTTGTCGAGGCTGTGAAACCGATAACATCGCGCTGTCCAAACCAAGGTGGGTTTGCGACACCGCCATATGTGACGTCCAGCGTCACCGGCTTAGTGACACCAAGGAAAGTCAGGTCACCGGTGACCGTGCCCTCAGCATCGCCCGTTTGATCAACGCTGGTTGACGCAAACGTGATGGTCGGGAACTCGCCTGCATTCATAAAACGAGCATCGGTCGCAAGTTCGGTTTCCCAGTCGACCTTTTTCTCTGCGTCTGGGTAATTGGTGTTCATCATCAGCGGATTGATGGTCACTGATAGCTGCGAGTTGGCGGGTGTCTCAGCATCAAAAGCCAGATCAGCGTCAAAGTCTGTGAAGTTCACAGTGTAGCCCGAGATGCCATTATGTTTGACGGTCCAGGTCAGAAAGGCATGTGTTTTCTCAAGCTCATACAGGCCAGTGGCAACGCCTTCGAGCGTTGGGGCGGCTTGAGCAGGAAGAGAGAGAGCCAACAGGCCCGCGGAAACAGCAAGAATTCGCATGGGAGGTTCCTTTACGTGAGTGATCTTAACGTGTGAGACTATACCTGTGCCAAAAGGTAGCGTGGGATTTCCTATTGGCTAGTCGCTATATATAGAAATCGGGACGATAACTCATATGCCGGAGCTGCATGATCAATGTCTTACACCGCCCCCGTAACAGATATCGCATTCGCCTTGAGCCATTTGGCGGGTTTAACAAAATTCGAAGGCCACCCCGCTTTTGAAAATTATGACGCAGAATTGATCGATCCGATTCTCGATGAAGCTGGGAAATTGGCCAGGGACGTGCTCGCGCCCTTAAACCAAACCGGCGATAAAGCAGGGGCGCAATTGACCGCAACCGGCGTGAAAGCCGCGCCAGGCTTCGCCGAGGCTTATGATGCATTTCGAGAAGGCGGCTGGATGGGCTTGTCAGCCCCTGAAGAATGGGGTGGTCAAGGCCTACCAAAGGTCTTGGGCTTGGCGGTCATGGAAATGTTCCACGGCGCGAATATGGCGTTTGGCCTGTGTCCGATGCTCAGCTTTGGGGCCATCGAAGCTCTGCTCGCGCATGGCACAGATGCGCAGAAATCCATGTATTTGCCGAAATTGGTAAGTGCCGAATGGACAGGCACAATGAACCTGACAGAGCCGCAGGCGGGTTCGGATGTCGGCGCGTTGAAAACCAAAGCCGCACCAAATGGCGATGGCTCTTATGCGATTTCAGGTCAAAAAATCTATATCACTTGGGGCGATCACGATGTCGCTGAGAACATTATCCACCTGGTTCTGGCCCGTGTGCCGGATGCGCCAGAAGGGTCTCGGGGCGTGTCTTTGTTCATCGTGCCAAAGCGAATCGTTGAGGCGGATGGAAGCCTTGGCGCCCAAAACGGCGTAAAATGCATTGGCCTTGAGGAAAAGGTCGGCATCCACGCATCGCCGACCTGCGTGATGGAATATGAAAACGCGACGGGTTGGCTGATCGGCGAAGAGAATAAGGGCCTGGCCTGCATGTTCACGATGATGAACTCGGCGCGCCTGAATGTCGGCCTCGAAGGCGTGGCGGTTGGCGAAGCCGCGTGGCAAGCCGCGTTCGATTATGCGCAGGAGCGCAAACAGGGCAAAGCTGCCGGCGTGACCGGCGCTGCGCCAATTCTGCACCATGCTGATGTTCGACGCATGCTGACGACGATGCGGGCGAAAGTGATGGCCGCTCGCGCGATTTGTTATGCAACCGGTGTTGCTGCAGATCTCGCTGAAGTTGGCGCCACACCAGAAGTGCGTGAGACTGCGCGGCTTCGCGAGGAGTTACTCACCCCGATCGCCAAGGCCTGGTCAACGGATATGGGTGTGGAGGTCGCGAGCATCGGCGTTCAGGTGCATGGCGGAATGGGGTTCATGAATGAGACCTTGGCCGCCCAGCTTTATCGCGATGCCCGGATCGCCCCAATTTACGAAGGCACCAACGGTATTCAGGCGATCGATCTGGTTGGCCGAAAGCTCTCAATGGCGGATGGCGCTGCGATGACCGCGATGATGGCCGAGGTGGATCAAACAGCGCGTGAAGCGCGCGAGACAAACGACCCGAACCTGGTGCAGGTCGCGGACCGCCTGGTTGCGGCGAACGAGGCCTTGTCCGAAGCGACCGATTGGATGAAACGCGCCATGAGCGAAGATCGTGAAACCGCGCTGGCTGGCGCAACGGCGTATCTGGCCCTCGCAGGTGACGTGATTGGCGGACACTTCCTGACCAAGGGCGCTGTAGAGGCGCGGGCCGAGGGCGGACAAATCCGCGGCCGGATGACGGCGCTCGCAGGGTTCTTCGCTGAAACATCTCTCGCAGCGGCCCCGGGGGCAGTTGCCAGTATCACACAAGGCGGACAGGCGATGCTGGCGGAGAGTGATGCATTGTTTGGGATTGGCTAATCTAGAGCATGACCGGTCAATCCATCAAAGACTTTGAGATCTCAGCGATCGAGATCCGCGAAGGGGTAACACGCCAGCAGTTTGATGAAGAAATCAGGCCAGCTGGACGTCCCATGATATTGAAGAATCTGGTGCAAAATTGGCCATCCGTTCAGGCCGGGCAATCATCATTGAGCACGCTCGCTGGGTATCTCAAGGATCTGGATGTCGGGGCTTCTACGCCGACTTTCATTGCTGCCCCTGATGTGCAGGGGCGCTACTTTTACACCCCGGATATGCGCCGGTTCACCTATGACTCGCGAGATGTTCCGTTGCGCGCGACGATCGATAAACTGCTCGCGCAGCAAAACGATCCGGCCCCGATTGGCATCTATGCAGGCGCATCTCCCACCGGCAACACGATGCCACGGTTTGGCGATGCCAATCCGATGCCGCTGATCGACCCTGCTGTGATGGCAAAAGTCTGGATTGGAAACTCCGCGCGGATCGCGCCGCATTTCGATATTTCCGAGAACATCGCCTGCGTGGTCTCCGGTGCGCGGCGTTTTGTTGTGTTCCCACCTGAGCAAATCGCCAATTTGTATGTGGGGCCGATCGACTACAATATGGCAGGCCAGCCCGCCAGCCTGGTCGATTTGAACGCGATCGACTTTGAGCGCTTTCCCAAGTTTCGCGAGGCCATCAAATCGGCATTCATCGCTGATCTGAGTCCCGGCGATGCGATCTATCTGCCAAGTCTTTGGTGGCACCAGGTTGAATCAACCGGGCCGCTTAACGTGCTGGTGAATTACTGGTGGGATGGGCTAGAGCACGGGTCGCCGATGAACGTACTCGCTTTGGCGCTCTTGGTTTTGCGCGATCTCCCACAGAATGACCGTGCCGCTTGGGAGTCGGTGTTCAAGCACTACATTTTCGATGAAAATGCGTCTGAAGCGATCGATCATATCCCGGACCCGTTTCGCGGAGTGCTTGGGCAGAAGTCCGCTGACAGAGATGCCAAGATCAAAATGTTCTTAAGGGCGCAACTGGGGCAAGTCTTAGGGCCGTAAAAGGGTTAGCCCTGCCAGCGCTCGATCTTACCGGTTAGGTCAGGACGCAAACGCTCTTGTGGGTTTTCCTTTGCAGTGCCGAGATAAATGTATCCCGCAATGCGTTCTGTTTCGGACAAGCCAAGCAGACGATCGATACCTGCACTGAACGCAATCCACTCGGTCAGCCAGCACCCCGCCCAACCGCTCGCATTCGCGGTCAGCAGTAAATTATGGCACACGGCGCCGACTGACAGCTCTTGTTCCCAGACCGGTGTTTTGTGGTTCACGTCTGGCGACGAAATCACGGCGATCACGACTGGCGCTCGCGTGAAATATCTCGCCGTATCGGCAAGCATCGCATCCGTCGCGTCCGGGTTTTCAGCTTTTTGGATCTCAACCGCTTTTGCATTGAACGCCGATCGCTCAGCACCCTCAAACACTAAAAAGCGCCAAGGCGACAGCCGGCGGTGATCCGGAACCCGTGTTGCCACCGTAAGAAGATCATCAAGACCGGCGCGATCCGGACCTGGTTCGATAATGCCGCGCTTACTGATTGATCGGCGCAGTGCGATTGTTTGTCGGGCTTCGGCACTCGGGCGGGTTGCCAACATAGGCGTGCCAAGCGCCGGAGCAGGGGGGAAAAGTGTCGTCATTACTCGCACTTAAGATGATTGAACAGAAACGCCAAAAAATAAAAATGGTGAACAGTGTTTACTTTTTGAACGCTCGTACTAAGTGATGTTCAAAGGGTCCAAAGATGACTGTTAGTGTTTCCTCCCCGGCGGAACGTCGCCGAAATAAAATCCGTGCTCGCATCCTCTCGGCTGCGGAGCAGGTTTTCGCGCGTGAAGGCGCCGATGGCTTGTCGATCAGGCGGCTGGCCGAGAACATCGATTACTCTCCGGCTGCGATCTACAAATACTTCAAATCGAAAGATGAGCTGGTCGACGAGCTGAAAGAAACCTTCTTTGAGCTCATCCTCGAAAAAGTGCATTCGATTGCCGATCGCGCGACCCCATTCGCTGAGCGGTCACGAGACTATGTGGCGACTTACGTTCGGATTGCCGTCGAAAAACCGCACCACTATGCGGCGGCATTTGCCGGGGAAGCAGTGAGCGAAGGGCCGGTTGAGCATGAGCCAGGTTTTGAGCTTTCGAAAAAAGGCCAAGCCTTCACAGCGTTACGCGGGATGATTGAAGAAGGCGTCGCCACAGGCGCTTTTCGCTCGGAGATTGACCCATCGCTGGCGGCGAAGTCGCTTTGGGCGTCAATGCATGGGCTGACCATGATGATTGTACACCTCCCGACTTTCCCCGCGTTCAAAGCAGACCAGACGGTTATGCCACGCGAAGACTTTATACTGTTTCACGCAGATCAGGTGATCCGCGGATTGGAGGCACACCATGGGTGAGCAGGCACAAGACTATGAAATGACCGAACGCTCCGTTCGACCAACCGCTGGCAAGGGATTGGTTTTTGTCTTTGCGATCGTCATCATTGGGGCGCTGTTGGCGTTCTTTGTGATCCAGAATAGGTCTGTTCAAGGCCCTTTGGTACCAACCGATCGGCCTGTCCCAATTTCTGTTGAAACGCTCAAAGTCTCTCTGGAAACAACGTTTGCGGTGGAGGAGAAATTCACCGGCATCGTTTCACCCAGCCGGACCAGCCAACTTGGATTCGCGACCGGTGGGCGTGTAGACGCCTTACGTGTCGATGTCGGTGATCGCGTCAAAAAGGGCCAGACGCTTGCGCTTCTGGATACCCGGACGCTTCGCGCGCAACTGAGTTCTGCAAACGCTGTCGTGGCTGAGGCAGAAGCGGGGTACAAGCTGGCAGAAACCACGGTTGCTCGCCAGATCACTCTGCTTGAGCGCGGACACGTCTCCAGCCAAGTTGTTGATGAAGCACGCGCGCAGTCAAACACTGCGGCCGCGAGAATTGCCGCGGCACAAGCCAATGCGGACGCGCTCAGCGTTCAAATAGATCTTGCACGCATTGCTGCGCCGTTCGCTGGTACAGTGACCGCTCGCATGGCCGATGAAGGCGCGATTGCAGGGCCCGGACAGCCGCTCTTCGAATTGGTTGAAACCAGTTCGCTAGAAGCGCGGATTGGACTGACGGCGACGCTCGCAAATCTCTTGGAAGTCGGTGAAACCTACGAACTGGTTTCCGATCAAGGCACGTCTCTGGCGACGCTGCGGGCGGTTACAGGCGTCATCGATATGAGCAATCGTACCGTAACGACGGTCTTTGACATTGATGACCCGGAGAGTGTTTCTGCAGGAGCGGTTGTTCGCCTCGGTATGGACCGAGCGATTGAGGAAGCAGGCATTTGGTTGCCTGTTTCTGCGCTGACCGAAGCTGACCGAGGCTTGTGGTCGATTTATCAAGCGCGCCGCGAAAATGGCGCGTGGACGGCAGAACCTGGCATCGTTGAAATTCTTCATCAGGATGGCGAACGCGTCTTTGTTCGAGGATCGTTGCGGGATGGTGACCATGTCATCGTGAATGGCTTGCAACGGATCACGCCTGGACAACCTGTTACGCCGATTGATGCCAATACGGCCGGCCTTGTTGCTGGAAACGGATAAGACCGATGACAACGCTTTTCTATCGCCTGCCACGCCTGACCATTCTGGCCGTGATCGTTGCTCTGATCAGTGGATTCTTTGCGATCCTGACTTTAGGCCGCCAGGAAGACCCAACCCTCATTGAACGCTATGGCTTCGTTCTTACGACCCTGCCGGGAGCTGATGCCGAACGCATAGAAGCGACGGTGACGGAGCCGATCGAAAGACGCTTGCTGGAATTGCCGGAAGTTTCCGAGACCGAATCGACCTCGAGAGCGAACGTCTCTCAAGTCTCAATTGAAATCGATGAGAGTCTGAGCGCGGCGGAAGTCGACAATGCGTGGACACTGATCAGACAACAAGCACAGCTCGCGCAATCAGACCTCCCCTCGGGCGCTTCGACCCCGTTCGTTCGGCGCGTCTATGTTGGCGCTGCGACGATGACGGTCGCGCTAACATGGGAAGGCGATGGCGAACCTGGCCTCGCGGTTATGGCGCGTCTGGCGGCAGGGCTAGAAGACCGGTTTCGAGGTCTAAACGCGACCGAAGAAACAGAAATTATGGGTCTGCCTGAGGAAGAGGTGAGGGTCATCGCCGATCCAGAAGCGCTGGCTGCAGCGGGGCTGTCATTGAATGATGCAGCCCGTCTTGTCGGCGCGGCTGATGCCAAAGCACCAGCGGGCGAGGTGCGCGGTGATCGAAGCAATATCGGCTTGGAAATTGGCGGAGAGTTTGATGGCGTGGCGCGCATCCGTTCAATCCCACTCGTTCAATCCGCTGATGGAACAGCGCTTCGCGTTGGGGATGTTGCTGATGTCGTCAAAGGCATTGCCGATCCGCCGACGAAACTCGCCTTTAGCGATGGTAAGCGAGCGGTGTTTGTAACCGCCTACATCCAGTCAAACCAGCGCGTCGACGTTTGGGCGGAAGCCGCCCGCGCGATGGTGGAGGAGTATGCCATAACGGTCCCCTCCGACATTTCCGTCACGCCGATCTTTGATCAGAGTAAGTATACTGAAACTCGCCTCAATGGTTTGGCACAGAACCTTTTGATATCCGCGCTGCTGGTGTTTGCGGTTCTTTTCTTCGTCATGGGGTGGCGCGCCGCGATCGTTGTCGGAATGGCCCTTCCGCTCACTGTGGCGTTGGTGCTGACGCTGTTTAAATTCTTCAATTATCCATTGCATCAAATGTCAGTGACAGGCCTGGTTATTTCGCTCGGCTTGTTGATCGATAATGCGATTGTTGTGGTCGATGAGTATGATCAGGAGCGGCTTAGTGGACACTCAGTTTCTGAGTCGATCGATCGATCGCTGAAGAAGCTCTTCGGGCCGCTTTTCGCGTCTACTCTAACCACCGCACTGGCTTTTGCGCCAATCGCGTTCATGCCCGGCGGCGCCGGTGAGTTTATCGGTATGATTGGCACCTCCGTGGTGTTTTCTGTGATCATGTCCTTCCTGATCGCGATGACCGTGATCCCGGCTATGGCAGGGATGATGGATCGCCCGCGCAGGCCCGGAGAGCGTAGCCGGTTTTGGCGCGACGGGATCAAATTCGACGTCATCACAGATGGATATCGCTGGAGCATCGAGCGTGTCCTTCGCAACCCCCTAATAGGTGTTCTGCTCGGGCTCGTCCCGGTTATGGTCGGGTTCTATCTCGCTGGCACACTGCCAAGTCAGTTCTTCCCGCAAACAGAGCGTGATCAGTTTCAGCTTGATATTACGTTGAACCCACAAGCTACGATCTATGAAGCACGTGATCTGGCGCTGGGTGTGAATACGCTGCTGCGCGATCAATACCCTGATATCGAAGGTGTTCACTTTGTCGTCGGAGAGCCCGGACCGCGCGTCTATTATAACAGCTTCAACAATACTGAAGGCGTTCCTGGATATGTGAATGGCTTCGTTCAACTCGGGAATGACGAAGCCACGCGCGTCCTCGTTACGGACGTCCAAGCGACCCTGCGCCGCGCTTTTCCGCAAGCGCAAATCCTTGCCACACCGTTTGAACAAGGACCGCCAACGCCGGCTCCGATTGCCTTCTACATTCGGGGGGAGAACCTCGAAACGCTCAATCAGCTGGGCAATCAGGCCCGCCAAGTTTTGGCGCAAACGCCTGGCGTGACTTTCACAACCGCCCAATTGCAAATGGGTGCTCCGGTCGTGACCCTGGAAGCGGATGAGATCGCGACCGCTATGTCGGGCCTCAGATTGACGGGCCTCGCCAGCGATATTCGGGCTGAGCTTGAGGGCGTGCCCGCCGGATCGATCCTGGAAGGGATTGAAGAGATCCCCGTGCGGGTTATCGCCCCAGCTGATCGTCGATCTGAAATCTCGGACATACGCTCCAAGACGATCGGTAATGGCAGAGCCGGAGCCGGGACACCGCTATCAGCGCTTGGAGACCTGACGCTGCAACCGGAGACGGCGTCAATTCGGCGCTTGGATGGTCGGCGGGTCAATCAAATCTTTGCCTATACCCAGCCTTACGCATTGCCGGCGCCGATCAATGAGAAGTTCAAGCAAAACCTCGATGCGGCAGGATTTGAATTGCCAGCCGGGTATGACTGGATAGAGGCGGGTACTGCGAGCGATGGCGCGCAGGCTATGGCGGACTTAGCCAGTTTGGCTGTGCCATTGACCTTGGTCATGCTCGGGGCGGTAGCCTTGGTGTTCAACTCTTTTCGAATGGCCTTCCTCGTCATGGGCGTTGGTGTCATGTCGATGGGAATGGCGTTTGGCGGGGTCTGGATGTTCAATCTACCGCTTGGGTTCAATGCGATCCTCGGGGCTCTTGGCCTACTCGGTATTTCAATCAATGGGACAATCGTTGTTTTGGCCTTGCTGACAGGCAATGAGGCGGCGCGAAACGATGATGTGATTGCCCAGCGGGAAGTTGTCGTGGGGGCGACCCGCCACATCGTCGCGACGACGCTGACCACAATGGGCGGGTTCGTCCCGATCATCTTGCAAGGGGATGTATTCTGGATGCCGCTCGCCACAGGGATTGCCGGCGGCGTTGCCGGGTCTGCAATTCTGGCGCTTTACTTCACGCCTGCCGTGTACCGGATCATGACGATGAAGCCGTTGCAGAGACTGTTTAGAATGGTTCGAGGCAAAGGGTGGGAGCACCCGACGCGCGTTCCAGCGGAATAAGAAAAGCCCCGCAGAAACCTGCGGGGCTTTTCTTCAAGCTAAATAGCTAGGCCCGTTTAGAACGTATAACCCAACTCAACACCCCAGGTCCGCGGCTCGTTGACGAAGCCGGTCAGGTTGTTGAAATCGATCCCGCCTTCGAGCACGAGCTCGTCTGTCAGGTTTCGCACGAATGCCGAAACAGCGACGCCATTATTACCTTCCCAGCCTGCGCGCAAACCGCCCAGCCAGTAACCGTCTTCTGCGAACTCAACGCTCTCATAAAGGAAGAAGTTGGTTTCGCCCTTGAAGGCCCAGTCGGTGAAGACATAGAGCTCGCCATCCCGGAACGGCACGCCGTATCGAGCGGTCGCATTTGCGATCCATTCAGGCGCGTTCGGAAAGGAATTGCCGGAAATGTTATAGAAGGTCGAGCCATTCACGACGACGGCCGGATCAAGAATGGTACAGCCTGCACCGCAACCTGGTGCGAGAAGAACATCGTCTTTGATCTCGGTCTTGTTATAGGACAGGCCGCCGGTGACCACGAAATTATCTGTGATCAAAGCTTCGACATCTGCTTCGAAACCGTAGCCTTCACTCTCGTCCGCGTTGAACAGAGCAACAGTGTTGTTCAAGCCACCAACAATGGTCAGTTGCTGGTCTTCCAGCGTGTAAAGGAAGACATTGGCATTGGCGCGAACGCGATTGTCATAAAGCTCTGACTTCACGCCTGCCTCGTAAGACAAAACTGTTTCACTCTCTGCATCAGAAATGGTGTCGCCGAATACGAGGCGTCCCTGGACCGATGGCCCACGAAACCCGCGAGCGATCTTGGCATAGTAGGATACGTCTTCAGACTGCTGGTACGTCGCTGACAGGTCCCAGCTGATCTGGTCGTCGCCCACAATAACGGTTTGCGGGGCCAGGGCGCCCGATCCGAATGGGCCAATCAAGCGTCCGGCCACGAACTCTTTCTCTTCATCGGTAAAGCGAAGGCCGCCTGCGAGCGTAAGCTTGTCTGAAACATCATAAGCAACTGAGCCAAAGATGCCCGTTGAGTCAGTATCTTGGTTGCGTCGGGCGTCGCCATTGAGCGGCTGGCCCGCTCCGAGCGAGTCAAAGCTGAACGAGGAGATGATGACCTGCTCGTCAAACAAGAAGACACCGGCTTGCGCACGCAGAGGACCGCCATCATCAAACGCGATGCGCGCTTCATGGGTTGTCTGGCGCAGATCGTCGACGCCTCCGGCGCTTTCAGACGGGAATGGAATGAAGCCTGGGCCAAAATTACCGGCCCCGAGGAACGCTGCGCCAAAACCGCCATCAATGTCTCCGCGAGAGAATACTTCTGCGGTTTCGTGGCCATAGACATAAGTCAGGTCGAAAGCGTCGTTGAGTTCATGATCAACGCGGAGCGTGACGCCGAAGGCATCTTGCTCCAGCTCATTCTGACCATCGAAGGAGACGGTGTCGAAATCAAAGCTGCTCGAGAGACCGCGCGATCCCTGATCGATGATGTTGGCGCGGAAAAGGCGCGCGTCGCTCTCATTCTTGCGCCCGTGCACGTTGACGAGGATATCGGTCGTCGCCAGCGGCGACCAAAGCGCTTGAATGCGAGCTGCGGACTCTTCGAAGCCTTCAAACGCATCGTCTTCACCCGAGAACGCATTGTCGACAAAGTCATCTCGTTGTTGGAGCAAGCCTGAGACGCGAATGGCGAATTGTTCGTTCACACGGAACCCGACAGCGCCTTCAAGTTCTGTGGTGTTATAGCTGCCGAGGGATACGCGGCCATAACCATTGGTGTCTTCACCCGGCTTAACGCTATCAAACTTGATGATGCCTCCGGGTGTATTGCGACCAAACAAGGTGCCTTGTGGACCGCGTAACACTTCAACGCCCTCCACATCAAACACGGGGAAACCCTTCAGGATCGGGCTCTCATATGGAACGTCATCATAAACGAGCGAAACAGGCTGAGACGAATTCAGATCGAAGTCGGTGTTGCCGATGCCGCGAATATAGAAACGTGGGAAGGCCCGGCCGAACGAGCTTTCCGCGATCACACTTGGGACGCGCGCCGATAGGAAACGGATATCCGCGCCGCCAGCTTTGATATTGTCCAGCTTTTCACCCGAGACAGTGGTAATCGAGATCGGAACATCCTGAGCATCTTGCTCAACGCGCTGGGCCGTTGTGACCACTGGGTCGAGGCGGCGTGCGTCAGTGCTGTCTGCATCTTGAGCCATTGACGGCGCAGCGGCCAATCCGGCAACAATGATCACAGCGGATGTGAGGGTGAGGGAGGATTTGAGAGACATCAGCGTTTCACTTTCAGTCGGTGTTCTGAGAGTCTTTTCGTAAGACTCTTTCACAAGCCGAATAGGGGGCGAGTGTCCCCCAGGGCAAGGTCGGGAACGCCGTTTGAGTGTAAAAAAGTTTACATTGCTAGAGTCTGTGGCTTGTCGGCCACTGTTTCCAACGCAAAACGCACATCACCTCTGATACGCGCTGTGAATTTGCATATCGCTTGGGTGTATCAATCCCAGGGGTTGAAACGCGTGCGCGGTTTTAGAATGTCGGACGCAGCGTCGTCATTTTCATCCGCGGCCTGAGTGTCTGGTGATGGATTATTGGGATCAACCGGTGACATGCCAGCCGGAAGGTTGAAGTTGCCTTCTGGCTTAGGAAGGACATCGTCTGTGGCATCGATCACCACTTTCTCAGAATTGCCACCCGGTCCTGAGTTTGTCCCAGGAATCCCGCTGGCTTCCGTTTTGGCCGACAAGGCACCGAGACCAAAGCCTGCGCCAATTCCGCTTAGGCTATAGCTTTGCGCCTCTTGATTTGGTGACACTGGGGCCGTTTCAACTTCATCTACACTGGCCGGCGGTGTTTCTGGAGCCGATGGCGCGATTTCGGCTTCCGGTGCAGGTTGTGTCTCCGAGACGGATTCAGCGGCGACTGCAGTTGCTTCTTCCGAAAAGGTTAGAGGGGCTTCGATGGCGGCCGGACCAGAGTCAAAAGAAAGACCTGTAGTCGTTTCTGCCTCGGGCTCCAAAGACGGCTCCGTTGGAACCTGCATGTCTTCGATGGACATACTCGCGTCGGGCTCTGGTTCAACGAACGTATCGAGCGCAGCTTCTGAAAGTGCGGTTTCAAGGACGGGTTCTGGACTTAGTTCTGGTTCCGGGGTTGGCTCCGAATTTGTTTCGAAGCTCGGTGTCACGCTGGAGAATGTGGTAAACGGAACAACCGTGTCGCTGGTGGACTCGCTTGATGTTTCGGCTTCTGTTTCCACCACCGTTGGCTCGGGCTCGGGCGCGGAGGTTTCTTCGCTGTTCAATCCAAAGGGAACATATTGCGTCGTTTCGGTCGCTGCTTCAGGTTCCTCCGTCGCTACGATGGCGGCTGTCGCTATTTCCTCTTCGTGAATTTCTGCCTCTGTTTCGGCTTCCTCTGTGGACTTGGGCTCCGATTGCGTTGCCGTCAAGCCTGCAGCGAGTGCGACGGCGCCAACAGCTGAGGCTGTAGCAGCATCAATGCCGGAATCTTCACGTTGCTTCACTTCATCCGCGAGACGGACGACGGCCTCGGTGACTTCGGTTTCGGATTCAGCATCGGGAGCTGGTTCAAATTCCGGTGCCGCCTCTATCGTTTCTTGAGATAGTTGCTCGAACTCTGTGATATCCGCCGTTTCAGTCGTTTCAGTCTCTGTCGAAACGAATGGTGCGGCGACAAAATCGGATGTTTCTTCTTCAGTGGGGACAGCGTCTGTTTCGGTCTCGTTTTCAAGCTCTACTGGTTCAGGCTTCGGCGCGACGGTTGCAATCGTGTCAGCTGCGACGACTGTGGTCTCATCGACCGGGTCTTCTTGCAGAACAGCCGCGTCTTCTTCGATGGGTGACTCTTCCTCTGCCGCTGGCGCATCCTGCATACCGGCCAACAATGTCGAAATCGCCGTCTCTGTGCCGCGCGCGATGCGTGCTGCCTCTTTGGTCATCGCTGCGACGATTGCGGTGTAAGCAATACCGTCTTCGTTCTGTGTGCCCGCGAGCTCTTCTGCGTTCGCTCGCTCCAGCTCTTTACCGTCTTTGCTGGTAATTATGACTTCGTTCGGGCCTTCAGTGAGGGACACACTATAGCCCTCTGTTGCATAATTGATGTGTCCGTTCTCCGCATCGGACCAGTCGAGCTTATTCAGCTCAGTCATCTCCGCGAGGCGATCAATCAATTTCCTAGTTGATGCGTGCAACATATTTGAGGTTCCCACCTTTGTCGTTTGGCTTACCGCTCCATAATACCAGTTCGCGCCCCCAAGATGATAGGGGCTAATGTGAGAATTCTGATGAAATAACGGTTATATAGGCTTGTTTTTGCGAGATTTTCGGACAGGTGTACGAGCCGAAATGACACGGTGTTTGAATCAGAAAATCAGAAGTTGAGATCGCGCCAAATACACTTGCGGACGAACAGCAAGATTCGGGTTCAGTTTCGGACCCGGTTAAGGCGCTGTCCAAGCGCCTCTTGTTTCGGCAATATCTTGAACGAAGTCTTTGACGGCCATGTCGCCTGCATCGGCTAGCCCGGTGCGAAAGCCTTGCACGGACAAATCTGGTGCGATCACCAGATAGGTCGGGGTCCAGCGAATTTGCAAAACCTCTCGAATGGAGGCGTCCTCGTCAATCAGGGTCGGAAATGCCCATCCCTTTTCTTCAAACCAAGCTGATACGGACGTGTAACCTCGCATCGCTTTGTCTGCACGGTCTGCGTTTTGCGGTGTGTGAATCGACATGAAGTCAACGTCTGGGTCTTGCCCAAGCGCGGTGGAGAGCGCGGCAGCATACGGCGCATCATTGCGGCTATCATGGCACCAGATCCCCCAAATCTCGATGACCGTCCAACGATCTTCAAGATCACTCGTTGAGAAGGTTGATCCGTCAGCGAGGTTACCCGAGATGACTGGGAATGGTGCGCCGAGACCCTCATAAGTATAAGGTCTGCCATAGGCATCGCGCGGAACGTCGCCGCGACTATAATCCGCATTTTCTGGAATGACCGCGCCGGGTCGATAGAAGCCAACTGCTTCATCTTCAACGGCGGCGCCATGTTCGTGCGCCTCAGCGCATGCTGCAAACCCTAGGATCAAACTAAATATCGCTAAAGTTCGCAGCATGCGGGAGGTCTTTCTGGTTTTGAAGCTATGCGCCTGGAATGCGCAGAACTTGGCCCGGATAAATTTTGTCCGGGTGTTTCAGCATTGGTGTGTTCGCGTCGAAAATGTCAGGGTAACGCATCGCGTCACCATAATATTTCTTGGCGATTTTCGAGAGTGAGTCACCTGACTTTACCGTGTGGAAGACAGATTCCCCGACTTTCGCTTTCGATTTGACGTTCATCGAGTCGTTGACTTCAGCGATGCCGGAAATGTTTCCCGCCGCCAAGATCAGTTTCTCTTTGGTCTCCATGTCAGGCACTTTGCCTTCCAGTTTGACCTGCTTTCCGTCAACGATAACGCCGAAATCTTTGCCAAGCGCGTCGTCCAAGCCGAGATCCTCGACTTCTTTGCGAATGGCTTTCTCCGCGACCTTGTTCCGGTCCGCGATGATCTCTTTGCCTTTGTTTAAAGCGAATTTGAATACGCCCATTTTTCACTACTCCCCTTTGTGAATCCCCTCACTAGGAGGGAATCACTGCTTCGTGAAGGGGTTTCCGCGACGTCCTTGCACTTTACGTCAACGTCACCCCTAGTCGACGCTTGCTCGCGGGGGTAGGGTGCGCCGCAACATAAAGCCACTCACGGGAGAATTCTTCTAATGCGCGAAGCCGTAATCGTTTCCACCGCCCGCACCGGTCTTGCTAAGGCAGGACGTGGTTCACTTAACAACACGCACGGCATCACAATGGCCGGCCACGCCATCAAGCACGCTCTCGCGCGCGCTGGTGTCGAAGCTGAAGCCGTTGAAGATGTCTTTCTGGGCGCTGCCCAGCCAGAAGGCGCGACCGGGCACAATATCGCTCGTAACGCAGCCCTTTGGGCAGGTTGCCCAAGCTCGACCTCTGGTGCGACCATCAACCGGTTCTGTTCTTCAGGTCTGCAAGCAATTGCGAACGCCGCACACACTGTGATCAATGAAGGCGCGCCTGTCGCAATTGGCGGCGGTGTTGAAAGCCTGTCTTTGGTGTCTCGCTCAGGTCACATGAACCTGCACCGCTACACGGAAGATCAGCTGATGGCAAAATGGCCTGCGATCTGGATGGCGATGATCGAAACCGCTGAAATCGTTGCAGATCGCTATGATGTCAGCCGTGAAGCGCAAGATGAATATTCTGCAGAATCCCAGCGTCGTACCGCTGAATTCCAGAAAGCCGGTTACATGGCGGAAGAAATTGCGCCGCTTGAAACCAAGATGATGCTGCAAAACAAAGAAACCGGCGAAATCACTGAGCAAGACGTTACCTGCGATCGTGACGAGTGTAATCGTCCAGGGACGACATACGAAACGCTGGCTGGTCTGAAGCCGGTCTTCTCTGGCGGACAAGTCGTCAAGGAAGGCAAGTTCATTACAGCCGGTAACGCTTCACAGCTTTCTGATGGAGCCGCTGCAGTTGTCGTGATGGAAGCTGAAGAAGCCGCGCGTCGCAACATCAAGCCGCTTGGCCGTTTCATGGGCTTCAATGTCGGCGGTGTAGACCCGGATGAGATGGGCATCGGCCCAATCAAAGCGGTTCCACGTCTGCTTGAGCGTCACGGTCTGAAAGTTGACGATATCGATCTTTGGGAACTGAACGAAGCGTTCGCATCACAGTGTCTCTACAGCCGTGACTTCCTCGGCATTGATCCTGAGAAGTATAACGTCAACGGCGGATCGATCTCTATCGGTCACCCGTTCGGCATGACTGGCGCACGTTGCACCGGCTCTATCCTGCTAGAAGGCCAGCGCCGCAAAGCAAAATATGGTGTTGTCACCATGTGTATTGGCGGCGGCATGGGCGCAGCAGGGCTGTTCGAATTCCTGCACTAAGCCTCAAGCAAGTTGAATTAAGAAAGCCCCGGTCAGATTGGCCGGGGCTTTTTCTTTGGGGCTGATAAAAATCAGGAGACGATTTCCATGCCGATTGATCTATAAAAAGTGGCGGCATTTGAAGGATTGTCAGATCGTACTTTCAAGCTGCAATGCTCCAACCCTCGATCATCGAGCGTCTGGAAAATGTGGCTCATCAGCGCTTGCCCAAGACCGCGGCGTTGAGTGCCCGGATGAACCGCGATGTCTTTGATGAAGCCTGTATTCCAACACTGCGCGAACGCAACAATGTTGCTTGTGTGAAGGTCGATCACGACGAAACACAGCTCTTGGTCATATTCAGGATCAGCGACTAACTTTGGCCACCAATCTTCCCAAGTCAGCACATCGCCGCCGCCATTCTGATAAGCAAGGTTTAAGAGTGATCTCGCTTTAGCGGCGTGAATGCTCGGGACGAATGGGGCAAAATTGTATCCGAACGGCAGACCCACCTCATCATGGTGTTCTGCCGGCAGCGAAATGCGCATGAGGAGAGTATTGGATTTGGCCACCGCGAATCTCTAGCTGGTCCCGGAGTTTAACTCTAGCTCCGTACCAGCTTTCCGACCCGCCCTGACAACGCAGGTTGGCATCTATGGCGGCTGGCTATTTTAATTAGAGGCTTTGCTCGGCCGCCATGAGCCCTGACTTTTGTCAGGGAAGCGGGAATTGATTGCGTGTTGAGGGTAAGGGCGAATGGGCGGTTTAGTCTAAATCGACGCCGTCTGTTTTACCGACCGCTGCCAGCGCGAATGCGTATTCCAGAGCCGTTTCTTTCAAGCCCTCAAACCGTCCAGAGGCGCCGCCATGGCCGGCATCCATATTGATGCGAAGGAAATATGGTCCCGCATCGGGGGCTTCCTCGCGCAGTTTTGCCGCCCATTTGCTGGGCTCCCAATAGGTCACGCGCGGATCACTGAGGCCGCCTGTGATGAGCATCTTTGGATAGGGTAGCTCCGTTACCTGATCATACGGGCTGTAAGCCATGATTGTATCATAGGCTTCTGCGCTGGTGAGCGGGTTGCCCCATTCGGGCCATTCCGGCGGTGTAAGCGGTAGGGTTTCATCGGACATGGTGTTGATCACGTCGACGAACGGTACGGCTGCGATAATGCCAGCGAACATTTCAGGGGCTTGATTGGCCACTGCGCCCATCAGGAGACCTCCCGCGGAACCGCCCATGCCGACGACATTGCCGCGCGTGGAATAGCCTTCCCCAATCAGGTGGTTTCCAGCGTCGACATAGTCGTTGAACGTGTTGACCTTCTTCTCAAGCTTGCCGTCCAGATACCATTGGTAGCCTTTCGCCATCGACCCGCGCGGGTGGACGATCGCATAGACCATGCCGCGATCGGCAAGCGCTAATGGTGTGGTGCGGAAGCCCGCTGAGATCGTCACGCCGTAAGAGCCATAGCCGTAAAGCAACATCGGCGCGGAGCCGTCGATTGCTGTGTCTTTGTGGTAGAGGATGGTGACCGGCACGGTCTCGCCGTCGCGGGCAGGCGCGAGCACGCGCTTTACGACATAGTCGGTTGCATCATGCCCAGATGGGACTTCTTGTTCCTTACGCAGAACGCGATCCTTGCTGACCAGGTCATAATCGTAAGTTTGCGCTGGCGTAGAGGGGGAGGAGTAGCTGATCCGCATCTCGGTGGTGTCATAATCATACCCGACAGACGTGCCGAGCGCGTAGGCTTCTTCCTCAAACGAGATTGTCTCTTCTTTTCCGGTCTCGCGTTCCCGCACGACGATGCGTGGCAAGCCATCATGGCGCTCGAGCCGGATCAGGTGGCCTTTCAATACCTCCATGCCGAGGATGAGGGTTCCAGCACTGTGCGGCACCAGGTCAGACCAGTTTTCTCGTCCCGGTGCCGCCGTCGGCGCGGTGACGATTTTGAAATCGACTGAGGCGTCAGCATTGGTCGAAATCACAAAGCTTTCGCCCCAATGCTCGACGCTATATTCGATATCAGTCTCGCGCGCGGCGACGACTTTAAGTTCGGGCACTTCTGCTGCAGCTTCGAAATAATGGACTTCAGACGTCGTGTGGCTGCCGGCGCCGATGAAGATATAGTCGCCAGACTGAGACTCGCTGATGCCGATAAAGAAACCCGGGTCTTGCTCGCGGTAGAGCTCTGTCGAACCTTCGCTGCCGAGTACATACATGTGAACCGCGGCGGGGCGGCCTTCATCATTACGTTCGACCCAGAAGATACGATCTGAATTGGCGCCCCAGACAAAGGAACCATAAGTGTTCTGGATCGTGTCTGGCAGGGTTTCCCCGGACTCTATGTTCTTGAACTTGATTGTATAGAACTCGCTGCCTTGCTCATCCACAGCATAGGCGACGATGGAGTGATCAGGGCTATGGCCGACATCATTGAACGAGAAATAAGCTTTGCCTTCGCCCATCACATCGCCGTCGAGCAGGATCTCGTCTTCGGCCTCGGCATTATAGATATCGGCAGCCGCTTTCCGAGCGATGATCGGATACTCGCCGCCGGTGCGGAATTTGGTCAGATAGGCGTAGGGGCCGTCTACTGATGGCAGGGAGCTATCATCTTCCTTGATGCGCCCGCGCATTTCCTGGAAAAGCTCTTCTTTGAGGCCCTCAAGCGGCTCTTCCAATTTGGACTTGGTATAGGCGTTCTCTGCTTCCAGATATTCGCGAATATCGGCGCGCAGCACGGTCGGGTCCTGCATCACTTCTTGCCAATTTTCGTCCTTCATCCAGGCGTATGGATCGACACGCGTGCGTCCAACCTGTTCGATGGTCTTAGGGTCGCGTTTAGCAGTCGGCGGGGTGAGTGTCACAGAGGCTTCCTCGGCTTCAGATATTGCGGGTGGGGTGTCGACGACGACCGGTTCTGTTTCCACATTGGCCGATGAGGCACAACCTGCAAAAACGACAAGGCTCAATGCGCCGATAAGGGTGGTTGGGAACCTCATGACCTACTCCGCTGTTTGGATCAGCGGAAGGCTAGTTGGGTCTGGCGGGATGTCTAGCGGGTAAGTCTAAGAATCGACCGGTTTAAAATTCAACACGACGCCATTTATGCACCAACGTTGTCCAGTTGGCGGCGGACCGTCCTTGAAGACATGGCCCATATGCAGGCCGCAAACGGCGCAATGGCATTCGGTGCGGGGATAGATCAGCTTGAAATCGGTCTTGCTCTCGACAACGTCTTCGCTGACCGGTTGCCAATAGCTTGGCCAACCCGTGCCGCTATCAAACTTATGCTCTGAGGACCAAAGCGGGGTATCACAGCCAACGCAATGGTAGACGCCTTCGCGCTTTTCGCTCTCAAAATTTCCGGGTGAGAACGCGCGCTCAGTGCCGTCTTTTACGCCGACATGATATTGTTCAGGCGTCAGCAACTCACGCCATTCCGCATCGCTGCGTTTGATCTTGTTTGGCTTTGACATGGAGGATGACATGGGCGGGTCTCTTTCGGTTAGCGACCCACCCAATATAGGTCATTCTTAGCCGTAGAGAACCGTAATGGTTTCTGCGACGCAGGCCGGGCGTTCTTGGCCTTCAATTTCGATGGCGCATTCCGAGATCATCTGCTTGCCGCCAGCTTTCGCATTCACTTCTTTGACGGTCTGCACCATGCGAAGCTTTGAGTTGACCGGAACCATATTGGTGAAGCGCACTTTGTTTGCGCCGTAATTGATGCCGCGTGTCGTGCCTTCAACGCGCAGAACTTGCGGGCCGAACATTGGCAGAAGCGATAGAGTCAGAAATCCGTGTGCGATGGTCGAACCAAAAGCTTCCTTCGCCATTTCTTCATTCACGTGGATCCATTGATGATCACCCGTTGCATCTGCAAATGTGTTGATGCGCGCCTGATCAACTTCGAACCAATCTGATGGTCCGAGCGTTTGGCCAACGAGGCTTTCGAGGTCTGAGTATTGTACTGTTTTTGGATCTGCCATGAGGTCCTCCCGAGGTTTTGTTTCTGTAATGATTATTGGTACTTAGGTTCGTAATTCGCAAGTGTTTGGTTAAACGATGCGGCTATCTTTGTTGCCCCAATAGCGGTCCCTTACGAGCCGCTTATAAAGTTTACCAGTTGGGTGACGTGGCAGCGCTGGATCAAAATCCACCGATCTTGGGCATTTGATTTTCGCCAGGCGCTCATTGCAATAGGCGAGCAAATCGTCCGCCAACTCTTGCGTGCCTTCGACGCCGTCCATTGTTTGCACAACTGCTTTGACTTCTTCGCCAAATTCTTCGTTTGGAACACCAATCACAGCCACATCCGCAACGGCGGGGTGCGTGATCAGAATGTTTTCGGCTTCTTGCGGATAGATGTTCACGCCGCCCGAGATGATCATGAACGCCTTGCGGTCTGTGAGATATAAAAATCCGTCCGCATCAATTTTACCGACATCGCCCAGCGAGGACCAATCATCGTGTTTCGGATTAAGCGCGCCTTTGGTTTTTTCAGGATCATTGTGATAGTTCGGCGGCGCCGTTCCGCCAAAATAGATCTGGCCTTCTTCGCCGGGTGCAACTTCATCACCGGCATCGTCGCAAATGTGTAGTTCGCCGAAGATCGGCGCTCCAACAGTACCTTTGTGAGCAAGCCATTGCTCCGAGTTTGCCCAGGTCATGCCATTGCCTTCTGAGCCAGCATAATACTCTTCGATGACCGGACCCCACCATTCGATCATTTGTTCTTTGACGGGAACGGGGCAGGGCGCAGCTGCGTGTACGGCGGCGGTTAAGCTCGAAACGTCATACTTGCTGCGGACGTCTTCGGGTAGCTTCAGCATTTTCACGAACATGGTCGGAACGAGCTGAGTATGGGTGACCTGGTGTTTCTCAACCAAAGCCAGATAATGCTCAGGATCGAACTTCTCCATGATGACCAGAGTCATGCCGAACTTGGTCATCGACATGCACCATCGCAAAGGAGCCGCGTGATAGAGCGGTGCGGGCGAGAGGTATGTGCCATCTGCTGAGGCTTTGAAAAGCGCTTGCGCAATCATGGTAAGGGCATTGGTACCATCAATCGCTTCGTCTTCGGGCAATGGTGGACGAATGCCTTTGGGGCGCCCCGTCGTGCCAGATGAGTAGAGCATGTCGGTGCCGGCACGCTCATCATCGACAGGCGTTTCCGGCATGCCAGCGTGAACCCCTTCAAGCGGTTCATAGCCGGTTATCGGTCCATCGATCGACCAATAAGCATCAAGCGATGTCACATTGATCACGTCTTCGGCGACCGCCTTTAAGCCGGCGGAAGCAATCAAAAGTCGCGCGCCACTGTCTTTGACGATGTATTCAACTTCAGGCGTTGTCAGGCGAGACGAGATGCAAACGAAGTAAAGACCGGCGCGCTGCGCCGCCCAGCAAATTTCGAAAAAGCGTGGGCCGTTTTCAGCAAAGATCGCCAGCGTATCGCCGTGTTGAAGACCAAGCGTGCGAAACGCATGGGCGATCTGGTTTGACCGTTTATCTAGCTGTGAAAATGTGACTGTTTCACCGCTGCCGGCCATAATATAGGCGGCGCGGTCGGGCATTGATTTCGCGTGGTGCGCTGGGTGCATGTTTTGTCTCCTCCGGCTGCCTCTGATGGGACGAGCTCAACAGGTAGATTAGCCAGCGGAAGCGCCCTGTCCATTGGTTCCTTAGGGAAAGGCTTCAGCCGCCATAATCGGCGATCGACCGTGCTGTGCGATGGAACCGCAGCCGCGCGGCATAATCGAGTGGATCTTTTGGTTTTACCAAAGCATCGGCAGGGGTGTCAGTCCAGTCCACGAGGCGGGTCAAGAAGAAGCGCAGCGCCGCTCCGCGACACAGGACAGGGAATGCCGTCTTTTCTTCGGTGCTGAGCGGACGAACACTCTCATAACCGGCGATCAAATTGGCGCCTTTAGAATAGTTGAATGCGCCATCCGGTTCAAACGCCCACGCGTTCAGGCACACGGCCAGGTCATAGGCGAGCGCATCGGTGCACGCGAAATAGAAATCGATGGCCCCAGTGAACGTGTCGCCAAGGAAGAATGCATTGTCCGGGAACAGATCAGCGTGGATGGTTCCGCGCGGCAGGGGATCGCTCATGGACGTTGCGTCTTTGATCGCGTCCAAGTCGTTTTGTATTTTATCCGCTAATCCAGGTTGCAAGTTCTCCGCATTGCTTTCGCGGCCCATCCAAAGCTGTGGCCAATCCGCCAGCCCGAGATCATTATCTCGCGTTAGCGCGAATTCCGACGAGGCTTCATGCAATCGTGCCAAGCCAATACCCAGCTGTTTGCATTGCACTGAATTCGGCACTTTTGGAGAGAGCCCTTGCAAGAATGTGACGATGACGGCCGGCCGGCCCGCAAGAGACCGTAATGCTGCGCCATCTTTTGCCGCGACCGGAAGCGGACAGGAAAACCCGTTTGCTGCCAAATGCTGTTTGAGCGCGATGAAATAGGGAAGGTCTTCCGGGTTCGCGCGCTTTTCAAACAGTGTCAGGATAAAACGGCCTGTTGTCGTTTCGAGATAATAGTTTGAATTCTCGACGCCCTCGGCAATGCCCTTAAACGCGACGGCCTCACCGAGATCATACTCGGTGAGGAAACGCGCGAGGTCTTCGTCGGAAACGCTAGTATAAACCGCCATAGATCAGGCTGTAGCGGGCGTCTCATCTTGCGTCCACAGGTCTCGCTTCATTGTGCGACCCATCAGATAGAAATGCAGCGCAGCCCACAGGAAGAAGAGCGAACCAATCGAGACGCCGACTCGGTTTCCGAACGCGCGTGCTGGTTTGCAATACGTGTCATTCGTTGCGTTGGCTTCTGCCAAGGCATTGCCAGACAACGCTCCCTCCCGGTCTTTGCGGGTCGCAAGCAAAGCTTTTTCAACTCCGCCGCATTGCGCCGCCGAGACGGGCGATTCAATTTGCGTCAAATGGTGTTTGGTTCCTAAATCAGAGATGAAGCCGACTGTTGGTGGGCCGAATCCATATCCGATCAAATTGACTACGAAGAGCAACAATGCGGCCGCTGTAGCCCGCATCCGCGGCTCCACCAATTTCTGCGTCACGGCGAACATTGGCGCCAAATACGTGTAGCGCAGGATCGCTGCGATCGCGAGCACCGGAACTGCGAGCCAAATTGCGGTTGCGCCAGAAGAGAATGAAAGCGTGTTGTAACCGAAGATCATCAGCGGCACACATGCCGTCATACCGATCGCTGGGAGCCAGCTGTCCGAGTTTGGATGCTGTCCGCGAACCCGATCAGCGACAAGGCCTGAGCCAAAAGTTCCAATCCCAGCAGCAACCCCGAGGACACCGCCATACAGAAGAGCGGCAGTCATCAGATCCAGCCCATGCGCGCGCATCCAGAATGGCGCCACAAATTGTCCAATTCCATACCCGGCGAACGATGCCATCGCTCCGCCCATTGAGACATGCCAGAATGTTGGCTTGCTCAAGACTTTGTTGAAAACGGCAAATGGCGAAGGCATCTTCCGCGCTGCGGCTGCCGCTGCGCCCCCTGGGTCTGAATAACCCCGAGGCGGTTCTTTAACCGTCAACTTGAACAGAATCGCACCGATCACTCCGGGTAATCCCATCCAAATAAATGCGTCTCGCCAGTCTAGTCCTCCGCGGGTAGCAATATAGGCGCCGCCAAGCGCTGCAAGCATCGATCCTAGCGGAATGCCAAGGGCGAAAATACCAAGCGCGGACGACCGTTTCTCCGGTGGAAAATAGTCTGAGATCAATGAGTGTGAGGGCGGCGAGCAGCCGGCTTCACCAATCCCGACGCCGACGCGGGCTAACGCGAATTGGGTTGTGTTTTGGGCCATGCCGCAGGCGACGGTCATAGCGCTCCACGCGGCCATCGCTACGGCGATAATGGTCGTTCGGTTCTTACGCTCGGCTAACATCGCGAAAGGGATGCCGAGCAGCGTGTAGAGCAGGGCGAACGCCATCCCCGAAAGCAAACCGATCATGAAATCGGACAAGCCAAAGGTCTCGCGAATCTGTTCGCCTAGGACGCTGATAAGCGTTCGGTCGATAAAATTGAACGTATAGACGACGATCAATGCGAAAAGGACGTAGGCTCGATATCCAGAACTTCCGTAGCCTTCAGTTTGCGTGTCCTGCACGGGTGCAGTTTCAGACGCTGTATCTGCTGCCATTATGCCGTCTCCACTTTAGCGACCATGTCTTTCTCTAGATAGCGAGATGACATGTAGAAACAGAACGCCGCCACGAGGAACCAGAGCGTGGTCACCGAGATCGACTGTTTCAAGCCCGCGGAACGTCCTTCGGCACAGCTTGCCAATTGTGCATCGGTCAGACCCTCTCCAGCGGCGCAAATCGAAGCGCTAAGACCTTCGCTACTGAGATTGGCGCCAGTGAAGACGTCACTCATTATGCCGACAAATTGTGGCCCGATGCCGTTGCCGATGATCGAAACGATGATCAACAAGATGGCGATCGCGGTCGCCCGAGAGCGGGCCGAGACAACGCCTTGTCCAATATTGTACTGCGCGCCGAGATAAGCGTAGTGGCAAACGGCTCCGAGTGCCCAGGCGATGAAAAGTACCGTCAGATTGGTTGCATAAAACGCGAAGATGTAAAGCGGCACAGCAAGCAACAATCCAATAGCGGGGATAACCGCCACAGCTGTTTTGAACCGTGATGAAAACTTGTCTGTCAGATAGCCACCAAGGAAGGTACCGATCGCAGCGACCGCAGAGAGCGGCGCTCCGTAATTGACCGCCGCTTCACGAACGCCAAGTCCGTGCTCTCTGATCAGGAATGGAATTTGGAAGGTGAACAACCCATATCCAACGAAAGCCACGAGCGCAGCTCCAGCCGCCATCCACCAGAAACTTGGCTTCGAGTACAACTCATTCATCGTTTCCTTGGTCGATGCTTTCGCCGCAGCGCGCGCCTCCGGAGGGTCTGAATAGCCACGCGGTGGCTCCTTCACTGTCCACCAAAGCAATGCGCCAATAACTACGCCGGGAAGACCGATTACGACAAAGGCAATCCGCCAGCCTTCAACTGTCGTCCAGTCGATGCCAGAGAACAGCCCGCCGACGCCTATGCTCTGCAGCCATGCGCCAAATTCCGGACCGCTTAATTCTGCCAGAGGCCCGCCGAAAAGATAGGCTAGAACACCCCCGAGTGTGACGCCCATGGAGTAAATTCCTAGTGCCGTCGCTCGGTTCTTTGCGGGGTAATAGTCGCCAATGATTGAGTTAGCAGGCGGCGTACAGCCGGCCTCGCCAACCGCGACGCCAATTCTGAACAGCATTAAGGTAATGAACCCGGCTGCGACGCCGCACAACGCTGTCATAACCGACCAAAGGACGATGCAAATGACGATGATATTGACCCGGTTAAACCGGTCCGCCGCCATCGCGATGGGCAATCCCATTACGGCGTAGAAAATTGCAAAGGGCCAACTCGCCAAAAGGCCAAATTGGGTGTCGCTGAGACTGAACGTGGTGATGATCGGCTCTGCGAGCACGCCAATCAAGTTTCGGTCGATGAAGTTGAGGGTGTAGACCACCATCAAAACTAGCAGAACGTAGGTTCGGTATCCTTTGGACCCGTAACCCGTTTCATGCCCATTCGCCGCCGCGGTTGCGGTGTCGCTCATTCAAAGCCTCCCAAGCTACGCCTTGAATGGCGCAATTATCTATTTTCAATACGGTAGCCAGCTCGCCCCCGTGCGCAAGTCTTTTCGCAGGGGGAGCGAAGCCGAATGTGATCTAGCGAATTGCGATCGGATTAATGATCGCTTGCACGGTACCTTCGAGCTTTGGAACACCTAGCGTGAAGAAGAATGCCCCCTCACCATCAGCCGCCAATTCATCGGTCACCATGTTTTCGAGGATATAGACGCCGTTCTTTGCGAGTAGGGTCAAGTGCACGTCGAATGGACGCGTTTCGTCTTCGAAGGGAATAGCTTCCAATGCCCAAGTATCTGCGCCGATTGCGACCACACCAAGGTCGGACAAGTATTGTGCGCCTTCAACGCCAAGCCCTGGCGAAAGCGGTGCAAGTGTGGATTCGCCCTCGGTCGCTTTCATCTTTCCCGTGTGGAAAATGACGACGTCGCCGGTTTCGATTGTAACCCCAGCACGTTCAGCTGCGGCATCGATCTCAGCCTTGTTGAACGCTGTGCCATCGGGGACAGGTGTTGCGAAACTCTTGGTCATATCCAGCAAGATTCCACGCGTCGCGATTGGCGGCAGCGTATGGGTGCCGAACTGGGTCAAGCCAGCGGTTGTGACAAAGTCACTGACGGGAACGCCATTATAGTATCGGTGATTGATTCCCATGTGGCCAAGGCCATCAATTTGGCTGCCAATGCCGACAAATGTGTCGACATAATCATCATTTCCAGTGGCCTGGTTTGCGCCCAAAGCCGCGCCAGAGCCATCTGAAAGTTGCAGGACCATGACATCATATTCGCGTGGGCCATAAGCGGGCGTATCCCGCCCAGTGACCATGCCGAGGCCAAAGGTTTTGCCATCTTTCACGAGAGTTGCAGCTTCAGCCGTTTTCTCTGCGGTGAGATTGTTTAGCGCTCCAAGCCTGTCCGCACCGCCATATTTAGACGGGAACCAGGACGACGTCGCCTCTGCTGGCGCCTCAGCTGGTGTTTGCGCGCAGGCGGCCGCGGCGAACATGACAGCTGTCAAACTCATTCCAACCCATTTCATGGCAGTTCTCCTCCAATATTATTTTTTTCCAACCTGTCGCGCGGCAACTCATCTGTCCAGACTTACCGTCGGGGGGAGGCGACTAGATGAGGCCCGCAGATTTGAAACTGGTGACGCCCTGCTTGGCCGCGATCAAGTGGTCATGTACCCGGATTTCAAATGGCGCGAGCGCATCGATGATCTCCCGCGTCATATCTATATCCGCGTTTGATGGCGTTGGATCGCCGGAGGGGTGATTATGCACCAAGATCAGCGCGGAGGAGGAGAGTTCGAGTGCTCTGCGGGCGATTTCCCGAGGATAGACCGGGGCGTGGTCAACTGTGCCTTGGCCCATCAATTCGTCGGCGATGATCTGGTTCTTCCGATCGAGAAACAAAACTCGAAATTGCTCCCGGGTTTCATGCTGCAATTGTTTGCGGACATAGGCGAGAAGCGCCGTCCAGCTTGAGACAACCGGCCTTGCTTGTATTTCTTCGCGCGCGGCACGATCGCCAATCTCTTGGGTGGCCTTAATATAAGCGGCTACGGTCTCGCCGACCCCATCAAGTTTGGTGAGCTCCTTCGGATCGGCCGCCAAAACGGCAGACAGAGAGCCAAACTTTTGCAGCAAGGCTTTTGCGATGGGCTTCACGTCACGCCTTGGTACAAAGGCAAAGAGAAGCGTTTCTAGGAGTTCGTAATCTGCGAGCGAAGCGGCTCCCCGCTCGATAAGTTTTCCGCGCAATCTGTCCCGGTGTCCCTGCCAGTGCGGTTTGGCAGGTGGTGGGTTCAACCGCGCACCGTATGTGGTGTGTGCAAGCCTTTCGGCGAAGCGGTGAAGATCTCGCAACCGTCTTTGGTCACGCCAATTGAATGTTCAAACTGGGCGGAAAGCTTGCGATCACGCGTCACTGCCGTCCAGCCATCGCTAAGGATGGCGGCGTCTTTACGTCCTACGTTGAGCATTGGTTCGATCGTGAAGAACATGCCTTCCTTCAGCTCAGGGCCGGTGCCTGCACGGGCGCTGTGGACGACGTTCGGCTCATCATGAAAAAGCTGGCCGAGGCCGTGGCCACAAAAGTCCTCAACGACGGAAAAGCGGTTTTTTCGCGCGATCTCTGAGATGGCCGCGCCGATATCGCCGAACTTATTGCCGGGCTTCACCGCGCCAATGCCTGCCATCAGGGCTTCATAAGTTACGTCCATAAGGCGCGATCCGATGCGTTTCGGTTCGCCTGCTGAATACATGCGCGAATGATCGCCATGCCACCCATCGATAATCACGGTGACGTCAATATTGGCGATGTCGCCGTCCTTGAACGCGCGATCGCCAGGGATTCCATGGCAAATGACATGGTTCAGCGAAATGCATGAGGCATGACGATAGCCCCGATACCCAATGGTCGCGGATTGTGCGCCGTGATCATAAACAAATTCGCGAATGAGATTGTCTATATGCTCTGTCGTGACGCCGGTTTTGACCTCGTCGACCAACATATCCAGACATTCAGCCACAACCCGCCCAGCTTTACGCATGCCCTCAAAGCCGGCTTCATCATGGATACGAATTTCGCCGGTCCGCATCGGCATCATTATGTCAGCTTCGGTCATGCGCGTTCTACTTTCTGGAATTGGGGCTCGAGCACGCTGTATATATGACAGCGATTGGTCGAAACTTCCACCCGCAAGTTGATCACACGCTTTGCGGCGTATTACGACTTCGTAGAACACGCCGGGCTTGTATCGTGTTGCACTGCAACGAGACCGATTTATGCGTTAATCTGTTATGTATCGCCTTGTTTATGTCAGCACCGCGCAAAAGGACGTCGACGCCGCCCTCATTGGCGACATCCTCGATGTTTCTGCCTCGAATAATCACGAGCGCAGAATCACGGGTTTTTTGGCGCATAATGGCCGCCATTTCATGCAAGCGCTTGAAGGTGCCAAGGACGAAGTCGAAGAGATCTATAACCGCATTATCAATGATGGTCGCCATTTCGGCGTGGTTCAAATCATCGGTGAGACCATCACAGAGCGCGCTTTTCCAGAATGGGCTATGAACTATTTCCGGATTGATGACCCCAAGGGGCGTGCGATGATTTTGCAGCATGATGACCCCGTCGATGGTCTCTTGCCTAAGGATATGCCGCGGGAATTGCTGCATCTCTTCACGCGTTTCCTCGATATAGAACCCGCAACGGCGTAAACCGATTAGCAACGGCTTTCTGACAAGTTACCCTCAAATTCTGCGAGGGTCCCATGGATCAGGAAACAAAAGTGATTATGGCGCGCGTCGCCAAACTCGGCGAAATGTCTGAGAGTGAAGCGCATCGAATCGTCAATGAGACTTACAAAGACGGCATCGTTAGCCGCGGTGAGGCCGAGGCTCTTTTCCGGCTCAACGATGTTTTAAAATCTACCGACCCACAATGGTCGAGCCGGTTTCAGGAAGCTCTGAAAGACTATCTGCTCACCCGTGAACCTCCAGAAGGGTGGGTGACAGATGAAGAGGCGGATTGGCTCCTTGCTCAAGTTCAAACCGACGGCGACCAGCCAAGCCTGGATGAGATCGATTTACTCCTCGCTGTCCTACGGCATGCAGATGGCGCGCCCGAAAAACTAGCGAAATACACTCTAAAAGCTATCAGTTCGCGCATCATTGCCGATGGCGTCGCCAATTTGAACATGGTCGAGCGAATGCGTTTCGCGATCTATGCGGGCGCGGGCGATGGTGGACTTTGGGTGACGCAGTATGAAGCGGCAATTCTATTCAAAACGAATGATGCGGTGGCGAATGCTCGCAACGCCTCGACGTGGAACGATCTTTTTGCGCGTGCGGTTGGCAATCATTTGATGGCGCGGGCTCACCCACAGCCGAAATCGATTGAAGATGCACTCTCTCGAGAGGCCTGGCTTGAAGAGGATACGAGCAGTACTGGCGGTTTCTTTGCGCGTATGGGTGGTTCATTCTCTTCTGGAAACTGGTTTGAGTCGATTACACATAATGGCCGCAAGGCGGCTCAGGCTCGGCAGATCGCTGCGGAAGCGGCCGATCGCGAGGCTGAAGGTGTAACTGAGCAAGAGAATTCCTGGCTGCTGAAGCGCCTGGGTTGGGATGGTGAAATTTCGCCAGCTGAGGCGTCCCTGATTGAGTTTCTGAAGAAAGAAGCTCCTGGCTTTGCGCAGGGACTCGTCGTTGCTGCATAGAGATACGCCGGGGCGGCTTCGAATAACCGCCTGCTGAGTGATTTTGGTATTCCCAAGCGGCAACCTCGACAAGCTGTCCTGTGCATTCTAAGTCCGGCTTCGGATCATAGATAAACCAGGTACGGGGCCCGTATATGTTCAAGAAAATCCTGATCGCCAATCGCGGTGAAATCGCTGTTCGAGTTATCAAAACATGCCGGCGACTCGGGGTTAAAACCGTAGTTGTTTATTCCGACGCGGATGCAGGTTCCATGGCCGTCGAAATGGCGGATGAAACGGTGCATATTGGGCCTTCTCCCGCAGCCGAATCCTATCTGGTCATGGACAAAATTATCGATGCCGTGCGCCAAACTGGCGCCGAAGCTGTCCATCCTGGCTTCGGCTTTTTGTCTGAAAATGCGGAATTCGCAAAACGGCTCGAGAAAGAGAAAATCGTCTTCATCGGCCCAAACCCGCATGCGATCGAAGCGATGGGCGACAAGATCAGCTCGAAAAAGCTGGCGGCTGAAGCAGGCGTATCAACCGTGCCCGGCCATATGGATCTGATCCATGATGCCAAAGAAGCGGTAAAAATCAGCCGTGAGATCGGCTATCCAGTCATGATCAAAGCGTCTGCTGGCGGCGGCGGCAAAGGCATTCGGATTGCATATGACGATAAGGACGCCGAAGAGGGCTACCCAGCCGTTAAAGCTGAAGCCACAGCGTCGTTTGGCGACGACAGAATCTTCATTGAGAAGTTTATTCTGGAGCCGCGCCACGTCGAGATCCAGGTCATGGGCGATAAGCACGGCAATTGCGTCTATCTGTTCGAGCGTGAATGTTCGATCCAGCGCCGCAATCAGAAAGTTCTCGAAGAAGCCCCTTCGCCGCTGCTCGATGAAGCCACACGTAAGAAAATGGGCGAACAGGCCGTCGCGCTCTCCAAGGCGGTTGATTATGACAGCGCCGGGACCGTTGAGTTCGTCGCGTCCGGCAAGGATAAGAGCTTCTACTTCCTCGAAATGAACACGCGTTTGCAGGTTGAGCACCCGGTGACTGAAATGATCACGGGTGTCGATCTTGTAGAACAGATGTTGCGCTCTGCTTATGGCGAGAAGCTGAATCTAGATCAGAAGAAACTGAAGATAAATGGCTGGGCGATTGAGAGCCGCGTTTATGCAGAAGACCCTTACCGGAATTTCCTACCCTCGATCGGCCGATTGAAGCGCTTCCTGCCGCCGATGGAAGGCAGTCTTGCTGGCGGAACGGTGCGTATGGATAGCGGTGTGCGCGAGGGCGATGAGATCTCGATGTTCTACGATCCGATGATCGCCAAGCTTGTGACGCACGGCAAAGATCGTGATCAGGCTTTGGATGTTCAGGCTGAGGCGCTAGATCGGTTCCATATTGAAGGCATCCAGGACAATATGCCGTTCTGCGCCGCGGTGATGGACGAGAAACGTTTCCGTTCTGGTGATATCACCACGGCCTATATCAAAGACGAATTCCCCGATGGCTTCCAAGGCACCAAGCCGACCAAGCAGCAAACGATAATGCTGACGGTTGTGTCAGCCTATGTGCACGGTGTGTACACGCGCCGAGCCGGCCAGGTTACTGGGCGCATGGCGCCGGTGGAAGATCTGCGTGAAGATTGGGTCGTCATCCTCGGAGACCAATATATACCGATCAAACTGGAGCTTGGCGAAGGTGAAGCGACGGTGAAAATCGGCAAGAAGTCCCACACATTTGTCACCGACTGGGTGCCTGGAAAACCATTGGTCGAAGGCGCTCTAGACGGCGCGGCCATCGCGGTGAAAGTCGCAGATCGTACAGAGGGGTATGTTGTGCGGCATCGCGGTGTAAATCTCACGGCTTTGGTTTGCACACCAGCTGTCGCGGAAATGCATGAGCGGCTGCCAGAAAAAGAAAAGCCGGACCTTTCCAAGCTGATCATTTCACCGATGCCGGGGCTCGTCGTTTCGGTTGATGTTGAGATGGGGCAGGCGGTTCAAGAAGGCGAAGCGGTTTGTATTGTCGAGGCCATGAAGATGCAGAATATCATCCGCGCTGAAGCCGACGGCACCGTAAAGGCGATCAACGTGGCTGCAGGCGATAGTGTGGCTGCTGACGCTATCATGCTCGAATTTGAGTAAACAAAGTCAAAGGACATTGTCTCAGGCTCGAATTTGACTAGCTTGCGCCCAAATGGAGGTGTTCGGCATGGTCAATCTACTTTTCAATCCCAATGGACGCATCGCGAGAAATCGCTTTTGGCAGGGAATGGTCGTTCTGACCGTCGCCAGTGTGGTGGTTGCAGCCGGTGCAGTGATGCTGGGCACGCTGTTTGGTCTGATCAGCTATGCGTTGATCTATCCTTATATCTGCGTCTATGGAAAACGGCTGCATGATGCCGGGTTCACGGCTTGGTGGATAATTGGCGTTTGGCTCGCAACAGCGATCTTTAACATCATTGTCAGCATGATCTTCACGCCCTTCTTCATGGGCGAGGAAGAGATGAAAATTCAGGAAGAAATGACGGAACGTATGCTCGCGGGTGATTGGGCTGGCATGACCGAAGGAGCCGAGATACTTGCCTCAGAGCTATTGCCGCTCACGATCTTCATGACGGTGCTCACGAATTTGGTGGCTGCGTTTGCGGTTGGGGTTTTGAAGACGGAGCCGCGCGAGAACAAGCACGGCCCCATCCCAGGAACGAGCGCTGCGGATACGTTTCAATAATTCCCGCAGGTCGATAAATAATTATCGTTTATTGATAATAATTTTGATCGGTGTATAAGCGTGCCAATAAAGAGCACCATTAAAGGACGAAATCGCTATGAGCGACGCCACCGCCTCCCAGAACGCTATTGATCCAAACCGCCCCTGGATCGTGGATGAAGAAGAATCTCCGGCCCGAATGAACTGGTTAGGCACTCTGTTCAACCCAGCTGGAAAGTCCCCCAAACTACACTTCACTCGGGCTTGGACGGTTTTGTTCTTCACGGGCGTTTTTGCTTGGCTGGGCGTCGGAGCGGTCATATCCATTCTTGGTATCGCGGGCGCTGATACAAGCGATTTGACCGCACTGCATGGCTACATCATCGCCGTCGCGCTTGCCGTTACCTCGCTTTGTTCATTTGTTATCCATTCCCGCCGTCTCAATCATGCCGGCAAAATTTCGCTCCGCGCGCTTGTGGTCTTGGTGCCGGTGATCGTCGGTGCGGTTATGTTCTTAGGCGGCGTGACCCAAAAAGCGGCTGAGTATGATGAGCTCTATGCCGAACGCGCTGAGTTTCTCGCTGACCCATCCGCGTGGCGTGAAGCGCAATTGGAAGAGCGACGGGTTGAACAGGCAGAAGCCGAGAAAAAGCGACAAGAGGAAGAAGCCGCGCAGGCCGCGAATGGTGATGGCGAAGGTGCGGAAGAGAATAGAGGCAATCGCGGCGGCCAAGGCCGCGGCGGACCTCAAGGAGATTGGAACCAAGGACCAAGCGCCGATAACCCGCTTCCGAGCAAACAGGAATTTATCGTTCAGCCGAATCTCGGCGCTTTCAATATGCCAATTGTTTTGATGAATACGCTGCTCATGATCTGGAGCTTGCTCTGGGTTGCACGGGTTCCGAATTTCGGACGAGACCCTGAGCACGCTGCGGTCGATCAGATTGACGGCCCATACAGCTAGGCCAGCGGTTCACCTGCCGAAGTATCGGATTCAAACACCCGCTCGAAGGCTTGTTTCAACGCTTCATCAGCTTCGGCCATGTCGACCGGTAAGCCAAGATCAACCAAGCTTGTCACACCATACCGAGGATCATCTATTCCGCACGGCGTGATCCCGGTGAAGTGTTCCAGGTCGGGTTCAACATTCAGGCTGATGCCATGAAAGCTGACCCATCGTTTAAGGCGTATGCCGATGGCCGCGATCTTATCTTCGCGCAGCTTTCCGCCAGATTTGGTGCGATCGACCCAAACACCGACGCGGCCATCGCGTGTCCCGGCATCGACATTGAACGTCCCCAACGCCTCGACAATCCACCGTTCTAAATTGGCGACGAAGGCGCGAACATCTCTGCCACGTGCGGCGGCGTCGAGCATCACATAGGCGACGCGCTGACCAGGGCCATGATAGGTATACTCGCCGCCGCGTCCGGCATCAAAGACGGGAAATCTGGACGGATCGCGTAGGTCCTCTGCCTTGGCGCTGGTGCCCGATGTATAAAGCGGCGGATGCTCTAACAACCAGATCAATTCAGGTGCGCCATCTTCCCGAATAGCCTGCGCGTAAGCCTTCATTGCTTCATGTGCAGCCTCGTAAGCTACGGGTGTTGGGCTTGTCGCCCAGAGGACGTTTGGTCGATCTGTCATTAGACTGCATATAGCGGAGACTTTTCGCTTCACAATCTCTGCGCTGCCGCGTATACGGCCCGCTCTACCCGGCGTGCGGCCGTGGCGGAACTGGTAGACGCGCAACGTTGAGGTCGTTGTGGACGCAAGTCCGTGGAGGTTCGAGTCCTCTCGGCCGCACCATTTTTCTCGAAAATTGCCCCCGAAAAACGGCTTGCGCCTAATCCGCGATCAAGCCAAAGAGGCGCTATGAGTGAGACGCCCGCAACCCCTTTCGATGATGCTGAAGAGCAGCGTGAGCTGCGCGTTGCCGAAATGCGCGAAGCGATTGATGCGGGCGCCGGGAAATGGGTGCGTGAGACGCTGGAAAAGATGCACCCAGCAGACGCCTCTGATTTGCTAGAGCAGCTCTCGAATGAACGCTTTGAAGCAGTCATGGATCTGCTAGGCGGTGATCTGCCCGCTGATATCCTCATTGAGCTGCGCGAAGAGTATCGCGAAGACGCCGTTGAGGTGATGAGTGATGAGGCGGTCGTTGAGGCGCTTGATGAACTTGAAACCGATGATGCGACGGCGGTCCTGGAAGATCTGGATGAGGATCGACGCGAGCGTATTCTTGAAGAGTTGGAGCCGGCAGACCGCGCGGTCCTGGAAGCCAGTTTTGACTTTGAAGAGGACACAGCCGGACGCCTGATGCAGCGCGAGTTTTTGGCTGCGCCTGAATTCTGGAGTGTCGGGCAAACAATTGATTTCGCGCGTGACAATGCCGACGATTTGCCAACCGACTTCTATGAGATTTACGTCGTCGACCCGACGAATAAGCCGCTTGGCTACGTTCTTTTATCGCAGCTTTTGCGCACGCTGCGAGATGTCAAACTGGCCGACATTATGGAACCGTTTCACTCGGACATTCATGTCGACCTGGATCAGGAAGAAGTAGCGTATCAATTCCAAAAGTACGCGTTGGCCTCGGCCCCCGTGAAAGACCGCGACGGTCGCTTAGTTGGCGCCATCACGGTGGATGACATGGTGCACGTCATTCAAGAAGAAAACACCGAAGACCTGCTCGCGCTGGCGAACGTATCGTCGGCCGATGGCTCGGATACGGTGTGGGAATCGGTTAAAGCGCGGGCGCCCTGGTTGGGGATCAATCTGATCACCGCTTTCCTCGCATCTGCGATCATCGCTCTGTTTGAGGGCACGCTCGATAAGCTGGTTCAGCTCGCCATTTTGATGCCGGTGGTTGCAGCTCTTGCTGGAAATGCGGGCAGTCAGGGCCTGGCCGTTGCAGTTCGCGCGATTGCTGAGCGCGAAATGGAAGGTAAATCTGGACGCCGCGCGGTCGTGCGCGAAACCCTGACCGGGATCGTGAACGGCTTTATCTTCGCCATTGGGGTGGGGCTCGTCGCGTTATTCTGGTTCCAGGACGTAAACCTCTCTATTGTGCTCGCAGTTGCGATGTTGGCGAGTTTCATTTGGGCGGGGGCATCCGGCATTTTGGTGCCGCTGACCTTGAAACGGATGGGGGCCGACCCAGCTGTAGCTTCTTCAGTGTTTGTGTTGACGCTGACGGATACAATGGCATTCTTTAGCTTCTTGGGTCTTGCGACCCTGTTTTTGTTGTAAATTTCATCGGTTTGCGGGCGGCGCGCAGTTTGCAGTCTACCCAGGGTCAGACAGAATTTCTGTCCCAAACCGGAGCAGGTGATGGCATTGAACATGCGCACATCTCAAGCGGGACTTGACGTCGTTAAGGCGTTCGAGGGGTTTCGCGCGCGTTCTGAATTACTGCCCAATGGTCGATGGATCATCGGGTATGGGCACTTACGTCGTGCTAAAGAAGGCGTGCGTGTCAGTAAAACTGAGGCGGAAGCGATCCTGCGCGAATATGACTTGCCGCCAGTTGAGCGTTTCGTCATGCGCTGCATTCTCGCGCCAATGACCCAGAACGAATTCGACGCCTTGGTCTCTTTGGCATTTAATATTGGGGCTAAAGCCTTTGCCAGCAGTGATGTCGTGGCAGGGATGAATGGCGGAAACCGCTTAGAGGCTGCGAGTGCATTTGATCTTTGGCGCCGCGCTAAAATTGGCGGGCGCGTGCAAATCGTTGATGCTTTGGTTCGCCGCCGCGCCGCTGAAAAAGCGTTATTCCTGAACGCTCCAGGACGAGAGCTGGTTGCTTCATCGCGTTTATATCGCGCGATGCATGACAGCGAAGCCCTTCCTGCTTTACCGCAACCTCGCGAAATTCTGGTCGAGCACAATGCGTTACCATTATTGGACAAAGAGCCTTCAGACAGAGAGGCTGTAGCATCCATGACCGCGACGGAGGCGGCTGCTGAATCGGTGCGCCAACAAATGGTTCGCATCCTTGGCGAGGAACCGGTGCCAATGGATCCAAAAGACGAAGAAACTGACGGAACCACGCCGGAAGAAATTGCCGCTGCAATCTTTGAACTTGCAGGTGAGAGCGGAACTGACGGTGTTCAAAAATCAGTGTGGCCGAGCCATGAGGATTTGCCACCGCCACCTTTTCCTGAGGCTGTTTCTGAAACCTATGCTACACCTCCTGTGAACTTGGAGCCGATCGACTCGGAGCAAGTCATTGATGACTTGGAGGAGATTGAGGTGTCGCAAGAGAGCATAGAGCGCGCGGTTGAAGTCAACGAAGCGATGGATTCCGAACGCGGTGTGCTCGATTTCATCGGCGCTATTCCGTTTGGAATATTGGCACTGATTGGAGCGATGCTCGGTGGCTACGGGGCCGCTCGGCAGTTTGGTATCGTTCAATCGAATGAAACGGTTGCGAACCCGATGGCTATTTATTTGCCGCCATTCTTGATTTTACTGGGCGGGCTACTGTTTGTGACGATGGCCTACTATTTTATTCGAACCCTGGTTTCTGAGCGCTAGTCGAAAAACGATCGTTGGCAGTTGAGGCACATCCGGCTAAACCCGGCCCATGATCCCGAATAGATATCCCAGTTTAAACTTCGACCTTGGCGAAACAGCGGACATGATCCGCGATAGCGTGCAAGGATTTGCCCAAAACGAAATAGCGCCGCTTGCCGCTGAAATTGACCGGACGGATGTATTTCCGCGCCAGCTTTTACCCAAGATGGGTGCGCTTGGATTGCTCGGGATTACAGTTGAGGAAGAATGGGGTGGCACTGGGCTTGGCTATCTCGAGCATGTGGTCGCGATGGAAGAGATTTCGCGCGCTTCTGCCTCAGTTGGCCTGTCTTATGGGGCGCACTCGAATCTGTGCGTCAACCAGCTGCGCCGCTGGGGCACCGACGATCAGAAAACGCGTTATCTGCAGAAACTGGTCACAGGTGAGCATCTTGGTGCGCTCGCCATGTCGGAAAGCGGGGCAGGCTCTGATGTGGTGAGTATGAAATTACGAGCCGAGAAGAAAGGCGATCACTATGTGCTCAACGGCTCGAAAATGTGGATCACCAATTCACCAGATGCGGATACGCTGATTGTTTACGCCAAAACCGAACCTGATCAGAAATCGCGGGGCATAACTGCGTTCATCATCGAGCGTGGCTTTAAAGGCTTCTCCGTCGCGCAAAAGCTAGACAAGCTAGGTATGAGGGGCTCTGAAACCGGCGAGTTGGTGTTTGTCGACTGCGAAGTCCCGGAAGAGAACATTATGGGCCCGCTAAATGGCGGGGTCGAAGTCTTGATGAGCGGACTAGATTACGAGCGTGCGGTCCTCTCCGCAGGACCGACGGGTATCATGCAGGCCTGTATGGATGTTGTCGTACCTTACGTTCACGACCGCAAACAGTTTGGAAAGTCGATTGGCGAGTTTCAATTGGTGCAAGGCAAGCTGGCTGACATGTATGTCCAAATGAATGCTGCGAAAGCTTACGTCTATGCCGTGGCAAAAGCCTGCGACCGCGGAGAAACAACGCGTAAAGATGCGGCGGGGGCGATCCTGTATGCGGCTGAAACGGCGACGAAGCTTGCGCTTGATGCGATCCAGCTTCTTGGTGGGAATGGCTATATTAATGAATATCCAACCGGCCGCCTTCTTCGCGACGCAAAGCTCTACGAGATTGGTGCTGGAACGAGTGAGATTCGCCGCTTCCTGATTGGGCGGGAATTGTTTTCGGAGACGAGTTGATGAAAAATATTCTGATATCTATCGCGGCTTCCGTTCTGATCGGTGGGTTTGCTTCCGCACAATCTGATGAAGATCTCGCAACCGATATTGACGGTAATCTGTTAAGCCCTGCAACCGCTATGGAAGGGTGCCTTTATCAGGCCGAGTTCGGACGCGGGACACAAGAGGGCTGTATCGGGATCATGTATGAGTACTGTCCTGAAAACGCCGACTCAACTGTAGATATGCTAGGCTGTATTGAGCCGGAAATTCAGTTTTGGGATCAAAAGCTCAATTCCGTATATGGCGATCTGATCAATGTTTATGAGGACCAGGACAGTGACTTCGACGAAGTTCGAGCTCTCGCACCGAGACTGCGCAATGTTCAGCTCGAATGGGTCGAATGGCGTGATGCAAAATGCGGATTTGCTTATGATCAATACCGCGGCGGCACCATTGGTCGGCTAACCGGTGCGAATTGCCAACTCGAAGAAACCGCTAAACGAGCTTTGGAGATACAAGACTTGTTGGCCGAAGCACGGATGTGATCAAGCAGCTTTAATCGTGCAACATTTGCTCTTTAGATCGCTCTGTTTGAGGGCTGTCATCGCGGCGAGATAACCCGCCTCCACAGCTTCATCATAAGCTTTCCAATCCCGCAATTCGATGTCTTTAAGCTCCGGCAATACAAGGACGTCGACCAATTCTCGGCCTGCATTCGGATTGACGCTGATTGTGCCCGAGCGCATCAAAAGCCCGGCAATTGGCGGCGCGGCGGAAAACCCGTGTTTAGCCACCCATCCAAAGAAACCAGGTGGATTGACGAAATCCTCAGCCTTCAATCCCTCGGGCGCGCGGGCAACATCGCAGCCGACCACAAACCCGCGTTGAAGTTCGCGCATGACATCGGTCGGGAAATTGTTGAGCACAGCGCCATCGACGAGCACTTCGCCATCATCAATCACGGGGGGCAAAATGCCGGGCAGAGCAATTGAGGCGCGTAAGGCGCGGCGTAGTAAGCCTTGGCGGTGGATCCGATATGCCCCGTCTGTGAGATTGGTGGAGATCGCAAAGTAGGGCATTTCGAGATCGCCGATTTCTGCGTCGCCAAAATGTTCTTTCAACCGAGCATCCACCCGGTGGCCTTTGACCATGCCGACGACAGGTATGTTCCAATCGCCGAGTGGGTTGGTTTCGACAAAGCCCTTACGGATCCGGTATTCAATTTCCGCATCGTCCCATCCCATGGCGACGCATGCAGCGACAACCGCTCCCATAGAGGCGCCGCCCGCAAAATCGATTGGAATGCCAAGTTCTCGCAGCGCTTTCACAACGCCGATATGCGCGTAGGCGCGGGCGCCGCCGCCCGAGAAAACGATCCCGACACTTCGGCCGGCAATTGTGCGCGCAAGACGATCGCAATGGTCGCCTTCCATATGGTGCCAATGAAAAATCCGCGCAGCTCCCGCGGCGCGCAGCCAATCAGCAGGACGGCAAGCTTTGCGCTCTGCGCCGCTGTGTAGGAGGAGGACGTCGACGAGCTTTAACGACTGCGCCGGCGAGTTTTCTTCCGGGAAAAGAGGGTAGGACGGCTTGGCATCTGCCCGAGCGACGACCCAAATGCGATCCGCTTGGCGCATCGACAGACGGTACCAGGCATTATCGCCCATCGTCGAAAGAAGAATTACGACATCATTCTCTGCTTCGAGCGCGTCGAAGAATGCCGGAGGTTTGTCATCACCCTCGTCCTCCTGGACGATACGCGACTTCACGCCGAGTTTTTTCAACGATTTTTGTAACGCTCCGGCCCGAAGTTCGAGATCCATGGTCGGCGAGGTTGCGACCAAAGCGAACACTTTCGGCGCTGTGCGTCTGTTTCTCTGATTGCCTTCGCGAAGTCGAGATAGGATCAAGCGGATCATCGCCGTAAGGATTTCTGGCTCGGCCGCGCTCAGGCGCTGAAAGCCTTGGCGGGAAATCTCCAGGACTTCACTATCGCGTAAAGCATAGACGGAGGAGGTATGTGGAACATTGTCGGGCGTGCCATCGCCATCGATGTCGATGCCGCCTTGAAACATCGCCATCTCGCCGACGGGCTCACCTGTGCGGATGTGGCCCATGAATTCGCTGCGGCCATCGCGCATCGCTTTAAACGCGCCGAACGAGCCGGACAGGACGAAAAAGATCGAATCCGACATTTCGCCCGCGCGAAAGAGAGGCCAGCCAGCGGGTACCGAAAACCAACGGGCTTCCTTGCCCGCAGCGCGCAAAGCACGACGCGGGACATCCTCTAGGAATTTGATCGAGGCAAGGGCAGGGACAACGTCCAGACTCATGCCGCCAAATATAGCCATTATCGGTTCTCCGTCACATTCCGTATGCACATGCAAATATGGGGCAATTTTGTGAAGGATTTGATGACATTGCGTCACAAGCTCGGGATGACAGGTCAAGCGGCGGCGTTTAAGGCTCTTCCGAAATGGTTGCGGGAGAAACTTTTATGCCTGTCTTGAAGTCAAAACTGGATGTCGCGAGCGCGGCTTATTCCGCCAATCGTAGAGCCATGGAAGCGCTGGTCGGCGAGCTCCAAGAGAAAACAGCCACGGCGTCTCAAGGTGGATCAGAACGTTCGAGAGAAAGACATGTCTCCCGCGGAAAATTGCTGCCGCGAGACCGGGTTGCGAAATTGCTCGATCCGGCGACTCCGTTCTTGGAAATAGGCGCGCTGGCTGCGCATGAGATGTACGATAATGAGGCGCCAGGCGCGGGCATCATCACCGGGATTGGCATGGTTGAGGGCCGCGAATGCGTGATCATTTGCAATGATGCCACGATCAAGGGCGGCACCTACTATCCGTTGACGGTGAAGAAGCATTTGCGCGCGCAGGAAGTTGCGCTCGAAAATCATCTGCCGTGTATCTATCTCGTGGATAGTGGCGGCGCGAACCTGCCGCATCAGTCTGAAATTTTCCCGGACCGTGAGCATTTCGGGCGGATCTTTTACAATCAAGCGAATATGAGCGCTAAAGGCATTCCCCAGATTGCTGCAGTTATGGGCTCTTGCACGGCTGGCGGAGCTTATGTGCCAGCGATGTCCGACGAGACGATCATTGTGCGCAAACAGGGGACCATCTTTCTCGGCGGACCGCCTTTGGTGAAAGCCGCAACCGGGGAAGAAATTTCAGCTGAAGATTTGGGCGGCGCTGATGTTCACGCGCGTCAATCAGGCGTTGCGGATCATTACGCTGCGAGCGATGACCACGCGCTTGCGATCGTGCGGTCGATCGTGCGGACCCTGCACGTTCCAAAGCCGGAACCGGTAGGCCTATCAGAGCCTGCAGAGCCGCTGTACGATCCCGCGGAGCTTCACGGGCTGGTGCCACAAGATCTGCGCGAACCCTATGACGCCCGCGAGATTATTGCGCGCCTGGTCGATGGGTCAGAGTTTCACGAGTTTAAGAAGCTGTATGGCGAAACACTGGTCTGCGGGTTTGCGAAACTTTATGGCATGCCGATCGCGATCCTCGCCAATAATGGGATCCTGTTCTCAGAAAGTGCCCAAAAGGCCGCGCACTTTATCGAATTGGCTGATCAACGCCGCATTCCGCTCTTGTTCCTGCAAAATATTATGGGCTTCATGGTTGGCTCCAAATACGAAGCGGGTGGCATCGCTAAAGACGGTGCGAAAATGGTGACGGCAGTTGCGACCGCGTCCGTCCCTAAGTTGACCTTGGTCACAGGCGGCTCTTTTGGCGCGGGCAATTACGGCATGTGCGGCCGCGCTTACAGCCCTCGCTTTATGTTCATGTGGCCAAATGCCCGTATCTCCGTCATGGGCGGGGAGCAGGCGGCGTCCGTGCTGGCTACGGTGAAACGCGACGGTATGGAGCGTCGGGGCGAAGACTGGTCTGCAGGCGATGAAGAAGCGTTCAAGGCGCCGATCAAAGACCTCTACGAAAAAGAGGGGTCGCCATATTTTTCGACAGCGCGCCTATGGGATGATGGCATAATTGATCCAGCAGACAGTCGGCGTGTTCTCGGCTTGGCGCTCTCTGCCGCTCTAAACGCGCCGTTCAAAGAGCCTGGATTCGGCGTCTTCCGGATGTAGCGATCGCTGGATTGAACACCCTACAATTAAAACGAGTCCATCACTTGTGGTGATTTGACCACAAGAGAGCCATCGTGCGCCGGTGTAGTGTTGGGTATGGGCATCCTTGTTTGCGATTCTGTCGTTAAAATGAGTTCAGCTCGTTTGCAGAAAAGTCACGAGATTTTTGGTCGAAGCTTGGGCAGCTTTGGATGGCGCCACGACGGTGTGGCGAGCAAACAGGGAGCCTTAAAATGACTCGAACCTTATTACTCAGTGTAGCCGCGTTCTGCGCTTTTAGTGCATCAGCTGGTGAAGACATCCAGTTTTCAACGGTCGATGCAAATGCTGATGGTTTCATCTCTGAATCTGAATTCGTCGGATGGAAAACGGCGACCGGCGAATATTCCGCGGCTGATGCGTTGGTGAAGTTTATCGAAATTGACGCAGATGCGAGCGGCATGATCTCCGAAGAAGAGATGAAAGCCGCTATGGCTACGAAAGAGACGTCTGAATCGACCAACGACGATCAGATGTAGTCGTAAATCTGCGCCGAAATTATTGCTCTGAAAGGCCTGCTTCGGTGGGCCTTTTTTTGTGGGTAGTGGGCAGCATTAACAAACTGTAACTACAAATGTAACATGCTATGTTGTTACGATTGTAACGCGCCCTCCCAGGGCGTATACTTAAACTGTTCCAGGGAGGAACATTCAATGAAACTGAAACTTACGACAACCATCGCGGGTCTGTTTGCAGCAAGTGCGTTTGCTGCGGCCCATGCAGGTTCTCCAGCCGACTATTTCAACAAAATCGATGCAGATGCGAGCGGCATGATCACGCAAGCAGAGTATGTCGCTTTCAAAACATCTGGCGGCAAACACACTGCGGAAGAAGCATCGGAAAAGTTTGCAAGCGTCGCAGGTGAAGACGGCGAACTCTCTCTCGCCGAATTCGAAGGAGCGATGAAGAAAGCCAAATCAACGCATGGCAAGAAAACCGACAGCAGCATGTAATCCCCTCGCTGCGGTTTCGCTCCTGAAAACGCCCGCGCTCTCCCGCGGGCGTTTTTTTATGTGCTTGTTTGTCCCTGAGAGCGAGCATAAACAACACAAATGAATGTCGCGAATAACCGATTTGATTTAGTCCGCCTGCTTTTGGCGTTTGCGGTCTTTTTGTACCATGCGGTGGCGTTAAGTGCGGCAGCGCCAAATGGACAGCTCGAGGTTATTCTTGGCGAGGTTGCGGAACTTTCTATTCAAGGATTTTTCATCGTCTCGGGCTTGCTTGTTTATGGTTCGCTAGAGAGATCAAATACTCTCGCGGATTATGCAGGAAAACGCGTTCGGAGACTCTATCCGGCCTATGCGGTGATTGTTCTCATCCCGGTCATTTTCAGCGCTGTTTTGAGTTTTGGGCAAACCGGCGCTTCCGGTGATATTTTGCGCTATATAGGCGCCAACCTGGCTTTCTTGAATTTTCTTGAACCTAGCCTTCCCGGCCTGTTTCAAGAGCAACGTTTCTCTGATGTGAACGGCGCTTTGTGGACCCTGAAAATCGAGGTGATGTTCTATCTCGCATTACCGATATTGGCTTGGGGGCTGACCAAATTGAAAACATATTGGTGGATGGGAATCGCCTTGATCGTGTTTGCCGCGTTTGTTTGGAAACAGGCTGTGCTCGCGATGGAGATTCCTGAAAGCGCTCAGCTCAGCAGGCAGCTCCCTGGGCAAATGATGTACTTCGCTGCCGGAATGGCGCTTTGGCGTCTGTGGCCTTTGCTGGCGTCTCGTGCGCGTTTGGCATTTGCGATCGGCGCGGTCACGTTAGCCGCTGCGCTGCTTGTTCCGGCGCTCGATGCGGTTCGGGTGCTCGGCCTTGCTGGTTTGATTGCCGGTGTCGCCTTTATGCCAGGACCGCCGCTCGCCGCTGCGCGATGGGGCGATATCAGCTATGGCGTCTATATCGTTCACTTCCCGATTGTTCAGGGTTTGGTTATGGTCGGCGCCTTCGCGATCCTCGGGCTCGCTGGCGGTATCCTGCTATCGACGATACTGGTTTTTGCGGCGAGTTATCTTTTGTGGTGGTGGGTCGAGAAACCAGCGCTGCGCAAGGATAGCCATTACAGAAAAATATCCGAAGAAGGGACGCAAGATGAGCGAATACGAAACGATCACGCTGGACGCGACGCGAGCTGGAATAGCGATCCTCACGCTAAATCGCCCTGAGCGTCACAACGCGTTCAACAGTCAAGTTATCGAGGAGCTGACCGACGCGCTCGAAACCCTCGAAGAGCAGGATACGCTGCGAATGATGATCTTGCGCGGGGCAGGCAAAAGCTTTTCTGCGGGCGCTGATCTGGAATGGATGAAGGCCGCTCAAAATTGGAGCCGCGAAGAAAACGAAGCCGACGCACTCGCTTTGGCTGAAATGCTTCGCAAACTTGCGGAGCTCCCGCAGATGACGCTCGCGCTGGTCCAAGGCGCCGCTATGGGCGGCGGAGCTGGATTGGTCGCAGCTTGCGATATCGCCGTGGCGGTACGCGGTGCGAAGTTTAAATTCAGCGAAGTGCGCCTGGGTCTGACGCCTGCAACCATCTCGCCCTTCGTCATCAGTGCGATCGGTCCGCGTTGGGCAAAGGCGTTGTTCGTGACAGCGGAAGGCTTTGACGCTGACTACGCCGAAAAGATCGGGCTCGTCCAATATGTGGTTGACGATCTTGAGGGGTTGGCAGGCATGGAAGAGCATATTGCCGATCTTGCAATGGGCGCTGCGCCTGAAGCTATTCGCGATGCCAAGAACCTGGTTCTCGATTTCGCAGGAGAGCCGTTTAGCCATACTCTGAGCAAAGAGACGGCGAAACGCATTGCCGCCCGCCGCGTCAGTGACGAAGGCAAAGAAGGGCTCACAGCTTTCCTCGAGAAGCGGAAGCCTGATTGGGCGGACTAGGCTGATTTCATTGACCTGCCGGATCTGCCAGATCGGTTGAATTTGGTCATCGACAGCATCAAACGTTAAACTAGGCTTGCGCAACTATACGGCATGAAGGGCGATTAGATTTAGGAGGCAGTTTTGCCCCATCGTCTGTTCCGATTAGTCCCAATTGCAGTCGTCAGTCTTACCGCCATGTTGATGAGTGATAGCGCTCTAGCGCAAGAAGACGAAAGCTCGATTGTAGCCAGCAAGACCTGCTATGTCAGCAAATTCAAATTTGAGAATGAAGGCGCGTACAGTCTTGATTGGTTTCTCGTCGGCAAACATGAGCTGAATGGAAGGTTGAGCCAAGGCCAATCGCGCAGTTGGGACCTTGAACAAGCGAATGTCGCCGAAGGGGCTACTGTCTTCATTACCTACCGGCTCGACCAGGGAAACAACATGATCCGCAAGAGCTGCCAGAAGAACTCCACGAAACTTGCCTATCACCCAAACGGGAACACCTGGGGATATTGGGCCAAAGGGAGCACGCGCATCAATAATCGCTGCCGGTTCCGCAGCAATAAATGCCTATCTCTGGAAGATGTTTCGAACTGATCGACGCCTATTCGACGCCCGGGATCATGCTCACTGGTAATCCAAGACCCCTTAAAAACCCAATCGTGGCTTCGACCGGATTAATCCCGGTTAGGGCTTCGATTTGGGACTGGAACACGAACACCACGACGCCGAGCATAATCGCGTAAATGATGAACTGCATGACCGATTTGAGGATGAATGCGCCTGCGCTTCCGGCCACAAGTCCAACGCCGCCAAGGATGAGGGCGCCTGTGATCGGGGTCAAATCGCTGACCGTTGCTGCCTGCGTGTAACCGATATAGCCACCAACGCCAGCGCCGATGAGGCCCGCGAGGCTACTCAGACGAATCCCAGATGCGTAAGCCATAAAATGTCCCCTTATACTTTTCGCAACTTTAGCTTAGGCCGTAAAAGCAGAATGGGGCAAGCCAGTTTGGCCAGCCGCGCGCGCAACAGATTGAGGGCGGAGCAAAATGATATCAGGACTTTTGATCGCGAATCGCGGAGAAATCGCGTGTCGGGTTATGCGTACGTGCCGGGCTTTGGGCATTCGCAGCATTGCCGTCTATTCTGATGCAGATGCGCGAGCCAAGCACGTTCGAGAAGCTGATGAAGCCGTTTGGATTGGCGCATCCGCGGCCTCAGAATCCTATCTCGATGGGGGGCGCATCATCGAAGCGGCGAAACAAGCGGGCGCAGATGCAATTCATCCTGGGTATGGCTTCTTGTCGGAAAATGCGGCGTTCGCGCGCGATGTGGCGGAGGCTGGTCTGGTTTGGGTGGGGCCGAAAGCAGATACGATAGAGGCGATGGGGCTCAAAGACCGCGCAAAGGCGATTGCTGAAGACGCGGGCGTTCCTGTTTTGCCAGGTTATCGCGGCGAGGCGCAGGATGCGCAGACGCTGGAAAAGGAAGCGGGCCAAATTGGCTATCCCCTTCTCATCAAAGCGGTGGCTGGCGGTGGTGGGCGCGGCATTCGATTGGTCAACACAGCGGCAGAGCTTGCCGGCGAACTGGAAAGCGCTGTTCGTGAGGCAGAAGCCGCGTTTGGGGACGGCCGGGTGATGCTCGAGAAACTGGTAGAGCAACCTCGCCATATCGAAGTGCAAGTGTTTGGCGACAGCCACGGCAATGCCGTTCACCTCTTCGAGCGTGATTGCTCCCTCCAACGTCGTCGCCAGAAAGTCATCGAAGAGGCCCCTGCGCCAGGCATGCCGAAAGACGTTCGCAAAGCGATGTGTGATGCCTCGGTGAAGCTTGCTAAGGCGGTCGGGTATGAAGGGGCAGGGACGGTGGAGTTTATCGTCGATGGCGCCAAACCCTTGGCGCTGGATACGTTCTGGTTCCTCGAAATGAACACGCGCCTACAGGTTGAGCACCCGGTCACGGAGATGGTGACCGGTACCGATCTTGTTGACTGGCAATTGCGGGTGGCGAGCGGAGAGAAACTTCCAGCCAAACAAAAAGACATAAAACTCAAAGGGCATTCGATCGAAGCGCGTATTTGTGCAGAAGACCCATCCGACAGTTTTCGCCCGGGAGCCGGGCTAATTGAAGAATTTGGCATGCTCGCCGACACCGATGCGGATTGGCTCAGGTGGGAGGCTGGCTTTGAAACGGGTGACCGCGTGCCCGCCGTTTATGATTCCATGATCGCGAAGCTGGTCGTCTTTGGTGAAGACCGAGAAGAGGCGAATGATCGTCTCGTCGATACACTCGCGCATTTGCAATTGGTGGGCGTCCCCGGAAATATCGGCTTTTTGCGACGTTGTGCCATGTCAGACGCTTTCATCGACGGCGCACATCACGTGAATTGGATCGCTGAAATGGGCGACACGCTTTCTCAGGTTCCGGCAGCGCATCAGCATGCCTCGGTTATGGCCGTGAGCGATCTTCTGATTGGCGATAGCGGTTCATCCCCTTGGAGTATTCGAGATGGTTGGCGGATGAACGCTGGGCCGATGATGAAGGCCGCCGTGGCTGTGGGTGACAATGCGGACTGGTTTGACCCAAGTGAACACGAAGTTGAGGACGGTCTTTCTTTGCCGCTTGTCACCGATCTTTCAGACCGCCGTTTCGCGGTGACAACCGGAGGCGACAGCGTTCTTGTCGAAGTCCCCGATTTTGAATCTGAAGCTGAGGCGCTTGCAGGCGGCGACGCTGTCAAAGCTCCTATGCCCGGTAAGGTGATCGCTATTCATGTGAAGCCGGGAGACCTGGTCGAGAAAGGGCAAACGCTCGCCGTTATGGAGGCCATGAAAATGGAGCACTCTCTCGCGGCCCCACGAGACGGCGTCGTGGAAACGGTCGGATCAGAGCTCGGCGCGCAAGTGCCCGAAGGACAAGTATTGGTCGCTCTCGAAGAGGTCTAAGGTCAGTTTCACAGCCGTTCGTCTCCTTCTGGATGGGTGAAAAACCTTTGTAAATCGGTGTGTTGCAAGAGTTTTTGAACGTTCGATCCGACCGAGCCTTCGAAGACCCTAAAAACGCCCCATGCACAAATCGGATCGCGCGGGAGCGCTGACCTGGGATGATTGGTGGGACGTTCACTATCAAACCGGCACTAAGTTTATGGCCGGATGCGGGTGGGTGGCCAGGTTATCTGGGCGTCGCGGTTCAAAGAGAAGTCGTCAGAACAGTCGTCGGGAAAAGGTGGACCCAAATATGTAAACTACACTTACTCTGTCAGCGTCGCGATTGCGCTTTGCCAGGGGCCAATCACCCGCCTGGACCGGGTTTGGGCGAATGGCGAGCAGGTCGCGCTGAGCAATTATAATTGGCGGCTCTATCGCGGGGATGAGACGCAGCTGCCCGATCCGCTGATCGAGGCCATCGAAGGCAGCGATGAAACACCCGCCTTTCGCGGAACCGCCTATATCGTCTTTGAGGATTTACCCTTGGACGCGTTCGGAAATCGCTTGCCGCAATTCTCGTTCGAGGTGGTGCGCGCTGGCGACGGATCGGAGCATAGTCTCTCGCAGACCGTGCAAGGCGTGAACATTATCCCCGCAAGCGGCGAGTTTGTTTACGCGACCTCGGTCATTCGCGAGCGTCGGTTTCCAGGTATTGAGCGCCCCCTGAATATGAACAATTCACATGGAGGCGCCGACTTCTCGATCTCGTTGGATCAGTTGCAATCGGATTTGCCGCGCGTCGATCATGCGGCGCTCACGGTCGGATGGTTTGGGATCGATCTGCGTGCTGGGAGCTGCACAATTCGGCCAGGTGTTGAACTTAAAGATCGCTCCACGGTGCCTTACTCTTGGAAGGTTGGCGCGTTTGACCGCGACACGGCCTACCTGATCTCTCAGACGGATGGCTCGCCGAACTATGGCGGCACTCCAGCCGACGACGCCGTGTTGGAAGGGATCGCAGCGCTTAAAGCCGCCGGCATCGCTGTGACGCTTTCCCCGTTTTTGTTTATGGATGTCCCAGAAGAAAATGGTCTGCCAGATCCGTATGGCGGCGACGAGCAATTGCCCTTTCCCTGGCGCGGTCGGATCACGGTTGGCGCCGACGGAACGCGCGCGGCACGCGAAGAGATAGAGGCTTTTGTCGGCGAGGATGGCGGGCATGGGTTCCGCAATTTCATTCTACACCATGCTCGTTTGGCAAAGCGGGCAGGCGGGGTTGAAGCGATCTTGATTGGCTCAGAGATGGCGACTTTGACGAGAATTCGCGATCATCAAGGTCGCTTCCCTTTCGCCGAAGCGCTCACGAGCATCGCAAATGAAGTCAAAGCGATTGTGGGACCGTCCGTAAAAGTGTCCTACGCAGCGGATTGGACGGAGTATGGAGCCTACGCACCTGGAGATGGCTCCGGCGATGTCTTGTTTCCACTGGATCAGCTTTGGGCCTCAGATGCGATCAGCTATATTGGTGTGGATTGGTATCCTCCGGCGGGCGATTGGCGGGATGGATCATCCCACCTGGACGCTTTGGCGGGCGCAGAAAGCGCGGCTTCGCCTGACTATATCGAAGCGAACCTGGCGGGCGGTGAGGCTTTTGATTGGTATTATGCCAATGACGCCGACCGGGAAGATCAGGTTCGCACAGCGATTGTGGATACAGCGCACGGTGAGGATTGGATCTTTCGCCAGAAGGACATTCTGGGATGGTGGCGAAATCAGCACCATGCCCGCCTTGGCGGCGTTCGAGCCACGCAAAATACCGGATGGATTCCAAGCTCGAAGCCCATTCGGCTGATTGAGATCGGCTTCCCGGCCGTCGATAAAGGGACGAATTCGCCCAATCTGTTTTATGATCCGAAGAGCAGCGAAAGTGCGGTCCCGCCGTTTTCGAGCGGGGCACGCGATGATGTGATCCAACGCAGAGCGCTTTCCGTGGCTCTGCGATATTGGCTTGGCCAAGACGGGGTGGATCAAGCTTTGGTCTGGGCGTGGGATGGCCGGCCTTGGCCTGATTTTCCGTCACGCCTGGATGTTTGGAGTGATGGTCCGAATTGGAATTTTGGGCATTGGCTCAATGGCCGGACGGGGTTGATCGAGCTTGCTGACATTCTTGACGACATGTCAGTGGCGGCTGGAATTGTGCTCGATACGCGCGGCGTAAATGGTGTTGTGGACGGTTTTGTTATTGATGATGTGATGTCGTTCGCCTCCGCCGCGAATACACTCAGCGTCGCCTACAATTTCTATATCAAAGAGGGCGCTGGCATCCTGATCGCGGAAAGTGAGGATCGGTCGAATAGTCTCAGTTTTGAATCCGCGCGCGTCCTCGACCCCGGCGCGGTGGAGACTGTTCCACTGCTCGACAAGCAGCCCTCCGGTCTCGCCCTGACGCATATCTCAGGCGACTTTTCTTACCAACCTGCCATCACGACAAAGCGTAATTCGGCCGCCGACCGTGATTTCATGGCGCAGGCATCCTTACCGCTCGTGCTGACTGAGGGACATGCCCAGCTCATTGCACAGGATCTATATCAGAGACTGACCGACCTCAACGAATGCCGGGTCTCTTTTGGTCCGGGTGCTGCGTCTGGATTGGAAATTGGGGATTTGGTGGTGTTTGATGATCGAACCTTACGGGTCGCTCGGATCGAAGCGGAGGGACTGAAGATGCATGCCCAGTTCCGGTCTGCGGCGATTAACTCTTCTCCTTTTCTCGCGTTAGAACCACCGGATCCGGGCAACGTTGCCGCACAAGCCGCGACCCCGGAGCTCCAGATCATAGATGGCCCTTTACGAGCACCCGATGCGGGCACAGGGCTCGTTGCCGCGATTGCTGCTGATCCTTGGACGATGGCGGTTCCGGTTCGGTCGGGCCCATCTGCGACCAATATGAGCGCGCGGACCAGCGCCGCTTCGTCTGCAAAAATCGGCACGCTCTTATCGGACCTGCTTTCTGGTCCGTTGGGGCGATGGGATCAGGCCAATCAGGTTCATATCTATCTACCTGGCGGGGATCTTTCATCTGTTGAAGGAGACAGCGTCCTGGATGGCCGCAATTGGTTGTTGGTACAGAATGATGACGGGTGGGAGCTCTTGGGGTGGCGGACCGCAGAACTTGTCGGCGCGGATGAATGGATTCTGCGCGACCTCCTGCGCGGGTTGAATGGATCGACTGTAAGGCGGGTGGACACTGGAAGCGTCGTCGTGCTTTCGGATGCAAGCCTTTTGGAAATTCCGCTTCAATCCGACGAATTAGGCCTCGACTATTATTGGCAAGCGGGTGAGGCAGACCCACAGTCGTTCACGTATCAAGACCGCGCCGGTTTGCCATGGCGGGTTGGACATTTGTCCGCGGTTCGCAGTGGTGAGCATATTCGCGTTTCGTGGACTGCTCGTGGGGCTCACTATCCAAACGGCTGGGTCGCTGCAGATCCGATTAACGCGCTGTCCTTTCAAGTCACGACCCGCCTGCACGAGCAAGTTACAAGTCATCCTGTGCAAACAGATTCCAATTTCGAATTGAGCTATGGTGCCGCTGATCAAATCAGCGTCGCGAGAATCGGAACTGATCAGCGCCGAGGAGAATGGGTTTCAATTCCGCTGCCATCGCCTTAAGTGAGCGACGAACCCTTTCGGAACAAGCTTCGCTTATGAGTAGAGATCTGTATCAAATTTTGGGCGTGTCGCGTTCGGCAAACGCTGACGAAATTCGGCGAGCCTATAAGCGCAAAGCTAAGGAAACCCATCCAGACCTACATCCAGATGACGCCGCAAAGGCCGAAACCTTTAAATCCGCATCCGCAGCGTATGAAGTTTTAAGCGATCCTGACAAACGCGGTCAGTATGATCGCGGCGAAATAGACGCTGACGGAAACCCAAAAGGGTTTGGAGGCGGACAAGGCTTTTCAGGTGATCGAGGCTTCGGCGGCGGGAGCCATTCTGGCGGCAGTTTTCAGGGCGATCCGTTTGAAGATATTCTCTCAGGAATGTTTGGCGGCGGGCGTCGTCGTCCAGGCCCCCGAAAGGGCGCTGACATGCGCTACCGCGTTGAAATTTCGTTTGAAGACTCAGTTACAGGTGCCAAACGCGAAATGACCATGGCAGATGGGCGAGTCTTGAACATCTCCATTCCAGCCGGCATTGAGACCGGGCAGTCTCTCCGTCTGAAAAGCCAGGGCAAGAACTCTAGTCTTGGTGGACCTCCAGGAGATGCGATCCTTGAAATCTCAGTGCGATCGAACAAATTCTGGACGCGTGACGGAAACGATATTCGCATGACGGTCCCTGTTCCGCTTAAAACCGCGATCTTAGGCGGGCAGGTTGATGTAGAAACTCCGATGGGACCAATCGCCCTGAAAATTCCCGAGGGAAGTAACTCTGGCGCAGTCCTGCGTTTGCGTGGGAAAGGGGTCCAAACCTCAGCGAAGACGGGGCATCTCTACGCACGGTTAGAGGTTATGATCGAAAACCCGAAAGATGCCGGTTTGAAAGACTGGGCACGCGGGTATGATGGATGACTGAAATCCTTTCAACATATTCACAAACCATTCAGAGGATTTGAAGCATATCGGCGTGGTAATGAAAAAGATTGCCATCCTTCTTGCGCTTGCCGCTATAACCGCGACCACGTTGCCCGCCCAAAGTCAGGGGCGACTCGGCAATTCGTTCAGCGCGGATGAGGCACGAGATGCCCGCGACAAGGGGAATGTAGTCCCGCTTCGTGATATCTTTAGGCGCTTAAAAGGTCGGTATGGTGGCTACCAAGTTGATGCAAACCTCTACAATCGTGATCGCGGTCAAGTGTATGTTATTGATTGGATGACAGATAAGGGTCAGCGAATGCGGATAACCGTCGACGCAAAAACTGGACGAACACTCTCCACGAGTTAAGGTAAGAGCTATGAGAATTCTTGTTGTCGAAGACGAAGCGGATCTCCGTCGCCAATTGGCCGATGCACTGACCCATGCCGGATACGCCGTGGATCTTGCTGCAGATGGTGAAGACGGACATTTCCTTGGGGATACAGAACCGTATGACGCGGTGATCCTGGACCTAGGCCTGCCAAAGATGGATGGCGTGACGATTCTGGAACGCTGGCGTGAAGATGGGAAGACATTCCCAGTTATGATTCTGACAGCGCGTGATCGCTGGAGTGAAAAAGTTGCCGGTTTCGACGCGGGCGCTGATGATTACGTGACGAAGCCGTTTTACACTGAAGAAGTGTTGGCGCGATTGCGCGCGCTTCTGCGCCGCGCGTCCGGGCATGCTGTTGCAGCAATTGAGGCCGGCGCCCTGCGTCTGGATACCCGCGCCGCACGTGCCACGGTCAATGGCGAACCAATTAAGCTAACCGCACATGAGTATAAGGTGCTCAGCTACCTAATTCACCACCAAGGTCGCGTTGTGCCTCGGACGGAACTGGTTGAGCATATTTACGATCAGGATTTCGATCGTGATTCGAACACGATTGAGGTTTTCATCGGCCGGTTGCGCAAGAAGATTGGCAATAGCCGCATTCAAACCGAGCGCGGCCTTGGATATCGTCTGATTGTGCCAGAAGATGAACGATCAGGCGTTGTGACCTAGGCCCTTATTAGGCTAGGCGGACTGCATGGATTCTGCTGACCCACAGAGAAATCGGTTTCAAAGACTGTCGCTCGCTCGGCGGTTGATGATCGGTGCTTTGTTGTGGAGCGTCTTGCTGGTGGTTGGTGGCGTGTTTGCAATGACCGCGGTCTACCGCGCAGAGACGCTCAATCTCCTTGATGATGAACATGCCGCGACAATTCAGACGCTGGCGCGTGCGATCCGGCCTTTGGATGATGGAACAGGCCGTATCGAAGACCTAGAAGATCGTCATCCAACTGACCCGCGCTTCACTATTCCCTTGTCCGGCAAGTATTGGATGATCGTCGCATTGGATGAAAACGCCGTGCATGTCGATGATATCGCGTCCCGATCAGTTTTCGACGAAACGCGCAAATTGCCTGACACGCTCACCCGTCAAGCTTTCGACAATCCTGGTCAATTCATCAGCGTCAATGGAATTGGGCCGGCTGAAGAGCCTGCTCGCTACACCGTTCAGGCGACGACCTATCCGGAACGTCCCAACCCCGTATTATTGGTCGCGATCTCTGACCGCACGCTATCTATGGACGGCGTAGATAGGCTTCGAACGATCTTGCTCGTCGCAATGCTGGCTTTGGCCAGTGGGACCCTGTTGGCTATGGGGCTCGCGCTCAGATATGCGCTGCGGCCGCTCGACCGTATCCAATCCGACCTCACTGAAATTCGCGAAGGGCGCCAAGCGGCTTTGTCGGGCGATTACCCGATTGAAGTGACCCCCCTTAGTGAAGAGCTGAACAAGCTCTTGGAGCATAATCGGGCGGTGGTTTCGCGAGCTCGCACGCATGTCGGAAATCTTGCTCATGCCTTGAAAACGCCGCTTGCTGTCTTGCGCAATGAGGCCACGGGTGAAAGCCAGCTGGATGATGTGGTGCGTCGGCAATCCCAGGCGATGCACTCAAACGTTGAACACTATTTGCGGCGGGCTCAAGCCGCGGCGCGCGCCGAGGCGCTTGGCGTGCGCTCGCAAGTGTTGGACGCTGCTGACGGCATCTCTCGGGTCATGAACAAACTCTACGCCGCAGATGGAAAGCACGTCACCGTCAACATTCCGCGCGACATCTTCGTCCGAACCGAGCGCCAAGACCTAGAGGAAATCCTGGGCAACTTGCTCGACAATGCGTGTAAGTGGTGTCGCACGCAGGTTCATATCTCAGCAGAGCGCGCGGACGATGGTTTGGTCGTGATCCGGATTGATGATGATGGCCCCGGCCTTTCTCCAGCGGAGCGCGAGCAAGCTGTAAAACGCGGTATTCGGCTCGATGAAACAGCGCCCGGAACCGGCTTGGGCCTCTCGATTGTCGCTGACATCGCGGATATGAATGGCGGCAGCTTGGATCTTAAAGAGAGCCCAACAGGAGGCTTGCGGGCGGCTGTGAGACTGCGAGGGGCTTGAGCAACATGCCACAGGGCGAAGCAAGATCAGGCAGGTTATGGGACTCTGATGAGAGCTAGAACAAAACGTCTTTACGCTGTGGGCGCCGCAGCTGTCCTGGTCATCGCCGCGGTTGCGCTGGCTTCGACGGCTCTAAGCCGGCATGCGGATCTGTTTTATACGCCTGAATTGCTGGTTGAGCGCGGGATGCCTGAAGCTGGTCAACGCATTCGAATTGGTGGTTTTGTTCAGATGGAATCACGCAGCAATGGCGAGGGGGCAGAGATCCTTTTTACTGTTGAAGATGGATCCGGAGAAACGGTGCGCGTCTCTTATACCGGCTTGGTTCCCGACCTGTTTAGAGAAGGTGAAGGGGTTGTCGCGACCGGCCGTTTCCAACCGGGTTCAACACTCTTTGTCGCCGAAGAAATCCTCGCGAAACATGATGAGAATTATCAACCGCGAGAGCTAGAAGGTTTAAGCCGGGATGCATCCGGCGCCTAAATCACAATATTGAGAACACTGCTTGATTGGCAGACTCCAACGCCGCACCCTATTTGAGGTGCAGAGTTGATGGAGTGGTCTGATGCAAAGCCAGCGTGTCGAGTTTTCGAATCAAAATGGAGAAACGCTCTCGGGAGTTCTCGAAGTCCCGGCGGGAGAAGCCTCAGGTTGGGCGGTTTTCGCACACTGTTTTACCTGCTCAAAGAAAAGCTTGGCGGCCAGCCGTGTGGCGCGCGGCCTCGCGGAGCGCGGGATAGGTGTTCTACGGTTCGATTTTACGGGTCTAGGGGAATCTGACGGCGAATTCGCGACCAGTGGATTCTCTTCGAATGTGAATGACCTCATTTCTTCTGTGAACTGGATGGCAGCATCCGGAAGACCGGTTAGTTTGATGATCGGGCATTCTCTCGGCGGTGCCGCAACGGTGGTCGCCGCAGGCAAGCTTGATGGCGTTAAAGCGGTTGCAACCATTGGCGCGCCCTCAGATGCCGGTCACGTGATCGACCAGTTTAGGGAAAGTGTTCCTGAAATTGAGGCGGCGGGCCGCGCACAGGTAAATCTTGGAGGGCGGCCGTTCACCCTCAGCCGAGCCTTTCTTGATGATGTTCGCGAAGCGACCGTGATTGGCGCCGTGAAAGATCTCCGCAAGCCGCTTCTCATCTTGCATGCGCCAGGTGACGACGTGGTTGGCATTGATAGCGCGACCGATCTTTTCATTGCTGCAAAGCACCCGAAGAGCTTTGTAAGTCTCGATAAAGCGGACCATTTGCTCACCGGAAAAGCGGATTCGGTTTTTGTTGCGGATGTGATTTCGGGATGGTCAGCGCGCTACACAGATGTCGCTGCGCCGCGTCCAGATGCCGGCCAGCCGCAAGAGAATCGCATTGTTGTTCGAGAGACCGGCGAGAATGGCCCTTATCAAAATGAGGTTCTGGTCGGGGGCCGGCGATTCTTCGCAGACGAACCTGCGAGCATGGGCGGCGCAGACACTGGGCCGGATCCTTATGCCCTCGTCGTTGCTGGTCTTGGCGCCTGTACTTCGATTACCCTACGCATGTACGCCAATCGCAAGAAATGGCCTTTGGAGCGCGTCAGCATTGGGCTTGAGCATGAAAAGCGTCACGCAGAAGACTGCATCGACTGCGGTCCGAGCGACAGAATTGATGTTTTCACGCGTTATATCGAGATTGAAGGAGATCTCGATGATACGCAGCGCGCGCGCTTGCTTGAAATAGCGGACCGGTGTCCTGTACACCGAACACTTGAACATGGGGCGAAAGTTGAAACACACTTAGTCACAAAACCGGCTTAATGATCTTTAATGAGTGTTAGGCTGTTACTTTCGTAATTTAGGTACCAGATAGGTATGACATAGTTTGGAGGCTTGGAAGTCGATGAAATTGTTTGGCATTTCCCGAAATGCAATGGTTGCAGGTCTAATTGGAGCTGGCGCGATGGGCGGGCTTTTATTGGGCCCACAATTTCCAAATGCCGACGCCAACCCGATTACGCTGGAAGCTCCAGCGGGGGCACCGGTTTCGTTTGCGGATCTTATTGAACAGGTTAGCCCCGCCGTGGTCGGCGTACGGGTTGTGACGGAAATGCAGCTCAGCGATCGCGAACTCTCGCAGCGCGAGCGGTTCCTGGAGCAGTTTGGGCTGCCGACACCTGAGAGCGAACCCGAGCCACGCGAAGGCCGCGGGCAGGGGTCTGGCTTCTTCATTACCGATGAAGGCCATATCGTTACGAACAATCACGTCATCGACAATGCGGTCGAAATCGAAGTCGTCACCGACAATGGCTCGATTCTGGAAGCCGAACTGGTTGGTACAGACCCGGAAACGGATCTCGCCGTTCTTAAAGTGAAAAACGCTGACACGTATCCATTCGTCGATTTCGGATCATCCAAGCAGATGCGCCGTGGAGACTGGGTCGTCGCCGTCGGAAGCCCGCTTGGGTTCTCTGGAACCGCGACAGCAGGCATCGTCTCCGCACTGGGCAAGCCAGGCGATATTCGCCGGTCGCAAACCTATACCGATTATTTGCAAATCGACGCCGCGATCAACCGTGGTAACTCGGGTGGCCCAACCTTCGATATGAACGGACGGGTTGTCGGAGTGAACACCTGGATCGCCTCAACCACTGGCGGCTCGATCGGTCTCGGTTTCGCCATTCCATCTGAACTCGTAGATCAAGTCACATCTACGTTGATCGACAAGGGTAAAGTCTCTCGCGGTTGGCTTGGTGTTACGATCACCAATGTCGATGAAGACATGGCTGACGCGGTTGGCTTAAGCGATGCCAAGGGCGCGATTGTTACGCGGGTCACAGAAGATAGCCCAGCCGAAGAATCAGGTCTCCAACGCGGCGATATCATCGTGAAAATCAATGGCCAGGCGGTCGATGATGCAACGATCACGACCCGTGTTGTCGGAGCCTTGCTCGCAGGATCAAACAACAAGTTTGAGCTCTACCGCGAAGGTAAAAGACGCACGATCGACGTGAAAGTCGGTGAGCGTCCTGAAAATCTGACGGCAACCGGTGGTTTGGTCCCAGAAGGCAGTGAAGACGCGCCAGAAGGCGGCGAAGGCCCTCTCGGTGTCTCTCTAGAACCGCTCGATGATGAATCGCGTGAGTTGCTCGATCTGGACCCGAGTGAAAAGGGCATGGTCATCACCGCGATCGATCCTGAAAGCCCCCTCTACGAGGAAGGCGTTCGGGTCGGGATGGCCATTCTGGATGTTAACTACAAGAAACTCGACAGCATTGAAGTCCTCGAGCAAGAGTTAGAAAATGCCCAGAATAACGGGCGCGATAATCTGTTGATGGCAATCCATACCGAGCGCGGGACCAGTTTTGTCACGCTTAATCTGGACGAAGTCGAGTAAAGTATAAGGAGAGCGTCTATGCACGTCCTGGTAATCGAAGACGATCAAGAGCACGCACAGTTCATCGAGAAAGTGTTGGCTGAAGCCGGCCATAGTGTTGAAACCGTCGATGACGGTGCGGGCGGGCTCTGCCGCGCACGAGAGGACTCGTTCGATGCGCTGGTCGTCGACCGCATGCTGCCAGAAAAACCTGGTCTGCAACTGGTTGAAGAATTCCGCAATGGTGGCGGCACCACGCCGGCTCTGTTCCTCTCTGCTTTGTCGGATGTCGACAATCGCGTGGAAGGATTGAAGGTCGGTGCGGATGACTATCTGGCCAAGCCTTTCGCGCCCGAAGAACTGGTTGCGCGGGTGGAAGCCTTGGGACGTCGCCAGACTACGGGTGAGCCGCCGGTCACGGTGCTACGCGTTGGCGATCTCGAAATGGATCTGTTAGGCCGCAAAGTATCACGCGGAGAGACCCGCATTGACCTGCAACCGCGCGAGTTCAAACTGCTTGAATATCTGATGCGCCATGCTGGTCAGACGGTGACGCGTACCATGTTGCTCGAGAAAGTTTGGAACTATCATTTCGACCCTCAGACCAATGTGATTGACGTGCATATCTCTCGTTTGCGCGCCAAGATCGATAAAGAATTCGATCAGCAGCTCTTGCAGACCGTACGTGGTGCAGGTTACTGCCTGCAGGCATGAGATCAGGCCCCTTCGCGTTTGTCCGAACGACAACGTTTCGGCTCGCACTAGTTTATTCGATTCTGTTCGCGCTGTTTTCGGCGGGGCTGCTTGCCTATTTGTTTCAAGCAACCGTCGGAACAATGCGCACAGAAGCGAAAACGCGACTAGAAGCTGAGTTCCGCACATTGGCGGTCGCTTGGCGCACCGGGGGGCCTAATCGATTAGAGCAATCGCTCCTCGAGCGGGTCCTCGTCGATCTGCGAGATTTTACCTATCAGTTCGAAGACGCCAATGGCCGAACCATCGTTGGCGATATGCCGCGTATGCCGGTTGAGCCCTTGGAAGAGTTCGGTACGCCGAGAATTGTCACCTTTGAAATCGAGCGCCCAGGGCCCGAAGGCGGCGCAAGTATTACACCAATCGAAGGCCGCATTGTCCGATTGGGGGATGGCAGCATTCTCCTAGTCGGCATCAAGATGGATGAGCGTATCCGGCAAGTGAACCGGATTACAAGAGCCGTCGCAACGGCAGCGCCAATCGGGTTTATTCTCGCCTTGCTCGGAGGGTTCTTCAGCGCTCGATATGCCGCGTCTAGGGCTGAAAGTCTGACCAAAACCGCAGAAGGCGTAATGTCTGGGGATCTCTCCTTGCGCGCGCCTGTCGGCGCTTCTGGTGATGAGTTTGATCGTTTGGCTGAACAACTCAATGCAATGCTGGCAAAGCTCGAGAGCTTGATGGAGTCCACACGGCATGCCGGCGATTCCATCGCGCACGATTTGCGCTCTCCGTTATCTCGTTTGCGCAACCAACTTGAAGCGCGTCTGCGCGGTCCGATTGATGAGATATCCGCGCGCGAAACGCTCGGTGAAACGGTGGAAGAGGTTGATCGGGTGTTGGCCACGTTCAATGCAATTCTGCGCTTATCGCGGGTCAATGCGGGTGCCGAGGGCAAATTGGTTGCGCTAGATTTGACCGAGCTTTGCGACGAGATGGCGGAGCTTTTCGAACCTGCCTGCGAAGATGCAGGAATTGCATTTTTCGCTGAAATAGGCCGAGAGCTCGAATTGGCCGGAGACAGGACCTTGTTGGCGCAGGCCATTTCCAATCTGATCGATAACGCGGTGAAATACACGCCTTCGGACGAACAAATCGCATTTTCCGCGAAACTCGAAGATGGGGTGATTGAGGTCACCGTTGAAGACTCAGGGCCTGGTATTCCAGAAGCTGACCTGCAGCGCGCCAAGGAACGATTTGTTCGCTTGGATGACGCGCGGACCCTTCCTGGGTCTGGACTAGGCCTCGCGCTGGTCGAAGCGGTCGCAGAATTCCACGGGGGAAATTTCACGCTCTCTCGCACTAACGAGGAAAACGGGTTAACCGCAACTTTGATTTTGCCCGCTAAACGATAGAGGTCAAACGAGGGGAAAAGCTTGTTAAACCTGCGTCGACTTTCAGAGCATCCAGTTGAGGCATTGGCGTTGGCCTCCGAGCACGCGCCTTATCTGGCAAAATTGCAAGATATGAATGTCGATCTCACCAACCCTGATCAGGTTCTTCGCCAAGCGATGCAACAGTGCGAACGGATCTCTGAAGGCGAGGGGGAACCCTTTGCGGATCTACGCAAGGCCAAAAAGCTCGCACACGTCGCGATCGCCGCAAATGATCTCAGCGGCCGAAGCTCACTCTCCGAAACCACCAAAAGTATTACGTGCTTCGCCGACGCTGCGATGGGCGCTGCGCTGCAATCCACGTTACGGTCGCGAGGCCTTTCTTCAGACGGGATGTTCATTTTTGCGCTGGGAAAGATGGGGGCATTTGAGCTCAATTATTCCAGCGATATAGATGTCGCAGCATTTTTCGATCCCAAGCGTTTCGATGGCGGAGACTATGAAACCGCAGACGCAGCTGCGCGCGTCATTCGCCAAATGACAACTCTGCTTCAAGACCGCACGCGGGACGGCTATGTTTTCCGAACCGATCTTCGACTGCGTCCGGACCCAAGCTCGACCCCCGTCGCGGTTTCGACCCATCGCGCCAATGTCTATTATGATGGCGTCGGTCAAAATTGGGAGCGCATGGTTTGGATCAAAGGGCGATGCGCCGCAGGTGATGCAGAGGCTGGCGCTGTCTTCTTGGATTCTCTGCAACCCTTTGTCTGGCGCCGGCACCTCGATTATTGGGCCATCGCCGATGTTCATGCGATCAAAAATATGATCAACGCCAAAGGTGGAAGCAAGTCATTGCATGATGTGGCTGCCGACTTGAAGCTTGGGCCCGGCGGTATTCGCGAGATCGAGTTTTTTGTACAGACCCAGCAAATCATTCTCGGTGGGCGACATCCGTCTTTGCGCGTGCGCGGGACGTTGCAGGGCTTAGATCAACTTGTCGCTTTGGGCAGCGTCAATTCGGAAACGGCGCAATCGCTTGGCGAGGCGTACACGGCGCTGCGCATGGTCGAGCATCGCATTCAAATGATGGACGATGCGCAAACTCATACATTGCCAGCCTTTGAGGCCAAACGGGCAAGCGTGGCGGCTCTTTGCGGGTACTCCGAACTCGATCGCTTCGATGCCGACTTGATTGCGATCCGCAAACAGGTCAATGCGCACTATCGCGAACTTTTTGCGGACGAAACGCGAAAGCGGACGCAGGCGATCGACGGTAATCTGGTTTTTACAGGCGTCGATAATGATCCCGAGACTGTCAGCACGCTCAATCAAATGGGGTTTGCTGATCCCGAGCATGTGATCGAGCGCGTGCGCCAATGGCACCGAGGCAGAACGCCAGCGACGCGAACGACTCGCGGGCGGGAGCTGCTCACGGCGTTTCTTCCAGACCTGCTTTCTGCGATGGGGAAAACAGGCGAAGCTGATGAAGCGTTTCGTCAGTTTGGCCGCTTTTTTGAGGGCTTGAAGTCAGGCGTTCAAGTCTTGTCCATGCTAGTCGCAGAAGAGACGCTCACTGATGATCTCGTAACCACTTTGGCAATTGCTCCACGGATCGCTGCGACCCTCGCAAGACGACCAGGTCTGCTCGAAACCCTCGTCTCGTCCAGGATGGCACATCCGGCGCCCGAAATCTCAATGGATACAGACTTTGAGACGCGGCTCGATTTGGTGCGGCGGTGGCATGGCGAGCAAGCTTTCCTGATTGGGCATCAATTGCTGCATGGTCAACTTGCTGCCGTCGACGCTGCTAAGGCGTGGAGCGATTTGGCCGATACTTGCCTACGATTGATGACAGACGCTGCCAGCGCGGAAACCCAACGCCGGTTTGGCCCCGCGCCCGGGCCTTGGAGCGTTGTTGGACTAGGCAAACTTGGCGGACGGGAGATGACAGCGGAGTCCGACTTGGATCTCCTCGTCATTTACGATGCGTCGGGCAAGGAAGATGGGCAGGCTTGGTTCACCAAGTTCACTCAGCGACTGATTTCAGCCTTGTCGGCTGAAACCGCAGAGGGACGATTGTATGAAACAGATATGCGTCTGCGCCCATCTGGGCGGGCTGGCCCGGTTGCGACCTCACTATCTGCGTTTGAGCGATATCACAAAACCAATGCTTGGACCTGGGAGCATATGGCGCTCACCCGCCTTCGACCGATCGCGGGCGATGCCGAGTTAGGTCGAAAAATCGAAGAAACTGCAGAGCAGATTCTAAATACCGGCGATCCAGTTGCGCGCACCCAGGATGTACTCGACATGCGCGCGCGACTGTACCGCGATAAACCACCGAGTGGTCCTTGGGATCTGAAAATGCGAAAAGGTGGGCTCATCGATATTGAGTTTATCACACAGCACGCGATTCTGACGGCGAATGAGCCTCAATGCCTTATGCCACAATTGAACGCCGCGCATCAGCAATTGAGAGAGACCGGCATCTGGACGACAGAAGACTTTGATCTGATGTCCAAGGCATTCCGGTTCTTGCAAGCCCTGCAACAAGTTCAGCGGATTGCTCATGACGATGCGCCATCGGACGAAAATCACTCAAATGCGTTGAAAAATCGGCTTTGCAGGGCGACTGGCTGTGATGGTTTTGAGGCTCTTTCCTTAGAGTTGACGGGGGTTTGCGACGCTGTTTCTGCCATGTTCGAGAAAAAAGTCGGAAAACTCGCGACGGAGAACTGAATCTCGCCCGTTATATCTATGAGTTCAAAAGAAAGGACTTCTAGATATGAAGAAACTAACGATTGCAGCGATTATAGCTTTGGGCCTTGGCGGCGTAACTTACACAGCCATGGCTGATAATCACCGGGGTGGCCAAGGCGTCAGCGCGATGATTGAAAACGTCGATGCCAACCAAGATGGCAACATCACAAAAGACGAAATTGCAGCGCACCGCACCGAACGCTTTCTGAGTGCCGATACCAACGGCGACAGTCTAGTTTCTGCTGAAGAGTTTGAAGCCTTCGCGGATGCTGAGCGTGAACGCAAACGCGCCGAGCGTCGAGCAAAACGCTTTGCCAAGATGGATGCCAATGGTGACGGTATGATCTCCGTTGAAGAGAATGCCGCCGCGAAATCCAAGCGTATGGATCGCATGTTCGACCGCATGGACAAAGACGATGACGGTGTCATCAGCGAAGCCGAACGTGAAGCCGCTCAAGAAAAAATGCGCGAGCGTGGTGACAAACGTGGCAAAGGCCGCCGGGGATAGTCCCTTGGGGCGGTTCATCCCCCGCCGCCCCTGGATGATAAAGCAAGCGCGACCCAACCTCCCACTCGCGCTTGCTTTAGAATCCGATAGACTGTGTGCGTGTCCGGATTTAGCGAACCTGATCAGATTGCCCGCGCTGCGAGCGGGGACAGAGCGGCGCAAGCTGCTCTGGTCAATCGGAATATGCCCATCATTTACCGTGTGGCGTACCGAATGCTCCAAGATCGTGCTGAGGCTGAAGACGTGACTCAGGAGACTTTCCTTCGCGCTTGGAAGGTTTTGCCCGATTGGCAGCCTAAGGCTAAGTTTTCTTCTTGGGCTTGCGCGGTGGCTTTGAACTTGTGCCGTGATCGCTTGCGAAAGAAAAAGCCGGTTCTGATGGACGAGTTACCAGAGCGGGTAGATACCGCGCTCCGACCTGAAGAGGCGCTGGCATCTCAACAAGCGCAAGCTGGGATTGCGGCGAAGATCGCAGCCCTGCCAGAGCGTCAACGCGAAGCGCTGACACTTTGCGCTTTGGAAGGAATGACAAATATAGAAGCGGCAGCAGCAATGGATGTAAGCGTTCGCGCACTGGAGAGCTTGTTGGCTCGCGCGCGCCGAACATTGCGAGCAGAACTGTTGCCGGAACAAGCGAGAGAACCAGAATGACCCAACCAGATATCACACCTGAGCGCGTGCTCGAGTTGATCGAAGCCTTTGGCGGCGAACCTGGCGGCTGGCCCGAAGACGAACGTGAGGCGGCCGCGGCATTAATCGCCGCAGACCCGGACATGTTCGACGATTCGCTGCGGGCCGCGCGCGCGCTCGACAGCATTCTCTTTCGTGAATTTGTCCCAGAGCCCTCCGCCGCGTTGGCAGAACAAATTCTCGCCGCTGCGCCTGCTGCAAAGCGCGCCGTGAAGCCAAACCTTCTAGGCACTTTGGCTGGAATGATCTTTCCTCAAGGCGTCCGCTGGCCTGCTGGCGCGGCGCTTGCGAGTCTTTCCATGGGCTTGGTCGGCGGTTATGCGTATGCTTCGACCGGCATTGAATATGATCAGGCGGATAGTGCCTATGTTGCGGCCTTCGGGCTTGATGGCGAAGAAACCTGGATTGTTGCGGAGTAGGGCATGAGTGACGAAACCAAATCCAAATTGCCAGTCTGGCTCATCGTCTCATTGGTCGCCAATGCGCTCTTGATCGGATTGCTGATTGGTGGCGGACTAGGCCACCGAAGAGGCGGAGGCCCGTCTATGGGCGGCGGCGAACAGGCGCTTATTCGCGGCATAGATCAGGCGGTTCCTGAAGATCAGCGACGCGCCGTCAGAAAAGCCTTTCGCAGTGCTTTCTCTGACACTCGGGAACAACGTCTTCGGGTGCGTGAGGCTCGGCGCGAATTAGCTTCGCTTCTCGGGGCTGAGACATATGACGCCGAAGCGGTTCGTCGAGGATTTGAAGACTTGCGAAACGCAGATGCGGTGATGAAATCGCAAATGCATGGCGTGCTTGCAGAGCAGTTTGGAACGCTCACGGTTGAGCAGCGGCAAGCTGTCCTAAGAGAGTCCAATCGCCGCGACTCGCGGCGCCGTTTTCGCAATGGAGGGCAGGATCGATCCCGAGGTGAGGAGCGCTTCCGGCGACGCGACTAGCTTTTAGACTTGTGCGCCAATGCCTCGGCATTGGCCTCCCAGTTTTGGCCGTCAAACGAATTGATCGTTACATCCAAATCCATCCAATTGTCGAGGCATCGATAGGTGATCGCAAAGCCGTCTTGGTTCGAGCGCGGGACGTAAAAGCTCTTCACACCGCAGATTTTGCAAAAGCGATGCTTCGCGCCGCCCGTATTGAATACGTATTCGCTGAGCTGATCCTCACCGCGCACCATGCGGAACCGTGAAGCCGGTACGATTACATGTATGTTTCCGCTCATCGCGCAAATCGAGCAGTTGCAGTCTTCAGCTTCGAAGGCTGATGGTAAATCGACTTCGAAGCGCACGGCTTGGCAGTGGCAACCGCCGGATCGGGTACTGTATTCACTCATTGTATGGCTATCCTACCCAAACTGGTGGTCGACGATGGTCCCAAGGCGCAGCACGTTCAAGCTGCCCGGCGAGTTGGTAGAGCTCCCACTCATTCCCGGTTCGAGCGCCAAACATCATGCCGATTGGTAGATTGGCATCCGTCCAGTGCAATGGCACCGACATGGCGGGCGAGCCTGCCTGATTGGAGATCGCGCACCATGGTGCAAAGCTCGTTACAGCTTGCGTGTAAGCGTCCATGTCTGCGGGGTTCAGCGAGAGAACGCCTGTCTTGTCCGGCACGCGCGACATGGTCGGCGATAGGATCATGTCATAGCCGCCATCGACCAGGAAATGCTCATATTGCAAACCGGCGGTGATCGAGGCCTGCGTGGCTTTCATCAGTTCCTTCATCGGGATTGAATTGCCGAACTCTACCATGCGCGCTGTGACGGGTTCCATATCTTCCGGTCCAAGCTCTCTACCGAGCACCTCACCGCGCGCTTCCATGACCATAGCAATCGCCGCTGAGACCGTGATCATCAGGCTTTTCCCAAGCAGTTCGCCATCAAAGACAGGCCCGGCTTCTTCAACACGATGGCCCAGCTCTTCGAGGAGCTTTCGGGTCTTATCCAATCCCGCCTGCGCGTCCGGATCCGGCGTCGTCCCATTGGGAGCCGTCGTCCAGAGCGCGATCTTTAGCGGCGCTGGATCGCTGTCGAGCGCGCTCAAGAATGAACTATCAGGCTCCGGCGCAACATAGCGAGACCCGATCTCACGGCCGTGTGTGGCGTCCAGCAATGCGGCGCTATCACGGACACTGCGCGAGACAGCGTGCACCGTGGATTGTCCGTTCCAACCTTCTGTCGTGGCGGGGCCCATTGGAGTTCTGCCGCGCGACGGTTTCATCCCAAACAGACCGGTGCACCCAGCCGGGATGCGGATGGATCCGCCGCCATCGCTGGCATGGGCCATCGGAATGATCCCTGCTGCAACGGCTGCGCTGGCACCGCCGGAAGATCCTCCGGACGTGCGCGTCGTGTCCCACGGATTGACCGTGGCGCCGCAGAGCAAACTTTCCGTGGTTGTTGTAAGGCCAAATTCAGGGCTCGTTGTCTGACCGAACAGCGTGAGCCCGGCAGCTTTGTAACGATCGCAGAGAACGCTATTACGGGTTGCAATATTACCTTTGAAGGCGAGCGAGCCATTGGTGATTGGCTGGCCCTCTATCTCAAAGCCAAGATCTTTGGTTGCCATGGGAACGCCCGCAAATGGACCATCTGGCAAGCCATCCGCGATTTGATTCTTTGCGACGTCTGGAAACATCGCTGAAAAACAGTTCAAATCCGTCTGCGCGGCTTCGGCTCGGGTGACGGCTTCATCCAGCAATTCAGCTGCGCTGACATCGCCTTTGCGCACCAGCGTCGCCAAACCCATTGCATCATATTCTGCGTAATCGTCCATCGTACCCTCCGAGACCTTTGGGGTGGAAGATGGACCGGAAATTCAGCCTTGAAAAGGCTCTCTCCGTTTCAAACTTTTTCGAAGACGAGTTTCGTCCATTCAATGTGACGGGCGCGGTTTTCCGCCTGAATCGACTCGGCGCGTTGATTGTAGAGATTTGTCAGGCCATGCGGCGCGGCAAGGGCGATGGTTTCCTCGCCTGTGACATCAAACATGCGCCGGCCTTTCGGGATCGGGCCGTGGCGCTGGCTCATCATCATTCGCCCGCCTGGTTTGAGCAGGCGCGCAACATTGGCCATGCCTTCGATGCGTTCAGCTTCTGTGAGATGCATCCAGACCGCATGCATAAGGATCATGTCGAACGTCTCGCCGCGCGCCCGCAAGTTCGGGATACCCGGCAGGATATCATCGACCCAAGTGATCTTTGGGTCTGGGTGAAGTTTCGCTGCACCTGTGCGTAAACCCTCAGTCGGTTCAGCGGCGACCACGGTATAACCGAGTGATGCGAACCAGCCAGCATCTCGACCGGTCCCAGCGCCTATATCGAGAAGGGAAGCGGGGGGAGGCGGTATAAACTCAGCCCAAGGCGCATGGATCTCTTCCGCTGATCGAGCTTCATAACGAACGAATAGGGAATCGACTTCTTCGGCATAGCCAGCGTTTGAAGCCTTCTCCGTCATTCTGCCGCCTGTATCCCATCATCATCCGTCAAGATTTCCAGCATCGCGACAGCACTGTCCGCGATCACCGAGCCGGGTGGAAAAATGGCGGAGGCGCCAGCAGTGCGGAGCGCGTCAAAATCTTGTGGCGGAATAACGCCGCCGACAATGATCTGCGTGGCTGCCGCGCCTTCATTCCCGAGCGCGCGTTTCAGTTCTGGAACCAAGGTTAGATGCCCGGCCGCCAGAGACGAAGCGGCAACAATGTCTACACCAGCGGCGCGCGCATCTTTCGCGGCTTCTTCCGGCGTTTGGAAAAGCGGGCCGATTTCGACATCCCAACCGAGATCCATCAAGGCCGATGCAACGACTTTCTGTCCGCGATCATGGCCGTCCTGGCCCATCTTCGCGATATAGATCTTTGGGGCGCGGCCATGTTTGGCTTTGAACGCTTCGGCCATTCCCATCGCTTCTTTGGCGCGGTCATTGGTTTTGACGCCAGCGCCATAGACGCCTTTGATCGAGCGGATCACCGCTTTGTGGCGACCTTGGCTACGCTCTACCGCTTCAGAAATTTCGCCGACGGTGGCTTTGGCGCGGGCGGCATCGACAGCGAGCGCTAGTAGATTGCCTTCTGTTCCAGCGGCGGCGTTCGCGATGGCGTCGAGCTTCGCGTCGACTTCCGCTTGGCTGCGATCTGATTTGAGACGGGCAAGCTTGTCGAGTTGCATCCGGCGCACGGTGGCATTGTCCACCTTGAGAACCGGCACTTCTTCTTCCTCGTCGAGGAGGAACTTATTCACGCCGACCACGGTCTGCGTACCGCTATCGATTCGCGCTTGCGTGTTCGCAGCGGCTTCTTCGATGCGCAGTTTCGGGATGCCTTCTTCGATCGCTTTGCGCATGCCGCCAAGCTTTTCGACTTCCGCTATGTGCTCCAGCGCTTTGGCAGCGAGATCGTGCGTCAGGCGTTCGACATAATAAGAGCCGCCCCATGGATCGATCGTCTGCGCCGCGCCGCCTTCTTGTTGCAAGAACAGCTGGGTGTTCCGTGCGATACGGGCGGAGAAGTCTGTCGGCAACGCTAGAGCTTCGTCAAACGCATTGGTATGAAGGCTCTGCGTTTGCCCGCCCGCTGCAGCGATCGCCTCAAAGCAGGTGCGGATGACATTATTGTAGACGTCTTGCGCGGTTAGAGACCAACCTGAGGTCTGGCAATGCGTGCGGAGTGATATCGACTTGGCGTTCTTCGGTGAGAATTCCTGCTGCACCAGCTTTGCCCAGATCAGACGGGCGGCGCGCATCTTGGCGACTTCCATGAACGTATTCATGCCGATCGCCCAGAAGAAGCTGAGACGCGGCGCAAAGGCGTCCACGTCGAGGCCTGCAGCGACGCCTGCACGGATATATTCAATCCCGTCGGCGATCGTGTATGCGAGCTCTAGGTCGGCCGTCGCGCCCGCTTCTTGCATGTGATAGCCGGAGATCGAAATCGAATTGAACTTCGGCATGTTCTGCGACGTGTAAGCGAAGATGTCGGAAATGATCCGCATGCTCGGCTTAGGCGGATAGATGTATGTGTTGCGGACCATGAACTCTTTCAGAATGTCGTTCTGAATGGTGCCCGCGAGCTTTTCTGGACCAACGCCTTGTTCCTCAGCGGCGACGATATAAAGCGCGAGGATCGGCAAGACCGCACCATTCATCGTCATCGACACCGACATCTGGTCGAGCGGAATGCCCGAGAAGAGCGTGCGCATATCGTAGATGCTGTCGATGGCGACACCGGCCATGCCTACGTCTCCGCTGACGCGGACATGGTCGCTATCATAGCCGCGGTGCGTCGCCAGATCGAAGGCGACCGACAAGCCTTTCTGACCCGCGGCCAGATTGCGGCGGTAGAAAGCGTTGGAGTCTTCAGCGGTCGAGAAGCCCGCATATTGGCGAATCGTCCATGGTCGCTGCGTGTACATGGTCGGGTAGGGACCACGGCCAAACGGTGCGAGGCCGGGATAGTCGTCCAGGAAGTCGAGATCGGCGGTGTCTGCGCCGCTATAGGACGTCGCCAGGTCGATGCCTTCCGGCGTCTCCAGCGTGCGATCACGCGCGTCTGATTTGCCCGGCTCCAAAGCGCCGAGATCGAGTTTGGTGAAGTCTGGGAACTTGGTCATCTTAGTTCACTCCCAATTCTGCGAGCGCCAGGGTGAGTTCATGCGCCACGTCGCAGCCCATGAAAATGTGGCGATCAATGCCAGCGGCCTCATGCTTGCCCGCAAGCCAGATGGCGACCGCGCCAGCCTCTTTTAGGGCTCTCGCCGCAGCGTCTGCCTCATCCGGGTAGCGTTTGTCAGAACCGCAAAGGACAACGATTTGACTTCCGCTTGCTTTGAATGCCGCCGCAAGCTCTGCAGGGCTTTTCGGCGGGACCGGCGGTTCTTTCGCTTCCAAACCACCAGCGGCAAAGAGGTTTCGCGCGAAGTCGGCACGCCCGGTATGTTCGGCAATCGGTCCGAGCGTTGCGATAAAAATGGACGGCCGGGCGCCTGTCTTTTCGAAATGATCTTCAGCACGGTCACGCAGAATCTCGAACGGTTCGGCGACGCTGATCCAGGTTAAAGGCTCTGCAACGGTGTGGTCGCCAGCTGGAACATTGAAATTCGGCAGCAGGGAGGTGAGCCCAATCGGGTCGACGCCATCACCTGGGGGCGGGCTTTGGACATCTGCGGCCGGCGCAGAGATTTCTTCTAGGAGTGGGAATTCGCTGACGCCCGTTATCGGAACCTTGCGGCGGGCGACATCTTTAAGAAGCGCTTCGCGTTTCTCGGCGATCCGGGCTTGGACGCGTCCGGCTATCAGGCTCTCAACCAACCCGCCTTCGCTTTCGATCTGTTGGAATTCCGCCCACGCCGCTTCAGCGAGCTCTTCGGCGAGGGTTTCGGAGAACCAAGCGCCGCCACTCGGATCCGCCACGCGGCCAAGGCCGCTTTCTTCCATCGCCATGATTTGCGTATTGCGTGCGATGCGACGGCCTAATTCTTCGGGAACGCTGAACGCTTCATTGAACGCGCGAACCGTGATCGCGTCGGCACCGCCGGTTGCTGCGGCGAAGCAGGCCGCCGAACCGCGCAGGATATTCACCCAGGCATCGTAATGGGTCAGCATACGCGCACTGCTAACCGCATGCAGTTGCATCGGTTTCGGCGAGAGGTCGAGCGCGTCTTGTACGCGCGCCCACAGACGCCGCGCGGCGCGGAGCTTGGCGATGCTAATGCCGTAATTTGCATCGATGGCGATCTTGAAGAGCATTTGGCCTGAGGCTTTGTCTGGCGCCAGTCCGGCCGCATCCAGGCGGCGCATCGTGTCGACCGCGCTGGCCATTATTATGCCAAGTTCTTGCGCTTCGCTGCCGCCGGCTTCATGCGCATGCTGCGCGCTGACATCTAGCGAGGTTGAAGCTGGGAAGGTCTCAGAAAGAACCTTCACGAGCGCAGCGGCTTTGGCCATCGCCGCGTCAATTCCGCCGCTGATTTTGCCCGTGTGCATCAACTGCCGGATCGGCGAGATATTGAAGGCCAGCTTCTGCGCTTCTGGATCTTCTTGATCCTTTGCCCAAAGCGCCAAAAGCGCTGCTGCGCTGGCGCCAGATCCAGCGCCGCGATGGCCGAGCGAGATGGTCGCAAGATCTCCACGCACGCCTTTCAGAGCTGTCGTGAGTTGGTCGAGATTGGTAATGATGCAACCTGACTTGCCAGAGCATTCTATCGCGAGATGGACAGATGTGACCCCGCGCTCCAAGTCGCGCATAATTTCTTTGTTTGTCGTTTCAGGGTCAGGATGGGCAAAGGTCTGGCGAATATCCCATGGCAGATACGGATCTGGCTCAGATAGCGCGCCGCGCAAATAGGGCGCCGAACCAGGGACGCCTCGCGGATCTGTCCCGCTCTCGAAATCTGTCTCTCTATAGAGGGGTTTGATTGGCAATCCGTCGCGCGTTTGCCGCGTGATTCGCTCGATGCCGCCGCCTTTTAGCGCCTTTTCGACACCAGCAAGCCAATCTGCTTCGCTGGCCTCGTCGAAGCCATTGGATAAAGAGAGCGTTCCGTCTGCCATATGCGTCGACCTAGTTTAGAATTCTTGTAGTCCGGATTTGGCCTAATGGATCCCAACTGGCAAGCTTTACGCAACGGGAAATGATGCTCGGAAGACCAGTGTGCCCTGTGGGAAGGGCTTGCCTAAAACTGTCTCAACGCTACCTCTCCGCTAACGTAAACGGAAACTATTGAGAGACCCATTATGGCGCTACCTCCGGTCCTACAAAATCTTCGCATTCCTGTCATTGGCAGCCCGCTTTTCATCATCTCGAATCCAGACTTGGTGATTGCCCAGTGTAAAGCTGGTGTCATCGGCTCATTCCCCGCGCTGAATGCGCGTCCTGAATCTCAGCTTGATGAATGGCTCGACCGGATCACAACCGAGCTTGCTGAGCATGATGAGAAGAACCCCGATCGGCCGTCCGCGCCATATGCGGTCAACCAGATTGTCCACAAGACCAATAACCGGCTCGACCACGATGTTGAGATGTGCGTGAAATATAAAGTGCCTTTGGTCATTACCTCTCTTGGCGCCCGCGAAGAGGTGAACCAGGCGATCCACTCTTATGGTGGCATCGTGATGCATGACATTATCAACTCGATCTTCGCGCGAAAAGCGCTCGAGAAAGGCGCCGATGGGCTTATAGCTGTGGCGGCTGGTGCCGGCGGACACGCCGGAACAATCTCCCCGCTCGCACTGATTCAAGATATTCGCGAATTCTTTGACGGCCCGCTCGCGCTCTCGGGTGCTATGGCGAATGGCGGCGCAGTTGCCGCAGCCCAAGCAATGGGTGCAGACTTTGGCTATATCGGCTCAGCCTTCATATCTTGCGACGAAGCTAACGCTGTCGAAGGGTACAAAGACATGATCGTTGAAAGCGACGCGAAGGACATCGTCTATTCGAACTTGTTCACCGGCGTACACGGCAACTACCTCGCACCGTCAATCGCACAAGCTGGCCTTAACCCGAACGACCTTCCAGAGAGCGATCCAAGCGCGATGAATTTCGGATCTGGCGGCAACCAGGAAGCCAAGGCCTGGAAAGACATTTGGGGCTGCGGGCAGGGGATTGGCGCGATCAGATCCCGGATGAGTACGGCGCAATATGTCGACAAACTGGAAGCTGAATATCTCGGCGCCATCGAAGCTTTGAACCAGCGCCGCGCCTTCAGCATGGCCAAAGTTTAGACGTCGAGCTCCGGTCGAACTCGACCTAATTTCTAAACACCTATCCTCGCTTCTGAACTCAGGAGCGAGGATTTTTTATTTGTTCTTCCAGTCGTCCCATCACGCGCATGCTGCGCTAGGTCCGCATTGGCGGTGGCCCAATTTCACCGCATCAGAGCTGGCCTGCAAGTGCGCCGGGCGGTTCTGCGGCGGGGCTTATTGGCATGATTCAGGATTCCTTGATCGGCTGCAAACTCTAAGAGATCGCGTTGCTCGCCCAATCAATGTGACTTCAGCTCACCGTTGCCCGCAATGGAATGCTTGTGTCGGAGGCGCGCCTCTGTCGCGGCACAAACGTCTTGCGGTCGACATATCGGTTTCAGGACATGATCGACAACGTCTATATCGCCTCAGCCGCGATGTTGGGTTTACCGGATTCGGCTTGGCGCGATCTTTCATCCACTTGGATTGCCGCGCGGCGTCTGCGGTTTGGTATTACTCTGGGAGTGAACATTTATGGCAGACATGATCGGAATCGCAGCGAGCGCTGCGGGCGGAGGCTTGTTTGGATTGGTCGGAACCGCGCTTGGCCGGGCGGCCGGGTTCTTCGAACGCCGACAAAGCATCGCGCATGAGGAGCGCCGCTGGAACCACGAAGTCCAGTTACTCGAGCTTCAACATGCGGCCGCCGCACAAGAGACAGAGGCCGAACTTGCGATTGCAAGAACCGAGGGTAGTTGGGCAGGCTTGGAAGCCAGCCTTGCTGCAGAGGCCGCGATCTCGACAAGCTATCGATGGGTCGATGCTATTCGTGCGCTGACGCGCCCTCTGCTGACATTGCTCTTATGGGGGATCACAACGTCGATTTGGTTTTCAGCTGACTATGCAGATCGCGCAAGCATAACCGAAACGGCGACCTTTGCTGCCACTGCAGCGACGCTTTGGTGGTTTGGTGACCGCGGACAAACACGGCGGTCAAAATGAATAGAGCGCTGCTGCCAATTTGTGTCAGTAAATAGCAGAGCAACCGAATATGGCGTGTTGAACCGACCAGGAATGGGCGTACATTGCCGCCATGGCTTCTGGTTCTTCTTCAGGTTTTTCAGAACAATCCGCTGCGTTCGACTTGCTCGGCGCCGCACGAGATGCTGCTGGCGCTTTGCCATCGAGTGAGTGGACCCCACACCGTCCGGATCGCAGATGGGAAAAATTGGAAGGCGGGATTCCGCTAAGGGTCGAAGCACCATATGAACCAGCTGGCGATCAACGCACGGCGATTCCTGAGCTGGTAGAGGGCATTCAAGACGGCGAGAGAGACCAGGTGCTTTTAGGAGCGACCGGAACCGGCAAGACGTTCTCAATGGCCAAAATTATTGAAGCGACGCAACGTCCCGCTCTGATTTTGGCGCCGAACAAGACCCTCGCGGCCCAATTGTACGGCGAATTCAAATCCTTCTTCCCTGACAATGCAGTTGAGTACTTCGTCAGCTACTATGACTATTACCAACCCGAAGCCTATGTCCCTCGGCGCGACCTCTACATCGAGAAAGAGAGCTCGATCAATGAGGCGATCGATCGGATGCGCCACTCTGCAACGCGCGCGATTCTAGAGCGTGACGACTGTATCATCGTTGCGTCTGTATCGTGCATTTACGGCATCGGTTCAGTCGAGACCTACACGTCAATGACGCGCAAGCTCGAAGCCGGGCAGCGCATCGATCCACGGGAAGTGGCGCAATTGCTCGTCGAGCTGCAATATACTCGCAATGATATGGCGTTCGCGCGCGGCACGTTCCGGATGAAGGGCGACATCGTCGATATTTACCCCGCTCACTATGAAGACCGCGCCTGGAAGCTCTCTTTCTTTGGCGACGAGCTGGAGAGCATTACCGAGTTCGATCCGCTCACCGGGCGCAAGTCGCAATCGCTGCCGGCGATTAAGCTCTATGCGAACAGCCACTATGTGACCCCGAGGCCGACGCTCAACCAGGCCATTGATAAGATCAAAGCCGAACTCAAGCAAACGCTCGCGCACTTCCAAAAAGAGGGAAAACTTCTCGAAGCGCAGAGGATAGAGCAGCGGGTTCAGTATGACATTGAGATGATGGCTGCTACGGGATCGTGCAACGGAATCGAAAATTACTCCCGCTACCTAACCGGTCGGAAACCCGGCGAGCCGCCGCCCACCATGTTTGAGTATCTGCCCGATAACGCGTTGGTATTCGTCGATGAATCGCATCAGACTATTCCTCAGATTGGGGCCATGCAAAAAGGGGATTTTGCGCGAAAGCGGACCTTGGCTGAGTATGGGTTCAGGTTGCCGTCTTGCCTCGATAACCGGCCGCTCAAATTCGAAGAGTGGACCGCTATGCGGCCGCAGACCGTTCACGTTTCGGCGACGCCCGGTAAGTGGGAGCTGGAGCGCACCGGCGGCGTGTTCACCGAGCAAGTCATTCGCCCGACCGGCCTGCTCGACCCCGAAGTGCAAGTCCGCCCCGTCTCCACCGGCACCACCAACCAGGTCGACGACCTGACCGCCGAGATCCGCGAGACCACCGCTAAGGGCTACCGCACCCTGGTCACCACCCTGACCAAGAAGATGGCCGAGGACCTGACCGAATACCTGCACGAGCAAGGCATCAAAGTCCGCTACATGCACTCCGATGTCGACACCGTTGAGCGGATCGAGATCATCCGCGACCTGCGCCTCGGCGAGTTTGACGTCCTGGTCGGCATCAACCTGCTGCGGGAAGGCCTGGATATTCCCGAATGCGGCCTGGTCGGCATTCTCGACGCTGACAAGGAAGGCTTCTTGCGCTCCGAAACCTCGCTGGTCCAGACGATAGGCCGCGCCGCCCGCAACGCCGATGCCCGCGTCATCCTCTATGCCGACAAGATCACCGGCTCGATGGAGCGCGCCATGGGCGAGACCGAGCGTCGCCGCGAGAAACAGGAAGCCTATAATACCGAGCATGGCATCACCCCGACCACGATCAAGCGCGAGGTTGCCGACATTCTCGGCGAGCTCGGCGAAAAACCGGGCGGCCGGACCCAGCTGAAAGGCGGCAAGTCCCGCAAGAAAGCCCTGGCCGAAGACCAGATCTCGTATCAGGTCGGCCCCGATGGCAAAGGCCACAATCTCAAAGCCGTCCTCGCCGATCTCGAAAAACAGATGCGCGAAGCCGCCGCCAATCTCGAGTTCGAAGACGCCGCCCGCCTCCGCGACGAGGTCAAACGCCTCCGCGAGGAAGAGTTGGGGCTTTAGACTGCTACGCGAGCAAAAGGAGACGAAACGCAGTCGGTAGAAATCAAGTACTTTTAGTCGATACCAAAAAGTGCAATTTCATAGTTGGTCAGTTGACTGACGCGGATTGTTGCGCTGACTGACTCTCGAGATTTATCGGAAGAAGAATGCCGAACACAACCGAATCACTCGACCAAGCCACAAAAGCAGAATTCAGCTCGTCCCGTTCTGATTTGGCATTGCAAATGTACTTGGATTTCACAACCGAGGCGCGACACGCCGAGGATCAAATTCCAAACTTAGCGAACGTATTGATACTGGTAGTCGCAGGATTGCTAGGAATTGATTCCATCGTGGGAGATGAAACCAGCCTATTGTCGTATGGCTTCATGATACTGATTGGTACGCTAGGGTTAGTGTCATCTAATAAATTTCGACAGCGAAAGTACCATGCAATTCACCGTGCATTGGAATTTCGAGAATATCTGAACATCGCTGAACCGGGCTTGGATATCGATGAACGCATCGCCCGTGCGCGGACAAAAGATCGTCGGAAATTTCCCATTAGTAATGCGTTTTCTACAGCATTGGTTTGGGGTGTATTCTACCTATCCATCATTGCAATTGGTGGTTGGGGAGTTTGGCAAGACTTCGGTTAAGCGAGCAAAAGAAGACGAAACGGCTTAGTCTGCCTCCGGCGTAAAAGCGAACTCTCTATGTGATGATCTCCAGTGGAGACTTCACAGTGCTTCGACTCTGCACTCATGCTAAGAGAGCCGTAAGAACACTCGCAACGGAGAAGATGTGGATCTTGAACTGATTTCGCGAACCAACGAAGCCAGGCCCGACAGGCCGAGGTTGTTATTTGTGCATGGCGGCTTTCATGGTGCCTGGTGCTGGGACGAACACTTTCTGGATTGGTTCAGTGCGCGAGGGTGGGCGGCGCACGCCGTCAGCCTTCGCGGACATGGGGCGAGTGAGGGCCATGATCAAATCAGGCAGTTCTCAATGTCTGACTATTGCGAAGACGTTCTGTCGGCCATTGATAGAGTGGGCGGCCAGGTTGTGCTGATCGGACATTCGATGGGCGGCGTAGTTTCCCAAATGTGCATGACGAAGAGCAACACAATCGCGGGAATGGTGCTACTGGCTTCGTCCCCACGTCGGCCATCGCTGCGTGTCGCATTGAGGCTGCTGCGGGCCCATCCTGTTTCGTTGCTATTGGGGCAGGCATTGAAGGATCCAGTGCGGTTGCGCCGCGCCATGATACCATTCTTCTTGTCGCCGAAGCTCGCTCCAAGTTTGCGGGAGCTCTATCACAGCCGCCTTTCGCTGGAATCTCCGATGGCAATGGGCGAGTTGTTTTCGCGGGATGCACCAATTGTATCGTCCGATGATACTCGTCCTGTCCATGTCATCGCTGGTGCCGACGACTGGTCGATTCCCGTAGCAGAACACAAAACCCTGGCGAGTGCATACAACGCGACGCTCGATATCTGCCCTGGCTGGCATGACTTGATGCTGGATCCTGACTGGCAGAAATCCGCTGGCTCGATCGATCGATGGCTAATACGGAATTTCGACTGAATGTCTGCATTTGGGAGTGGCTGTGTGAAAACGGGTTCGGGATGTCCGCTTTTAGGAATTTCCTGCCTCACGACCAATGACCATTCTCGAACCAATCCGACTTACCTAGACCCCCTCTATCCTGCCGCCTATGCCTGACCTTCGCGCCCTTCCGATTGAACAGCGTCGCCAGCTCGCCGCTGAGGCCGAGCGCCGGGCGCGGGCCGGGGAGCGGCCGACCGAGATTGCGGCGGCGCTCGGGATTTCGATCACCACCTATGGCCGCTGGGCCAGCCTGTATGGCTTTCGCCTGCCGTACCTGAATCCGACCCGTTTGCGTTTCCGCCTATCCTCCACGGCATGACGACCATTCTCTCCCAGCCCTCCGCTTGCGCTGCGGGCCTTCCTTCGAGAAATCGATCCACCGGATCGATTTCTGATCCTGCGTAAGCATGCCCGACCTGCGCACGCTCCCGCTCGAAGCTCGCCAGAAACTCGCTGTTGAGGTCGAGCGGCGGGCGCGGGCGGGAGAGCCGCCAATGGAGATTCGTGCGGCGCTGGGGATTTCGACCCGGGCCTATTCGTCCTGGGCCAAGCTGTTCGGGTTTCGCCAATGTGATCTCTTGCCGGGCCAGCCGCGCGCCGGGGCGCCGCAAAAACTGCCGCCGGGGCCGGGCGGCTATGCTCGCTCGGGCCGGGTGTTTCGGGGCTTGCCCGCGACGGCGGAGGATGGCCGCCGCGTCTATGGCGAGGATCATGCGGCCTGGACGGGCGGGGCGGGGGCGTCTCGCGAGCGCTATAATATCTTGAGAGATGGGCGCAAACGCACCGCCCTGGACGAGGTGATGGGCATGCAGGATGCGCGGCAAGTTCTGGAGGCGGTGCGCGAAGCGGTGGCGGCGGGCGAGCGGGATCAGGCGGATCGGCTCGTCGCGGCCTGGGCGACGCGAAAGCGCCGCGACAAGGCGCTGGCCGGGTTAGAGCGCGACGCCGCGCAGGACGAGGCCGCCCGCGCCGAAACGATGAGCGACGAGACGCTGGCCCAGGAAGTCTCTGCCTTGCTGGGGCGGCGGATTAAGTTTCCGACTTAGGGACGCGGCGCCTGAGACCGGCGCCTGAGAACGGGGCCTGAGAACGGGGCAAGTGCGCGGCTTTTATTTGACGCGTTCGACGCGCAGGGTTTTGCGGAGCTCGTTAATCTTCATCTTATAGCCGCTGACCGGGCCGCGCCAGAGCTCGGCGGTGAGCTCGTTCTTTAGCTTCTTGGAGACCCGGATCGTGCGGCTATCGCCTTTGGTCTGGCGCCAGACCTGGCCATTGGACAGGGTGATCTCCAACTTGTTGACCGGCACGGTGCGGGTGCTCGCCACGGTGACGGCGACGCGCTCAGTGCGCTCTTTGGTGGCGGCGGCTTTCGCTTCGCGCGGGATGACTTGTTCAATGCCCATCGCTTCAACCGGGGAGAGGGCGGCCTCGGTGATCACCGGCGCCGGAGCGGCCTGGGCAGCCTGGGCCGGGGCAGCTTGGGCACGCGGAGCCTGGGGCGCGGTGTCGAAGCTGCGCAGCGCGGTCTCGAGGCAGGTGATGCGGGCGGCGGCGGTATCGCTTTGCGCGCAGGTGGTGATTGCGTCCTCGGCGACTTGCGCGGCGGCGGTCGGGAGAAGGGCCAGCGCGCTGGCGGCAATCAAGGCGGCTTTGATATTTGGGGTCATTCTACACTCCGGTCACGCTACACTCAGACTATGTTTGTCTTGCACGCGTACCAGAGGAGCAATCGACCATGCAAGAGAGAGAGTGTTGCTGAAAACACGCCTGTGATGGGAAATCGGAAACGGCGATGATCAGAACAAGGGCAAAATCTTGCCGAATATTGGCGATATTATGACCTATTTGTCACAACTCTAGGACAACGACACAAGCGATGTGCGGAGTTAGTTGACCAGAAGGGCGGAATTGGTTTCATCCGCAACATACGTTTCTCGACTGCGTGGTAAGGGCGGGATCCGTATTTTTTTAACGTTTGGAGGACGATTTGTTAAAGAGAAGAAGTTTGAAGTCGACTTTGTTCGCGACTTCCGTGATTGCAGGCGCTACTATGGCCCTTTCGGGTCAAGCGATTGCACAAGAAACTGTTGAAGACGAAGAAGCTCGTCAACAGACTGTCACTGTCACCGGTTCGCGTATCGCACGTCAGGACTATGTTTCTAACAGCCCGGTTTCAACCGTTGGTTCCGAGCAATTCGAACTGACAGGCACTGTTAACACTGAGGGACTGCTGAATACGCTTCCTCAAACAGTTCCAGGTCTCGACCGTACATCTAACAACCCAGGTGGTGGTATTGCGACTGTTGACCTTCGTGGTCTCGGTTCAGGCCGTACACTGGTTCTCGTCGACGGCAAGCGGATGGTTCCATCCACTGGCGGCGGTGTGGTTGACATCAACAACATCCCTTCAGCTCTGATCGAGCGTGTTGAAGTCGTAACCGGCGGCGCGTCTGCTGTTTATGGTTCTGACGCTGTTGCAGGTGTTGTGAACTTCATCCTGAAAGACGATTTCGAGGGTGCAGAATTCTCAGCCGGATACGAAGCAGCGCTCGAAAACTTCGACGCTCAAGTTTGGTCTGCAAATGCGACCATCGGTGGTAACTTCGCCGACGACCGCGGTAACGCAGTCATCAGCCTCGGCTACACAAGTCGTGAAGAGCTCTTCCAGGGCGATCGCGATTTCACATTCTTCGCTCAGACAGAAAACGCTGCAGGCGATGGACTTGAAAACGGCGGTTCTTCTGGTGTCCCACAAGGCTACCTTTCTGGCGTATTTGATGGTGCCCCTGGTATCTTCGAGCAAGACGGTACAATCCGTCCATTCGTTGGCTCAGGCGACAATAACGACTTGTACAACTATGCACCCGTGAACTACATCCAGCTCCCACAAGAGCGGTTCCAGGTGAATGGTAAAGCTGACTACCAGATCAACGATAAAGTCGAAGTTTACGCTTCTGCCTTCTTCGCGAATAACCGGGTTCCTCAGCAACTTGCACCGACGCCGATTTTTGAACCACGCTCTGGTACAATTCAGGTGTCTTTGGACAATAACCCATTCATTGATCCATCAGCTCAGGCGATTATCTCAGGTAACAACACTGATAGTGTTGGTATCGGTACACGCGTTGATGCGGTATTCTCAGACGCGATGGGCATGGCCCAAACTGGGTTCGTATTCGACGATGATGATAACCTGCTGAACTCTTGCTTGAATTGTGTGTTCGATTCGACTGCAGGCGCAGCTATGCCAAACGGCTACAACAACACAACAGCTCTGATCGATACAGATGGTGACGGCATTGCCGATCAATTCACCGCTGGCGCGTTCGGCGTTCGTCGTCGTTTGGAAGAAGTTGGTCCTCGGATTGCTGAAAACGTGTTCACCTCGTTCCAGATTGAAACTGGCGTGAGCTGGGACCTTTCAGACAATTGGAACCTGGACGTTTCCTTCTCCGAAGGCCGCACAGGCGGTAAAGAGAACCAGTCTGGTAACATCGACAAAAACCGTTTCTTCCAGTCGCTTCTGCTTGCAGATGCCGATGGTGATGGAAACGTGGACGTTGATGGTGCTGGTAACCCAACCTGTTCAGACCCATCATCTAATGGTGCGTTGACCGCAGGTTGTGTGCCGATCAACATCTACGGCGAAGGTAACATTTCGCAGGATGCGGCTGACTTCATCACGACGCTTGCTGTGATCGACCTAGACTATTCCGTAACCAACCTGGTTGCGAACTTGGCTGGTGACACATCAGGATATTTTGAACTTCCAGGTGGACCAATCGGTCTTGCTTTCGGTGCAGAATATCGCGAAGAAGCGTTCGATTTTGCACCATCACAAGCGGTTGCAGCGGGAACGATTTCTGGCTTTAACGGCGCACCTGCTGTTGCAGGTCAGTTCGACGTCTCTGGATTCTATGGTGAGGCTTACTTGCCATTCCTGAAAGACGTACCTTTCGCTGACATTCTCGCTCTTGAGCTGGCTTACCGCTCTGAGAACTACAGCACTGCGGGCGCCGTTGAAGCGTACAAAATCGCAGGTGAGTGGGCTCCGGATGAGCAACTTCGCTTCCGTGCTTCCTTCAACACAGCTGTTCGTGCACCATCAATTGGTGAACTCTTCGCGCCACAAGGCGAAGGTTTCCCAAGTGGGTCGGATCCATGTTCTTCTGCAGGATCGCCACAAGATGCAGCCCTGACAGCATTGTGTGTCGCAACTGGCGTCCCTTCTTCAAACGTTGGGTCCGCTGTAATCGATCTGCCTTCTGGTCAGGTTCGTGAGATTTCGGGTGGTAACCCAACTCTCGACGTTGAAACTGCTGAAACATTGACGGTTGGCTTTGTTGCTTCACCGAACTTTGTTGAAGGTCTGACCTTCTCTGTCGATTACTTCGACATTGAAATCGAAGACGTCATTGCAGACTTCGGCGGCGGCGCGAACAACGTCATCACCACGTGCTACACAGATGCAGCACTTGGCGGCGTTGGCTCACAGTTCTGTAATGCCATCAGCCGTGGCGGCGATGGCCTGATCACTCAAGTTTCAGTTACGTCACAAAACGTTGCGTTGCTGACACTGAAGGGTTGGGACATTCTTGCTGATTATGAGTACGATGCAGGCGAAATCGGTCTGTTCGGGGTCAGCTATATCGGTACCATCACTGATGAGAACGATCTGGAACCATTCGAAGGCGGAACGCCATTTGAATGTGCCGGCGCTTACGGTGCTGACTGTGGCGAGCCACAGCCTGAGTATAAGCACCGTGTTGCAGCGAAATGGGCAAACGGTCCTTTCAACGCTCAGCTGCTTTGGCGTTACATCGGTGAAACCGAAGATGATGGCGGCCTAGGAACTGTTGCTGTGACCGAACTGGGCGGCGAACACTACTTCGACGTTTCTGGTTCTTGGGACGTGAATGAAACACTCACGCTCACTGGCGGTCTGGACAACTTGTTCGACAAGCAGCCACCAATCCTTGGTGACAACGCTGAGCAGGCGAACACATACCCGGCGACTTATGACGTCTTCGGTCGTACATTGTTCGTTCGTGCGACTGCACGCTTCTAGTCACTAGAACTCTATTCAAAACGGAAACAGGCCCTCATCTGAGGGCCTGTTTTTTTTGTGCTTGGTTTTTAATTTGGGGGCAGCTTGGTCAGGGTATGAGGTCAAATGGGGCTGTCAGACGCTCGGCTTGATCGTGAATTGGGTTTGTCCCGTGCCACATGAAGGATGGGAACAACACCAATCGCCCCGGCTGCGGGGCAATCCATTTCAGTTCAGGCGTGTCTGGCGAGACAGTATAAGACGGTGCGCCAAACCCGATCCATCCGGCGCGCGCTGGCGAGGTTTCGGTCTCAGGTGGAACGCTGATATAATACGCAGAACTGATCCAGCCTTCTGGGTGGACATGCTTTTCGTGAAAGCCTTGTCCGCGCAAATGGACAGACCACATGCCCGCGAATTGATAACGCCCTTGGTTGCGCGCGGCAGTTGGGTGAGATGGGTCGCGGCCGATATCCGCCAAATATTGCTGGATTGGGGCATCAAGCGCTCGAATATAGGCTTCTATGACTGGGTGCTTGTGATCTGTCAGGCTGCGGGTGGTCTGGGTTCCCGTGCCGCGCAGAGATTGATTGAGCGGGCGCGCTTGGAAACCATGCAGCTGCTTGAGCGTCGTCGCCAATTCAGCATTGAAATGATCCATATTTTCGAAGCCCTCTGGAGCTTCCAAATCATAAGCGCGAACGAAGCGTTCAATATCCAAAAGCGGGGAGTTCGTGCCAAGCAAGCGATGCGCGATAAATTCGTGAGCGAGCCAATGCTGAGCGTTCGGATAGGCCTTGCGCAGGGGCGTGATGCGTTTCAAAGCCGCCTCGGGCTGTCCTGACATCAGATCTGCAACGATGCGCAAATCGAGCGCGGCCAAGTCATTGGGGGCGTGTTCTAAGGCTTTGTCGGACGCCGCGGCGAGAGCATCGGCGTTCTGCATTTCCCGCGCGAGGGCGGCCTTCAGAAGCCAAGCGGACTTATCAGCGGCTGTGTCGCCATATGCGGCTTGCCAGGCATGCTCCGCGCGATCGACGTCACCGCTCTCCATGATCAACCGAATAGCGATTGCGCGTAAAGATTGCGGCGCGTCTTCGATCAAGGCGAAGAATTGCTCCGCTTCGCCTCGCATCCAGATGACGTTTGCCAGGTTGCGCAGAGCATGCTCTGTCGGCGCTTTTTCATATGACTGTTTGAAACACGCCTCGGCTTCGGTCAGACGGTCTTGCTCTAAAAGTGCGCGGCCGAGCATGAACATTGGCTCGGGGGCTGAGCGTTGCTCAAGCATGGCTTTGAAGAGGGGCGCTGCTTCTTCGGCTTTCCCCGTTTCCAACAGGGCGGTTGCAAGGCCATACTGACCGACCGCGCTTCCTGGGGAAGCGGCCAAGACCTTCGACCATGCCGCATGCGCCGCGCCCCAGTCTTTTTTGCTGGCGTCAATTTTGGCGAGCCCAATCAGCGCTGCTGGAAGATTCGGTGCCGTTCTGAGCGCGCTTTCGAACTGTGATTTGGCGGCGGCTAAGTCCTGGCTCGCCAGGTAAAAATGGCCGTAATTGTTAGCGATGTTCGGATCGCGTGGGGCGAGCTTTGACGCCTTTGAAAAAAGCTCGGCTGCAATCGGGTTTTGGCCCAGCTTTTGAGCGCTGATCGCGGCCAGATGCAGCGCTTGGGGGTGTTGCAGGCCGCGCAGGTGCTGTAGAGCGCGCTCATACTGTCCCGCGCTGAACGCTTGAGTGCCGACTCGATACGCTTCTGAGGGAGACATTTGAGAGTTCCGCTACATTGATGTATTCGCACCGTAATCGGAGGTTCCAACTCCACAAGTTTAAAAGGCTGCCCCTCCATGTCCAAAATCGATCAAAGCCAGTCTGATTGGGCGAATTACTGGACGGGGCGTGAGGCTGGGCGAAGCAATGAGGTGTTCGCCGGCGAGGGCGTTGAGAATAACCAGGAATTGAGCACCTTCTGGACCGAGACGTTCGCAGAGACCCAGACCGGCGCGGTTCTGGATTTGGCGTGCGGCGCCGGGTCCGCCATCAAATATGCTGTCGGGTCTGGCGCCGACCGGTTGATCGGGCTCGATATTTCAGCCGAGGCGATTCAGGCAACCCGCAGGATAATCCCCGAATTAGAGGGCGTGGTCGCCAGTGCTGATGCGCTGCCATTTGCCGACCGCTCAATATCTCACGCGTTTAGCCAGTTTGGATTTGAGTATGCCAACCGAGACAGAGCCGCAGCAGAGATTGCTCGGGTGATCGGCGATGCCGGCCGCTTCACAGCCATTGCGCATATGAAAGCCGGCGCGATTGCGCAGGAGTGCGAGGGGCATCTCTCCAAGGCGACTGCAATCCATACAAGCGGCTATCTGCCCACTGTCCGCGCGCTGTTCGACGCTGTCTTTGCCTATGACAAAGCACCTGGCCCAGAGCTGAAGCGCGCCGTCGACGAGGCAGGGCAGGACTTTACCCGCGCCCAGGATACCCTTCTCCCGCATATTAATAGCGGCGGACTTGCACGGCATCTTCACACCGGCACCAGCCAGCTTTTTGAGCGGCGTAAAGCCTATCTCCTGGACGACATATTCGGCTGGCTGGACCAAATGACGTTTGAGATCGAAGCCTATTCTGGCCGGATGCGTGGGATGCTATCGGCGGCGATCGATGAGGAAGAGGCGGCCCATATCGTGAAAACGATCGCACCTGACCGATCCCACGCGATTAAGCCCCTCCTACTTTCGGGAAAGCCTGCGGCTTGGGTGCTCTCAGCGGGCAAATAGATCCGCTCTTATTAGCGCACCGCGAGCCGATTAGCTTTGGTAGACGTTCGCGAAAGAGCGAACGCAAGACGCTGCGCATGAAAAATCGACACGGCTAAAGGGCTGAAAAATATCGATTTTCAATAATAATTGCCAAAAAACGATAAATCCTTATTGAAAAACAATAAGAGATTCCCCAATTACTATTCATCGGCGGCACACAGACAGCCACTTCAACCCCCGCCGGCAAGGCCTAAGCGCCTGATTTGACAAAGGAAAAGACCATGACCCCGCAAGTCCGCGAAACTGAGCAAACCCACATCGCGGGTCCTCGCATCTCTCCAGAGACCGCCCCGATCAATGTCGCTATTATTGCGACCCCGATGGCCTCAATCAAAGCTCCGGCGCCTGACGCGTCAGAAGAGGCCGGCTCAAACATTCTGGACAAGCGGCGTCGGCGCCGCGCTCGGATGAGCAATCGCCACTAAGGTCTCGTCCTTACGTCAATAAGAAGACCGCCACTGTCCTCTCCCAGTGGCGGTCTTTGCGTTGAAAGGCCCAATCTACTGTCAGGCTTTGACCAATAAATGGTGCCCACCTAACGCAACTGTCTTGGTCAACCGGGCTGGTATGGTGCTCCCTCTAAAAGTGAGGTTCAGTGAATTTCGGAAATCTATGAGCGCTCTTAGCGAAGGTGAATGCCGTCATGTCGAACTTACAGCGTATCACTCTGGCTTGCTTTCTCGCTTATTTCATTATGTCCGGTGTTCTCAGTCCGATCGGCATTATCACCGGACCGATGGCGGATCATTTTGATCAACCGATCACCGATATTGCTTCGAATTTCAGTTGGCTGACCGGTGGGATTTTTTTTGGCTCGCTGGCAGCGCTCATTATCTATGAGTGGGTGAAGCTGAAATCGGCTTTGATGGCGTTGTATGGGATGATCTTGCTGTGTTTGATCTCGCTGCCATTTCAATCTGAGTTGAGCGGTATCTGGCTCGCACTTGGCCTCGTTGGCGCATGTTGCGGGGCGGGTTTGGCGGGCGCCGCCATTGTGATCTCTAAAGCCTATGTCTATGAACGCCGCGCGTCGATGTTGATCATAACTGATGGTTGTTTCAGCGTCGCCGGGATCGTGACATCTTGGCTCGCAGTTCAGTTTTTGGCGCAGAATATAGAATGGTATGGCACTTATCTGTTCGTCGCCGGGGTCGCATGCATAACCATCGCGCTCTGTGCAATATCTAGCTTTCCGGACGGTTCAAGCGCTGCGGAAGATGCGGAGATCAGTACGAACGAGCCTTGGCCGATCGGCGCGTGGCTGTGCATCGCCGCGCTGTTTGTTTACACACTGTCTCAGTTCTCTCTCTTACTGTGGCTCCCCAATTTTGCCGAAACCAATCTTGATGTCCCGCGCGGAGAAGCTGGGTTGCTGGTGGGGCGTTTTTGGACCGGCATGCTGGTCTCACAAATCTTCGTGGCGTGGTGGGTGCTGAAAATTGGCGTGCGCCGGACGGTAATGATCGGTGCAATTGCAAGCGCGCTTTCAACGATCCCGTTCTGGTCCATGTCGCAGATGGAAGAGTTGGTGATCTTCGCCTTCGTCTGCGGCGCCGTAAACTTGGGGCTTCTTAAGGTCACGCTGTCTTTGGCGACGCAAATGATGAAGGTTCCGCCAGCGCGATTGGTCTCAGCGCTGCTGCTCGGCGCAACGACGGGAACATCTGTAGCGCCCTGGATCAGTAGCCGCATCGTTGAAGCGACCAGCAATTACACGGTTCTGATCGTTTGTACGTTTGGTTACTCGATCGTGGCGGTCTTAGTGATCCTGGCCATGGCGCTGTCAAAAGAAGCTGAGGCTGAGGCCGAAATTGAAGTTGCGGCAGTAGAGCCAGCGGCATAATCCGCGAGCGGCGCGCCTAGTCGCAAATCAGCGCTCGAAACTCCTCCAACAGAGCTTCGCTATCCACACCGGTGCAAACCTTTACAGAGGGGCGGTTGTCCCAATGCGGTGTGGGATATGAGGCGCCCTCGGGCTTCAGAATGGTTTGCCCGATCGCAATCCCTTCATCGACCACGCGAACCGGGCCCGTGGCGGTCTCAAAATATTCTGGATGAAGGGCATACGCGACAGCGCTGGAATCGTGCACGTAGAACCCATCAATCCCAACCGCGTTTGCATGGAAAGCCTGATACCCGTGGCTGATCTCGCGCACGAATTTTCCATCCGCACTGTTTGAGTTCAGGCGCTCGACATAGTCATTGCTCATAACGGTTTGCTTGGTCACATCCAGCCCAACAATCGTGAGGGGCCAGTCCAATCCAAACACGATATCAGCCGCATGTGGATCGCCAATAATGTTGGCTTCCGCCACCGGCGATACATTGCCGCCATGACCGTTATAACCGAACGCACCGCCCATTATGACGACCTCTTTGACCAGCCCTGGAATGTCCGGTGCAGCCTTGGCCGCCAAAGCCAGATTGGTCATTCGCCCGACCGCAACCAGCGTAATTTGGTTGGGATGTTGGCGCACCAGATCGATGAGCATTTCATGCGCGGGGCGAGGGTCTGCATCGTTCAAATCGATGTCTGGTAAGTCGATATCCCCAAGACCATTATCGCCATGCACAAATGTCGGCGGCGCGTCAGGTTCAATCACGAGCGGTCGCCCGGCGCCTTTCGCAATCGGCGCATCGAACCCTAAACGGTCTCGCAAATATAGTGCGTTCTTGGTGACCTGATCGATCGAAGCGTTGCCAAATACCGTCGTGATCCCAACCAAATTGATCCGTGGATGACGCGCAAGGTAAAGCAAAGCCATTGCATCATCTACGCCCGGGTCGGTGTCAAAAATGACGTTTAGCTGGTCCATCGATGCTCCTTGAGCGTTTGCGGTTCAGTACGCGTCATTTGCGCTTGTGACGTCAAACTCTTCAAGCGTTTTATGACCGAGGAGAATTAAAAGGCGCTTCTGCACGGCGCCGCATCAGGGGGAACTTCATCCCCTTATCCGGATCAGAGCTGCCATCCTCATAGCGCCCGACCAGGCGATAGGCGAGCCAGAACGCGACGATACCAAACAAGACGCCGCCAACCGCTTGTCCGATGATGACGCCGGGCGCGCCGCCAAGACTGGCGCCAACCGCAATGAACGGAACCACGCCAAGTGTGTTCTTGGCCCAATTCAAAAAGGTCGAGTAGAGCGGACGGCGGAGATTGTTGAACGCTGCGTTTGAAACGAACAGCGTGCCGTTAAAGATGAAGAGCGGGGCGACCACCAGCGAGAACCAAAAGACAATATTGGCGCCTTCTTCGCTGAGCTGGAAGCTGTCCGAGATGAAGCCATGGCTGAGCATCAGGATCGCCCACATCACGGCAACATAGATCGCGGTGAACTGAACTGCCTTGATCAGGGTGCCTCGCACGCGCGGATATTGCTTGGCGCCGAAATTCTGTCCGATGATCGGTCCGACCGCGCCTGAGAGGGCAAAGATCACGCAGAAGGCGAGGGGGGTTAAGCGGCCGGTTACGGCCATCGCAGCGACGGCACCATCTCCGAACTCAGAGATCGCGCGGGTGACAAATCCACTGCCGATCGGGGTCGCAACATTGGTTAGCATGGCTGGGGCGGCAATCGCTATGATCGGCGTGAGGTCAGCCTTGAAGCGTGGCAGATCGACTTTTGCGAACCCGCCATAATGTTTGAAAATTGGGTAGAGCGCCGTCGCCAGCGTCGCAAAGCGTGCTGCTACGGAGGCATAGGCCGCGCCGTCCAGTCCAAGCCCGAAACCGAAGATCAGGATGGGATCGAGGATCGCGTTCACGGCGCCTGCCGTCAGCGTCACGATCATGGCGCGCCTGGCGTCGCCATGCGCGCGCAAGATCCCGCTCGACATCATCCCGACCGCAGCAATTGGCATCGCTGAAACCACGATCCGGAAGTATCGCACAGCGAGGTCTTGGGTTTCGCCTTTCGCGCCGATCAGGCCGAGCAAAGTTGGCGCGAAGATCCAACACAGGAGGGCAAGTAGACTGGCCACCATGACCCCAAACAGGATGACGCTGGTCGCAATCTTGCGCGCCTCCACCGGTTCGCCTTGGCCAAGCCGCTGCGCCACCAAAGCGCTGGTGGCAATCGTCATCCCAATCGACACGGCAAAGGTCAGGAACAAGACGGTTCCGGCAAAGCCCACGGCAGCCGCGAGTTCGGCCTCGCCAAGCATTGAAATGAACAGCAGGTCCGCAAAGTCGACCAGAAAGATCGAAACCAGGCCGATACTCGCGGATGAGGCCATGATGATAATATGGCGCAGGAGATTACCTTCGAGAAAAATCGCCTGCTTATTCGCCATATTGGTATCCCTCGCGCACGCAATGTGCCCCAAAGTCAGCCTCGCGCCGCGCCCGAAACCCTGCTTCTATAAATGCACATATAGGAGGAGACCTACGATGAGTAAGGTGCAAGGCCACTGTGATCCACAGTTTGAGCGCGTTAAAGCGGAATTTGAACGGAATTTTGCCGAACGCGGCGAAGTCGGCGCTTCTGTTTGTCTCACGGTTGATGGCGAGACCAAGGTCGACCTCTGGGGCGGCATGGCCGATCCCGACACAGGCGAGGCCTGGCAGGAAGACACCGTTTCGATCGTCTTCTCCTGCACGAAAGCGGCAACGGCCTTGTGCGCGCATATCCTGATCGATCGCGGTCAGTTGAATCCGGCCGCTTTGGTGTCTGAGTATTGGCCTGGCTTTGCCAAGAACGGCAAAGAACATGTCACAGTCCAAATGATGCTCAACCATGAAAGCGCCGTGCCCGCCAATCGCGAGCCGATCCGCGAAGGCGGGTTCCTCGATTGGGACTATATGATCTCGCGCATGGAAGACGAAGAAGCCTGGTGGGAGCCCGGCACGCGCAATGGCTATCACATGGTCAATTTCGGTTGGACGGTCGGCGAACTGGTCCGCCGTGTGTCTGGCAAATCGCTGGGTGAGTTCTTCGCGGACGAGGTTGCCAGCAAAACCGGCGCAGATTTCTGGATTGGCGTGCCCGACGATTTCTCAAAGCCGGTCGCGCCGATCCGGCTCTATGCGCCACAAGAGGGCGACCAGCCGACCGCCTTCACGATGAAATTGTTCACCGAACCACAATCGCTCCAATCGCTCTCTTTCCTGAACAATGGCGGCTGGAACATGAATGATCCGGAAGCTCACAAGGCTCAGATCGGCGGCGCGGGCGGGATCTCGAATGCGCGCGGGCAGGTCGCATGGTACACGCCGCTCGCGACCAATGATGGCAGCTTGGTTTCCGCAGATCGACTCTCGGCAATGGGACGTGTGACGACGGCCTCAGGCATTGATGCGACTTTGCTCCTGCCCTCGCGCTTCGCGTCTGGCTTTATGAAATCGATGGACAATCGAGCTTATCCACAAGGCGACCAGAAGAGCGCCATCATGGGCGAGGGCGCGTTCGGGCATGTCGGCGCGGGCGGATCGATTGGGTTCGCTGATCCCGATTGCGGTTTGGCCTTCAGCTATACGATGAACCAGATGGGGCCGGGCCTATTGCTCAACGCGCGCGGACAAAGCGTGGTCGACGCGGCGTATCAGTCGCTGGGGTATCGGACGAATGCGCCGGGCGCTTGGGTCAGATAGAGACGCCTGAATGCGGCTCGCGCCGCGCGTGAGAAAGTCTGAGCTATCCGCAAAGGCGGTGGGTTTCGGCAAACGGCAAGCGCGATCCAGGAAAAGCATGGCAGCCGTAAATCCGGCATCCCAATGCGGGGGCAGAAGCGCAAGCCGAAAACAGACGCGAACCAGCTCTCGCTACCGCTTGGTGCAGAAGACGGATCATCATGAAGAAACAGAACCTGCCATCCAAAATCTGCCCGGTCTGTCAGCGCCCGTTCAACTGGCGCAAGAAGTGGGAACGAAACTGGGACGAAATCGTCTATTGCTCAGAGCGGTGTCGGCGAGAGAAACGGGCCCGCTAGCGATAATCCACGAGAACCTAGAGCGCCGGGTCTACACCATATTTTTGACTGATGAGGATGATCCCAACGATCTGGGTTGCGATGGATGTCAGCGTATTGATGGTGACCAGAACCAATGCGAGCAATCCAGCGCGCCAAGCGCGCCCACGCTTTGAAACCTTTGAGAAGCCGCCGCGATAGCCCGCTTGAAAATCAACTAAGAACGCGGCTGCGGCTAAAAAGATGCCATAGGCTGTCATCATGCCTGGGGGCACTAAAAGCATAACGCTCAAGAGGATTGGCATCAGGCTGGCGCTCGGGATCATCACTGTGAACAAGTATCGTTGGCGCAGCGCAAGCGTCGTACGCTCGCCCCATGCATTGTAGACGCAAGCCAGCAAAACCATGCTGATGATCTGCAGGATAGGGACCCAGCCAAACACCCAAAGCACGGCTTCCGCGCCTACATCCTGATAGGTGATGCCGTCTGGTAGGTTTAGCCCCGCGTTTTCGAACCCTGCGGCGAAGGCCCCGACCATGCCGGCATTGGCGCCGAGCCACCAGTATTTCAGGGCAGAGAACAAGGCGAAGAAGGAGAGCCACAACCTGATAGACGGCGTGTATTTATCCTTCCAATCGGGAAGTCTCGCGGCGGCAAAATAGTCGCGCGGCTTTTTCCAGGCGGCGATGATCGATTGCACCCCGCGAATGTTGAGCCCAAACAAATCCTCAGTGATCGAATCCAAGGACAAGTCTTTGCTCACCTTGTCAGGCTCTTGGTTTTCCAAATTCTGCGCTCCCCAAAATCTGCTCCACTATGTGGGGCTATTCGACGTCCGGCAATCCCAAGACACGCGAGCGTCTAAGCGGGTGAAACCCATCCGCAATTTCGCGCCTTGGCGCGCTGGCTTCGGCCTTTGGTCAAAAGCTGACTTCCGGTTTTGGTCAGGAGAAGACGGTAGATGCTGGCGGAAAACTACTATTGGCAGATAAAGGTATCCTCGTTACAAGTGTAGCGAATTCAAAAAATTGGCGAGCGAGTTACGCACTCCAGAAAGGCGATTTAGTGAAGCATTTTTCAGCGTCCATTTCTTTGCTTCTGACATTCATGGTTGTGAGTTGCGCAAGTCACAAATCCATTGATTTTCCAATTCTGGAAGGCCCCTATCTTGGACAGCAGCCACCCGGCATGGTGGCAGAACCATTTGCACCCGGTATAATATCCAAAGAGGGCTGGGAGCTTGAGGGTGTATTTGCACCGGGCATGACAGAATTTTACTTCACTTTAGATCGTAGAGAATACGCGCGCTCTAACGATGCCAAATTCCAACCTACTGTTATTGGCTTTAGACAGGAAAACAATATTTGGACCAAGTATCTGGAATTCCCACGTGTTGGCGAAACCGTTTTCTCACCTGACGGTGAACGCATGCACATGGCAGAGGGCTACAAAGACCGCCTAGGCAACGGCTGGTCAGGACGTAAGAGCCTTGGTCCAATGTTTGATCGTGAAGAGTTCGGCATTATGCGTCTGTCGGCATCCGCCAGCGAAACCTATGTTTTTGACGACTATAAAAGTGACGACATAATCCGCATCTCAATCATTACAGACGGTGTGCGCCAAGAGCCTGAAAAGATGAGCGCGGTCATCAATACAGGCAAGTTCACGGCTCACCCTTTTATCGCGCCCGACGAAAGTTATTTGATTTGGGATAGCGAGCGCGACGGTGGCTACGGAGATTCTGATCTATATATTAGCTTCCGGCAAAATGATGGCGCGTGGAGCCCTGCGATCAACATGGGTGAAAACGTGAATTCTGCGGGATGGGATGCCTATGCGAGCGTTACCCCCGACGGCAAATATATCCTCTTCAATAGAGGCAAGGATGAGAAAAATGATAATGTGGATATCTATTGGGTAGACGCACAAATCATTGAGACGCTTAGACCCAAATAGAGACTTAAGACGACGCCGTTGCCACGCAATCGAGGCTAAGTGTCTGACGCGCTCCAAAATTGAGGTTAGCTCGCTAAGTTAATATCAGCTCCGACGCCGGGAGCGGACACCCAGCTGAGCGTCTTAATCTGGGGCTTTGCGCGGCTGGGCGAATGTTCCGCTAGCGCAGTTTTTGGATTTTGAGCTTATCTTGTTTCGCGCGCTTCTTCGTCGACTCTTCAGAGCGCGTGAGGGATTTTGCGATCGCCTTTAAGCTCATGCCCTTATTCGCCAGCATGTGGAGTTTTTGGATTTCTTCATTTGTCCAAGCTTGGCGATGGCGTTCGAAACGGTCCGACATGGGTTATCTTTCTTAACAGGGCGCAGAATCACAACACGCTAAGACATCACCCTCAATAAGTCGCCCCATCCATGCTCACATCCGGTTTTGGGGTAAATCACCCGCGCAAAGCATTGGTGAAGAGGGCGGTTTGATCGCCGATGAGTCTGACCCAGCTGTCACCGCCAACATTATCATAAAAATTGGTGCAGCTCTTATTATTGAGCAGACAGTCTTTATACCAAGCCGTTGCCGCTGCTGGGGTCCATCCGTTCATGAAATCGCCGTGCATACTATTCCCCGGGCGACCGTCGCCCATCATATGGTCACTGCTCAGAACCCAGTTGGCATTCCCGGTGTCACCGACATTATAGTAAACCGTGTAGCTCAAGGTCGGGATACGCACCCAGGTATCGTCGGCTGTGTCAGACGGGCAGCCATCTTCGTTCACGCGGTTCTTGGCAAATTGTAGCCATTCAAGTTGACCATCGGCGGAGTAATTGGCGGCTTTGCTACTTTCTTCGGGAGCGAGCGGTTGCTTCTGGGTATTCAGGCATTGTGGAAACCACATCTGTACGCGCAAGGTCGAGTTTGGCGCGCAATCCAAAGGCATGACATTGTTTGTTTTGCTCGTGCCGCCTGAATTGCTCGTGCACTCCCACTCAGAATTATTCCCCTTTTCGACGTCTGGGTTTCCCTCATAACTGTAGGAGATCATTTTCAGCTTATACCAGGCCGCCGGTAGAGCCTGTGGCAGCGCGCGCGCGATCAGAGTCTTTTCTGGAACGCCCTTGTTCAAGCTAAAAATAACCGGGTCGGTCTTTCCATAAACATTCAGCGAGTTCTTGTAGTAGGCCAGAAAGTTGGTCGGTTCGACAACTGTGTGGGCGCCGTCCTCCTCAACGCGAAGCATTGTCGGGATCCAATACAGCGATCGATTTATCGTGCCGCCAGCGCATGTCGAGCCGGTTCCTTCGGCGGTTAGGTCTTCAAGTTCTGTCGAGTCGTCCGTGGCCACATCACCCCCGAAATAGGTGTGCATGTGAGACATCGGATGCGTATCATTTCGGTTCAGCAGAGGATCGGTTCTGACATAGTAGGAAACCCCGCATTGAACCCGGAAGGCGCCATTCAGATTGTTCGCGTCATTAATTTCGGTTTGAGCTCGAACCAATGTGTTCTCGGTTTTCCGATTCCAAGACGGCGAAATTCTAGAGAAAGCCGCCGGGACGTTTACGATGTCGGGGCGGTGATCGTGCATGACTGAGCTGGGTTCGGGGGTCGGTTCAGGCGCGGTTTCCGAGGTCGGCGTTGGGGTTACAGGCGGACTGATGACAGCCCCGACTTCATCTGGGATGGCTGAACGTTCGGTTGTTGCGTCGCAACCGGCAAGGACGAGCGTCGCGACCGAGACTATGAAGATATTTCTTGGCAATGAGGTTCTCCAAATAGACGAAACTCGAACTCGGTATCTCATCTATCGCTGATTTTTTAATATACTGAAAAGCAAGGTGCCAAATGGCAACTTTGTACAAACAATGGCTCGATTTCGTTTAAGCACGGGATCGCGCGAGCAAATGTGAAAAAGCGCTCATCCTCAGGGTTCTGAGCATTTTTTAATTTTGGGGGACTTTCGCGCAGCCGCCGGCGGCAAAGGTTCGGTCCGCTTAATTCGCATTTCCTTGACGCGGTGCGCCGACCCCGTCTCAAGATCTACTTGCTTGCTCGCCTAGGCAGTAATCCTGTTTGGCTGGAGGTTGAGAGCAATGCGCCATCCTGGGTGAATTGGTGCTGGGTGCCGAACATGGTGCCGTTTGACGTGCCGGCCATATGGGTCGACGTCAAAATCCAATTGGTCGGCTCTAGCGCATGGATCCGCAACGTGTTGTCGAGGCTGGTGCCAGCACGGCTCAGCACATGGGCGCCGAGGAAAAAGTCGGAGACGATGCTGAGCAAAGAAGCGCTCATCTCTGTCTTGAAGGTCGGACGTATCCACAAATGCTCTACCCCTGTCTCTGAACATTCAAACACCGCCCGCCGTTCAAACCGTGAGACCAGGTTTTCGGGGTTCCCCATCGCGTGAGCTGGCATTGGGAGGCAATCCTCAGGTGGCGGGACATCTGGCATCTGGACGAATTGCTGATCGGCATACCCAGCTCGTCCGCCCAATGCGGCCGACATGTATTGCAACCGTCGATCCCCCACAGAAAGCGAAGCGCCGACCTGCGCAACGTTTCTGCCGCCGCCTAAATGTTCGACCTCAATCTCAACCGCGTCGCCGAGCGCGCCGCCAGATACGAATTGAATGGTCGCCCAAAGCAATGGCTTTCCGGTCACCTCAATCGCCGCTTCTATGGCGGCAGCCATCGCGACACCGCCCATCAGAAACTGCTGATCGGACGCGCCGACACAGGCGGTCGGAGTTGCATTGAAGGTGAAGTGATTTGCGGTCTCGCTTGACCGCTCAGGGCGCCAAAAACTCATTCTGGATCCCTTACAGAGCGGGCACGCGCGCGTCGACCATCACGCCGCGCTAAAGTCCTGCGAGAACCTTTGCGGCGCTTGCCAGATAGTCATCCTGTTTGTCTTCGGCCATCCGGTCCCAGGTGCGATACATTTGGGCCATGCGCGGATTACCCGCGAGCTTGTCTCGATTGCGCACCAAAAAGTCCCAATAGAGCGGATTGAACGGGCAGGCATCGTCGCCTGTCTTCTGCTTCACATTGTAAGAGCAGCCTTTGCAATGATCCGACATTTTGTGGATGTAATTTCCAGACGATGCATACGGCTTAGAGCCCAGCAGTCCGCCATCGCCGAACTGACTCATGCCGAGCGTGTTGGGCAGCTCGACCCATTCATAGGCGTCGGCATAGACTGCCAAATACCATTCATGCACCTGTTTTGGATCAATCCCTGCTATCAGGGCGAAATTGCCGGTGACCATCAGTCTTTGAATATGGTGGGCATAGGCGTCTTCTTTGGTCTGTTTGATCGCGGCCCGCATGCAGGCCATGTCGGTTTCGCCGGTCCAGTAAAAGTCGGGCAGGGCGCGACTGTTGCCGAAGAAGTTCTGATCGACATAGTCCGGCATTTTCAACCAATAGATCCCGCGCACATATTCGCGCCACCCGATGATCTGGCGGATATACCCCTCAGCTGCATTGAGAGGTGCTTTGCCGTTTTTGTAAGCGGCCTCAACGCGCCGACAAACCTCGAGCGGATCGAGCAGACCGGCATTGATGTAGAGCCCCAGGATCGAGTGATAGAGGAATCTCTCGCCCTCCAGCATCGCGTCTTGATAGTCGCCAAAATTGGCGAGCGCCGTCTCGATGAACTGGTCGAGCGCGGCTTCTGCGTGGGCTCGCGTGACGCCAAACCAGAACGGCGTGAGGTCACCGAAATGATTGCCGAAGCGCTGCTCGACCAAGGCGAGCACGTCTTGCGTGATCTCATCTGGTGCGGCTTGCAGCGGTGTCGGCATAAACAGGTCTGCCTTGGCTGGTTTGCGGTTTTCAGCATCATAATTCCACTTGCCGCCCTCTGGCTGGTCACCGTCCATCAGCAAGCCGGTCTTGCGACGCATATCGCGATAGAAATATTCCATGCGCAGCTGTTTGCGCCCCTCCGCCCACTCGGCGAACTCACGATGCGTTGCGATGAACCGATCGTCTGCGAGCACATCTATGGGCACACCGAACGCGCTCTGCCAGGTTTCCATAGCCGCGCGGACCCGCCATTCTCCAGGTTCGGTCACGAGGATCTTGCCTGGGGCGACCCGATCGACAGCGCGGGCGATTTCGCCGGTAAAGCTTCCAGAATTTTCTGGATCATCCAGCGCAACATAGTCGACTGTCCAACCGTCTGCGCGGAGCTCTTCGGCAAAGTGGCGCATGGCGGAAAACAGAAAGGCGATCTTCTTCTTGTGATGGCGTACATAGGTCGCCTCTTCCTGCACCTCGACGATCAGTACGCGGTCGCGCGCGCGATCTCCGGCCTGCAAGGAAGACAGGCGAGGGGACAGCTGATCGCCCAGAACAAGGATGAGATTTGCGATGGGTTGCTCCACTTGGACGTTGAATTCTTCGTGAAATAGAGCGCCCGTACCTTGAGGCGAGCACCACGATCTGTTCTAGCTGGACGACAGACACGCGCGCGCTACGTGTTCGGTACGAGCGACGAGACAAAACTGAGAGGGACTACATCATGTGCGATGAAACCACTGACCGCGAACTGGATGAATATCTGAAACGCAAAGCTGTGACCCGGCGCTCCTTCACGCTCGGCGGCGCCGCGACGGTTGCCTCATCAAGCTTGCTTCTCCAAGCGTGCGCGACGCCGCTGCCAGACCCCGGTACAATCACCGAAACCGAGGTAAATGTTCCGACGCCTGATGGCGAAGTCGACGGGCTGTTCATCCATCCCGCACAAGGCGCGCATGCAGCGGTAATCATGTGGCCAGACATTCACGGCGTGCGCCCCGCCTTCTTTGATATGGCGCGACGCTTGGCCGGGTCTGGGTACAGCGTGCTCGCGGTGAACCCCTACTATCGCACGATGAGCGGACGGTTGTTCCCAGAGGGACAAAGCATCCGTGACTCGGGCGGTAGAGAACTGGTCGGACCGCATTATACGGCACTGTCGCCAGATACCGTCGTGGTCGACGCCGCCGCCCTCGTCGCTTGGTTAGACACGCAAGACGTGGTGGATACAACGCGCGGCATTGGCGCAGTCGGTTTCTGCATGACCGGATCCTGGACATTGCGGGCTGCTGCGGCCGTCCCGTCTCGCATACGCGCGCCGTCTTCCTTCCATGGTGGCGGTCTGGTCAGCGAAGAAGAAACGAGCCCGCACCTTTTGGCTGGAAAAATCCAAGGCGGCGTTCTGATCGCGATTGCTGAGAATGATCACGAGCGCGATCCAGAGGCGCAAGGCGCCCTCATCGCGGCCTTCGAAACGGCTGGCGTCCCGGCAGAGATCGAGGTTTATGAAGACGCCATGCATGGCTGGGTGCCAACCGATGGCCGCGCGCATAATCCTGAGCAATCGCAACGCGCTTGGGGCCGAATGCTGGCGCTATTTGAGCGTGAATTAGGGGCTTAGGACGCGCTAAAGCGGTCACTGGCAATTGGGCTCATTTTCGTCTAGAAACTCCAAAAGCGCGTCCAAGAACTCTGGTGTCGCCGGTGCTGAAATATGATCGCCCGGTACCATCTTGAACTCCGCATTTGATGCGATTTCAGCAAGTTCCTGAGCTCTTTCAGGTCGGTCCTGTTCTCCGTTCACTACCAGCATAGGAACCTTGTTTTGACCCAACTCGGATTCGTTTGCCGGAATCTCGAGCGAGCTAACGCGCACCGCGACGAGCGCGGCTCGCTCCATTTCATCCCGAATACCCTTATCGCGCAGCTGCTGATCGACACGCTCAAGAAGCTCGCTCGTCAAAGTGGGAGGCGCCGTAGGCCGGCCAGTTCCACCAACGGTTAGCGATATAACCCGATCCGGATGAAGTTCTCGAAGCTTATTTGCGATCCGGGCGCCCATTGAGTACCCAACAACATGGGCTCGGTCGATATCCAAATGGTCAAGCAATCTTCGTCCATCTTCAACCATATTCAGACCATACATTGAGACGTCTGTAGGCTTATCGCTTTTGCCATGTCCTCGGTTGTCAAATGCGATCACCCGGTACCCAGCCGAAATCAGACCATTGATCACACCCCGGTTTCTCCACCCGCCATCAATATTTGAGGTGTAGCCGTGAACGAGCAGTACGGGAGTACCATGTCCTTCATCGACGAAGTGAATTTGTATCCCATCCGATGTGAAATATCTGTCCTCCGCCGCCGCGACTAAGGATAGTTGCAACGCGAAAACCATAAATAGCAACGATTGGATTGATATCTTAATCAGGTTCGTTGCTGTTTTCATAAGTCCACGTTGGGCCGATTACGGACGAAGTCAACCTGGGGTAAGGCGTGTCTGCCTTAGAAGCCGAACGAATATCATGAGCGTCTTTAAATCGCGCCATATTCGACTCTCGTTTTTGCGGTCCATTTTATCCGCTCGCGATCAGATCCGCGCCTTTGGCGGCGATCATGATGGTCGGCGTGTTCGTGTTCCCGGATGTGATTGTCGGCATGACCGAAGCGTCGATCACGCGAAGAGCCTCTACACCGCGAACTTTCAATTGAGCATCGACGACCGCCATCGGCTCGTCCTTTCGGCCCATTTTCGCGGTACCGACCGGGTGGAAGATCGTGGTGCCAATATCCCCGGCGGCGCGGGCAAGGTCTGTGTCGGGATAGGTTGGGCCAGGCAGGTGCTCGTCTGGGTGAAACGGTTTCAACGCAGCCTGTCCCATCAAGCGGCGCGTGACGCGGATCGCGTCTGCCGCGACGCGCTGATCGGCTTCGGTGTCGAGGTAGTTAGGATTGATCACTGGCGGGGCGTCAATCGCGGGTGAGCTGATCCGAATGTCCCCGCGCGAGGTTGGACGCAAATTGCAAGCCGCGACTGTAATGGCCGGAAAGCGGTGCAGCGGATCACCAAACTTGTCGAGCGAAAGCGGCTGGATATGGAACTGAATATTGGCGCGCTCATGCTCTGACGAAGAGCGCGTGAAGATGCCGAGCTGTGACGGCGCCATGGTCAGCGGCCCGCGTCGGCGGAACAGATAATCCAGCCCCATCTTGGCTTTGCCAAACAGGGAATAATAGGTCTGGTTCAGGGTCACCGTATTTGAGACTTTATAGATCGCGCGTTGTTGCAAATGATCCTGCAAGTTTGCGCCAACGCCTGGCAAGTCGTGAAGCGGCTCAATCCCTGCCTGTTTGAGAACGGCGCCGGGGCCGATGCCGGAGCGCTGCAAGATTTGGACACTGCCAATCGAGCCTGCGCAGAGGATCGTTTCGGCGTTCGCCTTCACCTCGAACCGTTTTCCATTTTGGATGAAGCTCAATCCCGCGGCGCGGCCCTGATCCAGCGTGACCTTGTCGATCATCGCCCCGGTTTCGACGCGCAGGTTTGGGCGGTTCGCGGCGGGTTTGAGAAATCCGCGCGCCGCCGACCAGCGTCGCCCGGCCTTTTGATTGACGTGGAAATAGCCCGCACCTTCATTGTCGCCAGTATTGAAATCAGGCGTCTTGGCGACGCCCATTTCTGCGGCGGCGTCGCGCACAGCGTCCAAGATGTCCCAGCTGATCCGCGGCGGCTCAACGCGCCAATCGCCGCCGACGCCGTGCACAGCGCTCTCGCCCAGGAAGTGATCTTCCAGATCGCGGAACACTGGCAAGACATCGTCCCAGCCCCAGCCGGGCAAACCCCTATCGCGCCAGGCATCATAGTCTTCGGCCTGTCCGCGCATCGTGATCATCGCATTGATCGCAGAAGAGCCGCCGAGAACTTTGCCGCGCGGATAGTTCAGCTTGCGCCCATTCAGGCCAGGTTGCGGCACTGTTTCGAACATCCAGTCCGAACGCGGATTGCCGATCGCAAACAAATAGCCAACCGGAATATGGAACCAGATCCAATTGTCGCGCCCGCCCGCTTCGAGCAGCAGGACTTTCTTATTGGGGTCGGCCGACAACCGATTGGCAACCACGCATCCGGCCGAACCGGCGCCCGCTATGACATAGTCATAGTCTCCGGGAAACGGCGCGGCCGGGTCAGGCATCAGCCGGGCTGGACGTCGATAAAGCGACCACCATCTGCTGCGAGACGTTTAAGCGTCGCGCAAGGCGCAAACCGCTCATCCTCGGCGCCGAGCTTTTCCATCGTCGCGAGCACAGCTTCGGCGCCCATCATGTCGCCATACAACATCGGACCGCCTTTATCAGAAGGCCAGCCATAGCCGTTGAGCCAGACAATATCGATGTCAGATGCGCGCTGCGCCTTCTGCTCTTCGAGGATTTTTAGGCCCTCATTGATCATCGGATAGATACAAGTCGCGATAATCTCGTCTTGCCCGGGCGCGCCGCCTGGTTCAACGCCAGTGACTTCAGTGATGATCTTAGCGGTGACCTCGGATGGGATCGGGCGACGGTTTTCGTCATAATCGTAATAGCCGGCGCCAGTTTTCTGGCCGCGGCGGTCGAGCTCGCAAAGCGCATCGCGGATCGGATTAGCGGTTGTCGCGCCTTTCTTCCAACCGATGTCGAGACCAGCAAGGTCAGACATTTGATACGGCCCCATCCGGAAGCCGAACGCGTTGAGCGCCGCATCTACGTCCCAAGGCATCGCGCCTTTATTGACCAGTTTCTGCGCTTGCGCCTGGCGCGCGAACAAGATCCGGTTGCCAACAAAGCCGGGGCAAACGCCAACCAGCGTCGCGATTTTGTTGATCGTCTTGGCGAGATCCATGCTGGTTGCGATGACATCGTCGGCGGTATGATCGGCGCGAACAATCTCGAGCAGCTTCATGACATTAGCGGGCGAGAAGAAGTGCAGGCCGATCACGTCTTCTGGGCGCTTGGTGACGCTGGCAATCTCATCAATGTCGAGCGCTGACGTATTGGTTGCGAGGATCGCGCCGGGTTTGGCGATGCGGTCGAGATCGGTGAAGATCTGCTTCTTCAGGTCCATGTCTTCGAACACAGCTTCGATGATCAGATCGCAATCGGCGAAATCATCCATGGTCAGGGTGCCGGTCAAACGGCCCATGCGCTCATCGACTTCTTCTTGCGGGAAGCGACCTTTGTCGGCGCTGCGCTGATAGTGGCCACGCACGACACCGAGGCCGCGATCAAGCGCCTCTTGTTGGCGCTCCAGGATGGTGACGTTGATTCCCGCCGTGGCGAAGTTCATCGAAATGCCGCCGCCCATTGTGCCCGCGCCGATGACACCGACCCGCTCAATGGTTCGGCGGGGCGTGGTCTCGGGGACGTCAGGAACGGTCCAGGCGTCGCGGCCAGCTTGGGCGATATAATCGGAGACAATTTGCGGGGTCATGGAGATAGCAGGCATGGCAGGCGGTTCCTTGTTCAGGCGCATAATATGATCGTTGAAGTTCTAGAGCAGGACTGCCCTAAATTAAAAGCATGCCCTCGGGCGAACGCTTACTCGCACCAAGTCGGTTTAATCGTCTCGCTGAGCCAGGGTTTGGAGAGACCATCCTTGGCGAGCAGCCAACCAATATGCGTGCCATCGAGATAAACATGCGCGCGGGTACGCCCAAAGCGGTCTTTGCCTTCCGGCAGAAAGGTCAGCGTTTGAGCGTCCTCGAACATCTCTTTTGTCCGCGCTTCAACGGCTTGACCCAGCGCGTTTTCGGCTGCGCATCCGGCGCTATCTCCGGATTCAGGACTATCCCAGCCAATCAATCGCAAACGGATCCGCTCTGTGCCGCGATCGGTTAGGCGTTGCAGCTCGAACGTGTCGCCATCCACCGCCAGGACATCCCGCACAGGCGCGCTCACACAGCGGGCGCTCGGCCCGTCGCACAGCTTTTCAGGTTCTGGCGGAAGGCTGCTTTGGCTGCAGGCAGAGATGAGCAAAGCGGGAACAAATAGAAGGAGGCGCATGCGAAGAGTTATGCCGGGGCAGGCAGGTGGGTCAAGCAGCCGATCTTATCCACGCCGACCCTTTCCCCAAACGAAAAGGCCGCCCGGGTTACGGACGGCCTTCGTGAGCCGGTTCGGCTCTTGAATTCTGACAGCGTTCAACAGGGCTGCCGTGCCTGGTCAGATGGCCCGTAGAGGTTGCTCCACAAGACTACCATTACAAACGAATCCAATCGCCTCACCTGGTTTCTCACTTGACATTGGATCACCTCCTTTCAGTTGTTGAACAATAAGTCCGGGGCCACGCGAGCTCACCGGACATCCCAACTAAGCATGAGTCATGCCTAATGAAAGGTGAACAATCGCGATCTGGGGCAAAAAATTGAATTTTGCCTACGAAAACACCCATTGGCGTTGGCCAATGGGTGTTCGTTGAGCGCGAGATGGCGTGCCACGGGGGGTTAGTTGGCGAGTGCGCCGATCACGAGCCCAATGATCGCACCTGTTGCAATCGAGGTGAGAATAGCGTCGCCGCTATCATAATCGTGGACCCAGTGGTGTCCGTATGGCGGCTCATAGAGGCCCCAATATCCATAGTCACCAATGATGATCGTATTGGTGTGGTAGCCATAGTACCCACCGATCCGATAGCGCGGGATATAGTGGCTATCATAGATGAAACTGAAGGTCGGCCGCGAGTAATAATGGAACGGACGGTGTCCGCCATAATAGAAGGCCCGCGGCGAGTAGCGCCGGAAATTGTGCTGACGATAGCTATGGCGATAGTGGTAGCCATTTGTATGCCGGCGATAATATTGGTTGAACGTCCGGTTGTTTCGGTAATGCCGATCGCTGCGATAGTTCCGGTTATTGTGATAGCGATTGTGCTGACGGGTCCGGACATCACGGCGCGCATCGCGCTGACCCTGTGCATAGCCTCGAGCATTTGAATTGCGCCGGATCTGGCGGTTTTCGTTTCGATTCTCTACGCGACGATCGGATCTGCGATCCTGACGCACGTCAGCTCTGCGGTCTTGGCGCTGTTCCACCCTGCGATCTTGGCGTCGTTCGACGCGGCGGTCCTGGCGAACGTCTGCCCTGCGATCCTGACGCACATCCGCCCGGCGCTCCTGACGTTGGTCTACTCTTCGTTCTGCGCGGCGCTCCACTCGAGGAGCTGCCCCTCGAAGTTCGTTGCGGTTCTGCGCGCGGCGTTCCGTTCGCGGGACTTCGCTGCGATTGTCGCGGCGGGCAATTCTGTTCTGGCGATTACGTTCAGAGCGAACATCACTGTCGCGGCGTCGTTCAACGCGGTCAGACCGGCTCTCGGATGAGAATTGCGGGCGTTTATCTCTGTCGCCGCGGTCTGCAAAAGCAACGGGCGCGAGAGTGGCAGCTGACAAAGCGACAATCGCGGCGCTACTGGCTAGTTTTGAGAGGATGGACATTGGCCGTCCTCCTTTCCTGGTTTGGCGCCCCCCGGCACCCACATTTTCGGCTGCTCGTGACAAGCCTTATAACACTTCTTAGGTAGGCTGTCTGAATTGACCCTGAACGGAGCTTTCATGTCAGCTAGCGATCACGTCTTTGTGACTGAAACCATCCGCGTACCGGAATGGGAACTGAGTGAACGCTTCATTCGAGCATCGGGTCCGGGCGGTCAAAACGTCAATAAAGTCTCGACCGCTGTTCAGCTTCGCTGGAATGTACTGACGAGCTCTATTCCCGCCCCGGTGAAGGCCCGGTTTCGACGGCGCTATGGCGCGCGTATGACCCAGGAAGGCGAATTGATCCTGGAAGCTAAGGATCATCGCTCTCAAGGTCTCAACCGAGAAGCTGCGCGCAAGCGTTTGGCGCAAATGATTCGCGAGGTGGCAGAGCCACCGCGCAAACGGATCAAAACCAAACCAACTCGAGCATCGGTTCGCCGGCGTCTGACATCCAAGAAAAAACGCGGCGCCGTGAAATCGCTGCGTGGGAAGATTGCCGACGACGATTAGGGCCGTTCAATCGTCCCGGCGCGATAGGCTTTGATGCAATCATCAGCATCGCGAAGGACATGGCTGTCTGTCTGCAAGATGGAGCGGCCTGAACCTGTGAAACGGCTATCGTCGCACGTTCCATCATCACGATACTCGCCGGAATTTGTGCCGAAATCGAAATACAGGGTCAAACTACCTTCACTGTAAAGCTTCTCGCAGTCCGAGGCATCGCGCAGCGCGTGCGCGCGTTGATACGTCCAATCATCACCATCGACGATAAATCTTGCATCATCGCAGGAGCCGTCATTGGCATAGTCGCCGGTATCATCTCCAAAATTAAGACCGGCCTTAGCGACGGGGGCGGGCGGTGCGCCTGGGCCCATGCTATCGCTGGCGGTGCTTTGAAAGTCCGCGCCATTTTGAACCTGGCTTGCGATCGCTAACGTGTTGCGCAGGTTGATGCGCAAATTGTCTCTGCTTTGCCCTTCGTCCAGGATCAGATAGCGCGACAAGAGTAATGTCCCATCGGTCGATGTCGCTTTGATGGCTGAATATCGCTGATTGATCGTATTCGCGAAATCCGGGTCATGCGCGCCGAAATACATCACCATCACTTCCAAGCCGACGCAGGCGTCGGCGTCACTGCAGGCCGCGCCGCGGATAATATATTTCAAGCCATCTGTGTCTTCAGCCGAAATTCCCACCCCAGACTGGAGCGGTTCGCCAACTTTGTGGCCCTCGCGCGTTGCGAGGTCTTTCATGTCCTGAAGCGTGACCGCTTTCACGAGGTCGTTGTCTGCGGGGGATTGCGCCTGCGCCATTAAAGGAAGGCAGAGCGCCAAGCCCGCTGTCGAAACCAGTCTCATCATTTCAATCCCTCCAGATTTTCAAGCGTCACTGAACAGGACGCGGTCGATTCTGACCACCTTTATCTGACAAAATGGCAATCTTCGGGCAAGGATTTGGAGGATGAATGGTAACCGAATGCGTTGCTCACGCTCGGTTGCAAGGCCTCGTGTATTCCTACATCCATGATGAAACGCGTCATGAATACCCGAGCAGCCGCGCTAGCCTTGGCGGCGCCTCTGCTCTTCGCAGCACCAGCTCTTGCTGATAATGGCAAGTCGAACAAACGCGTGACAGGCAGCATTTCCGTGCAAACGGGCAATGGAGCGCTTCAGCTCAATGTTGGGCAGCGCGGTTACAGTTCGATCGGCTACACAACCAATCGTCGCTATGGTCAAAACGACAATCGTTACAATGACCGCCAAGTGAACCGTCAGGCGAAACGCCAAGCGATCCGGGCGTGCCGTCAAGCGATCCGCAACGAGGCCCATTATCTCGGCTTTCGCGATGTTGATTTCGATGATGGCCGTTATGCCGAACAGATCGGCCCACGGGGTTATCGTGTGACCTTTAATGAGGTCGAGTTCGAAAATCGTCGCCGGGATATTGAGCGCCCCGTGACCTGTATCGTACGCGGCGGCGACCAAGTTCGCGATATTCGCGGCCTGCCATCTCCGCGTGGTCACGGTCAGAACCGCAACAATCGTAACGACCGCAATAACCGCTATTACAAATAATAGCCTTACCTTTCAGAATGAAAGCAATAGACGGGCTTCCCCTTGGGGAGGCCCGTTTTGGTCGCTGGGTGGCTTGCTCTTCCGCGGTGCAGCAGTAAAAACGCCAGCAAAGTGAATTGAATGCTGGAGGCCCGAGCAAATGCAGGACGTGATTGAAGCCCTAGAGGCACGCCGTGAGAAAGCTCGACTGGGCGGCGGTAAAGCTCGGATCGAACGCCAACACGAAAAAGGCAAACTCACCGCCAGAGAACGCGTTGCGCTCCTGTTGGATGAAGGCAGTTTTGAAGAGACGGACATGTTCGTCGAGCATCGCAGCCACGATTTCGGCATGGAAAAGCAGTGCATTCCAGGCGACGGCGTGGTCACAGGGCATGGCACAATCAATGGCCGCTTGGTCTATGTGTTCTCCAAAGACTTCACCGTTTTCGGCGGATCGCTCTCTCTGGCGCAGTCGGAAAAGATCGTGAAAGTCCAGGAAGCGGCGATGAAAGTCGGCGCGCCGGTGATTGGCATCTTTGATGCGGGCGGCGCGCGTATTCAGGAAGGCGTCGACAGCCTTGCCGGGTACGCTGACATCTTCATGCAGAACGTGCTCTCTTCCGGTGTGATTCCACAAATCTCTGTGATCATGGGCCCATGCGCGGGCGGCGATGTTTACAGCCCAGCGCTGACTGATTTCATCTTCATGGTGAAAGACACGTCTTATATGTATGTCACAGGCCCGGACGTGGTGAAGACCGTGACCAATGAGGAAGTGACGCACGAAACGCTGGGCGGCGCGTCTGTCCATGCGGTGAAATCCGGTGTTGTCGATGGCGCGTTCGAAAACGATATTGAAGCGCTGACGCAAATGCGCCGCCTGATCGATTTCCTGCCCGGCTCAAACCGCGAAGAGCCACCCATGCGGCCGAGCTATGATACGATCGAGCGCCAGGATGACAGCCTCGATAAACTGATCCCGGACAATCCGAACCAGCCTTATGACATGAAAGAGCTAATCGAGAAGACCGTCGACGAGGGCGACTTTTTTGAGATCAGCCCGGCCTTTGGCGCCAATATCATTTGCGGCTTTGGCCGGATCGAGGGCTCAACCGTTGGCTTCGTTGCCAACCAGCCAATGACTTTGGCCGGCGTGCTGGATATTGATGCGTCTCGCAAAGCGGCTCGGTTTGTCCGCTTTTGTGACTGTTTCAACATTCCGCTGGTGACCTTTGTGGACGTGCCGGGCTTCATGCCGGGGACCAAGCAGGAATATGGCGGCTTGATCAAGCACGGCGCGAAACTGCTCTTTGCTTATGCCGAAGCGACGGTTCCGAAAGTCACTGTGATTACCCGCAAAGCCTATGGCGGCGCGTATGATGTGATGAGCTCGAAACACCTGCGCGGCGATGTGAATTATGCCTGGCCAACCGCCGAGATCGCCGTGATGGGTGCGAAGGGCGCGGTTGAGATCATTTTCCGTAAGGATATTGGCGACGAGGCGGCGATCGCTGAGCACACCAAGAGCTACGAAGACAATTTCGCGAACCCGTACGTCGCGGCCAAGAAGGGCTATATCGACGATATCATCATGCCGCACTCAACCCGGCGGCGCGTCGCGAAGTCTCTGCGGACCTTGCGCGGGAAAGAGCTCAGCAATCCGTGGAAGAAGCACGATAATATTCCGCTCTAGGGCGGACGTGCATCTATCCCATGTCTCGGAAGACTGACTTCCATTGGCGGTTTTCGACCAGCGTTGACCGGTAAACCTGAATTGAATGGCCTGGCAGCGCGGCGAGCGTTTTCTTGATGCTGTCTGCGATGGAAACCGGCATCCAAGGGCTTAGCGTCACGCGTTTGACCAGAGACAGATCCAGGTTTTGTTCGCAGCGATCAATATGCGGGGCATCATCGGTCATCAAGAAGCGATACTCGCGCTCATCTGCGAATTGAACGCGCTTAAGAAACGGAATGCGATCTGAGCTGGGCTGCATTGCTTTGAGTTCGGCAATGGAGTGATAGGTCACGTCTCCGTGCAAAAGGTCTTCAGTATCGTCTTCAAACTGTTCGATCAGGCGATCGCGATCGAACCAAATGCACACACCTTCCATTCCGGGAGAAAACACCTTCCAGTGATGATAGGTCTCGTCTGCTCCGGTCAAACAAAGCGCCAACACCGAGCCGCATTCCTCGAGCTGCCTAAATCGCTCCAATGAAAACGCATCATTGCGATCATCCCAAAATGCAGGGTTCATAAAGCTGACAGCTTGGCGCTGAATCATATCGATCAGCACGGACAGCGATGTGTATCTGCGAAGTATATTCGCCGTATCCATGATTTCCCTGCGACGGTGCGTGACCTTGATCGAGTGCCATGGTTCTGATCATTCGAAAAGACATGACCCATCTCTCCGCCTTCAATGCCAGTCTCGAAGCCGTCGCCGCGCACTGCGAGGATGTCGTCCCGCCGGTCTATGCGGCGCTGTTCGAGCGCTTCCCAGATTTTGAAGATCTGTTCGTCCTCGACATTGATCTTGGCGTGCGTGGGCATATGCTCAATGAAGCTCTCTCTATGGCGGAGGGCCTGCTTCGGGATGACCAGATGGCGGTGAGTTTTGTCTCAGCCGAACGCATGAACCATGAAGGCTATGGCATTGGCGACGACGTCTTTGATGGCTTTTACCAGGTTATGGCGGACGTCTTTCAAGCCATAGCCACCACCGCCTGGACGCCCGAGATGAGCGCCGCCTGGAACGCGGTCTCGGCGGCGGCGGCCAAAGCAAAACTTTAAACCGCCTGCATCCAATCGCTGACCTGATTGCATCTATACCTATGAGCCCTCAAACTGGGCGTCATAAAAGGAAGCAAGACCATGGCAGAGATCCTCGTCCCGATTTTTTTATTCTTCGCGATCGTCGCGGCGATTTGGCTGTTCAGCCACTATAATTACAAGAAACGGCTCACCGCCCATGAAACGCTGCGCCTCGCGGTGGAGAAGGGACAGGAAGTCTCTCCGGAACTGGTCGAGCGGATGTCGTATCTCAACGACCCGGTAAAATCCGACCTCCGCCGCGGCGTGTTGTTGATCGCGTTCGGCGTGGCCTTCGTAATCTTGGGGTCGATCATGCCGCATGATGAGCCAGAGGCTGTGCGCGGGGTTGTCGCCATCGCCTCATTCCCGGTTATTCTGGGGCTGGCCTATCTCGGCCTTTGGCGCTTCAGCCACAAATAGTCACTGAAGGGCTAGGGCTAAGCTGTGAAGACCGATCTAGATCTCGCGAAAGAGGCCGCTTCTGGACAAGAAGCGGCCTACGAGACCTTGGTGCGCCGGTATCAAGGCACAGTTCGTGGCCTTACCCGGCGCTTGGCCGCGCATGCCGCTGAAGCGGACGATGTTGCGCAAGCGGCATTCCTCACCGCGTGGCGCAAGATTGGCTCCTATCGCGGCGGCTCTTTCAAAGCGTGGCTCTGTACGATTGCGTATCGCGAATTCTTGCAAGCACGCCGCAAACAGAAGCCAGAGGTCGAGTTTGATGAGAGCACGCACATTATCGCGTTTGACACTTCCGCCGCGCGAATGGCCGATCATCTGGACTTGGACCGCGCATTGAAAAACTTGCCTGAAAACCAACGTATTTGCGTGGTCCTATGTGTTGCGTCAGGCCTCAGCCATCCGGAAGCAGCGGCGGCCACTGGGTTCCCGCTTGGGACGGTTAAATCACATGTGAATCGCGGCGTCGCAGCGCTTCGCCAACAGCTTGCCACCGACCATGTCGCGTGATGGAGTAGAGACAATGCAGAGTGATGAAAAATATGACGATCTGACCGCGATGTTCGAAGCGCATGACGCGGCCTTGCAGAACGAGGTGTTCGTTGACCGCGTGATGCAGCCCATCCGCAAACGCGCCCGTTGGCGAGGCCCGCTTCTGTTCGGCGCCGGTGGTCTCGGGATTGGAGCGGCGATCTCTCAGTTTGAAGGACTGTTTGAGGTTGCAGCCTCGCGCCTCGCCGCCTTTGACGTGAATTTACCGCCCGTCGATACACCAACGCTGGAAAGCGCCTTGGCTCAACCGCTTTGGATCGGCGCAGCTTTTATTATGATTGTCAGCTGCGCTGCGATCGTTGCGACAGAACGGGCTTAGTCAGCGCGCCATCGAGCACAGATTGCGGTCGGCAAAAGACGATCATCATTGAGATGCGGGATCGCCATCTCGCCCATTTCAATTTGGCCCCCAAGACCGTCCATATGACCGGCGAGTGCTTGGGCAATGGCGATATGCGACAAGCGCACGGCATAGGCGGTGAGGATCACAAAGAGCGGCTGCTCTGAGAGCAAAGCCCGCACATTCGCCAGCAAGTCAGGCAAGTCTTCTTCAAAACGCCAGGTTTCATTCTTGGTGCCGCGGCCGAATTTCGGCGGGTCCAGAACAATCGCGTCATACGTATTGCCGCGGCGAATCTCGCGGGCCGTGAATTTCATCGCATCGTCCGCGATCCAGCGGATGGGGGCTTCTGACAGGCCGCTCATGTCCGCATAGTCTTTGCCATAGCCATTCGATTTCGGGCTGGCATCGAGGTGCGTCACCTCTGCGCCGGCTTGGGCCGCAGCGAGGCTCATCATGCCGGTATATCCAAACAGGTTGAGCAGACGGATCTTGCGGCCGGACGCGCGGATCTGATCCTGTGCATAGGCCCAATGGACGCTGTGCTCTTGGAACAGACCAAGATGCCGGAACGGGGTTCTGCGGGCATTCAGATGCAAGCCCCGCCAGCTCATCGGCCAGGCATCCGGCGCGCCGGGATTGATCAGGTCCCAATTGCCGCGATCATCATCGCCCGATTTGGCGTCAAAGCGCGCATCGGCTGTCCAAGTTTCCACCGGCTGGGCGGGCGCCCAGAAAGCTTGCGGGTCGGGGCGGATGACGGTTTGGCTGCCAAATCGCTCCCATTTGTGACCATCGCCGCTGTCGAGCAGGGCGTATTGATCGGCGTCCCATTGATCCGCAAGGAAGAGCGTCGGTTGAAGTGTCATCAAGCAAACCCTCTCTGGCGCCAGCCCTCATACAGCATAATTCCGGTGGCTTGGGCGAGGTTCAAACTGTCAGCGCCGCCGCGCATCGGGATCAGGCAGAGCGTGTCACATTCAGCCTCGATCTCTACCGGCAGTCCAGCTTGCTCATTGCCCATTAGGATCAGACTAGGCCGCACGAAATCGACGCCGACATGTGAGGTGTCGCCATTCACACTGGCAGCCACCATGTTCAGCCCGGCGGCTTTGCGCCACGCGTTAAAATTGCCAAAATTGGCGCGGGCCAGGTGGACGTCGAAGAGAGAGCCCATAGAAGCGCGAACCGCCTCGACACTGTAAGGATCACAGCAGGTCTCGATCAGGACCACGCCAGCCGCTCCTGCGCAATCTGCGGTTCTAAGGATGGTGCCGAGATTGCCAGGGTCGCGGCACTCGTACAATCCGATCCATAGGCCAGGATCATCGGCGGGAAGGTCGGAAAGCTCGAGCTCGCGCTGCCGAATGGCCGCAATCACGGCCTGCGGATTGTCTTTGCGTGCGATCGAACCGGCCAAGCGATCGGGTACTTGAACGATCCGCGCGCCCTGGGATTGAGCTCGCCTGGCGAGCGCTTGCGTATACTCCCGCTCCGCCCCGGAATTGGAGACAATAAGCGTGTCGATTTGCCAGTCTTTCTCCAGCGCCTGCTCAATCAAACGGGCGCCCTCTGCCAAAAACAGCCCGGTCTCATTGCGGCCCTTTTTGCGCTCCAGACTCCGCAACAGCTTGATAAGCGGATTGCTGGCGGATGTGATGTGTTCAAATTCTACATTCATGACCGCCCTGTAACATGCACTTGCCTGATTCCAAGGGATAAGGCAGGACTCAGGGGTTAATGCAGTCTTTAAAGAGGGGATTGCGATATGGGTGCATATGATACGATGACCGCTGGACTAAGCGGCGCAGCACTGGCCGTGCTGGGCATCGTGACGGTTCACGGGTCTTCCGAGTACCATTTAAATGCCGCGCAAATGGAAGCGCAGTTGGGACAGTCGGCAAACGAAGCCTTAGCCGCGTCTGGTCAATCTTGGGCGACCCTGGAGATGAGCGGTCAACGCGCCTTTTTGAGCGGGAACCCGCCCTCTGTCGAAGCTGCTGAGCTTGCCCGAAATGCCGTGCTGACCTCCTCTGGAGCGGGCGGAATGCTTTGGGGTGGGGTCTGGTCTGTGGAGACCAAGTTCGGTGAAATCCGCGATCTCCCAACCGCGTCTCCGTTTCAATGGCGCGCGATTAAAAGCCCCAATGGCAATATGGTTTTGGTTGGGTCTGTCCCGGATAATGTGATCAAAGCAGACTTGGCAGAATATGCCACTTCGCTTGGTGGAACTTTCCTGGATGATCGCGCCAAACTGGCACTTGGCGTTCCGGAAGGCGACTGGGTTGCGACGGCGAAGTTCGGCTTGGATCAACTCTCACTACTGGATAGCGGCGAGGCCCGTCTGACCGATTATGAGCTGCGCCTTAGCGGCATAGCTATGGACGACGCTGCGCGTATTCAGGCGACCGCCGCAGTGTCCAATCTCAGCGATCCATGGACCGGCATCGCGAAGGTTGATGGACCGAGCCATTGGCAGGCAGCGCATGTCGATGGGGCCCTGGTCTTGTCTGGAAGTTGCGAAACCGTAGAAGACCGCGCCGAGATTGCCGAGATCGCTGCGTCTTATTTCGACGGACCAGTGGTCGACGAAATGACGGTTGCGTCGAGCGAGTATGATATGTGGATCGAAGGTGTACGCCTCGGCTTGCCTCACTTCACGCAATTCGAAAGCGGTGAAATGCAATTTGCGCCAGAAGGCGAAGGCTTCAGCTTCGACGGCGAGGCGACAAGCTCAACCCTGCAATTCCTGCGTGAAGACATGGCTCAGCTCGAAGGCGAGTATGCGGTGGAGATTGAAGCAGAGACGGTCACCGTTGAGCTGAACGAGCTTTCTGGCATCGAGCTTGGCGACGATCCCTTGCAAGCCTGCCAAACCACGTTTGGTTTGATCATGGATGCTAATTCCGTGGTGTTTAAAACCGGAAGCGCTGAAATCTCACGCGAGAGTGGCCTGACCCTAGATAAGATCATGGCGGTTTCGGCGTCTTGCGCGGATACGCTGGCTTTCGAAGTCGGCGGTCATACGGACAATACAGGCTCGCGCGATGCGAATATCGTGCTCAGCCAGGCGCGGGCCCAAGCGGTCGCAAATTACATGCGAGATGCAGGCTTTGATATCGCGCGTTTGATCGTGAAGGGCTATGGTCCAGACCAGCCCGAATCAGACAATGCGACGATCGTGGGACGCGCGGCCAATAGAAGAATTGAATTCAACGTTCAAGAACGGAGCGAGTAGATGCAGTGGTTTGTTGCGAACATGTGGATGGCCCTCGCCATCGCTACGGTACTCGGCCTCCTATTTGGATTTTCGATGCGGGGGTTGCTGGCGACCAATCGCGTGCGCCGGGCGACGGTCGAGCGAGAGATCGCTAAAACCGAGCTGACTCAAGCCAAAGCAGAGATTGAGGAGCTGTATTCGGCGCAGCGCAAGCGCAAGGAAGAATCAGCACAAGCGGTTGGCGGTGATGATACGCTGCGCGCCGAGTTAGATGAGCGCGAAACCCGGATCACGTCGCTTGGTGATGAGCTGTCTGCAGCCCGTGAAGAGCTGGAACAATTGAAGACCGAGGGCTCTAACTCGAATAATATCGTCGAGAATTTGGGCGCCGCTGCGGCGGGCGCTGTGGCCGGGGCGGTCTTGTCCGGCGATGACGAAAAAGAGCTGACCGAACTGCGTGACCGCAATACCTGGCTCGAGCAGCGTGTCTCGCTCTTGGAAGCGGATATTTCTGCGGCGCAAAAGGCAGCCGCAGAGGCGGCTGAAGCGGCCGAAGCTGAAACGGTAGCGGCGCCGGTCGCGGTTGCAGAGACTGAGCCGACCTCTGGTCCTGAGCTAGAGAAACTCAACTGGCAGAGCACTTATCTGAGGCAGCGTGTGGATGCCCTTGAGTCGAAATTGATTGCGGCGTCTGCGGCCGCGCCTGCGATTGTCGAAGAGGTTGTCGAAGACAAGACGCCAACAATTGTGGCGCCCGTCACCGACCCTGAAATTGATGAAACAGCGAAAGCGGCGGCAGATGAAGAACTGGCCCGCCTGCGCTGGCGCAATCGATATCTAGAGGGCCGATTGGCCTATTTCGAAGAGGACACGGAAGGCGGCGAAGACGAGGTCGCTGCGCCTGCAGCCCTTGTTGAAGCTCAACCTGAACCTGAACCAGAAGCCGAAGCCGAAGCCGAAGTCGAACTAGAAGAGCCTGCGGAACCAGAATCTGAACCAGAGGCAGAGCCGACGCCTGATGTCGCTGCCGATGCTGAACCTGATGTTCACCCTTCCGAAGCCATGTTGGCCGAATTGGAAGGGGCGCAACCAGAGCAGGTTGAGCAACCTAAAGAGGGCGGCGACGATTTGACCGCCATTACGGGCATCGGACCTCGCATCGCTGAAGTTCTGAACGGCCTGGGTATTTGGACCTATTCGCAGATCGCCGGATGGGCGCCTGAACATGAAACATGGATCGAGAACCATCTCGCATTCAAGGGACGGGTCAGCCGCGAGAACTGGGTTGGTCAAGCCAGTGAGTTGATGGCGACGGCCTGAACCAGGTCGAATCTATCGCTTCATGGCGCATTCAGGTGATACATGCGATCTTGTATGAGAGACGTCGCGTGAGCATAGTCTTTGCGTCTGAGACGCTTCGGCGTTAACCTCACGGTACAAAGGGAGATGAATCAATGAGCAAGTTGCTGATTACAGATGAGATGATCGAAACGGGCGACCGGATCGATGCACCGCGGGACTTCCTGGATAAGGCACCGCGCATGAAGATGTCGCGCCGAGCCATCATCCGGGGCCTGGCCTGTGGAACAATCGTACCAATCGTCACCGGGTGTTCGACCAATCCAGTGACGGGCGAATCCCAACTGATCCTTCCAGGGTTTGACAATGCGTCCTTGGCGGCGATGTCGACGACAGCCTGGTCTGAGATGAAAAAGCAAACGCCGCAAACGGGCGATAGCCGTCTGCGCAGCCGCGTCCTGACGACTTGGGACCGCACCGCAAAAGGCCGCTCGGTGTCTTTGAAAGAGAAGTATAATCAAGACGTCGCCTACATTCCGAGTGAATGGGAAGTTGCCGTCTTCGATACCGATGATGTGAACGCATTCGTGATGCCAGGCCAGCAAGTTGGCGTGTATCGCGGGATCACAGAGTTGACCGAGAATGACGATCAGTTGGCCTCTATCCTCGGCCACGAAGCAGGTCACATTGACGGCCGTCACTCCGCGGCTCGGGCATCAGCCCAAATGACTGCGCAAGTGGCTATGGTTGCTGGCAGTGTTGCCATCGCTCAATCAGAAGAGCTGCGCCAATACGGAAATACAATTGCTGCCCTTGGCGGCGCGGCGATCCAGTTTGGGGTTTTGCTGCCGTATAGCCGAAACCATGAATTGCAGGCCGATAAGCTCGGCGTCGATTACATGCACAAAGCTGGCTATGACGTGACGCAAGCGCCGCGTCTCTGGGAATTGATGGACAAGAAAAGCGCAGGCAATCGCCCGCCAGAGTTTATGTCGACTCACCCAGATCCAGGTCGTCGTCGCAATGAGTTGATCAATTACATCAACGCGAATGGATATGCGTTTATCTAAGCGTTGGTGATTTGAAACCGAAATCATAAAGCCCGCTCTTTAACAGAGCGGGCTTTTTCTTTGGGGGAACAATTGATCTAGGAAAGGGCGCGACAGGTGATGCCTTTAAGGGCTATCTCATCCCCGGTCTCGACGCGCACGACGTAACATCTCTCGCCCCGTAGGAAGAGGTCGAAATCTATTGGAATAGCGCGGCTATTCATTTCATGCGGGCCTAAGGGCGGCGGAATAACGGTAACCCTCGCGCTAGACGCAAAATCTGCTTCTGCCAAACGCACTCCCGTTCTGTTCAGCGCTGTGGCGAGTTGAGATTTTAAGTCAGCAATCGTGCTCTCAGAAGCATCATCTAAAACCGCAGGCACGGTCATTTCTGTCTGTGTCTGACATCCAGAGGCGGCCATGAGGCCGAGGACAAGAGCGACCCCGCGAATCATTCTGGCCGGCTCATATTGCGCACGCTGTTCAGATAATAGTCTTGATGCTCGACGGCGGCCCCGGCGAATAGCGGCCCTGTTTTGCTCGCGACGAAGGAGGTCGCCGTGGTGGTGATGGTCGGGCAGGTTGCATTTGAACGGTATTGCAGCGCGGCGGCGAATAGGCCTTCATCAGGATCACCTAGCGGTTTGGTGAAATCGTCCGCGACAAAGCAACCTGGAACGCTGACCGCGAAATTGCTGCTGCTATTGGAGGGCGAAAAGCCGTCGGCAAAATCGCCGAAACCCTTATTGTTCGCGCCCTGGAATTGGATTGTGTAATAGGTCTGTCCACAATTGTCTTGCGGGACGAAGCCATACGGTTTTCCGCAGGTCGTATCGCCAATTAGGATGACTTCAACGTCGACCCCGCGCAGGCCATTGATTACAGCCTCGCTGGCGCTGCAAGTGTCTTCGGTCGCGAGAATAAAGACGCGGTTGAGATTGAGCTGTGGCAGCGGGTCGCCGAAAGCGATCTGGTTGGTCGTCAGGGGCACGCCGAAATTGAGGACACTATCGAAAAATCCGAAAGGTTCGTTAATCGACCCGTCAACTGGATTTCGGTTCCCCGCATCGTCATTATAGATAAAGCGCTCAAAGTCCGCATTCACGGCGGTCGTTTTGGCTGATCCGGCGATCATGTAAGCGGCTTGAGACGCGACCGCGAGCAGGCCTCCGCCATTGTATCTGAGATCGAGGACCAGATCATCCACGGCCGCAGTTTGCATGTCTCGCATGGCCAGGATGATTTCTTCCTGAGAGGCGAACGGGCTGAACGTGTTAAAGGCGATGTAGCCGATTGTCTCGGTGCCGCTGGTCACAATTTCGGTCTCGATGACCGGTTTTTCTACGATCTCCTCGGAGGTGACACTGACGGTGCGCTGAGTCCCGTCATTATCTTCGACCGTAAACGTGGTCGTCACATTATTATTGCTCGGAAATAAAAGCTCGATAAGGACGTCAACTTGCGCATCGGTGGTGAATCCGTTGACCACGTCTTGTCCATTAAGCTCAAGGATCTTTGATCCGCGGGGCAGAGGAACGACCCCTCCGACGGCAGTGCCTGCGGGCGAGGTGGGTTCTGAAAACGCGATCCGAATATCGCGGGGCGGCGCGCCTTGGATAATCGCATATTCGGCGCCGTAGCCCGGGTTTCCGACCGAGTTGCGAGCGGCGAGAAAGTCCTCAGTCGGTTGGCTGAAGTGGAAATCATCGCGGTCCTCTCCGGACGGCTCGACGGCTTCGGTCTTTAAAACGTCAAAATATGCAACGCGATCGGTAAAGCCCGCAGGATCGCGGTCGGCGACTTCATCATTCCAAAGATAAGTTTCATTGGTCCAAGAGCGGAGCCAGAACAGCTCTTCTTCGAGCGAGCCAGCTTGGTCTGGAAAGGGGTTATTTTCAATGTCGACCCCTGTGCGCGGAGAAGCGCATTGGTCTTTAAACGTGCTGGAAGCCGCAAATACGCCCGGGGTGAAGACAGGGGACTGACTCACAGGTGGAGGGGGTGGAGGAGGTGATACGGCAGTTGTGGCTGGCGTGACGCTGCTTCCGCCGCCACCACCGCCGCACGCGGCTAGAACGGCGCCACTCGCAAGGAGGGCCGCCACAGTTGCCGTTTTCATGAGCCTAGCTTTCGCCATCGGTACCACACTCCACTAGATTCCTGGAAATATCCGCCTGCAATATTGGCACCAAAAATAGAGCCTCATGACAACCCCGCGAGCTCATATCTAAACCATTTGTGATGTAATTGAGATGCTGAGACAATTCCCGCGTCGCTTGACCGCTCGGAATAGAAGTGCTTTACGCCAGCGCTCACTCTTAGGAGTGAACAAAAACGTTTGTGGGAGGGGCAGTCAGCCCGAACCACGAACCCTCTAAACCCTGGACGTTCGGATCGAAAGACCACCGGACACCACATTTGCCAGAGAGGCTATCATGGCTAAGAAATTGCTGGGGCAGCTTAAGCTCCAGATTCCCGCCGGTGCTGCAAACCCGTCGCCACCTGTTGGTCCGGCGCTCGGTCAGCGCGGTATTAACATCATGGAATTCTGTAAAGCGTTTAACGCCAAAACAGATAAGGTCGAAAAAGGCCTGCCCCTGCCGGTTGTCATCGACTATTACCAAGACAAGTCGTTCACCTTCATCGTCAAAACCGCACCTGCGTCTGTGCTTCTGAAAAAGGCCGCTGGCCTGAAATCAGGATCGCAAGAGCCAGGTCGCACGGTCGCTGGTTCAGTCACCCGCGCTCAGTGCCGCGAGATTGCTGAAGCGAAGATGGAAGATCTGAACGCAAACGATCTTGATCAAGCAACGAAGATCATCGAGGGCTCCGCGCGCTCGATGGGTCTCGAAGTGACGGGGTAAGACCATGGTTGGAAAACGTTATCGCGCTGCTGCTGAAACTGTTGAAGCGGAAACCGCTTACGCTGTCGCAGACGCTGTGAAATTGGTGAAATCAAACGCCACATCTAAGTTTGATGAGACCATCGAAATCGCCGTTAATCTCGGTGTTGACCCAAAATATGCTGACCAAATGGTTCGCGGCGTTGTTTCGCTGCCATCTGGCACCGGCAAAGACGTTCGCGTCGCTGTTTTTGCGCGCGACGCAAAAGCCGACGAGGCGAAAGAAGCTGGCGCGGAAATCGTCGGCGCTGAAGACCTGATGGAAGAGATCCAGAACGGCAAGACTGACTTTGACCGGGTGATTGCATCTCCGGACATGATGTCTGTTGTGGGTCGTCTGGGTAAGATCCTTGGACCACGCGGTCTGATGCCAAACCCTAAGGTTGGCACGGTGACCCCAAATGTTGGCCAAGCGGTCAAAGACGCTAAAGGCGGATCTGTTGAGTTCCGTGTCGAGAAATTCGGCATCATCCACGCCGGTATCGGCAAAGCGTCTTTCACAGAAGATGCGATCGAGAAGAACGTTCGCGCGTTCATCGGCGCTCTGATGAAAGCCAAGCCTTCAGGTGCCAAGGGTACCTATATGAAGAAGATTGCGATCAGCTCAACCATGGGTCCTGGCATCATTGTCGACTCAGGCGATGCGATCGAAAACTAGGTCTTTTATAGACTTTCAATATTGAAAAAGCCCGCCGGAGTGATCCGGCGGGCTTTTTGTTTGCGGTGGGCACTTAAACGCTATTCAGCGACCTGAGGGCCATCAAACTGGCGGGCAAAGAAATCGTCTTTGTTCCAGAGCGGTCGTTCGTCGCGATTGGCGAGGATCAAGGCGATCCGCGTGTTCAGCTCCGCAAATTTAGCTGCCGCGCCGATATTGATGTTGTCATTCATCTCATCAGACGGACGGTGATAATTATTCGCGAAATGCGCCGCCCAGGCTTCTTCGCCGCCATTCGCATAACCGGTCGCCAGGAACACAGACGGCACGCCGATTTGGACGAAGCGGAAATGGTCTGAACGGGTGAACAGGCCTTGGTCCGGCATCGGGTCCGGGCTGAGGGTCATCCCCATTTCATCGGAAGCTTGGCGAACAGCGCCCTCAATCGTCGAGCGATCTGACCCGAACGCGACCACGTCTTCGAAATCATAAGTCAGGACTGGCATATCGAGATTTACGCTGCCGACCAGGCGGTCGACGTCGACCGTTGGATTTTGCGCGAAATACTGCGCCCCAAGAAGGCCTTTCTCCTCAGCGGTGACAATGACCAGCATGATCGAGCGTTTCGGGCGCTCGCCGGCCATGATCAACCGAGCCGCTTCCAACAGGGTTGAAACGCCGGCCGCATTATCCAGCGCGCCATTATTGATCTTATCGTCTTCGAACGTCTTCGAGAGGCCAATATGGTCGAGGTGAGCGGTGAGCGCGATCACTTCATTTTTGAGGACCGGGTCGCTGCCCTCGATCATGCCGAGCACATTGTTCGATTCGACAGTGTCGAGGGTTGAGGCCTGAGACATGGCGATGCGGTAGGGCAAGGTGAAACCCTCAATAGTCGCGCCTTCTGTTTCGGCGGCTTCCATGAGCGCATCGAAATCCTGGCCCGCGCCCTCGACTAGCTTTCGTCCACCCTCCATGGAGAGCAGGCCATTGGCCTTCAAGTTCGAGGCGCGAGAGAAAGTCTCGCCATCTGGCGTCAGCCAGCTCATGCGCGCTGATTCCAAACGGCCTTCTCCGACCAGGCGGGCAAAGGAATAGACCGTCTCGCGGGTCGGTGTGGTCAGCGAGACCACCCCAATCGCGCCCCGGTCGGACGCTTCTTTGCTCTTCTGTGAGCCATAGAAGGCGCGCTCTTCGGTCTGGATGCCTTTCGGTGTGCCTCTCAGGGTGACGACGATTTTGCCTTCGACATCGAGGCCCGCATAATCGTCGCGCCCGAGATCCGGTGCGACGATGCCATAACCGACAAAGACCGCTTCAGCTTCGACGCTTGAGGCGGCATTGCTGGTTGAGCCGAACATCACATAGTCGACATTCGGTTCGAGCGGCAGCGCAGCGCCTGAGCCCGCTTCGGTGACCGACAATTCCAAGGCGTCTGGAACGCGGTAGCTGCGCTGCAATGGCACCGTCTGAAAATATGTGCCGTCATTGCCAGCTGGGGCTACGCCGAGCTTTTCCATTTCGGAAGCAACAAATTCTGCGGCTGTGTCGTAACCAGCTGTGCCAGCTTCACGGCCTTCGAGTTCATCGCTCGCCAGATAGGTAATGTGAGCTTCAATGCTCGCTGCGTCGGCAACAAGCGTGCTTGTTACGGGCGGCGTTTCAGCTTCGTCTGTTGTTGCTGCTGTATCGCTTGCAGGCTGGCAAGCGCTTGCAAGCAAAGCCATGCCAAGCACGGCCGCGAGTGTTCTTCTCATTGGTTCGGTCCCAAAGTTGTCAATGTAACCGTACTGATCGTGCTCGGGTCTAATTGTCCAGAGCTTCCAGTGTTTTGCATTTCACAATTGCCTGAGGCAAACTCCCAGGTGGGAGAAACGATAATGAAAATATATGGCGCAAGCATTTGCCTTGTTGCGGGGATGGTCGCCTGTGCGGCCCCTGTCAGCGAGACGGAACAAACACCAATGAATGGCGAAGGGGCGGTGATCTATTCAGCGTCCGCAATCGTTACAATGACAGACGGCGAAACGGCGGAAGCTGTTGCCGTTCGAGACGATCGCATTCTCGCGGTTGGAGACTTGGAAGCATTACGCTCAGACTTTCCAGGCGCCGCGCATGATGAGACGTTTGCGGAAAAGACGATTGTTCCAGGGCTGATCGATCCGCACATTCATATGTCGCTGTCATCGCTTCAATATGCGACGCCGCTCACCCCGCCTTGGCCGATGGCGACGCCAGGCGGGATGGTGCGCGGCTTACCAACGCGAGAGGCCTTCTTCGACCGGTTGGTGGAGTATGATGCCGCCGCGCCAGAAGGTGAGCCTTTGATCGTCTATGGATTTCACAATCTGGTTCACGGTGATCTGACGCGCACAGACCTTGATGCGGTCACCACGGATCGGCCTTTGGTGATCTGGCATTATTCAAGTCACGATTTCTATCTGAATAGCGTCGGTCTAGAATGGGCGGGAATTGAGGCTTCGCTTCACGAGCAGTTCGAGGGCGTGGACCTGGACGCATCCGGAGCGCTGACAGGGCGCATCTATGAAGATGCGATCCCGGCATTGATGCGGTCAATCGGTCCAATCCTGTTGGCGCCTGACCGTTTGGCCACTGGCTTGGATGGTTTCTCCGACCTGCTTCGCTTTGGTGGGGTCACGACGGTTGCGGATCTGGGCTACGGGATTTTCACGCTGCCGCTCGAAAATGCCAACATTCAGGGCAATTGGCGCTCAATCGACCATTCCGGATACCGGTTGTATCTGGTGCCAGAGCACCGGGCATTCCTTGCCGCGCATGGTGAGGACCGGGTTTCGACCATTCTCGGGATGGTAGAAGGGACCGTGCCCACGCCCGCGCCGGTTTTGCCGCAAGTTAAGTTCTTCACCGATGCGGCCTTCTATTCCCAAACCATGCGGATTTCCGAACCGGGGTATCTGAGTGGGCAGTCTGAAGGCTCTACCGGATTGTGGGTTCTAAAGCCGGATGAGATCGCACCCACTATTCAGCCCTATTGGGACGCCGGTCTCGCGGTGCGGATCCACTCGAATGGCGATGCGGCGCAAACCGCGACCTTGGATGCGCTTGCTGAGCTTCGACCCTCCGCCCCGGACCGCGAATTTATCTTCGAGCATGCGGGCCTGTTTTCGCCAGAGCAGGTGCAGCGGGCAGGGGAGCTGAATGCCGGTATCTCTGCTGCGAGCCATTATGTCTTCTATCTCGGTGAGGCGTATCAGTCGCCGCTCGGACCGGATCGCGGCAGCTGGATGTTGCCTTTGGCGTCGCTTAGTGCGGCGGGTGTTCCTGTGACCTTGCATTCTGATGCACCACTCGCGCCGCCGCTTCCGCTTCGCGCGGCCAGCGTACACATGTTGAGGTCGACCCGCGAAGGCGGAGAGTTGACCCCAACTGAGAAGCTTTCAGCCCATGAGGCATTGGAGTCGATCACGATTGATGCTGCCTATGCGCTGGGATTGGAGGCCGATCTCGGGAGTATTTCTCCCGGCAAGCTGGCGGACTTTACAATCCTCGATGCCAACCCAATTGAAACCCCGGCTGAAGGCTGGGGAGAGATCGCGGTTTGGGGTGTGGTGATCGGCGGGAATAAGCGACCGCTACTTGATGAATAAAGAGAAATTCAGCCGACCCTTGACTTTTGTGATTTTAGGGGTTGCAGGCCTGTGTATGAAAGGTTAAGGAACGCAGCTTGCGGGAGATTGGCGATTCGTCGGTCTCCCGTTTCCTGTCACAGACCATGGGTTGTCCTCTCGGGGATGTAATTCCTTTGATAGACGGGGTGATGCAGGTTGGTCTGTGGTTCGCCACAGATTGGACTGGTCTGCGGACGCCCTGGGCAGGCGCTAATAGTAGCGTTTCGACGCGACTAAAGGCAACCCCAGGCGCCCGGATGGTCCGGTCGCCTTGTTTGAAGGAGATCCGTAATGGATAGAACCGGAAAAGCCGAAGCCATCAAATCGCTCGAGGGCGTTATTGCTGACTCAGGCAGTGTCATCGTGGCACGTTATACCGGTCTTACAGTTGCGGAGATGACTGAGTTCCGTGGCAAACTGCGCGAGCAGGGTGCGACAGCGAAAGTGGTCAAGAACCGTCTCTTTAAGAAAGCACTTGATGGAAAAGGCGGCGACGTGGTGAATGCCATGTTCGTTGATCAGACTGTCATTGCTTATGCAGAAGATCCAGTTGCTGCGGCAAAGGGTGCTTCTGAGTTCGCCAAAGATAACGAAAAGCTCGTCATCGTTGGTGGAATGATGGGAGATGAAATTCTTGATGCGGCGGGCGTTTCTGCGCTCTCCAAATTGCCATCACGTGAGGAACAAATTGCTACTATCGTTGCGCGTCTCTTGGGACAAGCAAGTCAGATTGGCTCGCGCATCAATGCGCCGGCTCAAGGTCTGGCAGGCGCCATCAATGCGATTGGCGAACAGGCAGCGGCATAAGTCAAACCCACAACAAAGACCAGCAAACAAACATCAACCCGTAACAGGAAATCAGAACAAATGGCTGATATCGCAAAACTAGGTGAAGAGCTTCTCGGCCTCACCATTCTCGAAGCAAAAGAGCTCAACGACTTTCTCGAAGAGCGTGGCATCAAAGCCGCTGCAGCAGTTGCAGTCGCTGGACCAGCTGCAGGCGGCGACGCCGGCGCAGCTGCTGAAGAGAAAACCGAATTTGACGTCGTCCTCACAGATGCCGGCGCCAAGAAAATCAACGTGATTAAAGTTGTCCGCGAAGTCGTGGGCGGCCTTGGTCTGAAAGAAGCTAAAGAGCTCGTCGAAAGCGCTCCGAAGCCAGTTAAAGAAGGCGTGTCGAAAGACGAAGCCGAAGACATCAAGAAGAAGTTCGAAGAAGCTGGCGCGACCGTCGAGCTCAAGTAAGACTTCTGCCCCTTACGGGGTGAGTACAGTACGGGATGGGGTTTGCGCGAGGCGCCGTTTCGTCAGTATCAAGCGCGGCAAAGTCAGTTTGGCTTTGCCGCGTCCTCGCGTTTTAGGCGACACGCCGCTCGAGTTCTTAGGAGCTTTAGGGGCCCAAAACGGAAGACAAGATGGCACTCTCTTTCACTGAAAAGAAACGCATCCGCAAATCCTTCGGCAAAATTCCCGAAGCCATCGATATGCCTAACCTCATCGAGGTTCAGCGCTCCTCATATGAACACTTCCTGCAAATGAAGACACCGCAAGCAGAGCGGACCGATGACGGTCTCGGCGGCGTATTCAAGTCAGTGTTCCCAATTGTCGACTTTAACGAGCGCGCGTCGCTCGAATATGTCAGCTATGAGTTTGAGCCGCCAAAGTTCGATACTGAAGAATGTATGCAGCGTGACCTGACATATGCGGCGCCTTTGAAAGTGCGCCTGCAGCTGGTCGTGTTCGACATTGACGAGGACACCGGCGCCAAGTCGGTTAAAGAAGTCAAAGAACAAGAGGTCTATCTCGGCGATATTCCGCTGATGACCAATAAGGGTACGTTCATCGTGAACGGAACCGAGCGCGTAATCGTTAGCCAAATGCACCGGTCGCCTGGTGTGTTCTTCGATCACGACAAAGGTAAAACCCACTCATCTGGAAAGCTGCTCTTCGCCGCGCGCATCATTCCATACCGTGGCTCTTGGCTCGATTTTGAGTTTGATGCCAAAGACGTTCTGAACGTTCGGATTGACCGCAAGCGTAAACTGCCAGCGACAACGCTGATGATGGCGCTGGGTTATGATTCCGATCAGATCCTCGACATGTTCTATACGCACTCGATCTACCGTCTTGATAAAGCGGGCTGGATCACGGGCTTCAATCCTGAAGCTTGGAAGGGCGTGAAGCCTGCTTTTGATCTGGTGGATGCAAAATCTGGTAAGGTCGTCGCACCTGCGGATCGCAAGATCACGACACTGGCGCTGAAGCGTATCACTGAAGCTGGCACCGAAGAATTGCTGCTGCCAACCACAGCGCTGGAAGGTAAGTTCCTGGCGCGTGATATCGTCAATCGCAAAACCGGCGAGATTTACGGCGAGTCTGGCGACATTCTCGAAGAAGAATTGCTGGCCGAACTGCGTGAGCAAAATGTCAAAGCGATCGAAATTCTCGATGTCGACAATGATGGCCGCGGCCCATGGCTGCGCAACACCCTGAAAGCGGACAAGAACGATACGCGTTTTGAAGCGCTGTCAGATATCTACCGTGTCATGCGCCCAGGTGAGCCGCCAACCCAGGAAGCAGCTGACGCTTTGTTCAACCAGCTCTTCTTTGATGGCGAGCGTTATGACCTGTCGGCTGTTGGTCGGGTAAAAATGAACACCCGTCTGAAAGTTGCGGTCTCTGAGTATGAGCCAGCTGAAGATACGGTTCGTACGCTCCGCAATGACGACATCATTGGCGTTTCCAAGGTCATCCTCGACCTGAAAGACGGCAAAGGCGATGTCGACGACATTGATAACCTTGGTAACCGCCGGGTTCGCTCTGTCGGTGAGCTGATGGAAAACAATTACCGCATCGGCCTCGTGCGCATGGAGCGCGCGATCAAAGAGCGTATGAGTTCTGTCGACATCGACACTGTGATGCCGAACGATCTGATCAATGCGAAGCCAGTTGTCGCGTCTGTGCGCGAATTCTTCGGTTCTTCGCAGCTGTCTCAGTTCATGGACCAAACCAACCCATTGTCAGAGATTACGCACAAACGTCGTCTCTCAGCGCTCGGACCTGGTGGTCTGACGCGTGAGCGGGCTGGCTTTGAAGTTCGCGACGTGCACCCGACCCACTACGGCCGGATCTGCCCGATTGAAACGCCAGAGGGCCCGAACATTGGTCTGATCAACTCGCTCGCCACGCATGCGCGGGTCAATAAGTATGGCTTTATCGAAAGCCCGTACCGGAAAGTTGTGAACGGTAAGCTGACCGATGAGGTCGACTATCTTTCAGCCATGGAAGAGCAGCTCTACAAGATTGCTCAAGCGAACACCCAGGTCGACGACAAGGGTGAGCTGACGAATGAGTTTGCGAACGCTCGTGTCAACGGCGAAGCGATGCTCGTCCTGAAGGATGACGTTCAGTATATGGACGTTTCGCCGAAGCAGGTTGTGTCTGTCGCTGCGGCGCTCATCCCATTCCTAGAGAATGATGATGCGAACCGCGCTTTGATGGGCTCGAACATGCAACGTCAAGCTGTGCCGCTGGTGCAAACCGATGCGCCGCTGGTTGGGACCGGTATGGAATCTGTCGTGGCCCGTGATAGCCGCGCTGCGGTTGTGGCATCTCGCGATGGCATCATCGAGCAAGTTGATGGCGTGCGGATCGTTGTTCGCGCGACTGAAGATCTCGATAACAAGTCCGGCGTGGATATTTATCGCCTGGCCAAGTTCCGTCGTTCAAACCAGAATAGCTGCATCAACCAGCGCCCAATTGTGAAAGTGGGCGACGTGGTCAAGAAGGGCGACATCATTGCTGATGGTCCTTCAACTGACCTTGGTGAGCTGGCACTTGGCCGAAACGTGCTCGTCGCGTTTATGCCTTGGAACGGCTATAACTTCGAAGATTCGATCCTGATCTCTGAGCGCATCGTGCGCGATGACGTCTATACCTCTATCCACTTGGAAGAGTTCGATGTTGCTGCGCGCGACACCAAGCTCGGTCCTGAAGAAATTACCCGCGATATTCCAAACGTTGGTGAAGAAGCGCTTCGGAACCTGGATGAAGCCGGTATTGTTGCGGTGGGTGCCGAGGTTAAAGCTGGCGACATTCTCGTTGGTAAGGTGACGCCAAAAGGCGAAAGCCCGATGACACCGGAAGAAAAACTCCTCCGTGCGATCTTTGGTGAGAAAGCCTCTGACGTTCGTGACACGTCTCTGCGTGTGCCTCCGGGCGATGCGGGTACGGTTGTTGAGGTTCGTGTGTTTAACCGCCACGGCATCGATAAAGATCAACGTGCTCTGCAAATTGAGCGCGAGCAGATCGAACAGCTTCAGGAAGATAAGGAAGACGAGCAGTCTATCCTTGAGCGCAACACTTATAATCGTCTGCGCGAAATCCTGATTGGCAAAGATGCTGCGGCTGGGCCGAAAGGCATGAAGGCTGGCAAAATCTCTGCAGCTGATCTTGATGATCTGTCAGAACGCGACCTTTGGGAAATCGCGCTGAAGTCTGAAAAGGCACAAGCCGAAATCGACGCGCTGCGCGAGCAGTTCGACGAAGCGATCCGCGAGCTCGATGCGCGCTTCAACGACAAGGTCGACAAGGTTCAGCAGGGCGATGACCTGCCTCCTGGCGTGATGAAAGTCGTCAAAGTCTTCCTCGCGGTGAAGCGTAAGCTTCAGCCAGGCGACAAGATGGCCGGACGCCACGGCAACAAAGGGGTTATCTCTAAGATCAACCCGATCGAAGACATGCCATTCCTAGAGGACGGTACGCCAGTCGATATCGTGCTTAACCCGCTCGGCGTTCCATCGCGTATGAACGTTGGGCAGATTCTCGAAACTCACCTCGGCTGGGCCGCGGCGGGGCTCGGGAAAATGGTCACTGAATCGCTCGAAGAGTGGCGCGCGACGCATGATGTAGCCCAGCTGAAGGACACCCTTCAGAAGGTCTATGGCAATGATGAGCCGCTTCCAGAGTCGGAAGAGGATCTGGTCGAACTTGCGGGCAACCTGCACAAGGGTGTGCCGTTCGCGACGCCTGTCTTTGATGGCGCCCGTGAGCCGGACATTGTTGAAATGCTCGAGCGTGCAGGTCTGCACAGCTCTGGTCAGTCGGTTGTCTTTGACGGCCGCACCGGCGAGCAGTTCAAACGCCCCGTTACAGTCGGCTATAAGTATCTTCTCAAACTGCACCACTTGGTCGACGAGAAGATCCACGCCCGTTCAACCGGACCATATTCTCTGGTCACCCAGCAGCCCCTCGGCGGTAAAGCCCAGTTCGGTGGTCAGCGCTTTGGTGAGATGGAAGTCTGGGCCCTTGAGGCTTATGGCGCGGCGTACACGCTGCAGGAAATGCTCACCGTTAAGTCGGATGACACAGCCGGCCGTGCGAAAGTGTACGAAGCGATTGTTCGCGGCGATGACACGTTCGAAGCCGGTATTCCGGAAAGCTTCAACGTGTTGATCAAAGAGATGCGGTCACTCGGACTGAATGTCGAGTTGATCGGAGATAATGACGGAGACTCAAACGTGGCGGCTGAATAGTCGTCACGCCTTCACAAGAGGTAAGTAGAGTAAACAGGTTCAAGGGTCGGCCTTTCGGCGAGGAAGCCGGCCAAACCCTCCCAAGGAGTGGAAACATATGCGCCAAGATGTAGCCAGCATTTACAGACAAAAAGAAGAAGTCCCGACGTTTGATGCGATCCGGATTACGATTGCCAGCCCGGAAAAAATCCGTGGATGGTCTTCCGGTGAAATCAAGAAGCCGGAAACGATCAACTACCGGACGTTCAAGCCTGAGCGCGACGGCCTGTTCTGTGCGCGGATCTTCGGACCGATCAAAGACTATGAGTGTCTTTGCGGGAAATATAAGCGGATCAAATATCGCGGAATTATCTGTGAGAAATGCGGCGTGGAAGTCACGCTCGCAAAAGTACGCCGTGAGCGTATGGGACACATTGAGCTGGCCTCGCCGGTAGCTCACATCTGGTTCCTCAAGTCGCTTCCGTCCCGGATCGCGACCTTGCTCGACATGACATTGAAAGATGTTGAGCGCGTTCTGTACTTTGAGAGCTATGTCGTCACTGAACCTGGCCTGACACCGCTCGAACCAAAGCAGATGCTCTCTGAAGAAGAGTATATGGATCTTCAGGACGAGTATGGCGAAGATGCCTTCACCGCGATGATCGGTGCCGAAGCGGTCAAAGAGATCCTCGAAGGACTCGACCTTGACCTGCTCGCTGACACGTTGCGTGAAGACCTCGCTGAATCGACGTCTGAGCTGAAGACGAAGAAATACTCTAAGCGTTTGAAAGTCGTTGAGGCTTTCCTGACGTCTGGTGCCAAGCCAGAGTGGATGATCTTGAACGTCGTTCCAGTGATCCCGCCAGATTTGCGCCCATTGGTGCCGCTGGATGGTGGCCGCTTTGCGACCTCTGATCTGAACGACCTTTATCGCCGTGTGATCAACCGGAACAACCGCCTGAAGCGCCTCATGGAACTTCGCGCGCCGGACATCATCATTCGGAACGAGAAGCGTATGCTTCAGGAATCTGTCGACGCTCTGTTCGACAATGGCCGTCGTGGCCGGACGATTACTGGTACCAATAAGCGCCCTCTGAAATCCCTTTCAGACATGCTCAAAGGTAAGCACGGTCGTTTCCGTCAGAACCTTCTCGGAAAGCGCGTCGACTATTCTGGTCGTTCGGTCATCGTGGTTGGTCCAACCATGAAACTGCACGAGTGCGGAATTCCGAAGAAGATGGCACTCGAGCTGTTCAAACCGTTCATCTATGCGCGTCTCGACGCCAAGGGCCTCGCCGGCACTGTTAAAGCCGCGAAGAAATTGGTCGAAAAAGAGAAGCCAGAAGTCTGGGATATTCTCGAAGAAGTTATTCGTGAGCACCCGATCCTGTTGAACCGTGCGCCAACGCTTCACCGTCTTGGCATCCAGGCTTTCGAACCAAAACTGATCGAAGGTAAAGCGATCCAGCTTCACCCGCTGGTTTGTGCCGCGTTCAACGCTGACTTTGACGGCGACCAAATGGCGGTCCACGTGCCGCTGAGCTTGGAAGCTCAGCTCGAATCGCGCGTTCTGATGATGTCGACGAACAATATCCTGTCGCCGGCCAATGGTAAGCCGATTATTGTTCCGTCTCAGGATATCGTTCTTGGGCTCTACTATCTCTCGCTCGATAAGCCGAAAGAGATGGGCGAGGGCATGTTGATTTCAGACATGGCTGAGCTTGAGCACGCGCTGGGATCAGGCAAGCTGTCTATGCACGCCAAGATCAAGGCGATGTATCACACCAATGATGAAAACAATGAGCCATTGTCGAAAGTCATCGACACGACACCTGGCCGTTTCATGATTGCTGATATCTTCCCACGTCATCACAAAATCGATCCGGAAAACCTCCTGACCGACGTGATGGTGAAGAAGAAAATCGGGAACCTGATCGACGAAGTTTATCGTCATTGTGGTCAGAAAGCGACTGTGATCTTTGCTGACCGTTTGATGGCGCTTGGTTTCCGGGAAGCGGCGAAAGCCGGCATTTCGTTCGGTAAGGACGATATGAAAATTCCACCCGCAAAAGTGAAATTGGTTGAGCAAACCAAAGAGCAAGTGACCGAGTATGAGCGTCAATATGCTGACGGTCTGATCACGCGCGGCGAGAAATATAACAAGGTTGTCGACGCCTGGTCGACCTGCACAGACAAAGTCGCGGATGCGATGATGGATGTGGCGGGCGAAGCCGAGACCGACAAGAAAACCGGTCGTCTCGAAGAAACCAACTCAGTCTTCATGATGGCGCACTCTGGTGCGCGTGGCTCGAAGAACCAGATGAAGCAGCTGGCCGGTATGCGCGGTCTGATGGCTCGTCCGGATGGTTCAATCATTGAGACGCCGATTATCTCGAACTTCAAAGAGGGTCTGACCGTTCAGGAGTACTTCAACTCCACCCACGGGGCTCGTAAGGGTCTTGCTGACACCGCTTTGAAAACTGCGAACTCTGGTTACCTGACGCGTCGTCTGGTTGATGTTGCGCAGGACTGTATCGTCACCGAACAGGATTGCGGAACTGAGCAGGGCATTGAGCTGTCAGCTGTCATGGAAGGCGCCGATGTTGTCGTCTCGCTGAGCGAGCGTATTCTCGGCCGTCTTACTGGTGAAGACGTCAAAGCACCGAAGTCTGATGAGTTGGTCGCCCCGGCGAACACCTACATTGACGAAGTGCTGGCACGGAAGATCGAAGACTCGGGTGTAGACCGCATCAAAGTTCGCTCACCCCTGACCTGTGAAACTAAAATTGGCGTTTGTGTCTCTTGCTATGGTCGCGACCTGGCCCGCGGCACGGTCGTCAACAAAGGCGAAGCGGTCGGCGTTATCGCGGCTCAGTCTATTGGTGAGCCGGGTACCCAGCTAACCATGCGGACCTTCCACATTGGCGGCGCGGCTTCGGTTGCCGAAGAAAGCTCTGCCGAAGCGCAGGTCGAAGGTAAGATCAAATTCGACAACCCAACCTTCGTGACTCGCGAAGACGGTCAGCTGATCGTCACTGGACGTCACATGGTTGTTTCGATCGAAGATACTGATGGTCGTACGCGTCAGACCTTCAAGCCAACTTACGGAACGGCTTTGTCTGTCAAAGACAAGAAGAAGGTCAAGCCTGGCGATAAGATCGCTGACTGGGATCCATTTGCGCAGCCAATGATCTCTGAAGTCGAAGGCTCTGTTCGCCTGGTTGATATCGTCGACGGTCTAACCGCGCGCGAAGAGACCGATGAAGCCACCGGGATCACCTCGCGTGTGATCATTGATGGTCGCGGTTCGAAAGGGGCAGACTTGCGTCCGTCTCTGATGATCGTGGATGACAAAGGCGAAGCGATGTCTCTGCCGAATGGCAACGAGGCCCGCTACATGCTTTCACCAGGCGCCATTCTCTCGGTTGAAGAAGGCGATGCTGTGAAAGTCGGTGAGTCTATGGCGCGTGTTGCAACTGGCGGCGCGAAAACCAAAGACATTACCGGTGGTCTGCCACGTGTTGCTGAACTGTTCGAAGCGCGTCGTCCGAAGGACAATGCTGTGATCGCGGAAATGGACGGACGTATTCAGTTCATCCGTGAGTATAAGCAGAAGCGTAAGATCGCGATTGTTCCGGATGAAGAGGGCAAAGACGCCATCGAATTCCTGGTTCCAAAAGCCCGTCGTCTTGACGTGCAAGACGGTGACTATGTGAAGCGCGGTGATTACATCATCGACGGTAACCCAGCGCCGCAGGATATTCTTGCAACGCTCGGCATCGAAGCTTTGGCCGATTATCTGGTCGACGAAGTCCAGAAGGTCTACCGTCTGCAAGGTGTTCCGATCAACGACAAGCATATCGAAGTGATCGTTCGCCAAATGCTGCAAAAGTTCGAAATCACCGATGCCGGAACCACGACCCTCATCAAAGGTGAGCATGTCGATGGGCTCGAGCTCGATGAAGCGAACGCAGCAGTGCGTAAGTCGAAGAAAGCCGATCAACGCGAAGCCGTTGGTGTGCCGGTTCTTCTCGGGATCACCAAGGCGTCTCTACAGACCCGCAGCTTCATCTCTGCGGCCTCGTTCCAAGAGACCACCCGCGTGCTCACCGAAGCGGCGCTGCAAGGCAAAGTCGATACGCTCGAAGGCTTGAAAGAGAACGTCATTGTTGGACGCCTCATTCCTGCTGGTACAGGCGGCGGAATGCGCGAAATGCGCAAAGTTGCTGCCCAACGCGACACCCAACTTCGCAACAAGCGCGAAGCCGCAGCGAAAGCTGCAGCCGCGTCTCTGCCAGCGCCGGAAGCGGCCGAGTAAGCCCACCGGCTTTAGTCCCAAATCAAAGCGCCGCTCATTTTCGAATGGGCGGCGCTTTTTTGTTGGACGCTGTTTGTCTGTGTCTGCTAATAACGCATCTCGTGGGGACGGTTTGATAATGCTTCAACCGGTAAACCCATATGTCTTCTCCCGATACGACACTCCCAATGCCCGCGTTCGCGCGTGATGACCAAGCTTTGCAAATTTTGAAAGAACAGCACCCTGTTCACGCGGAGATTATTCAGTCTCTACGAGAGAATGGTTTCGCCATTCTGGACCCAGGTTTCGATCCGGAAGATTTGCAGATCGCTGAGGACTTTTGTGCCGCGGCGGTTCGCAAGCACGGCCGTGTCCCGAATGGATGGCAAGTCTGTGACGCCGTCGCCAATCTTGCCACGCACCAACCGTTATTGGATGCGCTATCAGCCATCTACGGGCGCCGTGCTTTCCCGTTCCAAACCCTGAATTTCGAGTTTGGTACGCAGCAGAATGCACATGCCGATACGTATCATTTTAATGCGAAACCAGATGGATTTATGTGTGGGGTCTGGGTCGCTCTGGAAGATGTCGCGGACGATGCAGGGCCGCTTTTCTACTATCCCGGAAGTCATAAGCTCGACACGATCGAGCGTATGGACCTGATCGGGGCGCGATCGTATGGCGACTACGAGGCCCATATTGCCAAAGCCATGCAGACCCGGGGTTTCGAACGGAGGACGGCGTTGCTCAAGCGCGGGCAGGCGCTGATTTGGGCGGCAAACTTAGTGCATGGCGGCGCGCCGCGGATTGATCCTGGGCTCACCCGCTATAGCCAGGTTACGCATTATTTCTTTGACGGATGTGCCTATTATACACCGCTTCAATATGATCTGAAACGCCAACAGCATGCGTTGCGCCAACCCTATGATTTTGCTCGTCGGCGGTTCGTGAAAAGCGACCGATCGATCCTGCCAGGGCGGAGCTATACAGTGACGAATTTGCACCAGCGAGCCCGCATTTACTCTGTGCCGATACAGCGTCTGTTTCAGCGTTAGAAAAATGCGATGTCAGGGAATTTTACCATCTCTGCCGCCAAGGCTTGACGGGACCTACACAGACCCGTAATACGCGCCTCATGCTGGCTGGGTAGGTCCTTATGGGGTCTGCCCGGTAATTCTTTTGGGGATTGCCCGTTTGGCAGACAATAGAAATCGAGCGGATGCACGATAGGGAGCTCACGGCCCGTCCTGCGTCTCACCAGAAATTGGTCCAAGAGGGGCCACGAAACCACAGAGAGTATCAAGGCCCCTATGCCAACGATTCAACAGCTGATCCGGAAGCCGCGTAAACCAAAGCCGCAGCGTTCCAAAACACCGGCCCTTAAGGGCAACCCACAACGTCGCGGTGTCTGTACCCGCGTGTACACAACCACACCGAAGAAGCCGAACTCGGCGCTTCGTAAAGTGGCTAAGGTCCGCCTGACGACTGGGTTTGAATCGCTTTGCTACATTCCAGGCGAAGGCCACAACCTGCAGGAGCACTCTGTTGTTCTGATCCGCGGTGGTCGTGTAAAAGATTTGCCGGGTGTGCGTTACCACATCCTGCGCGGCGTTCTGGATACCCAGGGCGTTAAAGACCGTAAGCAGCGTCGTTCGCATTACGGCGTTAAGAAGCCGAAATAAAGGAGGGCTAAAACATGTCTCGTCGTCACCGTGCTGAGAAACGTCAGGTCCTGCCTGATCCAAAATTCAAAGACGTCATCCTGTCCAAGTTCATGAATCAAATCATGCAAGACGGGAAAAAGTCTACCGCAGAGCGAATCGTCTATGGCGCGCTCGATCTCGTTGAAACCCGCGCTAAAAAAGACCCTGTTGAGGTCTTTCATGAAGCGCTGGAAGCCATTTCACCGGCTGTTGAGGTTCGCTCTCGCCGTGTTGGTGGTGCAACTTACCAGGTGCCGGTCGAAGTTCGTCCGGAGCGCCGTCAAGCGCTGGCCATTCGCTGGCTTGCTGCTGCCGCTGGCAGCCGGAACGAAAACACGATGCGTGAGCGCCTTGCTGGCGAACTCATGGATGCTTCTCAAGGCCGCGGTAACGCCGTCAAGAAGCGCGAAGATACGCACAAGATGGCGGAAGCCAACCGCGCGTTCTCGCACTATCGTTGGTAGATTTCACTTAAAGAGCTTCCGTTTCCTCCCGGAACACAACTACGAAGGTAAAGCCCATGGCCCGCGAATACCCGCTGGAGCGCTATCGTAATTTTGGCATCATGGCTCACATTGATGCCGGCAAAACGACCACGTCTGAACGCATCCTGTACTATACAGGTAAGTCTCACAAAATCGGCGAAGTGCATGATGGCGCGGCGACCATGGACCACATGGAGCAAGAGCAAGAGCGCGGGATCACGATCACGTCTGCTGCGACGACCACGTTCTGGGAACGCACCGATGATGGTGAAACGCCTCAAGGTGAAAAGCACCGCCTGAACATCATTGATACGCCAGGACACGTTGACTTCACAATTGAAGTTGAGCGCTCTTTGGCGGTTCTTGATGGCGCGGTTTGTGTGCTGGATGCGAACGCTGGTGTTGAGCCGCAGACTGAAACCGTTTGGCGTCAGGCTGACCGCTACCACGTGCCACGCATCGTGTTCGTCAACAAGATGGACAAGATCGGCGCAGACTTCTTCAATTGCGTTCACATGATCGAAGATCGCACCGGCACAAAAGCTATGCCGATCCAGTGCCCAATCGGCTCTGAGACCGAGCTCGAAGGCCATGTTGATCTGATCACCATGCAAGAATGGGTTTGGGCTGGCGAAGATCTCGGCGCGAGCTGGGAACTGCGCGAGATCCGCGACGAGCTAAAAGAAAAATGTGCAGAGATGCGCTCAACCATGGTCGAGCTCGCGGTTGAGCAAGACGAAGAAGCTATGGAAGCTTATCTCGAAGGTGAAGAGCCTACGATTGAGAAGCTGCGTGAGCTGATCCGTAAGGGCACTCTGGCCATGGAATTCGTTCCAGTCTTGGGCGGTTCTGCGTTTAAAAACAAAGGTGTTCAGCCAATGCTGAACGCGGTGCTGGACTTCCTGCCGAGCCCGCTCGATGTGCCTGATTATATGGGCTTTAAGCCTGGTGACGAAACTGAGACCCGCGATATCGCGCGTTCGGCTTCTGATGATCAGCCATTCGCTGGCCTGGCCTTCAAAATCTGGAACGACAAATATTTCGGGTCGCTGACCTTCGTGCGTGTCTATTCTGGTGTTCTGACCAAGGGCGGTTCTGTACTGAACGCGACCAAGGGTAAGCCAGAGCGCGTTGGCCGTATGATGATCATGCACTCCAACGACCATGACGATATCGAAGAAGCGTATGCAGGCGACATTATCGCGATTGCGGGCCTGAAAGGCACGACAACCGGCGATACGCTTTCCGACAAGCAAAACCCGGTTGTTCTGGAAACAATGAACTTCCCGGATCCGGTGATCGAGATTGCGGTTGAGCCTAAAACCAAGGCTGACCAAGAGAAGATGTCGACTGGTCTGGCGCGTCTTGCGGCGGAAGATCCAAGCTTCCAGGTTGAGACAGACATGGAGTCTGGCCAAACCATCATGAAGGGCATGGGCGAGCTTCACCTCGACATCCTGGTTGATCGTTTGAAGCGTGAGTTTAAAGTTGAAGCGAACATTGGTCAGCCACAAGTGGCGTACCGTGAAGCGCTCGGCAAAGGCGCTGACATTGATTACACCCACAAGAAGCAGTCTGGTGGTTCGGGTCAATTCGCGCGCATCAAGGTTGAATTTGAGCCACTCGAGCCAGGTTCAGGCTTTGTGTTCGAAAGCAAGATTGTTGGCGGTAACGTTCCTAAGGAATTTATCCCAGGCGTCGAAAAAGGCCTCAACATGGCCAAAGAAAACGGTCTGCTTGCTGGCTATCCAATGACCGACTTCAAAGCGACGCTTTATGACGGTGCTTACCACGACGTTGACTCAAGTGTCCTGGCCTTCGAAATCGCGGCGCGCGCAGCGTTCCGTGAGCTGAAAAGCCAAGGCGATCCACGTCTGATGGAACCGGTCATGAAAGTCGAAGTTGTGACCCCAGAAGACTATATGGGTGACATCATTGGTGACCTGAATTCACGTCGTGGACAGATCCAGGGCAGTGAGCCACGCGGTAACGCAACGGCGATCAACGCCTTCGTTCCTCTGGTGAACATGTTTGGGTATGTGTCTAACCTTCGCGGTATGTCGCAAGGCCGGGCGCAATTCACCATGCAATTCGAACATTATGCGGAAGTGCCGAAAGCAGAAGCACAGAAGCTGGTATCTGAGCTGGCTGGCTAAGCCGAAACAAAAAAGAAATTTTGGTATTAGGAGTATCTCATGGCCAAAGAAAAGTTTGAGCGTAATAAGCCTCACGTGAACATCGGAACGATTGGACACGTGGACCATGGTAAGACGACGCTGACCGCGGCGATCACAATGACACTGGCAGCAGCTGGTGGCGGTGAAGCCCAGTCATA
>JBDVMC010000008.1:0-10156 GCA_039970335.1 Henriciella sp. | reverse complement strand
TCGGCGTCAAATCAGACCTACCCCAAAGACACACTGTATTCGCTTAGATCATCCGGCCAAGCCTCGGAGTAGCTGAACCCCTCTAGCATAGTCGGTTTGCCTTCTTCGACGAACAACAAGAAACCCAATGCAGGCCTCTCGTCGTTGGTGACGGCTACTACGCCGCTGATCGTTGCTTTGGCATCTCCCAAGCCTACGAGAGAGCTATCTAACTCAATAAAGACGCCAACGCCCGTGTACTCGCGATTTGTGACACTCAGATGCGGGATGTGGTCCGCCAGATCATTGAGCGGGTTATCACTACTCTGGCTGAACATCCGGATTGCTGCTTCTTCGAGTGCGATTAACGATGTCATCATTGTCAGCATAAGTCCGTCGTCGCACCAGTCCAGTGGCCGCCTAAGCCCGACGTCCGCTCATGACCAAAACCGGAGGTCTTCTTCCGGCGTCGAAGCGGACATTAGCGGCCGTTTTAAGACGCCCTAAAAAGGCCGCTCATGACCAAAAAAGTGGAATTCGGCGACGGCCGCCCAGCGATTGGACATCATCGCCGTTCAAAGCTACGCAAATACTTCATTTGGCATCAAAGGGGACAGGCCATGAGATGGTTGTTCAAGATCAAATCGCTGTTCAGCACGGCTGCGTTTATCGTAATTGCTGCGCTTCCAGCGGAGGCTTGCATGTGTCCGCCAGAAACGAGTGCTGAGAGCCAAGCGGCACAATGGGACCTGGTCGCTCAGGTGCAAGTTTTGGAGGAAAAACGGATCGAACCAAAACGAAGCTTCTGGTCTCGTCTCGCATTTTGGCGTACACCACCTCCGCCGCAATCTGCAGAACTGAGAACCCGAATGAAAGTGATCCGGCTCATAAAGGGCAGCGCCGATGGCGAGATTATTATTCATTCGTCGGAACCCGGAATGCCAGCTTGCGGCATCCGCTATCCCATCGGCGAGGAAATCACTTTGCTCTCCAACAAGAATGATGCGGGCAATTTCGGAAGCTACTCCTGCAGCAGGCCACAATTTTCGGCTGCCGAGTTTCACGCCGCGCTGACCGAGTGAGGGTTTTTGCAGGGCAAAATAGTGATCCGGGTTTAGGTCGATTTCGTTGCCAAATCGGGGTTTAGAGAGTGGCTTAAGACGCCCTATTTAGGACGCTGGATGCGCCCGGGTTGGGTCGAAAGTAGGGAATGTAAATCGTCACGCGCGTTTGGCGATCCGTTCTAAATAGCTCTGGTCTGCGATTAGTTCTGGTTTCCCGAGCCAGTAGCCCTGAATTTCGGTGGCACCCAGCTCTGCAACGCGTTTGGCAACGCTTTCGCGTTCAACCCCTTCGACGCAGCTTTCCAGTCCAAGTTTGTGCGCCATTTGTAAAGCAATATCGAGGATTGATTCCATCCGGCTGTTATGGTCGGATTCCAAGACGAGGCTCCGATCAATCTTGATCTTATCCAAGGGGAGCTTTTCGACAATCGACAGAGAAGAGTAGCCTTTTCCAAAATCATCGAGCGCAATTGTAATGCCTTGGCGACGCGCTTCCTTCAAAACCCCGATATTTTGATCGACGTTGCGAAACGCGACTTCCTCAGTAATCTCTAAAATAAGGTTTTGCGGCGGATAGCCATGATCTCGCAAGCACTGCCTGAGCTTCCAAACAAAATCGGTACCGATGATCTGGGCAGGAGAGACGTTGACGGACAGAAACTTGGATCGAAGGTCAGCGTTTTTTAGCGCCTCCTCAAGCGTGGACCACAATAGATCATTGAGCAATCCTAGCTTCTCGGCAATTGGGATAAACTGATCTGGCCGCGGGTCACTTTTTAAGCCGCTATCGACCCAGCGCGACAAGAGCTCATAGCCCTTAATCTTATGACTTTGTGCGCACCCAATCGGTTGCAACGCCGCACGAATTTTTCCTGAACACAATGCCTTTTTGAACGCCAATTCCAAGGCAGCGGTCGCCATTGTGGCGTCGTCCTCGCGAAGATCGTACCGCGCCCAACCGATTTGAGTGAGTTTTGCACGGCGCATTGCGATTTCCGCCGCCGGCAGAACCAACGATATGCAATCCACGTCCGTCTGCGCCTCAGCATAGCCAATCGATGTGCCGTAGGCCAGAGAGTGCCCTTCGAACACAACGTCTGCGGTAATTGAGGCGTGTATGCGTTCAATAGCCCGGTTTGCCTCCTCGTCGATAAGATCGTCCATGAGGATGAAAGCAAACTCATCTCCACCAATCCGCGAGGCCAGTTTGATGTCGGGCGAAGCGGATAATCGGTCGGCTAATTCACATAGAAGCGCATCGCCCGCAGCATGACCGAATTGGTCATTGATCGACTTGAAGCGATCAAGGTCGAGGAAAGCCAAGGTAAAACGCTTCTCTTTTGCCCAGGTCTTTTCAATTTCGTCGGTCAAGGCTCGGCGATTGATCAAGCCCGTCAGGTGATCCGTTAGAGAAAGCAGACGTTTCTCTTCAATCACCCGTAGGAATTTTTCGTCGTTTTTATCGCGAATGCGCGCTGTAATGGCGGACATAAAGAATACGACGCAAGACATTGCCGCGAACAAAATACCCAGAATGGTGATGTTCTGATCCGTAAACTCATCGGAAAAATACCGATGTGCATATTGCGTGGACGAAAAAAAGACCAAGCCAAACTGTGCCGGGATGAGCATGAAAATCATTCGGTTCTTCATCAGAGAAACGATGATGAGTGGAATGAAAAGCATCAGCGCCAATTGGTGCTGCTTAAAGTCACCCACAATCGACTCCCAAGTCCCCAACGTCCACACGTTGACGTAGGTCAGTAAAAGCCCGACCTCGAGAGCACGCTTAACGGCAATGTTTAAGTAACAAAAAGCTCCCACGACCGTCAGCGTTACAATTCCGATCAGACCGCATGCCCAAACATAGACCGAGTGTTGGCCTAAGGCATCGATAATTGCTATGGAGAACAGCGTAATCGGAATGCCAGCAAAGCACGCCGTATACCCGTAATGCCTCGCGCGATCCGACACCTCGTCGTCGGAGTGTTGAGTGAAACCATCAAGCATGCCCATAGATGGCTCATACACGAGTATGCTTGGCATTTGATTGGCTCGTGGCTGTGAATTACATAAAACAACTTTAGGTAGTTTTAGGGAAGTCATTTGCTGTCGATGGCGACAAAGATAGGAGTTTGTTCAGACATCGAAAGCGAACTATAGCTTAGCGGCTTAAACTCGCCCCAAGTAAGACACTCGGCTTATGTCTCCTCCTGACCCAAAGCGGGCGTCTCAGCCAGCCAAGACCTAATCTCAAATAGTCTCGCGAATCTGATGCCTCAAACGAGCGGTGTCCAGGCATTGACAATCATATGCGAGATTATTATGCAAACGTTTGCGCAAATATTTGCTTATTAAGATGATCCTATGACTGCAAAAAATTTTCGGGACGAACACGCCCTGAAGGGGGCTTTCCTTTCGAACTTACTCTTGAGGCTTGTGGACCTTATCGCGAACCAAGGAGATGACCTTTTGCGCGAAGCCGAGATCACGATACCAGCGAGAGCGGTCGCATGCGTCCTGTTCATAGGAGACAAACGCGAAGCGTCCTTGGCGGATATCGCTAAGGCTCTTGATGAGTCACACCAACTCGCTGCGCACCGTGTCGAAGGGTTAATTGGGCTTGATTTGATCGAACGAAGTGATGACCCGAGAGACCGGCGCCGCAAAATCTTGAGCCTCACTCCCAAAGGACGCACTCAATACAAACGGTTGCGTGCTCGACTAGCCGAGATAGGGGCCGCGCTCTCGGGTCTATATGAGGAGATTGGAACCCATATTCCTACAATCATCGAGCAGGCAATTGAGGCCTTGCACCGAACCCCATTGCTGGATCGCATTCACGCCAACTCCACGCGTGCCAACACCTAAAACACAGGATGAGACTGAAAGAGTATGGCGACCCAAGAAACGAACAAACAAAGCGCGTGGACATCCATCCTAATATTTTTGGCGATCTTGGCCCCGTTAAGCGCGGTTGGCCATTTCGCGATAGTTGGACTGGCACCGATCAGCATTTATGTCGGTGCGCTGATGTGGTCCCCGGCCATCGCAGCTTTTGCAACGCTAAAAATCACCGGCAGACGATTGAATGCGCTGCCTTGGAACATCGGAACGTGGCGTGACAATGTGCAATCCTATCTCATTCCGGTGATCTACGTCACGATTGGCTATGCGCTAGCTTGGGTTCTTGGATTTGGTGGCGCGTTTGATGGCGAGACGATCGCCGAATGGTCTGAAGAACTTGGGCTGACAGGTACGCCAATGCTGGCCGCAGCAATCATGGTTGTGCTTTTTGCAACGATACAATTCATCAAGTCTATCGGCACGATTGCCGGCGAAGAAATCGGCTGGCGTGGGTTCTTTATCTGGGAGCTTCGCAAGGTCATGCCGTTTGAAGGGGTTGCGATTTTCAGCGGCCTTGTCTGGTCAGTTTGGCACTATCCAATCATCATCAAATATGGCTTTGGCGATCCGGTTTTTCAGATCACGTGCTTTACACTGATGATAACAAGCATGTCGGTCATAATGGCTTACTATACGTTCAGATCGAACTCTTTATGGCCCGCAATAGTGTTCCACGGCGCACACAACATCTACATCCAGAAGATATTCTCGCCACTCACAACGAGTAATGATCAAACCAATTTCTGGGTTGGGGAGTATGGATTAATGGTGCCTTTGGTCGTCACAGCGATGGCCATCTTCTTCTGGAGACGCGCAAAGGCAGAGGGGATGTAAGAAGGCACCCGCATCGCAATGTCTCCTTATGACCAGAAGAAGACATTACGAGCGGCTGTTCTGGGGCGAGTTTAGGACGCTTACGCCGTCAGAGGGGGCGTTAGAGAGTGGCTTATGTGGGTCACTGAAGGCTAAGGCTGGGTAATACCAGTCTCCACCTCGTTTTCCCGCTTGGTTTCGCTAGCGCCGATTAAAGCGAGGATTTCTCGGGACAATTCCAATTGTCGCATGCCAAAATCGGAAACATCGTGTTGTACGAGTTGCTTGATTTGAAGTTCACCTTCGGCCTGCTGCAATTTCTGAAAGTCATAACTAAGCACTGCGTCTGACGCGGTTTGAAACGTCCATGTTTCTGTGTCTGTGTTCCAGTGAACGGCATCGAAGAATTGCGAGTTTGGAGGATACATGCTTGCTAGCGCCTGGGGCATATAGCGCTCGTATCTTTGGTGATTGTCTCGATAAAGAATGATTTGCTTCCGCAACTCTTTATTCGAAAGTTGAGACAATCTGCCTGATGACACCATTTCGGTCACCACAGCAGGTGCGTCCGGCAAAACGCTTAATGCGCTTGCCCCCCAAATGCACTCAGACATTTCCTCGTGCGGAAGCATCGGCTCTTCTTTTCGGATTTCGCCGATCAGACAACCGGTACCGGATTTTATCCCATTCAACCGTCTAACGAGGACAACAAGTTGGGACTCCAGCAGAGAAAATTCTTGTTGAACCCGATCGACAAGCTGTCGTTCGGTCTGTTTCTCGACCCGTACATCATTCCAGTTTGAGACTTGGATACCGATAAAAACACCGATCACCACGATTATGAAGTCGATACCGACCGCAAGCCAGTTTTGTTCTTTAACGTGCTTGGTGATTCTACGCAGCAGCAATATCCGTCCCCCAATTCTTAGCTGTTAGGGCATGCCTCAACGACACGAAGAAGGCAAAGTGTTATGTTCGCTGTTGAGGCAAAAGGATAACGGCTAGAATGGAGCAGTTGTGAAATCTGGCGTACAGTTTTCCGTTTTCTCCAGCGGAGTCTGTAACCGCACGGCAAGACAACTTTGCCAGATCGACAGCTTTTCAGCCTCAGCAACCCACTCTATCAATCGATCCATGTTCGCTTCAAAGCGCGGCTTTAGACGCAAGCTATCAACGCGATAGAAATAGCCTGCATCCTCTTTGAGGCCCGGAAGAACATGTTGTTCAACAAACGTTATGTAACGCACATATTTGTTTGAGACGCCTTCCTGTTCGGAATAGAAGAACCCTAAATCGGCGATCAAGCTGGGGGACATCAAATCTGTGAGTTGCTGCTGTTGGATCAAGTTCCACAACTCTTGCGGCGGTCGATCTGAACCGGGAATGCGATAGAAGTAAGGTGACGGGGTTTCGCCCTCGCTTCGCTTTAGTTCAAATTCAGCAAGCCCTTCTCGTACGTTAGAGGCAAAGGTGGCCGTCGTTTCGCTCACCAGGAACATGTCATCCCGCAGTATTTCCACCACTTGCTGACGCGTTGCCTCGGTCGATTGAGATTCCTGGTAGTTCGAGACCCAAACCCCACAATAAACGCCAACGACGACGATTACGAAGTCGAGAGCGACCGCGAACCAATTCTGCTCTTTGACATGTTTTGTAATGCGACGCAGCAGCATTCCAGTCCCCTTGTTACCAATCCTCTTTAGAGCATGGAGCAAGCTGTTGTAATTGCAAAGCCTTCTGCTTTTAGAGCTTAAGTGACCGTGCGCGTGAGCGTCCATTTTGGGGCGAGTTTAAGTCGCTCCGAATATCTATGGGCTATCCGTACTGTTCAATAGTATTAATTAGGTGGCCCGGGCAAAGATACGGCGCAAAGAAATCCCCTTCGGACGCAAAAGTAATCGGTAAAGACAAACGCTCTGACTCGACCTGCAGACCACGCCTCCAATTTGCATCAGCCTCGTTGCTCGTGAAAGTCACGCAATTGTCGTCCTTGAAGCAATTTTCACTAAGGATTGAATCAATTTGCATCGATGTCCGGACATCGTAGGCGATCATCGAGGCTGTCATATTTTGATAGTTCAAACTCGCTGCCAAGAAATCTTGTTTGTTGGCTTCAAAGTACTTCAAGTCTCCCGCGCTTTTTTGAAGGACTTGCCGGTAAAATAATGAAGGAGACCGTTTCAAGGCGAGTTTGGTCCCCAAAATTGAAAGCTTCATCGCCGTGCGCGAGCGCATAGCTTGCTTAAGTGAATGCTGGAACCATTCGGGTCGGAAGACGCTCCAAGCATCTTGGTTGAACATCGCATTTGAAAAGACCGTAAGCGCGACCTTTTGGTTGAGTTTGGCTAAACGATATCCGACTGGGTTGGAGCTTCCCATGCATAGAAGTACGAACTCGCCTAATTGAAGTTGGCTCAAAAGCCTTTGAATCACAGCCGCCTCTGTCATCACAGCTGCGCCCGTTTCGATGGCTTGGTTGGTAAGCAGAGCCTCTGGCAGGCCCCGCGAGCAGCCAAATCCGGGGCGTTCGATATAGATAACTTGAAACCCTGCCAGTCTCATAGTTTCACAAAACCCCTTCGAAGGCGGCATTGGAAAATCAATCGAATTCAATACTACAAGAGGCCGCAGCTTTGATGCCCCCTTGGCGTAAACCATCACGTTGAGCGCAATGCTGCCGCCATCAATTTTTAACAGACTGCGCCGGCGATCGCACAGATCACCGATCGCTTGGGTGTCAAATGAATCGTTAAGAGAGAAATCAAATTGGTGTTTGAGCAATTCAAAGGCGCTTTTCGCTTCAGGCCCGGAAATTACATTTCTGCTACAAGAATGGCAAGAGAGCATGCCGTAAAAGGAAGGGTTTCCATCTCATATTTCTGAATGGAGAAGATATCCCGGGCGTCCGGTTTAGGGCGAGTTAAGCCGCTCGCTAACGTCCGCTCCCAGCGTCAACGCGGACTTTAGCGAGCGACGTAAAACGCGCTAATACGGACTTTGCGGGAGCATTCTGTGTCGACTTATGATCTGGGATTTATGCCCGTTAGGGTGCGGAAAGCCAGCTTGAACCAATTTGATAATGGTTATTGGTCTCTTGCGCCGTGCCAATCTGCTTGGCTAACGTCGATTGATGATACTGCGGATTCAAATGTAGCCATTACACTATTCAGGTGAACCTTGTCGGCGAAGACTGCAAATTGAAGCATGAATTGACCCGAAGGACAGGTCGCCGAAAAGTAATATGGCGACGGTCCATGAGACAAAGTGACATCAGCGAGGATCGTCATGCACTTCCAAGGACCATATTGAGCGACCCCCGAATTCACGAGACTAGCTCTCGAATAAAGTTCCGTGCGAGGCAATGCGGTGACTGTGGCGTAAGCATCTTGTTCGATGACATGCTCAAAATGATCACGTAAGTCTGGAGCTCGCATGTCAGCATCGAACTCATTCTGGGTCACCAAGAATGAGGGCTCAGACGGCACGATCGAGAAAGAAATATGGCCGACTTGCTTATCGCCAGACTTTTTTTCAATCATATAAATGCGAGACGCATTCTCATAGCTTAGTCGAGCGCCATCGATATGCCTTTCGATCTCCTCAAGAAATTGATGGCTTTCGACGATCTCGATAACATCTGCGAAAGGGACGTATTCCCAACCCCCTTCATTGGGAACGGTGTACTGAACCCCCGAACTCGTGATTTCAGTTTTATCAGCTGATGCAGCGCCGGTAATAGCCAGCGCTGCTAGAGCAAGTGCGAAATTTCTCATCATCGTTTTACCCGGCAGCCATCGTACACTCTTCTGTGTAGAACGTGCGTGACGAATTGATGTATCCATGGCGCGTGGCATTCATTAGCATTGTCGGGGCCATCGACCCAATACCATTGATGACAACGCTTGTGACATTGCTTGCATCTGGGCCTTCTGTCACGATCATTATTTGGAACGATCCTTCATAGTTGTTATTCATCGATACTAGAGCGACGAAACCGCCCTCGTCTTGAGCAGGGTCGTACCAAACGCCCGTAGCATCCTTGTATCGGTAAGTGACTGATTGATCCTCAAGATCGAACTGAGTGACAAATACCCCATTTGATATTCCATCGTCGATCCAACCCTCATTCTTTTCGGGAGTTTGCCCACCATCGCCATAATAGTGTTTGCCCTGCAAGTTAGTGCATTCAAATTGTAGTTTTTCTGCTTGCGATGCACCTGCAACAAAAATCACAGCAGTGCTCAAGGCGATCAGCTTCCTCAATAGTCGTCTCCTAGACTCAGAAATTTATCCAATCCGATGTGTTTCCCAGTTTGTTCCAGATTGGGTGTTCAGGTTAGATGCTAGCGCTGACCTACAAGATGAGCCGGTTTAGATGAAAGCAACGTTCGGGATTACCCAACTATCATATCATATAGCTTTCCATCATTGCCTTCGCAGATACCTTGGCCTGATGAGCTGTTGGTGTTCCATTCAAACTTGCATCGAATTGCTTTTTCGCCAGGCGCATTGAACAACGCCGTACCGTTACCTTGTGCGCTGTTGACTGTCCCAAATGTGTTGCCGATCCCGGAAGCAGTCTGGCCATTGCTGGTCACAGTTGCTGAACTGAATCCGGAAAACGAACCGCCACCCTGCTGCACAACTGCCCAACGCCCGTTGTAACTATCGCTATCAATCACGAAATCTTCAATTGTCCCCGAAAAACTCATTGTGGCCGGTATGGTCGTTTCATAAACATTGCCCGTTTGACGATCCATAAGTGTGATGGTGTTAGAGCATCCAGCCAAAACCAGCGCCGCGCTCGCTGTCGCGAATTTATTTCTCATCTTCCCTGTCCCCAATGTGTTTTCTTCAAAGCATTGCGTATAGTTAATCTGCCTCGAAAACAAATTGCAATTGAAGGGCTGTAAAACGTTCTGCCCAGCCCCCACCTTAAAGTTTACTTTTATACGCTCTTTTGATGGACATGAGCGGCTCCTTGCTACCGAGCAAGCTCGTTATCGACTCCCAAAGATCACCGAGTTCCGTTAACGGCGCAGATGTCGCTTTTTGGCGATTTCCGGTCGGTCCTTCACCGACTTCTTTGCGTTCTTTATAGGGCGACTTACGCCGCTGAGGTAGTGATTTGGGTTCGGCGGCAATGCAGACTTCTATGAATGCTCCGCATGTTTTCAAAACAGTGCCTAATTGTTCTGAAGGCACAGGGTTTTGATTATCGAACTTGGCGCGGTCCACAGTCTAGATCGGCAGTGGTCTGCTCCCCGAAAAGTGGTCCACTATTTGAGTTAGTACCGGCTTCAGATATGGAGCCGAATTATGGGCAAGAGACTGAAGCCTGAAGAGATTATCGCAAAGCTGCGGGAGGTTGAGATTCGCCTCGCTCGCGGTGA
>JBDVMC010000007.1:0-2960 GCA_039970335.1 Henriciella sp. | reverse complement strand
CGTAGCTTAGCGTGCCGGCCCAGCGTTCTGAGAAGAAAATGTCATTGGGCAGATCACCAACATAATCAGCTGCATCATCTGCACCATTATTATTGGTCTTGGCCGTATTGAACGCGGTAAACACGGGATTGACCGCAGCGTCTGTATCGGTCTCGAATGTGCCAGGCACATTGAATGCCGCGCCATCAATCGACGCAGCCGCACCTGCATTGACAGCCGATACCACGTCGCCTGCGACGGCTTCATCGTCTTCGGTGATCGTGCCGTCTGCTGAGGCAGAGCCAATCACTGCGCCGGCGCCGGACACATCGGTAATGTTCACAGTGAAGTCGCGGTCGCCTTGGAACGAGTCATTGCCAATCGTGTTGATGACGATGGAGCCATCGGTCGATGTGGCAGCAATTGTGGCTGTGCCTGTGATCACACCATTCTCATCTGGCGTCTCTCCGCCAGTGTCATAGTCTACACCCGGCTGCGCCGTTCCCGGCACGATTTCATAGGTGATGGTGATCATTTCATCAGGCGTGTCAGAGGCGTCTAGCGTAAACAGAACGGCATCGCCTTCGATCGCCATACCGTCGCTGATGGAGACACTAAGGCCTGGCTCTAACGGAGAAATCTCGCTTATTTCGATTGCGTTGATTTTGGGGTTTTGTGTGCCGGCAAGGAACTCGAGTAGCAGCTCTTCGGAGTCAGCTGTGACAATGACGGTTTTCGAGAAAGCTGTGCCGAGTAAGGGCTGCTTAAGGGCATTGGATGCGTCGGCCGCTGGAAGGTCCAGGCCCAAGGCGTCGGCCGCTTCCTGAACTGGGTTAAGGTCATCAAATTCTGGAGGAACTGTGCCGTTAACAGCCACGTCGAAGACGCGGGGAACGGCGCTGCCAAAGATGCCATTCCAGTTTTCAACATAATAGAGCGTAACGGCATAGGTTGAGCCTTCTGTTACATCGAAGGCATATTCAAGATTGCCGGCGGCGGTCGTGTCGCCGCGCTCATGGGTGAACAACTGCCATGGAATATCATCCTGGTTTTCCAGGAAGGTCAGGTCCATTTCATCTTCAGCGTTGGTCAGGTCCTGCGTGTACGGATTACTTGCAGATGTGCTGGAGATGAAAGCGGCGCCTTCGGTCGTCGTATCGCCAATCCAATCAGGACCATCATCAACTGCAGCGACCGTTCCGGACCCGGCATTCACACGATAAAGAACCTGGCTAGTGCCTGGCGCCAGAGTGACATTGACATCGGCCATCGCCGTTGCGATTGCGCCGCCGGCGCTGTCGGCGACTGTATAGGTGAAGCCCGTATCATTGATCGAGTTTGGCGTGTAGGAGACTTGCGTCCCGCCATTAATCAGCGTGGCGGTGCCATCGCCGTCGGCCTGAACCGAAGTGATGGACAGAGTCCCCCCTTGGAAGCTGCTATCATTCGCGAGCAGGGCGGCCACATCGACGATCAGGGTTTCGCCAAACGCCACGGATCCGGCAATTTCGTCATTCACATTAGCGGCAAAATCGCCTTGCTCATCTGATGCTGTGATCAGCAAATTATCGAATTCCGGCGTGAACAACAAACCACCTTCTGCGTTGGTTGTTTCTACACGGCCGGTAACGCCGACTGCGAGGCCAAGGTCGACAAAGACATCGGTCGTGAGATTTGAGAAAATCGCATCACCGCGCTCGCCATTCTCCGGCGCTTCACGAGCCAAGAAACCACCCTGGCCAGCGCCAACAATCGCTTCAGATAGGTTGTTTTCGCCAAACGAGTCGAGATCAATCACGGCCGATTGACCGGTGACTGGACCGCCGTCTGTGGCATATTCCCAGATCGCCTGAACCGTCTTCTCTTCACGGTCGATGATAACCCGCATGACCAGGTCTTCATCGGATACATCGGTCATGCCAGGCGCAGCATATTCCTGGAGGAAAACCTGCTCGTCATTGAGCTCGATATAGACCCGGACGACTTCATCGCCATTATCATTGATCGCAAAATTGAACGTCGCGAAATCAAACTGTGTGCCGGTTCCGAAATAGATGCCTTGGGACTGACCGGCTTCCTGGTTGAAGTCTGTCCAGACATTTGAAATCTCTGACTCCAGCAAGATGCGCTTGGACGTGTCGTCAAAATTGACGCCGGCTTGAAGGGCGTAGGTGACGTCATTGTCTGTGCCCTCAGCACTACCGTCTCCAACCGCATCAAACTCAATCTGTAGCTTGCCGGCGATGCCACCATCCAGCACGCCTGCTGCAACAACACCCGACTGATTGGTAAAGTATTCTGTGGTATAATTGACCATGTGACCGGTGAACCCAAGGACGAATCCGGTCAGGCCGTTCGGGGCGCCAACTTCGTTCTCCATGGTGAATTCGAACACTTCACCGGCGCTGACCTTACTATTGGTGCCAAGACCGTTCAGGGCGTCGAGCTGGAATGGATCGAAGGCGTCGAATAGCTGGTCGCTATCATCATTTGCAGTGTCCTCAATCGGCAAGCCATCGGCCACAAAACCAAAAATGTTGCCGGCGCCGTGGGCTGCGACCCAGATCGTGCCATCAGGGCCGATCGTGACGTCGAGCGGGTTGCCGCCAGGCGAGTCCTGGAATGCACCATTGCTCTCAATATCCGCGCGGTTCAGGGCCGTGCGGCCGTCTTCTGACAGGTCAACGCGGATGATTTGCTCATCAAAGCCAGTTGCGAACAGGTCGCCATCGAACTCTGCCATGCTCTCAGGGTGTAGCCCGGCAATGTATTCATAGACCACGATACCATTGGTCGATCCGCCATTCAGGACGAGCGCATCATCGATCGGGCCACCGCCCAGTTTCGGCTTGATGTAAAACCCTGTGAGCGGGGAGGGCTCAAACCCGTTCAGCGGGTCGCCGCCTAATTCAGCCGGCAGATAGTCGCGCAGAGACATCGTCTCAAATTCCGGCGCAACCACGGCGTCGCCATCTTCGCCG
>JBDVMC010000006.1:0-2963 GCA_039970335.1 Henriciella sp. | reverse complement strand
CGTAGCTTAGCGTGCCGGCCCAGCGTTCTGAGAAGAAAATGTCATTGGGCAGATCACCAACATAATCAGCTGCATCATCTGCACCATTATTATTGGTCTTGGCCGTATTGAACGCGGTAAACACGGGATTGACCGCAGCGTTTGTATCGGTCTCGAATGTACCAGGCACATTGAATGCCGCGCCATCAATCGACGCAGACGCCCCTGCGTTCACGGCCGATACCACGTCACCCGCAATCGCTTCGTCATCTTCAATGATTGTACCGCTAGCTGAGGCAGAGCCAATCACTGCATCGGCGCCCGACACACCGGTAATGTTCACCGTGAAGTCACGGTCGCCTTGATAGGTGTCATTGCCAATCGTGTTGATGACGATAGAGCCATCCGTCGCAGAGCTTGCAATCGTGGCTGTGCCAGTGATCACACCGTTTTCATCAGGCGTCTCTCCGCCAGTGGCATAATCGATGCCCGGCTGCGCCGTTCCGGGCACGATTTCGTAGGTGATGGTGATGGTTTCACCAGGCGTTTCAGAGGCGTCTAGCGTGAAGATGACGGCATCGCCTTCAATCGCCGTACCTTCGCTGATAGATATGCTTGGGCCGGTTTCCATGAGGGATATCTCGCTTATTTCGATTGCGTTGATTTTGGGGTTTTGTGTGCCGGCAAGGAACTCGAGCAGCAGCTCTTCAGAGTCAGCTGTGACAATGACGGTTTTCGAGAAAGCTGTGCCGAGTAAGGGCTGCTTAAGGGTATTGGATGCGTCGGCCGCTGGAAGGTCCAGGCCCAAGGCGTCGGCCGCTTCCTGAACTGGGTTAAGGTCATCAAATTCTGTAGGAACCGTGCCGTTTACAGCCACGTCGAAGACGCGGGGAACGGCGCTGCCAAAGATGCCATTCCAGTTTTCAACATAATAGAGCGTAACGGCATAGGTTGAGCCTTCTGTGACATCGAAGGCATATTCAAGATTGCCGGCGGAGGTCGTGTCGCCGCGCTCATGGGTGAACAACTGCCATGGAATATCATCCTGGTTTTCCAGGAAGGTCAGGTCCATTTCACCTTCAGTGTTGGTCAGGTCCTGCGTGTACGGATTACTTGCAGATGTGCTGGAGATGAAAGCGGCGCCTTCGGTCGTCGTATCGCCAATCCAATCGGGACCATCATCAACTGCAGCGACCGTTCCGGACCCGGCATTCACACGATAAAGAACCTGGCTAGTGCCTGGCGCCAGCGTCACGTCGACATCAGCTTTGGCTGTGGCGGTCGCGTCATTCGCGCTGTCAGCCACAGTATAGGTGAAGCCTGTATCATTGATCGAACCCGGTGTGTACGACACCTGTGTCCCGCCATTAATCAGCATGGCGGTGCCATCGCCGTCGGCCTCGACCGAACTGATGGACAGCGTCCCCCCTTCGAAGCTGCTATCATTCGCGAGCAGGGCAGCCACATCGACGATCAGGGTTTCGCCAAACGCCACGGATCCGGCAATTTCGTCATTCACATTAGCGGCAAAATCGCCTTGCTCATCTGATGCTGTGATCAGCAAATTATCGAATTCCGGAGTAAAGAGTGCGCCGCCCTCGGCGCTCGTCTGTTCCACGCGACCCGTGACGCCGACTGCGAGGCCGAGATCAATAAATGCGCCGTTTGAGAAATCCCCAAAGATCATAGCGCCTTGTTCGCCAGTGTCGCCGGGCGCTTCGCGGGCCTTGAAGCCACCTTGGCCAGCGCCAACAATCGCTTCAGACAAATTATTTGGGCCGAGCGCGCCAAGGTCAATCACAACCGATTGGCCAGTAACCGGACCAGCATCCGTCACATATTCCCAAACCGCTTGCACGGTGAGGGCCTCGCGGTCGATGATGACGCGCATGACCAGGTCTTCATCGGTGTCATCGGTCATGCCTGGCGCAGCATATTCCAGATCGAAAGCCACCTCGTCGTTCAGCTCGATATAAACCCGAACGACTTCATCACCATCGCCGTTGATCGCAAAATTAAACGACGCGAAGTCGAACTGCGTGCCGGTACCAAAATAGATGCCTTGAGACTGACCGGCTTCCTGGTTGAACTCTGTCCAGACATTTGAAATCTCTGACTCCAGCAAGATGCGCTTGGACGTGTCGTCAAAGTTGACGCCAGCTTGAAGGGCGTAGGTGACAGTATTCTCGCCGAGTTCAGCGCTACCATCACCAACTGCATCGCCTTCAATCTGCAGCTTTCCGGCGATACCGCCATCCAACACACCCGATGAAACAACACCGGATGAAGGGATGAAAAACTCTGTGTCGTAATTGACCATATGACCGGTCAGGCCGAGCACGAAACCGCCCAGGCCATTCGGTGCGCCGATCTCATTTTCCATGGTGAATTCAAACACTTCACCAGCGCTGACCTTGCTGTTCAGGCCAAGGCCGTTCAGGGCGTCGAGCTGGAATGGATCGAAGGCGTCGAGCAATTGATCATTATCGTCGTTTCCGGTTTCCTGCACTGGCACACCGCCAGGCACAAAAGCGTAAATGTTGCTCGCCCCATGGCCTGCGACCCAAATCGTGCCATCTGGTCCAATCGTGATGTCCAACGGATTGGTTCCAGCAGACGTTTGGAACGCGTTATCGCTTTCAATATCGGCGCGGTTCAGGGCTGTGCGGCCGTCTTCTGACAGGTCAACGCGGATGATCTGCTCATCAAAGCCAGTTGCGAACAGGTCGCCATCGAACTCTTCCATGTCTTCAGGATGAAGGCCTTCGATATATTCATAGACCACGATACCATTGGTCGATCCGCCATTCAGGACGAGCGCATCATCGATCGGGCCACCGCCTAGTTTCGGCTTGATGTAAAACCCTGTGAGCGGGGAGGGCTCAAACCCGTTCAGCGGGTCGCCGCCTAATTCAGCCGGCAGATAGTCGCGCAGAGACATCGTCTCAAATTCCGGCGCAACCACGGCGTCGCCATCTTCGCCG
>JBDVMC010000005.1:0-3725 GCA_039970335.1 Henriciella sp. | reverse complement strand
GCTCAGAAAGGCCGCCGCGAGAACCGTTGACGAATTGTGGTCAGTTGTCGCCGATTGCCTCTCCGCCTTCACCGCCGAGGAATGCCGGCACTATTTCGAGGCAGCCGGATATGACCCGGATTAAGTCGAATCTGCTCTAGTGCCGCCGGCCTTGTGAATTGCCGATGCGGCTGCACCTTCCTTTACAACTGCGCAGATGCAACGCGCTCCGCCCGGCAAATAGCTCACTGCAATCTGGCAGGAGGCACCGGCCCAGAAGGCTCATGAAAATCGACGACCTAGCGGCCAATTGCAGGTCGCCGGCCTTGCCGCGGAAAATGATCTAGTTTATCTTGTTGCTAGCAACAAGATGGTATTCGACTTCGTGACAGTACTCTATACCCCAGGCCAATTGCGAAGCGCTGTGTCTATCGCGCCGGAAACTTATCGGCATTGGAAAAAGGCGCTGGGGCCGCTGCGCCGCGCGCGTGGTCATAGCCCCTGCTTCAGATCTGGGGACCTTGTCGCTCTGGCCGTTATCAGGCTCCTCACACTGGATATGGGAATTCGAGTGGGTGCGCTGACGCCGATCGGGGAGGCTTTGTTCGATCTCTGTAATCGGTCGCCCTGGCCGGTGCTGGAGCGCTCTAAGCTGATCATTGATTTGCCGAACGCCGCGCTGCTGCTTCGCAGCGAATTGACGGAAACGCCGACTGACAAACCCTCTATTGTGATTCCGTTAGCACCGGTGATCTCTCAGCTTCGCGAGCAATTGCTGGCCGCTGGTAGCGAAGATGAGCAGCCTTCTCTGCGCTTCCCGCCGGTCGAAATTTCCCACGCTGTCGTCTCTCGTGGAGGTCGGCCGTGAACGCAATCGATCATATCGCCAAAGCGGCTCGCGACACCGGATATCGTTCCGAAGCTATCGTCATAGATTACTCTTTCGCTGACGTCCTGGCCGAGAACAATCCCACTCGAACCGTTCAACTTGCAGCCTTTACCCGCACGCCCCCCTCTTACCGGTCCGCAGCGCTAGCGGTCGTGCACGGCGAGGGGCGCAAAGCGATCGAGGTGGTCAGTCAGCATCGCGCTCTGGGCGCTCCCCTGCTGTTCGTCGTCAATCAAGATGACGTCACGGTATGGGAAGTTAGAAGCAAGGTTCCCCCACGCGCGATCGAAACCGTCGAACTCGCGGGTATCGAAGAGCTGTTCAAGCGCCACCGTGCGACTTGGCATCCAGACGCAATCCATCGCGCAAAGTCGGTTGGCCCCTCCGAAGATGGTTACCAGCTCGACTTCGTTGATTTGGGCCTGCTACCTGCGATCGAGGGTGAAATTCACATCAAACTGAGCCGTCTCCTCGTCGAGACGCTCGAACTGTCGCGAAAGGCATCTGAAGGTGAACCACTGGATGCGCGCACGCTTTTCCGTGTCGTCTTCCGGCTTCTCGCTGCCAAGGTTCTGGAAGACCGTTGCCATCCCTACGCGGCCGCGTGGAGCGCCGATGACCTTTCGTCGGTCCTCGCAGGAATTGAGACCTATTACTCGCTGGGACATATCGAGGGCCGCTGGGCGAACGAGTTGCCTGTTGTTTTTGATGCGGCATGGCGCCATTTGCGGGCCGGAATCAGCTTCTCCAATATCTCATCGGATGACCTGGCATTCGTTTACGAGAACACACTCATCACACCCGAGACCCGCAAGGTTTTCGGCACACATAGTACACCGCGGCAGGTTGCCGAGTATGTCGTTCAGAAGCTTCAACTCCACAATCACAAGCCCGAAGATCTAAAGATCTACGAGCCTTTCGCTGGTGCCGGCGTTTTCCTCGTTTCAGCTTTGCGCCACTTGCGCGACTTGCTTCCGGTTGAATGGTCGGACCAGCAGCGTCATGACTTTTTGATCAAGCACATTTCCGGGGATGAGGTCGACGCATTCGCATGCGAAGTCGCCACGCTTTCCCTTATCCTGGCCGACTACCCCAATCATAACGGCTGGCATGTCAAAGAAGCTGACCTGTTGGCCGGCACCACGCTCGCAGACCGGATCAGCGCTAATAACGTGATCCTATGCAACCCCCCCTTCGAAGCGTTCACCGAAGCGGAAAAGGCCCGGTATGAAATTGCGGGGACGACGCATTCGAAGGCCATTGCAGCGCTGAGCGCAGCATTGGACGCTAAGCCTCTCGCTTTAGGTTTTGTCCTGCCGCGCTCATTTATCCTGGAACGACAGTTCGCAGAGCAACGGCGACGGATCGAAAGTCTGTATAGCTCAGTGGAGGTACTCAAACTTCCTGATGGCATCTTCGGCGCATCAGATGTCGAAACGGCCGCAGTCATCGCCCGTGACCTGCGGCTCGCTCCGGCCGTGTCCATCTCCTTGCGGTCTACGGAGGTGGCAGAAAGGGACCGTTCGGCTTTCCTCAAGACCGGTCAGACAACGGTACATCGTGACCTCATCCGAGATGTTGCCGAAAAGCCTGACGGGTGCCTCTGGATTCCTCCACTCAACGCCCTCTGGGACTATCTGCGAGATGGTCCACGGCTTGGAACCCTCCTGAAGCCAAGCCTGGGCCTGCAATGGTATGACCAAGATCAGGGGCGTAGCGAGAACCCGAAACCTGGATACGAGCTAGGCTTTGCCAACGCCCGCCACCTTCAGCAATATAAGCTGCCCAAGCCGATGTGGTTGGACTTCCGGGAAGACCACATTCGTCGGGCTTTCGACCATGACTGGTCGAAGCCTAAGCTGATCGCTAGTGCAACGCGCCTGAGCCGTGGCGCTTGGTGCATTGGTGCTTTCGTTGATCTCGAAGGCGTTCTCTGTTCGCAACAATTTTTCGGCCTCTGGCCTGTCGAGCCGCTTACCAACAGTCAACTGTATGCGCTCTCAGCCGTTCTCAACGGGCCGATTGCGAATGCCTTCCTCGCTATGAATTCTCCAAAAGACCGGTTCCGGGTGTCAGTCGTCCGAGACATTCCAATTCCTGCCTTACTCCCTACAAAGCTCGCGGAACTCGCTGAAGAGTACATCACAAGAGTAAACGCCGCCTCGATCTTCGATCACACCGATGACGACTTAGCCGGGCAGCTCGCGCAGATCGATGCTGAAATCATGAGGGCCTACGATCTGCCACTAAAGCTAGAGCGGCAGCTCCTAGCCTATTTTGAAGGGTTTGACCGTCCCGTCGCGCATGCGTGGAAGCACTGGAATGATAGCTATCCAATTCCTGGCTTGAGTTTGGCGGAACGGCTGTCCGGACGTTTCAACGCCGGGGGTGACTGGGTCAAGAAGGTATTCCAGCCGCTACCCCAAAGTGAGATCGACTTGCTCCGCGATTATGTGGCGTAATCGAGATGGACGCATATCTCCTCGACACAACGGTCTTGTCCATTTATCTTGATCCGAACCATCTGCATCACGTTGCCAAAAGCCAGTCATTGGCCGCGCTACCGACAGACAGTCCTCGGTTCGTCTCTGCGGTCGCCTTGGCGGAGCTTGGCTTCGGAACAAACCTGGCAGCGCTGCTTGGAAAAGGAAATCTGACGACGCTGGACGCCATGCTCGTTCAGGCGAGGGCGTATGCGGTTCTCGACATCACGCACTGCTCTGAGACCGAACTTTGGAGCGCCGGTGGCTGGAGTTTTCCGGCTTTTGCTCTGAGACCGAACTTTGGAGCGCCGGTGGCTGGAGTTTTCCGGCTTTCTTCACGGTGACGGGCTGGCTTCGCCACCGGGATTTTGTAA
>JBDVMC010000004.1:0-3941 GCA_039970335.1 Henriciella sp. | reverse complement strand
ATTGTTGGGTACAATCCAGACGGAACGATCGCTGCAGTCGTCGACGCTAAAATGATGTTGGACATGGCAAAAGAAGCCGGACAAGCTGATCATATTCACGCTCAGTTCGAAACGTAAACGACTGTGCATGAGAACTAGAATGGATACACGTTATTTAGTCGATCCGGAATTAGAACAGGGGTTAGACTTATTTCCAGAGCTTCATATCACTGCTGATAAGGTTTTACCTATTCGGGAAAGCATGAATCTCATGTTCGCCCCCGTCGTAGAAGGGCCCAACCCACAAAATCGACAAGAGATCCATATTCCTGGGCTAAACGCTGACGATCCTCCCATCCGATGCTTACTGTACAAGCCGAACAACCTCTCCTCCACCGTACCCGCTTACCTACATTTTCATGGTGGTGGTTTTTTCATGGGGTTGCCCGAAATGGAGGATGAACGAAACAGCAGGCTGGCGGGGGCTCTGGGTGTTATCGTGTTGTCTGTCGATTATAGACTCTCTCCAGAAAATACAGCTCCAGCCGCATTGAATGATGCGCTAGCGGGTTTGAAATGGTTGCATGAAAATGTTCGAGACCTTGGTGTGGACCGGGACCGGATTGCCGTGGGCGGTGAAAGCGCAGGTGCGGGACTAGCGGCTGCGTTATCTCAGCGTGTTGCGCCTTGTGATAAATATCCGATTTGCTTTCAGTGTTTAACCTATCCACCTCTTGACGATCGAACCGGTGGTGAGGAGCAGTTGAGCGACCCTTTTACGGGAGAGTTTGTTTGGACAAGAGAAAATAATCGTGCGGTCTGGGCGTTCTATCTTGGCAACGCTGAGCCGTGCGCACCATATGTGCCGTCCAGAGCAACAAGCTTTTCTGACTTGCCCGCGACTTGGATAGGAGTAGGAGCACTTGATTTGTTGCGAGAGGAAAACGTTTGCTATGCTCAGAATTTGTGGAAAGCAGGAATAGCAACTGAACTTATTGTCTATCCAGGTGCATATCATGGCTTTCAGCTGGTTGCGGACGCCAGGGTTGCGAAGCGCTATTTCGAAGATCATTATAGCGCATTAAAACGAGCTTTGTTTCCTTAAATCGGATATGTAATTGTTACTCATTTAAGTGCGAACCCAAAAAGCCCCAGCGGCGGCTGAGGCTTTCTTTTCAATGAAACTTTAGAAGCGATAAAGCAGGCTTAGTCCCCATTCTTGCGGTCGTCCGGGATATATTTCTGTGGTCCCAAAGCTATCGAAAGCAGCAACGCCGTTTTCGAAGAACGCTTCATCTGTGAGGTTCGTGACAAAAGCAGAGAGCTGTATTTCATCTCCGGGCAGGTAGTAAGTGGTTCGGAGGTTCACCAAGCCATAACCTTTTTGAGCAATCTCGGCCGTGTTTACGACATCCTGGAAGTAGTCATCTTTGTAAAAATAATCTGCTCGCACAGCCAAGTCACCGGCACTTCCAAGATCAAATGTATATTCGCCCCCAAAGTTCAGGTTCCATTCGGGTGTTCTAGGGAATTCGCTCTCTGTAGTAATGGACCCAGCCGCTAAACCTGGATCGATGTATTCTGCGTTTGTGTAACCTATCCCTGCATTTAACGTCAGAGAATCCGTTGGAGCTAAGGTTCCTTCAAATTCAAATCCGCTAATCTCAGCCTCGGCTGCATTCTCGATAAGCTGAATAAAATTGCCGGTCTCATCAAGCGTCAGAATTTGAAGTTGTATGTCGTCATACTGCGCGAAGAAAGCTGCTATATTTGTTCGAACAATACCGTCTAGAAACGTTGATTTTAGGCCAATCTCATAGTTGGTAACGGTTTCTGGGTCGAATGATTGAAGTTCACCTTGCGCGGTCGGCCGTCCGTTAAAGCCACCACTTTTGAAGCCCGTGGAGACGCTTCCATATACGAGCGTATCCTCATTGGGTTTGTAGTCGATCCCGACCTTGCCCGAAACCGCATCCCAGCTATCACTGACGACTTGGAATGGAATAATTGGCACTCCCGCATTTACCCGCAAATGCTCAATCGTATATTCCTTGTCTTCGTTAGTGTAACGAAGACCTCCCGTCAGGCTCAGGGTTTCTGAAATATCGTACCCGAGCTGTCCAAACGCAGCATATGATTGAGTGCTGATTTGATTGAAGACATCGAAATCGAGATCCAGCCCAATATTGATCGGGTTCCCAGTGCCTCCTGGAGCGCCAAAGAGAGGATCAGTCATACATGGTGGCGGAGCAGTCATCGGGTCGAGACAAGCCAGTGAGGCTGGCAATGCCTCAAGCGCGTCATACAGTCCGCTGGCCAGTCTCACATCATTCTCGTCAGTCGCGTTTTCATCGAAATAGTACAGACCACCGATCCAAGTCAGCGCGTCATTGTTGCCAGACAGTAAGACTTCCTGGCTAAACTGATCCTGATTCACTGTGTTGAGAGTATGAACATATTGCAAATCCGTGCTGTCCATATCTCGTCCAAACATCGCTTCCATATCACGGTAAGCGGTGATCGATTTTAATTCCGCCCAACCTAGGTCCCACTCAAGCGTGAGACCTACGCCGATTTGATCCAAATTGTTGACCGCAGGTCCAGTTCCTGCGGTTGTAAATATATCATTATCGGGGTTTGCGTCTGCAGAACTAATGGTCCGCGCTAAGCCCGCACCGACAAATCCGTTCCATAGTCCGACCAGGCTGCCATTGTCATTAAACGCGACCATATCGATCGCGCTACCGTTCTCTCGTTTTTGCGCAAAGTCTACCGCGAGAGTTGCTTCGAAATTCTCCCCGCCAACATATTGGAGCTTACCGCGCGCAACAATTGCGTCGATGTCCCCCAGATCAAGGCCATCGCTCATGCGCACCGCATATCCATCGCGATTGTTCGAAGCCACAGAAATTGCCCCTAGTAGTTGATCCTTTACGACCGGACCGCTGACGCCAAGCTCAATGTCAGCCCTGTTAAATTCACCCGTGGTTGCTCGTATGTAACCTTCGAACGTTTCTGAAGCAGGCTTAGTAGTTACATTGATCGCACCTCCAATCGTGTTCTTACCAAAAAGAGTGCCTTGCGGCCCTCGCAGTACTTCGATGCTGCCGACATCTAGAAGATCCAGCACCGAGCCCGTGGTCCGTCCGAGGTAAACTCCATCGAGATAAATGCCGACGCCGGGATCAGATGTTATCAAAAAGTCTGTTTGCCCGATTCCGCGGACCGTAGCCTGAGCGTTACCACCGCCGCTGCCACCGACGGTAAAGCTGAGGTCCAAATTTGGCGTTGCTGCGCCTATACCGCTCACATCTGTGATCGAAAGGTTTTGGAGATCCTGTGCTTGAAAGGCGGTGACAGAAATGGGAACATCTTGGATATCTTCGGCACGCTTTTGCGCTGTTATTGTAACCGGCCCAAGTCGACGCTCCGAGGCGGTTGGCGTTCCTTCGTCGCCACTTTCTTGTTGAGCGTATGCGCCGCCAAACATGGCCATAGCTGCACAGCTCGTCAGTAGCAGTTTGTTGAATTTTTGCATTTTTTCCTCCCAGTGTTCCGTTTTCGGAACGGTATTTTGCAGGCACTTTTTCACGCACGAACGTTCATTCAGGTGATGAGAGTGTTCCCCTAACCTTTGGCAAGTTCCAATAGGGGAAACCTCCCAATGACAACCATTCGCTGAGCGAGTGTGTTTTTTTGCAATACGTTCGCGCGACACGGGTGTGATTTTAGGCACCATTGATGCCTGACCAGAAACACCTCTGTGCCCGGCCTTGGGGGTTTTCTCCTATTTATGTCTTCTAGAAATTTCGGAGAATGCCTTTTGAGTTAGCGCAGTTATTTGGGAGATATGGAATGGACGTAGCAACTCTGAGCACAGAAGAGTCGGTCGTCAAAGCGGTACATACTAAAAGGCCCTCCTTCATAAATCCAAATACGATAGAGTGGACACAATGGGTGAT
>JBDVMC010000003.1:0-6821 GCA_039970335.1 Henriciella sp. | reverse complement strand
GGCTATAAATCACCCGCTCCAGAAGCCATCTTGCCCGCAGCGATCATCCTGCCTTACCATGTGGAGGTAGCAGCATGATCGCTGCTACGTGGAAACCGCCGGACTAACAAAGACAGTGGACCACCTCGGTGGGGCAGACCAGCTTCTGGACCAAGATTAAGACAGTGACGTCCCGCTGGCCGGAAGGCGATATTGGCGACCAAGCCTTCATTATTCCGACCATGGGGTAGGCGATGCCTTTTTCAGAAGAACAAGTTCTGATCCAAGATATGGCGAAAGCCTTCGCCTATGACCGCTTGCGCCCAAATGCGATGCTTTGGGAAAAAGAGGAACGGCTTGACCGCGAGACACTGCAAGCGCTCGGGGAGCTCGGCTTTGGCGGGATTTATACCGAAACCGAACATGGCGGCTCTGGCCTTGGGCGTTTGGATGGGGCGCTCATCTTTGAGCAACTTTCCAAAGGCTGTAACAGTCACGCGACCTTTCTCTCGATCCACAATATGGCGACTTGGATGATCGATCGCTTCGCCGGCGACGAACTGCGGGAGCGTTTTGTTCCGGCTTTGACGGCCGGTGAGAAGATCGCCTCTTATTGTCTGACAGAGCCAGGGGCGGGCTCTGACGCGGCGAGCCTAAAAACGCGCGCTCAAAAGTCAGAGAGTGGCTATGTCTTGAACGGCGCGAAAATGTTTATTTCAGGCGCCGGGTTTTCGGATGTCTATTTGGTCATGGCGCGCACGTCTGATGATGGCGCCAAAGGCGTCTCGGCTTTCATCGTCGAGAAGGATACGCCGGGTCTTTCGTTCGGTAAGAATGAAGAGAAAATGGGGTGGCGCGCGCAACCCACCGCCATGGTCAATTTCGATGATTGTGAAATCCCAGCGACCAACCTAATCGGCACCGAAGGCGATGGCTTCAAGTACGCCATGGCCGGTCTTGATGGCGGGCGGATCAATATCGCTGCTTGTTCTCTGGGGGCCGCGCAAGATGCGCTCGACCGGGCGCTCGACTATTCCAAAGACCGCAAACAGTTCGGGAAATCGATCGCCGAGTTCCAAGCGACCCAGTTTAAGCTCGCGGATATGGAAACCGAGCTCCAAGCCGCGCGCGCTTTGCTTTATCAAGCGGCGCGAAAACTGGATGAGAAGGCGGGTGATGCCTCCAAATTCTGCGCCATGGCGAAGCGATTTGTAACCGATACCGGCTCTAAGGTTGCGAATGATGCGCTTCAGATTCATGGCGGCTATGGGTATCTTGCCGACTATGAAGTTGAGCGTATCGTACGGGATTTGCGGGTGCACCAAATCCTTGAGGGTACGAATGAAATCATGCGCGTGATCATCTCGCGTGACCTCCTCAAAGACTAAGACCTAGGAGACGGAAATGGGCGAGATCGCTTTTATTGGCTTGGGCAATATGGGCTCAGGCATGGCCGCCAACTTGGTCAAAGCCGGCCACAGGGTCCATGCGTTCGATCTAAACCCTGATGCAGTTGCCAAAGCGGTTTCTGCCGGGGCAGTGGGCGCTACGACTGCTGCTGAGGCAGTTGCAGCGGCTGATACGATCGTGACGATGTTGCCCGCCGGGAAGCACGTCTTGCAGGCCTATTTTGGCGGGGATGGAATTGCGACTCACGCCCCGGCGGGCGCGCTTTTTCTCGACTGCTCAACCATTGCCGTCGAAGATGCCCGTCAGGCATCAAAGCAGGCAACCGAAGCCGGTTTCGCCATGGTCGACGCACCGGTCTCTGGAGGGGTCGCCGCAGCTGCTGGCGGGACGCTAACCTTTATGGTCGGAGGAGAAGCTGCCGCGTTTGAGCGCGCAAAACCTATTCTTGAAGCCATGGGAAAAAACATCGTGCACGCCGGCGCAGCGGGAAACGGCCAAGTTGCCAAAATCGCCAACAATATGTTGCTCGGGATTTCAATGATCGCGACCTGCGAGGCGTTTAGCTTGGCGGAGAAGCTCGGCTTAGATGCGCAAACCTTTTTCGATATTTCGTCTAAGGCGTCAGGCCAAAACTGGTCGATGACAAGCTATTGCCCGGCGCCCGGGCCGGTGCCAACTGCGCCGTCAAACAAGGATTATGAACCCGGCTTTGCCGTGGACATGATGTTGAAAGACTTACGTTTGGCCCGCGGGGCCTCAGTTGCTGCTGGGGCCGAAACACGTTTTGGAGAACTTGCCGCGCAGATTTATGAAAAGCTGTCTGACGACGGATTGGGCGGGAAAGACTTTTCTGTATTGTTTCGTCAATTTGGTTCGATCGCTAGAAGCTAGCATATCCTCAAGACTGCGAGAGATCTCCGCTAAGAGGAAGTTATCTCAACTTTGTCTTTCTTTAGAAGTAACAACGACCCGCTTGCAAGTGCAGAACCCATAGCCATAATTGGCGATACGACCATCAATCCAATTCCTGCGCCAAACAGAATTCCCCCTAGCCAGGGGCCCGACACGGCACCTCCTCGACCAAAGCCCAAGACCATTCCGGCTCCAGATGCCAACACAGCGGGTGGAAAGGATTGTGCAAAAAGTGCAAAAAAACCACCAATTGCTGCGAACAAACAAAATCCCGCGAGACCGCCGACTATCGACATGGAATCGAGGCTCTGAGTAAAAAATGGGAAGAGCGCGACGAAAACTGCGCTTCCGAAAAGTGCGATGATCATTAGCGGTTTGAGCGGATAGAACCTGGAAAAAAGCGCTATGGTGAGCGTCCCAAAAAGACCGCCTAAACTGATGGCTGCAAGCACCTCAGTGCCTTGAGCTTTTGAATACCCAAGGTCGATGACTGCCGGTGGCATCCATTTGACAAAAAAATAGTAGGTCAAAATGTTTCCAAGATAGCAAATCATCATAACCGTCGTGATACGAGCAGTTCGGCTATCAAATAGATTTTTTATCGACGTTTGAACAACCTGATCGTTCAATTGCCTGCGCCTGAAACTATCGCTTCGGCCTATTCGAACGAGTGTTCTTGAGATTCTTTGATCGGAGTCGGGTTTACCTTTCCTATCCAGAAATCCGATTGATTCGGGTGCGAGAATTGCGAACACTGGAAGAAAAAACAGGCTGATAAGTGCGCCTAGCTTGAATATTACTCGCCAATCATAATCGATCAAAATTGGACCCGCGACTTTGCTCACCAGATACACGCCGGTTGTGTATCCTGCGGCGGTGATCAATACTGCCAAGCTTCGATATTTGGCGTTACTGTATTCTGACGAAAGTGCAGTCGCGCCCGCGAGAATGCCGCCAATTCCCAAACCTGTGAAAACACGAGACGCAGCAAGGATTTCGAAATTAGGAGCGTATCCGGAGGTTCCCATCCCAACGGTTAAAATAAGTAGACAGAGTAAGATCGTAATCCGGCGTCCGAAGTTATCCGAGAACGAACCGATAAAGATTGAGCCAACCGCCATACCTATAAATTCTAACGGAAGCAGGAAGCCAAGTTGCTGTTTCGACAAAGACCACTCTTCCGCGATTCCGGCTCCTGCGAGTGCGATGGACATAACGTCGTACCCGTCCAAGGCCATCAACAATGAACAAAGCGCGATAACGAGCCACTGACCGGCGCTCATGGGTTCATTTTCAATGATCTCTGCTGGCGTGGGCAGATCCAGGCTTGCGGATGCATTGCTCATGGCTTCCTCCTGCGTTTTTGACGAGATAAACAAGCATGGCGAACGAGTGGTGCTAACCACCTGAAGTGTCTATCGACCGATTGTGAGAGCACAGATTCTATGTAGATTGCTGTAACCATTTAGCGTTCGCTACTATGCCGTTTCTTGCTCGGCTAAGCCTAGCTCTTTTATCATGGCTTTTCGCATCTCGAACTTCTGAGCTTTTCCGGTGACTGTCATAGGGAACGAGTCTACCATCCGAATGTACCGCGGAATTTTGAAGTGAGCGATCTGATCTTTGCAAAACGCTTTGATAGACTCTTCAGATTCTGTTTGCCCAGATTTCAATACGATCCACGCGCAAAGTTCCTCTCCGTATTTATCGTCGGGAACGCCGAAGACTTGAGCATCCTGAATGGCTGGATGCCTGAACAGAAATTCTTCAATCTCCTTTGGAAATAAATTCTCGCCTCCGCGAATTACCATGTCTTTCACTCGGCCCGTGATGTTTCCATAACCTTCATCATCGATTACCCCTAGGTCACCAGTCTTCATCCAGCCATCACTCGTCACAGATTCAGCCGTCCGCTCGGGATCATTCCAATATCCCAGCATCACCGAATAGCCGCGTGTTCGGAGCTCGCCTTGAACGCCGCGCGGAACAGCGTTTCCATTTTCGTCCGAGACCATGACTTCTACATGCGGATGAACTTTTCCAACCGTTGATACGCGGCGCTCGACTGGGTCTTCTGGGCTCGTTTGCCAACTGAGCGGCGACGTTTCGGTCATGCCATAACCTATCGTAACATCGATCATATTCATATCACTGATGACGCGGTTCATCACCGCAACTGGGCACGGCGCTCCCGCCATCAAGCCCGTTCTCAAGGTGGAAACGTCAAATGATTCTTTGCCGATTGCGTTCAGAATAGAAACGAACATTGTCGGCACGCCGTAAAGAGACGTGCACTTTTCCTTTTCGACTGCCTTGAGCGTTGCAATCGGGTCAAAAATCTCTGATGGATAGATCGCGGCTGAGCCATGCATCAAGCAGGTGAGGCTGCCAAGCACCATTCCAAAGCAATGGTAGAGTGGGACTGGAATGCAAATACGATCTGCCGCCGTCAGCGCCATTCTCTCACCAGTAAACAATCCATTATTCAGGATATTTTTGTGCGATAGCGTGGCGCCCTTGGGCGAACCTGTGGTGCCGCTGGTAAATTGAATATTTATAGGATCATCTGGCTTCAGCTTGGTTGCAAGTTCCGACAAAACGTCAGCATTGCATTTGTCAGCAAGCTCTAAAACATCTGCATATCGATAGCATCCATCATAATAACCATCTCCGAGCGTGATGATCGTTTCGAGAGTTGGTATTTGCGCTGCTTGTAGGGCACCTGGAGAGGCAGTTTTCAACTCTGGGGCCAGTGTATTCAGCATGCCCAAGTAGTCGCTAGCTTTGAACTGTACCGCGGTTATAATCGCACGACATCCCACCTTGTTGAGGGCATATTCCAGTTCCGATAATCTGTAAGCTGGATTTATATTTACAAGGATCAATCCCGCCTTTGCTGTTGCATATTGTACGATAGTCCATTCCGCACAGTTTGGAGCCCATATCCCAACACGGTCACCGACCTTGAGACCAAGTTCGATCAGGCCGAGTGCGAGCTTATCCGTGAGTCTTTTTTGTTCTTTGTAGGTGATGCGAACGTTTTGGTGCAAAGACACAATTGCATCTTGGTCACCATACAGCCTCGCCGCATCATCCACTGCCTCTCCGATCGGTTTCTCAAGAAGTGGGGTATCTTTCGGTCCCGAAAGATGACTGATCGGTAAGTTCATTGGTGCTTCCTGTATACTTCTTAGCTGCGAGTTGATTTAGCGCAGCATAGATTATTCCTGTGGTTGGCACGCTTCTAAAACGGATTGTCCGGCATCCCCTAAAGATGCAATGCGCGTTTCAAAGTCCGCAATTTCAAGCCCGTTCAGGAGTTGTCGACGAGCTTCCTGGTTTGACTGTGAATTTTGGTCCAGGCACCGACAAGTCGCCTCAACCATTTCATCAGTGAAAGTTTCTGGAAGCGGGTCGTTTTTTGCTGTTTCTATGCAACGTACCTCGAAACGATCATCGCTCGTTTCGGAGGATGCATATATGCTTAGGCCTGAGACGGCGAAAGCGCTCAAAATAAGTGATTTGGTATACACAGTGTTTGTCCTTTCTCACTACCGACAATTCTATTCCGGCCATACACAAACAGTGTGTCCATCCCATGCTTCACTCGCGGCTTTTACGCCTGCGAAAAGCTCTTCGACCGGCGGACCAATTTCAATTAGCTCGATCATGCCTCCCAGTGATTTGAACGTATCAACATAGGCAAATCGCAACCCTCCCACGGGCTGAACTTCGCCATAAAACGCGACAGAGTTGCCAAGATCAGCGTGCTTGTTAACGTCCTCGTCAAAGGACTCGGTACCCACCGCCCAGTGATGGAACTTTCCAGCTACAGTCGGAGGTCCGATTTCTTTGTAAACCGACGGCACATCATTGTGCTGAAAGATCAACTCGAAGCAGATTGAACCGGAAAAAGCTAGTGCGATTGAGAGATCCACGGAAGTTGGATTCCCCCTATAAGTCATGTTTTCCGCAGGAAAGTGCTCCATGATCATCCAAGGGCCGATATTCAAGTTGCGCACCCAATAGTCTGCGGCAGACTCTAGATCACTCACAACGTAAGCGACTTGCATAATGCCTCCCATCGGTGGCCCAAATGCGAGTTGTCTAACCAATTTTCTCTCCCCAGGTTGTGCCTCAGTCGGAAGCGGCGTGACATTCGGAAAGTCAGCCAAAAAAGAAATTTTTGAACGGGCTTGACGAAAGGCTCACTTGATTTCTGAGACTGAAAATAACTTGTGTAATATTCAATAGGGGGAAACCACCAATTTCATGGGCGACCCGAATGATCGACCTCAGGTATCACTCATCGAGAACGATTTTAGGGCTGCTTGGGGGTTTTCTCCTATTTATGTCCGCTAGAAATTTCAGAGAATTTGTTTTGAGTTAGCGCAGTTATTTGGGAGATATGGAATGGACGTAGCAACTCTGAGCACAGAAGAGTCGGTCGTCAAAGCGGTACATACTAAAAGGCCCTCCTTCATAAATCCAAATACGATAGAGTGGACACAATGGGTGAT
>JBDVMC010000002.1:0-2193 GCA_039970335.1 Henriciella sp. | reverse complement strand
GCACGGCCAACGGCGTTTCGGTCGGCAGCGACATGAGCTTGGCGAGTTGGTCTTCGCTTGGTTCGAGCTTCTGTTCCATGTTCAGTTAGTCCCACGATAATTGCTGCACTCCAACCTGTACCGCATTCGCAGGCGTATGTCCGCTTCTGACCAAATGCAGATTCCAAGAAAGACCATTTTGGTTTGAGCTTGCAACGCTCAGGTTGCATCTGTTGTTGAAGTGCTTCCGGGCAAAAACTCCCTCATTCGGCGAGTATTTACTTATATTGCCCTCCAATTAGGGAAATATTATCCACCCGCAGCGATTTCCTCAACCTAAGTCACAAAATTAAGTCGACAACAAATTCAATAATTGCCAAGTAATGCACCGGAAAAGGTCTGGGAGCATTATGAGAAGCGCTATTGTTAGCCTATCATTGTCGATGATATGTGTCGCTTGTTCTGGCGGGGGAGGAGGCGGAGGTTCGAGTCCACAACCTGAAGCGATGCCACCTGCAAACAATGCGCCGACAATCGTATTGGCGAGCATTCCATCATCGTTAGATGAACGACAATCCTTCGCCCTAGACGCAAGTCAGAGTGACGATCCAGATAGTGACCCGCTTACTTATCAAGTCGAGTTTACCCCATCAGATTTAGCACGCTTAGCCGATGTTTCAGCAGCGCCCAATTGGATTGTGGAAACTTCAGAGGTCGATCAGGACCAGGTTGCAACGGTCACTGTTACAGTTTCAGATGGTCAGACCAGCGTCTCTGAGTCATTAGACTTTACGCTCGTCAACTATGACCGGACCCCATTGAGCTCACAGTGGGGAGCCGCGAGCGATAGTTACTCAAACGCAAACGCATCCAATTCCAAATTTGGTTGGAGCAACCCTTTCTCAGTCGATGGTTACTTGTACACACTCATCAAGTCGGCTGGCGGTCAAGGTGTGGTGCAACAGTTTAGATTTTTGGATGATGACTTTCCCGAACCAACAGGCATCCCACTCAATCTGGACATCACAGGGCAAGAAAGCTTCTATAGGATTCCGCTTGATTTCGCCGTAGGTCCTGACTTTGTTGTCCATTCAGAGGCGACGGGTCAGATTTCCATATTTCGACGCGAAACAAATTCGGAAGTATCAGACGCTGGTCAATTTAGCGTGTCTGAATCGTGTTCGATAGGCGCCACCCAAGTCGGAGATTCTACGATCCCCTTCGAACCTCTCGGCTTAATCGTCGGCACCCCAAACGGATTAATAGCGCTGCTGAACAATGGGTCGCCGACCTCGTCTCCTCAATCCGCGAGTCGGATAGGCACGTTCTCGGAGTCGAGGATTATTGCGACTACAGGAGATTTCTGTCGGCTAGACTTTAATCAGTTTAACACCAGTGAGAATGCGCGATATTTTGATGAGGCGCGCGAAGAAATAGTGCCCCTAGCGAGCGCCCTCGGCAATACAGTATACTTGCTGGAGCCTCTGGAGGTAAACACACCTAGCGATATGAGACTTGTGGACACTGCAGGTGGATACATGGACTTTGGATCGTACTTTACAGCCCTATTATTTGCCGGTGACGATCACACAAGCGATCATCAATTGACGATCGTGCATCAGTATTTTGGAGGTCCGGTCGAACAGGTAGACATTCCGCTGCCACATGGAGTTCCGGCAAATCTACACGTGGCGCCCATCAACGGCTTTGGCTTCGCTTCTGACATCATAGTCACAGTGCCGGAAACACCATATGTTTATGTGCTCGAGAACATTTCGCCATTCAGCGAGGTTGAGTTCACTCCGATAGAATACCTGGATGTGGGCTTCGGAGTAATTGAAATCGATCAGATTAGGATAGAGAGCGGATCGGTTTTGAACTACCTGGTTACCAATGATGGTGAGACACTCAGCCTGTACCCCAGCAACCCTTAAAATCATGACACTCAAGGAAATTCTGAAAGTGTTGGATATTGTAGCTGGTTGACCCGGTTCGCCCATTTGGCCAGCTGTCTGATTCGGTTGTCCGCGGCTTTGACGAGACTGGATTGAGATACTGGCGTTTTGTCTTCTCTCGGCGTCAAATCAGACCTACCCCAAAGACACACTGTATTCGCTTAGATCATCCGGCCAAGCCTCGGAGTAGCTGAACCCCTCTAGCATAGTCGGTTTGCCTTCTTCGACGAACAACAAGAAACCCAATGCAGGCCTCTCG
>JBDVMC010000001.1:0-186804 GCA_039970335.1 Henriciella sp. | reverse complement strand
TGCGGACTTTCAGAAAGCATCACGGCATCGCAAGGCCGCGTTGAAAAATCATTATATGATTCACCTGGATGGCGAGACATTCAAACCCTAGCTTACCACTCCTAGCCATCACAATGGTCAATAATGACCGCTTAGACGCCGGGAGCAGACATTAGCCCAGCGGCTTAAATTCGCCCCAAACCGGTCGCTCGTAATGTCTGCAATTGGTCAGGAACAGCCACAAACATGGCATCTCGCTTGGCGCGATACGAAAACGCGCGCGACAATTGATGCGAGACGGTGATTATCGCGGTGATCGCTTCGATTCGGTCAGACGAGACTGGATCAGATCGAGCAGGCTTTCTGGCGAAACATATGGCACCAACATGTCACCGCTTGGAGCATAAGTGCATTGCAAGCCCAGACGTTGCGCTTCTTTGTTGAGTTGTCGCTTCCATTCGTCCGACGTTTCTTGCCCTGATAGAATGACTGCATTCAAATCGGAAAAGAAGTCATCTTGCAGCGTGGAGTCAGGTAACAAGGACATTCGAACGTCGTATGCGAAAGTTTCGGGCGAAACTTTCAATAACAGGCGGCATGCCTCTAACAGGTCAGCATTGTTGTCTTGGGCATATTGCCAATCGCCTGGGGATTTTTCCAAGACGTCCTGATAGAACTTCATGGGGTCTTTTCGGAGTTGGTGCTTTAGAGCGACCTCAGCCATTTTGACGCCCGTTCGTGTCTTAAGAATCAATTCCAATAGCGTTCGGAACCAGACCGGCTTAAAAACTTCCAGGATTTGCTGATTGAATACCGGATTAGCACAAATGAGCAGCTCTATTTCGCTGCTTAATTTGGCCAAGCGCAGACAAACAGGATTAGACGTGCCCAACCCAATCAGGATCAAGTTCTTCAATTGAAGTTTGTTGAGGGTTTTGAGCAGCAATGCCGCTTCCGTTGTCACTGCCGCGCCGTTGCTGATTTCACTCTCTCTCAGTAATACGCTAGGGAGCTCGCGAGAATTGCCAAACCCCGGACGTCTAATGAAGATGACTTGCAGTCCTGAATCCCACATGAGGTCGCAGAATAGTTCGGAGGGCGGCATCGGATAGTCAACTGAGCCGACAATCACAAGTGAGCGGAGATCACTCACGTATTGTCCATAAATCATCACTTCGATCAGGATTGCGCCCGATCCTGGCGCTACGAGTTGGAACGCTCTTGTGTCAGACTCCGCTCTGGTGCATTCGCCAGCGTCGGAATTGTGTTCCAATGCAATCATGTATCGCGTGTACTCAGAAAATTCAGATCAGTCGAGCTTAGCTCACATGATCTGACTCGTGAATGATTCTCAATTCAAAGTGGAAGTTACTTGGTTCCAGGCCGAATAGCCTTTTTGGCCAACGCTGTTCTCAACACAGATTCCGCGCATTCGAGGCTGCCTCTCAGTGCGCGGAGTGTTTCTTCCGAGCCCTTTTTAGCATCGCCCAATTCTGAAGAGTATGCTGAATGTTGTTCACGTCCCCTTCGACGCCGGAAGCAGACAAAAAACTAATCCATTACGCCTCTTTTGACACATCTTCCATTGGCTCACGCCGCGTGGCCACGAATCCAATCCCAATTGCAATCGAGCCAACCAAAACCGCTAGGCCAATCAACGACCCCTTTAAAAACCAGCCACTGATCAGCAAGGCGAGGATCATGCCCCCGATCGCGGCATACTTGCCTTTTCGAGAAATTTCGCCGCGCTCAACGAAGTCTCGGATGATTGGACCTATGCCGGGTCGCGCATAGATCCAGTCGCGGATTTTCGGGTGCGACTCGGCGAGGCAAAACACAGCGAATATCCAGAATATTGTGGTCGGCCAGAGGGGCAGGACCAGGCCGACCGCGCCAATGCCCAGGAATACAAATCCGAGGGCAACCCAGAGCCACCTCATGCGATCTCCGCAGCTGCGGCGCCGCTTGCCCAAGCCCATTGGAAATTGTAACCGCCCAGCCACCCAGTGACGTCGACGCATTCGCCAATAAAGAAGAGGCCCGGCTGATGTTTGCTTTCCATCGTCCGCGAAGATAGGGCGTCCGTGGCCACTCCGCCAGCGGTAACCTCGGCGGTGCGCCACCCTTCAGTCCCGGCAGGTTTGAGTGTCCAGGCTTTGAGCGCTTGCGCCAGGTCATCCATTTGCCGGTTCGAAAGCTCCGCCAATCGAATTGAGGGCGAGAGGCCAAGAACGCTTGGAAAATAGTCTGCAAACCGGGCAGGGAAAAGAGCTTTCAGAAATTGCCCAAGCGGCTGTTTAGGCGTGTCCGCGCGCGCCTGTTGTATCAGTTCTGCTGGGGTCGCGCCGGGCATCAAATCGAATGCGATCGATTCGCGTTGATGCCAGTAAGAAGAGACTTGCAGTACAGACGGTCCAGATAAGCCGCGATGTGTGAACAACATACTCTCAGCAAATTGCGGGCCTGCTTCTGCATGGGCTGTGACTGGGAGTGAAACGCCAGAAAGAGCGGCAAACGCCTCACGATGCTCATCCGTGAAGGTCATCGGAACGAGGGCCGGGCGCGGATCGATCACCTCATGTCCAAACTGTTTGGCCACCTCATAGGCAAACCCTGTTGCGCCAATCTTCGGAATAGAGAGCCCGCCCGTCGCCATGATCAAACTCTCGCAAGCGACGGGTCCATTCGACGTCTGGACGAGAAACCCTGTGTCGGTTCGTTCGACGCTATGGATTTCGGTTTGCAACGCGAGACGCCCACCAGCATCGTTCAGCTGTTTGATCAGCATCTCAATAACCGCGCCGCTTTTCTGGTCACAGAACAGCTGGCCGAGTGTCTTTTCATGCCAGGTCAACTCGTGCTCTGCCATCAGACTGCAGAAGTCCCACGGCGTGTATCTCGCCAAGGCGGATTTCGCGAAATGGGGATTGTTCGAGATGAAGCAATGCGGTTCGGTTTCGAGATTCGTGAAGTTGCAGCGCCCGCCGCCAGAGATACGTATCTTCTCCGCCGGTTTTTTCGAATGGTCGAGCACCAGCACCGAGCGTCCACGTTGAGCGATCCGCCCAGCGCAGAACAATCCGGCCGCGCCGCCACCTAGGACGAGAGCATCAACGTGTTCCAATTTTCATTCCCGAACTGACAATAATGGCAGAAAAGTCTTTATTCCGCCCTGTTGGCGGCAAGCCGAAGCCGTGTAAAGGAAGTCTATAATAAGAGGAAGGGACTTCACCATGAGCGGTTGGACATCAGGGGTTCGCAGCGGGTTACTTGGGGCAATGGTATTTGCACTCACGGCTTGCGGGGGCGGGAATAACACCTCTGACGAGATCCCGCCGCCACCGGAAGATGCCGAAGGCCAAGTGGTTGAGCGTTCGCGCTCTGCACAAGTCGCCGCCGATCGCCGTGAGCGCGAACGTGAACGGCTCTTGCAACGCGAAGGTGAAGCGCGCTTCGCTTATATTCGCTACGCTCCAGATACGAGCGATAGCCTTCCCAAAGCCTGTTTGGTCTTTTCCGAGCCGCTCGATCCGAATGCTGACTATGCGATTTACGCGCCAATGGATGGTGATGTCGAAGTCGCTTACAGCGTCAATGGCGAGCAGCTCTGCCTCAATGGCCTCAGCTTTGCCGCATCGTACACGCTGACCCTAACCGAAGGTCTCCCGTCAGAAGACGGCGATGAGCTTGGCCGAGAAGAAGAAGTTCAAATCAGCTTCGAAGACCGCCCGCCTTATGTCGGCTTTTCTGGATCTGGCGTCATCCTGCCGCGTGAAGATGCTGACGGGCTAGCCATCGAGACCGTGAACGTCGATCAGGTCAAAGTGAAAGTGTCCCGCGTCAATGATCGCGCGCTGGCTTTCAAATCGATCACCAAAGGCGCTGAGAGTGGCCAAGGCCGCTACTCTTATGTCTATGGCGACGAGAATCCGAGCGACCTCTCATCCGAGGTTTGGTCTGGTGTCATGGATATCCAGAACCTGAAGAACGCCCCAGTGGTCACCGTGTTCCCGCTGCCAGATGTTATCGGCACGCTTGAGCCGGGTGCTTATTATATCGAACTGACGGACGGCATTGAACTTGATCGCTATGAAGGGCCGCCCGCGTCTGCGAAGCGTTGGGTGATGCTGACTGATTTGGCACTGACGGCGTATCGCAGTCAGTCCGGTTTGGACGTCACCTTGAGATCGCTGCAAGACGGCCGGGTCATGCCGAACACGCCTGTGCAGTTGATCGCGCGAAACAATGAAGTTCTGAGCGATGCCGCAACCGGCGTTGATGGCCGCGTGTCTTTCAATGCGGAATTGCTTGCGGGAACGGGCAATATGGCGCCGAAGCTTGTTTTGGCGTCTGGCTTGAAAGGCGATACGGCGATCTTGGATTTGTCGCGCGCACCGGTTGACCTGTCAGAACTCGGCACAGGTGGCCGGGTTACGCCAGGCGAAGTCGACGCTTATCTCTATACCGAACGCGGCATCTATCGTCCGGGCGAAACGGTCCACATTACCGCAATGATGCGCGACCGTGCGGGCCGGGCAATTGCCGATCGAAATGGAACGCTGATCACCTACCGTCCAAACGGCATGGAGGCTTTCCGTGTGCGCTTTGCGGTTGGTGAAGCCGGCGCTTTGCAGCGTGATGTCGAACTGCCGCGCAGTTCTGCTCGTGGCATGTGGCGCAGCGCTCTTGAAGTTGATGGCTTGGGCCAAGTCGGCTCTGTGTCTTATTCGGTCGAGGATTTTGTCCCGCAGCGCATTGCGGTTGAGTTGGAAACAGAGGAAGCCCCATTCTTGCCGGGTGATGACGCGCGCGATGTCGATGTTGCCGCGCGTTTCCTCTACGGCGCGCCAGGCGCAGCTCTGGTCGTAAAAGCGCAAACCCGGGTCGAGGTTGATCCAAATCCATTTGGTTTTGATGGGTTCAGCTGGGGCCAGCACGATGGCAGCTTCCGCGAACAAATTATCGATCTCGAAGACCGCATCACGGACGGCGCCGGTATCGCGACCGTACGCGTTGCTCCGGGCAATCGGGGTCAAAATTCGGATGTACCCTTGCGCCTGAACACGGTTGTGAATGTTCTTGAGCCCGGCGGACGTGCCGTCTCTGAGAGCGTGAGAATGCCATACCGTCCGCAGGATCTCTATCTCGGGATCAAGCCTGGTTTTGATGGCCGCCTGGCCTATGAGGCAGAAGGCACTTTCGAAATTGCCGCGCTTGCGGCGGACGGCGAAGGCGCGGTTGAAGACCTGCGCTGGAAGATCCTCGAGATCAACTACCACTATGACTGGTACCGAGAAGATGGTCGCTGGAAATGGCGTCGGTCTCGCACGGTGCGAACCGTCAATGAAGGCGGTTTGAGAACCCAGAACGGCGCCGCGATGATCACAGTGTCGGGGCTCGAATGGGGCGCGCATGAATTGGTGATTGAGGCTGCCAATGGCAGCAAAGCCAGCCGCGCTTTCAACGTTGGCTGGGGCGGCGATGTCTCTGGCGACGGCGTCGAAGCGCCTGACCGCGTCGAAGTGGTGGTCGACGAGCAACAGATCGTTGCTGGGCGACCAGCTGCGCTGACAATCATCCCGCCTTATGATGGCGAAGCACAGATCGTGGTTGCCACAGACCGCATCCTGTCCATCGAAACACGCCAGGTTCAGGCGTCTGGAACGGCGATCACGCTTCCCGTCTCAGATGATTGGGGCGAGGGCGCCTATGTGATGGTCAACGTCTACACACCGCGTGATCCTGTGGTGCAGTCTAAGCCGCGCCGCGCTGTTGGGGTTGGATATGTGCCTGTCAGCATGGAAAACCGGACGTTCAACGTTGCGATTGAGGCACCAGACCTTATCCGCCCAGGTCGCGATGAAACGATCACCGTCTCAGTTGAGGGCGGGCCGCGAGAGAAAGCGTTCGTAACGCTGGCCGCCGTCGATGAGGGCATCCTGCGCTTGACGAAGTTCTCAAGCCCAGACCCAACCGATTGGTACTATGGCAAAAAGGCTATGGGCCTATCAATGTACGATGATTATGGGCGCTTGCTCGATCCAAACCTGGGTCTGCCCGCCGAGGTTCGTACGGGCGGCGACCAATTGGGCGGCGAAGGCTTGTCTGTCGTGCCAACGCAAACGGTTGCTCTGTTCAGCGGTGTTGTCGAAGTCGGACGCGGCGGTGAAGCCGAGATCGAGTTTGAGATCCCTGAGTTTAATGGCGAGCTGCGCTTGATGGCAGTGGCCTGGTCACAAACAGGTCTTGGAGCAGCGGATCAGCCGCTGACGGTTCGCCGCGAAGCACCCGTCGATCTGATCCTGCCTCGCTTCATGGCCCCAGGCGACGAAGCGGTCGCGACCGTCAGCATCGACAATGTCGAGCTCGCGAGTGGTGACTTCAACGCCAATCTGACGGCATCGACGCCGCTCAGCCTGACAACGGCAGAACTCTCGAAGACGATCCCAACCGGCGCGCGCTCTGACCAGGGTGTCCGCTTCGCCGCTGACGGCGCAGGTATTTCCGACATCTCGGTAAATGTGACGGGACCAGCAGATTATAGTGTTGCCCGGAACTATCAGATCGAAACCCGGTCGGCCTTTTTGCCGGTTACCAATATCGATCGCTCACTGATGGAAGAAGATCAGACCTATGCCCCTGAGATGAGCCTTTTTGAGGGGTTCGTACCTGGGACCGCGCAAATGACGGTTAGCTTTTCAGGTCTGCCGGTTGATCCGAACGCTTTGTACAATTCACTGGCACGGTATCCCTATGGCTGTACCGAACAGACGATCAGTCGAGCGATGCCTCTGATCTATGCTGAGCAATTGCTGGAAGAGGGCGCCGGGAGCAATCAAACTGTTGCGAGAGATCGCGTTCAAGCGGCTGTCTCGCGCGTTCTCAATCGGCAAAGCGACAATGGAGCCTTTGGTCTATGGCGTGCTGGCGACAGCTATGCCTCGCCATGGCTCGGCGCTTATACGACTGACTTCCTATACCGGGCAAAAGAGCAAGGTTATGAAGTTCCGCAAGCCGCCTTGGACCGGGCTTACGAGTCGCTTCGGACAATTGCGCAAGGCGACGCTTGGCGCGTCTACGGCTATCAGACAGATGTCTATGAAAGCCGTTACCATGACGATACTGAGAAGCGTCTCATGCAACGATCAGCACCCTATGCGCTGTACGTTCTGGCACGGGCGGGTAAGGCCGACGTGTCGCGTCTGCGCTATCTGCATGATCGCGAATTAGGTGAGATGTCCTCGCCGCTGGCGAAAGCCCATTTGGCCTCAGCTCTGTCTTACATGGGCGACCGGGCCCGGGCCTTCAGCGCTTTCAATGCAGCCGAAGAAGCCCTCGGCTATGACAATAGCGGCGACTATTACCAGACGCCGCTGCGTGATCTTTCTGGGATGTTGGCCCTGGCAGCAGAGTCTGGATTCAACGATCACGTTACTCGGCTTGCTGAGCGCATTGGCGAAGATACGCCTGAGCCTGACAATCTGACGACCCAGGAAAAAGCCTTCATGCTTCTCGCTGTTGGCGGTCTCTCTCAAGAAGATGGGCTTCGCTTGGACGTCGATGGCCTCGGCCGCAAGAGCGATAATGATCGTCGCTATTTCGTGACACCGGATCAAGTTGAGCGCGGCGTGAGTTTCCGTTTGCGTAGAGGCTCGACGCCGGTCTTCCGCACAGTGATGGTGACGGGATCACCAGCTGCGGCGCCTAGCCCAGCAAGTGAGAAACTCTCGGTCAGCAAACGCATTCGGACAATGCAAGGCGCGCGGGTCAACTTGAATGAACTCTCACAAGGGGATCAGCTGGTCGTCGCTCTGACGATCTCTCCGCGTGAACGTCGCAACAATCCTGTCATCCTTGCGGATCTGTTGCCGGCTGGTTTTGAGATTGAAACCGTCCTTCGCCCAGCCGACGGAAACCGTGAGTATGGCACCGATGGCGCATTTGCCTGGGTCGGCGAGATCGATCAGGCCGAAACGGCAGAAGCGCGCGATGATCGCTTCGTTGCGGCGATCGATGTGGTCGGCGATGATCGTACGCTGGCTTATGTCGTTCGCGCTGTGACGCCAGGATCGTTCACGATGCCGGGTGTTGTCGCCGAAGACATGTATCGCCCGGATGTATTCGCGCGATCTGCGGCGACGCAAATCACGATTGCCCCGCAAATCTCCAATTCCGGCGGCAACAGATGATTTGGCTAAAACGGTCAGCGATTGTCCTGGCGGCATCGCTGGCTGTCATCTTTGTTCTAGACAAAATGTTCCCGCCGCCGATTGAGCGGGGACGCAATGTCTCGGTTATGATTACGGACCGGGACGATAGACCTCTTCGAGCCATACCGCTCGAGACAGGCACATGGCGTTTCGCCGCCGAACTCGAGGATATTGATCCGATTTTCATCGAGGCTTTGCTCGAGGTCGAGGATAAGAGATTTTGGTCGCATGGCGGCACGGATTGGGTCGGCATGGGCAGGGCCCTTATCAGCTCCGCAAGTGCTGGGCGTGTGGTCTCGGGTGGTTCGACGATCACAATGCAAACCGCTCGGCTTTTAGAGCCAAGACCCAATCGTACCATTGGGGCCAAACTGGCTGAGATTTGGCGCGCGCATCAAATTGAGTGGCGCCTTTCGAAGCCGGAAATTCTCGAACTTTATCTGACCATGACGCCCTATGGTGGGAACCTCGAGGGCATTCGCGCTGCGAGCTGGCGCTATTTTGGACGCGCCCCGGACCGCTTGTCTGATGACCAGATCGCGTTGCTAATCGCGCTTCCTCAGTCCCCAGAAGTGCGACGCCCGGATCTGCGCCCCGAAGGCGCACGCCTCGGCCGTGATGAGATCGTCGCCAAGCTTGAGCGTCTTGGCTATTTGCCCGAACATAGAGCGATTGAAGCGCGAAATGCCTACATTCCTGGGCGCAGTTACGCTTTCCCAGCGCGCGCCTGGCATGCCACGGGAAATGCCGCGGGGGACCGAAGCGTTGATGTACGCTCGACCCTCGATGCCGGATTGCAAGCCGAGCTGGAACAAATCGCACGCCGACATGCTGAGACCCTCGAGCCAGAAACACAAGTTGCCATATTGGTGGTCGACGTTCCAACCCGCGCCGTCAGAGCAGCGGTTGGGTCAGCCGATCGTAAGCGCCCGGGCGGGTGGATTGATCTGACGGCGCAAGCGCGCTCGCCTGGGTCGACATTGAAGCCTTTCATCTACGCCTTGGCATTTGATGATGGTAGCGCTGCGCCTTCGACGCGTATTGCTGACTTGCCGAAACGGTTCGCATCTTATCAACCCGAGAATTTCGACCGCATGTTCCGCGGTGACGTACGGATTTCAGAGGCGCTGCAGCATTCGTTGAATGTCCCAGCTGTGTTGATGCTCGACCGGATCGGACCGCAACGTTTCGCGGCGGCGCTAACGCTTGCGGGCGCTTATCCGAGAATATCGGGGGCCGCGCGCAAAGAGCCTGGCTTAGCCTTAGCGCTCGGCGGCGCAGGCCTTACCGGGCAAGAACTCGCAGTATTATATGCAGCGCTTGGCGATGGCGGCATTGCAAAGCCTTTGGTTTGGGATGAAGCGCAAATTGGTCAGACCCGGAACGGGTATCGATTGATGAGCGCGGATAGCGCCGAGAAGATCATCAAGATCTTGAAAGACACACCGGCCCCTAAAGGCCGGATGCCAGGGCGTTTAACCGCCAATGCGCCGGAAGTGGCGTTCAAAACAGGTACCTCCTACGGCTATCGCGATGCTTGGGCGGCGGGCGTTGCCGGCGACTATGCCTTGATCGTTTGGGTTGGCCGGGCGGATGGCGCTCCGCGCCCAGGGGAAACCGGGCGCAAAGCGGCACTGCCTCTTTTGTTTGAAATTGCTGATCGCGCCGCGCACCACCTTGGTGAGAGTGGATCGTCCATGACGCGCCTGATGAGCCAGAAAGCCCCAGAAGCAAAAGGAGCTCTGGCGCGCTTTGATGGCGATGCCAAGCCGCCGGAAATCTTGTTCCCACCCCGCGGCGCCGAACTCTGGGCTGGTAACGTTGACGGCAAGCCTGCACGTCCGTTCGTCTTTGCGGGACGCGGCGAGGGCGATCTTGATTGGTTCGTCGATGGCGCGCCGGTCCGCCTCGATGATGGCGGTTTACCGAGCTGGCGGCCCGCACAGGCAGGGTTCTATCAAATATCGGCTGTTGATCCGGTTGGACGCGCGTCGTCTGTGGATGTGCGCGTTCTGGGAAGCGGTCAGTAAGTGGACGTAAGCATCGCCACAGCGCGGTTGTTGGTGGATGATCAGTTTCCAGAATATGCACATTTGCCGATCGAGTCTGTCCAGTCTGGCGGGACTGACAACACGATTTTCCGTTTAGGAGAGGCTCTAAGCTTGCGCTTTCCGAAACGGGCGAGCGGATCATCACAAGCCGAAAAGGAACATAAGTGGCTGCCGCTATTGAACCCGCTGCCTCTTGCTATTTCACAACCTCTGAAACGTGGCCACTCAGCGGCGGAGTATCCCCATGCCTGGTCGATCTATAACTGGATTCCTGGAGCGCCCCTGAGCACGAGCAAGATCGATGATTGGTCGAGAGCGGCATTAGACCTCGCGCGCTTCGTTTCTGCGCTCCAGCTAAAAACCGTCAAAGGTGCGCCTCGATCTGGCGCACAGAACAATTTCAGAGGTGTCTTGCTTGCTGAGAGAGATGACCTTACGCGGCGCGCGATCGAAAGGCTCACAGATGAATACTCAGCGCTGAAACTGCTTGAAGTTTGGGAGAATGCGCTTGCAGCTCCCATCTGCGCGGGTGAGCCCGTATGGCTTCACGGTGATTTGCAGGGCGGCAATATTCTTGTCCGGGAAGGGCACCTCGCGGCGATTATCGATTTTGGTCTTTCTGGCGTCGGGGATCCAGCTTGCGATTTGATGGTCGCTTGGTCGATCTTGCCAGCCGAGGTGAAGACGATTTTTCGGAATGAAATCGCCTGTAACGATGGGACCTGGGCAAGAGGCAGGGGATGGGCGCTTTCGGTTTCAACGATCGCGCTTGAATATCACCGCACACGCACGCCAGCTCTGTCAGCGATCTCCCGACAAACAATCTCCGCCGTCCTAAACGATTTTTAGGTTTTGCTGACGCTCCGATAAGTCTGGACAGACGCGCCAAAAAAAGTGACACTGGCGTCATGAATAAGACCCATTATGACGTATTGATCGTAGGCGCGGGCCTTTCAGGCATCGGCGCGGCTGTCCATTTGCTGAAAAAATGCAAAGGCAGATCCTATCAAATCCTGGAAATGCGGGAGGCGATGGGCGGCACCTGGGACCTGTTCCGATATCCTGGAATTCGCAGCGATAGCGATATGCATACATTGGGGTTCAACTTCAAACCGTGGAAAGCCCAGAAGGCGATTGCGGACGGCCCGGCCATTCGCGATTACATTCACGAGACTGCCGACGAATACGGGATCAATCCGAACATCCGCTACGGCCATAAAGTGGTTAGCGCTGAATGGGATAGCGACACCGCGAAGTGGACGGTCAGCGTCAAAGTCGACGGTAAGAAGCAAAAGCAGAAATTGACCTGTAACTGGCTGCATATGTGCGCTGGCTACTACAATTACGACCATGGCTATACGCCAGAGTTTGAAGGCAGAGACGACTTCAAAGGCGATGTTGTCCACCCGCAGCAATGGCCGGAAGACTATGATTATTCAGGCAAAAAGGTCGTTGTCATTGGGTCAGGCGCGACCGCTATGACCTTGGTGCCGGCAATGACCGACAAGGCCGAGCACGTCACCATGCTTCAACGCTCGCCAACTTATGTCGTTTCGCGTCCGGCTGAAGACAAAGTCGCAAACGGCTTGCGCAAGTTTCTGCCAGGCATGATGGCGTACGGGATTACGCGGTGGCGTAACGTCTTGATGCAGATGTTTGTCTATAAGCAAACACGGACCAACCCGGATAAAGTCAAAGAAAAATTGCTTCATTTGACCCGCGAACAACTTGGCGACGAAACGGTCGAGAAGCATTTTACCCCGGATTACAATCCATGGGATCAGCGTCTCTGTCTGGTTCCGGATGGCGATCTGTTCACCGCCATCAAGGACGAGAAAGCGTCAGTGGTCACCGACCATATCGATCATTTCACGGAAACCGGCATCAAGCTGAAATCTGGCGAAGAGATTGAAGCTGATTTGATCATTACAGCGACCGGGCTCGATCTCAAATTCATTGGCGGGACCGAAATTGTCGTCGATGGCCGCAAGCAGAACCCGCATGATTTGCTGAACTATCGCGGCGCGATGATCTCCGAAGTGCCCAACCTGTCATCGGTGTTCGGGTATACCAATGCGAGCTGGACCCTCCGGGCTGACCTGACCAGCGAATATATGTGCAAAGTGCTCAACCATCTTGAGAAAGAGAACTTTGTCGAAGCGCGCCCAATGGCAGATGGTGTTGAGCCAGCTTCAGACTTTTTGGATTTCTCGTCCGGTTATGTGCAGCGCGCGATGAAGCGGTTCCCGCAGCAAGGCAAAGATGCGCCTTGGATCATCACGCAAAACTATGCGCGCGATATTTTCCTGATGCGTCACGGCAAGCTCGAAGATGGCGCATTGATCTTCCGCCGGGCCCATGAAACCGCCGATCAGGTTGCTGGCCTAACGCCGGTCGCTGCCGAATAGCAGCAATTGCAGACATCTCTCGCAATTCGTTCTTGAATGCGAAAGCGCTCCGGCGTATGTGGGCACCTAGATGCAGCCTTAGCTCAGTTGGTTAGAGCGCCGGTTTGTGGAACCGGAGGTCCTTGGTTCGAACCCAAGAGGCTGTACCATCCTCATTTAAGACCAGATTTAAGTCCGCGGCTTCAGAAAGCCGTAAGCTGACTCGTACTTCTCGTGCCCGTCAGCCGGGACCACATAGTGGCATCGCAACTGGCTGCTGATGAAGTCGGAGACCACGAACCTATCCGACGTTAGATAATGATCTCCAAGGATCGGTTTGATGGCATCTGTCGCTTCTTGAAGGCGATAGTGCGGGATCGTCGGGAAGATGTGATGGATCACGTGCAGATTGCCGATATTGTGCGTGAGCCAGTTGAACGGGCCATAATTGCGATCCACGGAGGCGAGCGCACCTTTCAAACGGGTCCAGTCTTTCTCATCATAGACCGGCACATCCGGCGCGACGTGCTGCATGTAGGTGACGAAGGTCAGCCAAGCGCCGTAGATCAAGTAAGGCGCGAGAATGTACTTGGCGAAAAAGCCCCAGCCAAACATCATGCCCAATCCAATGTAGAGCGCCAGAAATCCGAACAATGAGGCCAGGCCCAAATACCACGAAACGCGGACGGACTTGGTGTAGAGATCGCTTTGCGGCAGATAGTGGCTGCCCGTGATCGGCTTATAGGTCGTCAGGTTGCGAATGCCGATCTTGTACATTGGCCAACCGATAATAACGAAAATGCCGGTGCGAAAAATAATCTTGCGAAACAGCGAGTCTTCGCCTTTTCCAGCGGGCCGAAAGACCTCTTCCTGCTTGAAATGCCCGGTCTTCATATGGTGTAACGCGTGACTGCGTTGCCAACCGCGATACGGCACAAGGATCGCGCCGTGGACGAGAATTCCGACAATTGTGTTGATCGTTCGATTGCTTGAAAAACCGCCATGCCCGGCATCATGACCGACGACGAAGAGCGACCACATCATGGTCCCGATTAGAAAGATAATTGGCCACTCGATATACCAGACGCTGGTTTGGCTGAGGATGGCGTACAAGCCGGCGATGACAGCCAGATCAAAGATGAGATAGGCGAATGAGCGCCCCGTTTGTGGTTTGAAGCATCGATCTGGGATCGCATTCTTAAGATCTTGCACTGTGAATGGGAGGGAGGCTTGGCTCATCGCTTGCTCTTTTGAATATTTACGCGGTTTCTTTGTCGCTTTGTCTTCGTCTATAAAAGCAGATGGAGCGTTAATACAGGTCGTTCTTGACCGAAGTCGTGATTTTCTATCGATACGCGTCAAAAATGGGCGCATTGGACGATGACTCACAATCCACCTTGCCCCATGGGGTGACGAAAGCTACGAAGCACCCCATATCAGTAGCGGCGCGACACTGCGCGTCGCTTTTTATGGAGACAGGATGTCAAAAGAAGAAATCATTGAGTTTAACGGCACGATCGTTGAACTTCTGCCTAATGCGACGTTTCGCGTGAAGCTGGAAAATGACCATGAGATTATTGGTTATACAGCAGGCAAAATGCGCAAGAACCGCATTCGTATTCTGACTGGGGACAAGGTTCTTGTCGAAATGACCCCATATGATCTGACTAAGGGTCGGATCACTTATCGCTTCAAATAGGCCAACCGGCTTGAGCGATCAGCAGGCTCCAGATGGGTTTGAGCGGCATTTTCGCCGCTCCGGACTGACAGACCCCTGGGAGCCGCTTTATTCTCGAAAACTTGAAGACCGGGTCCAAATGGGCCTGTTTCTGGCTGAGCAGCACTGCAACTCACGTGGTTTGGTGCATGGTGGCCTGATTGCCGCTTTGTCGGACAATGCCATGGGGCTGTCCTGCGCAGCCGCCTTGGTTGCATCTGGACGTGATGTCCAAAGAGGGCTGGTGACGGTCTCACTCGGTACAGACTATCTCGGTAGCGCAAAGCTTGGCGAATGGCTGCTGATTGACCCGGAGCCGGTTAAGGTTGGCGGTTCTATCTGCTTCGCCAGAGCGATCATTCGCGGAAATGACGCGCCGGTGGCGATGGCGAATGCCACGTTTAAAATCCTATGAGCAAGCTCGTTCTCGCGAGTGCGAGTCCGCGCAGGCAGCAATTGCTGGCGCAGATTTCGGTGACGCCGGATCAAATTTCTCCTGCAAACATCGACGAGACGCCGAGAGCGAAAGAGCTGCCGCGTGTCTACGCGGAGCGGATGGGGCTCGAAAAAGCGCTCGCTGTTCATGCGCCAGGCCAATTTACGCTGGCGGGCGATACGGTTGTCGCGCTCGGGCGACGCATTTTGCCGAAAGCCGAAACCAATGAGGAGGTCGAAGCCTGTCTCAACATGGTATCCGGGCGGGCGCACCATGTCATGACTTCGGTCTGCCTGATTGGCCCCGATGGGCAACGAGTACAACGGTTGAGCGATACGCGGGTAATCGTGAAGCGCCTCTCAGCGCCCGAAATTCAGGCCTATCTTGTCAGTGAAGAAGGCCTCGGAAAGGCCGGTGGATACGCAATCCAAGGCCTGTTCGGCGCGCACATAAAACAGATCAGTGGCAGTTATACAGGGGTGATGGGCTTGCCTGTGCATGAGACGGCGCAAATGCTCAATGGATTGGGCTATCGATTGTAGAAATCGAACTCAATCTCGTATTCGAGATGACCGTCGCCCATCGACAAATCATAACCTCCAAAACCATATACATAGTCGAAGCGTACGGACTGAGATGGCAGGTCAACGGCGTCGCGGTTTCGAATGGCGTTTCGAAACTCCATGATCCGGATCGGTGTGCCAAACAGGTCAGCCAGATCGTTCACCGTCCCGAGGGAGCGAATGTAGTTTCCGTTTCTCGCATTTGCGCCAAACGACATGCCATCATCGCTGCCTTGGCGAGTCACGCCGTACACGAAATCGATATTGTTCAGAAGGTTGGCGGAGTTGAACTCATTCGTCGCGCCCAAGAGGTTGGCCTCTGCGGTGACGTAGAAATCTGTTCGCGAGGATAGGTAAAAGCTTCGCTGGGCAGAGGTGTCGGACGCCGCTAAATCCGTACTCATTGTCATTTCGAACGGATCCATACGATCGCTCGCATCGAGAAATCCATTGCTATTGGCATCCACGGGCAAACGATCTGGAACGCCGTCGCCATCCGTGTCGATGCCTAGCACTACGCTTTGATCTTGCAAGGGAACGCTATGGAAGCCCTCGGTTCGTGACCCTGTGATGACTGGGTTCACGCCGCCGCTGCCCTCGAACGGGTTGCCCGTCCAGGGGATCATCCGGCTGCCAGCAGGAACCGAGCCTCCGGTTGAGAAGATATAGTTATCATAGACGTTGAACGTGAAGCCATCATGCACGACGACACAGCCATAAACACGGCAGTAAAAGTCCGAGTCGAGCCATGACGAAGATGCGGGCGGTGCCAAAAGTAAAGCGACACCGCCAAGCGCAAACGTTCGAAGTCTATTCCAGAGCGGTCTCTGCATCATCAGCAAGCGCAGCCGGAAGGGCTGTTTCTTCAAAGGATAGATCGGACTTGAATGGCTCCAGCATCACTGACCCTGTCGCATTCTGAGGGGCAAAGATGTTTTCCAGAGTGACCGTGACTTCCGGATTAGCCGGCAGCTCTTCGGTGAGCGGCAGTGATAACGTCCGAGTGCCTTCGTGAAGCACAACAAGGTTGCTGATCGGCTCAGTAATGGTTTCGCCGCTATCGCCGCTAATCTTGACTTCTCCGCGGAGGCGCGCATGCGCATTCCCAGTGTTCTCGAGGTCAAAAACGACGGCTTGCTGACCTTCAGCAGACTTTGAAATGGTTGCCTTCTTGATCTCAGGCTTGCTCTCGGCATCGCCCATGGTCAGATAAAACAGGCTGGCGATCTGGTATTTCTTCCAAACACCCGATTGGCCGGATCGTTCTTCTGGAAGAAGCGTCGACGCGATAAGTGCAAAGCGGAAATCGCCTTCGCGATCGATTCGGATGGGCGCCGCCATATCGACGATAACTTGCTCAGTTTCGCCCGGATTCAGCGTAACAAATGCCGGACTGAACCGTACCCAGTCGGCAGCAGATACATCGCTTTCACCGGGTGGATTTAGCGCAATTTGTCCATTTTCGTCGAGACTCCAATCGGCAAGGCCGAGGGTCAGCGAGATTGTATCTTCCTGGTGCACATTGCCCAGATTGATAACTTGGCGTTGTCGGTCGCCCGGCTGGATCGACATTTCGACGGTGGTTGGCTGAAGGCCGATGCCAAACGATGATGCTGGTGCCGCAATGGCTGCCAGTGCAATAGCTATACAGCCAGTCCGCAGCGCGGAAGGTAAACGCATTGAGTATCCCCATTTTTAAGCTCTTATTGACCATAAGCTAGCGCAACAGGGTTACCGGATGGTTTCCAATGAAATCTGCGCCTTGCCGCCCGGTCTGTGCTCGGGTAACGCGAAAGCATGAAACTGCCTGGTCATAAGAAGCGCAAACACGTCGCCGCCGATATTTCGTCCCCGCCAGGTCGGAAGCGGGCGGAACGCGAAATGATTCTTGGGGATCACGGTTTTCTGCGCGAAAGCTTCCAAAACCTGCATCCAATTAGCGATGAGATGTGGCGCTCTAATCAGCCCAATCCGCGCCAGATTGAAGAGCACGTTCGCCTTCGCGGGATCAAGACTATCCTCAATCTTCGTGGACCCAGCAGCCGCGGCTACTATTTGCTCGAAAAAGAGGCCTGCGAGGCGAATGGCGTCGAGCTGATCGATTTTCAGGTGTTTTCGCGTGACACGCCGACCATCGAAAAAGTCTTGGAAGCAAAAAAGCTATTCGAATCGATCACTTATCCGGCGCTGATGCATTGTAAATCTGGTGCCGATCGGGCTGGATTGATGAGCGTTTTATATGCCATTTTCCGACTTGGTGAACCTGTGAGTGTGGCTGTTCAACAACTCTCAAAAAAGTATCTGCATATGAGAGAGGGCAAAACCGGGCTTCTGGATGCTTTCTTCGAGACCTATCTGGCGGCAGAGAAAGACAGCGGGATTGGGTTCGAGGACTGGCTGCAAAGCGATTATGACCGCGAACGGGTGAAGGCGGACTTCCTGGAATCCGGTAATGCCAAACTTCGGTTGGATTGGATTCTCCGCCGCGAGTAAGGGCTTTTTTCTCTGGCCTTGGATTGGGATTCGTGGAACGTTGATCGCGTGCGAAACATTGAGGAAAGGGGTTCGCTAATGAATAAAGTTATCATTGCATCGCTATTTGCAATCGGTCTTGCTGCTTGTGGGGGCGGCGGAGGCGGCGCTAAAGCAGCGCTCGTCAAGTCATGCCTGGATGATGGCAGTACAGACGATAAAACCTGTACTTGCATGGCCGATATGGCGGTCGATAAGCTCGACCCGAAACTGGTTGGCATTCTCGTTGAAGCGACAAAAGCTGAAGACGAAGATGCGTTTATGATGTCAAAAATGGGTGAGCTTTCTCCAGAAGAAATGACCTCATTTATGACTGTTATGATGGGTGCCGCGACTGAGTGCGGCATGGAAATGTAACGGCTTCGCGCCGATTTGCTTTTAAACAGCCCGGGCCTGAAAGAAATCAGTCGTCCGGGTTGTCTTTGTGTAGAAAGAGGACGTCATGAAATTCTTCATTATCAACAGCTTCCGCCTGATGGTTTATGTGGCTTATCTTGCCGCGATCATCATCGGTCTATTGCTGGCTTACTATAATGCAGTTCCCCAGAAAGGGGCGATGGTTACTGATTTGATCGGTATCGAAGGAACGATGGCCCAAGTGCTCTCGTTTGTTGCGTTATCTGTGGGCAGTTGGATCGTCGCCAGCGTTGTCGCTGGTTTGATCGTAACCATTCTGGATATCCGCGACGATATCAATGATCGTCTGCCTGATGCACGACGTGACGACTAAAACCTAATCGGGGAGGGCCATATGAGCGCACTACAAGTTGCAAGCGTCTATATCGCGGTCAATATTTTGATCCTCGTATGGCTCGCCTTCCGAGTCGTTTCTCATCGTTTTAGCGGCAAAATTTCAATGGGCGATGGCGGTTCGGAAGAGCTCGCCAAAGCGATCCGGGTGCATGGCAATGCAACCGAATACATTCCCGCCATGTTGGTTGGTCTGTTAGCGCTAGCCTTTTTGTCTGCTCCGATTTGGAGTCTTCACGCTTTGGGGATCGGGTTTACCCTGGGCCGCCTTTTGCACGCCTTTGGTATGGGCGGCGGACCTTTAATCTTCCGCCAGCTTGGCATTGTACTCACATGGACCTCGATGGTCATTCTGTCGCTTGCCTTACTATATCTGGCATTTACCTAGGCCTGCATGGCCAACTCTGCTTCCACCTATAATTCTCTGATCCGCGACAGCCTGCAGCGTACAGCGCAGCTGGTCGTCCCGTCATTGCCGTTCGCAGGGCTGTTCACGCTTGCGGTTGGCGTCCTTGTCTTTGCGGCGGGCGCACTGCCTGAAGGCGGCGGCGGATCCGCAGCTTTCGCGCTCTTGGCCTTTGCGACCCTGTTCGCGCACAGCTTGTTTTCAGTGTCGATGTACCACGCTGTCGTGCCGGTCGAGGCGGGCAAGCTGATGGCCGCTTGGAAGTTATCGCTGTCCTGGATCTTGGTCATCGTCGTCGCCGCGATTGGGGCCAGCATCATTGTTCTGTTTTTTGCTCTGATCGGGGCCAGCCTGGGCGTAGGGGCGAGCGAAGAGGGGCAAACCATTACGGATATGACCGCCGAGATGCGCGAGAGCGGAACCTTCTGGCCGTTATTTGGGCTCTTTATTGCAATGCTCTTGGGGGTATTTTGGTTTGCTGTTCGGATGATGACCTTTGCGGCGGCAACTTCAGCGCGCGGCAGCGTGCACGTCTTCCGGACCTGGTATTGGACGAAAGGACATTTTCGGCTGCTGGCACCCGTTATGGTCTTGCTGGTCGCGCTGCCGATCGTCGGCTTTGGCTATTTGGGATCTGTCGCAACGACTGCCTTTGTCGGCGTTCCAGAAACGCCGTGGCAGGAAGGTTTGAGTTCAGCCATCAACATGATCGTCTTGTTGCCCAGCGCTTGGCTGGGGCACGGCTTTGCGGCAAGCGTCTATACGGCGGTCGCCCCGGAAAACGGAGCGGACGCGGGCAGCTAAACGACGACCCCGGCTTTGTAGAGCGCCTCAATTTTTTCAGCATCGTAGCCCATCGCCGCGAGAACATCGCGGGAGTGTTGTCCCATTTTCGGTGACGCGCCTTTCGGACCATCATCTGTCCCAGGAAAGCGGATTGGAGATGCGGGCGATGCGAAACTCGACCCATCACCACTCGCGCTCGGCACTTGCGTGATGCCGCCTGCAGCTTCGACCTGAGGGTCTTTCGCGACTTCCGCTAACGTTTGCACAGGCGCCCACGCGATCGCTTCGTCGTCGAGGCGTTTGGCAATTTCGGCCTTGGTGTATTTGCCAAACTCTTCATCCATCAATGTGACAAGCTCGGTATTGTGTTTGCGGCGAGATTTGCCGCTCGTGAAACGCTCATCTTCGATCAGATCGGCCCGGTCCATGACCCGGCAAAGCGGCGCCCAATCAACATTGCCTTGGCGAGACACGATACAAATCCAGCTCTCATCCTTGGTCTTGAAAAAGTTCATCAAGGGTTGGATTTGCTCATGTCGCGACTTGGTCGATCCGATCCGGCCAAAGAAGAGCTGAATGGCAAAGTCTGATCCCAGGGCGAACAGCGCCGCGCGGAGGAGGGAGGCTTCCACCAATTGGCCTTGGCCGGTGCGTTGCGCCTTCACCAAAGCGGCGCAAATGCCCGCCGCTGCCGCCATACTCGTTGTGTGATCGCCGAACGCTGTACGAAGCGCGAATGGATCCTGACCTTTAGGAACGGTCAGTTGGCCGACGCCTGCACGCGACCAGAACGAGGCCACATCAAAGCCTGGCTTATCGGCATCTGGTCCTTCGAGGCCGTAGCCCGTCAGCGTACAATAAACCAGTTTCGGGTTGATCGCGTGCAGGCTGGCAAAATCCAGCCCTGAGCGCGTAAGACCGCCTGGGCGAACATTGGTCAGGAATACGTCGGCGTCAGCGGCCAATTCCCGCAGGATCTTTTGGCCGTCCTCTGTGCGCGTATCCAAAACGATCGACTTTTTGCCGCGATTGTCGAAGTCGAAAACTGGATTGTCTTGGAGGTCGGTGCCGATCGTACTGAAAAAGTTGCGGATGGGATCGCCGCCAGGAGGTTCGATCTTGATAACGTCCGCGCCCCAATCGCTTAAGATGCCGCCAGCGCCAGGTGCCGCCATGTAAGTGGCGTGCTCGATTACTTTAATGCCGTCTAACATAGCGTTTCCTATCTCTATTTATTCGCGATCATTCGTCTTTTGGTAAACCAGGTATTAACCCGCACAGGTCATTTATTCCTAAATACGAATCGGTGACAGGGATTACGCCGCGATATGACTGTACAAAGCATGCGTCCAGAACTCAGCGAACACGACATCATTCGACTGATGAAAGGCGAAACCTCCGAAGAGCGTGCAACTGTTGCGCACCGGCTCTGCCGCCGTATCGCGACCGACGTGTTGAGCGATGATGAGCGGCTCTACGCCGACGAAATCATTCAGGTCTTGGCGAAAGATACAGCCGAGCTGGTTCGCCGAACGCTTTCTGTAACCCTCCGCAATTCGCCGCGTCTACCACACAGTGTTGCTGTTGAGCTCGCGCAAGATGTTGAATCTGTTGCGATTCCCGTGCTTGAGAACTCCCCGGTCTTTTCCGACGAAGACCTGATTGAGCTGGTCTTGTCCGTGACGGCTGCAAAACAGGCCGCAATCGCTGGGCGCGCTACCGTTTCAGGCTCTCTGGCCGATGTTATCAGCGAGCATGCCGCTGAAATGGCGGTTGAAGCACTCTCTGGAAACACGGGCGCAGAGCTTTCTGATCGTGCGTTTGAGAATTCGATTGAGCGCTTCCCAGCCAACCAGGCGATGCACGAAAATTTCGTTCAGCGGGATCATATCCCAGTCCATATCGCCGAGAAAATGGTCTCTCTCGTTTCCGGTCAGGTGTTTGATATGCTGATCAACCGCCACGAGCTACCCGCTCAAATGGCAATTGATCTTGCTGCCGGGGCTCGCGAGCGGGCAACGATCGACTTGGTTGAACAGGCCGGCCGAACGAATGATCTAGGGCGCTTCGTCTCGCAATTGAACTTGAATGGTCGTTTGACCCATTCGTTGATCATGCGGGCGCTTTGTGTCGGACATATGCCATTCGTAGAGCATGCTCTGGCTGAGCTATCAGGTGTGCCTCATTCACGCGCCTGGCTAATGATCCACGATGCCGGCCCGCTTGGCTTGCAAGCGATCTTCGACAGGGCAGGGCTGCACCGCAAATTGCTGCCAGCCTTCCGCGCAGCTGTGAAAGTGTTCCACGAGCTGGAGCTAGATGGCGAAACCAATGACAAAGCCCGGTTCCGCATGCGCATGATTGAGCGCGTGCTGACACAGTTCCAGGCCATCCCGAAGGATGATCTCGATTATCTACTGGAAAAGCTGGATGCTTACGCTGAACAGGCCAAGCGCCGCGAAGAAACGGCTGCTTAAACCCTAGGCGTCTGCGCGCATTCTAAAACCGTACTCGACGCCCAGCTCATTGAGGTAATAGCTGTCACGCCAATTGGCGTTTTCAGCAATTACGAGCATGCCAGCGCAAGCTGCGGCATCAATCCGATCTTGAAGCGCCGCTTCTCCGTCAATCTTCCGGGCATCGACCCGGATGCTATCCAGAAGGATGCGGAGATTATGATCAAGCGCACACTGCCAAGAGCGTGTTGAGTTTAGCGAAACGCGAAAACCACATTTGCGTAGAGCTTCGATCCGCGCTTGAGCGTTTCGTGCCGCCGGCAATGCGAGTGCCGCGTCCTGAACTTCAAGGCAAATCTCTTGCGGGCAGAGACGGGTGCGCGCGATCGCTGCGTCGCAGGCCACGGCCGTGTCGGGATCAATCAAGGCAACCAATGGCAGCTCAACGATCACAGGCCGCTCTGTTGTTCGATGGTGGGCATCGTTGGCAACAGATTCCAGATGGTCGGCCATCCACTGAGAAGGAGAGGCAACCTCGCTGCATTCTGCAGCGGAGGTTGCCGGGCCGAAAACCGCACGCTCTTCGAAGCGCTTTTCGGTTTCAGCAAACAAGAGTACCGCATCGCCTGTTTCCAGGTGCATGATCGGTAGCAGTCTATTACGGAACGGCGTCGGATTTTCGACGTCTGTGGTAGGGTGTGTAGAGTGGCGCATTCTGCTTCCGTGACGTTGGGACAAGCACCGTACCTATAGAAACATAGTTGAAATCACGCGCACGTTAGCGTTTGGATTTCTGGCAAATTTGATCAAACTTTTTCGGAGTCTCCATGTCTGAAGCAGCCCCGCCGCGCCTATCTGCGACCATCCTTTTGCTGCGCGATCAGCCGGACCTCCAAGTCTTGTTGGTCAAGCGCCATTACGAAATCGACTTTGCGTCCGGAGCGCTCGTGTTCCCGGGTGGTAAGGCGCACGAAGAAGATTCTGATCCAGCCTGGGCAGATTGGACGGATGGTGAGTTTGAAGTTCAAGAACAAGCCGCTCGCATTTCGGCCATCAGAGAAGCGTTCGAAGAGGCGGGCATTCTACTGGCACGACCAAAATCCGCCCGTGGGCCGAATGCTGCGTTGATCGGGCGGGAACTCGCCACTTCGCTAGCGCCGATGCGCGGCCCGGTCGATCGCCGCGAGGTGAGCTTTCTTGAGCTCATGAAAGAGCATGATCTGGTTCTTGCGCTCGATACGCTGGTACATTTTGGCCACTGGATCACGCCGACCATGATGCCAAAACGTTTTGATACGCACTTCTATTTGGCGGCGACTCCTCCGGAACAGGTTGCGGAGCAAGATGGCCGGGAAACGACAGAGGCGGTTTGGCTTGGCGCACAAGAAGCATTGGATATGGAAGAGGCCGGAACAGCGACCATCATTTTCCCAACCCGAATGAATTTGGGCAAACTCGCAGAAACAGCCACAGTCGACGCCGCGCTCTCGCGCTTCTCTCAAGAACCTGTGGTCACGGTTTTGCCTGTGATCGGGAAAGACGATAATGGCGAGCCCTGTCTGCACATTCCTAAAGAGGCCGGGTACGTTCAATCTACTGAGCCGCTGAAGCGGGTCGAGAACGTCTCTAAGAAGAAATGACAAAGTCGTATGGAGACTGCCTAGAGCTTAGGCGAGACGGCGCTGTTGCCACGGTTGTGTTTGATCGCGGCGACGGCCGTAACGCCCTCTCCCTGAAAGCCATGCAGGCTTTCATTGACGTGGCTGGCACCCTGAAGGCTGATACTGAGTGTAATGTGGTCGTATTGACCAGTGTTGGAGCTTTTACGGCAGGCGCAGATTTGAAAGATCCGGATCGTGCGGCGTTACGAGACCGTTCGCGACTGGAACAACGGCAATCCTTGAAACTTGGCCCCGATATGTGCGGCGCTTGGGAGAGTTTGGAGCAGATCACAATCGCCGCGATCGAGCGCTATTGCATTGGCGGCGGCGTCGCTCTGGCTGTGTCGTGTGATCACCGGATTGCGGCAGAAGACGCGCATTTCCGATTGCCCGAAATCCCTCTGGGTATGAATATGAGTTGGCAAACCAATCCGCGCACGGTTGCGCTGGTCGGGCCATCGAGAGCTAAGCAATTCACCATTCTTGGCGAACCCTGCAGTGCTGCAACGGCTCTGGACTGGGGTTTGGTCGATCAGGTCACAGAGCCCGGCGGTACACTGGACGCTGCGCACGCGCTCGCCGAACGATACGCCAAGGTTCCCCCGATCGCCCTTCGTATGACCAAGCAGGCGATCAATGTCGCCGCGATGCCGCTTGGCCACGCCACCAGCTTCATGGATCGCGATCAGTTCGCCTATGCGTCAACAACGAGCGATCAGGCAGAAGCCATCCAGGCCTTCCTGGAAAAGCGGCCTCCGTCCTTCAAAGGGGACTAACGCTTATAAGCGTGCGGTTTATCCGTCTCGTCCAGATTGAGGTAGCGATCGCGCAGTTTCGTCTGACGGCTCTCCAGCGATTGCGGCGTGCCGTTGATAAAGATCGAACTCGGCGCGCTGGTCACGTCCAATGGATCGCCGTCCCAAACCACTAGATCTGCAATATTACCGCGTTCGATTGTGCCGACACCATTCATGTCGAAGATCGCTGCAGGCACAACGGTCATCGCGGCCATCGCATCGTCAAAACTCACGCCATTGGCGACGGCGTTACCAGCCGATTGAAGAACCAGACGAGACTGGTGGCCGCTATTGCCAAGATGAGCAAACGCGGTCGGGACACCAGCTTCGATGAGACGCTCCGCATTGCGGCTCGTTGCGCCCAATTGCGCGAAGCTAGCCGGCAGGTTTGAGAACGGATCGACAATGACGGGGATGTTCGCAGCCGCAAGTTCATCCGCAACGATCCAGCCTTCATCGGCGCCGACGATTGCAAGGTCCAGGTTTGGGTTCTCAGCCTTGAGGTCCATGACCAGACGCAAGTCACTGGCGCGATGCGCAGCAACCAGGATCAGTTGCTGGCCCCGCACGGCAGGTCCAAAGGCCTGCGCGTCCGCACGGGTGAGCGTGTCTCCTTCATTGTGCGCCATGAAGCGGGCGGGGTATCCGCGCGCATCCGCAAACGCACCACGTAGCGCGGCCCATGCGGCGGGGCGAGACCCGCCTGCGAGATCTGCGCCGTCTTCACCGAGATTGATGTAGATAAAAGCGCGCTCATCGGAGATTGAATTTGCTGACCCGGTCGTGTCAGCGACAAAGCCTTGTCCCGCGATCATGGAACTCCCGTTCGCAGGCGCTACTGCCACACGGGTTACGCCCTCAATCCGAGTGACGGCAATTGTTGTGGCGGCCGGGTTGAACCCATCCGCGGCACGCAGTGCGACCGAGAACGGAGAGCCGCCAGCGCTGGTATCATTCGTGGTGTCTTCTGCACCAACCTCGACGGTCCCAACTCGGGAGAAGGGTGCGATGATACCGGGTGTCACCCAGTTGCCATTCACATCGATTGTTTGCGTGCCGCTGGGCGGCGCGAAATTCACGCCCATGCCCTCGATCACACCGTCGCTCATAAAGATCGTGGCATTATCAAGTGTCCCGGCATCGGTGCCAGTCCAGATTTTCGCGTTGACGATCGCAACGTCTTGGGCAGCTGCAGTCGCAACCAGGGCCAAGGCGGCCGTGCAGAGAAGAAGCTTGCGGATCATTTCAGGTCTCCTTCGCCGGGTTGGCCGAGTTCAAAGTCCATAACAGGGGTCAAAGCTGGATTGCCACGCTCATACATAACCGCACCATCGATGAAGACTTGTTCGGCTTGGCTGTAGACGCTGAACGGATCGCCAGACCAGATGACCACGTCCGCATCCTTGCCCGCTTCGAGCGACCCAGTGTGTTCAAACACACCGAGCGATTTAGCTGGGTTGGCACTGAGCCATTGCCAGGCATCAGCATTCGAAATCTCGATGCCTGCGCGTCGGCCATCAGAAAGGGCCTTGCCCGCTTCTTGGTTCAGGCGCTGGATGCCAATATCACTGTCTGAGTGTACAATCGCACAGGCACCGGCTTTGTGAACCATTGGGATGTTCTCACGGATGCCATCATAGGCCTCCATCTTGAAGCCCCACCAGTCCGCCCACATTGACGAGCAGGCGCCATAGTCGGCTAGCTTGTCGGCGATTTTGTAGCTCTCAACGGCATGGTGAAAGCTGGTGACCTTGTAGCCAAACTCGTTGCTCATATCCATGATTTGAGCCATTTCATCGGCGCGGTAGCAGTGCATATGGACCAGGATATCACCGTTCAGCACGCCCATGAGGGTGTCTAGCTCAAGGTCTCGCGTTGGGGCGTCTCCGCCCTCATCTGCATATTTTTCCCATTTGCGTTTATACTCGACCGCCTTGGCCCAAGCCATGCGGTATCCCGCAACATTTCCCATTCGAGAATAGGGTGCGCCGCCTGGGAAGCGTCCGCCGCCATAGCCGTAAACGCGTTTCGGATTTTCACCGCACGCCATTTTCAGGGTGTAAGGCGCGTCTGGGAATTTCATCCCCTGTACGGTTCGTGCGGGAACGTTCTTAAGCGTTACACCGCGACCCCCGAACAGATTTGCCGACCCTGGCAGGATTTGCATCGAGGTTACACCGCCAGCGAGAGCGCGTGGGAAGCCTGGATCTTGCGGCCAGATGCCGTGCTCTGCCCAGACCTCAGCTGTGACTGCGCCGCTTATCTCATTGCCATCGCCATGAGCTGTGACGCCAGGGCTTGGATAAACGCCAAGGTGCGAGTGGTTATCGATGATGCCGGGTGTGACCCACTTTCCGTTCGCGTCGATCACAGTCGCGCCGTCCGGCGCTGCGATGTCTTCTGCGATTTCAGAAACCTTGCCGTCGACCAGAAGGACATCGCCGCCGGAAATCTCACCACCAATACCATCGAGCACGGTCGCGTTCTTGATCAAGGTCGCGGCGGATGGATAGGGAGCGTATGTTGACGGAAACGGATTGCGATTGATTTCCACTGTATCCGCAGCTTCATTCGCATCGGTTTCAGCATCCGGCGCATCATCGCTAGTGCCGCAGCCAGCGAGCAGCAGACAGGCCGACGCCATAATATAGAATAGGGGCTTCATCAGTGTCCTCGCATCAGACTTGAGCGAGTTACTGTCTTGTTTTTGCGGCGGTTGGCAAGTGAAAAGCGACTAGGAGTAAAGTTGTCTCACGCAATCATCCAAAGACGTGTCGAGTTCAAACGTAACCGGCGTTGGCGACGTTCTGGGTCCTTTGCGCGCCACGACTTTGTGAGCTCGCGCGAAGGCCGCTTTTGCGACGTCGACCGCGCCAACATGATCTTTCAAAGGCGGTGAAAGCGGCGTCACTTTGCGGATCAGTTTGTTCGTGTAGAGCGCGTTGGCGTGAACAAAGCTGCCGAGTGTCATGTATTCGCATGACAGGGAGACGTTCATACAGTCGGCATTTTCGACGCGGTGCGGCATGAATTGCGGCCAGGTCAGGCCCATGCCGGGTTCCAGCTCATACGTGCTCGCCCCCTCATCATAGGCTTTGCGATAGGGCAATTCTTCCTCACGTTCCATATGGACAATGTCTTCAATGAAGGCGGCAGGCGCGACCATTTCGCTTTTGGGATACATCCACAGGCGCTTCTTTCCGCGCATTTGGAAGAGGGCGACCATCGGAATGTCGAGATGATAGTGAACTTTTACGTTTGGCGACGAAATCAAGACGGAGACATCACGCTTGCGCGTGCGCCGCCCGGTTGCGTCTTCCAGGCTGCCATAGATCTCGTCGGCGATTGGTGCCAGTTCGGGTATGTCAATGTTCGCCCGGCGCATGTTTAGCCAGATATGGCCGCGTTTGACCGCTTCGACGATGTCTTTGCCTTTGAGCTTTGGCGCGCGGCCGCGCAGAGATGTGTTTACGCCTTCGCCTTCCGCGCCAAACGTCCAGATATCCAGATTTTCGCGTGGATAAACATCAAGCAGATGGGCGAGCCCATCATCTAAGAACAGGTCTGTTTTTGAAACATCGTGCTTTGCGAGAAGGACATCCTTCCCGAATGTTGTTTCAGAATGATCCGGCCAAGATACGTACATTTCTCTTCCTCACGAGATTGTGAAGTCCCATGAGGTGTACAAAGCAATATTAAGACCAGTTTGGCAATGCTCAGCACTGTCGAAATAGCCTTAAATATCAAGCTCTTCAGCGAAATGTGCATTTTCTTGAATGAAGCGATAGCGATGCTCAGCCTTTTTGCCCATCAATGTATCGATCAATTCGGCGGGCTTTGCCTCGGTTAATTCATCAATACTGTCTGGCAGAGTGATCCGAGCCAATGTCCGGGATTCCGGATGCATGGTCGTTTCTTTCAGCTGAGATGGGTTCATTTCACCAAGACCCTTAAAGCGGCTCAGCTCAACCTTTTGGTTCGGTTTGAACTCCAGCTCCATCAGGAGCTCTTTGTCCTCATCATCCATCGCGTAGACGGACTTGCCCTTGTAAGAGAGCTTATAGAGCGGCGGCATCGCCATATATAGGCGACCGCTTTCGATCAAACCCGGTGTCATCTTGTAGAAGAAAGTGATGAGCAGAGCGGCAATGTGAGCCCCGTCGACATCCGCATCGGTCATGATGATCACTTTTTCATAGCGCAGATCATCAATGTTGAAACGTGAACCAGTGCCGGTTCCAAGCGCCAGCAACAAGTCCTGAAGCTCTTGGTTCTTATCCATTTTGTCGGCAGTCGCAGACGCAACGTTCAAGATCTTACCGCGCAAGGGCAGGATCGCCTGCGTCTTACGATTGCGAGCTTGTTTGGCTGACCCGCCAGCGGAGTCACCCTCCACCAGGAACAGTTCGGTGTCGCCCTTGCTGTCGGCGCAATCGGCGAGCTTACCGGGTAAGCGCAGGCGTTTGGTCGCTGATTTGCGCGCCACATCCTTGGCTTTGCGGCGGCGGGCGCGTTCATCTGCGCGCTCTACCGCCCAGGTTAGAAGCTTGTCAGCTTCTTTCGGGCTGGCGACGAGCCAGTGGTCGAAACGGTCACGAACACAATTCTCAACCAAACGGAAAGCTGCGGTGGTGGAGAGCTTGTCTTTGGTTTGGCCGACAAATTCTGGATTGCCGATAAACACCGACAGAAGCAGGCCTGAATGGCCCATAATGTCGTCGGCCGTGATCGATGTGCCCTTCTTCTGGCCGGTCAGCTCGGCATAGTTGCGCAGACCTTTTGTGATCGCAGAGCGGAAACCCGCTTCGTGCGTTCCACCATCCGGGGTCGGGATCGTATTACAGTAAGACCGCGAAAAGCCGTCTGTTTCGCCAAATCCAGCAGCCGTCCAGGCAATCGCCCACTCGACTTTGCCGCCATCTGCTTCAACCAGACCTGCAAAATGTTGCTCCGTGATCGTGGCTTTGCCTTTGAACACTTCGTTGAGCTGGTCAGCGAGACCGTTCGGGTAAGACAGGGTCTTCTCGGCCGGGACTTTGGAATCTTCCGGCAGTAATTCAGGATCGCATTTCCAGCGGACTTCGACGCCGCGATAGAGGTACGCTTTAGAGCGCGTCATCTGGAACAAGCGTTGGGGTTTGAAGCGGATCTTCTCGCCGAATATTTCAATATCAGGCTTAAACCGCACGGTTGTGCCGCGGCGGTTAGGAGCCGGACCTTTAAGCTCTAGCGGGCCAGTGACTTTGCCGCGCTCAAACGCTTGGAAATAGAGCTTCTTGTCCCGCGCAACTTCGACTTCCATGCGCTCAGACAGCGCATTCACCACAGATGAGCCTACGCCATGAAGGCCGCCGGCAGTCTCATAAGCGTTGCTTGAGAACTTACCGCCTGCGTGTAGCGTGGTCATAATCACTTCGAGCGCTGATTTGCCGGGGTATTTCGGGTGCTCGCCAACCGGGATACCGCGGCCATTGTCGATCACTTCGACATAGCCATCGGTCCGCACGTGCACTTCAATGCGTGTGGCGAAGCCCGCAACCGCTTCATCCATCGAGTTATCGAGAATTTCTGCGAATAGGTGATGGTACGCGCGCTCATCGGTACCGCCGATATACATACCCGGGCGCTTGCGCACAGGTTCGAGGCCTTCAAGGACCTCAATGTCTTTGGCGCTATAGCCAGATGGATCAGAATTCATATCATCGAACAGCTTTGTTTGCGTTGCGGCGCCCATAATGGTTTCCTCCCCGTAAGCCCATTCGCCCACTGATTCCAAGGACTTCCATCATGACGATTATGATTAACACGCCATTAACCCTGCCGTCAGGCGTCGAATTACGCAATCGCTTGGTTAAGTCGGCAATGACCGAAAGACTGGCGAATCCACGAAATGAAGTCACAGATCGTCACCTGCAACTGTATAAGGCATGGGGTGATGGCGGTATTGGCTTGCAGGTCACGGGCAATGTCCTGGTCGATCGACGGAATTTGGAAGCGCCCGGCAATGTTGTCATCGATGGCACACCGTCGAATGAATATGCTGTCATGCTCGCGAAATGGGCAGAGGCCTGCAATTCGGGCGGCGGAAAAACGGTTGTGCAGCTCAGCCATGCAGGGCGACAAACTCAAAAAATGGTCAATCCTCAGCCAGATGCGCCAAGCGCCATCGCGGTAGACCTTCCGGGTGGGCAGTTCGGCACGCCGCGGGCAATGACCGGCGATGATATCAAACGCCTGATTGAGAAATACGCAATTGCCACCAGAGCCTCGCGGGCCGCTGGGTTTGATGGCGTACAGATTCACGCTGCGCACGGCTATTTGATGAGCCAGTTTTTGTCGCCGCTGACCAATAAGCGCGACGATGAATGGGGCGGATCATTGGAAAATCGCGCGCGCCTATTTCTGGAAGCGATTCGAGCCGCCAAGTCTGAGGCGGGGCCAGGATTTGGCGTCTCAGTGAAACTCAACTCCGCAGATTTCCAGAAGGGTGGATTTTCGCAATCGGATTCAACCGCCGTGATCGGGATGCTCAACCAGCTGGACCTGGATTTCGTCGAGATATCTGGCGGCAATTACGAACAACCCAAAATGATGGACATGGAAGGGCTCAAACCCGTCCATGACGAAGGCGTGCGTGAGAGCACGATCAAACGAGAAGCATACTTCCTCGATTATGCCAAAGAGGTGCAGAGCGTTGCGAAGATGCCTTTGCTCGTGACCGGCGGTTTTCGAACGCGGGATGGTATGAATGCAGCCCTCTCTGACGGCGCGGCAGATTTGATCGGTCTCGGGCGTCCGCTCTGTGTCGACGTAAACGCCCCGGCGCAGTTGGTCGCAGGAGAATTGGACGAGCTGCCCAAATGGGAGAAGACCTTGCGCATCGGGCCCGGGATTTTCGGACCAAACTCATCGATTGGACTATTCAAAGCGCTAAACGGTTTTGGCATGCAGAGTTGGTATTATGCACAGCTTCATCGCATCGCGGATGGCATCGAGCCGAACCGAAAACTTGGCGTGCTGAGTGCGTTCTTAAAAATGCAAGGCATCGACTCTAAGATGGCCAAGGCGTACCAAGCAGACCTGAATGAGAAAGCTCCTGCATGACCCTAAACATTTCATCTGCGTTTGATGGCGGGAATATCGTCGTCAAAGATGCCAGCGATCCGGCCAATATCAGATTGGAGATCGCCAAGGATCATCAGTCCGAATTTTACCAATGGTTCCACTTTCGCGTGACCGGCAAAAAAGGCCAAGAGCTTCGCCTAAACATCGAGAATGCCGGCGCCTCGGCCTATCCTAAAGGTTGGGAAAACTACAATGCCGTCGTCTCTGACGATTTGATGGATTGGCGGCGCGTCCCGACGAAATTCGATGGAACGACACTTTCAATTGAGGCGAAACTCAATGTTGATGCGCTCTACGTGGCGTATTTCGCGCCATATTCTTCGGAGCGCCATCAAATGCTGGTGGCGGGTGCGCTTAGTCATGACCGTGCAAGCGTCAGCGTACTTGGCCAAACCCTGGATGGGCGAGATCTGGATCTGATTACTCTAGGCGAACCGGGCCCAGACAAACGCAGCGTATGGATTACCGCACGCCAGCACCCCGGCGAAACCATGGCCGAGTGGTGGATGGAAGGGTTCCTTGAGCGCATGCTTGATCCAATTTCAGCCATTTCCAAGGATTTGCTTGAGAAAGCCGTTTTCTATGTCGTCCCGAACATGAACCCGGATGGCAGTGCGCGCGGGCATTTGCGGACCAATGCAGCAGGCGTGAACCTCAATCGCGAGTGGCAGGCGCCGAGCCTGGAAAAGAGCCCCGAAGTCTATCTGGTGCTTCAGAAAATGATCGAAACAGGCTGCGACCTGGCGTTCGACATCCACGGGGATGAGGCGCTGCCTTACAACTTTATCGCTGGCACAGAGGGCATTCCGCGTTGGTCGGATAAATTGAGTGAATTGCTCGACACGTTCAAAGCCAGCTACGTCAAATCTTCGAATGGCGCGTTTCAGACTCAGTATGGGTATCCCAAGAATTCGGCGGGAAATGCCAACTTGGCGATTTGCAGCAACGCCCTAGCTGAGCGGTTTGAATGTCTCGCAATGACCCTGGAGATGCCGTTCAAAGACGATGCGAACCATGTCGATCCAGAACGCGGCTGGTCGCCGGCGCGATCGAAAGCTCTCGGCGCGAGTGCGCTCAGCCCGTTGCTCGCGGTTATGCAGAAACTGCGCTGAGCCTGGCCATAGCCGCTTCGATGAGACGATAGCTCTCAATACGCGTTTCGATACTGTCAGTGATCGAGAGCAGGAAAAGCTCGTTAGCGCGAGCTGTCGATGCTGTTTCGATCAGGCGTTGAGCGACTGATGGGCCGGTGCCAACAATTCCGCGCTGTGGCGGCTCCAATGGTGCTTGCTCGAGATAGGTCAAAGCGTCTTCGGTATTCATATATGGGCTGAATTTCCCCGTGCTGCGCCCAAGCGACCAAGCTCTGACCGGCGCCGCCAATCGATGCGCTTCCTCTTCCGTTTCGGCTGCCAAAACGACGAGTCCGATGGCCGCATAGGGTTCGACGCAGAAAGGTGATGGCTCGAACGCGTTGTGATAGGCAGCGAGCGCATCCGCCGCACCGCCCGGATTAAGAAAATCCGCAAAGGCGAGCTTCACGCCCATCTGTCCCGCAAATGCCGCAGAGCCGGGCGATGAGCAAAGCATCCACAAGTCAGACCGCGGCCCCGAGGGGTTTGCGGCGATGCCGCGTGCGCGATGATCTTCCGGCAACGGCGTTTCGCCACTGGCATCAAGCATCCAGTCCATCAGCATGCGCAGCATGGCGGGGAAATTCTGACCGCCGGGACCGAGCAGGGCGGCAGACGCGCGCGGGTCGGCGCCGGTCGCGCGGCCGAGCCCAATCTCAATCCGTCCTGGATAGAGTTGCGACAGGCTTTGACTCCATTCAGCCACTTTAAGCGGCGAGTAATTGGGCAGCATGATGCCGCCTGATCCGAGCGCAATGCGCGTTGTTCGCGCCGCCAAATCGGCCATCAACACTTCTGGCGTCGTTCCGGCAAAACTTGAGGCATTATGGTGTTCCTGGACCCAATAGGATCGGAAATTCATCTGATCTGCCGCTTGGGCCATGGCGCGGGTTTCGTTCAAGGCATCTGCTGCTGTGCGGCCTTTGAAGATCGGGGAGGGGTCAAGAATTGAAAGCGTGGGTTTCATCATGCCCGTTGTGCGCTATGCAGGCGGCCTAGACAAGTTGGCCATATCAATCGGAGAGTTTCATGCGTGCGGTTATGATTGCAGTCCTCAGTGTATTCCTGGCGGCGTGTGACGCTGTTTCTGACAAAGCCCCCACGAGCGCGCCAACCAGTGATGAGATCGTTGCAAATGCCCCGAAAGGCCCGCTACCGGCTGCGCCATATCCAACACATGTGGATCTCGATCTAAACCTCGATCCGCGTGAAGCCCGGTTTGGTGGAACGGTCACTATGACATTGGCTTTGGAAGAAGCGGCTTATGGCGTTTATATGCACGGCCGCGATCTCGAAGTTACTGCCGTACGCACGCGGATTGATGATCTGGCGCCAGCGCAAGGCGATTGGCAAAATGTACTGACCTCCGGCGTCGCATGGCTCGACTTCGGGCAGCGCGTTGATGGTTCAGAGCTTATCGTTGAAATCGATTACAATGCCCCGTTCGACGCCAATCTGTCTGGTCTGTTTAAAGTCACTGAGCAGGGCGATGCTTATGCGCTCGCGAAGTCTGAGAGCATTCAAGCGCGCCGGTTCATGCCGGGCTTTGATCAGCCCGCCTTCAAAGCACCGTTCGATATTGCTCTGACGATTCCAGAGGGCGATGCGGCCATCAGCAATGCGCCCGAGAAGAGTATTGAGGCTCTAGAAGGCGGACTGAAACGCGTGACGTTCGAAACAACGCGGCCTTTGCCAACCTATTTGCTATCACTCGCCGTAGGCAGTTTTGATGTTGTTGGTGCGGGCATGATGCCACCGAATGCTGTCCGGTCCGAACCGATCCCACTGCGCGGTTTTGCGAGGCGCGGCAAAGGCGCTGAGCTTGCGCTCGCCCTTGAGACGGCGCCGGAATTGGTGCGCGTCTTTGAAGAGGCCTTGCAGCAACCCTATCCGTACAAGAAGCTCGACATCGTGGCGGCACCGCAATGGCCATCGGGCGCAACGGAACTCGCAGCAGCGATTACCTATCGGGAGAGCCGCATTTTGGCCGGACCGGAAATTGGCCCCGCGGCGCGCCGTAGCTTGCTGGCGATTCATGCGCACGAGGTCGGTCATATGTGGTTCGGTAATCTGGTGACCCCGCCTTGGTGGGATGACCTGTGGCTCAAAGAGGCCTTTGCGAGCTGGGGCGAAGGAGCGAGCCTCTCCGAGATCTATCCAACTGAAGGCTATGAGCTCGACTCAATCGTTGACGGCATCCGCGCCATGGACCTCGATAGTCTCGCGAGCGCTCGCGCCGTCCGCGAACCCATCGCGCTGAACGAAAATGTTCGTAACGCCTATGATGCGATTACCTACAATAAAGGCCTCGCCGTGATCGGCATGGTCGACGCCTATTTCGGGGCGGATATTTTCCGGCCCGCGCTCGGCCGCTATATTGAGGCTTATGAAGATGGCGTCGCTGCGAGTCCGGAATTCTTTGAGATTATTGGTGAAGAAACTGGTGAGCCAGATCTCACAGGGGCGTTTCGAAGCTTTGTTGAGCAGAACGGCCTGCCTCTAATCACAATCGAAAGCCCGGCTCCGAATAGCTATAATTTGACCCAGTCACGCTATGCGCCGCTCGGGAGCACGATCGAAGATGACCGCACATGGGTGGTTCCGCTCTGCTGGTCCCGCGGCGCGCTTGAAGATCGCTCTCGCGTCTGCACTTTGCTGTCTGAAAAAAAACGCCGAGTATGCCGCAGTTCCACCGTCAGAAGAGAGTCATAGTCCAAACTGGGTGCTGCCGAATGCTGGCGGCGCTGGATATTACCGTTTCTCAATGCCGTATGGCATGTGGCAGGATCTTGGGCGCGCATTCGATGTGCTCGATGCCGGTGAAAAACTAGTAACGCTGGACAGTGTCGGCGCGGAATTCGCAGCAGGCCGAATTGATGTACAAACCGTCTGGCGGTTCATCGATGAAGCGGTGCGAGATGACGAGCGCCGCGTCGTTCAAGCCGCGATCCGCCAGGCGGAGCGCTTCGAGCGCCTAGCTGCGTCTGACGCAAATGCGCTTGCTGGATATCGCGCCGGAATTATCGACGTGTTTCGCTATCGCTATACCGAACTCGATCAGCTCGAAAGCGATGATCCAGAAATCGAAATCATGAAAGCCAGCCTGGAGCGGTTTTTGATCCAAACCGGCAAAGATCCAGTATTGCGCCAAGGGCTCGCTGATGCAGCTGCGGCCTATATCGACTTGCCAGGTGTTACATCCGAGCGAGCATTGAATTCAGATGAGTATCTCACCGCAATGGCGATCGGTTTGCAGGTCCATGGCGAACCGTTTCTTGAGCGCCTATTGGCAGCGCGCAGCGAGATCGACAATCCGGTGTTTGAGCAAGCGGTGGCTTACGCCGTTGGTCAAAACCAGGACCCGGCGCTTTCCGATCGTATACTCGGATTGGCTCTGGCCGGTGAGCTCGGAAGCCGCGAAACGCGCACGATTGTGCGCGGCCAGATGGCGCAAACTGAAACGCAGGCGCAGACCTGGGATTGGTTGAAGGCCAATTTTCCGACCTATTTGGAGATCATTCCCCGCCAGCGAAAACGCTCCAGCCCGACATTGGCAAGAGCGCTCTGCACAGAAACGGCAAAACAAGAGTTGATGGCCTTGTTCGAAACCCATGGCGCTCTTGCTGAAGGCTATGAACGCGCCCTATCGCAAACCACCGAACGGATCGACTTGTGCGCCGCTCTGGAAGCCGGCAAAGGCGCTGAAGTTCGCGCGTTCTTTGCGCCTCGGCGCTAGTCCGGCGCGTCCTCATCGGTCTGCTCGTCGCGGTCGCGGCCACGATTGCCGAATAGGGCGCCGAGGGCGCGGTCGCGCAGCTCGTCTTCCAGGTCTGGTGCTTCTTCGCCCTCTACAGGCGTTTCAGAGCTTGAGCCGCCACCGACGATGCCGCCGATAATGCTGCCGGCGTCGCCACCGATACGACTGGCAATCTCATTCGCGGCTTCCGAGCGCAGGCGAGACGTCAACTCGGCTTGCACCGCAGCAGAGTCCAGACCGAACTTTACGTTCGCCCAGCTGCCATAGACGCGGACCGGGATAGGAATGTCGCCAACACCAATCGTTGACCCTGCGCCGGCTGCGTTGACGTCAACGCGTGGCACCAGACGAATATCCAAAGTACGAGCGCCAAGGTCTATTTGGCCCGATCCGATGACGCCAATGACGGGATTGTCGATATTCAGGTCAGTCAACGTTGCGACCCCGTTACTGATATCCAGGCTGCCAATGAACTTTGAAAAGTCGGTTGTGGCCGAAGGCGAAAAGGCTTCTTGAAAGCTTCCAACGGATAGGCCGCCGCCGGTCATCATGTCTTGCAAGCTCGACGCGCTTTGGACCACCTTGGTCAAGTTCAAGCCGCGCAGAGCTCCATCATTGAGGTCTGTCTCAAATTTTCCGTCCAGGCCGTTGATCAACGCTTTCAGGCTGGTGCCTTGCGAACTCATATCCAAGTGTACATCGCCTAGACCGTTGAGGTTTTGAAAGCCCGTGAGGGCAGTCAGCATTTCCTGGGCGGCGATACCGTCTGCCAGCGCTTCGATCTGCAAGGTTGGGGTTGCGCGTGATGCATCCAAGACAAGATCTCCGGACCAGTTACCCTGAAAAACCTTGAAGCCAGGGACATTATCCGCCTGCCGGAAAATGGCTGACAAACGCCCATCGTCGAGGCGGGTATTCATACGTGCATCATTGAGCGTGATTTGGTCCATCACGATCTCGGTGGCAGCAATTGTGATGGTCGCGTTGAGAGCATTTAAGCCAGCCAGATCAAGCGGTGTATCGTCCCAATCTTCGTTCAAGCTTGGATCGGTGTCTTGCTGTTGTGAACCGCTGCCTAAGAACGGGGTCAGATCCAGCTTCTGCATGTTCAAATCAGCAATCACACGCGGGCGCGCGCCGGTTAAGTCCGCGCCAACTTGGCCTGTCGCTGTGGTGTCATCGATATTGAACGATGCGTTACTGAGCGAAGGGGCGAGAATAGAGCCAGTGGTTTGGCCAGAGATCGCAATTTGATTGAGCGTTTCACCTTCGGGCAGCTCCGTGCCGAGCGCGCTCAGGAGTGCGCGCGGGTTGTCACTAGAAATGCTCAGCGAACCGTCTAGAGCCTGCCCCTCTGCGAGACCAAGCGTGCCCGAGTAATCAGCGCTCAGATCCTGGCCGCGTTGTTTGAGCGTGATGCCCGTCAACAAAGGCGATGTCACTGGCCCAGACAATGTGGCTTTGAAATCAACGTCACCTAATAGTGCGAGAATCGCGCTGAGTTCGTGACCGGGTTTGAGGAGACGCTGCGCATCTGCAGCGTTCAAATCGACCGTGCCATTGAGTGTCGGGATTTCCGCGAGCTGAACCGCGCCGACATAATCGACGTCCAGACCTGTCGCTGACAGCGTCAATTGCGAGAAGTCTAGTGCGGCTTGTGTCGCGGCGCCGCTGACGGTGCCTTTCGCACGAACAGACTTCAGCGCGCTGGCAACAATCGGAAGATCTTGATCGCCAAGGATCGTCAGAGCGTCGCCAATCGTATCGGAAGAGAGGTCAAAGGCGCCATCCAAAATTGGCTCTTCGGCGAGGGTTAGCGCGCCATCATAGCCGACGTCGCCATAAATCGTGCCGAGCGTGACATCTAAGGCAACCGGCTCTTGTGCTGACAAAGCAGCAAGCGTTTCCAAGCGAACATCATAGTCGAAGGCCTGTCCATTTATCAGTCCGTTTCCAGTCGATGAAAGCGGCTTGTCGAAAGCGCTCAAGCGAGCTGTCGCGTTGAAGTCCGTCAAGGCGTATTGGGTGTCAGTTGTCCAATCGCGATAGAACACAGCGGTGTTGGTCAGCGCAGCCCGGTCAATACCGGTTTCGAAGCCAGACGAGCCGTCTTCCGGTGTGTCCTCTTCGTCGGTCAGGTCGTCCGCGCCGAATTCCCAATTCGCGGTGCCATCGGCCAGACGCTCGAGTCGAACCGTCGCGTCCTCCAATGTGATCTGAGCAATTTCAACACGGCTGGAAAGAAGCGGCATGACTTTCACGCTTGCGCGCAGGCTACCCGCCTCGATCATCAAGGCATCGGAAAAGCCTTCCGGGTTTGCCACTTCGACCCCGTCCACGCGCGCGGCAATTACAGGTAAGATCGATAGGCTGGCATCGCCTTTCAGAACAACTTCCCGGCCGAGCGCCTTGCTCGCGGCGGCCTCAATCTGTGATTTATAGACCGAGGATGGGATTAAAAACGGAACGGTTACCAGGATCGCGATCAAGATGGCGACGAGGGCAGCAGCGAGGATCAAAATACGTTTCATGGGAGGAGAATGGCCTATTATTGCTGTATCGCATGTGAATAGCTGCATCTGATGTCAAAGTCATGGCAATTGCCGCTTGACCGGGAAAATGAGCACGTATAGATCACCCTCTCACCGCTTCGGCGGAGAAGCCCATGCGCGGGTGTAGCTCAGTTGGTTAGAGTACCGGCCTGTCACGCCGGGGGTCGCGGGTTCGAGTCCCGTCACTCGCGCCATTTCACTAATTTTATAGTCATTAAGATCAGTGTTTTGGCACCGCCGCATGGGTGCGATTCTGAAGCTGGTTATAGCCGGCAGACACGTTTTGAATATGGCGGCATCCCACACATTTTCAAATCTACTAGACCGACAATGGCACTCTCTAACCGGCCGTCGCATCTCCACGAGTAGGCCATTCGGTACAGTTTGCGACAAAGTGAGGATACTGCGACGGGGTTCGCATCAATAGACGTTCAAGACATAGCGCCACTGCGTATCGGCGCCTTTGTCTTGAAACGTGGGCCTGGGGGCTCTGCAAAAGGTCTATTGGATGCATCCTACCTCTCATTCTCAATATCAGTCGCCAATTTTTCGGTCTCATATTGACAGCCATGGCCGACAGAGCCGCTTTCGCGCAAGTATTACGTGTTTGGTCTTTTTTGCGGTTCCGCTTGCCACTTACTCTGCCGGCGATGCTTCAGCGCAAGAAGTAGATAGCGAAACGACTGCCCCGATTTTAAGCTCGGAAGTAAATGCCGGTGCCCCGGGCGATGTCATTATAACCGAAGATGGCTCGATTACCTTGACTGAGCAGGAGGGCGTTATTGCTGTCACCATGGATAGCGACAACGGTTTCGAGAATGAAGGATTTATTCTTGTTGAAGATAGCGACAATTCCGTTGGCCTCCTGATCGACCAGGGTCTGACAGGAAATCTTCTCCAGAACGGATCGATCTCGGTCAGTGAGACCTATGAGCGTGAAGATGCCGATGATGATGATGACGTCGACGGTGTATACGCGATTGGTACAAATAGGATTGGGGTTTTGCTGGCCGAAGGCGGCGCACATATAGGCGACCTTTCGGCAGATTCCTCGGCCACCATATTGGTCGAAGGTAACGATTCCGCCGGGGTGCTTTTGGGATCTGCACTTGATGGAACGCTATCGCTGGATGGCTCTATTTCAGTCGTCGGTGACAATGCCCGTTCGATCGTTGCGCAGGAAGATATATCCGGAGATGTGCGGGTAAGCGCCAACACCTTTGCGACGGGTGAAAACAGTTCTGCGCTCCAGGTGTTAGGCGATATCGGTGGGACATTAGCGATCGACTCAGCTGTGATTTCTACAGGGTTTGCGAGCACTACGAGTACGAACTATTTGCTGCCGTCCTCGGTTACGGACGATACTGATGCGGTCGAAGATCGCATCGATGCGGACGAGCTGTTCGACAATCTTGGAACAGTGATGGTTCGCGGAAGTGTCGCGGACGGCCTTCTTATCAATGGCACAGTCGACACGTTCACGTCCGAGGAAGATCTCGATGATGAGGTCAAAGATACAGTTGATGATTTTGACGAGAATAGAAGCTCCGGGAGCATTACCAGCTACGGCTCAGGCGCGGCCTTGTCGATCGCGCCTGATCCGGGTGCTTTGGACTTAACGCTCGGGACGGTCACGGAGACGATCTTTGACACGCTAGACGACGATGAAGATGACGATACGACTGAACAGCTCGTGTCTTTCGATTATGATTATGGATTGATCAATCGCGGCACAGTGACCGCCGATGGAACGAATGTCGGATTCTCTGCAGAGGCTTTAAGCATTGAGGGCAATGTCGATACTGGCGCGCAGACGATTATTGAAGGCGGGATTCAGAACTCGGGCACGATCTCAGCGACTGCGTTCGAAGCTGACGCGGTTTCGTTGAGTTTGGGGGACGGAACCCGCACCCCGGTTTTGATCAATGAAGGCAGCATAAGCGCGATCACCTATACAACCGCCGGAAACGCCGCTGTTGCAGTGCAGATTGGCGCGGATACTGATCTAACAAGCCTGGTGAACTCCGGAACAATTACCGCGTCGAGCATTGGCGAAAGCGGTCAGGTAACAGCGATCTCCAGCCTGAATGGGCAACTGGTTTCGATCACCAATCAGGGTGGCATCCAAGCCGCCACGTCTGATGATGGCGAAGATGTCGAAGACCCATCGGTTGCGGTCGCTTTGGATTTAAGCAGCTACAGCGCAGCGCAAGGCGTAACCGTGCAGCAGTCTTTCGCTGTGCCGGTCGATGACACTAATTTCGACGATGAGATCGATAGTGACGATGTCACATCGCCCTTCATTATCGGTGATATTCTATTCGGCGCCGGTGCCGATCTTTTGCAAGTCGGAGCGGGCGGTGTTGCGGGTGATGTCTATTTCGACCTTGGCGATGGCGCTTATACCCTCTCGAACGCCACGCATATCGGAGACGCCCATTTCGAAGACGGCGTGCACGAGCTTTCATTATCGAATGCTGCTTTCCAGGGCGATGTCTATTTCACCGACTCAGATGCTGCATTTGTGATCGATGCCGGCGCAAGTTTCAACGGTGCGATCGCGACGAGCAATGCAGCGCTTGACCTCTCGGTCCTTGATTCATCGATTGAGTTTAGCTCGGGGAATGTCTCGACATTGGAAACCTTTACCGCCGGCGGTGATACGGATCTGATTTTTGACATAGACCCGGCCAATACTGAAGAAAGCATCCTCAACGTAACGGGCATCGCCGAAATAGGCGAAGAGGTTCAGATCACTCCTGTCCTCAATTCGATCAGTGAAACGAATTTCCGTCAGACCCTGATCACCGCGGATGAAATCACGTCCTCAGGCCAGCTGGCGGAAACAGACTTGGCGGAGCTGCCCTATATTTATACCACGTCCCTAGATCTCAGAACCGAAGATGCTGACTTTCTCGATCTCGTATTCGATTTGAAATCGACTGAAGACCTCGGGCTGGACCCCAATCAATCGGCTGCTTTCGAGCCACTTCTGGGCATTTTCCAATCCGACGAAGATCTCGGCGCGGAGCTTTCCAGCATTACCACCGAGGCGGCGTTTAATCAGGCTTATAACCTTCTTCTTCCGCAACGGACGAATGCCTCAACACGTTACCTCGCGGCGCAGACCAATGCGTCGGTGGGTGCGTTGGGTGACCGATTGGACTTGCTCGCTTTTGTCGATGCGGAGAGCACCGGTGTCTGGGTGCAGGAGCACTTTACCTGGCTCGAACAAGATGCGGATGAGATTTCGCCAGGATTTAATGGTGATGGTCTGGGCTTATCTGTCGGCGCAGATCGGCCATTATTGGGCTTCGATAGTGTCGGTTTGATCTTGTCTTATTCTTCCGGGACCTTCGAGGAGAAAACAGGTGGGTTCAACCCAAACCACAATTCTCAACTCGGAATCGGAACGTATGTTCAAGAAAAGGTAGGTCCGATCAATTTGCGACTGGTTGGACAAGTCGCGGATGTCGACTTTTCATCGACGCGCGAAGTCGATGTTGGAAGCTTGTCCTACGATATCGAAGGCGAGTGGAAAGGTTTTAGCCAGGCATTAGCCGTCGCGGCCAGCACCGAATTCAAAGCCGGTCAGTTTTACGCCCGGCCAGAGATTTCGGCCGATTGGTACAGCCTCTCACAAGATGGTTATTCTGAAACCGGTGGCGGCGGCGTTTTGGCGGCGCAGATCAGCGACGTAGATACCCATGAATCCTCAGCGAACCTGCTCCTGACGGTCGGCCATCAAACGGACTTCAAACATGGTTTAATGAGAATAGAAGCAAAAGGCGGATATCGCTCAATATTGTCCGCGCAAGCCTACGAAGCGGACGTCCAGTTTCTAGGGGCGGATGAGAGTTTTACCCTCACCGCGTTTGATGAAACCGAGGACGCAGCTTTATTCGGTCTCTCATTTGTCAGCGATACCAGCATTATTTCCGCGCGCTTTGGATACGATCTCGAGCTCTCTAATTCTGGAATGGCTCATTTCGCCGGCGCAACGCTCAGGCTAAAGCTTCGCTGAGTGGAAGATTTACAGTAGGCGTTTGGTTGGACGGCGTTGCGGCATCTAGCGACCCGATTAACCCTTAATGATGCCCGGCATATTAAGCGGCGGCGTGGTTTCGTGCAGTGCGATTAATCATAATGAAATCAACCCATGGTAGCAAACGCTCATTGTTCGAGAGAATGCGCGTAGGGCTTTATCAATGTCGTCTAACATGGCTGAAAAATCCGTAGTTCACGAGGTGGTTTTTGAAACGCCGTCTGAGAGAAAGATCTATCGCCTAGCTGGCGCGGCATTCGATTTGATTGAGCAGCACGGAACGCCGCCGGCGCCAACGACTTACTCAATGTGGTACGCGTATGCGGCCAACTCGCCTGAAGCGGTGACACAAGAAGTGGACGATATCCTCAAGGCGCGCGGTGAAATTACCGCCGATCAGATTGACGACATCTATGATGCGCATCTATCGCGATCGGCGCTGCAAGAAACTGGCGAACGGGTAGGGCAGGCGATCGAGGCTTCATTGTGTGAAGTCTCCGAGATGATCTCTAAGACCAATTCAGAGACGTCGGCTGTTAAAGCAAAGCTCGATGGCGTTGGCTCAAACATTCCAAGCCGTCCAAAGCGCCGTGATGTGGTCGCGCTGTTCGAGCAATTGATGGACACCAATGCTCAGATGTCCAACATGACAGACAGCCTGGCCGCTGAGCTGGAAAAATCGCAAGCGAATGTGCGCCAGCTGAATGAAGAATTTCAAGTCATCAAAAAGCAAAGCCGTACGGATGCGTTGACGGATGTTGCCAATCGGCGGGCGTTTAATGAACGCCTCGGTTTTGTGCATGAGCGAGCCATGAAAACAGGCGAGGCATACGCGCTAGCCTTGATTGACCTGGATAAATTCAAACAGATCAATGATTGTTATGGTCACCCCGCAGGGGATGAGGTTCTGGCACGCCTGGCGCAGCTTATGGTCAAGAATATCGAGACATCCGATTTCGCAGCTCGAATTGGCGGAGATGAATTCGCAATCATTTTCCCAGGTCAAACGGCGCACAATGCGTATCACTCATTGGTTGCCATCAAGCATCAACTCGAAAACCTGAACATCTCTGAACACCTCAATCGGAATTCACAGCATCAAGTGACGTTCTCTTGCGGCCTTTCGGAGTTCAATAAAGACCGGTCGGTGGAGGACCTTATCGAAGCTGCGGACAAAGAGCTTCTGAAAGCCAAAAGCGTTTCCCGCAATCATATCAGCGTTGAGGGACGGCGGGTTTAGGGCTGAGGCTCAACCGACCTTTTCGGCATTGCACCGCATACACCCATTCTAGCGATAATTATCCTCGGAAAACTCGTCAGAAACGCGATCGGCACCGCGCTTCTGACGCGCTTTCCTGAGGTCAAAAATCACCGCCTAGCCGTTGAAGCGTGCTTTCACGGCCTCTGCTTGCGCCATAATCTGAGTCACCAACTGCTTGCAGGTTGGAATATCATGGATCAGCGCTTGGCTTTGCCCTGTTGTCCAGATGCCGCCATCCAGTTCACCTTGGCCGAGCACGCTATCGCGCGCGCGCGCGCCCGCCATGAGGTCGCGGACGTCTTCAAATGTCGTGGTCGGGTCGCGTTGAATCTCAGCGACACGTTCGGAAACAGCATTACGGGCAACCCGGGCCGTGTTTCGGAGGTTGCGGCCGACCAGAACCGTATCCAGCTCACCGTTCTGCACGATTTGTTCCTTAACATTCATATGGATTTTGGCCTCTTGCGTGGCACAAAAGCGCGTTCCCATATTGATCGCGTCCGCGCCGAGCGCGATTGCGGCCATCAAGCTTCGGCCATCGGCCATGCCGCCACTGGCGATAATTGGAACATCCGGCAATGCGTCGACGGTCGCGGGCAGAAGCACGACGAGACCCACATCGTCTTCTCCGGGGTGTCCGGCACATTCAAATCCATCAATGCTGATCATATCCACGCCCTTTTTCACGGCGGAGACGGCGTGGCGAACGCTCGTACACTTGTGGATAACTTTTACGCCGGCTTCTTTGAACGCGGGCAAATGATCTGTTGGCGCTCGGCCAGCGGTTTCGACAATGGTTAGGCCGCTTTCGATAATTGCTTCGCGGTATTCGTCATAGGGGATAGGATTGATGGACGGGAGCAAAGTGAGATTGACGCCGAATGGCTTGTCTGTGAGCTCTCTCGTTCGGTCGATTTCCTTCTTCAGGGCTTCTCCCGATGGAAACATGTGCGCTGTGATAAAACCAAGCGCGCCGGCATTTGCGACGGCAGCAACCAGGTCGCCATAGCCGACTCCCGTCATACCGCCCATAAGTATCGGCGTTTCGATCCCGAACATTTCGGTGATGCGTGTCTTTATCATATTTCTAGCCTCAATTTATTCATCGGATCAGCAAGCGTGGGCTTTCGTTCGCCGCGGTGTTTGAGCCCATCTATTCTGGGCGCTCACATGCCTGATACAGATGACCCATGTTGCGAATGCAAAACTATATCTCCGCGAAAGGAGAATGCAATCAATCGGAAAGAGGCTTTACTCAACGTCAAAAAGAAGGCGCCGCAAGCGGCGCCTTCTTTGAAGATCTAAATATAACCGGCAATTGGCGCCGCTACTTCACGGTCAAAACCGTTGCCTGATGTGATTGAGAGCTTGTCCCGACCATGATTTCAAACTCGCCGGGTTCGACGACGCGTTTCATATCGCGATTGTAGAATTGCAGGGCTGCAGGTGTGATCGGCAGGTCGACCTGTTTGGTTTCGCCTGGTGCAAGACTAACCCGTTGAAACCCTTTGAGTTCCATTACCGGCCGAGTCACGGTGCTGATTGTATCGCGAATATACATTTGCACGACTTCGTCTGCGGTGACTTCGCCCGTATTGGTGACATCCACCGTGACAGTGGTTTCGCCATCAGGAGCGATTTCAGCATCCGCCAATACCGGTGCTGAAATCTCAAAGGTCGAATAACTCATGCCAGATCCAAACGCATAGAGCGGCGCCGTCTCGGCGAACGCATAGCCGCGACGTGCGGTTGGCTTGTGATTGTAGAAAACTGGGATTTGTCCAACATTGCGGGGGACAGAGACGGGCATTTTGCCACTCGGTGAAACGTTGCCCACCAGCAAGTCAGCCACCGCAGTCCCGGTTTCCTGACCGAGTTGCCAGCCATATAGAATGGCGTCAAAATGGTCCTGAACGTTGGTCAAAGCCAGCGGACGACCCGAAATTATCACGCCAACCATTGGGATGTCAGTAGCTGCGAGGGCTTCAACTAGCTCTTTCTGCTGACCAATCAGCGTGATGTCGTCGCGGTCGCCGAGATGGGTTTCTGACCAGGCTTCACGTGACGTCGATTCGTCTCCGCCGATCGCTAGAATGATGACATCGGCTCCTTGCACTGCGGCAACGGCTTCCTCGATCATAGCCATATTCGTAGCAGGGTCAGCCAGGTTGACTTCATCATCCCACCAAGAGCGATTGTCTGTAAGTTCGACCCCCTTGGCATGAATGATCTCAATCTTGTCCCCAAATTCTGTTTTGAAGCCATCCAGAATGCTAACCGTTTGACGGGGCTCATCGGAATAACCGCCAAGAACTGTGATATCGCTATTCGGGCCAACGATCGCGACGCGTGTCAGAGCTGATTTGTCGAGAGGTAACGCGCCATTCTCATTCTTCACCAAAACCGCGGCTTTGTGCGCCGCTTCCAGCGCCACGCTGCGGGCTTCGGCATTGCCGGTAAGGGCATCCGCTTCGGCGCCATCTGCGTAAGGGTCTTCGAACACACCGCCGCGCTTTTTCATGCGGAGAACACGCTCGACGGCCGTATCAATAATCGACATTTCCATATCGCCAGCCTCGAGTGCATCCTTCATTTGGTAGAAAGCAACGCCGTCCGGCAATTCGAAATCAACGCCTGATGTGATCGCCAGCGCGCCAGCAGCCCCAAGCGAGTCGACGAGGCGGTGACGGACCTGTAACTCATTGATTGCGAAATAGTCGGCCACGACGACGCCATCAAATCCCCACTCCCCGCGAAGCACATCGTTTAGGAGCCAGGAATTTGCATGCGAAGGAATGCCGTCAATTTCATTGTAACTGGCCATTACGCTGGCCGCATTTGCTTCTTTCACCGCCGCTTCGAAGGGCGGGAAGAAGATCTCTCGCAAAACCCGTTCAGGAAGTTGTGCCGGTCCGACGTTCAAGCCCGCTTCGGGTTGGCCGTGTCCGGTCATATGTTTCAGCGTGCTCAGGACCTTGCCATCCGGGATGGTTTCGCCGGTGCCCTGAAAGCCTCGTATGGCCGCAACCCCCATACGGCTAACCAGATAAGGGTCTTCACCAAAGGTTTCTTCAATCCGCCCCCAGCGCGGATCGAGTGCAACGTCAACAACAGGCGACAGAACATGGTGAACGCCACGTACACGTATTTCGCGTGCTGTAATGTCGTAAACGCGTTCAAGCAGTTCCGGATCAAACGTACTGGCGAGTGCTATAGATTGCGGAAACGCCGTGGCATAACGGGCTTGGAAGCCGTGCAGGCCTTCTTCGTGGAACAGGGTAGGGATACCAAGGCGGGTTTCCTCGATCATCCATTTTTGTACCGCATTGGTTAATTTGACCGTCTCGCTGGGGGTGCGAGCGGACATGCGTCGGACGACCGTAGCGTCGTTTACGTCTTTGCGTTCATCTGAGGTTTCCATGCCCATTGTGTCTTGCGGACGGGCAAAACACCCAACCCCATGCGGATGGAGCGCCTGCATTTTGTCCGCGTCGAAGTCGCCATTCTCATCGAAGATTTGGCCCTTATTGATCCAGATGCAGGACAATTGAGCCAGTTTCTCGTCTAGGGTCATATCTGCGACCATCGCCGCGATTTCTGGGTCAGTAGAGATCGGGGCTTCGACGATCGTCTCGGTTAGGTCTTCAATCGCCGGCGCGGTGGTCTCAACAACCTGACAGGCTTGCAGTGCGAACACCGAAGCGACGCACAGTCCAATTGAGAAAGAGTTCGATATTCGCATGTTTTTGGGCCTCCCTGCCTATCTCGTGATTGCGTTCACGAAGAGCCTCACTAATTTCCCCAGAGGTGGGGCTGGGCATTGTGTAATGTTAGCGCTAACATTTGCCGTGCTGGGTTTCAAGCGATTGCATTAATCAAATTGGAAAAAATCTGCTCGGTTAGTCGGCTCGATACTTGCATATGCACGCATATCGCCATGATGGCATTGATTTTGGGTCAAGTTTAAGAGACCAATGGTTGCCGAGCTCAGGCTCGGTGACCTTTAGAGGGATGTAGAGTGTTGCCGCTATCGCTGTCGCAATTATTGCAGCCACAGCTCACCGCTATTGGGCGTTTGAGCATGCGAAGCAATTTGACCGCTTACCCGAGCGAAGCGGCGTTGGCGGCGCGGCAATCGCCATGGCGCCGTTCTCTGGACGGCGCATGGCGCTTTCAATTGCTTGCCAAACCAGAACAGGCACCGCGAAACTGGGCGACGGTTCCAACCAATTCTGAGCCATGGCGCAGTATTCAAGTCCCCGGCGTATGGACGCGCCAAAACACGGGTGACCTGCCGCATTATGCCAATTGGCAAATGCCATTCGATTGTCAGAAGCCACCCGCGATCCCTGATGATAACCCCACAGGTTTGTATCGCTACGCCCTGCAAGTGCCATCCGATTGGTCTGAACGGCAAACCGTTTTGCATATTGGCGGATTTGAGAGCATGGCGCTGGTTTGGTGCAATGGCGTTTTTGTCGGCATGGGCAAAGATTCGCGTTTGCCGAGCGAGTTTGACCTAAGCGCAGCGGTTCGACCCGGTGACAATCAGCTGGCGATTATGGTGACGCGCTGGTGCGACGCCACCTGGATCGAAGATCAAGACCATTGGAACCATGGCGGCCTTCACCGCTCCGTTTGGGTTGAGACGCGGGCCCAAACACGGGTTGGCGATATTGCGGTTGAAACCGATTTCGAACCTGAAACCCAAACTGGGTTCGCCCGCATAAAGGTCGACGTGGAAGGGGCTTCGCAAGGCTATTCTGTTCGCGCGCGAATGGAAGATGATCAGGGCGAAACATTCGGCGAGAGCGCTGCCGTGCCCATCGAGCAATTCGATACGTCGCAACCTTTAGGACAACAATGGGCGCAATCCTATGCGTTCCATGGATACTCTGCAAAGCTGGAATTCTCTGTCGCTGACGCTAAGCCTTGGTCAGCAGAGACTCCGACCCGGTACCGGATTGTCACCGAACTGCTGGATGCCGAGCAAGTCTGCCAAGAAGTCCACGAAACTTGGATCGGTTTCAACCGCATTGAGACATCTGGGCGCCGCTTGAGCGTCAACGGAAAACCAATTGTCTTGATCGGAGTGAATCGCCACGATCATCACCCTGAAAATGGTAAGACGTGCAGCGCCAACGATATTCGCTCAGAATTGGTGATGATGAAGCGCCATAACATCAATGCGATCCGTACGGCCCATTACCCGAATGACCCTGTCTTGCTCGACCTCGCAGATGAGCTGGGCTTCTATGTTATCGATGAAGCGAATGTAGAATGCCACGCGCGCTGGTCTGAGGTGGCGAAGCAACCAGAATTCCTTCCGGCGATTGTTGAACGCACGACGCGCATGATCGCGCGCGACCGAAATCACCCGTGTATCATTGGCTGGTCGCTTGGGAATGAGGCTGGTCACGGCCCGGCGCATGATGCAGCTGCAGCGGCTGCCCGACATCTCGATCCAACCCGGTTTGTTCATTATGAAGGCGCCGTCTCGTTGCGCCTCAGTTTTCCGTTTGGGCGCTCGCCTGACACGACCCAAAAACCTCCGTCAGCAAAAGAGCGCGCGGCGACTGACCTGGTTTGTCCAATGTATCCGCCAATCGACCATATTGTTGAATGGTCACGTTGGGCTGAAGAAACTGGAAGTGATGATCGCCCGCTCATTCTTTGTGAATTCTCCCACGCGATGGGCAACTCAAACGGCTCGATCAGTGCCTACGTCGATGCGTTTTACGCTGAGCCCGCTTTGGCAGGTGGCTTTGTCTGGGATTGGCGTGATCAAGGGCTCGCTGAAACCGCGCCAAATGGCAGGTTTTATTGGGCCTATGGCGGCCATTTCGGCGACACCCCGAACGATGCCAATTTCAACATCAATGGCCTGGTCGGGCCAGATGGAACACCGCACCCAGCGCTGCGTGAGTATCAATGGTCGGCGCGTCCGATTATCGCGAACATGGAGTCAGCGGAGCAGGTCACGTTCAAAAACAGACGTGCATTTAAAGATACCAGCGATTTACGACTGGAGTGGAAGCTCCTGCGAGATGGCGTAGCTGTTGAGTCCGGCGAATTGGATCCCGTCATTGAGCCTGGCCAAACTGTGGCACTTTCTCCTGAGTTTCAGGTCGATATGGATTCTGCCTATGAATGGCATCTGTCGCTCGTTTGGCGTCTTGCAGAGGACTGCTCCTGGGCGCCTGCAGGCCACGTTATTGCGTGGGACCAATTCTTGATGAAAGAGGCGGTGAAGATAGCGCCGCAGCCAACCCGGCGCAGACCCATGGCGCGCCCATTGGAGCACCATGAGCTGATCATCGATTTCGGCTCGGACGGTGCCATTGCAAGTGTTCTGGATCAACAAGGCCCGATGATTAATGGACCGATTACGCCATGTGTCTGGCGCGCGCCGACAGACAATGATGGCGGTAAGCCTGGTGCGCGACCCCTGTTTCAGAACAAAGCGGCAGAATGGGTTTCGTATGGCTTGAATTCGCTAGTCCCGGACCCCGTTGGCACGTTTGACCTACCACGCGATTTCGGTTTGGCACTTGGTTTCGAGCGCCATTGGAAGAATGCCGATAATGAGGGGCTCGTGCATCAAAGCGCCTGGAGCTTCGTTGAGGGGCGAACCGTTATTGATGAAACCATCATCGTTCCTGACACTTGGAAAGATCTACCGCGCGTTGGTGTGCGGTTTGAAGTTCCCGGACGGTTCAAGCGGCTTGAATGGTATGGGCTAGGCCCAGATGAGTCGTACCCAGACCGTCACGGCGCGCAAACAGCCGGATTGTGGTCGTCGACAGTTGCGGAACAATACCACCCCTATGTGCGTCCCCAAGAATATGGTGCGCATGAGCAATGTCGCTGGTTCCGTCTCTTAGATGAAACGGGCGCAGGGTTCCAAGTAACGCTCCCCAAACCGCTGAGCTTTTCGGCGCGCCTTTATCACGATGTGGACTTGAGCGAGGCTGAGACGGTTGCCGAGCTCAACGCAAGCGCGACCACTGAGGTTCATATCGATGTGGGGATGCGCGGTCTCGGTACAGCGGCGTGTGGGCCAGACGCACTACCTGAATACCTTCTGGGACCGGGCACTTACAGCTTCAGATGGGAGCTGACGGCGGTTAAGTCCGGCGGCTAGTCTATTTCGAACCAACTGGCTCGAACTCGTAAAGAGATATACCGCGCGCGTGTGCATCGAACTTCAGTTTGCGATTTAGCGGCGCGTGGGCGCGCGAGGCGCAATTCTGTCGATCGCAAAGATAGCAATTCACGCCAATCGGTGTCGGCTTTTGAGTCGTCAGATCGAGGCGATCGCAATAGATCAAGCTGTCCGCATAAGCCTTGTCACAACCAAGCCCAATCGCGACCCGAGCCGGCGGGCGTCCATGGTGCCCGCGTGAGCGGTTGATGGCTTTCGAGATCGAGACATAGGTTGTGTCATCCGGCATTTGGATGAGTTGCGTCAGCGTCTCGCCAGGCTGTTCGAATGTGCGGTGAATGTTCCAACGCGGGCAGGCGCCGCCAAACTTGGAGAAGTGGAAGCGTCCGGCGCTGAAGCGCTTCGAAACGTTTCCGGCGGCATCTATGCGGAGAAAGAAGAAGGGGATGCCTTTGGCTTCCGGCTTTTGCAGCGTCGTTAGGCGGTGCGCGGTTTGTTCAAAACTCGTTCCGAAACGGTGGCTTAAGAGATCAACATCATACCGGGTGTCTTCGCAGGCTTTTAGAAACGCATCATACGGCATCAAAAGTGCGGCGGCGAAATAGTTGGCGAGCGAAACGCGGGCTAGGCCAATCGCGCTGTCATCTTTCAGGTCCGATCCGGAAATCAGGCCCTCAATCAGATCGCGATATTCCAATAAGCCGAGCTGGAAGGCGAGTTGAAACTGCCGCCCTGTCGGGTGCAGGAGTTCAGATATATCGATGCCGGATCTGTGGCGGTCGAAATATGTGAAAGAGGAGGGCATCGCCGAGCTCGGCAAAACCCGGATTCGCAGCTTGTGCTTTTCCTCTAGACGTTCCTGGATCGCCGCTTCGATTGGCTTGCGCCCGGAGACGAGTTCGGTGCGAAACGCGGTTGCTGTTTCATCCAGCTCCCGAAAATAGTTGTTTTGCTCATGCAGGAACTGTCTGACGCGTTCGACCGGCCGGGCGCTTTCTTCCAGCAGCTCAACCTTTTCACGGTCCGCGAGCGGATTGGCGTCAGAATAGGTGCTAAGAGCAAGCTCGCGATACCGTTCGTGCAGGCGTAAGAACGCTTTGATGGTTTCTGGACTAGCGCCAACCAGGTCTTCCAATTCGTTCTTGCTGATTTGAGCGCCGCCAAAGACCGGATCGCGAAGGGCGCTGACCAGTTCATTGACCAGACCCGCATCCATATCTTGAGCGAGATCGGCGACATTGATGTCGAACTCTTCGGCGAGCTTCAGCAGAACCGTCGCGCTTACAGGGCGTTGGTTGCGCTCGATCAAATTGACATAGGTGGCCGACACGTCGAGCCGCCGAGCGAACTCAGCTTGCGTTAGCCCGAGCTGCGTCCGAAGCCGCTTGATCCGCGGGCCGATGATGAGCTTCTTTTTCAAGGCGCGTTACCTATAACAACATTTACAAACATTACATACTCAAATTTACATAACAAACAATGAAACCCAATAGGTATGGGCGCGCTATGGACGTGGCACGGCTTTTGTAAATAAACACCCATAATTACAAAATCAGGAGTCCGCCATGTCTGGCACGCTAATTCAAGATGCTGTTTCTGCAGCCAAGCCAACCCCACGCCATCGCCGCCCGGCAGAGGTTGTCGGCACCATTCCGGCTGAATATGAGCGCGTACTGACGCACCGAGCCCTTTTGTTTATTGCCGACCTAGAGCGCCGCTTTGGCGGACAGCGGAAAATGCTGCTCGAGAATCGCAAACTGGCACAGATGCGCTTCGATGATGGTGAAATGCCAAGCTTCCCATTGGAAACGGAGCATATTCGCAAGTCTGTTTGGGAAGTCGCCCCCGTTCCTAAGGCGCTGCAAGACCGGCGTGTTGAGATTACCGGTCCTGTCGATCGCAAGATGATGATCAACGCGCTGAACTCTGGCGCGAAAATGTTCATGGCTGATTTTGAAGATGCGTCTTCGCCAACCTTCGCCAACATGGTCGAAGGTCAGGCCAATATGCAAGACTATGCCGCCGGAAAGCTCGCTTTCGATGACGAAGCGCGCGGCAAGTCATACCGCTTGAACGACGAAACAGCGACCATGTTGGTTCGTCCTCGTGGCTGGCATCTCGAAGAAGCCCACGTCACGGTAGACGGTCACCCGATGTCGGCCAGCTTGTTCGATTTCGGCATTCACTTCTTCCACAATGGCAAAGCTCTGATGGAGCAGGAAAAAGGCCCGTTCTATTACCTGCCGAAAATGGAAACCTATCAAGAAGCGCGCCTTTGGAATGACGTGTTCAACTTCTCTCAAGCGTCACTGGGTATTCCGAATGGTACCATCAAGACGACCGTTCTGATCGAGACGCTGCCAGCGGCGTTCCAGATGGACGAGATTCTCTATGTCCTGCGCAATCATATTGTTGGTCTGAACTGTGGCCGTTGGGATTACATCTTCAGCTATATCAAGACCCTGCGTAATCACCCTGAATACGTCCTGCCGGATCGCGCGCAGGTCGGGATGGATCGTGCTTTCTTGAAGGCCTACTCGCTGAAACTGATCCAAACCTGTCACCGTCGACGCGCTCACGCGATGGGCGGAATGGCGGCCCAGATCCCTGTTAAGGGGGACGAAGTTGCGAATGCAGCGGCATTTGACAAAGTTCGCGCCGACAAGAAGCGTGAAGCTCAGCAAGGACATGACGGAACTTGGGTCGCTCACCCTGATCTGGTGCCAGTGGCTATGGAAGTGTTTGACGCTGAAATGCCCAACGCCAACCAGGTTCTGAGCCAACGCCAGTTCCCGAACATTTCAGAAGAATCTCTGCTCACGCCGCATACCGGTGACGTGACCGAAGCCGGTATTCGCACCAACATCTCAGTTGGGATCGAGTACACTGCAGCTTGGCTGCGCGGCAAAGGCGCTGTGCCGATCCACAATCTAATGGAAGATGCGGCGACGGCTGAGATTTCCCGCAGCCAGCTCTGGCAGTGGCTGACCCATGGCACGGAATACAAAACCGCTGCTGGCGGCGGCGAAACATTCGATGCGGCGACGTTTGACCGCCTGCTCAATGACGAGCTTGGCAAGATCAAATCAAATCTCGGCGACAATGCCTATGCCGATGGCCGCTACCCTGAAGCCACCGAAGTTTTCGTTGCCACGGCAACTGGCGACACGCTCGCCGACTTCCTGACTTTGCCCGCTTATGACGTCCTTCGCGGCGCCAACTAACCCCCAACGAGATACTCCAAATTCAGACGAGGATAATTCAATGACCCAACGTCCAACCTATAAACAGCTGATGGCTGACACAATGAAGCGCTACCCAGATGGCCGCACCAAAGCGGGCATTAGTGTTGAAGATGTTGTGCAGCTGAAAATTCAGAACACGTACAATACGCACCTGGATATTGCCCGCGCGATGTCAGGCGTGATGCGCGAAGACATGGCGGCATATGACGCTGACAGTTCTAAGTTCACCCAGTCGCTTGGCTGCTGGTCAGGCTTCCACGCGCACCAGAAGATCAAAGCTGTGAAGCGCATGCGCGGCACCGCTAAAGGCACATATATCTACCTTTCAGGCTGGATGGTTGCCGGTCTCCGCAACAGCTTCGGACACCTGCCGGATCAGTCTATGCATGAGAAAACCGCAGTGACCGATCTGATCAAAGAGATCTACACATCGCTCCGTCAAGCAGACGAAGTTGCGCTGAACGACTTGTTCCAGGAATTGGCCGCAGCGAAAGAAGCTGGCGCTGATCAATCATCGCTCGACGAGATCATCTACCGCATCGATACGTTCGAAAGCCACGTTGTTCCAATCATTGCGGACATCGATGCCGGCTTCGGCAACGAGCACGCGACTTACTTGCTTGCGAAAGAGCTGATCCTTGCTGGCGCTTGCTGCTTGCAGATCGAAAACCAAGTGTCTGACGCGAAACAGTGTGGCCACCAGGATGGTAAAGTCACGGTCCCACGCGAAGACTTCAACACCAAGCTACGCGCCTGCCGCATGGCGTTCGAAGAGCTCGGTATTGATGAAGGCGTAATCGTGGCGCGGACAGACAGCCTCGGTGCTGGCCTGACCCAGAAAATCCCGGTCTCTACCGAAGCTGGCGATTTGGCGTCTGAGTATATCAAGTGGGTTGAAACCGAAGAAGTCACCGATGCGAACCCCCTCCAAGAGGGCGAAGTTGCTCTTATGCGTGATGGCAAAGTGTCTCGACCTATTCGTATGCCGAACGGCCTCTATAAGTTCAAAGACAATACCGGCCGTGAGCGCGTGATCGAAGATTGCATCAGCTCGCTCGTTGATGGCGGTGCAGACTTGCTTTGGATCGAAACAGCGACGCCAAACGTTGACGACATTGCCTCCATGGTGAACGCGGTTCGCGAAGTCGTACCGAATGCGAAGCTGACTTATAACAACTCTCCAAGCTTCAACTGGACCCTGAACCTGCGTAAGCAAGTTCGCGAACAGTGGATCGCTGAAGGCAAAATCGCCGAGGGTGACTATCCTGAGGATGTTCAGTTGATGTCTGCGAAACTGGACGATACTGAGCTTGGCCTTGAAGCCGATGCGCGTCTGCAGAGCTTCCAAACCGAAATCTCTGCGCGGGCTGGTGTGTTCCACAACCTGATCACCCTGCCGACCTTCCACCTTACGGCGAAGGGCATGGACGAACTGTCGAATGGCTACTTCGGCGAAGAGAAAATGCTGGCTTACGTCAAGAATGTTCAACGCGAAGAAATTCGCCGCGGCGTTTCTGCTGTGAAGCACCAGCACGAAGTTGGCTCTGACCTTGGCGATACGTTCAAGGAAATGGTTGGCGGCGAGCGCGCGCTGAAAGCTGGCGGTGCTCACAACACGATGAACCAATTCGCTGCGGTCGACTAAACCAAACGCGAAGCACAATCAGAAAAGCGCGCCGGTCAATCGATCGGCGCGCTTCTCTTTTCCCCCAAGGGTAGCCCCTTAGTCTGTTATTTCTGGTCGTTCATGGCTTTGGCGACGCGCTGCCAATCATCACTGGAAACATCGTCCAGGACGCTTTGGCGATACACGCGCACACCCGCTTCTTGTTCGCGCATGGTTTGTTGCAGGCGCGCGTAAAAGTCGGCGGACCGAGCATGATACGGGTAATAGCGAGAATATTGTTTTCTCGCATCCTTATTGCCGCGAAGAATGATGCGCATCATCGCATCTGAGGTTTCGCGCGCGTCTTCGCTGTCACGGTCTTCCAGGATGGATTGAACTTTACGCTCTATTGTGAACCGTTCTGTGCGGCGCTCGAAAGAGGTTTGACGGTCTTGTCCGCCAGCGATGATCCGCGGCGTATCGCCTTCCTGGCTGCTATAGGTCTTGGATTTGCCGCCGCTATAGACGGTGACATCCCGCGCAAGTGCAGGTGCCGTGAGGAGGGCAAAAGCGCCCACCAAAGTGAGTATACGGGGGCCGGAAACGCAGATCTGGCGCATGAATTCTTCGAGCTCCTTTAAAGCCATTCTGGCTTTGGTTTCCCATATCTTTGCAAATCATTTCGAATTTGCAACAAATTACTATAGTTAACGCGGGATTTTCCTTATTTGCGCATTTCGCGCTTCAGTGCTTTCTTCGCTGAGTTCAGAAACAATTCGAGGACTTCGCGATGCCAAAGGCGATTATTGTTGGGGGAGGTATTGGTGGCTTAACCGCAGCCCTCGCATTTCATGCCTTTGGGTGGACTGTCGAAGTGCTTGAGCAAGCCTCGGAACTTGGCGAAATCGGCGCCGGTATCCAAATCAGTCCGAACGGAATGAAAGTCTTCCGCGCGCTCGGAGTTGAAGAACGTATCTCCAAAAATGCGTTTCAGCCCGAAGCGCTAGAGATGCGGTTTGGCAGATCTGGGAAGCAGATTTTTCAAATCGAGGCGCGACAAGCGATCATCGAACGATGGGGGGCTCCATACCTTCATTTGCATCGGGCAGATCTCATTGAGGCGCTAACTGAATTGCTCGGGCAACGACAACCTTCTGCAGTGAGCTTGGGGGCTGCCTGTACCGGATATGAGAACACGCCAAATGGAATTTCCGTTCAGCTCGCTTCGGGCGAAGTGATCGAGGGTGATCTGGTGGTGGGGGCCGACGGCATTCATTCCGTCATCCGAAATCAAATGCATGGAGCGGATCGACCAGATTTTACCGGAAATACGGCCTGGCGCGCGGTTGTGCCGATGGAAAAGCTCGGGTCGATGGTGCCGCCCCCCACAGCATGCGTCTGGGTTGGTCAGGGGCGACATGCCGTGACCTATCGGCTGCGTGGCGGCAAGTTGGCGAATTTCGTTGGAATTGTTGAAAATGACGCCTGGACCTCTGAAGCCTGGACCGAGAAGGGCAGTCGAGACGACGTGCTTTCCGATTTTAAAGGTTGGCATCCGGCGATAACGAACCTGATTGAATCTGCCGATGTGCATTATCGTTGGGCATTGTTCGACCGCAAACCCCTCAATCGGTGGGTTGATGGTCGCGCCGTTTTGCTCGGAGATGCTTGCCACCCGACCTTGCCGTTTCAGGCGCAAGGCGCGGTTATGGCGATCGAGGATGCCTATTTGCTCGCGAAGCTGAGTGCAGATGAGGCAACCGATTTGCCAGAAGCGCTCTCGACATATTTTGAAACGCGCCAGCCACGGACCTCGCAGGTTCAGGCGGCTTCGCGCGGCAATGCCAAACTCTTCCACAAACGAACGCCGCTGAGCAGAGCGATGACCTATGGGCCAATGTGGCTGGCAGGAAAAATTGCTCCCGGGATTATTCAGTCTCGCCAGGATCCGTTCTACGCCTACGATGTTCGCGAAGAGCCGCTGAGATAGCGACTTAAGCTTTGCCGCCCGTCATATGAAGATGCGCTGGATCAATCCCGATTATACCCAATGTCTGTTCCCATTTTTTGGAATGAGCAGAACCGAAGATGATGTCTTCGTGTGGATCGGATATCAGCCAAGCGTGTTCGGAAAGTTCGACCTCCAATTGGCCTGCGCCCCAACCGGCATAGCCTAGAGTCATGGTTGCTTGTGATGGCGCACCTTCCGAGGCCATTGCTCGTAACACGTCCCGGGTCGCGGTCATTGAGAAGGCGTCATCCACCTCCACAGTCGCACCGTCGCTATAATAGTCGGTTGAGTGAACGACAAAACCGCGATCCGTTCCGACCGGACCGCCATTCAAGACATAGGTATCCGGCAACTGGATATTCTGCTCGATCCCTAGCTGGGTAAACAGATCCGGTAGCGTGAGGTCGTCGATTGGATTATTCAGCACCAATCCCATCGTATAGTCTTCGCTATGCGCGCAGACCAAGATCACCGAGCGATTGAAACGTGGGTCGCCGATACCAGGCATCGCGACGAGCAGTTTTCCGGTCAAATCTGGCACGCATTCACTCCTATACTGATGGTAACGCTACTTTACCGTTTGAATTTGGCAAGCTTTTGTCATTGCGACCTTGTGGCAGAGGCCTATGTAAGGGGCGAAGATTACAGGAGACCCTTCAATGACGATTTCAGTTGGTGACAAACTTCCAGAAGCAACCTTCATGGAAATGACCGCAAAAGGCCCAGAGCCCGTTTCAACGGCAGACGTATTTGCCGGCAAGACCGTGGCCCTTTTCGCTGTGCCTGGCGCTTATACGCCAACCTGTTCTGCCAAACACCTACCGGGCTTTGTCGAGAAGCAAGGCGATATCGCTTCAAAAGGTGTCGATGAAATCGTCTGTACGTCTGTGAACGACGTCTTCGTTATGGGCGCTTGGGGCAATGATAATGGCGTCGACGGAAAAGTTCGCATGCTGGCTGACGGGAATGGAACGTTCGCCGCAGCGCTTGGTCTCGAAATGGATGGCAGCGGCTTTGGCATGGGTCAGCGCTCACAGCGTTACTCAATGCTGGTCAAAGACGGCACCGTGACAGAGCTGAATGTCGAGCAGGGCGGGGGCTTTGAAGTTTCCAGCGCCGACTATCTGCTCGGACAGCTGTAAACAAAACGAACAATCTGTTTCAGTTTAGAACACTTCCTCAGAGTTTCGTAACGGAATCGGGAGAGAACAGCGTGTTTCCATGGGAAATGCGCTGTTTTTCGATGAATTATTATTGAAAAACGGTAATATCCTTCCCATGTAAATGTGAGGTCATTTCAGGGAAGGACCAAAAAATGGAAACCAATCTAATCGTTCTCGGCCTATTGGCGGTAGCGGGTTTGGTGCTGATTACATCAGCCGTCAAAGTTGTGCCCCAGGGCTATAATTTCACCGTCGAAAACTTCGGGCGCTATACCGCAACGCTTGGCCCCGGACTGCATTTCATCATGCCTTTCTACCAGCGTGTAGGGCGCAAGATGAACATGATGGAAACCGTGCTCGATATCCCTACGCAAGAAGTGATCACGCGCGACAACGCACAGGTCTCTTGTGATGCGGTCGTGTTTATCCAGGTCATCGACCCCGTGTCAGCGGCTTACGAGGTAAACAATCTCGAGAACGCGATCACCAACCTATCACTCACCAATATTCGTACGGTCGTCGGTTCAATGGATCTCGACGAAGTTCTGTCCAATCGCGACGATATCAATGCGCGCCTGCTTTCCGTGGTGGATGCCGCGACCAATCCTTGGGGCGTAAAAGTCACTCGGATCGAGATCGCGGATCTGTCACCGCCCGCCGACATTACCGAGGCGATGGCCCGTCAGATGAAGGCGGAACGTTTGAAACGGGCCGAAATTCTGACCGCGGAAGGCGACAAACAGTCCGCCATTCTTAAAGCGGAAGGCCACAAGCAGTCGCAAATCCTCGAAGCTGAAGGGCGCCGTGAAGCGGCATTCCGAGATGCTGAGGCGCGTGAACGTGAAGGCGAGGCGGAAGCGAAAGCCACAGCCTTCGTTTCTGAAGCCATCGCTAAGGGGGACGTCAACGCGATCAACTACTTCCTCGGCCAGCAATATGTTTCGGCCTTTGAGAAGCTCGCATCAGCGGGTGGCAATAAGACCGTCATCATTCCGGCAGAGTTTAGCTCGATTATCGGAACGATCGAGGGCATTCGCGGCCTGACAGACTCTGCTAAAGACGCTGCGGCGGCGACACGCACCGCAGTTCCACCAGCAGGGAATAGAGACTAGGAGACCATCATGGACGGTTTAGCTCTCACACTTTGGCCCCCGACGGCTTGGCATTGGCTGGCCTTGGCACTGATTCTTCTCTCCGTAGAGATGATGACCGGAACCTGGGATCTGCTCTGGGTTGGCATCGCAGCTGGCGTAACCTCGGCTTTTGCGGCGTTCGCGCCAGCCGGGATCGCTGGATGGGAAGGTCAGCTGATATTCTTCGCGATTGCGAGCACGGTACTGTTCGTCGTTGGACGAACGCTGTTCAAATCGATGCGTGAAAATGTCGAAGAGCATCCGACGCTCAACAAACGCATGGCTGGAACCCTTGGCCAGCGCGGCGTTGTCGCGGATGACTTCGCTGGCGGCCTCGGCCGGGTCAAACTTGGCGACACTGAATGGTCGGCGCAAAGCACGGACGGCGCAAATCTCGCCAGCGGCGCAGCGATCATCGTTGAGGCGACGGAAGGGAATATGCTGAAGGTGCGACCTGCATAAGCGTTTCTCCCTGAAAGATACACAAAAGGCCGCTCACAAAAGGGCGGCCTTTTCTATTCGCTGAGATCATAAACGAGGCTTGAGCGAGCTGAACCTGTGACCCGAAAGACACCATACAGAGTCTGCATACCCTCTATGCGAAACTTTGCCCTAATCAGCGCACAATTCCATCCCTAAATCATACTCGAAACGCCCGGAAGTGGCGTGGAATATGCAAGGACTCTCCCATGTTGAAAACACTCTTCGTTTCAATTGCCCTCATCGCCACAGCGCCTATGGCTGTTGCTGGAAAGAACAATATCGAGAGCGCTGAAGCGCTCGTGAGCTCGGCTGCCGAGGATATCGCACAAAGTGAGAGAGAGCAGGTCGCAGATGCGGTGCTCTCCCACGTCGATACTAAGGCCATTGCGAAATTTACGCTTGGACGTCACGGCCGCTCGTTGGAAGCCGATGAAAAAGCTCGCTTTGTTGCCGCTTTCGAAGATTTTATGCACCGCCAAATACAGGCCAATGCCGATCAGTTCTCAGGCGTTGAGGTCGACCTTGTCGATACAACCGCTCGGAATGCGCGGGATGCGATCGTTACCACGCAGGTTCGCAATGAAAGCAACTCGTTGAAAATGCGGTGGCGCGTGATTGAACGCGGTGGCAAATGGTCGGTTGTCGATCTGGAAGTCGCAGGGATCTGGTTGGCGATTGAACAGCGCGCGCAAGTCGCCGCGATTCTCTCTCGTCCGGGTTCAGACATCGATGATCTGATCGCGCAGTTTGGTTAGGTTTCGGCCTGAAACAACGGGCCAGTCACTCAATTATTGCTGGATAATCATGCGGTTGCCGCGGAACTCATACGAATAGAGTTCGCGCAGGAAGCTCATGCCCAGCAGTGATTGGGTGAGATCGGTTCGAAGCACCATGGCATCAACGTTTTTGACGTGAACCTGGTTGATCTGAATCGATTCGATTTTCACGCTGGCGCCTTTGGTGATGCCGCCAGCCGTTCGGATTTCCCACTTATAGTCCAGGGTGTCCGGCTTTAATCCCATTTTTTGGGCATCTTTATAGGTCAAGGCGACGACGCTTGCGCCTGTATCGACCATGAATTCAACGCTGGCTTTTCGATTGACCAAGGCGCGAGTCCAATAGTGTCCATCGGGTTTCGAGCTAATCGTCGCCATGCGACGGCCAGATACGCGCTCTGCGGGATCGTCAACTGAGAGGGCCGCGACATTTGGCGTTTGTGCTGTGTCTGTGTTCGCCGCCGCATTGGGCGTCGCGGGCGCTTCACTGAACTTCGGTTCCAAATACAAAGAGATCATGGCGGCAACCGCGCCGGCCAGAAGAAGCGTTCCTATGACATGTGTCAGTTTCATCAGATGTTTTGTACTTTCCCCAGCTCACGTAGGCGATCCATCCGTTCTGGCAAAGAGTCCATAACCAATTGACGACCTTTATCGTCAAATTGCATCCAACCCCCAATTTCTTTCAGACTCCGACCACATCCGAGGCACAGGCTGGTCTCGCCATCAACGGCGCAGACTTTGATGCATGGACTTTGTATGTTCGGTCGGGTCATTCTGTCATCCTTAATATGATATCCTCAAGATATGCTTGCGACAGTTTTATCAAATTACCAGAAGCTGAATTGACTTGCACATTGAAACAAGAGCGTTTTATGGCGTGACGGAGATAAGGAAACATAGTGACGCAAGCGGGATCAGATACAAGTCCATTAGATGACGTTCGTGAATTGGCGATGCGGCCAGTGGCCGGTGACCCGAGTGCGGCGCAGCGCGTGTATGACGCCTTGCTGGGCATGGGCCGGGAGGGCGACTTTGGCCGTCTTGGCGACGGCGCAGCTTGGCTCGCCGAATGGCAGAAGCGCTATCCCCCGCGTTTGGAGCTTCCGACACTCGCAATCTTTGCGGGCTCTCATGGTATTTCCCAGAACGGTGTCACGCTGTCTTCAAATGAGAGCACTCGTGAAAAAGTAGATGCGTTACGCGAAGGCCGTGCGCCTTTGTCGGCGATCTCGACACAAGTTGAGGCGAATATTCGGGTGTTTGAGTTGGCGATAGATAAGCCAACTCCTAACTTTGCCGAAGAAGCCGCGATGAGTGAGCGCGAATGCGCTGCGACGATCGCCTACGGGTTTGAGTCGCTTGAAGGTTCACCAGATCTGGTGGCGCTTGGCGTCATAGGGGCTGGGATTGGAACATCAGCGGCGGCTGTTGCCTGCGCGCTTTATGGCGGATCGCCGGAATACTGGGTGCGCCCTGGACCGCAAGTTCCCAAAGAAATGAACCAGCAACGTGTTGCGATGGTCAGCCAGGCTTTGAAAACGCATCGCGGAAACTTGTCCGATCCGTTGCAAGCTTTGCGCTGCCTAGGCGGCCGGGAACTTGCCGCGTGTGTCGGGGCAATTATCGCGGCGCGTCAGCAAGGTGTCCCAGTCTTGGTGGACGGGTTTGCAACCACCATAGCCGCGGGGATCGTTCACGCGATCAACCCACTTGGAATCGATCACGTCAAAGCCGCTCACGTTACGCGTCGGCCTGCGCATGAAGCCGCATTAGAGCGGCTTGGCATGGTTCCGATTGCAGATTTCGAATTCAATACAGGCGGGGGCATGGGGTCTGCGGCGGCGATTGGATTGCTGAGAACGGCGTGTTCTCCCTTCCTAGGGCAGCCATCTGATTAAGCTGCCGCGACGGAATCTGGGACAAAGTGACGTTTACGTTCGCGTTAACTTGCTTTTCTCTCCACGACACGTCAAAACAAACTCAAATTGAATGATAACTGTTGTTGGGAATAGACGCCATGAATCTTGAGTTTTCACCTGAAGAAGTCGCCTTTCGTGCAGAAGTCCGCGGCTTTATTGAAGAGAATTATCCATCCGACATTATCGGAGATGGATCCCGAGAAGATCTCAGCCGCGAGCAGTTCCTCGCCTGGCACAAGGTTCTCGGCAAAAAAGGTTGGTCTGCTCCCGCATGGCCTGAAGAGTATGGCGGTACAGGCTGGACCTCGACCCAGCGTTATATCTGGTCAGAAGAGAATGCGCGCGTTGATGCAATGATGCCGCTTCCATTTGGCATCTCTATGGTTGCGCCAGTGATCTACACATTCGGCAGTGAAGCTCAAAAAGAGCGTTTCCTCCCGCCGATCCTTGCTGGCGATGAGTGGTGGTGCCAGGGCTATTCGGAGCCAGGCTCCGGATCAGACCTTGCCAGCGTGAAAACCACAGCCGTGCGAGATGGCGATCATTATGTCATCAATGGCCAAAAGACTTGGACCACGCTCGCTCAGCACGCTGATTGGGGCTTCTTCCTGTGCCGCACGGATCCAAACGCGGCCAAGCCACAGCAAGGCATCTCTTTCATCCTGGTTGATATGACCACGCCTGGGATCGAAGTTCGCCCAATCATCACGATTGATGGTGGCCACGAGGTCAACGAAGTTTGGCTCACAGACGTTCGCGTTCCTGTTGAGAACCGCGTTGGTGAAGAGAACCAAGGTTGGACCTATGCTAAATTCCTCCTGGCCCACGAACGTTCTGGTATCGCGGGTGTTGCCCGTTCAAAGCGCGGCATTGAGCGGCTTCGGGACATCGCGTCGACGGAATTGCTCGAAGGCACCCCGCTGATCAAAGACGATTCTTTTGCCCGCAAGATCAGCCAGTTGGAGATTGATCTCACCGCGCTTGAGTTCACCGAACTTCGCACGCTGGCGCGCGAGTCAGAAGGCAAAGGCCCAGGCCCAGAGAGTTCGATCCTGAAGGTCAAAGGCACAGAAATTCAACAGCGTCTGACAGAGCTAACACTCGAAGCTGTTGGATCTTATGGCGCGCCTTACTTCCGCGGTTTCCCAGAAGACGGCTCGAACGAATTCCCGATCGGACCAGACTATGCTCACTATGCGGCGCCTGCGTATTTCAACATGCGTAAGACTTCGATCTATGGCGGCTCAAATGAGATCCAGCGCAATATCATCACAAAAATGATTCTGGGCCTCTAATCCAATGCGCGCCGCGCTTGCGATTGTCTTTTCAATAATTGGATCCGGAGCAGCGTTTGCGGCTCCGGATCAGACCATTCCATTGGGGCCTGGTTCAACAATTTATTGGACCAGCGCTTACGAGGGCGGCACGGATAAATTTCAGGAGCGTTTTATCCATGCGGGGGAAGACTTCGATCTCTACCGCACGGATGGCGACGGAGACGCGAGTGACTATTTCGCTTTGTTCTCGGGGATCTACTTCACCACCTGTGATACAGAGATGCCAACCGCAGACGAACGCGCACAATTGGCGGCTCTCTGGCCTTTAACCGAAGGCGCTTCGGTCGAGATCTCAACTGGAGACGGCGCAAAGTATGAGGTGGGTGCACCCGCACCGACTTTCCTAATGGGCAAGACGAGAGCGGCACACGTTATCGAAGGCACCTACTTTGGCGAAGATGCGAGCAGAGAGACGCTGACAATCCTAGAAGACCTGCCATTTACCGTTGGAATCCAGTGGGAAGATGGCGGAAAAGACACGGTAACATTGATCACTCAGCCAGACGCCGTCGCGTCAACTATGGTCGATACCGACTTGATCGGAAACTGTGCCAGCTTAATGAACACTCAAACAGATAAGAAATGATGGGAGGCCCACGCCGTGGACTTTAACTTCACCGAAGAACAGACCATGATCCGCGACAGCCTCGCTAGGCTGATCCGCGAGCAATACGACTTTGATACGCGCATGGGTGTGGTCAATAGCGAGAGTGGTTGGCGCCCAGAGATGTGGGCTCAATTTGCTGAGCTAGGCCTTCTCATGGCGCCTTTCAGCGAAGATGATGGCGGCCTTGGCGGCGGGCCTCTCGACGCGATGGTCGTGATGGAAGAGTTCGGCAAAGGCCTCGTGGTCGAGCCATATATTCCAAGTGTTGTCTGTGGCGGCGGCTTCTTGAAGCATGGTGGATCGGCGGCTCAAAAAGAAGAGCACCTTCAGGCGATCATGGGCGGTGAGAGCACCTTTGCTTTTGCTTATGCTGAGCCACGCGGTCGCTACAATCTTGCGGACCTCGAAACGACGGCGAAGAAAGATGGCGCAGGATACGTCCTGAACGGCCACAAAGCCGTTGTGATTGGCGCGCCATGGGCGAACAAGCTGATCGTCACAGCTCGCACAGGCGGCGATCGCCGTGATGCTGGCGGGATTTCAGTCTTCATCGTCGACAAAGGCGCAGACGGCGTCACAACGCGTGATTACCCGACCGTTGATGGTCGCCGCGCCTCAGAGGTTTACCTTGAGAATGTTGCTGTCGGTGCCGATGCTCTAATCGGAGCGGAAGGCGAAGGTCTGCCACTGATCGAACAAGTGGTAGACGAAGCGACTGCCGCAGCTTGTGCCGAAGCGGTTGGCGCCATGGGCGTCGCGCATCAAATGACGGTGGAGTATTCTCGTCAGCGCAAGCAGTTCGGAACCGCGATTGGCAAATTCCAGGTCCTGCAGCACCGCATGGTCGACATGTTCATGGAGCACGAGCAGTCGATTTCCATGACCTATATGGCGACCCTGAAACTGGGCGAAGACGCGGTTGAGCGTAAGAAGGCGGTCTCAGCTGCTAAAGTTCGCATCGGACAATCAGGACGTTTCGTTGGGCAAGAGTCCATCCAAATTCACGGCGGCATGGGCATGACCGAAGAACTGGCTGTTGGCCATTACTTCAAGCGCCTGACAATGATCGACAGCGAGTACGGAAACGTTGATCACCACATGCGCCGCTATACAGGCCTTAGTGCGACCGACCTGAAGGCGGCCGCTGAATAAGCTAAGCGCTCAATTAGACCTTATAAAACCCGCTGCGCGTTTCTGTGCGGCGGGTTTTTCTATGCGTTACCTACCAGCAAAGGCGCTAACTGGTGAACGTCCACATCAGCTGTGCACTGAAAGCGGCAATCTGTAGGGCGGCCAATACACCGAACAATGTCCGCCATCTCAACCTGGCAAACCTAAGCCATAAGATGCCGGTTGCCGCGAGACAACAAGCCGCCTCGATTGCACCGCCGACAAGGCCATTCGCATCGGGGTCCCAATAGGAGACGGGTGAGAAAAACCGCCAATCGGTTGCTGGCCAAAAATGGCGATGTGCGTCGTCGGCATGAAGTGGAAAATCGAGTAAGATATGGATCAAGGCTGCAGCGCTCAGAACCAAGAGCAGAGGCCATTTCCGCCACATCGCTAATCCGAGCAAAGCTCCAAACAAGACAAACGAGTTCGAGCCAGCGCCAAGCGTCTGCCAAGGGTCATTCCAGTATTGAACATTCCACGTTTCATCGCCGGTCCAGCCCTGAAGCCGGCTCCATGCAAAGAACACAAACATTGAGGCATCCGGCACGAACGCGCCCGCGATGACTGCCCAATTGCGCTTAGGCGCTTCGACACGCGAAAGCGCCGCAGAGGCGATGACGATATGAGCGACCGTGTTCATGAGATTCACCTCCGCACAGCGCTTGCCCCGAGGCAAGTGGTGACAGCACGAATGGGGGCTGTAAAAGCAATCGCATAGATCTGAAGGAGCAACTCATGTCCATAATCAAGCTCGAAAAACGAGATTCAATCGCGACGCTGACGCTGACGCGGCCGGACATGATGAATGCGCTCGGCCAAGAAGGCGACGGCGCAGAGGTCGCGGCAGCTTGCGCTGAAATCGAAGCCGACCCGGCGATCCGATGCGCCATTCTGACCGGTGAAGGCCGCGCCTTTTCGGCTGGCGGCGATGTGAAAGCCATGCGCGATCGCACGGGGGCTTTTGCGGGCTCCCCATATAGCGTGCGTGAAGGGTATCGGCGCAATATTCACCGCGTTGTGAAATCCCTCTACAATTTGGAAGTACCGTTGATCGCTGCCGTAAACGGAGCTGCGATCGGCCTCGGGTGTGATGTGGCTTGTATGGCGGATGTTCGGATTGCCTCAGACCGCGCAAAGTTTGGAGTGACGTTCTTGAAGCTCGGCCTGATCCCAGGTGATGGCGGCGCTTGGCTCCTGCCACGGATCATCGGGGCGAGCCGCGCGGCCGAGCTTTTGTTTACGGGCGATGTCATTGATGCTGCCACGGCGGCTGAATGGGGCCTGATTTCCCGCGCCGTGCCGGGCGAGACCTTGATGGATGAAGCCATGGAATTGGCGACACGGATGGCTCAACAGCCACCGCAAAGTCTGCGCGTGGCGAAAACGCTACTGCGGCATGGTACAACGGCGAGCTATGAGACGATTATGGAAATGTCGGCTGCGGCGCAGTCGATGATGCACCATACCGAGGATCACATTGAAGGGGTCAACGCGATCCTCGAAAAACGGCCTGCCACGTTTGAAGGCAAGTAAGCCTAGTGCACTTGGATGAGTGCGCGGACGGCTAAGAGTAGCCCTCCACCATATGTCACGAGAGCGCCGAGGGCTTTCAAAATATGCGGCGCTTCCAATGTCTTACAGGTCAGGAAGCCGATGGCGTGAACCAATCGCGATACCGTGACAGCGATAATCGTCCAAGTTACGAGCCCGCCAAGATCGCGGCCTTCATAGGCGAACCCAACCACGAGAAACAATGCGATGAGCAAAGCCGCATATTCCGCGGCATTGCCATGCGCGCGTTGAGCCTTGGCCATGCCAGAGGTTGGCTCCAGCGGTGCATTATAAGCGATGGTTTTGCTTGAGCCGCGCTGAACGCTTGTCCAGAATGCCAGCAAGAGCGTCAGGATCACCAAGCTCGCGGAGCAGATCAGAATTGTAGTATGCATTATATTTAGCCTCCCATTTTGTGTGAGCCCAATGTAGAGCGCTTTGCAGGTTCAGCAAAGGAGGCTGCCATGCCATCACCCCGAAAGCTAATCTCAACCGGCTCGCCGTTTGAGAAAACCATGGGATACTCCCGCGCCGTGGTGCAGGGCGATTGGTGCTTTGTGTCTGGCGTCACGGGGTATGATTATAGCACTATGGAGCTGCCCGTTTTAGCTGTCGAGCAAGCCCGAAATTGCTTTGGAACGATCTCACAAGTGCTTGCGGACGCTGGCTTTGAAATGTCGGACATCGCGCGGGTTCAATACACCGTGGTCCGGCGAGACCTGGTGCCTGATGTAAGACCGGCGCTTGAGCAATTCCTCGGCGACATTCGCCCAGCTGCGACGATGATCATCGCCGATTTGATCGAAGAAAGCATGCTCATCGAAATCGAGGTCACCGCGTTCAAAGGGTAGACGCGCGGAAACCCGCTAAACATACTTGTAAACTGCGCCAAGGCTTTGCTTTATCGCGCGCGGCGGTTACACCCACGCGCAGTTTCAAGAATAGGCGTTCGAACATGCGTGACGGTGGTAGAATAGCAGCGGCGATTGATATCCTGAGCGATGTGATCGGGCGTCATCAACCCGTAAAAATTGCGGCGCGCGATTGGGGCAAACGCGCGCGCTATGCCGGTTCAAAAGATCGCGCTTGGGTCTCCGGGTTGGTGCTCGATTCGCTGCGCAAACGAAATTCAATTGCGCACGCGATGAGCGATGACACGCCGCGTGGCTTGGTCCTCGGTGCGCTGAGTTTTGCCTGGGGCTGGGATATTCGGCGTATCGACGATGCGATGGACGAGCAACACGCACCGAGTGCTCTAACATTGCAAGAGCGAGAGCGCCTGGTCATGGCGCCCGATGTTACGGCTGACCCCCATATTGCGGGCGATTACCCAGAATGGCTAACGCCGAATATGCAACGTGCGTTCGGTGAACACGCTGGCATCGAAGGACAAGCGATGGCCGTACGCGCCGACGTCGATTTGCGCGTGAACACATTGAAAGTCGACGCCGAGAAAGCCGGTGTCCCGTTGCGCAGCGCTAAAGCCGAGCCGTCTCGCCTGTTGCACAATGCTTTTCATATTCCCGCACGCGACCCGTCGCAGCGTGAAGCGAGCCTGGACAGCATCCCAGCCTATTCAAAAGGCTGGGTCGAAGTACAGGATGCTGGGTCGCAGATCGCGGCGGCAGCCGCAAACGCGCAACCTGGCGAGCAAGTTATGGATTATTGCTCAGGCGGCGGCGGTAAGACACTTGCCTTAGCCGCAGCAATGAAAGGCAAAGGCCAGGTCTTTGCCTATGATATTGATGGTCGGCGGCTCAGCGCGATCGTTCCGCGCCTGAAGCGCTCCGGCGCTCATAACGTGCAGCTATTGCACCCGAGTGAGCCAGAAGCGCTGGACGTCCTGAAAGAGCAAATGGATTGTGTTTTCGTGGATGCACCGTGCACAGGAACTGGAACATGGCGACGACGCCCGGATACGAAGTGGCGAGTTAAGCCCCGGTCTCTCGAGATGCGGATCGAACAACAAAACGAAGTGCTTTCGCAAGCCTCAACGTTTGTGAAGCCAGGCGGCCGGTTGCTCTATGCGACGTGTTCTTTCCTGGTTGAAGAAGATGAAGACCGGGTAGATGCGTTCCTCGCCGAAAATTCGGGTTGGGTGCAGGAAGATGCGGTTCAACACGCGGCGGATAGTGGTCTGCTGACGGATGAGGGCATTGCCACCATTAAAGCCGGGCAGGGGCCTGCTGGTAGTGTGCGCCTGACACCGCGCAGTGCTGGAACGGATGGCTTTTTCTTCGCGATTCTGCGCCGCCAAGGTTAACGAGGGCCGGTCAATTTTCAGGCCCCGTTTTGCGCCAAATTTAGCTCAGTCTGCGATGTAGGTTGCAGAAGGGGAGAGCGGTTTATGGCGATCAAGACAGAAAATGGGGTGACCACACTTACACCGACGGGCTGGAAATGGTTCGTCGGGGCGGCCGTTTCATTCTTCCTCATTCCGGGATTTGGAATGCTTATCGCGATATTTTTCGTTTTGACCGGCGCGGGCGTTTTGCAACGTGTCACACTCTCTAAAGACGGCCTCAAAGCCCGTAGCTTGTTTTCTAACAAAACCCATGCCTGGACTGAAATCGGCGACTTTCGCGTCTACAAAGTCAAATCCGGTCTGATCACTGCTGCGAACATGGTGTCTTTCACGCATGTCGATAAACAGGGCACAATGATGGGCAAAGCCGCGAAACTGCTTGCGGGCGGTACCCATTCAATACCATCGCTTGGGATGAAGCCGCAAAAACTCATTCAACTGATGCAGGCTTACAAGATGGGCTATGTGCCGAAAGATAGCGAACTACCCGTTCCTACCACACCTGCACGTGAACTCGCGCCGGCTGCAGCTCTGCCAGTGGCTCCGATTCGAGCTTCGCGCCCCCGGGCAGTTCCAGCGACGCCGCGCAAGCAAAGCCCGATGCCCAAACGCCAAACCATTTTCGGCGAAAAGCGCAAGACTTCAACGCCATTGGTTCAAGATGGCGGCGGACTATTTGGGCGACGCGGGCCGTCTTCCCCCTTCGAACGCTGACGCACCCGGTTGAGGCCTAGGCGGGACTCAGCTAAAGGGCGACATGGCTGAACAGAAACACGAACGCGCACTGATTATCGACTTCGGAAGTCAGGTCACGCAGCTCATCGCCCGCCGCCTCCGTGAGAGCGGTGTTTATTGCGAAATTCACCCGTTTAACAAAGTCGATGAGGCGTTTCTAAGCGCCTATGATCCACAAGCGGTGATCCTCTCCGGTGGGCCTGCGAGCGTGACTTGGGATGACAGCCCGAGAGTACCAGATGCCGTGTTCTCGCTTGGCGTCCCCGTTCTGGGGATTTGTTATGGCCAGCAAGTCATGATGGAGCAGCTTGGCGGCCGCGTCGAAAGTGGCACTAGCCGGGAATTTGGCCGCGCCTTCATCGAGAAAGTCACGGACGACAAACTCCTCGAAGGCCTTTTCGAAGACAGCGATGAAGAGCAAGTCTGGATGAGCCACGGCGACCATGTCGCTGAGATGGCGCCGGGCTTTGAGGTTATCGCGAAATCTGCTGGAGCGCCCGTTGCAGCGATCGTGGATCGGGCACGCGACTTCTACGCAACGCAATTCCATGTCGAGGTTGTGCACACGACAAAAGGCGCGCGCATCCTGCGCAATTTTACTCATGGGATCGCTGGCCTCAAAGGCGACTGGACGATGGCGGCTTATCGCGACGAGGCGATTGAGAAGATCCGCGCGCAAGTCGGGTCTGGCCGGGTGATTTGCGGTCTATCTGGCGGCGTGGATAGCTCGGTTGCCGCCGTGCTGATCCATGAAGCGATCGGCAGCCAGCTCACCTGCGTCTATGTTGATCATGGCCTGATGCGGATGAATGAGAGCGAGCAAGTCGTGAACTTGTTCCGCGAGCATTACAATATCCCGCTCGTGCATGTGGATGCCTCTGATCTCTTCCTCGGAGAGCTTGATGGAATCTGTGATCCAGAGCGCAAACGAAAGACGATTGGCAAGCTCTTCATCGACGTGTTTGAGGCAGAGGCCAAGAAAATTGGCGGCGCCGACTTCCTCGCGCAAGGCACGCTTTATCCAGATGTCATCGAAAGCGTCAGCGCGATTGGCGGGCCATCGGTGACGATTAAGAGCCACCACAATGTTGGCGGCCTGCCCGAGCGTATGAATATGCAGCTCGTCGAACCGCTGCGCGATTTGTTCAAAGACGAAGTGCGCGCTCTCGGCCGCGAATTAGGTTTGCCAGATGCGTTTATCGGTCGCCATCCCTTCCCAGGCCCAGGTCTCGCCATTCGAATTCCCGGTGAGATCACGCGCGATAAAGCCGATACGCTCCGAAAAGCAGATGCGATCTACCTCGAAGAGCTCCACAAAGCCGATCTTTATGATCAGATTTGGCAAGCCTTCGCCGTCTTGCTGCCGGTCAACACTGTTGGCGTCATGGGTGATGAGCGAACTTATGAGAATGTGTTGGCGCTGCGCGCTGTGACCTCAACAGATGGGATGACGGCGGACTACTTCCCGTTTGAGCATGACTTTCTCGGACGCGTCGCGACCCGGATCATCAATGAAGTCAAAGGCGTCAATCGCGTGGTCTATGACATCACGTCCAAGCCACCGGGAACGATCGAGTGGGAGTAAGCCCTTAAACCGGCACCGCTCTAAATTTGCGACCCTCTGAATCGGCGTCTAATAGCGCCGCGCGAGGATTGATTCCCATTCTCGTCGTGAAATTTTGTTGAGGCGCGAGGAACGTAATTTCCAATGAATTCAAACGCCAAACGTTAATGACGTAAAATTAAGCACAGCCGAGGCGCGCTTTGAGTATCGTCTTAGGAGGTTGTTAAGGCCCAGCACCGATTTTCAGTAGAGTTAATTTACGGGCCGACTTTGTTAATGGGATTGGGCAAATGAATAGAAAATCGGTGCGCTGGGGCGCAGACATTGGCTACCAGTCTTCAATCAAGACTTTCAAAGGCAAAGAGTCGCTTCGCAAGCACGGCCTCAAGGGCAAACTTGCGCAAGGCGATCTAGGATTTAGCCGCGGTCGAACCCGCAAGATCGCGCAAGAAGATGCGGCGGACGCCGTTCCCGCATCAGAGGCGATTACCGAGGATCAGTGGAGCGAGCGTGAGCAGGAAGTTGTTGAGCGCGCCGGTGTTGTTCGTCGCGGCTTGGAAACCTGGATGAGCGGCACGACCGCGAGCGTTCGGAACTTTATTCAAGACTGTACGCCAGCGGACATCCACCCCGAACATCTTCGCGAAGTTATCAAAGCCGAAGAAAACGAATTCCGACACTATGAAGTCGATGACGTGGAGACCGCACGCGATCACCATGATGCGACTGTGGTTGAGCTTCAGCACTTTAAGCAACAACACAGCGATCGCATCGGTAAGCGGACCCCCGACATTAAAAAGAACGTCGAACAGACGCTTGCGATTCTGTTATTGATCATGATCGTCGAAGGCTGTTTCAACGCGCTTCTGTTCAAGGACGCTCAGTCATCTGGCCTTATGGGCGGTATGATGGTCGCGTTTGGGATCAGTGCAGTGAACGTCCTTACCGGTGTTTTGGCCGGTTTCTTTGGCCTGCGCTATCTCAACCATCCAGACCAGGGGTTTAAGATCGCAGGCGGTGTCATCGCTGGCCTGTTGATTCTGAGCGGGATCATGCTGAACTTCTTCATCGCCCACTTCCGGGATGCGGTTGAGATCAGTCTACATGCGGCTCAGGATGCTGGGTCACTCGCAGGCTTCTCAATGTTCGATATCTCACCCGGCACGGTGATTAGTGGAATGTTCCCGAATATATTCGGCCTGGATTCCTTGGTTGCGATTGCCCTACTCTTGATCGGTCTGACCATCTTTGGCGTCGCCGTTTACGAAGGCTATGACAAGATTTCCGATCGCTATCCGGGCTATGGCCGTGTGTGGCGTAAGGAGCGGCTTGCTTACGAACAGCGACAAGCAGTGCGAAATGGCGTGCGGGATGATCTCTCGGATTACTTCACGCATTGCCGCTTCTGGTTCGAAACACAGCACAAACGTCATACAGTGGCGAAACGTGAGATTGAAAAATCGCTGAATGATTTGGATGCTCATCGAGATCACGCAGTTGGGGTCGCAGCAAAAGCTGGCGATCAGGAGCGCTCATTGAAAATCGCTTACCGCCAGGCGCATCGCCGCGCCCGCAACAAGTTCCGCGATAAGCTTGGTGAGCAAGCGGAGATCCCAGCCTATTTCGAAGAGATTGTTACGCCAAACCTGCCAGGCTTCGATCTTACGAAAGAGCGCGAGCAGGCGAATGCGGCGATCAAGACGATCGAGCAAAACCTCACGGCGCTCAACCTCACGCGTGAGTGGCTCGAAACACATATTCAGAGCGTTCAAAAAGGACTCTCGACGATTCAGAAACAGGTGACGACCGAAGTCGCAAAAGCCCGTGATGCCCGCATGGCACGCGAGCAACATCACGACGTTCGATCAGCCTGAAAACAAGACCCGGAGGGTAGTGATGCCTCGAGCTAGAGAAAAAGGCCCGATGTTTTGGCGCGGCGCAATCGGCGTCATGGTGCTGAGCGTGATTGGATTGTTTTCGGTTGCTGCGTTCAACGCGGCACCCTCACTCGATCCGGAGACAGAGTGCCGAATGGATCGCAATGATCCGGCGCACACCATTTTGTTGATCGATCAGTCTGATCCATTTTCAGACAATGATCTTGCTTGGGTCGACGAGCTTATCGACGCAGAGGCGCGATCATTGCCTCGGTTTGGGCGTTTGACGGTCGTTTTGCCAAACAGTGCGCAGCCGTTTGACCCCAAAACGTTATACGCGCATTGCTCGCCAGGCAGTGTGGATGATGCCAACCCGATTTTGCAGAACCCGCGCATGATCGATGATACATGGCGTGAGCACTTTTACGCCCCGCTTTCGACCACAGTCAGTGAGACCTTGACGACAACGAGTCAGCCGAGTTCTCCCTTGTTCGAAGCGCTCTATTCGGTGGGCGACAGAGCCGACTTCCAATCGAACCGCAGCAATCGACGTTTGGTCATTGTATCAGACCTGATGCAGCATTCTGAAGGCTTTTCGTTTTACAAGAACGGCGCTGACCTTGCGGCGTATTCCGAGACCTCTATCTCGAGCCAACTGCCAGGGTTTGATGGCGTTGAGGTGGTCGCTCGGATCGTCCCACGCCAGGAATACGACCTTCCCATCAGCGAGCTCAAAGCGTTCTGGCGTAGCTATTTCGATAAAACCGGCGCAACCTTCGGCTCTACCAATTAGAGCCGCGAGATTGCACTTACCGGGGCGTCGAGCAGGAATAGATCGCCAAAGCGCTGAACCTGTCCAGTGATTGCAACCGGATCAGCGACATAGGGCAATAGATCCTTATTGTGGCCATACCCGCCGGACGTCATGATCATCAATGCGGTCTGATCTTGAGGGTCTTTGACGTAAAAAGCTGGGGGCAGGCCGCCGCGTATGCACAGGCTGGCACAGGACTTGTGCACTTTCCCTTCGGATGGGCGCATCGCCCCGAACCAGCATTTGGTATCGAGGATCTCGCCATTCAGCGAGACTTCCATAACCGGTTCCGGCGTCGGAAAGGCGAGATCGCCAATATCGCCGCCAGTGTCCTCGCGAATCCAATCGAGGCCGTCGATCACAGCGATCATCGCGTGGCGTCCGCGCTGGATCAGAGACCCTTGCACGACCACAGGTTTGCCCGCGAGCGCACCAATTTTTGCGCTGACGCCGCATTTTCCTTGGCATCCGAGCAGGGCGGTGCGCGGTGTTCCATCCAGGTCGAGCGTCCGGAGCATGCCATATGGCTCTGCCGTGGCGATCCCGCGCCATTCGCGAACCTCGCCCATGTTCCACGTGCCGGCTCCAACGGAACGCTGCAGCGCGGCAATGCCGGCAGCTGTTGCGGCTGTTCCCGCAAGCAATCCAAGGCCAGCGCCGAAAAAGAATCGGCGGTCAACTTTGGGCGTTTCCGCCCAACCGATGAAGAAATCATCTTTGCTCATGCGCTCGCTCCTATTTGGCTCGGGGATTGCGGCGTGCCGGGGGCATTCGGTTCCGGATTTACGTAGACAACACCCTCAACAATGCGGGTTGCATAGGTGGCAATCTTTTCAGTGAAGGGCGGCGGGCTCTGGCCGTCTTCCATTCGGTACTGAAAACCGTGCCAAGGGCAGGTGATACAGCCATCGACAATCTTGCCCTCGCCGAGAGGCCCGCCTTGGTGGCGACAGACATTCGAAACGGCAGAGACCTTATCGCCATCTCGGAAGACGGCGATGGCTTCACCCGACACGGGCCGCACAATCTTGGCGCGCGCATCTTCCATTTCGTCGACCGCTGCGACTTTCAACCAGCCTTCATTTGCGGTTCGATCAGAGGGGCGCAAGCTGGCAATGCCGGTCACGATATGCAGGCTGACGACAGTGATTGCGGAGCCTGCGAGGAGCGCCACATAGATCGCGCTCTTATTGAACTGAATTGCGCCGAGCGCGATATGGATGACCAGCAGTCCATACGCGAGATAGACGCCCATATGCAGGGCTTTCCATAGTCCTGGACCTAAGTTCGCGTTCCAGAAATCATGGCTCGTTGCCGCCATGAGGAACATGATGATCAGCGCGACAAAGCCCAGTATTTCAAACGGAAATCCGGCCAAACTGTCATAGCGCGGGTTTGAAATGAAGATCGAGACAAGCGCGTTCGTCTCTGAAAACCCATGATACCAAAGGATGACGAGTGCCGCGTGGATCAGGGCGATCAAGAACGTCGTGACGCCAAGGTGACGCCGGTTGTAGAGGAACGGCTTGAACCGGTCTGTCATACGCGCGAGCGGCCCAATACAGAGGATGAAGGTCAGCAGTAAGAAGGCAAGGGTTCCGGTGGCGCGCAGCAACGCCTGAATAGGCGCAAAGCTATGACCAGCAGGCTGGGTTGTATAGCTCACCGCGATGAACCCGGCGAGGTACAGCGCGATGCCGCCGAGCATCCAGAGATCAAACCGCTTCTTATACGGCGTCCATTGAACGGTTTTGTAATCGTGGGACATCAGTTTGGCTCCTCGATCAGAACCTGAGGTAATGCGTCATTCACCGGCGCATCTGGGCGGTTTAGAATTGCGAGGGCCAAGACCCAAAATATGACCGGGCCCAAGATGGCCCAGATCGCGAAGTGCGTTCGTCGATGTGCACGTTTCATGAGACTGGCGGTTCCTTCTGCACGATCAGCTTGGTCAGCATGATTGGCCACAGTCCGATGATCCCCGGCAAGATCATCAGGCGCACACGAAACGGCAGACCTTTGCCCTTTGCGGCAGGATCAATCCGCCCCGCGCCGCCAAATACAAAGATTAGCCCGACCAGCAAACCGAGTGCAAAGTAGACGCCGAGCGCAAGAACGAGTGTTTCAGCGGCTGCTTCGCTCATCGTCCCACACCTGCATAAGCAACGCCGGAAAGATCTGACATTTCGCGACTGAACGTGGTTAGGTCTTCAACATTGAAATCACTGAATTTTTCATGCCCACAAGCGCGCGCCATGACTTTCATCAAGTCCGTCGAGGCTTCAAAGAAGTTCTTCAGGCGATGCGCTGATTTCTCAATCACCAAACGCGACACCAGATGCGGCTTTTGCGTGGCAATACCGACGGGGCAATTGTTCGTGTGACAAGCGCGCATGGCGATACACCCGATGGCTTGCATGGCGGAGTTAGAGACGGCGATCGCATCAGCGCCAAGTGCCAAGGCTTTGACGAAATCGCCCGGCGTGCGCAGGCCGCCTGTAATGACCAGCGAGATATCGCCTCGTCCGGACGCATCTAAATGCTTCCGGGCGCGGGCCAGGGCAGGGATGGTCGGGACCGAGATATTGTCCCGGAAGATAATCGGTGCTGCGCCGGTGCCGCCGCCGCGTCCATCAAGGATGATATAGTCCACGCCAACTTCCAAAGCCGCATCAATGTCTTTTTCGATATGTTGAGCGGAAAGCTTATACCCGATTGGAATACCGCCGGTTCGGTCGCGGACTTCGTCGGCGAAGTCTTTGACCTGACTGACTTGCGTCCAATCCGGGAAGCGCGGCGGCGAGATTGCTGCCTCGCCTTCTTTCAGACCGCGTACTAAAGCGATTTTGCCTTTGACTTTGTCGCCTGGAAGGTGGCCGCCGGTACCTGTCTTTGCGCCTTGTCCGCCTTTGAAGTGGAAGGCCTGAACCTTTTCGAGCTTTTCCCAGCTAAACCCAAACCGGCCTGAGGCGAGTTCATAGAAGTAGCGAGAGTTCGCTTCCTGCTCTTCCGGCAACATGCCGCCTTCACCAGAACAGATGCCGGTGCCGGAAAGCTCTGCCCCTCGGGCCAGGGCGACTTTCGCAGGTTCAGATAGAGCGCCGAAACTCATGTCAGATACGAAGAGCGGGATATCCAGATGCAGCGGCTTTTGCGCGTTTGGTCCGATCACGGTTTTGGTGTCGACTTCCGCCTCATCAAGCAGCGGCATCTTGTGCAGCTGCGCTGTAATCATCTGAATGTCATCCCATTTGGGTAAGTCTTCGCGCGGCACGCCCATCGAATCTGTGATCCCGTGATGACCGACTTTGCTCAGTCCATCGCGCGCGTACTGTTGGATGATGCCATTGGTTGGTTCGGGATGTGGAGCATGGCTCGGGTCTTGGAAGAGGCCCAGATATTCATCGCGATCGTAAGGCTGCGGATTGGCTTTGCCCCAGGCCTCAATTTCATCTGCATCGACCAGCACGTCTCCGCCTTCGATCCAGGCTTGAAACTTTGGCAGTTTCTCCGAATTCTCATATTCAGAGATGCCGCTATCGAGCCGGTAGTCCCAATTGTGGACGCCGCAGATCAGATTGTCATTCTGGTCGACATGACCGTCAGACATCAGCGCGCCGCGATGTAAGCAACGGCCATAAAATACAGAGACGATCTCGTCATACCGAACGACGACGAGGTCGACCTCTCCGACAATGGCATATTCCGGCTGGCGATCAGCCAAATCATCCCATTTGGCGACAACTGTTTTGTTCATGTGATTAACCCCTCTCAATCCTGACCCGGCCTCTATCGAGAGACGTGATGACAGGCCAATCACGAGTCCCCAAAAAAATGTGAGCGACTTTTGATATGCCTTCGCCTACTGTTTTCGATAGGCCAGCGGAAAGCAAGTGAGGGGTTCACAAATGTCAGATAACAAAACCACACTGATTTGGCACAAAGTCGCCGAAACCGATGAAGTCACCGATGGGCGCGTCAAATCCGCAACCGCAGGAACGCAATCCGTCGCGCTGGTTCATTTCAAAGGCGAGTATGCGGCGATGGACAATAAATGTCCGCACCAAGGCGGGCCGCTGGGCGAAGGTTCGATCGAAAAAGGCATCAATGATGAGTGCTGGCTGCGCTGCCCTTGGCACGGCTGGGACTTTGATCCACTCACCGGTAAACCCCCAGGTGGTCACGAAGATAGCGGCCAAGAGATGTTCGACGTCGATGTTCGCGATGACGGGATCTATGTTGGGGTTCCCGGGCTACCACCTCGCGCGCGGACGATTGCTGACGTGATGGCAGAGACGATGACCAATTGGGGCGTGACGAGCGTCTTCGGCATGGTCGGTCACTCTAATCTTGGGCTCGCGGATGCGCTGCGTGTTCAAGAGGCTGAAGGGAACCTTCGTTATTATGGCATTCGCCATGAGGGCGCAGCGGCGTTCGCGATTTCTGGTTATGGCAAGCTTACAGGTCACCCGGCAGCGGCCCTAACGATTGCCGGGCCGGGCGCGACCAATCTTCTAACCGGTCTATGGGACGCCAAAGTCGATGGTGCGCCAGCCTTGGCACTGACCGGGCAGGTTCAAGACCAAGTTGTCGGCGTTCACGCGTTTCAGGATATCGACCTTGAAGCGGCGTTTGAAGCCGTGACAGAATTCTCTGCGACGGTTCATCTGAACTCAGACCACGCTCTATTGATGACGCAAGCGATCAAGACCTCGATCCTGCAGCGCGGTGTCGGGCATTTGGTCTTCCCAGACAATGTCCAACCAAAGCCCGCGCCTGAAGGGGCGAAAGCTTTTGGCCCAGCGGGACGGATGGCAGATCTTGCCGTCGGTCCACCGCCATCGGCGCTCAAAGCAGCTTCAGACCTGCTCCGCGGTGCCAAGCGTCCGATGATTATCGTTGGGTATGGCGCGCTGGATGGCATGGAAAACGTCATCGCGCTCGCAGAACAGCTCGGCGCTCCGATCGCCACGACGTTTAAGGCCAAGGGTCAGATCGGCGACGATCACGCTTTGGCGGCCGGCGTTATGGGCCGTTCGGGGACACCAATCGCGAGTTGGTTCATGAATGAAGCCGACCTGCTCTTAGTGTTTGGTTCCAGCTTCTCTGATCATACGGGCATCTATGAAGGCGCGCCGACCATTCAGGTGGACACTGATCCAATGCGGCTCGCCAAGCGTCATCCTGTCACCGTCCCTGTTATGGGCGATGTTGGTGTCACTGCGGATCTCCTAAAAGCCGATATGGAAAGCGGTGCCGCCGCCGTCGATCAAAGCGGCGAGGTGGCTGAAAGGTGGAAACTCTGGCGTGCTGAAAAAGAAAGCCGCGTTGGTGAAGATCGCGGCAAAGGCGTGTCTGCGGCGGCGCTGTTTGAAGCGCTCACCCGACATGCGCCAGAAGATGCGATCTTGCCTGTGGATGTCGGCAATAACACATACTCGTTTGGTCGCTATTTTGAACCAACGGGCCAGCAGCGCGTCTTGATGTCGGGCTATCTCGGCTCGATCGGATTTTCGTTTCCAGCAGCGATGGGCGCGTGGGCGGCGACGCAAGAAGAGGGACCTTATAAAGGGCGCAAAGTCATCTCCGTTTCTGGCGATGGTGGTTATGGCCAGTATGCGATGGAGTTCACGACCGCGGTCAAATACGGGATGAACATCACTCACGTCCTGATGAATAATTCCGAGCTCGGGAAAATCTCCAAAGAGCAGAAGGCAGCGGAGTTCGAAGTCTGGCAGACCAGCCTGGTCAATCCAAGCTTTGCGGGTTTCGCGCGCTCTTGTGGCGGCATGGGAGAGCTCGTCAAAACCCGAGAGGAACTTGATGCTGCATTGGCGAAAGCGATTGCGCATGATGGCCCGTCCCTGATCGAAGTGATTACGGATGCGGAGCTTCTGTGATGAGCGCGTCTGAAACGAGCCATCCAATGGAGGGCATGACGGGGGGCACTTCATTGGAGCATCTCCCGTTTGGCCTGGATGTGCCCATTGCGAACACTCTCGAAGGGCTCGCCATTTGTATTGATCTCATTGGTGTGGCTTTGATCTTGTTCGGGTTCTTCGTGGCGCTGTTCCGTTTGTTGGCGGGCTTGAGGCACGGAATTGGCCTGAAAGGAGATGTCGGCAATTTGAATGCCGCTCGGACGATCCTGGGAACTTATATCCTGACCGGTCTCGAGTTCATGATTGCGTCGGACATTGTCCACACGGTCATCACGCGAGAGCTGACAGATTTGATTTTTGTTGGGCTGTTGGTTTTGATCCGGACAGCGATTTCATTCTTCCTCGGGCGCGAAATTCTTGAGATCCAGCACGAGACGACTGCGAAAGCAGACTAAGCGTGAAAGGTCGCGCTCTTGATCAAGGCGTAGACGTTTCGTCCGGGGGAAAGCGCCAGGTCGCTGACTGCTTTGCGGGTCACCGTGGCTTGTAGCGCTTGGCCGCCAATATCCAAGGTCACGGTCTGGAAGGCAGGACGTTTCGTGGGCGCGATCGCCGTGACCGTTGCTGCGATCATATTCTGAATGCTGATCCCGGTTGGACGATCTAAAGCGATGGAAACATCCCGCGCGGCAATCTTCAGGCGGATCTCCGTTCCAGTCGCTAGCTCAATATCCGAGGCGATCCAGATCGCAGCATCGCCAACGCGCACCGCAAGCAAATCGTCCTGCGCCTGAGCCTGATCGACCCGCCCGTGTAACACACTTGCAAGTTCGTAAGGGTTACGCCCGGCCTCGAGACCAAAGCGGCTGAGCACCTCGTCTGTTCGTCCGCTCGCAATAATGCGCCCGTCATCCATCATCAATACGCGATCAGCGATCCGGCTAACCTCATCGACATCGTGGCTGACATAGAGGGTCGGCAGAGCGAATTCTGTTTTCAGCGTTTCCAGGAATGGCAGAAGCTCGCCTTTGCGGGCGCCGTCTAAAGCCGACAGTGGCTCGTCGAGCAGGAGGAGCCTCGGCCTGGTCATAAGCGTACGGGCAATTGCAACGCGTTGTTTTTCGCCCCCCGAAAGAGTGCTGACATCTCGGTCCATGAGCGTGCCCAGGTCCATTGCCGATACGATTTGAGCATGCGGATACCCGGGGTCGCTCGCGACAGCGCGTTTGTCGGCATAGTCCAGGTTTCCGCGCACGGAGAGATGAGGAAAGAGCTGCGCATCTTGAAACACCGTGCCGACGGGGCGTTGATGAGGCGGCACCCATGTACGATCGGTTGCGTTGAACCAAGGTGTGTCTCCAAACCGGATCTCGCCAGTCTTTGGGCGGAGGAAGCCCGCAACCGCGCTGAGCAGGCTGGTCTTGCCGCTACCGCTCGGTCCAAAGACCGCGGTCACACCAGAGAGCGGAATGCGCTCATCCAGATCGAGCGTAAACGCGTCAATCTCGGCCATCGCAGACAGTAGAAGCTCAGAGTCCGACATGCGCAGGAAACCGTTTGTTGAACAGGAAAACGCAGAACAGCGTCAGAAATGAAATGACGAGAAGGATCAGCGAAAGCGCATGGGCGTCGGCATAGTTCAACGTCTCGACGTTCTCATAGATTTCAATCGAAGCCACCCGCGTGCGGTCTGGAATATTGCCGCCAACCATCAAGACGACGCCAAACTCCCCAAGCGTGTGCGCAAAAGAGAGCACGGACGCTGTCACAAACCCGCGCGCCGACATCGGAACAGCCACCGAGATGAAAGCATCGAGGCGAGAGGCGCGTAGACTCTGTGCCGTGCGCATGGCTTGCTGAACCGGGCCTTCAAAGGCGCTCTGCAAAGGCTGGATCATGAATGGGAACGAGTAGATCACCGACCCGACGACCAGCCCCGTAAAAGAAAAGCTCAGAGTGTCGCCTGTCGCTTGCATCCAGAACGCTCCAATCGGCGAATTTGGGCTCATTGCGATCAAGAGGTAAAAACCAAGCACAGTCGGTGGGAGTACGAGCGGCAGGGCGATCAGGGCCTCAATCGCGGGTTTGAATCTGGATCGCGTCTGTGACAGCCACCAGGCCAGCGGTGTCCCGATGATCAATAGTACGAGCGTTGTTACGAGCGCGAGGCGTCCCGTCAGCCAAAGCGCGGAGAGATCGGGCAGGCTCATGGAATTTCGTATCCATGTGCTAGAATGATCGCCTTGGCTTCTGGGCTTTTTAGATAATCCATGAAGGCGAGCGCGGTTTGATTTTCGCTGCCGCGATTGAGCAAGACGCCGTCCTGGTCAATTGGATCATAAAGCGCGGAAGCGGGACTCCATTGTGTGCCGCGTTGCTCATCGGCTCGGGAGAGGACTTGCGCCTTGGAAACAAATCCCAATTGAGCATTTCCTGTGCTGATGAAAGCAAATGCCTGACCGACATTCTCGCCGAGGACGAGATTAGTGCTAAGCGACGTGTGAAGGTTTAACCCGTGCAGAACTTGTTCTGCCGCGCGTCCATAAGGCGCCAATTCCGGATTTGCGATGGCGATGCGTTTTACGGCGGGCGCGTTCAGGCTTTCGACGCTCAGAGCCTCCGCAGCGGGGCTCCAGAGAACCAGTTGTCCGCGCGCGTATGTGAATCGTGATCCGGAAACGGCCGTGCCCTCCGAGACTAACCGTTCGGGCCGCGCCTGATCAGCGGCCAGGAATACGTCATATGGTGCGCCATGTTTGATCTGAGAATAGATCTTGCCGGTTGAGCCGATGACGATTTGCAGCTCGTGCCCGGTGCTTTCTTCAAAGTCATCTTCCAGAACGGCCATGGCAGATTGAAAATTGGCTGCGACGGCCACGGTCGCTGATGCTGATCTGGATTGCGGGGCGCACGCCGTCAATATAAGCGCCGCAAACCCGGTTAGGCATATGAGAAATATGGCTTTAATCGTCAGGTCTCGAGCGTGGCTTAAAAGGATCTAAGGCCTCTTATTGCCGTTCTTTATCGCCGCTGCCTACAAAAAAAGGCCGGAGCGAGAGAGAGCTCCGGCCTGTACAGTTTATCGGAAGATGGTTTTGCCTATTCGGCCGGCACCATCTGAGGCCGTTTCTTGGCCGCGCGGCGGGCGGCTTTTATCTCCTGGGCGCGGACTTCCTGCTCATCGAGGCGTTGCAGATAGTTTGGGTGCTCTGTGCCCATCGCGCGATCCCACCAGGTGAAATAGAACCCGAAATTACCGGTGCCACGCTCATGGTGCATGTCATGGTGGGTCACCGTCGTGAGCCAGCCAAGGATCGGCATCCGAGCCCAGCTGCGCGGAAAGACTTCATAGCCACAATGCGCCAGCGCGTTTTTGAAGATCATGATCGTCAGCACGATATAGAGCGCGAGATTGTGTGTCGGGATCAGCATCAGCGCGATCGGCACATACATATACTCGATGACCGCCTCGCCAGCGGCGAAATTATAGGCCGTGAACGGCGTTGGATTGTGCGAGCGGTGATGCTGCATATGGGTGCGCTTATAGAGCTTGGCTGTATGCATCGCCCTGTGCGTCCAATAGAAATACGCGTCGTGCAGGATGATCAGAAGCGGGATCGAGACCCAGAACCAGAGCATGCCATACTCGGCGAAATCATCATACTTTTGGAACAGGCCGATATCGGCTGCTTCGAAAATGAAGATGTCCATCGCGACAAATACGCAAACGGTTTTGAACGAGTGTTTCAGCTCCATCTGGATCTGCTTGTTCCGCGGGGTGGGTTTGCGGATTTTACGGGTCTCTATGAAGCGGTGGAGAAAAATCCAGAGGACGAAGAACGTCACCAATGTGCCCATCGCATAACGCGTCGATTCAAACTGAACCCCGCCTAGGATGCGCGGGCCTAGATACTCAGTGAAGAAGGGTAGAAGTTCCATTTTGTGTGTCCTCGTCTTTCGATGAGGTCAAACAATCATAGGCCGTGCTGAAAGGCTCCGCAGACGCGAAAATGCACGTCCTTTTTCAGAATTGAGGACAGTTTTTCAAGATTGAGCAGCATTTTCGAGGGCTTCGGCGCGATAGGCGCTCGGCGTCAGGTTTTCTTCTGATTTGAACGCCCTGTTAAAGGTCGCGAGGGAGGCATAGCCCGCATCCATTGCGATGGTCAGGATCGGCGTGCGGGCCTGTTCAGGGTCTGCGAGCACCGCTTTTGCTTCGGCCAGACGATACTGGTTCAAGAACGCCGCGAAATTGCGATAGCCGAGGCCTTTATTGATGAGCGCGCGAAGTTGGTGTTCGGGCACTTTCAATTTGGCCGCGAGATCGCCAATGCCGAGCCCGAGTTCGCGGTAGAGTTTGTCTTCCTCCATCGCCGCGACGAGGCGAGCGTGCGTTGCGTGATCCTTCGGCGCAATGGCGGGTTCTGCTGCGACGCCGGGTTTTACGGCTTCAAACAGGAATTGCTCCGGTTGTAGGCGCAAAAACCAATGCACTGTGAAGAATGTGATTGGGAAGATGATCATGACCCGCGCGATCTTGAACCATTCCGGATCGGGGGCTGCGCCGGTGACGAAATATTGTGCGGTCTCGCCGCCGACGATGACCAGAGCGGCTACCGAGGCCGCGAGCATGAACCAAAGCCTCGTCCGACGGCGACCTTCAACCAGGTCATCGCGATACCCCCTGATCGACGTCCAGAAGAGATGCGCCAACACGCCTAGTCCGATCGCGCGATTGATCATCACCAGCCAAAACATGGGGAGTGCGCCGTTTGTGCGCTCCGTCACCAGCATGATCGAGAGGATAGCGACTTGCGCAGCGAGAATGGCCCAATGGATTGGACGTAGCCGGAAATCGTCAACCATGAGCGAAAGGCCAAACAACCAGAGCAAGCCGATATTCGGTGTATGAAAGAACCACGCAATGCCTTGCCAGGCCAAAGGCGGATCAAGCGCTGATGGCAACGTATTGGCGAGCATACTGGCCAATGAGACACACAAGGCAGCCGCGAGCCGTCCTTGCAACAGATGCCGCGCGTCGCGGAGGGATAAGCCCGCCGTCACCAATAAGATCGTAATGGTTGCAAACCGGAACGTAATGTCGAGGAGAAGCATGACGATAGCCATGCCCGCATTCGTCGTGACGTCAAGCGCAGCACTTACCTCTAGCCAACGTGTTCAGCTCAGCATAACAGGACTCTAGAACTTCAAACCGATTAAAAAGCTACGCTCATGCGCCTCTCTCAATATTTCATTCCCGTCTCTAAAGATGTCCCCGCAGACGCAACGATTGCCAGTCACAAGTTGATGTTGCGCACCGGCATGGTTCGCCAGAACGGTGCAGGCATCTATTCTTGGCTGCCGCTCGGCTTTCGGGCTCTGAAAAAGGTCGAGCAAATCGTTCGTGAAGAGATGGACCGGGCTGGCGCGATTGAGATGCTGATGCCAACGCTGCAGCAAGCCGATCTATGGCGCGAATCTGGTCGTTACGATGATTATGGTGCGGAGATGCTGCGGATCACCGACCGCCATGAACGCGACATGCTGTTCGGCCCGACCAATGAAGAGATGATCACGGATATCTTCCGGTCCTATGTGAAAAGCTATAAGGCGCTGCCGCTCAATCTCTATCACCAGCAGTGGAAGTTTCGAGATGAGATCCGTCCGCGTTTCGGCGTGATGCGTGGGCGCGAGTTCTATATGAAAGACGCCTACAGCTTTGATCTTTCAGAAGAAGCAGCCCGGGTTTCTTATCAGCGGATGTTCGCGGCATATCTGAATACGTTCGCGCGTATGGGCATCACGGCTATTCCAATGCAAGCCGACCCCGGCCCCATTGGCGGCGACCTGAGTCACGAATTCCTGATCCTCGCGGACAGCGGTGAGAGCGAAGTCTTTTGTGATAAGTCCGTGCTCGACGTGCCAGCGCCCGGTCCGGATTTTGATTTTGGCGATCTCGATGCGCTCGATGCTGAGATGACCAAGCGCACGCAATATTATGCGGCGACTGAAGAGAAGCATGACGAGGCGGCGTTCAATGCGCTCCCTGCGGATCGCCAAATAAAGGCGCGCGGGATCGAAGTTGGCCATATTTTCTACTTCGGGACCAAGTATTCCGATCCTATGAAAGCTGAAGTGCAAACCTCTGACGGCGATCTCGTCACCATCCATGGCGGGTCATACGGCATTGGCGTCTCACGTTGCGTTGGCGCCATTATTGAGGCGAGCCATGACGAGAACGGGATTATCTGGCCCGATGAAGTCGCCCCGTTTGGCGCTGGTATCGTGTCCATGAAGCCGGATGACGCGGATGTCGCCGCGGTTGCGGATGACGCCTATGCGAAGCTCACGGTTGCCGGAAAAGATCCGCTCTATGATGAAAGCGCTGACCGCGCTGGTCCCAAATTCGCGCGCATGGAACTGATTGGTTTGCCGTGGCAAATCACGGTTGGCCCACGCGGCGTGAAGAGCGGCACAGTCGAACTGAAACGACGTGCGACCGGTGAAAAAGAAGAGCTTTCTATGGAATCTGCGATCAACAAAGTGACCGGAGGCTAATACGTAGAATGGCCGGACCTTCGCCGTTTGGACAAGTCGAACGCACCCTTGCTTGGCGCTATCTAAGAGCAACCCGCGCCAATGGCGGCGTGTCGGTTGTCTCGATTGTTTCCTTCATTGGGATCTTGCTCGCGGTAATGGCGCTGATCGTCATTATGTCGGTTATGAGTGGATTTCGGGCGACCTTACTCGATGCGATGCTTGGCGGGCAGGGGCATGTCTTTGTCTACACACAAGACGAGCCCGAGCCGAGCGTTGATGAGCTGGTCCTTCAGATCGAAGCGCTGCCGGAAGTTGAACATGCTATGCCGATCGTTGAGCAGCAAGTGCTCGCCTCATCAGATCGTCGCCAAAGCGGAGCCATTGTCCGAGGCGTGCGGATCCAAGATCTCGACAATCTCCCATTTCTGGAGGGCGGCGCAGAAGCGGCGAGCGCTTTTGGGTTTGGAGAAGGCAAGAATGGCGGCGATGTGATTATGGTCGGACGCTTTTTGGCGGCCGAACTTGGGCTCTATCCAGGTGATAAACTTACCTTGATTGCGCCTGATGGCATCCAAGGGCCATTCGGCGTCACGCCGCGCCGAAAGACCTATACAGTCGGGCAATTCTTCCAGACCGGAAGTGTCGAGCTGGATCAACTCTATATTCTGATGCCGATGAAGCAGGCGCAGCTCTTTTTTGGGCGCAAGAGTGTCTACGACAAGATAGATCTACGATTGCCCGATGCGATGAATACCGACCCGGCTGAAGCAGCGGTTCAGAGGACCCTGCAATACCGCTTCCCAACCCAAAGCTGGAAAGTCCAGCGCGAGCAATATTTCAACGCGCTCAACACGGAGCGATCGATGATGATGATCATCATGTTGATCCTGATCGTGATTACGTCTCTGAACATTATTACGGGCGTCGTGATGTTGGTGAAGAACAAGACGAGCGACATTGCCATCCTGCGGACCGTTGGGACGTCGCGCGGATCGATAATGCGCATCTTTTTGATGATTGGCGCTTTGTTGGGGCTCACCGGTGCTCTGATTGGCGCTGTGCTCGGGGTGATCATGGTGATGAACATCAATGTCGTGATCGATGGGATCGGTTTCGTCCTGCAGCGTGAATTGTTTCCGCCCACCGTCTATGGCTTGGACGGATTGCCGGCCGTTTTGAACTGGGGCGAAGTGATCTTCGTGACGCTCTGGGCGATGGCGATGTCGATGCTGGTCACCATATGGCCTGCTTGGGCCGCCGCGCGCCTTGATCCGGTTGATGCGTTGAGGTTCGAATAATGACTACTGTCCTCGAACTTCGCGATATTGTTCGCCACTACAAGTCTGAAGCGGGGACGTTGAGCGTCCTCGAAGGCGCTAATTTGATTTTGAACCCGGGCGAACTGGTCGGTCTGATCGGCCCGTCAGGATCCGGGAAATCGACCTTGCTCCACACAGCAGGCCTGCTCGAGAAGCCGGAAGGCGGCCAAGTTATCCTGGAGGGCGAAGATTGTATCGCGCTGAATGATGCCGGACGCACGCGGCTGCGCCGTGAAAAGCTTGGCTTCGTGTACCAGTTCCACCACTTGCTGCCAGAGTTCAATGCTCGTGATAATGTCGCCATGCCTTTGATGGTCGGCGGTATGCCACGTGGCAAAGCCCGAGAGAGAGCGGACGTTCTGTTGGCGGATATGGGGCTTTCGGAACGCCTGACGCACCAGCCGGGCCAGATGTCTGGCGGTGAACAGCAGCGCGTCGCGATCGCACGGGCGCTGGTCAACGATCCGCGTTTGGTAATCGCGGATGAGCCGACAGGAAATCTAGACCCAGCGACAACGGAGCGGGTGTTTCAGAGCTTGGTCCGCCGCGCAAAATCAGAGGGGGCGGCTGTCTTGGTCGCGACCCACAATATGGCGCTAACCCAGCATATGGATCGGGTCCTGACCCTCAAGGATGGGAAACTCACAGATTTCGCGTGAGACCGCTGAGGTTCATCTTTTGTTCTTTGATTATTTCTGATACCGATTGTCTGAATATCTGAGACAAGTGACGCTCTCCCCATTTGGGGCGCAGAGAATCATTGCAAGTTCTTAGGTCGCTCTAAGCTCGATTTGGGAGACGCTTCGTGGGTCAGACGCCATTTATTCACCTCGCAGTACGGACCTCGTTCTCGCTTCTGGAGAGCATGATCACGACCAAGGGTTTGACCAAATGGTGCACTGACAATGCGATGCCCGCAATTGCGGTGACCGATCGGAATAATCTCTACGGCGCATTGGAATTGTCCGAAAGCCTGTCCGGGGCAGGCGTTCAGCCGATTATGGCGGTCTGTTTCGACGTGACCGACGGCGCACACCAGGAAACCATCACACGTCTCTCCCTCTATGCGCAGAACCAAGAAGGCTATGGCCGGCTAATGGCGCTGTCTTCTTATGCCTATCTGGACTCTGAAGACGGCGTGCCGCGGATACACAAACGCTATCTGGAAGAAAAGACGGATGGGCTGATTGTCCTAACCGGCGGCGCTGAGGGCGAGGTTGCGCGCCTATTGCTCAAAGGCAAAACCGAAGAGGCCAAGACTGAGCTAGAGACGCTGGCTGCGAACTTTCCCGGCCGGTGTTATGTCGAAATCACCCGGCACGGCTCGGTAGAAGAGATCCAATCAGAGCCAGGCCTTTTGGCGCTCGCCTATGAGCTGGGCCTTCCCATCGTCGCGACGCATGATGCGCGGTTTATGAAGCCGGGCGACGCTGAAGCGCACGATGCGATGATGTGTATCGCCAATGGCGCCTATCTCGGCCAGGAAGACCGGCCGCAAGTTGAAGGGCAGCAATTTCTAAAAAGCGAAGGCGAAATGCGTGAGCTGTTCGCTGACTTACCTGAGGCGATTGATACGACCGCTGAAATCGCCAAGCGGTGTGGTATTCGCTCTACAATGCACAAGCCGATCCTTCCGAATTTCGGGGATGGGTCCCGCTCTGAGATTGATGAGTTGAAGCTGCAGGCCAAGAACGGGCTTGAAGCGCGACTAGAGGTGGCACCTGAGCTTTATGCGACGCGCGAAACCTATTTCGAACGCCTGGATTATGAGCTCAGCATTATCGAGCGCATGGGCTTTCCTGGTTACTTCCTGATCGTCGCCGACTTTATCAAGTGGGCCAAAGACCAGGATATCCCGGTCGGGCCGGGCCGGGGGTCGGGTGCGGGCTCGCTCGTCGCCTGGGTGTTGACGATTACCGACTTGGATCCGCTTCGGTTCGATCTGCTATTCGAGCGCTTCTTGAATCCAGAACGGGTCTCGATGCCCGACTTCGATATCGACTTCTGTCAGGAACGCCGCGGTGAAGTGATCCGCTATGTCCGCGATAAGTACGGCGCGGAATCGGTCGCTATGATCATTACGTTCGGCACACTTCAGGCGAAAGCTGTCGTCCGCGATGTCGGACGCGTCATGCAAATGCCTTATGGGCAGGTCGACCGACTTGCGAAGCTGATCCCGTTCAATCCGGCAAAGCCTCCCAAGCTTTCCGAAGCCATCGATGATGAGCCAAAGTTCGATGAAGAGGTCAGCCGCGACCCGCGCGTGGGTGAATTGCTCGATACCGCACTAGCGTTGGAGGGCATGTACCGGAATGCTGGGACGCACGCGGCGGGTGTGGTGATCGGCGACCGACCGCTGACTGAATTAGTGCCGCTTTACAATGATCCACGCGCCGATTTGCCAGCGACCCAGTTCAATATGAAATGGGCGGAATCAGCCGGCCTGGTAAAGTTTGACTTTCTCGGCCTGAAAACGCTGACCGTGATTGATCGCGCGCTGAAATTCATTCGCCGAGATGGCAAGGATGTCGGACCGGAATGGAATAGCCTCGACGATGCCGAAACTTACAAACTGATGGCGTCTGGCCAGACGCTCGGTGTGTTCCAGCTCGAGGGGCAGGGCATGCGCGATACGCTGCGCAAAGTCCGGCCGGGCAATTTGGAAGATGTGATTGCGATTATCTCCCTCTATCGCCCAGGTCCGATGGATAACATTCCAGTCTATGTCTCGGGTAAGGAAGATCCGAACACGATCAAATATCAGCATCCTGACCTCGAACCGATTTTGCAGGCGACTTATGGCGTCCCGGTTTACCAGGAACAGGTTATGCGGATGGCGCAGGAGATTGCGGGCTACTCACTTGGCGAAGCGGATTTGCTGCGCCGCGCCATGGGTAAAAAGAAGCTTGAGGAAATGGTCGCCCAGCGCCAACGCTTCCTGCAAGGGGCCAAAGACTTGAAAGGTATCGAAGCGCCGTTGGCGAATGATATCTTCGATACAATGGAAAAGTTTGCCGGCTACGGCTTCAACAAATCCCACGCGGCGGCTTACGCGTTGATCGGATATCACACCGCTTATCTCAAAAGACACTTCCCAGTCGCCTTCCTTGCCGCGTCGATGAGCTTGGATTTGCAGAATACAGATAAGCTCGCGGCCTTTTTCCAAGAGTCCAAGCGCCTCAAGATCCCAATTATTGCGCCAAACGTGAACGTCTCTACGGCGGATTTTGATGTTGATGGAGACTCGATTGTCTACGCGCTTGGCGCGCTGAAGGGTGTCGGGCCAGAGGCGATGAAAAACCTGGTCAATGAGCGGCGGGCGAACGGCCCATATCAAGGGCTGCACGATCTGGCCGAGCGGGTTGATCCTAAGGACATCAACAAAAAATGCTTCGAGCAACTTTCTAAGGCGGGTGGCTTCGATGCGCTGGAACCCAACCGAGCGCGGGTGCTCAAGTCTGCGCCGATGTTGGCGGCGACCTGCGCGTCTTCAGCCGAAGACCGCGCAGGTGGGCAAGGCGGCCTATTTGGAGAGGCAGAGCCGGCCATGCGGACAGATCTTCCGAAATCGGCTGCCTGGAACATGCAAGAAAAGCTCGATCAAGAGTTTGCGGCAATTGGGTTCTATTTCTCTGGACACCCGCTCGACGATATTCTTGACAGTCTGGAAGAGGGACGGATTACCTATGCGATGAATATCGCAGATACGGCTGTCGATGGTCGTCCGATGGAATTGATTGGCGTCGTGCGCCGACGTGTTGAGAAATCTGCGCGAAATGGCGGCAAATTTGCGTTCCTGACGCTCTCTGACCCGACCGGTGAAGTTGAGCTGATGGTGATGCCAGAATTGCTCTCAGATATGCGCGAACAGTTGGAACCTGGATGTGCAGTTGTCATTTTGACCGAGGTGCGTCGCCGCGACGAAGAAATAAGGCTCTCCGCACGTCGCGTCCAACCGATCGAGCAAGCGCGGATCGCCAAGAAAGCACCGGCTTTGTCGGTGAAGCTGGAAAAAGGCGCGGACTTGACCGGGCTTGCGGCGATCGCGGCGCGCTTGAAAGGCGCATCGGGGCATGATCGAGGCGAGATATATGTGCGGATGCCGATCGAAGATGGCCGCGTCGTTACGCTGAAACTGCCGGATACTTATCCGACGGGGATCGAAGCTTTGCGAGCCCTGAAAACCGCGCCGGGCGTGGCCCGCGTGGATCACGAGGCGGCATAAGTCTTCTCATCCTGATCTGTACGGTTGCGCCATCCCACAGTTCCTGTATAGACGCGCGCAACAACCCCCGATGCGTGGTCCTTCCGGTGTCGGCCCTCAAGTGAGGCCCGATAGGGAGCATGCCGGTCAACCGGATAAGGAAAATTAAGATGGCATTGCCTGATTTCACTATGCGTGAACTGCTCGAGTCTGGCGTTCACTTTGGTCACCAAACACACCGCTGGAACCCCAAGATGAAGCAATTCATCTATGGCGCACGTTCTGGCATTCACATCATGGATCTCTCCAAGTCTGTGCCACTGTTGCACCAGGCGCTTGTGAAAGTCCGTGACACCGTTGCAAAAGGTGGCCGCGTTCTTTTCGTGGGAACGAAACGTCAAGCCGCTCAGCCGGTTGCTGAAGCCGCACAGCGTTGTGCACAATATTACATGAACCACCGTTGGCTCGGCGGAACGCTAACCAACTGGTCAACCGTTTCCAATTCGATCAAACGCCTGCGCGAACTTGAAGAAACACTTGGTGACAAAGAGCAATCTGGTTTCACCAAGAAAGAGCTTCTAAACCGCGAGCGTGATCGCATAAAGCTGGACCAAGCTCTGGGCGGCATTGCCAATATGGGCGGCCTGCCAGATCTGATCTTCGTGATCGACACGAACAAAGAAGCGATTGCGATTAAAGAAGCTCGCAAACTGGGCATTCCAGTTGTTGCTGTCATCGATACCAATTGTGACCCGGATGATGCGGACTTCGCATTCCCAGGAAACGATGATGCGGCGCGCGCCATTTCGCTTTACTGCAACCTGATCGCCGATGCCGTCCTAGACGGTCTGGCCGAATCGTCTGCAGGGCTCGGCATCGACCTTGGCGAAGCTGAAGATATTGAAGCACTCGTCGAAGCTGATGTTGCTGCCGCTGAAGCGGCTGAAGCAGAAGCTGCGACCGCAGAGACTGCTACAGAAGAAACCGCCGAAGTCGCAGAAGACAAGACTGAAGCTTAAACACCCCTGGGTTAGAACAGAAGGAAGACTAGGATGGCTCAGATTACCGCTGCCCTCGTCAAGGACCTGCGTGACAAGACTGGCGCAGGCATGATGGACGCAAAAAAAGCGCTCGTAGAAAATGATGGCGACGTAGAAGCCGCCATCGATTGGCTGCGTGCGAAAGGCCTTTCCAAGGCCGCTAAGAAGTCTGGCCGTACAGCGGCTGACGGACTGGTTGCTGCATTGGTTTCCGATGACGGCAAAACCGGATCGGTTGTCGAGCTGAACGCTGAGACAGACTTTGTTGCTCGTAACGAGACCTTCCAAGGCGCTCTTTCGGACATTGCGAAACTCGCACTGACGACTGAAGGCACCACGGAAGCTGTTGCTGCAGCGCCTGCACCAGATGGTGACGGCACTGTTGACGACATGATCAAACGCTTGGTCGCGACGATTGGTGAGAATATGGCCTTGCGCCGTGCCGCTCAAATCAAAGCGGACTCAGTCGCGGCTTACATTCACAGCGCTGAAGCGCCCGGTATGGGCAAAATCGGCGTTCTGGTCGGCCTGAACGGTTCCGGTGATTTGGCTGAAGCTGGTAAGAAAGTTGCGATGCACGTTGCCGCGACATCTCCTGCTTCTGCGACGGTTGCAGATTTGGATCAAGAATTGGTCGCTCGTGAGAAGCAGGTTCTAACCGAGCAAGCTGAGCAAAGCGGCAAGCCCGCCAACGTCATCGAGAAGATGATCGAAGGCCGGATCAAGAAGTATTACAAAGAGGTTGTTCTGGTTGAGCAGCAATTTGTTATGAACCCTGATCAGACGGTTGGACAGTTCATCACCGATAGCGGTGCAGAGCTGGCTGGCTTCATCATGTTCAAGCTCGGCGATGGCATCGAAAAGGCAGAAGATAACTTCGCAGACGAAGTTGCCTCGATGACCAAGGCCTAAAGCCTTTAAAAAATAAGTGCTTTTAGATCCCGGCTACCGATGACAGGTGGCCGGGAATCTTTTATGGGCTCATGAAACAGGAGACGCAGAATGCCAGGTGAAACCGAACCCGCGAATGGTTTGAGATTTAAGCGCGTTCTTCTGAAGATCTCAGGAGAGGCCCTGATGGGGTCAACCGAGTATGGCATTCATATGCCAACTTGCCTTGGATTTGCCCAAGAGATCGCAGCCGCGCGCGAGCTTGGTGCTGAGATATGTCTGGTGATTGGCGGCGGAAACATCTTCCGCGGAATGAAGGGCGCAGCCCAGGGCATGGAGCGCTCACAAGCTGACTCTATGGGCATGCTCGCGACGATCATGAACGCACTTGGAATGCAAAGCGCGCTGGAATCCATCGGAGTTCAAACGCGCGTGCAATCAGGTATTCGCATGGATGAGATTTGCGAGCCGTTTATTCGCCGCCGCGCGATCCGGCATATGGAAAAAGGCCGCGTTGTCATATTCGCAGCCGGCACCGGAAACCCATACTTCACGACGGATACCGGCGCTGCCTTGCGGGCCGCCGAAATGCATTGCGACGCGATGATGAAGGGGACACAAGTCGACGGTGTATATTCTGCTGATCCGAAGACTGATCCCGACGCTGAACGATACGATCACCTGACTTATCAAGACGTCTTGGCGCGCGATCTGAAAGTCATGGATGCGTCTGCTGTCAGCCTGATGCGTGACACAAACATACCAATTGTGGTTTTCTCCCTGCATAATAAGGGTGCGCTGCAAGATGTGCTAACCGGCCAGGGGCCAAGCACAGTCATTTCCGCATCGAGAGGATAGAGAAAATGAGTTACGACAAAAAAGACCTCGAACGCCGCATGGATGGTGCGATCAGTTCGCTTCAGACCGAGCTGCAGGGCCTCCGAACAGGGCGCGCGTCTGTCAGCCTTCTCGATACAGTGCAAGTCTCGGCCTATGGCTCGAACATGCCGCTCAACCAGGTGGGCTCGGTGACGATCATGGATGCTCGAATGATCGCCGTGAACGTCTGGGACAAAGGTCTGGTTGGTGCGACAGACAAAGCTGTCCGGGAATCTGGTCTTGGATTGAACCCTGTTGTCGATGGGCAAACCCTTCGTATTCCCATCCCACCGCTGAACGAAGAGCGCCGTACCGAGCTGACCAAAGTCGCTGGCAAGTATGCTGAATCTGGCCGTATCGCTGTGCGTAATGTACGCCGTGACGGGATGGATTCCCTGAAGAAGATGGAAAAAGATGGCGACATTAGCGAGGACGAACATCGCTCATTGTCTGACGAGGTTCAGAAACTCACCGATGCGTATATCAGCAAGGTCGATGAATCGCTGAAGACGAAAGAAGCGGAGATCATGCAGGTTTGACATCTGTTTCCTCTCCTGCACAGACCGGGGAAGGTGGACCGGGCGTCGATGAGGTTCCCAGTCACATTGCGATCATCATGGATGGCAATGGTCGCTGGGCGAAGGGCCGAGGCTTTCCGCGCGCTATCGGACATGAGCGCGGGGTTGAAGCCCTGCGCAAAACCGTCGAAGCTGCGCAGGAGATTGGGTTGAAAAACCTTACGGTCTTCTCGTTCTCAACAGAGAACTGGAGGAGGCCCGTTTCTGAAGTGAATGCGCTTTTTGGATTGCTCAAAGCCTATGTGAAGCGGGATTTGAAACGGCTTACGGACGAGGGCGTAAAAATCCGAATTCTCGGTACTCGTGATGGGCTGCCGACAGATATCTTGGAATTGGTCGAGCGGGCGGAAGCGCGAACGGCTGAGAACACGAAATTCAATCTCTGCATTGCCTTCAACTATGGGGGCCGAGAAGAAGTGCTGCGCGCCGCCAAAGCGATGGCCAAAGATATTGCGACGAACAAAGTCGAAGCTGATGCGATCGATGAGGATGGCTTCTCTGCGTATTTGGATACCGTCGACTTGCCCGATCCAGACATTCTGATCAGAACGAGCGGAGAATACCGACTGAGCAACTTTTTGATCTGGCAGGCGGCCTATGCCGAGCTGGTCTTTATGGACGTGTTGTGGCCAGATTTCGGGAAAACCCAATTGTTAGAAGCGATAGAGATATATCGATCGCGTGAGCGCCGCTTTGGCGGCCTCGCGTCAGGGGCGGCATAAGGTTTGGCCCGTGGAGCGCAACATGACGGTCAGCCAGGTGATCTTGGCTTAAGACTCATCTCGGCTGCGGTGATGATCCCTTTCGGACTGTTCGTCGTCTGGAAAGGCGGACCCTTACTCGCAATATCTTGCGGGCTTTTCGCCGCTTTGATGGCGTTCGAATGGGTGCGTATGACGGCCTCGCCATCTATGAAGACATTTGTAACGCTGGCTTTTCTGCCCTTCATTCCAGCGGCGCTTGGATATTCGCTGATCGCGGTTTGGGGGCTTGCAGCCTGTGTGCTTCTCGCCAGTTTCACCCATCCAGTGAGGGAGCGGCGCGGCGCTGAGTCGTTTGGCATGCTCTATGTGGCTGGAATGCCATTGGCGCTGTATTTGATGCGAGACGGTCCTTGGGATGGTGTCGCCATTGCCTTGATATTTATGGGGATCGTGTGGGGGTCAGACTCTGCGGCGTATTTCTCAGGAAAGAGTATTGGGGGCCCATCCTTGCACCCAGACTCGCCATCGAAAACATGGAGCGGCGCGATTGGCGCCTTTTTGTTTAGTGGGCTTTGTGGGGTATTAGCGGCGCGAATAACCGGTGGTGACGTAACGATCTGGATCATTATCGGAGGTTTGACCTCAGTTGTCGCGCAGCTCGGCGACTTATTCGAGAGCTCGATGAAGCGGCGTTATGGGATCAAAGATTCTAGCGGAATGGTCCCAGGTCATGGCGGCTTTTTGGACCGCGTGGACGGATTGGGACTGGTCTGCGTCGTCTCGCTTGTGGTCTTCCTGTTTGTCCCTGGCTTGGTCAACGTCCTGGGTCTCAGCTGATGAGCGGCGTGCGCAGTCTATCCATTCTTGGGTCGACCGGCTCAATCGGTACTTCTGCGCTCGCTGTCGTTTCGCATGCGAACGCGCAAGCGCCAGATCCGGTTTTCTCGATTGATACGCTCGCAGCGGGTCGAAACGTTGACCTGTTGATTGAGCAAGCCCGGCAATTCAAACCGAAACAGGTTGTGATCGCCGACGAAGCTGCCATGGAAAAGCTACAAGCGGCGCTCGGTGATTTGGATATCGAAGTCTCATCAGGTTCAGCAGCCCTTAACGATGCGGCGCAAAGGCCGGTTCACAGGGTTCTTGCCGCGATCGTCGGCATTGACGGTCTGCCATCAACGTTAGCTGCTATAGAGGCCGGCAATTCCGTTGCGCTCGCGAATAAGGAAAGCATGGTTTGTGCGGGGCCCTTGCTCAATCGAAAAGCGGCCCAATACCAGGTTTCGATCGTGCCTACGGATTCTGAGCACAATGCGATGTTTCAAGTGATGGAGCGCCGAGAAGACCTTGAGCGCTTGATCCTTACAGCCTCCGGCGGACCATTTCGCGGGTTTAGTCGTGCGCAACTTGAAAAGGTGACGAGTGAAAACGCACTCGCTCACCCGCGTTGGGAGATGGGTCAAAAGATCTCTATCGATAGCGCGACCCTCTTTAACAAGGGGCTGGAACTGATCGAAGCGTCTTATCTGTTCGATGTTCCTGAAGATCAAATCGAAGTGGTGGTGCACCCGCAATCGATCTTGCATTCGGCCGTCGCCTACCGGGATGGTTCGGTTCTTGCGCAAATGGGTGTGCCGGATATGCGAACACCGATCGCGCATGCCCTTACATGGCCCGACCGACGACAAGCGACAGCCGTTGAGCCGCTCAACTTGATTGCGCTTGGTCAGCTCGATTTCGAACCCTTGGATTCCGAGAATTTCCCAGCTGTTGAACTTGCCCGCAACGCGTTACGCGCCGGTCTCGGAGCTCCGACCGTATTAAATTGCGCTAATGAAGGAGCCGTAGCTGCTTTTCTTGCGGGCCAATGTCGATTCCTCGACATAAGCTGGATCGTAGAAACGGCTTTGGAGCGATACCTTTCTGGGCCAATGGCTTGTCAGGATTGTGAAAATTTGGATGCGATCATGGCGATCGAGGCTGAAGCCAAAAGACTAACCGGCGTACTTATGAATGAAGTACAGAGCCAGATGCAGGAGCGAATAGCTTGACGGGAATTCTGGCTCAAGGCCCGATCTTTCTGATCTGCCTAGCATTTCTGCTTGGGGTGGTCGTGATCATTCACGAACTCGGACATTATTATGCAGGGCGCTGGTTTGGGGCGGCTGTGGAATCGTTTTCAGTTGGGTTCGGCAAGCCAATCTTTGAACGCAAAGACAGCAAACGGACGCGCTGGCGTGTGAATTGGGTCCCGCTTGGCGGGTTTGTTAAATTCGTGGGTGAAAGCCAGTTGCCGGGAGATGTCGGGAAGATCGAAGAAGGTCCAATCGGCAAACCCTACAATGAGCTCAGTGTCGGCGCGCGGTCGATCGTGGCGATGGCAGGCCCCGCCGCCAACTTTATTCTCGCCATCCTTTTGTTCACAATCTTTTTCGCGTTTCGCGGGGTTGAGCAGTACGATGTTTACGCGGTTGAAGTGAACGAGGGATATCCGGCTGCGGAGGCCGGCCTGCTTGCAGGCGATGTTATCCAAAGCGTCGATGGAAACGCGATCCGTCAGATTTCAGATATGATTATTATTACGAGCATGTCTTCTAATCGCCCTTTGGATTTTGAGATCATGCGCGGCGATCAAGCTCTAACATTGGTGATCACGCCGAAGCGCGTCGTAAGAGCGAACCAACTCGGGCAAATCCTGCCGCAAGGTACAATTGGCGTGCGCTCCGGCGGGGTTCCTGACTCTCTCGAGTTTAAGCGCTACGGACCGATATCCGCAGTCGTAAAGGGTGTTCAGGAAACTCAAAAAACGGTGGGTCACACTGTTTACATGCTCGGCCGGATCGCCACTGGAAAAGAATCACTCGGCCTGATGAGCGGGCCAGTTGCTATTGGGGATGCTGGTAGACGGATCGTCAATCGCACATTGGGGGCGGAGTCTGTGCCGCTATCCAAGCGTCTGAGCGTTCTTGGTTGGTCGGTTCTGCAATTGTGCGCGTTAATCTCAATAGGCATTGGCTTTTTCAATCTTTTGCCGCTGCCTGTTCTTGATGGTGGGCACCTGGTTTTCAACGCTTATGAAGCGGTAACTGGCAAAGCAATGCCAGAAAAGGTGCAGGAAGTGGCATTGATGGCGGGGCTTGGTCTGCTATTGACCATGTTCGTCTTTATCACCTGGGGTGACGTTTTAGAAACCGGCCTATTCGAAAGGTCAGCAGGCGAGTGAGTCGTTTGCTATGGAGGATCGAGGTATCGATGCGTAAAGTATTGGCTGCAGCTTTGATGGCGACGAGTGCGATCGCCGTAACTGACACTCCGATTATGCAATCGGATGCGCAGGTGAATGAGACAATTCGACAAGTTCGGATTGAAGGCAACCAGCGGATCGAAGACCGCACGGTTCAGTCTTATCTTTTGGTCGCACCGGGAGACGCGTTCGATCCAGCAAGGATTGATCTGTCCCTGAAAACACTTTTTGCAACCGGCCTGTTTGCAGACGCCTCGTTTGAAAAAGCCGGGTCAGATCTCGTCGTGCGCGTGGTCGAAAACCCGATTATCAACCGTGTTCTGTTCGAAGGAAATAGCGCGCTCGACGATGATAAGCTGCGTGAAGAAATTCAAGCAGCGCCGCGCGGGATTTTCACGGCGGCTCGCGTGCAAGCTGACGTGCAGCGCATTTTGGAACTGTATCGCCAATCTGGGCGCTTCTCAGCGACGGTTGAGCCACAATACAAGCCGCTCGATCAAAACCGCGTCGACCTCGTCTTCGTGATGACCGAAGGGCCGGTGACGGGCGTTCGATCAATCAATATTATCGGGAACGAAGCGTATTCGGATCGCCGGTTGCGCAGTGAAATCGTGACGAAGCAGTCGCGCTGGTGGCGCTTTTTCAGCTCGAACGACAATTATGACCCAGGCCGGTTGGAGTTTGACCGAGAGCTTCTGCGTGAATTCTACCAGAATAAGGGCTATTATGATTTCCGCGTGATCAGCGCCGTTGCCGATCTGACGCCAGATCGCGAAGATTTCTATATTACCTACACCATTGATGAGGGTGAGCTCTATACGTTCGGCGAGATTGACGTTGAAACCGCGCTGGACAAATTGAGCTCGGAAGGCCTGAAGCGCGCCGTCCCATTCAGCGACGGGGAGCTTTTCCGAGGCGACCTGATCGAAGACACGATCGATACCCTGACATATGCGGCCGGGATCGCGGGTTATGCCTTTGTAGATATCACCCCGCGTTTGGAACCTGATCCAGAAACACGCAAAGTCAACGTAACCTTCGCAATCGATGAAGGCCCGCGTGTCTATATCGAGCGGATCAATATTAATGGAAATACTCAGACGCTAGACCGCGTTATTCGCCGCGAATTGCGCGTTGCGGAAGGTGATGCATTTAACCGCGTCTTGCTCGATCGGTCACGAAACCGTGTTCGCGCGCTTGGTTATTTTGAGAATGTGGAGATCACCGAAAAAGCGGGCTCCAAGGCAGACCGTACAGTTGTCGATATTGACGTGACAGAAACAGCGACTGGCGAACTTTCATTCGCTGCGGGTTTCTCCTCTGTAGATTCCTTCTTACTCGATCTCAGCGTGACACAGCGCAATTTGCGTGGCCGTGGCCAAACCTTTGTCGGGCGCGTTTCCGCTTCTGATCGCCAACAGTTTGTAGATGTCCGGTTCCAAGAACCGCGCTTCCTGGATCGTAACCTATCGGCCGGCCTAGAGTTGTTCTCAACCAGGTCAGACTTTTTGGATGTTTCCAACTTTGAGTCCGAGACGGTTGGGGCAGGGATCAACTTTGGCTTCCCGGTTTCTGAGAATACTGGGCTACAAGTTCGTTATCGCCTCCAGACCGACCAGATCAATTTGCAAGACCGCGATGTCATCATTGATGACGATGGCATTATTATCAGAACCTTTGTTCAGGATACGGATGGCAGTTTCCGGGTCGTGAACGAAACCGATCTCCTCGCGGGAGAGCAGCTGGTCGATCAATGTTCGGATTTGGCTCTGAACCGCGACCCAACCTGTCAGGCTGAACGCGCTGATATCACATCCTTGATTGGGTATTCGTTCAATTGGGATCGCCGAAACGATCCAATCGCTCCAACCGGTGGATTTGATTTCTCGATCAGCCAAGACTTCGCTGGCCTAGGCGGCGACGTTCAATACATCCGAAGTGAGTTGAGTGCCGCAACATATCGCGGGATCTTCCGCGGTGTTCGAGCCAGCGTCCGCGTTTCTGGCGGCTATATCGAGCCCTTCGGCAATGATGACAATATTCTGATCAATAACCGCTTCTTCAAAGGTGGATCATCTTTCCGAGGATTTGACGTTGCCGGAATTGGACCGCGCCAGGTGGTCACGCTCGCTGACTCAGAGGGTAATGTCACCGACGTGAAACCGGGCCGTGCCTTAGGCGGTAAGGCATTCTATCAGGCGACAAGCGAACTGACGCTGCCAAATTATCTGCCGGAAGAGTATGGTATTCGCACCAAACTGTTCCTTGAAGCTGGCGGACTCGGCATCTTGGATGATGCCGACATTACCGACCCGGTGTCGGGACTGATTGGCATCGATGCGTTCGGCAATATCGGCTTCAATGGTGTGCCCGTCGGGACGCCAGCCGTAAGCCAAATCAAGGATGGCCTGGGTCTTCGGGCTTCAGCCGGCCTCTCTGTTGGTTGGGACTCGCCGTTTGGCCCAATCCAATTCGACTTTTCACAAATTCTTCGCAAGGAGGAGTACGATAGAACGGAAACATTCCGCTTCAGTACGTCCACCCGCTTCTAATCGATATCTCTACAGGAGAGAACCTCATGTTTCGTATCAAATCTCTATTCACGGCGTTCGCGCTATTGCTTGCCGCGCCTTTGGCGCTGGCCCCGGCTGCGGCAGCTCAAAGCTCGACCGTAGTTGTCATCGACCGCACGCAAATCTTTGTGCAAAGCAAAGCTGGGGTCGACATCCAGAACAAAATCCGCGGGATTGAATCGGCCATGCAAGCTGAGTTAAAGCCAACTGCAGATCAACTCGCAGCGGAAGGACCAGCTCTGGAAGCAAAAACCCAAGGCCGGACACGCGAAGCGATCCTTGCGGACGCTGGGTTGAAAACAGAAGTTGAAGCCTACGCACGCAAAGCAAACGACTTTAACCGCAAACGTCAAATCGCTGCTCAAGAGCTTCAACTGACAGAGCGCAAAGCACTGATCGATTTCAACAATGCGCTTGTGCCGGTTCTTAGGCAGGTCGTGGCGGAAAAGAGCGCGAATGTTATTTTGGACAAAGCGAATATCGTGTTTGTTGATGATGCCACTGAAGTCACCGCATCCGTCATTGCAAAGCTCGATGCGAGCACACCGACCATGACCGTTACGCGTCAAAAAATACCGACGCAGCCCGCACAACAGTAAGCTAGACCAGAGGGGCTGATGCCAATTGATCAGCGCTTTTATGAAAACGAGGGTCCGCAGCCGCTGCGGACCCTTTTACGCACGTGCGGTTTAGAAGCCACAAGCGACGAAAACCCTGAAATATCGGGCATCGCGGCATCTGCAAATGCCAAGGAAGGCGACCTTTGCTTCGTTGAAGGGGATGCCAGACAGGCGGCTGAGGTAAGTCCTCAGGCGGCCGCGTGTTTCGTGCAAGACACAGCGCGCGCAGGTTTACCGGATGGCGTGGTGCCGATCGTGGTGGATCGTCCGCGCTTCGCCCATAAATGTGCCAGCGAGGCGATGTTCAAGTTGAAAGACTGGGTCGCAGATGGTCCAGAGCCAGCGATCCACGAGACCGCGACCGTCGCGCCCGGAGCGTTTGTCGGCAAGGGCGCTGCGATCGGTGAGGACGCTCAAATTGGGCCGGGCGCCGTCATCGGACCTGGGGTTCAAATCGGCGCGCGTACAAAGATAGGTGCCAATGCTGCAGTCCGCTGTGCGTTGATCGGCAATGATGTGAATGTTCTGTCGTGCGCCGCCATCGGTGAGGCGGGGTTTGGCGTGACGCTTGGTCCCGAAGGTGCGGAAGACGTGCCGCAATGGGGCCGCGTTATCATTCAGGACTTTGTCACGATCGGTGCGAATACCTGTATCGACCGCGGGGCTTTCTCTGACACAATTATCGGCGAGCGCACTAAGATCGATAACTTGGTTCAAATCGCGCACAATGTTGTCGTTGGTCGGAATGTTATGATGGCCAGTTTTACCGGAATATCGGGAACTACCCAAATCGGGGATGGCGTTGTTATGGGCGGACGTGTTGGCGTTGCCGATCACGTTAGTATTGGATCAGGCGCGCGTCTTGCGGCCTCGGCTGGAGCGTTTCGAGATGTTCCTCCAGGCGAAACATGGGGCGGCGTTCCGGCGAAACCCCTAAAGCAGTACCTGCGCGAAATCGCTTGGATTCAGAAACAAATTGCTCCTAAGAAGAAGCCGTAATGACGGTCACAATACATCCAACTGCTATCGTTGAGCCTGGCGCTAAGTTAGGTGAGAACGTCTCCGTCGGTGCGCTGGCATATATCGGTCCAGATGTGGTGATCGGCGACAACGTCGTTTTACACCCAAAAGCGACCGTGTTTGGTCACACGACGCTCGGTGAAGCGATGGAAATCTATCCAGGCTCCGTGATTGGCGGCCCGCCGCAGGTTCTCGGTTACAAACCCAGTGCCGAATCGCGTCTTGAGATTGGTGCCCGCACCGTGATGCGAGAGCACACCACACTGCATACAGGATCGCCTGAACATGGCGGCCTGACCAAGGTCGGCAGTGATTGCCTATTCATGGCGCACACCCATGCCGCGCATGACTGTGTGCTCGGAAATAAATGCGTCATTGCAAACAATACGCATATTGGCGGACACGTGACGGTTGGTGAGCAAGTCTGGTTCGGCGGCGCGGTCGCTGTGCACCAGTTTTGCCGGATCGGCGACCATGCTTTTGTTGGTGGCGGAGCGATCTTGGTCGCTGACGTTATTCCGTTTGGTTCGGTTGTTGGCAATCACGCGCACCTCGCCGGGCTGAATGTTGTTGGGTTGAAGCGTCGAGGCTTCTCGCGCGACACCATTCGCAGTCTGAGATCGGCGTATAGAATGCTATATGCGAAAGAAGGTACGTTTTCAGAACGCCTGGAAGATACGGCTGTCGCATTTGCCGAGGTCGCTGAGGTGATGGAAATCGTAACTTTCATTCGAGACAGCAAGACGCGGGCGCTGTGCCTACCGCGATAGGAGCTGGAATGGCCCCCTTGGGAATTATCGCAGGTCTAGGTGACTTGCCCGTGCAAGTCGCAGAAGCGGCCACGACACGCGGCCAAGCTGTTTTTGTAATCCGCCTGAAGGGATTTGAAGAACCCGCGCTGGCAGCCTATCCAGGCGCCGTGGCGGGGGTTGCCGAAATCGGCAAGACAGTCAAAGCGTTCAAACAAGCTGGCTGTGAACAAATTTGCTTTGCCGGTATTGTGAAACGCCCGGATTTCAAAGCCCTAAAGCCTGATCTAAAAGGCGTCTCACTGCTCCCCAAAGCGATTATCGCGGCCCGTGATGGCGACGATGCTTTGCTAAGCTTCTTAATCGGCGTCTTTGAGAGCGAAGGTTTTGAGGTCATCGGCGCCGACCAGGCCGCGCAAACATTGACCCTGAATGAGGGTGTCTTCGCCGGAGACGCTCCTGATGGCGATGACATGGCGGATCTGCGCAAAGCAGCTCAAATCGCCGCGATTATGGGACGTGAAGATATCGGGCAAGGCGCTGTTGTCGCGCGAGGCCTTGTTCTTTGTGTCGAGGCCCAAGAAGGAACGGATGAGATGCTCCGCCGGTGTGCATCGCTACCAGAACCGATACGCGGAAATGCTGAGCAGCGGCTAGGTGTTTTGGTGAAACGCCCGAAGCCACAGCAAGAGCGCCGTATCGACTTACCAACGATTGGGATTACCACAATTGATCTCGCTGCTGCGGCAGGGCTCGCCGGAATAGGGTTCGAGGCCAATGGCGCATTGATCTTGGATGCCGAAAAGGTGCGCGCGCATGCCGAGGCTGTAGGCGTTTTTCTTTATGGTTTCCCGCAGGACTGGGCGTAATGTCTGCGCCAAGCCTGTACTTTGTTGCTGCGGAACCTTCTGGCGACTTGCTGGCGCGCGAAACGGCCGAAGCTTTGCGCGCGATCAACCCGGACATCAAACTTCTCGGGATTGGCGGCGGTGAGCTAGCCAAACTCGGCATCGTATCGCCGATTGATATTTCACCTCTATCGATCGTCGGGCTGTTCGAAGGCGTAAAAGTCTATGGGACCGTTCTCGAACTTGCAGATGCTGCGGTCGACGACATTATTGCCGCCGCTCCGGATGCCGTGGTTTTGGTCGATTCTTGGGGCTTCATGGTTCGGGTTGCGCAGCGCCTCGGAAGGCGCGCGCCTGAGATCAAGATCATCAAGCTGGTCGGGCCTCAAATTTGGGCGACGCGCGCCGGGCGGGCAAAAAAGCTGGCGCGCGATGTCGATCACTTGATTTGCATCCACCACATGGAAGCGCCGTATTATGAGCCATACGGGCTCCCAGTTACGGTGATGGGAAACCCAGCGCTCAGCCGAACCGAGCTTGGTGACGGCCTCGCATATCGAACCAGTCTAGGATTGTCGCAGACTGATGATTTGGTTTTAGTATTACCGGGTAGCCGACCCGGCGAGATCAAACGGGTTGCGCCCGCATTGGTCGAGGCGGCGTGGCTCATGAAATCAGAGCGGCCGGACCTAAACATCGTCATCGCACCCGCGACGGCCATTCGGGACCTCTTTCTGTCTGCCTTTCCGGGCATCGAGAAATGGGCGCATATTACACGCGAAACCGACCACGCGCCGGACGTCATGGCGGCAGCAGACTTCGCGCTGGCGTGTTCGGGGACGGTGACTTCAGAACTTGCGGTTCAAGGCACGCCTTTCCTGGTGGGCTACAAGACGGGTTGGATGACGTGGTTTGTGGCGAAGAACTTTCTCTACAAACCAACCCATATCACGCTTCTGAACATCGCTGCGGATGATCAGGAAATCGCGCCCGAATTTGTCCAATCTGACCTGAAACCTGAAGTGATGGCGGCAACCGCTCAGCACCTTCTCGCAGAAAGGGCCGCGCTGTCTGCGCAAATAGACGCCCAAAACAAAGCGCTCTCCCGAATGGGAGAGCGCGATGAAGCGGCGCCAAATATTGCCGCCAATGCCATTTTAGACGTGATTAGCGCGACTTGATCGGAACGAAGTCGCGTTTCGCTGCGCCGGTATAGATTTGACGCGGGCGACCAATGCGCTGGCTAGGGTCTTCAATCATCTCATTCAACTGAGACACCCAACCGACCGTCCGGCCAAGCGCGAATAGGACAGTAAACATGTCTGTCGGGAAGCCAATCGCATCCATCGCGATGCCGGAATAGAAGTCTACGTTCGGGTAAAGCTTCTTCTCAACGAAGTAGGGGTCTTCCAAGGCGATTCTCTCGAGCTCGACCGCAATTTGCATGATTGGGCTGCTCTTAATATCGAGCGCTTCCATGAGCTCATGAACCGTTTGCTGCATGACTTTGGCGCGCGGATCATAGTTCTTATAGACGCGGTGGCCAAAGCCCATAAGGCGGAATGGGTCATCCTTGTCTTTCGCGCGCGCAATGAATTCAGGGATACGATCAACGCTGCCAATCTCGCGCAGCATTCTCAGGCACGCTTCGTTCGCGCCGCCATGACTTGGCCCCCAAAGAGAAGCCACGCCCGCCGCGACAGCCGCATAAGGGTGTGCGCCAGACGATCCGGCGAGGCGAACAGTTGACGTTGAAGCGTTTTGCTCGTGGTCAGCTTGCAAGATGAGCAATCTGTCCATCGCGCGGATAAGCACTGGGTTTGCGACATATTTCTCAGCCGGGATCGAGAAACACATGCGCAGGAAGTTCTCAGCGTATCCAAGATCATTCATCGGATCCACGAATGGCTGGCCGATATTGTACTTGTAGATACGTGCTGCCAGGGTCGGCATTTTCGCGAGTAGGCGAATGTAAGCGAGGTTGCGCTCTTCTGGATCAGAGCTGTCCATCGCACCCGGATAGAAGGCCGACATCGCTCCCACTGTTCCGGTGAGCATCGCCATTGGGTGGCTGTCACGGCGGAAGCCCGAGAAGAAAGCGTCCATTTGCGTGTGAAGCATTGTGTGCTGCGTTACGCGCCCCGAGAATTCACGAAATTCGTGCTGGGTTGGCAGTTCGCCATTCAAAAGCAGATAGGCAACTTCAAGAAAGCCCGACTGTTCGGCCAATTGATCAATTGGATAGCCCCGGTGCAGCAGGATGCCTTCTTCGCCATTAATGAAGGTAATCTGGCTTTCGCAAGAGCCGGTCGATGTGAACCCAGGGTCCAACGTAAAAACGCCTGCATCCGCATACAGGCGTTTCACATCAACGACGTCAGGACCGTGTGTCCCGCTCATAATTGGAAGGTCGATCGTCTTGCCCTGAATATTGAGCGTTGCGGTTCCAGTTTGTTTCGTTTTGTTGATCATCTCAGCCCTCTTGCATCTCTTTTTGTTTCGCCTGCTTTTAGGCAGGTAAGTGTTTATCAATTCTCGCCAGAACGGTTTCGCGGCCGAGCCAATGCATGACTGGCGCGAGATCTGGAGCCGGCAGCCCGCCGGTTAGTGCCGCCCGCAAGGGCGGGCCGACCTGTCCCATAGATAGTGTGTGCGCTGCACAATACGAACTCAGGACAAGTTCTAGTGCTTCAATAGTCCAAGAATCAGATTGGTCTAGTGCCTCACGAAGGTCTGACAGACGTTTGATGCCGTCTTCGCGTAATGATTTCCGCGCTTTCTTGTTCAGATTGTCGGCATTGCTGTCCCATAAGAAGCGGCAAGACTCGGCCAATTGGGGCAGCGTTTGGCCCCGTTCTTTCAGGGTCGGAAGGGCTTGCTGCACGCGCTCAGTCAGAGTGTTAGTGACCTCTGTGAGCTTCGCAATTTCTGGGCTTAGCAGCTCGATCAGACGCGGTTCTTCAATTGTGCGCATGAAGTGAGCGTTGACGTCCCCTAGTTTCTCTAAATCCAACCGTCCTGGCGCTTTATTGATATCCGCCAGATCGAAAACGGCGGCGGCCTCGTCCATCGTGAAGACTTCCTGATCGCCATGGCTCCAGCCCAAGCGGACCAGATAGGAGATCATTGCCTCAGGCAAATACCCCATATCGCGATAGGCTACAGTCGACAGCGCGCCGTGTCGCTTAGACAGTTTCGCGCCATCTGAACCATGGATCATTGGAACGTGTGCGTATTCTGGAACCGTCCAGTCCATCGCCCAATAAATCGGCAACTGACGGAACGTGTTGCGGAAATGATCGTCGCCTCGAACGACATGCGTGACGCCCATATCATGATCATCCACCACAACTGCGAGCATATAGGTCGGGCTGCCATCTGCACGAAGCAGGATGAGATCATCGATTTCCCGGGTTTGTAGGGTCACATCACCTTGGACACGATCCGATACGGTCAGGGTTTCTGCATCAGGCGCGCGCAATCTAATCGTGAATAGGGCATCTACAGACGGGGCAGCGCCGCCATCTCGCCATGGTGAACGATAAGGCGCAAGCAAGTCGTTTGCCTCTTTCAGCAAAGCGGTCTTCTCGTCTTCACCAATCCCGTCCTGTTTGGCCGCAGCACGCTTTGCTTCGCCTTCATCACGCCGCGCCTGGAGTTCCTCGGGCGTCGCGTAACAGCGAAAAGCATGGCCGGTTTCCACCATTTGAAGGGCGCATTCGGCATGGCGATCCGCGTTCTTGCTCTGATAGGTTGGGTCTTGGTCCGCATTCAGGCCGAGCCACGCCATGCCATCCAATATCGCTTGCGTCGCTTCGTCGGTTGAGCGCTTTTTGTCGGTATCTTCAATACGCAGCAGGAATTGGCCGCCATGGCGTTTGGCCAGCAGATAGTTGAACAAAGCCGTCCGGGCGCCGCCAATATGCAGCATGCCGGTTGGGGAAGGAGCAAAACGCGTAATAACTGTCATCGAGATATTTTCGGATGGGAATTCAAGCTATTGGGATAATCTTCCCCGCTTCAACACGCTCTGCTAAGGTTTCGCAAGGGGCGGGGAGGAAAGATGCAGCGATTTCCGCTGTCCGCAGCCGATTTTCAACTCCAGTCCCATGGGCCCGTCCTGTTCGCGATGGGTATGATGCTGGGCACGGCTTGGTACTTTACGATCAATTTCGAGCCCGGCCTTTGGGGGATCACTCTTTTTTCGCTCGTGGTATTGCTCGGCGGAATTGTCGCCGTTCGTTATGCGTTGGCGAATGCTTTGATTGTGGCGTTCGTTGTTTGTTGCGGCGCTGGCATGGGCGCTTTATCGGGTAGTCTTGCATCGGCTCGTGTTCAGACGGTGACAGTGCAATCAGAAATGGGCCCCGTTCGTTTGGAAGGCTGGATCGAAAACGCGTTGCCTGCCACGCGCGGAACGCGGCTTGTGATCAAAGTGCACGCTATCGATGGCTTGCCATCTAATGAAACACCGAAACGGGTGCGGTTGACCCATATATCGGCGCTCCAGACGGAACCTGGACGGTTCGTGCAGTGTTGGGCTGTGCTGCGGCCCCCGCCAGCGCCGGTGCTCGCAGAAGACTATGCCTTCGATCGCCACGCCTGGTATGGAGGCTTGGGCGCGGTTGGGTATGTCCAAGGAAGATGTCGCGGCGGGGTGATGGGCGGTCCGCAAGGCGCCTCCGGCGCATTCTCTAACTGGGTGTCGATACAGCGCCGGCAATTGGCGCAGCATGTCTATGAGGCGGCAGGTCAGCGCGCAGGCGGTTTTGCGGCAGCTCTGGCTTCAGGCGATCGCAGTTTTATGGCGATGGAAGACCAGGAAGCGCTTCGGGGGGCGGGGCTTGCCCATTTGCTCGCCATTTCGGGGCTCCATATGGGAATTGTCGGTGGGATCGTATTTTTGCTGGTGTGGCGCTCGCTTAGCTTGATCGAACCCATTGCATTGAGATGGCCCGTCAAGAAACCCGCCGCTGCAGCAGCTTTGATCGCGTGTTTGATCTATTTGGTGATCTCAGGTGCGAGCGTCTCGACGCAGCGCGCTTTCATCATGGCGGCGGTTCTATTCGGCGCGGTGCTGATGGCCTCGCGCCGTTGCGCTTTGCTGACCATCCGGAGACGATCTCATGTCCCGTCGAGTTAGACTGCGATTTTGAGATTCAAGGTCTGAGCTTTGTCTTCAACCGCGCGAATGCCAGCCTTAAGACCTTGCCAGTTCAAGAAGCGCTATCGCAGAATGAACCAGTACTCGACCCCGGCAATGCAAACACTTTCAAGGGTGAAACGTTGCATTGGCAAGAGGTTCAAGCCGAGAACGGCATCACGCTTGAGTATCGGCATGGCGCTTTCCAACGTGTGGAAAAACCAGCGTGCGGCAGTCGGCCGTGGCGCCGGTGCTGACCGGCGCGCACGATCTCACTATTCGTATTTACGTATCAGAGCGACAAGTCGACCCTGTACCCGGACACGGTCAGGGCCAAAGATACGCGTTTCGTAAGCCGGGTTCGCAGCTTCAAGGGCAACTGACTCGCCTTTCTTGCGCAGCCGCTTCAAGGTCGCTTCTTCATCATCAATCAGAGCGACGACAATATCACCGGATGTGGCACTTTCTGTTCGCTTGAGGATGACAATGTCGCCGTCCAAGATCCCGGCATCTATCATCGAGTCGCCATTAACCTCGAGCGCATAGTGCGCGTCGCTGTCGGCATACTCTTGCGGCGGTGTGACACGATCAACCTCGTTCTGGATCGCGGCAATGGGAACCCCAGCTGCAATGCGTCCGAGCACTGGGATCGTATTTTGACCCATTTCCGGTTTCTGAGATCCGACAACGCTCGGACGGAACGTCTGACGCCCGCGCGGCGGTGCCGTAGGCGTAACTGAGTCCGGCATTTTCAGGACTTCCAACGCCCGGGCTCGGTTCGGGAGGCGGCGGATAAATCCACGCTCTTCCAAAGCCACAATCAAGCGGTGAATTCCTGATTTGGAGGCGAGGTTCAGAGCCTCTTTCATCTCATCGAAAGACGGGGAAACACCGTCCGCCTTAATCCGCTCATGAATGAAGAGAAGCAGCTCTTTTTGTTTGGTTGTAAGCACGAAATTCCTCCGGGTTACCGAATCTGTTCTCTTTTTGTTTATTCTCGTTCTGTTCTTTTGTCAAACTCACGACGCAAAATACTCATTATGTGCGTATCCCAGATTTCTGAGCCGATCGGTGTGGTCTCGCGACGCGTGCCCTCCAGCGTGAATCCAGCATGTTCGTAGGCTTTGATCGCTGAATGATTGTGGGCATAGACCAGAAGATCGACGCGATGCACCCAAGACCTTGAGAACGCCTGCTCAGTAACCAAGTCCATTAACGGGCGAGCGAGCCCTTGGCCGCGTTGATCCGGCGCAATTGCGATACGACCGAGACCAGCTGTTCTCAGCCGTCGATTGAAGGAGATCTGAAAATGAGCGACCATTTCGTCGTTGCGCTCCACCGCCCAGAGCTCTCTCACCGCTTCAGGTCCTTGGCCCTGTCGGAGCAGGTGCAGAAATTCTTTGCGCAGCAGCGGCCAGGATAACGCTGCGCCCGCCCATTGCAGGACCTCTCTTTCAGAATTGAACCAGGCAAACAGAGGTTTGATATCGCGCTTCGCAAATTTGCGGAGCGACAGGATCATTGGGCTTGCCGAAGTGCGCTCGTATGCTGTTCTCGGTCTTCGCGTTTCATCAGGCTTTCTCCGATCAAGAAACGGCGCGCGCCGGTTTTGCGTAACCTGACAATGTCGGTTGGCTGGCTGATGCCGCTCTCAGAGATATAGTCTCGATCTGTCGGAATCATCTTTGACAGATTTTCGCTGGTTGAGAGATCGGTCTTCATGATCTTGAGGTCGCGATTGTTGATCCCAATCAGCGGCGAGGGGAGCTTAAGCGCGCGCTCGATTTCTTCTGCGTCATGGGTTTCAACCAAAACATCCATTCCAAGATGGAGCGCTGTCTGCGTCAATGACATCGCCAAGTCATCGTCCGTGCAAGATAGGATCACAAGCACCGCATCTGCGCCGTGGGCGCGCGCTTCGATGACCTGGATTGGATCGATCATAAAGTCCTTGCGGAGCATTGGCAGCGAGACGGCCGCGCGAATGGCGCCAAAATCGTCGAGACTTCCGCCAAAACTGGGACCATCTGTAAGCACCGAGAGGCAAGCAGCGCCGCCGCGCTCATATTGAACAGCAATCTCGCTGGGAACAGCGCCCGGAAGAATTTCACCCGCGCTGGGGCTCTTGCGCTTCATTTCGCAAATCAGGGCGTTCTCACCGGTTGCAGCAATCGCTGATAGTCGGTTAGCGAAACCGCGGGCTGGGGCCTGGGCTTTTGCGGCAGACAAAAGCTCTTGTTCGGTTCGGCGGCTTTTGAGCGCGGCAACTTCATCCCGCTTGTAAGCGACGATCCTGTCCAGCGCGGTGCTCACAGTTTCTGGCCCTTCGACGCGGCAATCAGCGTCGACAGCGTACGACTTGCAGCCCCGTTATCGAGCGCTTCAGCAGCCTTCTCAGCGCCGTCTTTGAGGTCATTCGCGAGGCCAAGTACATGCAGGCCGGCTGCGGCGTTCAATAGCACTGCATCGCGGAAGGGACCTGGGCGCCCATCCATCAATTCTGTGATCGCAAGTGCATTGTCTGCCGGAGCGCCGCCGCTGAGCGCGCTCAAGCGATTACGTCCAAGACCGGCATCTTCCGGGACCACCGTGAGTTCGGTGAGCGTTCCATCTTTCACTTCAATCACTTGCGTTTCGCCGGCAATTGAAAGCTCGTCGATCACCGTACCATCCATGTCGCCGCCATGCACGACCCAAGCCCGAGTCACGCCGAGATCCCTAAGCGCTTCGGCCATAGGTTTGAGCCAACGTGCTTCATATACGCCGAGCACCTGATGGCTCGCAAATGCTGGGTTCGAAAGCGGTCCGAGCAAGTTGAATATGGTGCGAATGCCGAGACTTGCCCGAACCGGCGCAACATGGCGCATCGCGCTGTGATGAGAGCGGGCAAACAAGAAGCCCACGCCGGCCTCCGCGATGCAATCTCTGAAGCGGTCTTCGGTGAGATCGAGTTCGACTCCAAGGGTTTCCAGAACATCCGCGCTGCCCGTTTTGGGCGGCACGGAACGGTTGCCATGCTTGGCGACTTTGCCGCCAGCGGCTGCGATTACAATAGCGCTGGCGGTGGACGTGTTCAGGCTGGTCCAGCCGAGGCCGCCTGTGCCGCACGTGTCGAGCACCGGGCCATCCAAATCGATTGTGCGGGCGTTCGCGCGCAAAGTCTTCGCGCCTGCGAGGAGTTCCGCGCCGGTTTCGCCGCGAACTGCGAGGCCCATCAGGAAGGCGCCAATCTGTTCCGGCGGAATATCGCCCGACAAGATCGCGGAGAATGACTGTTCAAGTTCCTCCGCCGAAAGAGCTTTGCCGAGGGCGAGCGCTTTTAGCGCGGGTGTTAGCGATGAAAGTGTCATGTCGGCTCCATTTAGGCGATCGGCGCGCAATGGCTATCTAAGATTTAGAAAATTCCGGAGCAGGGCGTGGCCATGCTCTGTCAAAATACTCTCTGGGTGAAATTGAACCCCAAATACGGGCCGCGTCTTGTGGCGCACTGCCATGATCTCTCCGTCGGCGGTAAAAGCGTCCGCGATGAGCGTGTCCGGCAAGGCTTCAGGTTGTATGGCGAGCGAATGGTATCTGACCACTTGATAAGTCTCTGGAAGGCCCTCGAAGAGTGGGCCATTTTCATGCCGGATATCACTGATCTTACCGTGCCGGATTTCTCTCGCCGTTACGATATCGCTGCCTTCGGCTGCGCCGATGCTTTGATGCCCAAGACAGACGCCTAAGATAGGGAGATCTTGTGGCGCCTTTTGAACGATCTCAACGCAGATTCCAGCTTCTTTTGGTGTGCATGGGCCTGGCGACAGCACAATGCCGTCGGGCTTCAGCGCGAGCGCGGCATCGGCCGTAAGTTCATCATTCCGGATGACTTGCGTACGTGCGCCAATCTCTTCCAGGTAATGAACCAAGTTCCAGGTGAAGCTGTCATAATTATCGACAACGAGAATGTTTTTGGCCCGGCTCATTGATCGAACTCATACCGCGCAGCAAGAGCAGCGGCTTTCTTCAAAGCATTGGCTTTGTGAAGCGTTTCATCAAATTCATATTGCGGATTGGAGTCGAGGACGACCCCGCCGCCCGCTTGGATGTGAAGCTGGCCATCCTTGAGGACCGCTGTCCGGAGCGCGATGCACGTATCCAAATCGCCGTTCCAGCCGAAATAACCGATCGCGCCGCCATAAATACCGCGGGCATTCTGCTCAAGCTCATCAATAATCTGCATGGCGCGAATTTTCGGCGCGCCTGAGACGGTCCCGGCGGGCAAGCCAGCGAGGAGGGCGTCGACGGCCGTTAGACCTTCTCGCAAATCACCTTCGACATGAGAGACGATGTGCATGACATGGCTGTAGCGCTCAACGATGAACTGCTCAGTGACGTCCACGCTGCCATAGGCGGCGACGCGTCCAACATCGTTGCGGCCGAGATCGAGCAGCATCAGATGCTCAGCAATTTCCTTCTTGTCTGCGAGCAGATCGGCTTTTCGCTCAGCATCTACGACGGGATCGCCGGAGCGCGGGCGAGTCCCGGCAATCGGGCGAATGGCAACACGGCCATCGCGGAGACGGACCAGAATTTCTGGACTAGAGCCAACCAGTCTAACGTCGCCCAAGTTCATATGAAACATGAAAGCAGACGGGTTCAGCCGCCGAAGCGCGCGGTAAAAACTGATAGACTTGTAGTCGAACGGGGCGCTGAAGCGTTGGCTCGGAACGACCTGAAAAATGTCGCCGGCTTTGATATAGTCGCGTGCCGTTTCGACCATTCCGAAATACTGATCCTGCGTGGTGTTGGAGGTAAATTCCAAAGCACCTTCTTCGCCGTCGCGTGGTGACAAAGGGGGCAGGCTTTCGAGCGTGTCTTCCACCTGGTCGAGCAGGTCTTCGGCCATCTTTTCTTCGCCGGGCTTGTGACGGCCGACCAGGACCAATTCTTGGTACAAGTGGTCGAATATCAAAACCACACCAGGGATCATCAGGAGCGCTTCGGGAACGTTCAAAAGGTCGGGTTTCGTGATCGTCACTGGCTCGACGTGCTGGATAAAGTCATACCCGATATACCCGAACGCACCGCTCGCCATCGGAGGAAGGTCTGTTTCATCGCCTGCGTCGGCTAGGGCTGCTTCCGCGAAAGCGCGCAGGGCGTCTACGGGGTTGCCATCAAAGCGCTTTGATTGTGAGAAATCTAAACTATCGCTTTCTTCGCCAATACCATCGAGAACCCGCATCCAACGCTGTGGGTGTAGGCCAATGAAGGAATAACGCCCAAGGCGTTCGCCGCCCAGGATCGACTCGAACAGGAAGCTGCCTGGAACATCTGGGCCTAGTTTCAGCATCGCCGAAACTGGAGTTTCTAGATCACCTGGACGTCTTCGAACCAGAAGTTGGTCCTGGCTCATTGGGGGGTCACAAGGCTGCGTTTATAAGCGTCCAAGCCCCGAGCATTCGTGTTCAGCTCAACATCGGTCGCGATACTGATCAAGTAAGCGCGATAGAGATCGTCTGCGATATTGCTCTGAATATCGAGCGCGCTCGACTGCGCGAGCAAATCCAGCGTTTCGGTTGCAGGTCGGTCGATGTCAGTCACCTGCAAGATGATCATTTGCCCGGATACGCCCTGGATCGAGAACGTCTCGCCCTCTTCATTCGCGGCAAAGACCCCGTTGAGGAGCTGTCGCGGAACTTGAAGGTCTGTATTTTCGCGCGTGATTGGCCGCGGGAGGCTTTCAATGGTTGCCGTGAACTTCTCAGCTTCGGCAGCAAGAGAGCTGGCGCCAGTGGCGATCGCTGCTTCGATTTCCGCAGCGACGGCTTGCAACTGCTCGCTTTGTTGCTGCTGTTGCCAGGCGGTCACGATACGTTCGCGAACCTCTTCGAATTCTGGAAGCCGTTCTGGAACAATGTTATCGACGCGAGCGATCCATGTGATCTCATCCTCGCCAAAACGTTCTGTGTTGCGGCCTTCGGCTTGTGCATAGACCAAATCTAGCAGGCCTGGCGCGGTCACGAGTGGTAAGAAGCGCTGCCCGGTTTGAGTGACGCCATTCGTGTCTACCGGCGCGAAGGACAGAACCGGTGCGCCCAAACCATTGGCGATGCCTTCGAGGTCTGCGCCTGTGCCAAGCAAATCATCAAATTGCGGCAGCGCATCATAGAAAAGACCAATTGCGAGTTCGCGGGCGAGCTCGTTTTCGATGTCTGTGCGGACGTCTTCAAGCGGTGTCGCAGCGCCTGCAACAATGTCTTCAAGACGAATAACGACGTACTGATCGCCAACTGGCTGCGGTCCGTGAATGGATCCGACTTGAGCGCCGCGTGAGAAAACTTGTTCCGCCAAGCGGTCATTTGCCACAATTTCGCGGCGGCCAGTGCGGAGCTGGGACGAAAGCGCTGTGTCGATCGCTTCAGGTGCTGCGCCCCCAGCAATGCGGCCTAACGCGTCCCGTGCGATCTGCTCATTGGCAAATGCGAACTCGGTGAAAGAGCGGCTGTCTGGACCTGTATAACGTTCGGCTTTGTACGCGTCGTAATATGATGTGACATCCGCTTCGGTAACGTCTGTCTGAGCGATGAAGTCATCCGCGCTCAGCTTCAACATGCTGATGCCACGACGCTCCGGCTCCCGCAGGAACTCTTTGCGCTCTTCATAGAGCGCAAGCAGCTCTTCTTCAGTTGGCTCGCCAATTTCGGGTAGGGCTGTTTGCTCTAATACGAACCAAGACGCAGAGCGTAACTCACCCGTGAAAGCGGCTTGCAAACGTGCCAAGGCGGTCGGTACGCGCAAACCTTCAAGTGGAACCCGTTGCAAGCGACCGATCGTCATTTGCGATTCGATGTCGGATTCATAATCGGACTCGCTAAACCCATTGGTGTTCAGAAGCTGTGAGTACCGCAACGAATCAAACACACCGGTTGTGTCCTGGAAGACTGGATCTGTCCGGATTGATTCAACAATTGCGCCCGTAGTCGCTGAAATCCCCTGGTCATCACCATAAGCCGTGAGCATGGTCTCGCGCGATAATTCAGCGAAGACCTGGTCTAGAATACCGCGTTGCATAGCTTCTTCTTTGGTCAAAGCTCGGCCGCGTTCATCGGTCTGCGTGCGCAGGATACGTTCTAAAGTCGAATCGAATTCGCGATCAGAGACCCCGCGATCGCCAGCACTGACGAGGTTGCTGCCGCCGCCGCCCGCGAAAATGTCGGTGACACCCCAAGCAGCCATCGCAACAATCAGCAGAACAAAGATACCGCCAGACGCTTTGGAGCGCAGCATATTTCGCAATGGGGTCAACATGAGTGAGACCTTTCCCTTCGGGATCGCTTGTGAGTTTCAGCAACGCTTGCTAGGCGAGCCCACAAACTTGTTCAAGATGGTGACTGGTATGGTACGCACACTGATCGCAGGCAATTGGAAAATGAATGGCCTGAAAACTTCTCTTTCTGAGGTCGACAAAGTCGTCGATGAGCTTGACGGCTTTGCCGATGAGGCTGACTGCCTGATTTGTCCGCCGTCGACCCTCATCGTTCCGATGCACGAACGCGCCGGCGCACGGCTCAAAGTCGGAGCACAGAGCTGTCATCCCGAGGCCTTTGGCGCCTTCACGGGAGACCTTTCTTCGGAGCAATTGAAAGACGCTGGTGCGACTTATGTCATTGTTGGTCACTCTGAGCGCCGCTCTGAACAAGGTGAGCGCAGCGCTTATGTCCAAGAACAAGCGCATGCTTGCTTGCGGGCCGGGGTCGTGCCGATTGTCTGTGTTGGTGAGAGTTTTGCCCAGCGCCAGCGCGGTGAAACCAAAGATACCGTGATGCGAATCTTGCGGAAATCTCTGCCGACTTTGGGGTCGAGCGATTCTCTGGTGGTTGCGTATGAACCCCTTTGGGCGATTGGAACCGGGCTGGTGCCCAGCTCAGATGAAATTGCGGAAGTTCATTTGGTGATCCGGAACCTGCTCATAGAACTATATCAGGACCGCGGCGCCGATCTGAGAATTCTCTACGGGGGCTCTATGAAACCCGGGAATGCCGCTGAAATTCTCGCCATCGAAAACGTTAATGGCGGATTGATTGGCGGCGCGAGCTTGAAGGCGGAAGATTTTATGGCCATCTATGCCGCAGCCGTGGCATAATCACACTGACCGAGAGGGGTTGGCGCGGGATGCATAAAAGCGTAAGCCCCGCGGCTTGAGATTCAGGAACCTGACATGACCAATGTAATTCTTGTCGCACATATTCTCGTCTCCATCGTTTTGGTGATTGTCGTGCTGATGCAGCGCTCCGAAGGCGGCGCGCTTGGGATTGGCGGCGGCGGCGGCGGCGCTGGCGGTGGATTGATGTCAGGCAGTGGCATGACCGGCGCGTTGGTTCGTACAACGATTATCTTTGGCGCGATTTTCTTCATCTCCAGTTTGACGCTCACAACCATTGCGACGCATCAAAACTCTGATGGCCGCACGGATGTTCAGCGTGAGCTAGAAGGCGCATCGCCAACACCATCAGACACGGATGAGCTTGGTTTGAACAATTTGGATGACATTTTGAGCGGCGATGGCAGCCTGCTTGATGATCCGCTTTCTGTGACACCAAGTGAAGTCGCACCGGTTGCTGAACCCGAGCCCGTAAATGACGACCCGCTCGCCTCTGAGGCAGATCCACAATAATTCCTAAAAATCCTGACTTATCCCTATCGGGGTCGGTCGCGAATCAGGCAAACTGCATTCCCATGACTCGCTATATTTTTATTACTGGCGGCGTGGTGTCCTCCTTAGGCAAAGGGATCGCTTCCGCAGCGCTTGGAGCCTTGTTGCAGGCACGTGGCTATAAAGTCCGCTTGCGCAAGCTAGACCCTTATCTAAACGTCGATCCTGGAACGATGAGCCCGCGTCAGCACGGCGAAGTGTTCGTCACTGATGATGGCGCAGAGACCGATCTCGATCTTGGTCACTACGAGCGCTTTACGGGCGTTTCAGCACGGCAGTCTGATAACATTACGACCGGCCGAATCTACTCGACGATTATCGAGAAAGAACGGCGCGGCGATTATCTCGGCGCGACGATCCAGGTCATTCCGCACGTCACCAATGAGATCAAAGATTTCGTGAAGTCTGATGCGGGCGAGGGCGTCGATTTCGTCCTGTGCGAGATCGGCGGCACCGTCGGCGATATCGAAGGGCTTCCTTTCTTCGAGGCGATCCGCCAGCTCGGCCAAGAGCTTGGGCCGGAAAATACCTGTTTCATTCACCTCACTCTGTTGCCTTACATTCCGGCGGCGGGCGAGATGAAGACGAAGCCAACTCAGCATTCGGTCAAAGAGCTGCGCTCGATTGGTATCCAGCCGCATATTCTTTTGTGTCGTTGCGATCGGCCTATTCCAGAAACGGAAAAGTCGAAGATTGCGAGCTTCTGTAATGTCCGACCGAGCAGCGTGATCGAAGCGCGCGACCTTGGGCATATCTATGACGTTCCGGCGGCCTATCATGATGAAGGGCTGGACAAAGAGGTTCTCGCGCATTTCCGAATAGACGATGCGCCAACGCCTAATTTGGCGCGTTGGGATGACATTGCTCAGACCGTGCACAATCCAGACGGCGAAGTCTGCATTGGACTCGTCGGCAAATATACCGATGTTCCAGACGCGTATAAGTCGGTCATGGAGGCGCTTCAGCATGGCGGCCTCGCCAATAATGTTGGCGTCGACGTGAAGCTGATCAATAGTGAAGAATTCGACGACGAGACCGCACCGATCGATATCCTTGAAGGGGTTCATGGAATTATCCTTCCAGGTGGATTTGGCGAACGCGGTGCGCGCGGAAAAATGCGCGCGGCTCGATTTGCACGTGAACGCAAAGTCCCGTGCTTTGGGATTTGCTATGGCATGCAGCTCGCGGTCGTTGAGGCGGCGCGCAATCTTGCTGGAATAGAGGGCGCTTCGACGACAGAGTTTGGTCCGGCGGATGAACCTTTGGTTGGGTTGATGTCCGAATGGACCAAAGACAATGAGCTGGTTACGCGCGACAAGTCGACGGATATGGGCGGCACAATGCGCTTGGGCGCCTATCCTGCGCGCCTCAAAGAAGGCTCGAAGGTTGCAGAGATTTACGGCACGACGGAGATTTCTGAGCGTCATCGTCATCGCTACGAAGTGAACGCGGGATACATAGAGAAGCTGGAAAAGCATGGCGTTTCTTTTTCCGGAATGTCGCCCGACGGTATCTTGCCAGAGATCATCGAGTTGAAAGACCATCCATGGTTCATTGCTGTTCAGTATCACCCTGAACTGAAATCGCGTCCGATGGAGCCTCACCCGCTGTTTGGGAGCTTTATCGAGGCTGCTGTCACGCAAAGCCGTCTGGTTTAAAGCGAGCTCTATTTCTTCACCCGCATCGCGTGCTAGTGAGACTGAATGTATCTGATCTTTATGGGTGTATCAGGGTCGGGAAAGTCGACCTATGCGCGGCTGGCTTCCGAGGCGTTCGATTTGCCGTTTTTTGAGGCGGATGATTTTCACCCTCCCGAAAACGTTGAGAAGATGTCGACCGGTATTCCACTCAATGATGCAGACCGGGTGGATTGGCTGGCTGCGCTTTGCAATGCCGTATCAGAGCATGCCAGCGACCGCGCCGTTATCTCATGCTCCGCATTGACGCCCTTTGTGCAAGCCACGCTCGAAGAGGCACTTCCGCAACCGCCTACCTATGTCTGCCTCGACGTCTCTGAGGCGGAGCTTCGCGCAAGGATGGGGGCGCGAAGTGCGCATTTCATGCCGGCTACGCTTCTCGCCTCTCAGTTTGCCGCGCTCACCGTGCCTGAGTCGGCTATCCGCATTGCAAATGAAGGCACTGTCGAGCGCGTGTTTGAACGCATTCATGAGGTCGTTTCGGTATTGGTCTCCGCGTCAAAAGATCAGGGACAATAAGAGCGCAACGAGGAACCCCGTTGTGCCGACCAATGTCGAAATCACCGTCCAGGACTTCAACGTTTCAGAGACGGAAAGATTCAGGTAGCGGCTGACCAGCCAAAATCCGGAATCGTTGACATGAGAGAGCACTGTCGCGCCGCCTGCGATCGCGACCACGGTCAAAGCGCGATCGAAGTCCGATATCTCTGCCACCATCAAAAGAGGCGCGGTGAACCCTGCTGCGGTGATCATCGCGACGGTTGCTGAACCTTGTACCACGCGAACAAGTGCTGCGATGAGGAATGCGAAGATCAAGACGGAGATATTCATCGAGGCCGCCATCTCGGCGATTCGAGCACCGGCTTGAGAGTCGATTAAAACCTGCTTGAACGCACCACCTGCACCCGTCACCAGAACAACGGCGCCTGCCGGTTCCAGCGCCTTCATAGACGCGGTGTTGAGGTCAGCTCCTGGGATCTTCAAGGCCCGGTTGGCGTAAACGTAGTAGAGACAGAGACTGATCAACAGCGCCACAAAAGGGTGCGATACGAACAATAGGGCGGAAGAGACATTTTCTTCGCCAAGCGTGAGCTTCAAAATCGTCCCGCTTGCGACGAGCACGATCGGCAAGGCAAGCGCTAGGATCGCGGCAGAGATGCCCACCACCGGGCGGTCCTCGCTTTCCGGAGAGGGGCTGGCTTCGGTCGCAGCGCCAATCTCCTCAGAGAAGCGCGCGCGAGCAAATAGCGGTCCACCGATTGCGACCGCAGGAATAGCCGCGACCAGGCCCGCAACAATTACCAATCCGAGATCCGCATCCAGAAGCGCAGCAACGGCAATTGGGCCGGGCGTTGGTGGAATGAATGCATGAGCTGCAGCAAGTCCCGCCAGCAATGGGCCAGCGACATAGAGCGATGCCCGGCGCAGAGATTTGGCGAGACGAAGCACCAGTGGAATCAAAATCACCAAGGCGACATCGAAGAAGACCGGGATTGCCACCAGCGTACCGAGCAAGCTCATTTTCCACGGAACCGAATTGCTGGAGCCCTTCGCCAGCCGGTCAGCAATGTTCTGAATTCCGCCCGAATGCTCCAAGATCGCGCCAAGGATCGCTCCTAAGCCGACGACCACAGCAATAAAACCAAGCACGCCCCCCATACCGTTTTGGATGGAAGAGATGACATCTGTCGGCGAAAGGCCGAGCATCAGCCCCGTGACCAGCGCCACGAGAATCAACGCGAAAAATGGTGGAATCTTTGCTTTTAGAACAAGCGCCAACAGTCCAAGGACTGCCGCGATGAGCGTTAGAAAGATAAAGGCTGGATCCGTTTGCGACATATCATCCTCCCCAGGATCTATCTTTGTCGACCGGCCAAGTTATTATTATTTGGCTCAGAACAGTCGCCGCAGACTTGATTTGTGGTATCGGGGTATCGGCTTTGTCAGCGGTGTCAATTGGTGAGAGCGGACCCAGGGCCGCCAGATCTGCGAAACACTTCAATCCCCCCTTGCACGGCTGAGGGCCGTCCTGTATACGCGCGGTTTGAATTTAACGGGGCCAATGGCCTCATGACCGATTTGGAACGAGACCATGGCAGTCCCTAAGAGTAAAATTACCAAGTCGCGCCGTGGCATGCGCCGCTCGCACGATCGCCTGAAAGGCAACACATTTATCGAAGACCAAGATTCTGGTGAGCTTCGTCGCCCACACCATGTCGACCTGAAAACTGGCATGTATCGCGGTCGTCAAATTCTTGAGCCATCTGAAGACTAAGGCTCGATTTGATCGAAGAATTCAAAAACCCTCGTCCTCGACGAGGGTTTTTTTATATCTTTTGCAAGCGACACAATCATGAGAATTAACTACACCGAGACGCTCTCAATCGCTTTGTATGGCGAGGGATACAAGAAAACGACGCCTTATGCTTAATTTGGATTTTGTGATTTTAACTTCTCGGTAGCGATTGAGTTAAAACACAGCACTTAGACGAAATCTGTGGTGACGAAGTGAACGCTCCGTTTCTGCGAAAAGGGCGAATCGATGCGAAGCCCGGCGCTCCCAATGCAGGTGGTGAGCGCCGGGTTTCAATTTGTCTGGCAAGCCATTCCAATACAGATCGAGGTCTTCCAGCGGCGGGCACTGACCTCGCAGGTCTTGCCCTTTGCATCGCGGCGCACTAGACGCAGCCGCAACAAAGCCTCCCGCGCTGCAAAGGACCTTGCCATGAGCGAAATCGTCGACATTCACGCCCGCCAAATTCTCGATAGTCGCGGTAACCCGACCGTCGAAGTCGATGTTACCCTGGATGACGGTTCTTTTGGCCGTGCAGCTGTGCCGTCCGGCGCTTCAACCGGTGTGCATGAAGCTCACGAACTGCGCGATGGTGGCGAAGCCTATAAAGGCAAAGGCGTCATGGGTGCCGTCGACGCCGTAAACGGCGAAATTGCGAATGAGCTGACAGGGATGGATGCTACTGCGCAACGCCTGATCGATGGCCTGATGATGGAGCTCGACGGTACAGAGAATAAGAAGCGCTTGGGCGCTAACGCGATCCTCGGCGTGTCCATGGCGACAGCGAAAGCCGCTGCCGAGAGCTGCGGCTTGCCGCTTTACCGCTATATTGGCGGCACCAATGCGCGCGTCCTGCCAACCCCAATGATGAACATCATCAATGGTGGAGAGCACGCAGACAACCCGATCGATATTCAGGAATTCATGATCATGCCGATCAATGCTGAGAGCATTGCAGACGGTGTGCGCATCGGTTCGGAAATTTTCCATACGTTGAAGAAGACCCTCAGCGATGCGGGTCACAATACCGGCGTCGGCGACGAAGGTGGTTTCGCGCCAAATCTGTCATCGACCACGGACGCCCTCGATTTTATTATGAAATCGATTGAGGCGGCCGGATACAAACCCGGTGAAGACATTGCGCTGGCGCTCGATGCGGCTTCGACCGAGTTCTATAAAGATGGCAAATATGTTCTGGCCGGCGAGGGTAAGTCTCTTGATGGCGCTGGTATGGCCAAATATCTGACCGATCTGGTTGATGCGTACCCAATCCTTTCAATCGAAGACGGCATGGCCGAAGACGATTGGGAAGGTTGGGAGATCCTGACTGAGATGGTTGGAGATCGATGCCAACTCGTCGGCGATGACCTGTTCGTGACCAATCCTGAGCGTTTGGCGATGGGCCTTCAACGCGGTGCAGCGAACTCCATCCTGGTTAAAGTCAATCAAATCGGGACTTTGTCTGAGACTTTGGATGCTGTCGAACTCGCACACCGCCACGCTTACACGTCGGTTATGTCTCACCGTTCTGGTGAAACCGAAGATGCAACGATTGCCGATCTTGCGGTCGCGGTAAATTGCGGACAGATCAAAACCGGTTCGCTTGCGCGTTCAGACCGTTTGGCGAAATACAATCAGTTGATCCGGATTGAAGAAGAGCTGGGCGCCTCTGCGCTGTACGCCGGGTCGGCTCTGATCAACGCCTAAACCTACTGACCGCCGGAACGAACAGCACTGTCGTCTAGGTTGAGTTTTAAGAAGGTTTTAACCACATTCAGCGATCCTTCTCCCCGTAGAAGGATCGCTTTTTTATGACCTCCAAATGGGCCGCTGGGGCCATGTCTCTTACGGTTGCATATTTTGCCTACCATGCCTTCGCAGGAGAGCAGGGGCTCGGCACTTGGACGGATAAGCAGGCAGATCTTGCAGACAAGAAGGCGGTTCTTTCTCAGCTTGAAACTGAAAATGCTGCACTGCAAAAAGACATAGCTCGTCTGACTCCAGGACAAGTAGACCCCGACCTTGTGGAATATCTCGCACGGCGCGATCTCGGCTTTGTGTACCCAGGTGAGCTGGTGTTGGTTGATCGCGCTGTCAGGGATGCAAATGTGCATAACTGATAAGACTCGACGTTACGTCACGCATCTGTGTATCTGACGCAAAATATAACACTTAGGGAGCCAATATGGCCAAAGCCGCGACCCCCAAGAAAAGAAGCACGCCGAAGCTCAAGCAAGACGAGGCGCTAAAATATTACCGCGATATGTTGCTCATTCGACGGTTCGAAGAGCGCGCAGGTCAGCTCTACGGCATGGGTAAGATTGCCGGCTTCTGTCATCTTTATATCGGACAAGAAGCTGTCGTCACCGGAATGCAGGCTTGCCTAAAAGAAGGCGACCAAGTGATCACCGGTTACCGCGACCACGGACACATGCTGGCGTGTGATATGGACCCCCGCGGTGTGATGGCCGAGCTTACCGGACGCGCAGGCGGCTATTCGCGCGGCAAGGGTGGCTCGATGCACATGTTCAGCCGTGAGAAGAACTTCTTCGGTGGTCACGGTATTGTTGGCGCGCAGGTGCCGCTCGGAACCGGGCTTGCCTTCTCAAACAAATATCTCGGCAAAGACAATGTCAGCCTGGCTTATTTCGGCGACGGCGCCGCGAACCAGGGCCAAGTCTATGAGGCGTTCAACATGGCGTCACTTTGGGATCTGCCGGTCGTCTATGTGATCGAGAACAATATGTACGCCATGGGTACGAGCGTTGAGCGTCACGCGTCCGAGACCGAATTGTTTAAACGCGGCATCTCATTTGAAATTGAAGGCGAAGAAGTCGATGGCATGGATGTCTACGCCGTCAAGAAAGCTGGCGAGAAAGCGGTCAAACATGCGCGCTCCGGCAAGGGGCCATACATCCTTGAGATGAAGACCTATCGTTATCGCGGTCACTCCATGTCGGACCCGGCCAAATATCGTAAGCGCGAAGAAGTTGACGATATCCGAAGCCACAATGATCCCATCGATGGCCTGAAAGGCCAAATCATTGAGCAAGGGATTGCGACTGAAGAAGACTTGAAAGCCTTCGACAAAGAAATCCGCGCAATTGTCAAAGATGCGGCCGACTTCTCGATTGAAAGCCCCGAGCCCGACCCGTCTGAACTCTGGACCGATGTCCTTCTGCCGGTGGAGGCGTAAACATGGCTGTAGATATTCTGATGCCCGCTCTTTCGCCGACCATGGAAGAAGGCACGCTTGCCAAATGGCTCAAGGGTGAAGGCGACAAGGTTGAGGCAGGTGACATCATCGCTGAGATCGAAACTGATAAAGCGACCATGGAAGTGGAAGCCGTCGACGAAGGCACGCTTGCTAAGATCGTCATCGCTGCGGGCACTGAAGGCGTAAAAGTAAACGCGGTCATCGCCGTTTTGACGGAAGATGGCGAAGACGCGGGCAGCGTTAGCGTATCCGCGCCGGCGGAAGCTGAAGTTGCCAAAGTCGCTCCAGTGGCCGAGCCTGAAGTGCTTGAGGCTGCTGCGGCAACGGTTGCGCCATCGGCGCCCGCCCTGACAAATCCGGATGTCCCAGCGGGCACGACGTATACTAAAACCGTTCTTCGAGACGCGCTTCGCGATGCGATGGCCGAAGAAATGCGCCGCGATGAGACCGTCTTCATTATGGGCGAGGAAGTGGCAGAGTATCAGGGCGCTTACAAAGTGACCCGCGAGCTTCTGCAAGAGTTCGGCCCTCGCCGCGTCGTCGATACGCCGATTACCGAGCACGGCTTCGCTGGGCTCGGTGTGGGAGCGGCCTTTGGCGGTTTGCGCCCGATCGTCGAGTTCATGACCTTCAACTTCGCCATGCAGGCGATTGACCATATCATCAACTCAGCAGCCAAGACGCTGTACATGTCCGGCGGCCAAATGGGTTGCCCGATCGTCTTCCGTGGTCCGAATGCAGCGGCCTCTCGCGTCGGCGCGCAGCACAGCCAGGATTATGCGGCTTGGTATGGCAACGTACCGGGTCTGAAAGTGGTTGCGCCATGGGATGCGGGGTCCGCAAAGGCCCTGCTAAAATCAGCCATTCGTGATCCAAACCCGGTCGTCTTCCTTGAGCATGAATTGCTTTACGGCAACGAATATGACGTTCCGGATATTGATGATTATACGCTGCCAATTGGCAAAGCTGCGGTCATTCGCGAAGGCACAGACGTTACGCTGGTTGGCTATTCGCGTATGGTTGGCTTTTCGATGGATGCGGCGGATCAATTGGCCGCGCAGGGCATCTCTGCTGAGGTCATCGATCTTCGCTCTATTCGTCCGCTTGATATCGATACGATCGTTGAGAGTGTGAAAAAGACCAATCGCCTGGTCACCGCCGAAGAAGGCTGGAAGCCAATGGGCGTTGGCGGCGAGATCGCCGCTGGCGTGACTGAGCTTGCGTTCGATTATCTTGATGCGCCGCCAATGCGGGTCACGCAGAAGGATGTGCCCTTGCCATATGCAGGCAATCTAGAGGCCATGAGCTTGCCAAATACCAATGACATTATCGCAGCGGCGAAAGCTGTCTGCGAGGGGATGTAGCGATGTCGATCAATATCACCATGCCCGCGCTCAGCCCCACGATGGAAGAGGGCACGCTGGCCAAATGGAACGTCAAACCTGGCGATACCGTGGAAGCCGGCGATATCATCGCTGAGATCGAAACGGATAAAGCGACGATGGAAGTCGAAGCTGTCGATGAAGGCACAGTCGCGCAGATCCTCGTGAATGAGGGGACTGAAGGCGTCAAAGTGAATGCGATCATCGCCGTGCTTGCGGAAGAGGGCGAGGATGCTTCCTCTGTTTCCGCAGCTCCGGCGGATGCAGGCGCCTCCGCCAGCAATGACGCTAAACCTGAAGCCGCTGCTGGAGGTCCTGAGTTTCGTCAGGACAACGGTAGTGTTGAAGCCCCCAAGCAGGTCGCTTCAACACCGGTTTCTATGCCCGCGCTTGGCGCGGGCGATAATCGGATTAAAGCGAGCCCGCTCGCACGCCGGATCGCTGCGCTGAAAGGCGTGGATCTTGCCGCGCTTAAGGGCAAGGGCTCTGGTCCGCACGGCCGGATTGTCAAAAAGGACGTAGAGAACGCTCAGCCAGGTGCAGCCGCCTCTGCGAGCAGCGGCGCGCCAGCCTCTCCGGATGGGTTGATCCTGCCGCAAATTCTCGATGATCGCGTCTACGCGCCGGACAGCTATCGCCTCGAACCGCTCGATGGCATGCGCAAGACCGTTGCGCGTCGCCTGACCCAGAGCTTCATGCAGGTTCCGCACTTCCCGCTCAACGTGGACCTTTCGCTCGATAAGCTTCTTGCCGCCCGAAAAGGGATCAATGAAGCAGCGCCTGAGGGCGTTAAAGTATCGGTCAATGACCTGCTCATCAAAGCCTCTGCGATGGCGCTTATGGAAGAGCCGGATTGTAATGCGAGCTTCTCCGATAATGGCATTGCCTATCACAACGGCGCGCATATTTCGGTGGCTGTCGCGATTGACGGCGGCTTGATCACGCCGGTGATCCGCGATGCTGAAAAGAAAGGCCTCGCTGAGATCTCGATTGAGATGAAAGATCTCGCCAGCCGCGCGCGTGAGCGCAAATTGAAGCCACAAGAATATATGGGCGGCACATTCTCGATCTCCAATCTCGGCATGTTCGGGATCAAATCCTTTGCCTCGATCATCAATCCACCTGAAGGCATGATCATGTCGGTTGGAGCAGGTGCAAAGCAGCCGGTTGTCGGCGCGAATGGCGAGCTGACCGTGGCGACGATGATGGGCGTAACGCTAACCTGCGATCACCGTGTGATTGGCGGCGCCGAAGGCGCGCGTTGGCTGCAAGCGTTCAAGCGCTTTGTCGAGACGCCTGAAAGCATGCTGCTCTAATGCGCTCTCTCATCGTGCTCTCACTTGCGAGCATCTTGATGTCTGGATGCACTGACGCAGAACTTGAGATCGAGCAGGTTCTAGAACCCGCATCTATCCAGGTTTCGTGGGATGATCTGCATGAGTTGGTGGAAGCGTTCGGATACGAGCAAGGCATTCGACAATTTTGCGAGGATTCAACGGCGGCAAGCCAAGACGTCTTCCTGGCGGAGCTCTCCAAGCTCAAAGGCTTTGAAGCTAAGATGTTGGAGCGCGTTAAAATTCGGGCAGGCGAGGTTCAAGCTGAGTTTGACCAAGCCGACCCGCAAGAAGAACAAGAATATATCTGTACGGTAGAGATGCATGCCAGCTCAGAAGACCGCGCAGACCTTGCCCGTGAAAAATGGGCTGAAATAAAGGACCTGGTGAATGAGTGATTTTGATCTGATCGTGATTGGCTCCGGCCCTGGCGGCTATGTTTCGGCTATCCGGGCAAGCCAGTTGGGTATGAAAACTGCCATCGTTGAGCGCGAAAGCCTCGGCGGGATTTGCCTCAATTGGGGCTGTATTCCGACCAAAGCGCTTTTGCGATCTGCCGAAGTACTGCACCTCGCCAAGTCTGCCGAGGCTTACGGTTTGAAGATCGACAAAGCTGATTTCGACCTCGACGGCGTGGTGAAGCGGTCTCGCGGCGTGGCGGCGCAGCTTTCGGGCGGCGTGAAGCATCTGATGAAGAAGAACAAGATCACGGTGATCGAAGGTGAAGCCCGGCTCGAAAAAGGCGCTGTTGCGCCGAACGTGATCGTCAAAGACGCAGCAGGCAAAGACAGCACTTACACGGCCAAACATGTCATGCTAGCAACCGGAGCGCGCGCGCGCGCCATTCCACAAGCCGGGTTAGAGCCTGATGGCAAACTGGTTTGGACGTATCGTGAAGCGATGGTGCCCGAAAAGCTGCCCAAGCGCTTATTGGTGATCGGCTCCGGCGCGATCGGAATCGAGTTTGCGAGCTTCTACAATGAGCTTGGATCTGACGTGACCGTGGTTGAGGCCGTTGACCGGATCTTGCCTGCCGAGGATGCAGAAATTTCGGCGTTCGCTTTGAAATCGTTTAAGAAACAAGGCCTGAACATCAAGACGGCCGCGCAAGTCAAAGGCCTGAAGAAGGGCAGAGACAGCGTCACGGCTGAAGTGTCTGTCGGCGGCAAAACAGAGATGATCGAAGTCGACCGGGTTATCCTTGCGATTGGGATTGTGGCGAACTCGGAGAATATGGGTCTCGAGAAGCTCGGCGTTAAGATCGATCGTACGCATGTCGTGGTCGATGGATTTGGCCGCACCGGCGTGAAAGGCCTCTATGCGATTGGAGACCTGACCGGCGGACCTTGGCTTGCGCACAAAGCCAGCCATGAAGGCGTGATTTGCGTTGAGAAGATTGCTGGCAAGATCGACGAGGCGCACCCGTTCGACAATTGGAACGTTCCCGGCTGTACTTATAGCCACCCTCAGGTTGCGAGTGTCGGCCTGACCGAGGACGAGGCCAAGAAGAGCGGCAAGAAGCTAAACGTCGGAAAGTTCCCGTTCATCGGCAACGGCAAAGCCATCGCGCTTGGCGAGGCTGAAGGCATGGTGAAAACGATTTTCGATGCGGAAACCGGCGAACTCCTGGGCGCTCATATGATTGGCGCAGAAGTCACCGAATTGATCCAAGGCTATGTCATCGCGCGCGAGGGTGAGCTGACAGAGCAGGACTTGATGCACACGATCTTCCCGCACCCGACCTTGTCAGAAATGATGCATGAAGCCGTTCTCGCCTCAGAGGGGCGTGAGATCCATATGTAGCAAGGTTAGGCCAGTTAGTGAGGCCGAAACAGCGTTACAATCGCATCAGAAATATCTACTTCTACGGACGCACGCCTCAAGGTTGCCTCGGCCAAGGCAAGATAGGTTTGTAGTTCGGATTGAGTTTCGTCTGAAATAGACTCATGTCCGTCTAAACTCTCTCGTATGACATCGAGCCAATCGGCAATGATCTTTGCTTCCTCGGCGTCGAAGCGTGGGCTGGCATTTAGTTGATTGTTCAGATTCGGAATGTCCCGCTCCCTTCGTATTTACGAAGCAGAATTAGCGCTCGGCGCCGATCACGAAATACTCAAATTTAAGTACAAACTGTTTGGGAGGGGACAAGGCCGGCGCGAGTTTAGCTCGATTTGTTGTAATGCGTTGCCATTTGGACAATCGCTACCGTCGCTCCATGCGCGACCAACCCGACGGTCCACCAAACGAGCGGTGTTAACATTATAAACTGGCCAGAGCCGTCGCTGATACTGATCGCGATGAACACGAACACACCGATCACATAACTCGCGAGGTGGATGCCGAATGATAGTTTCAGCGCAGCGACTGCTTTTTCGTTCTGGCTATCTTTGAATTGAGCGGCCTCTAAGTCCTGATCGACCGACAGCGCCATGACATCTACATTATAAGCGGCTGCCAGAGCTTTAAGGGACTCTGGTGATGCAGCATCACCATTCTCAATGCGCTGGATTGTGCGAAGTCCTATTCCGGCCAGGTCGGCCAGATGTTCTTGCGACCAATGGCGCTCCTCGCGCCAGCGTTTGATTTTGACTGAATCTGCTTTGAAAGACATGTTTGGCTCCTGTGGTTTAATCAATATCAGATGAAGACCAAAGACAACAAAAGACCTGATCGAGCCACGCCATAGCCCCGCCACGAGCCGGCCAGAGGGCCGCCAGGACCCCGCCACTAAGGCCATCCGGCATAATGGGCGTTGTTTGCGAATTGACCGGGGGTGCGGCGCACGCCAATCTGTTAGGATGAATGCTGCAGCGCCGAAACTCCCAAATGAAACGCTCTTGCACGTGCGCGGCGAAATGCTGACACCGTTGCCGCAGGGCGCTTTATGGTGGGCTGCGGAAAAGACCCTCGTGGTTTCGGATCTTCACTTGGAAAAAGGGTCTAGCTTTGCGGCTCGGGGCCAAATGCTTCCGCCTTACGATACGAGCGCGACGCTCAAGATCGTTGAGGCTTTGGTGCACGCTCACCAACCGCAACGGGTGATCTCTCTCGGCGATAGTTTCCATGACCGGAAAGCCGAAATGCGGATGGATGAAACCGATGCAGCCCGAGTCCGCGTTCTAACGCAGTCGACAGATTGGGTTTGGGTAGAGGGTAACCATGACCCTGACCCGCCAGAGCATCTTGGAGGGCGCGCCTCAAAGGTCCTGAAGATGGGGAACATCGTCTTCCGACATGAGCCGACCGGTGAATGCGGCGAGATTGCTGGACACCTGCACCCATGCGCCAAAGTCCTCAGTCGCGTTCGCTCTTTACGGCGCAGATGTTTTGTCAGCGATGGCGAGCGATTGATTATGCCCGCGCTTGGCGCATTCACGGGCGGTTTGAATGTTCTGGATGATGCATATGCGCCCTGTTTTCCAGACGGCGGCATGATGGTCTTTGCGATGTCACGCGAAGCGGTTATTCCGGTTTCGACAAAGCGGTTGATTCCAGACCAAGCTCGACCGGACCTTGGTCGATGGCGCCTGAATAAATGATCTTCAAAGCAGGAACAGACGAATGAACGTGATCGATTTGAACCAAATTTGGGCTGACTATAGCGATCAAATTCTTGGCTTTGGCGCGCAGGTCGTCGGCGCTTTGATTGTCCTGATTGTTGGGCTCCGGGTCGCCGCGTGGCTTGGTGGATTGGTTCGCAAAGTTTCGCTGCGACGCGAGAATATCGACGATACGCTTGGCAATTTCTTCGGATCAATGGTTCGCTGGGCTGTCACCGCTGCGGTTTTCATCGCGGTTCTGCAAGTTTTTGGCGTTCCAGCTACCAGCTTCGTCGCGATCTTGGGCGCGCTGACCTTGGCGATTGGTTTGTCGCTTCAGGGCGCTTTGGGGAACATCGCATCTGGCGTCATGATCATGATCTTCCGGCCATACAAATTGGGGGATTATGTTGAAGCCGCCGGCGTCGCAGGGACGGTCAAAGACATCAATCTGTTTCAGACGGTCCTCGCCACGCCTGACAATGTGCAGATCATGGTTCCGAACAGTCAGGCCATCGACGGCGTTATCAAGAATTATAGCGGCTATAAAACTCGACGTGTCGATATCACGTTTGGGATCGATTATGGCGACGACATAGATAAGGCCTTGAGGGTGATTGCCTCGGTGGTGAACGCTGATACGCGCATCATGCGTGATCCGGAGCCGTTTGCGAAAGTCGTCAATCTTGGCGATAGCTCCGTCGATATCGCAACTCGAAATTGGGTCGCCGCGAAAGAATATTGGGACGTGAAATTTGATCTGACGCGGAAGATCAAAGAGGCGTTCGATGAGCAAGGAATTTCGATCCCGTATCCTCACCAAGTCGAAATCGTCAAAGAAGTTGCCTAAGCGATGACAGATCCTGGATTGGAGACAATCGGGGAAACGGCTGCCAAGACGGGCAAGCTGCCACGCGAGAAGCGGCATATTTTGCTGCGCTTGTTTGGCATCAGCCCGTGGGGCTGGATAAAACTCATTTTGCTTTGCATTCTGGTCGGTTTCTTGGTGATGGCCAGTGAGTTCGATCCTGCCTCGCCTGATGTGAATATGATGGGGGCATTGCAGAGTTTTCTTGCGTCACTCGGCGGTGTTGCTAGCTGGGCAGCACGAAACTTCTGGAAACCCGCCTTTGCCGGAGCCACGATCGTGTTGCCGATCTGGATACTGTGGCGCGCAATCTCCCTGCCATTTCGCAAATGATGCCAGATTAGGATCGGTGGGATTACCCCATGGGAAGTGTTTTCCTGCCAAACATTTCGCCCTAGCTTCTTTCCACGGTAACAAATGCTCGGGAGAATACGCCATGGATATCAATCAACTCATGTTTCGTGACGGCCTCATGCAAGGCGAACGAATTTTGGTGACCGGCGGCGGCACCGGCCTTGGAAAGGAAATGGCGGAAGGGTTCCTGAAACTCGGCGCTGAAGTCCACATTTGCGGTCGACGCGGCGGCGTTTGCGAAGAAACCGCCGAGGCTTTGATGAGCGCGCACGGGGGAAAGGTCGTAGCCCACGCCTGCGATATTCGTGTGGCCGAAGCGATAAATGACATGGCCGATGAAATTTGGACCAATCACGGCGCTTTAACGGGGCTCGTCAACAACGCGGCCGGCAATTTCATTTCCCGGACAGAAGACCTTTCTACCCGGGGCTTTGATGCGATCGCCGACATTGTGTTCCGCGGGACTTTTTACATGACGCACAATATCGGTAAGCGTTGGATCGATGCAGGTCAGCGCGGCAACGTGATCTCTATTCTGACCACATGGGTCTGGAATGGCGGCCCCTTTGTCGTCCCGTCGGCGATGTCCAAATCGGCCGTCAATTCGATGATGCAATCGCTGGCGATCGAGTGGGGCCGTTATGGCCTACGCTTCAATGCGATTGCACCAGGTCCGTTTCCAACCGAAGGCATGACCAAGCGCCTGGCGCCGCAAGCCGATAGCACTGAGGATATGAACCGCGATGGCACAAACCCGATGGGCCGAATTGGCAAGATGCATGAGCTGGTCAATCTCGCCGTCTTCTTGATGGGGCCAGGGGCGGAATATGTGAACGGTCAAACCATTGCGATTGATGGCGCAGCCTATAACGCAACGGGTGGTAATTTCTCGCAATTGGCGAAATGGGGCGATGCAGAATGGCAGGGCGCCCGTGAAGCGATTGAAGCGACCAATGCGAAAGACAAAGCGAAACGTACGGTCTAGTAAGCTTTAAAGATATCTGGGAGAGATTCGATGTCCAATCGATTTGAATTGGCGGGCCGTATCGCGCTTGTAACTGGTGCGTCGTCTGGCTTAGGGCGGCATTTTGCGAAAACCTTGTCTGCTGCCGGTGCGAAAGTAATTCTCGCGGCCCGGCGCGTTGATCGACTTGAAGCCCTGGCGGCTGAGATCGAAGCTGAAGGCGGCGAGGCGCTTGCTGTCTCAATGGATGTCACCAAAGCCGATACGATCCAGGCTGCGCTGGACGCCACGCTGGCACGGTTCGGCGAGCCAGCAGACATCATCGTCAACAATTCCGGTCTTAGCCGAGAAGCCTTTTTTACCCAGATGGAAGAAGACGACTTTGATCTGGTCATGGACACGAACACTAAAGGCGTCTGGTTGGTCGCGCGCGCGTTCGGCGGGGCCTTGGTGAAGGCCGGAAAGCCTGGCAGCATGATCAATATCGCTTCGGTAACGGCAAGACGAGTTGCGCATACTATTACTGCTTACAGCGCATCCAAAGCGGCGTGCGAGCATATGACCCGCAATATGGCGATTGAGATGGCTCGCTACGGTGTTCGCGTGAACGCGATCGCACCGGGCTATTTCGTGACTGAGATTAATGACGAATTTTTAGCCTCGGAGCAGGGTGAGAAAATGCGCAAGCGTATTCCGATGCGCCGATTTGGAGAGCATGAAGAATTGTCCGGTCCGTTATTGCTGTTGGCATCGGAAGCCGGGAGCTTCATGACGGGCGCAACCATTATCGTCGATGGCGGACACATGTGGGGCGACCTTTAAGGCCTGTTGATAGAGCAGGCCCTTAAGGTTGTGTTAGCGCTTCAGGTTTTAAGTTTCGCGCTTAATGGAGAGACGCATGGCTGCGAAACGTAAACCGCAAATTCATGAGACCGGCGACGCTAAAATGAAAGCGGCGGCGATTAGATCTGTAAAGGTTGGCGAAAAAGCGCAAGCAGTGCCATCGCCAGCCAAAGAACTGCAGGAACAATTGAATTCCCATTACCAGCCGATCAGCAGAGAAATGGCGGCGATCCTGGTCTCCATTCTCGTTGGTTTCGCGTTTATTGGCGGCTGGGTCGGTGGATCTGGTTTGATTTCAATCGCATAGGCGCTCACTAGCCATTAACAATCAATCCGTTATGACGATCCCGGAACGAATCCGGAGTGAGTATTATGACGATCCGAAAAGCTGTTTTGCCTGTTGCTGGGTTTGGAACAAGAGTGTTGCCGGCAACAAAAGCTATTCCAAAAGAACTTTTGCCGGTCGTCGATCGCCCCGCGCTTCAATATGTTGTCGATGAAGCGATTGAAGCTGGCATCGAGCATATCGTCTTCATAACGGGCCGCGGCAAAGGCGCGATTGAGGACTATTTCGATTTGCATTTCGAACTTGAGACCAATCTTCGCGGCAAAGCGAGCAAAGCGGCGATCCTCGCTGATGTTGAAAAGACCCGCCTCCCGGCTGGCGGCGCAAGCTTCACGCGTCAGCAAGAAGCTCTGGGCCTCGGGCATGCGATTTGGTGCGCCCGCGATATCATCGGAAACGAACCATTTGCCATCCTTTTGCCGGATGTGATCGTGAAGGCTGAAAAATCCTGCCTGGCGCAGATGGTTGAGGCTTACGCCGAAACCGGCGGCAATATTATCGCAGTGGATCCTGTGCCGGAAGAGCGCGTGTCTTCCTACGGCGTGATTGCGCCTAAGGGCGAACGAAATGGCCCCCTAATTGAAATGAGCGCGATGGTGGAGAAACCTCCGCGCGAGGAAGCACCGTCCAATCTCGCGATTACAGGTCGCTACATTCTTCAACCTGAGATCTTTGGTCTTTTGGCGGATCAGGGCGCAGGCGCTGGTGGAGAGATCCAATTGACCGACGCCATGGCGCGCTTGATGGAGATGCAACGCTTCTTCGCCTACGAGTTTGACGGCGCACCTTATGATTGCGGGTCGAAGCTCGGTTATTTTGAGGCAGTCTTGGCGCACGCCTTGGATCATCCGGAGATCGCCGAGGGCGCTCGCGCGCTGATATCCAAGGTCTAATTGACGTCCAATCGGGTTCAGGTTAGCGCGGGGTCTATGAGCCTTGCCCTTCCAACGTACAAAGATGTCGTCGCAGCCAAACGACGAATCGAGGGCTTCGTTACCGTAACGCCTGTCCTGCGATCGACCGCGCTGGATGAAATTGCTGGCGCGCGCCTATTGATCAAAGCTGAATGCTTGCAAGAGACGGGGAGTTTCAAACTTCGCGGCGCGACCAACCGCCTTCTTCAAATCCCCGAAGAGAAACGCGCTAATGGCGTTGTTGCTTTTTCCTCTGGGAATCACGCGCAAGGCGTCGCGCGGGCAGCGCGCCGGCTCGATATGCCTGCGGTCATCGTCATGCCTTCGGACGCGCCAGAAGTGAAAATTGATGGCGTTAAGTCGGACGGCGCCGAGCTCAGACTATATGATCGCGAGACTGAGAACCGGGAAGACATCGCCGCAAACATCGCGCTCGAGCGCGGAGCGGCCCTGGTTCCAAGTTTTGATGATCCAATGATTGTCGCAGGGCAGGGCACGTGCGGCTTAGAGTTTGCCGAACAAGCCGATGCGGCGAATGAAAAGCTTGATCACCTGATATGCTGTGCCGGTGGCGGCGGATTGATTAGCGGAATTGCGCTCGCATTGAGCAGCGCTAGCCCAGACACAAAAGTCTGGACGGCGGAACCTGAAGGCCATGAGGATTGGCAGCGATCCTTGGAGGCTAAGACAGTCCGCTCAAACCTGCCCGGCACACGCTCGATTTGCGATGCGATCTTAACCCCGCAACCCGGCGAAATTACCTGGGCGATCGGATCCAAACTCCTGGCAGGTGGCTGTGTTGTCACGGATCAGCATGCCTTAGAGGCGATGCGGATCGCCTTCAGACAATTGAAGATTGTTTTGGAACCCGGCGGCGCCGTCGCGCTTGCTTCGGCACTGTTCCGATTGCCAGAAGAAGCCAAAGGCACCACCGTCGGCGTCGTGCTCACGGGTGGAAATGTGGATCCGAAATTCTTCGCGAAAGTGTTGCAAAGAGAGGCCTAGCTCTCTTTCATAATCCGAGCTTTCTGACGCTGCCAATCGCGTTTCGCGGTGGACTCACGTTTATCATGAGCTTTCTTACCCGTCGCGAGGCCGACGAGCAGTTTGGCGATGCCCCGCTCGTTGAAATACAGCTTCAAAGGAACAATGGTGCGCCCAGATCGCTCTATTGATTGTGCCAGCCTGGTCCGTTCACGCTTCGACACGAGCAATTTGCGTTTGCGACGCGGCTCATGGTTGAAGCGATTGGCCCCCTCGTAAGTGGGGATATCGGCGTTGATCAACCAAAGCTCGCCTTCTTCTACCGAGGCATAGCTTTCAGCGATATTGGCCTTGCCATTGCGCAGCGATTTAACTTCGCTGCCGGTCAGCATTAGGCCCGCCTCCAGCGTATCTTCGACGGCATAGTCAAATCGTGCACGGCGATTCTCTGCAACGAGACCGTCTGAGCGGCCTTTGGTTTGAGATGATTTAGCCATGGATCTAGACTAAATCCGCTTTTGCGAGAGCGGCATCGATTTGCTGCAGCGTTGATGGGCCTGGGGCCACAATAGGAAGGCGCACTTCCTTGGAGCAGAGCCCCATTTTGTCGAGCACGTATTTGGCTGGGCCAGGCGAAGGCGAGAAGAACATGGCTTTGTGGACATGGATCAAGCGTTGATCGATGCTGCGCGCTGTCTCGAGGTCGCCATCGTCAAAGGCTTTATGCATTTGGGCGCAGAGTTCCGGCGCGACATTCGCAGTTACAGAAATACACCCTGTGCCGCCCATCGCGCGATGCCCGAGCGAGGATGGATCTTCACCAGATAGCTGCGTGAATTGTTCGCCGACCGTCAAAGCCGCCTGCATCGAGACGCGGCCGAGATCGTTGCTCGCATCTTTAATTCCGACAATGTTTGGAAGGCTCGCGAGTCGTCCAACCGTTTCCGGCAACAGGTCGCAAGCGGTGCGGGAAGGGACATTGTATAGAATGACAGGTAAGGATACTGCGTCATTTATGGCTCTAAAATGCGCTTCTAAGCCGGTTTGGTCAGGCTTGTTGTAATAGGGACAGATCACCAATGCAGCGTCTGCGCCGACAGATTTTGCGTGTTCGACCAGCTCGATCGCTTCCTTTGTCGAGTTTGATCCAGCGCCCGCAATCACCGGGACGCGCCCGGCAGCGACTTCTATACTAAGTTCAACGACTTCGCGGTGCTCATCGTGTGAAAGCGTCGCCGATTCTCCAGTCGTGCCGCAGGGAACCAGCGCCGCAGAGCCGCCTGTGATCTGGCGTTCGATCAAGTCTGCGAACGCATCGCGGTCGATGGCCCCGTTCTTGAATGGAGTCACGAGTGCTGGAATTGAACCATGAAACATCTGTCAGAAATACTCTTTGGGTTGAACCTGGCCACAAACTGCCAGAGTTTGGTCATATACGGCCTATAAACCTGAATCAGAATGTATCAACGGCAGGGAATGTAAGGACACTGAAAAAGCTCATGCGAACACGACTGATAAGTCTCACTTTGTTGAGCCTCGCGACCGGACTGGGCGCGAGCCTGGCAAGTGCTGCGCAATTGCCCACCGCGCCTAGCTTAAAGCCACAATTAGTGGCTGCGTCTGATGTGCTTGCAACCCGCGATGCAGCCTTGCTTCGCGATGGTTTGCAGGCGGTTGATCGAGGCGACTGGTTTGAGGTGCGACAAGCCGAATCACAAATACGAGATACCACCGCTCGGGATATCCTGACCTGGTATCGCGCGCGTCGTGACCCAAGAATGTCTTTCGACGAAATGGACCGAGCGCTGACGCGATTGGGCGGCTGGCCGGATATCAACACAATTCGAACCCGCGCTGAGGAATTCATTGATGGTTCAACCTTGGATGCGCGGGCGCGCGTTGCCTGGTTCGAACTGCATGACGGCGCCCGAAGCGGTGCCGGTCAGATCGCCTATGCCCGGTCGCTCGAAGCGCTTGGGCGTGATGACGAAGCGTTAGAGCAGGTTCGCGCTGCTTGGCACGGACGCACGCTGACCAAAGATGTCAGCCAATCGACTTATTCGAAATACCAAGATCAACTGACACAGATAGACCACCGCCAGCGTGCTGACTTTCTATTGTGGACGCGCCAGACCAGTGCGGCAGCCCGAATCAAGCCGCTTCTGACGCCGGATTGGAAGACTTTGGTCGATGCGAGGTCAAAACTTATACGCCGCGCCAAAGGCGTCGATACAGCTGTTGATTCGGTCTCTAATGAACTCCAGAGCCATCCGGGTCTATTATTCGACCGCGCAGAATGGCGCCGACGCGCACGGATGACGGATCGCGTTACGCCGCTGCTGGTCCAGATCGATGGCGAGCTCGTGCCGAGTGCCGGGCGTAGCCGTCTTTGGAAAGCGAAACACCCTAGAGCGCGTACGGCTCTCAAAGAAGGCAATTGGCATGAAGCCTACGACCTTGCGGCCTTTCACGGACTATCAAGCGGTCGCGATTTCGCCGAAGCGGAATGGCTTGCGGGTTGGGTTGCCCTTCGCCACCTTGGCGATGCGACTACCGCGCTCAATCACTTTGAATCGCTGAAAGAGGGCGTTTCAACGCCAATTAGTCTGTCACGCGCCAAATATTGGATCGGTCGCTCGCATGAAGCCTTAGGCGATAAAGCCGCCGCAGACATCGCTTACAATGACGCGGCCGCGCACCAGTTTTCCTATTATGGACAACTCGCCGCCGAAAAAGTCATGGACAATACAATATTCATCGCAGGCGATGAGTCCCTCACCGAAACAGATCGTCAGAATTTCGATGATCGTGCTTTGGTCAAAGCCATGCGCTTGTTTGCTGAGAATGGATGGGACGCGTCTTTCCGAAAGTTTGCTTATCATCTCGACGATCAGCTGACACGACCGCAAGATTTTGAGCTTCTCGCTGAACTTGGTCGACAATATCACTATGCCGATATCGGCGTACGCGGCGCAAAAGCAGGTCTAGCCAAAGGCGTTGTCTCCGCGGATGCCGCCTATCCTTTGGTCGAGTATCCATTGCTGCGTGAACCTGAGGTGGAGCGCTCTTTGATGCTCGCATTGTCTCGTCAGGAAAGTGAGATGAACCCGGCCGCGATCAGTCACGCAAACGCACGCGGCTTGATGCAGTTTGTACCGCGGACCGCGAAAATGGAAGCCCGCCGTCAAGGCCTGCCATTCCGAACCAGCTGGCTCACCGATGACCCGGGTTACAACATGACCTTGGGCGGCGCTCACTTGGATACCTTGCTTGGCCAATTTAATGGCAGCTACATCATGACGGCAGCGGCCTATAATGCCGGTGCTTCACGGCCGAACCGGTGGATCGGCGAATATGGCGATCCGCGTGCCGGCGAAGTTGATCCGGTCGATTGGGTCGAGTTCATTCCGTTCAGTGAGACGCGAAACTATGTCCAACGGGTTCTGGAGAATACGCAGGTTTACCGTCATCGCCTCAGCGGCGAGCCGGAAAACATCCGCCTATCGGAAGATCTCCAGCGCGGCCGTTTCGGGAATAATTAGGCGGTTGCCTTCTTCCGCTTTGGTGGCGTTTTCTTCTTCGCAGCGGGTTTGCGTTTTGCCTTTGGTTTAGCGGTTTTTGTCGCCGTAGGCTGGTTCACAAGCGCGCGGCGCTCATCCTGGCGTTTGAGCGTCTCGGCCAGGAATTTACCGGTCCAACTCGCCTCAACTTTGGCGACTTGCTCGGGCGAGCCGACGGCAACGATTTTGCCGCCACCATCGCCGCCCTCTGGGCCGAGATCGATGATGTGGTCTGCGGTTTTGATGACGTCGAGATTATGCTCGATCACCAAGACAGTGTTGCCCGTGTCGACCAGCTCATGCAGCACTTCGAGAAGTTTGCGAACGTCTTCAAAGTGAAGGCCGGTCGTCGGCTCATCGAGAATGTACAGCGTCTTGCCGGTCGCGCGTTTGGACAGTTCTTTAGCGAGTTTCACCCGCTGCGCTTCACCGCCTGAAAGCGTTGTCGCTTGTTGTCCGACCTTGATATAGGTCAAGCCAACGCGGTTGAGCGTTTCCATCTTGGTGCGGATGGCCGGAACAGCGGAGAAGAACTTCTCAGCCTCTTCAACCGTCATATCGAGTACATCCGCGATCGACTTGCCCTTATAGAGCACTTCCAGCGTCTCGCGATTGTAGCGTTTGCCGTTGCAGGTTTCGCAGGTGACATAGACGTCCGGCAGGAAGTGCATTTCGATCTTGATGACGCCGTCGCCTTGGCACGCTTCGCAGCGCCCACCTTTGACGTTGAACGAGAACCGGCCAGGCTTGTAACCGCGCGTTTTGCTTTCAGGCAGGCCAGCGAACCAGTCGCGGATGGGCCCGAACGCGCCCGTATAGGTCGCCGGGTTTGAGCGCGGGGTTCGTCCGATCGGGCTCTGATCAATGTCGATGACTTTGTCGAGATGATGAAGGCCTTCAATGCCTTCATAAGGTGCGGGGACTTTGCTGGCTTTGTTCAGCTTGCGCGCGAGGGCTTTGTATAAGGTCTCAATGACCAGGGTCGATTTACCACCACCAGAAACGCCGGTGATCGCCGTGAACGTGCCAAGCGGGAAGGTTGCATCAACGTTTTGCAGATTGTTGCCATTCGCGCCCTTGATGGTCAGCGCGCGGCCTTTCTTTTTGACGCGGCGCTTTTCGGGGATCGTGATCTCTTCGCGGCCTGAAAGGTATGCGCCTGTAAGTGATTTCGGGTCGGCAATGACTTCTGCTGCGGTGCCCTGGCTGACAATTTCGCCGCCATGGATCCCCGCGCGTGGGCCCATATCAATGACATGGTCTGCGGTCAGGATTGCATCTTCATCATGCTCCACCACAATCACCGAGTTGCCAAGATCACGCAGGCGTTTCAGCGTTTCTAGGAGGCGCTCATTATCTCGCTGGTGAAGACCGATGCTTGGCTCGTCCAAGACGTAGAGGACGCCGGTGAGTCCCGAACCGATCTGACTGGCCAGGCGAATACGTTGGCTCTCGCCGCCCGAAAGCGTTCCAGAGGCACGCGACATGGAGAGATAATCCAAGCCGACGGAGTTGAGGAAGATCAGGCGATCATTGATCTCTTTCAGGATACGCCCGGCTATCTCTTGTGATTGCGGGGTCAGCGTATCGTTGACTTTCTCAAACCAATCGCCGGCCTCCTTAATCGAGAAGCCTGAAGCGTCTGAAATGTCGAGCCCAGCGATGCGCACCGCTAGTGCTTCAGGACGAAGGCGCTTTCCTAGGCATTTCGGACAAGCGGCGGCGGATTGGAATTTCGCGATCTCGTCTCGAGCCCACTGGCTCTCTGTTTCACGGAACCGACGGTCGAGGTTTGGGATAACCCCTTCGAACGTCTTGGTGACTTCGTAGCGGCGCAGGCCATCATCATAGACAAACTCGATTTCCTCATCGCCCGTCCCGTTCAGGATAACGTCCTGGATCTTCTCGGAAAGCTTGTTCCACGCGGTTTTGAGGTTGAAGCCATAATGATCGGCGAGCGCTTGCAGCGTCTGTGTCTGATAAGGCGACGCTTGTTTGGCCCAGGGCGCGATTGCGCCATTCATCAGGTCGAGGTCTTTGTCCGGAACGATCAGGCCGGGATCGATCTTCAGCTGCTGACCAAGCCCGTCGCAAGTCGGGCAGGCGCCGAAGGGATTGTTGAACGAGAACAGCCGCGGCTCGATTTCCGGGATGGTGAAGCCCGATTCAGGGCAGGCGAAATTGGCGCTGTAAATGATGCGCTTTGGCTCTTTCTCGCCGTCTTCAATGTCCGCGTATTCGGCGATGGCGATGCCGTCGGCGAGGGGCAAGGCGGTCTCGAAGCTCTCGGCGAGGCGCTGTTCCATGCCTTCACGGACGACAATCCGGTCGACGACGACGTCAATGTCATGCTTGTACTTCTTATCGAGCGTCGGCGGCGTTTCGAGGTCATAGAATTCGCCATCTACTTTTACGCGCTGGAAGCCGTTTTTGAGCAGCTCAGCGAACTCTTTGCGATACTCGCCTTTGCGGCCGCGGATCATTGGCGCCAGGAGGTACAGCCTTGTGCCTTCCTCGAGCGCCATAGTCCGGTCGACCATCTGACTGATCGTTTGGCTTTCGATCGGGAGGCCGGTGGCAGGCGAATAAGGAATGCCGACCCGCGCCCAAAGCAGGCGCATATAGTCGTATATCTCTGTCACCGTTCCGACCGTCGAGCGCGGGTTACGGCTCGTGGTCTTCTGCTCGATGGAGATCGCGGGGGACAGGCCCTCAATGCTCTCGACATCTGGCTTTTGCATCAGCTCCAGGAATTGCCGTGCATAGGCTGAAAGGCTTTCGACATATCGGCGCTGCCCTTCGGCATAGATCGTATCAAATGCGAGCGAGGATTTGCCTGATCCAGACAGGCCGGTCACCACGACGAGTTGATAGCGCGGAATGTCGACATCGACGCCTTTGAGATTGTGCTCTTTGGCACCGCGAACGCGAATAAACGGAGATTCTAGGGAGGGCATGCGAATAGCAACCTGATGATTTGTTTTTGTTCAAGACGTGATGTGTGTCGCGAGTCCATTTTGGCGACAAGAACGTATTAAGAACATTCTCTTTCTGACAGCAACTCAAACACGCTATTGCCCGGTTTGCCTAGGTTCCATGTATAACCTACTGACAAAAACCGACAAGAACAAAAACAGAACATAGTCTTGATCCCGCGATCGGTTGTGGATATATGAAAAGACTAAGCGACAGGAGCGATTCGTGCTTCTAGGCGCTTAGTTTGTATCGGAAGCCAAGAACGGAGATCGGAAGATGGCAGGATCAGTAAACAAGGTCATTATCGTCGGCAATGTCGGCCAGGACCCAGAAGTCAGACAGTTTCAGAATGGTGGCCAGGTCTGCTCATTCTCGATTGCGACCTCAGAAAATTGGAAAGACAAGAATACCGGGGAGCGCCGTGAAAAAACGGAGTGGCACCGTATTTCTGTTTTCAGCGAAGGTCTGATCCGCGTCGTTCAGAGTTATGTCAAAAAAGGCTCTAAGCTCTACATTGAAGGCCAGCTCGAAACGCGTAAATGGCAAGACCAGAATGGACAGGATCGATACTCGACCGAAGTCGTTCTGCGCGGATTTGGCGCCACGCTGACCATGCTCGACAGCCGTAATGGTGCAGGCGCAGGGGGCGGCGGTGGCTATTCCCAGGACTCAGTTGCATATGGCAATCAAGGCGGCGGTGGCGGCGGCGGCGGTCAGGGCGGACCACGCCAAATGGACGGCCCGGCGCAGGATTTCAGCCAGGACTTTGACGACGAAATTCCTTTTTGATGATGGCCGCGGCGCCTGCTTAGGCAGGTTTTAAGGGGCGCCGCAAACACATCTTTGACGTGAGACCATTTTCAACGGCGATCGGGCTTATTGCTCCTGATCGCCGTTTTCGTTTGGCCGCAGCACAATGGTTCATAGCGGACAATTGAAGCAATCTCTCGTCGGTCTTAATTGGCGTCTGCTAAGTACCTGATTGTATGGTATAAAAATCGTCGCCCAGACACGCGTTTGTGGGGCGGTCCGACGTGTTTTCAGGATTTGTAACCGTGCCTGCATCCTGCTAGTATTTACCCTAGTAAAGACGGGCGATTCGGCGCCTGTCCTGGCAGCAAGAGGCAAAGCCCTGTGAGCGACGATAAGACACCGCCAGAAGATCCAGAAACGGCACCAATTCCGTCAGAGGACGGGATTGATCCGGTTAGCATCGAAACGGAGCTGAAACGCTCTTATCTCGATTATGCGATGAGCGTCATTGTCAGCCGCGCACTGCCGGATGTGCGCGATGGTTTGAAGCCGGTTCACCGCCGTATCCTCTATGCGATGCAAGTTGGTGGCTACACGCCTGACAAGGCCTACCGGAAGTCAGCAGCGGTCGTTGGCGATGTGATCGGTAAGTATCACCCGCACGGCGATAGCGCGATTTATGATGCGTTGGTGCGCCTCGCGCAGCCTTTCTCAATGAGCCTGCCCCTGGTCGATGGCCAAGGTAATTTCGGTTCGATCGATAATGATCCACCGGCGGCGATGCGTTACACCGAGTCACGGATGGAAAAGGCGGCGCAATATCTGCTCGCCGATATCGACAAAGATACGGTCGATTTCCAGGACACTTACGATAGCGCCAATAAAGAGCCGGTCGTTCTCCCAGCTCAGTTCCCGAACCTTTTGGTGAATGGCGCGGGTGGTATCGCGGTCGGCATGGCGACGAATATTCCGCCGCACAATCTTGGCGAAGTCGTTGAAGCGACGCTCGCAATGATCGACAATCCAGCGATTGATGATGAAGAATTGCTGGAAATTGTTCCGGGTCCAGATTTTCCAACCGGCGCTCTGATTCTTGGGCATGCCGGGTCTCGCAAAGCGCTGCTTGAGGGCCGCGGTTCTGTGATCATGCAAGCGCGTTCAGAGTTTGAAGAGATGCGAAACGGCCGCCAGGCCATCATCGTGACGGAAATTCCGTACCAGGTGAATAAGGCGTCTCTGGTTGAGAAAATTGCTGGCATGGTGCGGGACAAGCGCATCGAAGGCATTGCCGATCTGCGCGACGAATCTGATCGCCACGGCATTCGAGTGGTCATTGAGATCAAGCGCGATGCGAGCGCGGACGTCGTGTTGAACCAGCTACACCGTTACTCGCAACTGCGCACCAGTTTCCCGGCCAATATTCTCGCCTTGAATGGCGGTCGGCCGGAGCAACTCAACCTTCGCCAGATCCTGCAAGCGTTCATTCGCTTCCGGGAAGAAGTTGTTGCGCGCCGGACGAAGTTTGAACTGAACAAAGCGCGCGATCGGGCTCACGTCTTGGTTGGCTTGGCGCTCGCGGTTGCGAACATTGATGAAATCATTGCGATTATCCGTCATGCGCCGGACCCGAACACGGCCCGCGATCGCTTGTTGGCGAAAGCCTGGCCGATCATGGATATGGGACCGCTGCTAGAACTGGTCGCAGATCGTCGTACACGCTGGGAGGGCGGTGACGCCATCTTCCTATCTGACGAGCAAGCGCGTGCAATTCTGGCCTTGCAACTGTCTCGTTTGACCGGGCTTGGGCGTGATGAAATTGGCACGGAAGCCAAAGGTCTAGCCGACAAGATTGCCGACTATCTGGACATCCTTCGGTCCCGTCCGCGCGTTCTCGATATTATTCGCGGCGAGCTGACGGAGGTCAAAGACAAATTCGCGGTTCCACGTCGCTCTGAGTTCACGTTCGGCGGCGCCGATATGGACGATGAAGACCTGATCGAGCGCGAAGACATGGTCGTGACCGTGACCCATGGTGGTTATGTGAAACGAACACCGCTCTCGACCTATCGGACCCAACATCGCGGCGGCAAAGGTCGTTCTGGCATTTCGATGAAGGACGAGGATTTCGTCACACGTGTGTTCATGGCGAACACGCATACCGAGATCCTGTTCTTCAGCTCTGAAGGCATGGTCTATAAAGAGAAAGTATGGCGCTTGCCGATTGGCGGGCCGCAATCTCGAGGCAAAGCGCTGGTCAATATCTTCCCGCTTTCCAAGGATGAGCGGATTGAGAGTGTGATGCCGCTGCCGGATGACGAGGAAAGCCGGAACGAGCTCGACGTCATGTTTGCGACGCGCTCAGGTACCGTACGCCGGAACAAGCTTTCGGACTTCATTCGCGTCAACCGAAACGGCAAGATCGCGATGAAGCTCGATGAAGGCGATGGAATCGTTCGCGTTCGCATGTGCTCTGAAGATCAAGATATCATGCTGACCACGGCTCTTGGGCAATGCATCCGTTTCCGCACCACCGACGTGCGCGTGTTTGCAGGCCGGAACTCGACCGGTGTTCGCGGCATTCGCTTAGCTTCTGGAGATTTTGTCATCGCAATGGGCGTCCTGCGCCACATTGATGTGACCAGCGCTGAATCTCGCGCCTATCTCAAGCATGCGACAGCGATGCGCCGTGCCGCGACAGGCGAAGAGGATGATGTCGTTGATGTGATCCCTGATGATGACGCTGAAGACGGCGACGAAGAAGCAGCCTTGTCTCCAGAACGCATCGCAGAACTTGGTGCAGCGGAAGAGTTCATTCTGACGATATCCGATGATGGCATGGGCAAGCGCTCGTCTGCCTATGATTATCGCGTCACTGGACGAGGCGGAAAAGGTCTGGTTGCTCACAATATCTGGGGCAGCAACAAGAAGACCGGTCATATCAAACAAATCGCCTCATCGTTCACGATCGACGATGATGATGAAGTGATGTTGGTGACAGATGCAGGTCAGTTGATCCGTACACCGGTCGACCAAATCCGCACTGCAGGCCGGGCGACTTCAGGTGTTTGGGTCTTGCGAACCAAGGAAGACGAACGTGTTGTTTCTGTTGCACGTCTTGCAGACAATGGCGAAGACGATACAGAAGAGTCATAAGCACGCTCGGTACTTGTAGACTGACCCATCGAGCGTCCGGAGGAAATGATGGAGCGCGTAGGGCTGTACCCGGGAACTTTTGACCCGGTCACCATGGGGCATATGGATATTATCGGTCGAGCCATGAAATTGGTCGACAAATTGATCATTGGCGTTGCCGTCAGCGAAGCTAAAAAACCGCTTTTCGGGCTCGAAGAACGTATCAAAATGATGGAAGAAGAGTGCGGTGCGCTCGAAGGTCCTGGTCGTGCCAAGATCGTCGTTAAACCATTTGATATGCTGCTCATGCACTTTGCCGAGCAGGAGGAAGTACACGTTATCGTTCGGGGGCTGCGCGCCGTTTCTGACTTCGAATACGAATTCCAGATGACAGCGATGAATGAGCAACTGAATCGCGAGATTGAAACTGTCTTCCTTATGGCCGATGTAAGACATCAAGCAGTCGCGTCGCGGCTGGTTAAAGAGATTGCGCGGTTTGGCGGCGACATAACACCGTTCGTAACCCCGAGCGTAAAAGAACGACTATTGGAGAAGTACGAAAAATGATCCTGAGACCCCTAGCGACTGGCTTAGCACTGATGGGATTTGTGGGCTGTGCGGGGGCACAATCAGAATCGGCGGACGCCGTCACCTATACGATGGAAGATGTGAATGCAGCGCCCGAGGCGTGGCGCGCGGTTGATCCTGAAAACTTGGTGATTATGGACACGACAAAAGGGCAGGTGGTGATTGAGCTGCTGCCGGTTGTTGCGCCGAAACATGTCGATCAATTCAAAGCCTATGTCCGTGCGGGTCTTTATGATCAAACGCCGTTCCACCGCGTGCTCGATAATTTCATGGCTCAAGGCGGCGATGTTGAAGCCACGCATGGCGCCGATAAAATGCTCGAGCCTATGGAGGCTGAATTTATCTTCCGCCGCAATCCGACAGAAACGCCAATGGATACGATTGGACCGGCCGATTCAGCGGATGGCGGCGTGTATCTCGGATTTCCGATGGCGACGCAGCCCGGGTTCTTGGCGGAAATGTCGAAAGACGGCTTAGTCGAAAGCTGGATTCCTCATTGTCCAGGCGTGTTGTCGTCGGCGCGAACAGATGATGTGAACTCTGCGAACGCGCAATTCTTTTTGATTAGCGGTGAAGCGCAGCATTTAGATTATAAGTACACCGCCAAAGGCCGTGCTTTGACGGGTTTGGACGTTGTGCAGTCGATCAAATTAGGACCTCGTCCAGATGGCTATCCGATCGTAAACCCTGACATCGTTATGTCAGTTAAAATGGCGGCGGACCTGCCAGAGGATGAGCGTCCATCGGCTTATGTCCAGCGCACGGATACGCCGGAATATAAGGACGTTCTGATCGATGCTGACTCAGCCCGTCGTCCGATTTGCGACCTGCCGCCGGTTCCGGCTGTCGTAGAATAGGGGTAACCCCTGTCCGATTTATCAGCTTATGCGTTTGATCTACCGGAGCGCAATATCGCGCTGCGCCCAGTAGAGCCTCAAGACGCGGCGCGTCTGCTCGTCGTCTATGGCGATGGCCGCCTGGAAGATGCGCATGTGCGGGACCTGCCAAATTACCTAAACCGCGGCGATGTCATGGTTTTCAACGACACCCGGGTTATTCCTGCCGCGTTGAAAGGTGTTCGTCCGGCGAGGAATGCGGATGGCTCGGATGTCGCTGTGGACGTCAATCTGGTCGAGCGTCTTTCTGAACAAGATTGGCTTGCGCTCGCCCGACCAGGAAAGCGGTTGAAGCCTGGAGACCGGATCGTATTTGGGGAAACGCTCTCTGCGACCATCGACGCGAAACGCCCGGACGGGGAGCTGGTCCTGAGGTTTTCCGAGTCCGGACCTAAACTAGACGCAGAAATCGAGATGGTGGGCGCGATGCCTTTGCCGCCCTATATCGCTCGTCGACGACCGGCTGATGCGGCAGACCGAGAAACGTATCAGACCAGTTTCGCCGGCGCGGATGCACAATCGGTTGCGGCGCCAACTGCGGGATTGCATTTCACGTCGCGCCTTCTGTCCGAACTAGAGCAGGGCGGGATCGAACGAGCGCAGGTCCGCCTACATGTTGGGTTGGGGACGTTCGCACCATTGAAAGATGAGCAAATACAAGCAGGTAAACTGCACGAAGAGTGGCGTCACCTCTCGCAAGAGACGGCGGATAAGCTAAATCAGGTGCGCTCTGAAGGGCATCGCTGCGTGGCTGTTGGCACGACATCGTTGCGCACGCTTGAAAGCAGCGCATCAGAAGACAAAAATATTCACCCGGCGACGGGGCCAACCGATATCTTCTTAAAACCGGGCTATGCTTTTCGGGCGACGGACGCGCTGGTGACCAATTTCCACCTCCCTTCGTCCAGTCTTTTCATGCTCGTCTGCGCCCTCATGGGGACGGACAAAATGCAAGCGGCCTATGCGCATGCCATCGCGCAAGATTATCGCTTCTATTCCTATGGCGACGCGTGTTTGCTTTTGCCGTGAAAGATGCCCTACGCGGCGAACCGACCACCCTTTGCGGCATAGTCTTGGGTGCCGTGAGAAATGACCGCATCTTCTGGCAAAACATCCTCCGGTTTCAGGTCAAACTTTCCTTGAAGCTCGGCATATAGCGGTGCGAAATCAGTATCTACGGTTGCGCGGAAGAGTTGCTCATAGCTGTCGACAACGAAATAGGATTGTTGAAAATCATCAATCCGGTAATCCGTGCGCATCAATCGCTTTAGATCAAACCCGATCCGGTTCGGAGAGGCGCTCTCGAGGCTGAATTTGCTTTCCGCCGGAGACGATACGATCCCCGCACCGTAAATGCGCAGCCCTTGCTCAGTTCGGATCAAGCCAAACTCAACCGTATACCAATAGAGCGCAGCAAGGTTTTTCAGCGATGCGTGACGCAAACTCCTTAAACCGCCTTCGCCATACGCGACCATATAGTCGGCAAAGACTGGATCGGTCAGCATCGGCACATGTCCGAAGACGTCATGGAACACGTCCGGCTCTTGAATATAGTCGAGTTGATCGGCAGCGCGGATGAAATTGCCAGCCGGAAACCGCCGATTGGCGAGGTGGTCGAAAAAGACCTCGTCCGGAACCAGTCCCGGCACCGCGACGACCCGCCACCCAGTGAGTGACTCTAGCTCGTCAGAGAGTTTCTCGAAGTCTGGGATGCCGCCGCGATGCAAATCCAAAACCTCTAGCCCATTCAAAAACTCTGGCGCCGCGCGGTTTGGCAAAACGGTGATCAAGCGCTCGTAAAGCGCGTCCCATACTTGATGGTTCGCATCAGTGTAATCTGTCCACCCCTGATCGATGGTCCAATCTTCGCGCGCACTATCGGGTTTCTTATAATGGTTGTTCATGCAACTAATGTAGCAGGCGAGTCTCAAACTGTCTTGAGTTATATGTCAAAACCGCGTCGCCACGAAGGAGCCTAACTGATGATCAAGCTTTATGACTATTGGCGCTCCTCGGCGTGTTACCGCGTCCGCATCGCATTGAACCTGAAGCAAATAGACTATGACAGCGAAGAGGTCAGTCTTCATCCCGATCATCTCGCGCAGTACAGCGACGATTACAAAGCCATCAATCCACAGCAACGCGTGCCAACGCTCGTCATTGATGGCGAAGTGCACAGTCAATCGATGGCATTGATCGATTGGCTCGAAGAAACATATCCTGAGCCGCCTTTGCTTCCGTCTGATCCGCATCAACGACTCCGAGCGCGCGCATTCGCGGACACAGTCGCTTGCGATATTCATCCGCTCAACAATTCGAGCGTGCTGAAATACTTGCGGGAAGAATTTCAGGCCGACGCAGACGCGATTGGGAAATGGTATGGAGCTTGGGTCAAGCGCGGCTTCGAGGCGCTCGAAACGCATGCTCGCAAAAGCCGTTCGGCTTTTTTGTTTGGAGATGCGCCGGGGCTCGCAGAGATCTGTCTGATTCCACAAGTTTACAATGCGGTTCGCTTCGATGTGGATCTTTCAGTCTTTCCGAGACTGATGGAAGTCCACGCACTTTGCCAAAAGGTGGATGCGTTTGCTCGCGCTGCGCCTGAGGCTGTGAAGCCCGCTTAGTTGCGCTGTTCGGCTTTCAGGACGTAACCCTGATCCGTTAGCTCGAACACTTTCGCGATGTCCGGGTGACTGACGCGAGACTCGCTCTCATCGGGAACAAGGTTTTGTTCTGAGACGTACGCAACATAGTGCGTTCGCTCATTCTCCGCGAAGAGATGGTAGTATGGCTGATCTTTTGCCGGGCGAACTTCTTCTGGAATGGAATCGTACCATTCATCTGTATTCGCAAATACCGGATCGACATCAAACACGACGCCACGGAAATCGAACAATCTGTGTTTCAGAACTTGGCCGATTTGGTATTTCGCCTGGCGCATAGGGATAGCGTTAGGTAGCTCCGGAGCCACCGGTTTCGTACTAACTTTTTCTATCGTTTCGGGTTTTTTGCCCCCGAACAATCGCATAAAGCGTTTCATGACGATCGGTCCATGACTCTTCAACTCTTTGTGTGCTACACCTCTTCTCAACTTACAAGATTTGGTCAGCACATGACTGTTGAGAATGTGCGCGGTGACCGGGCTAAGACAAAAAAGTCCGGATCGCGTAAAGGTCGCAGACCACCGCTCTATGCGGCGGTGGACTTGGGGACAAATAATTGCAGACTTCTCGTCGCCGCACGTCGCGGTGATAGCTTTTCTGTGCTCGATTCACATTCGCAAGTCGCCCGGCTTGGTGAAGGCCTCGAAGCGACGGGGCGACTTTCAGACGCATCAATCGAGCGGGCAATGGATGCGCTTGGGAAAATTTCGAAAAAGCTTCGCACCAAGAAAGTCGGTCATGTTCGCTGCATTGCAACGGAAGCCTGCCGCCGGGCTGAGAATGGGGCTGAATTCATTCAGCGCGTGCGCGACGAAACGGGTTTGACCTTTAAGATCATCGGTCCCGAGGAAGAGGCGCGTTTAGCGCTGATTGGCTGCCATAACTTGATTGAACCAGATACAGACCGTGTTCTGGTTGTTGATATTGGTGGAGGCTCGACTGAGCTATCCTTTGTCGACGCGGTTCCAGCTCATGAAGGCGGTCTAAAAGGGCTGCTCAACAAGCCACCTATCCTCGGCTGGCGCAGTCTACCTGTCGGTGTGGTGACGCTTACAGAGGCGTTCGCACACCTTCCTTATGACGAATGCTATCCCAAAATGCTCGCTCATGTGATGGAGCATATTGAGAAATGGAAACGTACGCCCGAGATCCGCGAGGCGTTCAATGCAGGGCGAGCCCACGTGATTGGAACGTCGGGCACAGTGACATGTCTCACTGGCGTCGCCATCGGGCTCACGAAGTATCGTAGAGACAAAGTTGACGGCGCTTGGATCACGCGTGACGCGATGATGGATACAATCAAACGTATTCGCGCGGCGGGACCGGACAACATACATAAATTCCCGACAATCGGTACGGACCGCGCCGGCATGATGCTCGCCGGCTGCGCCATCGTTGAGGGCACCTGGTCGTTAGCGCCCAAAGGCGATATGCGGATCGCGGATCGCGGTTTGCGGGAAGGATTGCTCCTTTCCATGATACACGGACCGAAGCGCCGGAAGCGAAAGTCGCGTCGAAAGCCTGGCGGTAAACCCAAGCAAAGCAATCAAGGATCTTCCGAATGAGCGATGATGGCAAACGACGCTGGAAGGGTCCGACCGGAAACAAAAAAAGCTCTGGCCGCCGGACGGGCGAGCGCAAGGTCATTGCCTATCGCGCGAAGTCTGAAAGTTCGAAAAAATGGATTGAGCGGCAGCTCTCCGACCCATATGTGCAAAAAGCGCAACTGGATGGTTTTCGCGCGCGGGCGGCCTACAAGCTCATCGAGATCGACAAGCAAATGAAACTTTTGCGGCCGGGCCTTCGGGTTGTTGATCTCGGCTGCGCCCCTGGCGGGTGGCTGCAAGTATGTGTGCGCAGCAAGGTGAAGGAAGTGGTGGGGATCGACTTGCTCGATGTTGAGCCGGTTCCTGGCGCTTTTATTGTCAAAGGCGATGTCAGCGAACCTGCCGATGTCGCTGCAATGATGGCCGGCCTCAGCGGCGCGCCAGACCTGGTCTTGTCGGATATGGCGTCGAACACGACGGGCCATAAGCAGACCGATAGTCTTCGTACTGCGGGGCTCACAGATATTGCTCTAGCGTTTGTCGAAGAACACCTGGTTGTCGGCGGCGCGTTTTGCTCGAAAGTTTTCCAAGGCGGCGCGACCCCTGAAATGATGACGCGACTGAAGCACCTGTTCAAAACCGTAAAGCACATCAAGCCACCGGCGAGCCGTGCCGGGTCACCTGAATTGTTCGTTGTGGCGGTTGGATTTCGGGGAAGGTAATGACCGTAGAGTACGAGCCGAAGGATACATTTCCGGAGGTCAGCGTTTCACAACGCACTGCGCTTTGGGTGATGCTCGGTTTAGTCGTTTTCTACGTCGCAGTGTTTTTCGCGTTTCTGTTGCCTGATAAGCCTTCTTTGTTGGAACTCGGTGCGGGTTTTGTGTTCGCAAGCATGCTTCTTGTGCTTAGCTACATCGATCTTCGTACGGGGTTTCTTCCGGACAAGCTAACATTGCCCCTGATCCTTCTTGGCGTCGGCTACGCACACTTTGTCGAAGGGGATGTGCTTCTGTCGATCTTGGGGGCCGGGCTCGGCTACGGATTGGTTGCGACGCTTTCATTCAGTTGGAAACGATGGCGCGGCTATGAAGGCATAGGGTTGGGCGATGCTAAGTTGCTGGCGGCTTGCGGAGCTTGGACCGGCATATTGTCACTGCCAGTGATTCTATTGGTGGCATCCGCTTTGGGGCTCTTAGGCGCGCTCGGCGTGTCACAAAAAGCACGTTCCGCTGGCGAACATGTCGCAATTCCATTTGGCCCGTGCTTGGCATTTGCTGGATGGGCAGTGTGGTGCGGGTTCGAAGTGTTTATCGCATTATAGTCCGAGGTCGGAACACGCGTTTTTGAGAAAAGCACACAACAACAGTCAAACGCCTATGATTCGGTCTCAATAACGCGCTCGGCAACAACATCCGAGTACGGATAAAAGCCGAATAAAATCAGATAATAAGCGCGACAGTTCTGTGACTGAGGCCGTCACAGAACTGTAGTTTTAGTGCAAAAATTCCGTCATCCAGTCGCCATAGAGAACGCCCTGAAACAGCCGAGCGATTCGTCTCGATTGCTTTCGTCCGTTCAACTGTATTCGGGGAATACACATGAAACTTCGTATGACTGTCAGCGCAATCGCGCTTGGTTTGATGGCCGCTTGTTCGCAAGGAAGCGATATCGCTTCACCGGGAACAACGACACCAACGACACCTCCGACGACGGGAGGCGGCACTGGAGGTGGAACCGGCGGCGGAACCACTGTGGATTGCCCAACCGGCTTTACCCAAGATGCAGCGACAACCGGCGGCCTTACGACTTGCGTTGTTTCAGGTACGATTTTATCCGATCTGACATTGCCATTCGTCTCCGGCACCGCGTTTCGGCTCGACGGACGTGTTGATGTTGGACAAGACGTTGGCGGCGATGCTTCAGGCGGTGATGCAGCGATCCTGACAATCGAGCCGGGCGTAACCGTCTTCGGCAATAGCGGAGACGACTATTTGGTTGTTAATCGCGGGTCTCAGTTGATCGCTGATGGAACCGCAGCAGCACCGATCATTATGACCAGTGATGAAGACCTTGAGCGTCAAAACGATACTGACACAACCAACGATGATGGCGGCAATGCAACCGGTGAATGGGGCGGACTGGTTCTTCTCGGACGGGCGCCGATCAACGATTGTAACACGACAGTCGCCGCGCAGTCTGTTGGGTGTGAGAACCGTATTGAAGGGGTTGAGCCAGTTGCTCTGTTCGGCGGTGCTACGCCGGGCGACAATAGCGGTATCCTAAACTATTTGCAGGTGCGCTTTGCCGGTAACCCTCTTGCTTCTGGCGACGAATTGAACGGTATTTCATTCGGCGGCGTCGGTGACGCCACCACCGTCGAGTTTGTTCAAGTCCATAATAACTCGGACGATGGCGTAGAATTCTTCGGCGGCACAGTGGACGTGAAATACCTCGTTCTCACCGGGAATGATGACGACTCGATCGACACCGATACGGGATATCAAGGCAATATCCAGTTCGCGGTCATCCGTCAGCGCGCAACGAGTGGCGACAATCTGTTTGAAGCGTCTTCCACGACAGGCCCTGGCGCTGCGCTTGCTGAGCGTTCGAACTACAAGATCTCGAACTTCACAGCGATTGGTTTTGAGCGGGGCAACGCCATTCGCTTAAACGAAGGTACAGTCGGACAGTATATGAACGGTGTGGTCGTTGAAGAGGCCGAGTGCTTCCGCTGGCAGGATGCTGGTAATGACAACGCAACGTTTGAAGCAGCAGAAGATCCAAGCTTCAACTCAGTGCTATTTGACTGTTCCGCGCTCAACGCGGCGAACTCTACGGCCAACGGTACGACTGTTTCGCCGCTCGCGCTGGCAGCTGACGCCAACAATGCTGAAACCCCAAGTTCGCTCGCGGGAGTTCTCCCAGGGGCCAATGAATCGGGCGTCACACCGTTTGCGGCATCGACGGCTGATCCATTCTTCGAGGATACAACTTATATTGGCGCGTTTGCGCCAACAGACACCGAAACAAACAATTGGGCCGCAGGTTGGTCTTTTGCTCTGTTTGCGGATGCATCTTGCCCAACCGGAACGACAGATTCTGGTGTCGACATTAGCGGCGAGAACGTTTGTCAGGTGAGCGGCGTGATCACAGGTGACCTTCGCCTCACGCGGGGCAATGTCTATGAGCTTATTGATCGCGTTGATGTCGGTGTGGACATTGGCGGCGACGGCACTGCGGCGAGCGGTGATCCAGCGACGCTAACCATCGAATCTGGCGTGACCATCTTCGGTGATAGCGGCGACGATTACCTCGTCGTGCAACGCGGATCGCAGATCTTTGCGAACGGTACGTCTGCCAATCCGGTTGTCTTCACGTCGGAAGACGATCTGACCAATTCCCAAATTGATCCGGACAATGCGATTGGCGAGTGGGGCGGACTGGTTCTTCTCGGGCGTGCCCCAATCAATGATTGCAACACCACCGTCGCAGCGCAATCGGTTGGCTGTGAGAACCGTATCGAAGGGGTTGAGCCTGTCGCTCTGTTCGGGGGTGCAACGTCTGACGACAATAGCGGGACGCTTCGTTACGTGCAGGTCAAGCACGCGGGGAACCCCCTTGCGTCTGGCGATGAGCTGAACGGCATCTCTTTTGGCGGCGTCGGAAACACAACGACCGTCGAATATATCCAGGTGCACAATAACTCTGATGATGGCGTCGAGTTCTTCGGTGGCAACGTCAACGTCAAGTATCTCGTACTTACCGGTAATGATGATGACTCTGTCGACACTGACACGGGTTACCAAGGCAACATCCAATTCGCGATCATCACACAGCGCCCAAGCAGCGGTGATAATCTGTTTGAAGCGTCGTCAACGACCGGTCCTGGGGCGGCGCTCGCAGAGCGTTCGAACTACAAGATTTCTAACTTCACCGCGATCGGGTTTGAGCGTGGTAACGGGCTCCGCTTAAATGAAGGAACCGTCGGTCAGTACATGAACGGAGTTGTTGTCGAAGAAGCTGAATGTTTCCGCTGGCAAGATGCCGGTAATGATAACGCAACGTTTGAGGCAGCTGAAGACCCGAGTTTCAACTCTGTGCTGTTCGATTGCTCTGCGTTGAACGCATCGAACTCTACGGCCAATGGCACAACTGTTTCGCCGCTCGCGCTCGCTGCTGACGCCGCCAATACTGAAACGACCAACACGCTGACCTCGACCTTCATCAACGGAGCAACTGAAGCGGGCGTAACACCGTTCGCGGCATCAACAGCCGATCCCTTCTTCGAAGACACCGCGTACATCGGCGCGGTTGAAGATGCGAACGACACCTGGTGGCAAGGTTGGTCTTGCGGCCTCGAAGCAAGCGATCCTTGCTAAGCTTTTAGAAAAACGAGCCGAAGCGTTCCGAAAAAGACGCTTCGGCTTTCTCCTATTTTTTGTTGGCGAGCCGCCACGGAGTTTAAACACAATGAAACGCTCAATTACCAATTCACTCTTGCTGTCGACGGCGCTGACCTTAGCAACTGTCCCAGCTGTCTACGCGCAAGAGCAAGCCGAAGACCAAGCAGCAGAGACCGCTGCGCAGCCTGAGGCTGCGCCAGCGGAGGAACGCACACTACAAACCGTGGTGGTGCGCGGCGCTTTCATTCCAGAGCCGCAGAGACAAACCTCTCAAGTGGCTTCATTCCTCTCAGAGGAAGACCTTATCCGCCAGGGCGATGCAAATGCGGCCTTGGCCCTGACGCGTGTAAGCGGCTTGAGCGTTGTTTCAGACAAGTTTGCTTTCGTGCGCGGTCTTGGCGACCGATATTCGTCGGCCTTGTTGAATGGCTCGCCCTTGCCAAGCCCTGAGCCTCTGCGTCGAACCGTGCCACTGGATCTGTTCCCCTCCAATATTCTCGGAGGTGCGGCAGTGCAGAAGACTTACTCCGCCAATTATCCGGGTGAGTTTGGCGGCGGTGTGATCGATTTGAAGACTGTACGTATCCCGAGCGAGAATTTCTTCTCGGTTAAAATTGGGACCGCCTACAATACAGAATCGTCTCCAAATGATGGTCTGTTTGTCAACGGTGCAGACGCTGATTGGTCTGGCTTTGATGACGGTCTTCGTGACCTACCGGGTCCGATCTCTGACATCGTTTCACAAGGTCTGGATCTCACAGATGAATCTGACGCGCTGGTTGAGGCGGCAGGTGAGAGCTTTGTGAATACACCGCTTACCGTCATCGAAACCGGGGGCGTAAACCCAGATTTCAACGCGACAGTTGATTTTGGCCGGGCTTTTGACATGGGATCGTTTGACGTTGGTATCGTTGCGGTTGCTGGGTTTGATACCGGTTGGACGACGGAAGAATCCATTCGCCAAACTGCGCGCCTAACCAGCACCGAGCTTCGATCTGACGTTCGGACGACCGAAACGACGTATGATGCGACGCTGAACGGTCTCGGATCTTTGGCTGTAGGGTGGGATACGAATGAAGTTCAAGCCACGCTATTCTACGTCCACACGACGTCGAAAGAGGCGCAGATCAACCAGGGTGATCTGCAGTCTGAGTCTCTACCGATTTATGAAGAGTCTTCGGGTTGGTTTGAACGCGAATTGCTTTTCACCCAGCTTGCAGGTGAGCATGAGATTGGCGCGTTCGATCTGAACTGGCGCGGCTCTTACTCTTCTTCAGGTCGAGACGCACCGTATGAGCGAACCTTGACCCGTTTTGTTGAGCCGGACGGTGTCGTTCGATATAGCGCAACAGGCAATAATGCAGTTTTTTCCTTCTCCGAACTCGAAGACGAGAATTTCAGTTTCGGGATCGATGGCGGTTATTTGTTTGCGTTTGACGATTCTCGCGAGTTGGAAATCACGGGCGGTGTCGATTATTCGAACACAGAGCGCGACTCCAAGATCCTGAACTTTGAGTTCCAGGGGGGAAACTCGCTTGATGACGAGACCGCGGCCTTGCGCCCGGACTTCCTGTTCTCTCCGGATAATATTGATCCGGCTCGCTTCGTTCTCGATTTCCGTGACCGGGATGTCGATTTTTATATCGGAGAACTCGAAATCGCGTCCGCCTTCCTGCAAGGGCGGCTTGATATTACCAGCTTTATCAATGCAACGGTTGGTGTGCGCTACGAAGAGGCAGAGCAGGGCATCGTTACCAGCAGCCGCTTTGGTGATATCGGCTCAACCGCCAATCTTGAGAATGACTACATTCTGCCAGCCGCGACGCTGACCTGGAACTTTGCAGACGATTTGCAAATGCGTGTTGGATATTCAGAGACGATTTCTCGGCCACAGTTTCGAGAGCTGTCCCCGTCGATTTTTACCGATCCTGACTCTGATCGCATTTACCAAGGCAATGAGCTGCTGCAGGACACAGAATTCACCAATTATGATGCGCGCCTCGAATATTATATGGGCCGCAATCAGTTCGTGACTTTGGCCGCGTTCTACAAAGAAATCATCAACCCGATCGAAGAATTCGCCTTCATCAATCCGGGCGGCTCGCTGCAAACCTCATTCATCAACGCGCCACAAGCGGAGCTCTACGGCGCCGAGTTTGAGTTTCGTACACGCTTCGCAATGCCGATTGACCAAAAGTGGTTCAACCAGCGCGATTGGCTGTTCTCTTTCAATTATACTTACACCTCAGCTGAGATATCTGCATCCTCAGATGATTTGGTTGCGGGACCATTCAGCACCACCCCGGTTGCCGGTGATTTGTTTGGCCTAGATGGCGCTGGATTGCAGGGTACACCTGAGAATATCCTCAATATGCAATTCGGCTGGGATAATGATATCGAACAAGCCACGCTGCTCCTGAACTGGGTCGATGAGCGCATCCTTCAGCGCGGCCGAGCAGATGGTACATCGCAAATCGCCGACGTATTGCAGGATCCAGGTCTTCAGCTAGATTTCGTTTACCGCCGCGATCTCATCTTTCGTGATCGCGATTTAACCCTGGGATTGAGTGCTCGAAATCTTCTCGGAGAGAAGAATGAAGAGTATCAGCTGAATGGCGGCGAATTGGGTCGCACAGAGTTCAACACGTATGAGCGCGGGACGAGCTTGTCTGCGAGCTTGACGGCTAAGTTTTAGGCCAATCGCAGGCTTGTCACAAAACCGAGAACTGTAATCCCTAGAGCGAACCCTTACACACACAAGTTTAATTGTGTGGTGAGGGTTCGTGTATGTTAGCACCGAATATGTTTACGCTTTTCCTTATAAGCGATTAGCGGAATAACGGGATCGGAGAGACCTGGATGGCGAATGCCGCCGACGCAGCTTTAGAGAGCCTTAGCCGCGCTGAGCGCCCGGCACGCATGCTGCTTGAAGGTGTTTTGGTTGTGTTGCTGGCGATTTTGGCGGCTCGATTGGTTTGGTTGATATTTTACCCGGTGAGCTCTGTCGCGTCGTTTACTGATCGCCCTCTCGCCGCGCCGATGACGGGGACCTCAAGTGCGTTTTCGTTGGCAGCTGACAGAACCATCATCATGCGAACAAATCCCTTCAAATCGGATAGCGTCGGGCCGATTCTGGAGGCCGTGCCAGAGACCAACCTCAATCTGCAACTTGATGGGTTGAGAATGTCCGATGAAGGCGGAAGCGCAGGCAACGCAATCATCCGCACACCGAACGGTATTGCCAAGAATTACCGCGTTGGTGACGAAATCATAGCCGGGGTTGCGCTTGAGCAAATTTTCTCTGATCGCGTCATCATTAGCCGCGATGGGGCAACGGAGACCCTCATGCGTGGTGGGCGAGGGGAGGGGTTGTCGGTGATTAGCGATGACTCGCAGGCAATCACGCCCGGTGAGGTAGAAACAACCACCAACGACCCCACGCTGCCGCCGATAACCGCGCGTATTGCAGGCCCAGAAGTGCTGTTCACGTCTTTAACCGCTGGCCCCGCCCGAACCGATGCTGGGCTGCAGGGGTATCGCTTATCGCCGCGCGGTGACGCAGCTGCGATGCGCGGAGCTGGATTGGAACCAGGTGATGTATTGCTGCAATTTAATGGCACATCCGTCGCAGAATTAGACATTGATGAATTGTTGAGCCGTTTGGGAGAGGTCGATCTCGCGATTTTGCGGGTAGATCGCAACGGAACAGAGCGTACTATACGTTTAGAAATTGGTGAGTAAGGTTTAGACCATGAAGAGAATCATTGCCGCATCTGCGCTGGCCATTGGGTTTCAAGCCACCGCGACTGCTGAAATGAAGTCGCCGCAAGCGGCGCGTCACGTTCTGAGCCTGAATGATGTGGATATTACCGCTTTGATCGATGATGTTTCCATCATCACCGGCAATACGTTCATCCTCCACCCCGATGTGCGCCGCACTAAGGTTACGGTGATGTCGCAATCACCGATGAGCACAAATGAGGTCTTTCAGGTATTCCTCTCGACCCTGCGCGTGCATGGATTTGCCGCGGTACCAGCTGGAAAAGGAGTGTACCGGATCGTTCCTGAGCAGATGGCGATTGGCGATGCGGGCGGACGTGAATCCGGGCCAAACTCATTCATCACGCAAGTGTTCAAACTCGATAATTTTAGCGCGATTGAAGCTGCGCAAATGGTTAAGCCGCTGGTCGATGCGCAGGGCCAAGTGGTTGCCAATGCCCGGTCCAACACTCTTGTTCTCGTCGATTACTCTTCAAACATGCCGAGGCTCCGCGAGATTGTCGCCGGCTTGGATGAGAATGATCGCACAAAAGTCGAGACAATTGAGCTGCGCAATGTGCCGGCGCGTGAGATACAGGGCATTCTTTCAGAACTCCTTGCCGACCGCGACGACAATCCGAACAATCGTTTCGAAGTCTCTGCTTCGTCGAGTTCCAACTCGATTGTGGTCAAAGGCGATGAGGCGACGGTTGCTCGCGCGATCCGGGTCGCCCGCGACCTGGATAATACCGATCCGGTCCGCGATAGTTTGCGGGTGATTGAGTTGAAGAATGCCAATGCCGAGGACTTGGTTCCGATTTTGGAGCGCCTTGGGCAGACGATGGCCGCGCAAGCGGCTCCAGGAGATAGTCAGGCGCCAGCCGCAACGATTGCTCATCACCAGCCGACCAACTCGCTCGTAATCAGTGCGTCGCCTGATACGATCCTTGCTATGGAACGGGTGGTTGAGGCGCTCGATAAGCGTCGCGCTCAGGTCTTCCTTGAGGCGATCATTGTCGAAATTTCAGACTCAACCGCGCGCGACCTTGGCGTTCAATTCCTGCTCACCGGCACAGGCGAGTCGGCCGTACCATTCCTGAGCACGAATTTTTCCAATTCAACGCCAAGTTTGCTTCGCCTCGCAGGTGCAATCGCAGATCCTGATGTGTTTGGCGGAACCAATCCATTCCTTTCGGATGCTGTAACCTCTTTGGTGGGGCAGCAAGGTGTCGGGTTTGGAGGCGGTGGCCAGAGCGGAGATACTCTGTTCGGCGCAATCATCACGGCGCTAGAGCAAGATGAGCAGTCCAAAGTGCTCTCCAAACCGTTCAATATGACCCTCGACAACGGTAGGTCGGAACTCTTGGTCGGCCAGCAAATTCCAGTTGCGACCGGCGAGACGCTTGGATCCGATAACAGCAATCCGTTCCGAACCGTGACCCGCCAAGATGTCGGCATCAAACTCAACGTGACCCCACGGATCACGGCGGATGACACGATCCATCTCGATATCTTCCAAGAAGTCTCAAGCATATCGCCCACTTTGAGCGCAGGGACCGATGATTTTGTCACCAATCTACGACAAATCACAACGACGGTGCTTGCAGATGACGGCGAAATTATCGTGCTCGGCGGATTGATCGAGCAGAGCCAAGATACCATCAACCGCAAAGTGCCGATTGCAGGCGATATTCCGGTCCTCGGTAATCTGTTTAAGTCGGAAAATGTCGACAATTTGCGCACCAATTTGATGGTTTTCATCCGGCCAACCATTGTTCGTGACCGCGACGAAGCTCGCGCTGTGACCCAACGCAGCTATCGCTATATTCGCGCGGAAGAGCTTCTAAATGACGAAGTCGATGGCGAGAGTATTTCTGAACTTGATGCGTTTTTCTCTGATGTCCTCGGGACGGAAATCCCGACCGAATAGTTGGCGGGCAATCCCCTTCAAATCATGGTAACGTAAAGTATGAGCGCCGCTAAAACTGATCTGTCCTACGCCTTTGCCCGAGATAAAGGGTTGGTTGTGTTGGAAGGTCTGGAAGACCAAGTACGGATCGCAGTGCGCCACGGTGCTGATCCATTTTCATTGATCGAAGCTAGACGCGTTTTGCGGCGCCCCTTGTCTCTACAGGCCATGGCGCCGCAGGAGTTCGAACGCGCTTTAACCGAGCACTATGCGCGCGAAGGCGTTTCTGGAGATGAGGCCGAAGCGGCCCTCGATAGCCAAGGGGGGCTCGCTAGCCTGGTTGATGGTATTCCCGAAACGGCGGATCTACTTGACGGCGATGATGATGCGCCTGTGGTGCGCCTGATCAATGGCTTGATTTATGAGGCGGTCAACCGAAAGGCCTCCGACGTTCATATCGAGCCGCACGAGGACAATCTGTCAGTCCGTTATCGCATCGATGGTGTGTTGCAAGAGGTGCTGACCCCGTCACGGCGTTTGGCAGCCCCGCTGACAAGCCGGATCAAAGTCATGGCGCGTCTTGATATCGCAGAGAAGCGTGTTCCTCAGGACGGCCGGATTTCGCTCTCAATCGGCGGGCGAAGTATCGATGTTCGTGTATCGACCCTTCCGAGCCGATATGGCGAGCGGGTTACAATGCGCCTGTTGGATACACGTAACGCTTTGCTGGGTTTGGACGAGCTCGGTATGGACGAGGCGACGTTGACAAGGTTCCGAGATACCCTGTCGCAACCAAATGGGATCACGCTCGTGACCGGGCCAACCGGCTCGGGTAAAACCACCACGCTCTATTCGGCGCTGTCTGTTTTAAACAATGGCGAGCGCAATGTGATGACGCTCGAAGATCCGATCGAGTACGGTCTTGACGGGATCAGCCAAACCCAAATGCACCATAAGGTCGGGCTGACCTTTGCGGCGACGCTGCGCGCTATCCTGCGCCATGACCCTGATGTTGTGATGGTCGGCGAAGTCCGAGACTTGGAGACTGCGAAAGTCGCGTTCGAGTTTGCCTCGACAGGACGGCCAGTTCTTTCGACCGTTCACACCAATAGTGCAGCAGGGGCGATCCAGCGCCTTCGCGATATGGGCATTGAACCTTATGTGCTCGCCGCAACGCTCAAAGCGGTTATTGCGCAACGTTTGGTTCGCAAGCTCTGCCAGCATTGCCGAGAGCCTCATCAGTCTACGCCAGAAGAGCTGGCTATGTTTGGTCTAACAGCGAACGAAGCGCCGGAATTTTGGCGTCCAAAGGGATGCATGGCCTGCGGCAGCAGCGGTTATAGTGGTCGCTTAGGCGTCTATGAGTTGATCACTGTAGATGGCGCCTTGCGTGACCTGATCCGAGCGGATGGCTCTGAAGATGCGATCCAAGACGCCGCTTTCGCGCAGCATGATACCTTGTTCAGCAATGCTGCACGTTATGTCGCGACGGGCCAAACGAGCGTCGAGGAGGTCTTGAGAGTTTGCCGACGCGAGGAGGAACGCTAAGAGATGGCGGTCTTCGATTATGTAGCGATTGGCGCTGACGGAAAACGCGCAACCGGCGTTATCACCGCGGATTCCGCGCGGTCCGCCAGAAAAGAGTTGCGCCTGAAGCAGCTCTCTCCCCTCGACGTAAAAGAATCTCGGCGAAAACAGGGATCAATTGGCCGAAGCGGCGGGTCTCTATCTGGCAAAGACCTGGTTTTGGTGACGCGTCAATTGGCGATGCTTTTGAAATCTGGGGCGACCGTTGAGGAGGCGGTAGGCGCCATCGCAACCGAAGCTGAGAAAGCCGGATCGCGGTGGGTGTTGATGAGTGTGCGCGGCAATGTTCAGGAAGGATTTTCTTTTTCTGAATCGCTCGCGAAATCATCTAAAGCGTTTCCGCCATATTATCGTGCTGTGGTTAGCGCAGGTCAGGCGTCGGGGCGGCTAGGTGATGTGATGGATCGTCTTGCGACCCATCTGGAAAAGTCTCGAAAACTTCGTAGCAAACTCTTATCGGCCCTGATCTATCCAGCTGTGCTCGCGGTCGTGGCGATGATCGTCGTTATTTTGCTTTTGATATTCGTCGTGCCCGCTGTGGTCGAACAATTCGAAACGGTCGGGCAGGACCTTCCGGCTTTGACCGAGATGGTGATTGGCGCTTCCAAGTTCATGCGCGGTTGGGGCCTATTGGTCATTCCTGCAATCGGGGCGTTGATGTGGGCGCTTCGCGGCGTCTTCAATCGCCCAGTCGTAAAACTAGGCTGGGATCGTTTCGCTCTTAAGCTGCCAATGCTGGGCAAGGTCATAAAAAATGCAAATGCGGCTCAGTTCGCGAGGACATTTGCGACGCTTTCGGGCAGCGGTGCAACCGTGCCTGATGCGCTGGTTGCTGCGCGCGGGTCGGTCGGGAATGAAGTGTTCCGCCAAGCCGCGACTAAAGTTCGGCGTCAGGTCGAAGAGGGGCAGCCGCTCAACCGAGCCATGCGGGCGACTGAAGTCTTCCCGCCCATGCTTGTCCATATGGTTGCAAGTGGTGAACGCGGCGGCGACCTGCCTGACATGATGGGACGCGCCGCTGACTATATGGAAGACGAATTGGATAGCAGCGCTACTATCGCGTTAGGCCTGCTCGAACCTCTTTTAATCGTAATGTTGGCAGGCGTCGTCGCCCTTATCGTTCTGGCAATCATGCTGCCTATTCTGCAACTCAACACAATGGCGATCGGAGCCTAAGGAGATGAATATGACTGAGGCGCAAAAAAAGCGTTTGAAGCGGCAGCGTGGGTTTACGCTGACTGAGATCATGGTCGTTGTCTTTATCATTGGATTGCTCTCCAGTGTTGTCTTGTTCAACGTCCTTGGGGCGCGAAGTGATGCACAGGTGAAGACAGCTCAAGTCAACATCACCGCCCTCTCCCAAGCGCTCGAGCAATATGCTCTCGATGCCTATGATTACCCTTCACAGCAACAAGGCTTGGAGGCGCTGGTTGAGCGTCCGGACAATTTGCCAGACGGGGCCAGCTATCGAATAGGTGGATACTTGCAGAAGGGATCGATCCCGCTCGATCCTTGGGGACGTGCGTTCATTTATGAGCGTCCCGGCGACAAATCCGGGCGCCCTTACGATCTTTATTCGTACGGTGCTGACGGTCAGCAAGGCGGCGAAGAACTCGACGCAGATATTGGCAACTGGGACTAAGGTCTAGATTGGTTCGTGATGAAACCGCGCCGTCCATATCACTCGCACGAACGAGGCGTCACCATTGTTGAGGTCCTGATGGTGGTTTTCATCGTCGGCCTCGTGGCAGGTCTTGTGACGCTAACGGTTCCGCAACGACCAACCGCAGAGCAGTCCCGCGCGCAAGCTTTTGCCCAGGTCCTGCGCACCGCTCAGGATCACGCGATCATGGCGGGCCAACCTGTCGGGCTCGAATTGACGGAGACTGGATACAGATTGCTGCAATGGCGCGGAGAGTTATGGCGACCTCAAGGACGGCCCGAAACGCTTCCTGCGCGCATGAGGATTGCTGCCATTACTGATCAACAAGAACAGCCAGACGGCTGGCCGGATTTGATCTTTGACCCAACGGGGATCGTCACTTCCGCTCAGTTCGAATTTAGCGGCCGAGGTGTCAGGATAAACATAGCCGTGGACGAGCAAGGGAGGGTTACTCTTGTTGAGAGATAAACGTTCGCTTGAAGCTGGTTTTAGCCTCGTCGAAACTGTTGCGGCGATGGGCATTTTGGCGCTCGCGGCGATTCCTTTATTGCAAATCTCAACCGATGCCACGCGCAATGCCGCGGGTTTGGAGGCGCGCGTTTTGGCGCGCACCGTCGGGGAAAATCTGTTAGCTCACGCGATGGCAGAGCCCGACCTTATCGATGCGGGTATTGCGACGGGACAACAAGTTCAGATGGGCCGAACTTTCGTTTGGACCCAAACCAGCAGCGCTGCGCAGGTTGGAGACCTCCAAAACTTCGAAATTCAGGTTCGAAGCGAGGGCGATGAGCAAGTGATCGCTCGCCTGATCGCACTGAAATACATTCCAGCAGCTTTGTCCGAGCAAGCGACGCCCGCGGCTGTCCAACCGGAGGACGACGACAAATGATGGAGCCGCGCTCTCCTCAAGCTGGGTTCTCGCTCGCAGAAACGCTGGTCGCGCTCTTTATATTGGCGCTCGTTTCGTCGGCGGGGGCGACTCTTCTGATCGGGGCGACGGGGGCCGGTCAGCAAGTTAAAGAGCGAGAGGCTGCGGCCCGTCAAATCGATATTGCGCAGCGATTGATCCGCCAAGACATTGCGGCGCTCAGTCCACGCGCGATCCAACCTGTTGATGGTTTTTCTCCACCCAGCAATCTATTCGGCGAAGCCCCGAGAGGGGACGCGCCCTTTCTAAGTTTTGTGCGTACCGGTTGGATCAATCCCGCCCAAATTGAGCCGCGGAGTACATTGCAAGCCGTCTCCTATATCCTGCGCGATGGTGAGCTTGTTCGCGAAGTCACGCTTCGCCCCGATGCGACCAGCGGTACCCCTGTCGCATCAAGGGTTTTGTTGGACAACGTCAAGTCAGTTGAGCTCGGCTTTGTTCGGGGTGGGCAGCGATCAGAGTATTGGCAAGGGGATGCTTTGGGAGCGACTTCCATCCTTCCCGATCTGATTGAGATTAGCGTCGCTTTCGAGGACGACGCGACGCTCGTGATTGCGACTTTGACAGGCGCACGGTCATGACCCGGTCGCGCCAAAGATCAGAACACGGTGCCGCCTTACTCACGGTTCTGATGATTATCGCAGCGATGTCGGTGGCGGCGCTCGCTGTGACTCAAGCCGTGACAACCGCCACACAGCGCGCCCGCGCTCTGGATGCGCAAGCTCAATTGGCGTTCTATTCCATCTCTGCGGAAGAGGTCGCGAAAGCGCGCTTGCTTTCTCTGTTAGAGCCACTTGCGAGCCGTTTGAGCGCAGACCTGCCAGGCTGGGGTGAGCCACAAATTGTCCCGGTCGAGGGCGGCAACATAATCGTCTCAATTCGCGACGCGACAAACTGCTTCAATGTGAATCGTTTGACCAAGCCTGGTGAGGGCGGTGGCACGGTTTCCGATCAAGACGCCAAAGCCTTTTATGAGGGGCTTCTCGAGGCCGCCTTGGTGGATGGATTTTCTGTAGACGCGACGATGTTGGTTTCGGCGTTAACGGATTGGATGGATGACAATTCGGTCCCGGGCGATGGCGGTGCCGAAGATTCCTATTATCTCAGCGAAGTTCCCTCATACCGCACCTCTGGACAGCCACTTGCAACGCTCGATGAGTTACGGGCGATACGTGGGTATACGCCCGATGTCGTAACGAAGCTTACCCCCTTATTGTGCGCGTTGCCCGCAGAGGCAGGAAGGCCCGCGGGATCGTTGAACATCAATACCCTAGAAGATGCTCAGGCACCGCTTCTGCAATTGGCATTTGGCGGAGCGATTGAGCTTAGAGAGGCCCAAGAATTGATTGCGTCGCGCCCCGAAGGTGGATGGGAAGGCGTTGAAGATTTGATGGAGGATCCGATCGCCAAGAAGGTGGATCCCGAAAAAATCCAAATCGAGAAATTTGGGCTTGTCACAAGTCTGGTGGAAGTTTCAGCCAATGTGTCTTATCGCGGACATGATATGACGATGCGCTACCTTTTTGAGGCCGTTCCGGGTCGCCCAATTAAAACGCTGCGGCGGGAGCGGACAGGTTGATGGCCAAAATCTATGCCTTATTGCAGCCAGACGGCTCTTTGCTCGCCGCACGTCAAAAGGGGCGCGACTGGGTTGTGATGTCTGAACTTCACGGCGTTGAGGGGAAAGGCAAGAATGTCTCGGTTTTCTTGAATGGGCTTGATGTGCTCGGCTTGAGCGCGAACATTCCAGCACGGAATGAAACACAAGCCCTTCGCGCTGCACCATTCGCGATCGAAGATGATTTAGCCGACGCTGTTGAGAATAGTCATGTCGCACTCCGCGCCCTGAACAAAACCGACCCGAGCGCTCCGCGTCGGATCAATGTCGTCTCGATAGACGCAATGACTGGGTTTTCAGAGCAGTTAGATGCCTTTGGATTAAGCGAAGCGGCCTTGATCGCAGCGCATAGTGTGCTGCCGGATACGAACATTCTATTCGAAGGGCCGGGTGTATTGCTTGGCCGATTAGGTGATCGAAGTTTCGCGGTAGATGCTTCACTTGGGCGCGACGTGGTCCTGAGTTTTCTCGATCCCCATCCGCAAGTTCAGGTGTTCGGTCAGCACCTTGCGCAAGCAGTGAACCGGACCGCCGATGGCGATGGTGCGAATGATCTTGAGGCGTTTTTGCTTCGCTTGATTGAATGGGCAGAAACGGGCTCTTCCGGAATAGATCTCAGACAGGCTCAGTTTGCCCCGCGACGCTCATTGGAACTTGAAGGGCTCGCACATTGGAAACTAGCAGGCGCGCTCGCAGCCGTTACAGCCATCGCTTGGTTTGGGACTGTGTTGATGGAAACGGGCGCGATGAACCAACGCAGTACCGAACTTGGCGCGCTTTCAACCGAATTCGCCCGTGTGGGTTGGCCCGAACTTGGCGGCGATGTTCAACAGGTCTTGGCGCTCACGCAGTCGACAAGGTTGAGCAATGCGCAAACCTTCCCGTCCTTGCTCGACGTCAGCGCGGTCTTGTATGATGCGCTTGCGCAAGTCGAAGATAGTGAATTGCGGACCATTCGCTACGACCGCCTTCGCGGCCAAATGACGGCAACTGTTGCATTCAAGAACTTCGCGGATGTCGATCGACTTACAGCGATTGTGAATACAAGTGGTCTACAAGCGCGCTCAGGGGATTCACGGCAAAGCGGTTCACGGGTCATCAGCGATCTAACCTTGGAGAGCGCATCATGACCGAGTGGTGGACCGGCCTAGAAAGCCGCGAAAAGCTATTGATCTCTGTCGCTGCAATGCTGACCGTCTTGATTGTCGTTTGGCAATTTGTGCTCGTTCCAAGTTTGAGCGCGCGCGCCGAGGCGAGCGCTGGCCTTGCAGACGCCGACCGTACACTGTCACGCGTTCAGGAAAGCTACATGCTCAAACGGGCTCAAGGCGCCGCTGCTCCAAGCAATGCGCGCCCCTCATCTGCGAGTATTGAGGATTTCAAGGCGAAAGTAACCGGCGCAGCTGGAGATATTGGGCTCTCAATCGCGCGGCTGCAGGGCGATGATACCAACTCAGTGCGGCTGGTGTTTGAGAATGCCGACCCACGCCTGATCTTTCTTTGGCTAGAAGATATTCAAGCCAAGCATAATGGCCAGGTGACGCGATTTAATATGGAACAAGCTGGCGGCGGTCTCGTGCGCGTAAACGTAGACCTGGTCGCGGGGGGATTGTGATGCGAAAATTGTTGCTTCTTATTGTGTTCATAGTGGTTTTGATCGGAAGCTTATTGGCGTTCACGCCGTTGGGTTTTGTCCTCAACCAGTCAGGCATCGGTAGTCTTGGGGCAGGTTGGGCGAAAGCAGATGGGACGCTCATGAAGGGCCGGATTAGCGGCTTCTATGTCGATACCCAACCGGTCGGTGATGTTAGTCTGTCGCTACGCCCTTTATCTCTACTCAGTTTGCAACCGACCTATGACGTTCAATGGGGCGGGGCAGGCGGTCGAGGCACAGGCGTTCTGACACTTTCGCGATCCGCCTTAGTCGGCAAAGAGCTTCGGATGCAGCAAGAACTCGGTGCGATCGAAGGCCTATCAGCTCCGGTGCGCGCAATGGGCGGTAGCCTCCGCCTCCGCGATGGCGCTTTCCGCGTGACGCAAACGGGCTGCGAGTCATCCAGTGGCACGCTATCAACCAACACGCTATCCACGCTCGCTGCACAATATGGTCGCCAATTTGGAGAGATTTCTGGACCAATCTCATGTGACGAAGGCGCGTTCGTTCTCGACATGGGTGGAACTTCCAACGCGAATGAACGCGTGGAGATCAAAGCGCGAGCATCTATGGTCGGGCAGGGCAGTTTCTCCACCGAAGTGGAAACTCAGGATACTCAAATTATCATCGCGCTGACGCAAATCGGCTTTGAAAGAGAAAATGGCCGGTTCGTATATCGGCAAACGTTTTCGCCAGGACAATGATCATGAAACAGGTTTTGATACTCACCGTTGGATTAGTATTGGCTCTCGCTGGGTGTGAAACAACACCTGAGTTGGCACCGGAAGAACAGCGCGCCCTGATCTTGGCTCAGCGACCGGCGATTGATAGCGTGCCGTCGTCCGGGCTTGGTCCACAAGACGTCTTAGGCGGCGAATGCGGGTTGTTCCTTTGGAGCAAAACGGATGTTTCCAAGTTTATCTTCTTTTCGAAGGCGCTTTCAGGGCAGGCGACTTTTGCGCAAGGCGAAATCCCAATAGATTTGATCCAGGCCACGGCCGGCGGTGATATTTTTGGGCAGTTCAACACGCGGATGTCTTATCTCTCAGATGATGGGCGCGAATTGTCGCTCACGATGGTCCCGGGCGAGATGATGGATGGCGGCCAGCGTATCGAGAGCGGTTTGATCAATCTGGTTGATGCCGAGGGATGGAAAACAGTCCTGCCCGTATTGGGCGTCCGCGCGTGCCAGCCTGAATGACGATTTCACCCGTTGCCGGGGTCCTGACCCATGACGCGCCGGGAGAATTTCGCGCCGCAATTGTTGATGCAAAAAACCGACCCGCTGGTCTTTTTCTTCGACGATGGGGCGGCGTCAATGATCGGGCACGGTTTGGTGATGTCGCACGCGCGCGCATAAGGATGTTTGCAGATCATACGTCTGGTGCGTTCTTGGAACTCACCTCCGGCGAAGAGGCGTTCTTGAATTTGAAGTCTCGAACCGGGCTCACGGAGGGCGCAATTGTCTCTGTAGAGGTCCGTAGTGAGGCGCGGCATGGCAAACTCGCGAGAGTATCGCTTACCGAGCGCAACGCGGATGGAAAGACGCCGTTTGATAGGTGGCGAGAGTCGTTCCCAGGCGGACGAAAACTCACGCCGATCGATGACGAAGACGCCGTATCCACGGCTTTTGGTGAAGCCGCGTACAAGTCCGTAATGCTTCCGGGGGGCGGACAATTGCATATCGACCGGACGCGCGCGCTGACCGCCTTCGATATTGATACAGCTGGTCGCGTGTCGACAGGAAGTGCAGGCGCACGTGCCCTGTCCATCAATCGGGAAGCAACGATCGAAATGGCTCGGCAAGCCAGCTTGCGCGGCCTCGGCGGTAATCTCGTGCTCGACTGTTTGGGGCCTCTGAACGCGGCGTCGAAAGATGTGATTTTGGAGAGAACCCGAGACGCATTTACGAACCTCGGATTGGCAGGAGCGAAAGTCCTAAAGCCATCACCTCTGGGGTTGCTTGAGTCCTCGATCCCATGGCGGTTTATGCCTATTGAAGATCAATTGAACGCGAATGCAGGCGAGACGACACTTCTAAACTTACTCAGCGCGCTCCAACGCGAAGCCAGAGCGACACCCACAGCTTTATACAATTTGTCGCTTGGCGGGGCTGTTCGACAAGCCTATCTAGCGCGCAAGACCGAAGTCAGTCATGCCATAGAACACCATTTTGGGGGGCGCGTGATTGTCGTTCAAAGTGCAGATAGCAAAAGTGAGTTTGTAAAGCGATGAGCAAGAAGAAGTGCCCAGTTTGCGAAACCCGAATGGTTGCTGCTGAGTTCAAACCGTTCTGCTCGAAACGGTGCGCGGATGTCGATTTGTCGCGATGGCTGAAGGGCGGCTATGCGATCCCAGGGCTCCCGTCCGATCAAGCAGATGACGTGCCAGGTCAACCCGATCCATCGGACGCATAAACAACCAAACCAGTCGGAGATGACAATGAAGCGATCAATCCTTTTAGCCGCGTGCCTTGGTGTTGTCTCAGCGTGCTCCGTCATCGGTGAATCTTCGGATTCAGCAGCGATCGAAGTTCCGCCTGAGAAACCTTCTTATGCGCCGATCGCATTTGATGGTGAAACCGCGACGGCGATTGAGCGTTCAGAGTGCCACGCTGCGGGTGGGGAAGTTATGAAGGCTGGCATGCTCGGGTGGGAAAATTGCATTCAACCGATGCCGGATGCTGGTCAGGACTGTTCCAGTCAGAGCGACTGTATCGATCGGTGTATGATCCCCTTAGGTGAGAAGTCAGCCGAGTTCGGCGAACCGGCAACAGGTCAGTGTTCTGTGAATGACAGCCCGTTTGGTTGCTATCAGACCGTTGAGAACGGAATTGCCACGCCAGTGCTCTGCGTCGACTAATCGTCACACAAATGGGGCTTGCCCTTCCTAGGGGACTCAATTAGGGAGCCGAAAAGGGAGCTCCCCACATGAATATCCGACAAGCGATCACCTTTGACGACGTGCTTTTACAGCCCGGCGCAAGTGAGGTCACACCATCTGAAGTCAACGTCGCTACGCAACTGACGCAGAGCATCGGATTAAATATTCCATTGATCTCGGCGGCGATGGATACCGTCACCGAGGCGCGCCTCGCAATTGCTATGGCGCAAGCGGGCGGAATTGGTGTCATCCACCGAAATTTCTCCGTCGAAGAGCAAGCCGCTCAAGTCACGCAGGTGAAGAAGTTTGAGAGCGGCGTGGTGATGAACCCGATCACGATCGAACCTTCTGCCAGTCTGGCCGAGCTGAAAGCCTTGAAAGAACAGACAGGTTTCTCCGGAATTCCGGTGGTCGAGGACGGCAAGCTCGTCGGCATTATCACCAATCGAGATCTACGCTTTGCGCCTGACCCGAACCAACGCGTTGGCAGCTTGATGACGCGCGATGTTGTAACGGTGACGATGGATGTCGCCATCGAAGACGCCCGGACCTTGCTTCACAAGCACCGAATTGAACGCCTGGTGATCGTCGACGCGGACGGTAATTGCATTGGCCTTCTGACGGTCAAAGATATGGACAAGGCGGCGGTAAACCCAAACGCGGCTAAGGATGATGGCGGGCGTTTGCGCGTTGCTGCGGCGTCTTCGGTTGGCGATGCGGGATTTGAGCGTACGGCTGCTCTGATCGAAGCGGGCGCCGACGCGGTCATTATCGATACGGCCCACGGACACTCCAAAGCGGTTGGCGAAGCGGTGACCCGGGCGAAAAAAATCTCCAACGCCGTTCAAATCATCGCCGGAAATGTTGCGACAGCAGAGGCAACCAAGGCGTTGATCGATGCGGGCGCTGACGCTGTGAAGGTTGGGATTGGACCGGGATCGATTTGTACAACCCGGATTGTCGCTGGTGTAGGCGTACCGCAACTTACCGCGATTGAGGATTGCGCGAACGCTGCTGCTGCCTCGAATATTCCGATTATTGCCGATGGCGGCATCAAATTCTCTGGCGATTTCGCGAAAGCTCTAGCAGCTGGTGCGTCAACCGCGATGATGGGATCGATGTTTGCCGGAACCGAAGAGGCGCCAGGCGAGGTCTTTCTATATCAAGGACGGTCTTACAAATCTTATCGCGGGATGGGCAGCCTGGGCGCAATGGCGCGCGGCTCAGCTGATCGCTATTTCCAGAAAGACGCGGCGAGTGACAAGCTTGTGCCGGAGGGCATTGAAGGCCAGGTCCCTTTCAAGGGGCCAATCGGACCGATCGTCCACCAAATGGTTGGCGGATTGCGGGCGGCGATGGGCTATGTTGGCGCGCCGACTATGGCCGAGCTGCACGCGCGGGCTGAATTCGTTCAGATCACCGGCGCGGGTCTGAATGAAAGCCACGTGCACGATGTTCAGATGACGCGCGAGGCGCCGAATTATTCGCTGAGCCGCGGCTGAGGGCGCCTCTTCAAATTCTAGAAAGATTGGCTCGTTGCTAGGCCTTAGGCTCGCGCCACATAGGTTCCATGATCGGTGAGCCTTCACCGTCAATTGCAAAGACCCCAATTCGCTCAAACCCATGCGCGGCATAGAACCCTGAATTCGCGGGATTGGAATTTTCCAAATAGATTGGCACGCCAGCGGCATCACATGCGCTTAGGACGGGCGCCAATAGCGCTTTCCCAACTCCTTTTCCACGCCCCGCCAGGGTGGTTCCGATCGTAAACAGATAGAAATGTGGATCCTTGGGGTGCCAATCCTGCATCAACTCGCTGAGCCCCATGCCGCGTTTGATCGCGCCGGGTGTGCCGTGCCGCAATTGCCCGAGCGCGAAGCGAAACAAGCCCATATTCGACGGCGCAGCTTCAACACCTGGCGGCATCCACATGGTTGCGCCTCCCGCCGGATGGAGGTGGCACATGCCCGAGGGTAGATACATTTCGCGGGCCATAACCCGAAACATCGACCGGATTGAAGCGGACTTGCCAAAGACGTACTGATTGACCGGGTCGGCCGCAAATGCCTCACCGGTAATATCAGCGACAGTTTTCCAAGCGCTTTGTTGAGCTTGTTCTAATGGCGTATTCGAGAGGTCTATATGCATCTTGTTTGTGTGTCTCACTCATCCGAACTTTGCAAGCGAAGCAGGGGGCTCAAGGGGACGGCTGAAAAAAAATCAGAAGCGCCGCCAAAGAAGGTTGCCAGCACAATCCGGCATGGCTATATCGGCCCCTCAAACAGCGCGCTCCCTTCGTCTATCGGTTAGGACGCCAGGTTTTCAACCTGGAAAGAGGGGTTCGATTCCCCTAGGGAGTGCCATTTGTTCCATCATAAGTAGAAAACATATGCGGGCACTGATCAATTCTGCGTGACAGGATTTGATCCTCGGGCTATCAAAATGGTTAATTCGGGGTGGGCCCATGAGTAACGCGGCTGAACAGGTATCCAAAGTGAGTACAGAGTCAGGGGTTCGCCTGATTGGTCGTGTCAAATGGTTCGACGCGGTCAAAGGCTATGGTTTCGTCGTGCCGGAATCCGTCGAAGGTGTGATTCTGCACCAGGATGTGATGATGCATGTCTCTTGCCTGCGCGCCTATGGCGAAAGTTCTGCGGATGAAGGCGCACGGATCGTTTGTGACATCGTCGAGCGTGAGCGCGGCTGGCAAGTCCTCAATATTATGGAGATGGACCGCCCGAAAGCCTCTGTGATGCGCGACCAGGGCGAAGCAGTCGTATTCGAACGCGTGATCGTCAAATGGTTCAACGCCGCGCAGGGCTTCGGCTTTGTGAACCGTCCAAATGATGCAGAAGATATCTTTGTTCACATCTCTGTTCTTCGGAAAGCAGGTCTCGATATATTGGAGACCGGCATGGAAATCGACGTTGTGACCGGAAGCGGTCAAAAAGGCGAGAACGTCATCGTCGTCAAAAAGTAGACGAATTCTGTTGCGCTTGCTTGCCGCCCGAGTGGGGCGCGGTTAGAGATTAGGGCATGAAACGTATTACCTTATCTGCCCTCGCCGCGATCGCTGTGTTTACTCTGCCAGCTTTGGCCGATCCGATGGAGGTTACGCCTCTGACCATTGTCAGCTCAGATGCAAGTCATGAGTTTTCAGTCGAAATCGCAAATGATCGCGATGAGATCAGTTTCGGTCTGATGGAGCGCGAAAGCATGGATCCCGATACGGGCATGTTGTTCGATTTCGATCCGCCGCGCGAACCCGCCATGTATATGAAGGACACAATCCTACCGCTGGATATGTTCTTCATCGCTGAGAATGGCGCGATTGAGATGATTGCCCGCAATACTGTACCAGGATCATTGCGGACAATTTCGGCCGGCGTGCCCGTACGTGCGGTGCTTGAACTGAATGGGGGCCGAGCGGCGGAACTTGGGATCCAGCCCGGCGATACGGTGCAGCATCCAATTTTCGGGAATGTTGAAGCTGCTGCGCCTGCTGAATAAGCAACGATGAGAGAAGAAGACCTGCCTGAGCACCTGATTGTTCCGGAGGGATTCGCACTTTCAAACTCGCGCGGCGCATTTAGTAATCATAACGGACCCGTCTATGAAGCATCGGCGGATGGCGATGTGCGCTCTGGTATGTTCATTCTCGACCGGCATTGTAACTCGATGGGGTTCTTGCACGGAGGAATGGCGAGCGCCTTTGCGGACCGATCGCTCGCTAAAGCGGTATGGTTCGAAACCAAACGCATGTCAGTGACACTGAAACTGACCCTGCATTTCCTCGAAACGGTTCGATTGCACGCTTGGCTCGAGGCGCATCCGCGCGTTTTGAGCTGCGAGCATGATTTAGTACAGGTTTCAGCGGATTTGCTGATCGATGGCGAGAAAATCGCCGCCCGCGCAGATGCGACATTTCGGACACTGCGAAGAAAGCAAAAATAGGGTTGTAACCCGAAAAACCGACAGTATACCGGGAGGCCGGAGCGTGGCGCAGCCTGGTAGCGCATCTGGTTTGGGACCAGAGGGTCGTAGGTTCGAATCCTATCGCTCCGACCAGTTTCTTCTCTCGGAGATAGACGACATGGATGCCCGTATCTACAAGCCCGCTAAGACTGCTATGCAATCTGGCCGCGGCAAGACGAAAGATTGGGTGCTCGAGTTGGTCTCCGGAGCCAAAAGGTCCAGCGATCCCGTGATGGGGTGGACCAGCATCGACGACACAACCGGCCAAGTTCGGTTGCACTTCGATAGCCGCGAGCAGGCGATCGCTTATGCCAAGCGCGAAAACATCACCTTTGTTGTTGAAGAGCCACGCGAGACCAAGCGTTTGGTGAAATCATATTCAGAGAATTTCTCGGCTGACCGCAAACAGCCTTGGACCCATTAAATAGAGGCTGTATCCGCCAGATATCAGCCCAATTCACTGAGCTCTCCGATTGGCTGCAGCTCCGGACGCAATTCCCTGCTTTATGTTTTTCGATATTCGGATTAAGGCAGGCCCTCAAACGGCCCCTTAGCTCAGCTGGATAGAGCACCCGACTTCTAATCGGACGGTCGCAGGTTCGAATCCTGCAGGGGTCGCCAGCCTAGCATTTGATAAACGTAAACTGGCCCGCATGGGACCGTTTTACTAATTCTGTGGCGATGGTGCCGCGAGGGGGCACCTAACTCGAATTCGTATCTGTTGCGAGCCATCCAATTCGACCTTCATAATGGCCTGTAATGACGGTGGCCACAGGGATATTGGACGCGCCGCAACTATTTCTTGTCGCGAGCGGTCTCGTGGGCTATGGGGGGGGGGGACCAGTGGGGGGACCAACCCCGATGGCAACCTAGGAGACCGAGCCATGCCGTTAACCGTCCGACAGATCACCTTCCTACCCGCTGGCAAGTATGAACTTGGCCGGGGCCTGCGTTTGGTGAAGCGCAATGAGAAGGCCGGAAAATGGGTGTTCCGCTATCGTTTGTTCGGTCGCCGTCCTGAGATGGGTCTAGGCGGCTGGCCCGCTGTCTCACTCGGAGGTGCCCGAGAGAAGGCTGATGCCGCCCGGCAGCTTGTCGCCAACGGCATCGATCCAATGCAAGAGCGGTCCAAGGGCAGCGCAGACACCAAGCACCTGTTTGAAGACGTGATGCAGGAAGCGTTCGAGTCGCACAAGAAAAGCCTGCGAGGCGACGGCAAGGCAGGGCGGTGGCTCAGCCCGCTTGAGCAGCATGTCGTGCCCAAGATCGGCAAGATGCCCATCACTATGATTGATCAGAACGTGATCCGCGATGCGCTCAAGCCCATCTGGCACAGCAAGGCCCCGACAGCCATCAAAGCTCTGAACCGCACCGGCATCGTATTTCGCCACGCAGCGGCCATGGGTCTCGATGTGGACGTGACGGCCACCACCAAGGCGAAGGCTTTGCTCGGCGTGCAGGAACACAAGACCAAGGGCATCCCGATGATGCCATGGGCCGAGGTGCCTGCCTTCTATAGCAGCATCGTCGCCCCTGACCCGGAAGACCAGGCCGAGACCGTGACCAAGCTGTGCCTTCGCATGCTGATCCTGTGCGGTATTCGGAGCAAGGCCGTTCGGTTGATGAACCTGAGTGAGATCGATGGGGACATTTGGACGGCCCCTGGACCGCACTTGAAGGGTGGCAAGGATAAGACGCCAGACTTCCGCGTGCCTGTCACGACGGAGATGCGCAACGTGATGGAGGCGTGCAAGCCATTCATGCGGGCTGATGGCTATCTATTCCCCGGTCGCACCAAGGGCGTCATCTCGGACGTGGTGACCAGCCGCTATATGGCAAAGCGTGATTTGGAGGCTCGCCCGCATGGGTTTCGGAAGTCGCTTCGCACGTGGGCCAGTCAGGCGACTGATTTGGATTGGCGGGTAGGAGAGATGCTGATTGAGCATGACAAGCGGGATGCTGTGGCGAAGACGTATGACCTTGACGATTATCTAGAGCGCCGTGCGCCGGTATTGGAGCGTTGGGGCGAGTATGTAGCTGGCCGGTCATCTGGCGAGGTTTTGAAGCTTGTTCGGGGTGGCTGACGCACCCCTATTCCCTGACAGGCCGGGACACCGGGACAGAATACGCTAATCGCCAATGGTGACGGGCGATCCAGCGATATTTTAGGCCGGGACAGAAACGCCCTATTTTAGACAGGCCGGGACAGATTTAATCCATTGTATTCAGTGGGTTGTGAGGGTTTGTCCCAGTGTCCCGGCCTATTTTGGGCCAAAATCAAGTATCTGATGCGTGCCGTCTCATTTTAGGTGATTTCGGGGCGTGCGACAGTTCACAAATATGGTCTGCTCCACCTCGGTGGGGCAGACCATCAACGCGCAACAACTGTTCCAAAACACTCTTCATATCCGTCTGTCGGTCTAATGTTCGCCCCTGACCAGAGGCAGAAGTCTGCTTTCAGCGGCAAAACGTAAACTAGTCACCGCTACGAGTTGCATAACCTTGGGCAAAACTTTGAAACGGGGCAACTAGTCGTTGGTCAAGAACCCAACGACGTGTAGAAGCGCTGGTTCAAAGAGTGTTTTATGCAACTAATAGCCATTTTGTTTAAGTACTTCGTCCCCTATGTTGGATTGGCTGGCACGTTTTGGATGTCGGTCCAGGGTCAAATTGCGTGGGCAGCCGCCATTTTTATCGTCACGGGAGCGCTGGTTTTGGGGCTTAGGTGTCCAAATTGTCATCAGCATCTCGCGAAGGTTGACAATGACCAACGCTCTGGCCCGACGCTCTATACGATCCCCGCGCTCAAGACTTGCCAAAAATGCGGGTATGACGTGTCAAAGGTCTTACCTTTTTCGTCGTCGGTTCGAGATCAGTGAGCCAGTCGGATGCGGTTGTCATGCGAAACGATACCTTTGCGTGAAGGCTTGCTTATAAGTCGACGTGTGCTCTCGGCGTCAAAGCTGGCTTTGATTAGTCCGCGCCACGCAACAGGATAACTTTGGCTCTCAGCTTGTTCCAGTATTCGGTGGGGTAGGATCGCAACTGGCGATACCATATAGGCCGTCCAAATTTGTGGCGCTTAAGTATCGTATCGCTCAGCGCCTGGATATCTAGTTCCGTCCACTCTCCGGCGACATCCCAAAGGTTAGAACGCATAGCAGGGTAAACTTCTCGCCAGAATATAAGTTCTAGTTCTTCTATTGAGTATTGCGTCTTTGCGCACCTCTTCGCCGCATCATCCAGATGTAGGCTATCTACATCGGTACCTAGAAAGAGCACATGCATGGCATCCCATGCGCTTAGTCTCGCTTCAATATCGTCTTCCGGTGGCAACATACGAAGTAGATACGATCGACTTCGGTCATCAACAAGCTCTAGACTTAGAGTCTGCAATCGGCGTCAGAGCAGACATTGGGCGGGAGTTAGAAAACGCCCAACAAAATTGCGCGGAAATTTTTGGCTGACAAATTTTACGCACACTATCGAAACGGATATGATTTGCCGGTTTCCCGATCTGATGAAAACGGCGCACTGGTCTCTACTGCCGCAGGGGCTCACTTAGTGAGCACACTCCTGTGAACATGGGTGATTGGCGTGTGTGTACGCCCCCCTCTAACTAACACACAGGCCAACACCGGCCGACAGTTTCATCCATCGAGGAAATTTCTATGATCCGTATATCACCCCTTGCTGCTGCGCTCGCCATCGGTTTGTCTGGTTTTGCAGTCTGCGCACCCGCAGCTTTTGCTGAAACACCAACAGCATCAGTCACCGTCGAAGCAGAATTGCCGTCGGGTACTTTTATTAAAAAGAAAAAGAAACTCAAAGGCGGTTGGGAAGTCGTTCAGCGCGGGGACAAAACCTTAATCGTTTTTGGCGATGATTTCCGGGCTGCAAACGGACCTGACTTGAAAATATTTCTTTCGCCTCAGACCGTTTCAGACGTCACCGGCAAAACGGCCATCGTTGGCGCAATTAATATTGGTGAGCTGAAATCAACTAAGGGCGGTCAAGAGTACGAAGTACCTGCCGGTGTTAACTTAGCGGACTATTCGAGCGTCCTGGTTCACTGTGAGGCCTACTCAGTTCTTTGGGGTGGCGGGGAATTATAAGCGCGCCCGACTCTCGCTAAAATTTATATCTAATAGGCTGGCCTACCGAGGTGTGGGTCAGCCAGTTTAGCTCTTAAGGAATAATCACCGAGGAGGATGGTGTTTACATCCGAGCCTTGTCGAACTCACAGTGGCACCAACCATTCCGACGGTATGACTATGGCTTCGACACCGTTGCCGCGATCGAGTCCTACCCAAATGACCAAATCTCCAATGGGAATGCCGGTGGACGCAACAGTGTCTTCATGAACGCACTTAGCAATAGATATAGCGATGCCCACCAGACCTGGTCCATATTTGTCGGGTGCTTTTGCTAGAACCTGGACAAATTCATCCTCTACAAAGTCAATCACGAAATGATCCTCAATTCACAACAGGTCTTCCAGACTGAACTTCTGGTGTTTTGCGCCAGTGTCATACATCAAACACTAAGCCTCTTCATCGCACCAGTTCTAACATATCTCCCTCTTTTACTGCTGGCAGGAGCAATTATTTAGGTTCGTCGTGACTTTGGCAACGCAATCATAAGCCACTACTTTCCACCTGGCGTTGCATCCCAAAATTTGGTTTTCGGTTTATTAAGTTTTTTCCTTTGTTTTGGCCGAAATACGACCGAATGGATTCCAGTAGTCAGGAACCGTAATAGAATTTTCATCGCATTGTGGCGAATGTTTTAGAGGGGGCTTAATGCTCGGACGCGTTATATCTGTTGCCAATTCCAAGGGTGGGGTCGGCAAAACTACCACTACGGTTTCTCTCGCTGAGGCTTTTGCGGCTGAGGGGTACAAGACTTTGGTTGTCGATCTCGACAGCCAGGCCAATGCCTCGCTGCTCATCTATGGCGAAAATGGCGATGAGCGCCTGTATGACGCGATCAACAACTACACGAACGTTTCGGACTATTTGCGCGAGAACTTTCTCGGCGAGTGTTTCGCACACATGACCAAATTCATTGTGCCGCATGCGAGCGATGTGACGTTTATGGGCAAGCCCCTCGACCTATCACTCGTGCCAGCAACACCGGGCCTGCGACGCGCAGAACGGGAATTGATTTATATCCTGACTGAGCAAGGCTACTCGATGACGGCGATTGAAGGCCGCGTTGGTCTGCGCCTACGCCAAGATATGGCGGACCTACGCAAGCAGTATGATATCGTCATCTGCGATTGCCCTCCGGGGATTTCAGCGATGACGGAAGCGACGCTTTCGGCCTCTGATCTGATCATCGTTCCAACCATTCCAGATTTTATGTCGACGCTGGGTCTCGATCTCTTCACCGGTGACATCATTGATAGTTTGAAGAAACGCGGGCTGAACAATCGCCCGGTCGTGCTGCCGACCAAGTTTGACGGCTCGCCGCATCAAAGCATCGTGCTCGAAGCGATGCGCGAAGGCGCGCTCGAGCCAGATAGCGAATATGACATCTTCCAGACGGTGATTCCCCAGAAAAAAGAGTTCGCCGCAAACCCGGTCGAGCTTGGCGCCAATCCAACCCTCGCTCAAAAATGGCCTGGGGATGCCCTGACGACGGTGAATATGCTATACCAAGAAGTTCAAGCGCGCCTCACGGCGCAAACCAAAGACGCAGCGGCTTAACATATGGCACTCTCGGGCAACGGACGCGCAGCGCTCTCGGCAATCCTCGCCAATGAGAGCCTCTTTCCTCGAATCAAAGAGGCTGATTTCTCAGCTGTCGCGAGCAAGCTTGCCCGCAAGCAGGTCACTGCTGCAGGCCTCAGCCGAGACGATTTGTTGGCGTTGAAGACTAGCCTCGGCGATGAAGTGTTCGAGAAAACGCTGGATGGCCTAAGCCCGCATCATGTGAAACTCCTGGCTCGGCGGCTTGACCGCGCGGCGCCTGAGATTGAGGTAAACACTGGCAGCTCAGCGCTGTCCTATGTGCGCCAGCTGTTGAGCGGCGAAGTCACCGCTGGTGTCGCGGTGTCAGAGGCCAAAGCGCCATCAGAAACTTTGAATGATGCGGCGCCAAGAAAGAACAAATACCTTGGGCGAAAAGCATTTCGCACAGGACGCTGATCGCAGTCTCACCGAAGCTAGGTTCTTCGATCCGGTATCGATCCTTCTCATTGGTTTTCTCTAACATGTTGTCAGATCAGCCGTCGTCTTGATCCCGGTTTATGTCCGCTTCTGACCAAAAGCGGAGGTCTAATTCCGGCGTCATTGAAGACTCGAATAGAGCTGCTAGACATCGGCATGGACCAAAAACGCAAGCATGCAATGTACTGGTATTTTGGACTCACGCTTGCGGGGATTCTGCTCGTTGCAGTTATCCTACCTGCAGTTTTTTGATGTCTCCTGTCGGCGTCAAATCAGACCTACCCCAAAGACACACTGTATTCGCTTAGATCATCCGGCCAAGCCTCGGAGTAGCTGAACCCCTCTAGCATAGTCGGTTTGCCTTCTTCGACGAACAACAAGAAACCCAATGCAGGCCTCTCG